>NZ_BAABWG010000002.1:60000-62500 GCF_040372165.1 Hydrogenophaga sp. 5NK40-0174 | reverse complement strand
TTCGCAGTGATCAGCGAAGCCTTGCAGTATACACCAGATTTTTCGATCCAGTCAAACTTTTTGCAAGTTTCTTCGTGCGGCACACATCTTCGATGTGTACCCTCACACTTATATAGAAACAAAACCCCCACACACGAGAAGTGCATGGGGGTTTTGAGGTGTAAGAGCCTGACGATGCCCTACTTTCACACGGGAATCCGCACTATCATCGGCGCAAAGGCGTTTCACTGTCCTGTTCGGGATGGGAAGGAGTGGTTCCACCTTGCTATGGTCGTCAGGCATAACGGGTTGTCTGACGAGGCTTTGCCTGGTCAGACGAATTCATAGAGTCTGATGAATCAGCGTATTTTGATTGCTGCCAACGCTGGCATACGCAGTGGATAGATCCACTGACATTTGAATGCTTTGACGTTCCGTCAAAGTTATAGGGTCAAGCCGCACGAGCAATTAGTACTGGTTAGCTTAACGCATTGCTACGCTTCCACACCCAGCCTATCAACGTCCTGGTCTTGAACGACTCTTTAGGGGGCTCAAGGCCCCGGCAGATCTAATCTTGAAACGAGTTTCCCGCTTAGATGCTTTCAGCGGTTATCTCTTCCACACTTAGCTACCCGGCAATGCCACTGGCGTGACAACCGGTACACCAGAGGTGTGTCCACTCCGGTCCTCTCGTACTAGGAGCAGGCTTCCTCAAATCTGCAGCGCCCACGGAAGATAGGGACCAAACTGTCTCACGACGTTTTAAACCCAGCTCACGTACCTCTTTAAATGGCGAACAGCCATACCCTTGGGACCGGCTACAGCCCCAGGATGAGATGAGCCGACATCGAGGTGCCAAACACCGCCGTCGATATGAACTCTTGGGCGGTATCAGCCTGTTATCCCCAGAGTACCTTTTATCCGTTGAGCGATGGCCCTTCCATACAGAACCACCGGATCACTATGTCCTGCTTTCGCACCTGCTCGACTTGTCAGTCTCGCAGTTAAGCACGCTTATGCCATTGCACTATTAGCACGATGTCCGACCGTGCCTAGCGTACCTTCGAACTCCTCCGTTACGCTTTGGGAGGAGACCGCCCCAGTCAAACTGCCTACCATGCACTGTTCCCGACCCGGATAACGGGCCTAGGTTAGAACCTCAAACAAATCAGGGTGGTATTTCAAGATTGGCTCCACCGAAACTAGCGTTCCGGTTTCAAAGCCTCCCACCTATCCTACACAAACCTGTTCAAAGTCCAATACAAAGCTACAGTAAAGGTTCATGGGGTCTTTCCGTCTTTCCGCGGGGAGATTGCATCATCACAAACATTTCAACTTCGCTGAGTCTCTGGAGGAGACAGTGTGGCCATCGTTACGCCATTCGTGCAGGTCGGAACTTACCCGACAAGGAATTTCGCTACCTTAGGACCGTTATAGTTACGGCCGCCGTTTACTGGGACTTCGATCAAGAGCTTGCACCCCATCAATTAATCTTCCAGCACCGGGCAGGCGTCACACCCTATACGTCCACTTTCGTGTTTGCAGAGTGCTGTGTTTTTAATAAACAGTCGCAGCCACCTATTTTTTGCAACCCATTCATGCTTCGATGTTCTCTACACATTACTAGGGCACACCTTCTTCCGAAGTTACGGTGTCAATTTGCCGAGTTCCTTCTCCAGAGTTCTCTCAAGCGCCTTAGAATACTCATCTCGCGCACCAGTGTCGGTTTGCGGTACGGTCAATTACAAGCTGAAGCTTAGTGGCTTTTCCTGGGACCCCGTTCAGTTACTTCGCGAGCAAGCTCACTCGATCGACAGCCTCGGTATATGACACGCGGATTTGCCTACGTATCGCCTACATCTGTCTAAACCGGCACTTCCAACCGCCGGATAACCTATTAAGATCCGTCCCCACATCGCACTTGTAATCGGTACAGGAATATTGACCTGTTTCCCATCAGCTACGCATTTCTGCCTCACCTTAGGGGCCGACTCACCCTACGCCGATGAACGTTGCGTAGGAAACCTTGCGCTTACGGCGAGCGGGCTTTTCACCCGCTTTAACGCTACTCATGTCAGCATTCGCACTTCTGATACCTCCAGCAGCCTTTACAAGCCACCTTCACAGGCTTACAGAACGCTCTCCTACCACTCACAGTAAACTGTGAATCCGCAGCTTCGGTAACTGGCTTAGCCCCGTTACATCTTCCGCGCAGGACGACTCGATCAGTGAGCTATTACGCTTTCTTTAAATGATGGCTGCTTCTAAGCCAACATCCTGACTGTTTTAGCCTTCCCACTTCGTTTCCCACTTAGCCAATTTTAGGGACCTTAGCTGGCGGTCTGGGTTGTTTCCCTCTTGAGTCCGGACGTTAGCACCCGGTGCTCTGTCTCCCAAGCTGTACTCATCGGTATTCGGAGTTTGCCTTGGTTTGGTAAGTCGCCATGACCCCCTAGCCAAAACAGTGCTCTACCCCCGACGGTAATACTTGAGGCACTACCTAAATAGTTTTCGGAGAGAA
>NZ_BAABWG010000002.1:0-55000 GCF_040372165.1 Hydrogenophaga sp. 5NK40-0174 | reverse complement strand
CCGGTGCGAAGCTTGTCAGGAGGGGAGCGCAATCGCTTGCTGCTGGCACGTCTGTTTGCACGCCCAGCCAACGTTCTGGTTCTGGACGAACCGACAAACGACCTGGATATCGATACGCTTGAGCTGCTGGAGGAGATGCTCCAGGACTACCCGGGGACGGTGTTTCTGGTAAGCCACGACCGGCGTTTTCTGGACAACGTTGTGACCAGCACCCTGGTCTCCGAAGGTGACGGCATGTGGCGCGAGTACGTCGGTGACGTGGAGGACTGGCTCACGCAGTCAGCCAGATCTCGTTTGGCTGACGCCAGGAAAGCAGATTCGCCAGCTCCATCAAGGAAATCCGCGAATGAGCCCCCCAAGGCCAAACAAGCGGATGCGGCGCTGGCAAAAAGAAAGCTGAGCTACAAGGAGCAGCGCGAGCTGGAGGCATTGCCGGGACGGATGGCGGCCCTGGAAGAGGAGCAGGCCGAGGTGGAAAAAGCCCTTGACGGAGGTGCGCTATATGTCACAGACGGGGCTCGCGCCGCTCAATTGGCTGCACGCCATGCCGAAATAGAGGAAGAATGGCTGCACGCCCTGGAACGATTGGAGGCTCTGGGCGGCAGTTGACCTGTCTGTTCGACGCCTCCCTTCCCTCACTTTTTCATGCCTTCTGAAACCGCCGACCCCAAGTCCGCCCAACGGCTGGCCCAGGACCTCCAGCGAACCAAGCAGGAGGCTCGGGAAGCGCGCGCGCAGAACGAAGCACTGCTGACGGAGGTGGAGCGGCTCCAGCATGAACTGGAGAGGCTGCGCAGCTCGGTGCACAGGGAATCCAACAGCCGGTTGCTGGCAGAAGAGGCGTTGGACGAAACTCGTGAACGCCTCGAGCAGGCGGTCAAGGCAGCCGGACTGGCTTTGTGGGACTGGCAAAGGCCGTCAGCGGACGTCTTTCTGACGGCCAAGGCCAGCGAATGGCTGGGCGATGTGGCGATGGACGGCTATTGGGATGCCAATGACCTGACCAAGCGCGTACACCCGGACGACCTCAAGAACGTCGCATTCGCACTGAAGCAGCTTTGTGACGGCAAGGCTGGGTCAGCCGTGGCCCAGTACAGGGTCGAGGTGCAGGGCAAGTGGCGCTGGGTGGAATCTCACGGCATGGTGGCTGAGCACGACCCCAAAGGCATGCCTTTGCGGCTGATGGGAACCCATGCCGACATTGGCGGCCGCAAGCGAGCAGAGCAGGACATTCACCGCGCGAAAGAGACGGCCGAGCGCGCCAGCAAGGCCAAGAGCGAGTTCCTGGCCAACATCAGCCACGAAGTGCGAACGCCGCTGAATGCGCTGATGGGTTTGAACAGGCTTCTGCTTGAATCCGACCTCAGCGGAGAACAGCGCGAATGGGTCGACTTGATGGACAGCTCGGCCCATGCCCTGCTCGATCTGCTCAACGATGTACTGGACCTCTCGCGAATTGAAGCGGGCAAGATGCAGCTGGAGTGCGTTCCTTTCAGCCTGCGTGCCAGCGTGCAGGAGATCGCCAGCCTCTATGCCCAGCAAGCGCGTGACAAGGGGCTGCAATGGCGTACCGACATCGCCAATGACTTGCCCACCACGGCCACCGGTGACCCCACCCGCATCCGCCAGGTAATGAGCAATCTGCTCTCCAACGCCATCAAGTTCACCCCCAAAGGCGGCTCCGTGAGCCTGACAGCTGGCCTGGCGCAAGGCTCCAGCGAGGACGAGCCCAAGGTATGGCGCGCAGAAGTTATCGATACTGGCATCGGAATCGCCGAAGAGCACAAAGCGCACATCTTCGACGCCTTCACGCAGGCTGACGCGTCCACTGCGCGCCATTTTGGCGGGAGTGGCCTGGGACTGGCCATCTGCCATCGCCTGCTTCAAATGATGGGCGGGAAGATCGGCCTGGATAGTCAACACGGTGCTGGAAGTCGATTCTGGATCGAGTTGCCAGTCGGGTCTGCCGCCGATATGCCTGCGCGCCGGTCCTCTGCCGGCGAGACCGGGGATCAGCCGGATGGCGGGGCTCCATTCAATGGCATGAGAATCCTGGTGGCGGAGGATCATCCGGTCAACGAACTCCTGATGGGCAAGCTGATCAAGAAGCTGGGCGGCGAGACCATCATGGCTCGCAACGGCGATGAAGCTGTCGCGCTCTGGGAGAGCACGATGCCGGACATCGTGTTGATGGATGTCCAGATGCCCGGGACCAGTGGCCTGGAGGCCACTCGACGCATCCGTGCACAGGAAAAGCGGCAAGGAAAGGTCAGGACGCCCATCGTGGCTGTCACGGCCAATGCCATGCAGGGCGATCAGAATCTTTGTCTCGTCGCAGGCATGGACGCCTATGTATCCAAACCTGTCGCGGTGCCTGCGCTGATCAAGGCGATGGTTGCCGCACTACAGAAGGCCGCTGCGGCGCAAATGCCTGCATCACCACCGGCTGCAAGACCATCTGCCGTCCCGGCCGGGCAAAAGGAAGCCAGAACGGCGAGCAGTTCCCCACTCCACCCTCACCCATCGGTGGCACAGCCGATCGACCTGGACAAGCTGCTGCGGCGCCTGGACGGTGATACGGACACGCTGCGACAGTTGGCTGTCGCCATGCGCAGTGACCTGCACGATCGCCTGGAAGCACTGGCAACGGCCCTTGAAAACAAGGATACAGACCTGGCCATTGCCCACGCTCATGGGTTGAAGGGATCTCTGAGCAGCATGACGGCCGAACGATGCAGCCGTCTGGCCAAAGGGCTTGAGCTGGCTGCACGGGCGAAAGACTGGAAGCTGTTTGAACGTGCGCTCCCCCTCATGCGAACGGAAGCAGAGGCCATCGGGAAGATGCTGGAGAAGCTGATCAGCGATCCGCCAGAAGGCGCCTGAACACCTTCCAGAAAGTGGCGTCTTGCGTCGTGGCGAAATTGATTCGCATCAAGGTGCTCGGCGAGCGATCCGCCTGAAACAGGGTGCCTGGCGCTATGAGGTAGCCCTCGTCCAGCATTCTCTGCGACAGCAGCTCGGTGTCGACACCGGTATCGACCCAGCCAAAGAGACCTGCCGGCTCGGAGACAAAGTCGCACCCCGCTGCCAGGGCTTGCTTGACGCTGCGCGTACGCGCTTCGTCAAGCCGCTGACGGACCCGTTCGATGTGACGACGCAGATGGCCTTGCTCGATGGCAATGGCCAGGGCCCGCTCCATGACACTGGGCGTGGTGAGGGTGCCAAGGAGTTTGGTGTCCAGCAAAGGCTCCAGCAATGGCTCGGGTGCTGCCAGATAGCCGACGCGCCAGTTGGGCGCGAGGATCTTGGCAAACCCACTGACATAGATGGTGCGTTGCAAGCCGTCGAGCACCGACATACGCGTGGAATGGGGCGGCGCAATGTGGCCATAGGTATCGTCCTCGACGACGTGGAAATCGTACTGATGCGCCAGCTGCAGCACGCGGTGCGCACTGGCCGGGTTGAGGCAATGGCCTGTCGGATTGTGAAGGACACTCACGCTCACATACAGCTTGGGCCGGTGCAACTGGCAAAACCGCTCCATCACGCCGAGGTCTGGCCCGGCGGAAGTGCGCGGCACCGGCAGTATCTCCATGCCCAAAGCTCCGAGACGTGCAAACTCGACAGCCCAACCCGGTTGTTCAACCATGACTTTGTCACCGGGCTTGAGCATGGTCCGGCTGACAACATCGAGCGCGTGGGTTGCCCCGACCGTGGTGATGACGCCGTTGGCCTGCACTGGCATGCCCATGGCTTGCAGACGCATGGCCAGAACCCGCCGCAGCTCCGCGTCTCCGAGCGGATCTCCATAGCGTAGAGACAGGTCTCCGAGTTGCGTCTGACTGGTGGCTTTGCGCAGTGCAGAGGTCAGCAAGCCGGCGTCGAGCCAGTCAGGCGGGAAAACGCCTGCAGCTGGCTGTGCTCTCTCGCCTGGCGGCTGGAACATGCCCCGAATGAGCGTGGCGGCATTGACGGGCGGCGCAGGTTTGACCAGCTTCCGATCGGCAGGTGTGACCGCGCGGACCATCGACTGCTCACGCACAAAATAGCCGCGCTGAGGTCTTGCCTCTACCAGACCCTGCGCTTGCAGCATGTCGTAGGCGGTCACGACGGTTGAGGGGTTGATGCCGTGCTGACTCGCACACTGCCTCACACTGGGCAACTTGGCGCCCGGCGCCAGCAGGCGCTCGCGAATCAGACTGGCATACCGGGCGGCCAGTTGTTCGGTGATGGTTTGTGCGCCATGGCGTGCGAGGTGTGCCGGAACGACCGGCGACACAATGGAAGCCGCAATATCGGAGCCTGAATTTTCCATGAAGACTGCCTGACTGTGTGCCTGAGATAAACCATACAGAACATCACTGTGATGGAGTCTTCTGTATGGTATGTGTATGGTCAAGAAGCTTAAAGTGGAAGGCGTCCCGGCGCAAGACGTCTCATCGACCGCAGCTGACAACGCAACTCCCAAGCACCTTCATCCGAGCCATGAACCCGTCTGAATTGATTGCATTGCTGATGCTGGCCACAGCGATCAGCTTCACTCCGGGGCCAAACACGGCCTTGTCGGCGGCCATGGGGGCAAACCGTGGCTGGCGCAGCGCCATGAGGTTCGTGATCTCGGTTCCAGTCGGTTGGGGGCTGCTTTTCAGCCTTTGCGCTGCGGGGCTTGGCGCCGCCGTCGTGGGCATTCCCTGGATGAGGGCAGGCGTTCAGTGGGGTGGCAGCGCCTATCTGGTATGGCTGGCGTGGCGGCTCTGGCAGGCTCGGCAAATGGGTGGAGCCGAAGCTGGCAGCACACTCAATGTAGGGTTCTGGCAAGGCGTGAGCCTGCAGTTTGTGAACATCAAGGCCTGGATGATGGCCTTGACGGTTGTCGGCGGCTGGGTGGCCGGGCATGACAATGCGGGCCTGCGGTTTGTTCAGGTGTTCCCTTTGATGCTGGCCTTTGCTTTTGCCAGCAACATGACTTATGCGTCGCTGGGATCTGTCCTGCGGCACTGGTTGGCAGGGCCGGTGCTTGACGGCCAGGCCAGCTGGCGTCGGCTGATGTGGTTCAACCGGACGATGGCTTGCCTCCTGGTGCTCACTGCGTTCTACATGACCAGTGTGTCGATTCCCCTTTCGAGAGCAGGCGTGACACCATGAACACTACCTCACTGACCTCGCCATCGCATTCCTTGACGCCCCAGGAGCGCAAAGGCATGTGGCTGGGTGTGCTGGGGGTAACTGTTTTCGCGTTGACGTTGCCGATGACGCGCATGGCCACGGGTGACCAAAGTGATCCTCAGCTGTCCCCCTGGTTTGTGACCTGGGCGCGGGGCGTCATTGCTGGCGCCTTGTCCCTTGTGTATCTGACTGCCACTCGGTCTCGCCTGCCGGCAGCCGAACACCGGGGGGCCTTGCTGTTGTCACTGGCGGGCAATGCCATTGGTTTTCCGCTGCTGCTGGGCTGGGCGTTGCGCCATATCAGCGCCGGACACGCGGCGGTGTTCACCGCGCTGCTCCCTCTGGCCACGGCTGCGGTTGCGGCCTGGCTGATGCACCAGCGCGCACGGATGGCGTTCTGGGTGTATTCGGCCAGCGGGAGTGTGTTGGTGGTGGTGTTCAGCCTGTTGCGCTCACATCAAGCAGGCCAAGGATTCACCTTGGAATGGGCTGACCTGCTGCTGGTGGGCGCTGTGATATCGGCATCGCTGGGCTATGTGGGCGGCGCGAAGGTAACGCCGGCCCTGGGTGCGGAGCGGACCATCAGCTGGGTGTGCGTGATGGCTTTGCCTGCGACGCTGACCGGCACCTGGTTGACTTGGCCTGCGGCACCGGTGGCCACATCCGCCTGGCTGGCCTTGCTGTATGTAGGCGCCTTCTCGATGTGGGCAGGCTTTTTCGCCTGGTTCCGTGGCCTGGCGCTGGGTGGCGCTCTGCGCGTGAGCCAGACACAGTTGTTGCAGCCCTTCATCAGCATTCTGGCTGCGGTGCCTTTGTTGGGCGAGCCGTTGAGCCTGACCACTTTGATCTTCGCACTGGCTGTGGTGGCCACGGTGTTTCTCGGACGCCGAGCCGCCGCCCCCGTCGCTGCAAAAGGACAACGATGACCAACAACTTGATTTCCTCCCGATTCGATCTGGCGCGGTATCTGCAGCGCATCGGCATGGAAGAAGCACCGCCAGCGACCGCGGATGGCTTGCACCGTCTGATTCGCCAGCAGCAGTTGAACATTGCCTTCGAGAACCTGGATGTTCAGGCGGGCAAGCGGATTTCCATCGCACCCGATGACATCGTGGAGAAGTTGGTGGATCGGCGCCGCGGCGGCTATTGCTACGAACTGCATGGCCTGTTCTCAATGGCGTTGCAGGCACTGGGTGTTCCGTACCGCTGGGTGGCCGCCCGCCCCATGATCTACCCAGAGCTGCGCCCGCGCACCCACGTGGCTGTGCTGGCCACGGTGGAAGGGGCTGAGTGGTTGTGCGACCTAGGGTTTGGCAGCAACGGGCCACCCATGCCGATTGCCATGGCCTCGGTGGGCGAGGTGGTGGATATCGGTCTGGGTGCCTACCGGTTGCTGGAAGATGCGCCGGGCCAATTCCGGCTGCAAGCGCTGATCGATGGCGAATGGCAGAACCAGTACGGATTCGACCTCTGGCCTCAGCAGTGGGTGGACTTCGAGCCGGCCAACCACCTCAACTGCACCCACCCTGAGACCATCTTCGTCAAACAGTTGATTGCGGTGAAGCACCATGCCACCGGACGATGGGTGCTGTCGGGCCATCGGCTCAAGACAGTCGAAAGCGGCGTGTCTACCTTCCGCGAGCTGACTGACAACGAAGTCGACGAGGTTCTTCAACACATTTTCAATCTGCCCAGCAGGCAAACCATCGGAGCCCCAACATGAGCGAGTGGACTTTGTCCCGACGAGCAGCCCGTATGAACCCCTCGGTGCTGAGAGAGCTGCTCAAGCTGACTGAGCGCCCCGGCATCATCAGCTTTGCCGGCGGGCTGCCTTCGCCGCAGACCTTTCCCGTGACGGCTTTTGCGCACGCTTGTCAGTCGGTGCTCGAGCGGGACGGACCTCTGGCATTGCAATACGCCGCCAGTGAAGGTTTCACGCCACTTCGGGAATGGGTGGCACACCATCTGCCCTGGTCTGTAGACCCCGCGCAGGTTCTGATCACGACTGGCAGCCAGCAAGGGCTGGACCTGGTAGGCAAGGTACTCATCGACACCGGCAGCCGTGTCCTCGTGGAGACGCCCACCTACCTCGGCGCGCTGCAGGCGTTTGCGCCCATGGAACCCGAAATCCACAGCGTGTCGAGCGATGAAGAAGGCCTGTTGCCCGACGGGATGGCCACACACGCGAATGCTGCGCGCTTTTTGTACGTGCTCCCCAACTTCCAGAACCCGACCGGTCGTACCTTGTCCGAGTCCAGGCGTGAAGCGCTCGTGCAAACCTGCCAATCACTGAACCTGCCGCTGGTGGAAGACAACCCGTATGGTGACCTGTGGTTTGAGAAGCCACCCCCAGCCCCATTGGCAGCACGCCATCCCGAGGGCGTCATTTACCTGGGCTCGTTCTCCAAGGTGCTCGCCCCAGGGCTTCGGCTCGGCTATGTGGTGGCACCCAAGACCGTTTACCCGAAACTGCTGCAGGCCAAGCAGGCCGCCGATCTGCACAGCCCGAGCTTCAACCAGCGCATGGTCTATGAAGTGCTCAAGGATGGTTTTCTGGAGCAGCACGTGCCCTCCATCCGCGCGCTTTACCGACATCAATGCACCGTGATGCTCGACGCATTGGCCCAGGCCATGGAAGGGCTGGACGTGAGCTGGAATTCACCCGACGGCGGTATGTTCCTGTGGGCGCGACTGCCCGAGGGCATGGACGCGGTTGACCTGTTGCCAAGAGCCATCGAAAAAGGGGTGGCCTTTGTGCCTGGCGCCGCCTTTTTCGCCAATGAAGTCGACTCACGCGCGTTGCGCCTGTCCTTCGTCACGGCAAGCGAAGACCAGATTCGCGTCGGCATTCAGGCGTTGGCGCAGACGATCCGCGAAACACAAAAGGAGATGGCGGCATGCTGAGGCTCTGGGGTCGCACCAGCTCTATCAATGTGCGCAAAGTGATGTTGTGCGCGCAGGTGCTGGGGCTCGACATGGAGCGTACGAATGCCGGCATGGCGTACGGCATTGTGAACACAGCGGAGTACCGATTGAAGAACTTCAACGGTCTGATCCCTTTGCTTGAAGACGGAGAGTACGTGCTTTGGGAGTCGAACGCCATCGTGCGCTATTTGTGTGCTCGCTGGGCGCAAACGCCCTCGCACCCCGCTGCCGATGGGTCGCTGCCCCAAGGTGACTGGTATCCCTCGGACCTGCACAAGCGCTTCGATGCTGAACGCTGGATGGACTGGCAGCAAACCACACTGAATCCGGAGAGTGGCGCCGCCTTTCTGCAGTGGATTCGCACCCCCGAAGCCCAGCGCGACGCGGGCGTGATCGCAGCGTCGGTGGCCGCGACCGAACCCTTGTTCGCTCAACTGGATGGGCACCTGGCCCATCACGAATTTCTGGCGGGAGAGCAATTGACCATGGCCGATATCCCGATCGCCTGCGAAGTGCACCGCTGGTTTGGATTGCCACAAGCACGCCCGAGCTGGCCACACCTCGAACGCTGGTACGCACGCTGGTTGAGCCTGCCCGCCAGCCGTGGTGTGCTTGACCTTCCCTTGTCCTGACATTGGAGCCCACCTATGCCAAACCGCCCCTACAAGCAAGTCGACGTGTTTACCGAAACGCCATATCGCGGCAACCCGCTGGGCGTGGTGCTGGATGGGCAAGGCCTTTCCGCAGCGGAAATGCAGCACTTCACCCAATGGACAAACTTGTCGGAATGCACGTTTGTTCTGCCACCATCGCCCGAGGGCAAAGCCCAGGGCGCGGACTACCGGGTGCGAATCTTCTGCCCCGGCCGTGAGCTGCCGTTCGCTGGGCACCCGACCCTGGGGACCTGTCATGCCTGGCTGGAAGCGGGTGGACAGGCTCAGGGAAATGAAGTGATTCAGGAGTGTGGCGCCGGTCTGATCCGCATTCGTCGCAACAGTGGTCGATTGGCTTTCGCTGCGCCGCCACTGCAACGCAGCGGGCCATTGGACGAAGCCGATGTGCAACGCATCGCGCAGGGCCTGGGCATCGCAAGAGAGGGCATCCTTCATCACGCCTGGTGCGACAACGGGCCCCAATGGATGGGCGTGATGCTGCGTGATGCCGAGACGGTCAGGACCATCCGGCCAGACGGCCAGCTGCTCGCCGGCCTCGACATCGGTGTGGTCGCACCGCAGACGGAGGGTCAGGAGACCCAGTTTGAAGTGCGCGCCTTTTTCCCGGGCAACAGTGGTCTTTGCGAGGACCCGGTGACGGGTAGCCTGAACGCAGCCATAGCGCAATGGCTACTGGGTGCAGGGCTGGCGCCAGAGCAGTATGTGGCAGCGCAGGGAACGCAAATGGAGCGTCAGGGCCGGGTACATGTACAGCGGGACTCCAGTGGAGCGATCTGGGTCGGCGGCGCTTCAGTCACCTGCATCCAGGGAGAGGTGTGCTTGTGAGCCGCATGGCAGGAGCCGCCCTGGACCACTTGGTGATCGCAGCGCAAACACTGGGCGAGGGCGTAACCTGGTGCCAGCGTGTGTTCGGCATGACACCCGCCGAGGGTGGCCGTCACGCCCTGTTCGGAACCCACAACCGTCTGCTTCGACTGCACGGCGCCAACTTTCCGGATGCCTATCTGGAGATCATCGCCATCGAACCGAACGTTCGGCCCACTCGGCAAGCGCCTCTGGCCAGGTGGTTTGATCTTGATGATCCCGGGCTTCGTCGGCGTCTGCAGTTTCAAGGCCCACAGATCATTCACTGGGTGGCGCGGGTTCCGGACCTGGCCCAGGCCTGCCAGGCGTGGTCTGTGCTGGGCATCGACAGGGGAAGCATCATCGACGCGTCAAGACAAACGCCCGAAGGCTTGCTTCGCTGGAAAATCAGTATCCGCGACGACGGGCAGCGCCTGTTTGGCGGCGCCCTGCCAACCTTGATCGAGTGGCAGGGAGAGCATCCATGCAAAAAGCTCCCGGCGCGTGGCCCCCAACTGAATCGGTTGGAGCTCAGCCATCCAGACCGGAAGGCGCTGACCGCCGCATTGGCCGCGGTCGGGCTGGATTCGGCAGTTGGCGTCTCCGTCAACGACGATCCTGCAGGGCTACACGCCCAGCTTTCAACCGTGGCCCGTAACGATATTCACTTGTGGCACCCCAAGAGCTGACGCGCCCCTCCTCTCACTGCCAATATCCCCACAGCAAGAGAAACCACCAACATGACTTCCCCCGACGCGCTCCTACCAAGCCTTGCCGAGATTGAGTCTGCTGCGGCAGTTGTCTACCAGTCATTTCATGCCACAGCTCAGTACCGCTGGGCAACGCTGTGCAATCGCCTGGGCATGGACATGTGGGTCAAGCACGAGAACCACACGCCAGTGGGTGCATTCAAGATTCGAGGCGGTCTGACCTATTTCGACCAGCTGGCCAAGACGGGCCGGATGCCTGCCGAAGTCATCAGTGCGACCCGGGGAAACCACGGCCAGAGTGTGGGGTGGGCGGCGCGGCAGCACGGCGTGAAGGCCACGATTGTGGTGCCTCGCGGAAACTCGGTCGAAAAGAACAATGCAATGCGCTCCCTGGGCGTGCACCTGGTAGAACATGGCGATGACTTTCAGGCGAGCCGGGAATTCGCCATGCAACTGGCACGAGACCGGAGCGCTCACATGGTGCCCAGCTTTCACCCCCATCTGTTGCGCGGCGTCAGCACCCTGTACTGGGAGCTGCTGCGCGCCGTCCCCGACCTGGACGTGCTACTGGTGCCCATCGGACAGGGCTCTGGCGCTGCATCGGCGATCGCCGCGCGCAATGCCTTGGGTTTGGGCACTCGCATCATTGGCGTCATCAGCGCCCACGCCACCACTTATGCAGACTCCATGGCTGCCGGCCACGTGGTGGAGGCACCGGTGAGCACGGTGCTGGCTGACGGCATGGCATGCCGCGTGGCGGATGACATCGCGCTGCGCGTACTGTCATCCGGCCTCGAGGAGGTGGTGAAGGTCACGGATGAGGAGGTCGCACAGGCCATGCGCTGGCTGTACGAAGACACGCACAATGTCGCTGAAGGCGCTGGTGCAGCCGCCCTGGCTGCGGCGCATCAGGTGCAAGGCCGGCTGGCTGGCCGCAAGATCGGGATTGCCCTCACCGGGGGAAATGTGGATGCAGGTGTGCTGTCGAAAATTCTCGCCTGAATGTCCATGCAGCCTGATCAGGTTGCATTCGAACCCTTGACCAGTCGCGCCACGACGTCACAGAAGGACTCGATGGCGTCGGTCTTGAAGACAACCTCGGTCACACCGACAGCCTGCGCTTTTTGCTCGAGCTCTTCATTGATGTAGCCTGAGGCCACCGCGACCGTCAGAGAGGGGTTGATGGCCAAGGCTTCCTTGGCCACATCGATTCCGGACATGCCAGGCATGTTGTAGTCGGTCAGCAAAACGTCAAAACCATCTGGCGTGGCTCTGATCGCATCGATGGCCTCCTGCTGATCACAAAACGCGGTCACCTTGTATCCCCGCCGCTGCAACAGGCGCTTGACGAGAAAAACGAGCGTATCGTCGTCGTCCAGATAAAGTACCCGGCCCGCCGATGACGTACCGCCTTCACTCATTTTGATTTCCTCCACTGTTCGTCCGTCATCCACAGATGACGAGGTTGGCATTCCGTCGTCCATTGTGCCCGTATTTGCACCCGCAGGGTCCATGGCTTCTGCCGGAAGAAACAGTCTGAAGACTGCGCCCTTGCCCAGCTCGCTGTCAACCGTGATTGCCCCCCCATGCGCTTGCATGATGCCCAATACGACGGGCAAACCCAGGCCTGTTCCTTTACCTACCACCTTGGTGGTAAAGAACGGCTCAAATATGCGAGCCATGGTGGACTTGCTCATGCCGGTGCCGGTGTCCCGTACTTCGATGCAGGCCACCACTCGGGGCGCATGCTCAGACTCTCGAACCTCTGAAGGAACAAGCTCATGCCCAGGCGGCAACCCGGCCAAAGAAATGGATATCCGGCCCGAGGCACCACCGATGGCGTGTACGGCATTGGTCCCCAGATTGAGCAGCACTTGCCCCAGCTGGGTGGCATCGCCTTCTATTTGCAACTGGTGAGGAGGACACTCCATGTGCAACTCAACGTTGGGGGGAAGTGCAGCCTTGAGCAAGCTTCCTGCTTCGTGCACGATGCTGCACACGCTGACTTTCTTCCGCTCGATGGGTTGCTGCCGGCTGAATGCCATGATCTGGCGCACCAGCTCGCGCCCTCGCCTTGCGGCGCTGCTGATCTCATGCAGGCTCTCCCGGGAAGGGTGTGTGGCCATCAGGTCCTGGCGCGCAAGCTCGGAATTGCCAAGGATGGCAGCCAGAATGTTGTTGAAGTCGTGCGCCACGCCGCCAGCCAACGTGCCCAGTGCTTCCATCTTCTGTGACTGGGCCAGTTGGTGCTGCAGTTGCTCTTGCTTCTGCTGTGCCTCCCTGACGGAGGTCACGTCCACGAAGGTCTGAACCACGTGCCTGAGTCGCCCCTGGGCATCGTTTTCCGGGAAGGTGCTGGTCAGGGCCCAGCGAACCTTGCTGGAGTCGGCGGCAGCCCCTTCAGGGGCGAACCCCAGGATCACATCGCGCACCGGTTGCCCGGTGGCCAGTACGCGATAGAAGGGCATGGCATGCTTGACCAATGTCTGTCCATCTTCCGCCAGAAGATGCCAGAGCGTGCGGTCACTCAGATCCTGGTCAATCGGCTCTGTCAAGTGCCATCCAAAGAAGCTGCGCGCCGCCCGGTTGGCTGAAGACAGCGTCTGGTCTGGCAGGAACACAAGCACCCCTGCACTGATGTTGTCGATCAGACCTCGCAGATCTGCCTCGCGCTCCGCCAGAGACTGGCTGGCCTTGTCGCTCTGCAACTGCAGTCGCGCAGTCACCAGTACCTGATAGACCGCCAGACGAACAGCGACTGAGGCCAGAAAAACCAGAATGAGCGCATGGGCCTGCTGTGACACCTCGCGGATCTCACCCGAAGCGAACCTGGTCGTGACCACAACGCCCATCGCAGCGAAGCCCAGCAACTCCAGCCATGTCTGCAGGCGAAGTGCGTGCAGACCCGGATGGATCGGGTGGGCTTGCCGGTATACGTTCCAGTCACGCAAGGTCAGCACGGACAGCAGAACACCGGAGAGAAAAAAGACCACATACCGGCCATACACCGAAGGCCACGCCGCCGACATTCCCCAGTGAAGCAGTGCCGTCACGGCTATCCCCAGGGCCACCGACTGCCTGGGCAATGCCATGCCCATGTATGCTCGCACGCCAAGCCAGGACGTGGCCATGGCAGTGGTGATCAACGTGTTGGCGACCACAATGGTGAGGAAGTCGGGTGCTTGCCCCCGGTAGGTCAGACCAATGTACCCGACAGTACCGAACAAGCCGGCAACAGACCACCACCCCGGGCCGCCAATGTCCGGGTGCCGATGCGCCAGCATGCCGAATGCGCCGGTGAATACCGTTCCCACGCAAACGAGCGCCAGCACCAGGGTCACAAGGTCTAGATTCATATGACTGGATGGACCGATGGCCAGCGTCCTGCGCACGCGTTAGCGCCGCCGGGGCGAGCCAGTCCATGGCCGCTGTAGAGCTGAGCTCCATTGCATCACAGCCGGCCGGTTCTTTCTGTACGAAATAACGACAAAACAGCCGGCAACTTGACGTTTCGAGGCATCAGTCACAGCCGGGACAAACGTCCAGAGTCGGCTTGGACAGAATTCCCGTCATGGGAACCCTCTATCTTGTGCGCCACGGCCAGGCCTCGTTTGGCGAAGATGACTACGACAAGCTCAGCGAGCTGGGTTGGAAGCAGGCCGAGCGGCTGGGACAGTACTGGCGAGACTGTGGCATCACGTTTGACGCAGTCATCCATGGCACCTTGCGGCGCCACGTGGAAACCTGGACAGGAATTGCCAAGGGTGCCGGCTTCGAGCATGAGCCAACGACATGGCCCGGCCTCAACGAATACGATAGCGCGGCGGTGATCCGTACCGTGCACCCCGAGCCGCTGGGCAAACCGGCCGACAAGGATGAGTACCGTGCCCATTTCCGTCTCCTGCGGGATGGCCTGGCCCAATGGATGGCCGAAACCGTCAGCCCTGCGGGCATGCCCACCTATCGCAATTTTGTGCAGGGTGTGACGTCGGCTCTGGATCACGTGCGCTCACAGCATGTTGGCCAGAATGTTCTCCTCGTCTCCAGTGGCGGCCCGATTTCCACCGCTGTCGGTCATGTGCTTGGCCTGGCGCCCGAGACCACCATCGACCTGAACATGCGCATTCGCAACAGCGCCGTCACGGAGTTCCACTTCAACCCCAAACGGCACAATCTGGTGACATACAACACCTTGCCGCATCTGGACGACCCGGAACTGGCGAACTGGATCACCTACGCCTGATACGGTGCGTCTTCAACGCCCAGAGCTGAAGGCAGTGTGATCCGAGATGGTGCCTGGCGGCAGCTGATCGATTTCGACAAGTGCGCGGGCCAGAGCGCTTCCGGCTGCATCCAGCACCGCCTGCCCTTTGTCCGCTGTCGCAGCGGCTGCATCGCCAACGGCTCCCAAGGGGTTGAGGTCCTGCGTCATCCACGCAAACTTGGCACTGCGCCCGTTGCCCAGAATGGCAAATCGCTCTGCCCGCTCCTGGGAAGATGAGCGGAAATGCTCTGCCTGATCACGACGAACTGCACTGGCATTCAGCACCAGCATCAGACTGGTCTCGACATCCCCGCCATGGACGCCAAACCTGTGCTCCTGAGCAGGGAACAGCTGATTGACGTCTGTGCCGTCGGGCGCCTCCAGCGGCAGATTGAACCAACTGATGCTGTATGCCAGCATGCCCAGCCTGGCGCGCAGGTCTCGCGCCACCAGATCCAGCGCGCCGACCTGCCCCCCATGGGTGTTGAAGAGCACCAGCTTGTTAACGCCCGCTGAAGCAACACTCTCTGCCAACTCAGTCCACAGACGAATCAGCGTCTCTGAGCTGAGACTGAGCGTGCCGGAGAATGCTCCGTGCTCAGGCGAGAAGCCCACGGCCTGTGTCGGGAGAAACAAAGCTGGCAAATCGTCTGGCAGATGAGGCAGACTTGCAGCCACGATGCCATTGGCAATATCGGTATCCACGGACAAAGGCAGGTGTGGCCCGTGTTGCTCTGTCGCAGCGACTGGCAAGACAGCGATGACACGCTGCAGATCCAGCCGGGCGAAATCGGCTGTGCTCAAATCGGCCCAATAACGATGAGGTATGGCTGGCATGGCGCACATCTTACGCCCACGCCAGCCGGCTCGACGCCCTCAGGACTTGAGTCACGGGATAATGACGCGTGACCAGGGCGAGCCGCCTTGTCCCAAAACGCCTTGTCCCGATACCCAGGGAACCCTTGAAGCCCTTGGGCATCTGATTGAACAACGCCAAACCAAATGCCTGACGCCTGGTGATGTTGCAGCGCCAGGTCCTCTGAGACTTGCCCGACACCTCAATGTTCACCCTCATGAGCGCTTTCGTATCCAGAACTTTGCTTCACTGGCCTGCCCGAAAGGTGTCTCAGGCACTGGCTACAGCGCTCTGTTTGGCCTCAGCAATATTGATGCCCGGCTCCCCGGTGGCAGCCCAGGGCAGTTTGCTCGACTCGCTCGGCGAAAAACGCGTCAGCCAGACAGAGCAGGTGTCTGCCGAGCTCATGGCACACGCTCCTCAAGGCGCCAGCCCGGGCGCTGAAGTCTGGGTCGGCCTGCGGCTTAGCCATGCACCGCATTGGCACACCTACTGGAGGAACTCCGGTGATTCGGGCCTTCCCACCATGCTCGAATGGAATTTGCCCGAAGGTGTCACTGCCGGCGACGTGCAATGGCCAACACCACGCAAATTCCCGCTGGGCACCTTGGCCAACTACGGCTATGACGGAACAGTGCTGCTGCCTGTCCCACTGTCGATCGCCCCATCATTTGCAGGTGAGGCCATCAACGTCAGCGTCCAGGCGAGCTGGCTGGCCTGCAAAACCGAGTGCATTCCCCAGGACGCCGCCCTCAGCCTGACGCTACCAGTCAAGGGTTCGACTGCGCTGAACGGCGTTGTGTTTGAAGAGGCCCTGGCAGCCAGCCCCAAGCCGATGCCAGCCGGTGATTCAGCTATACGCCCGGCAGGAGAAGTGCTCGAAGTGGAGCTCCAGGGTTTGCCCGCCGAGTGGCGAGGCCAGGCCCTCGAGTTTTTTCCGGAAGCACCCGGGCTGATCAGCCCCGGCGCACCTTGGCAGCAGTTCTGGCGGGATGGTGCCTGGGATGCCAAGATACCGGTGTCTCTGGACCGGTTTGAATCGCCTTCACAAATGACCGTCGTGGTGGCATTGGCCAACCCTCCCGGTCAAGGGCCGGGGGCGACGGGAGTTGAGATGACGGTGCCGGTCAAGGGCCAATGGCCTCCGTCGGCAACAGCACCTGCCGCAGTTCCAGACGCCCTTCAGGCGGCACTCGCGGCGAATGCCGCCAAAGGCGACATACCCAAGACCCCGTCAGTGCCTGGGACAGCGCCCGGCATCACGGCGAACGCGCCTGCCAGCCTCTGGTTGGCATTGCTGGGAGCACTTCTTGGTGGCCTTGCACTCAATCTGATGCCCTGCGTCTTTCCGGTGCTGGCCATCAAGGTGCTGGCGTTCACCAAGCATGCCGACGACCATCGCATGCATCGAATCAGTGGCCTGGCGTACACCGCGGGGGTGGTGGGATCCTTTGTGGCGCTGGGCGGATTGCTGCTTGCGCTCAGGTCTGCAGGCGAAGCTGTGGGCTGGGGGTTTCAGTTGCAGGAGCCACTCACAGTCGCCGCTCTGGCCATTCTGTTCACCATTATCGGGCTGAATCTTGGCGGCCTTTTCGAGTTTGGCCAGTGGGTCCCGGGTGGTCTGGCCGGCGTTCAGCTGCGGCATCCGGCCGCCGATGCGCTGCTGACCGGCGTATTGGCTGTCGCCGTCGCTTCGCCGTGTACGGCGCCATTCATGGGGGCATCCCTGGGTTTGGCCATGTCACTGCCGACCTGGCTGGCGCTCGCCTTTTTCGCAGTGCTCGGCCTGGGTCTGGCCTTGCCCTACCTGCTGGCCAGCTGGGTACCGGCAGTGGCGCGCATTCTCCCTCGCCCTGGCGCCTGGATGAACACGTTCAAACAGTTGCTGGCATTCCCCATGTTCGCGACCGTCGTCTGGCTGCTATGGGTGCTGGGCCAGCAGGTGGGGATTGATGGCGTCGCAGCATTGCTTGCGGTACTGGTGGCGCTCACCTGGCTCATATGGTCCACCGGACAGGCCGGTCTGGCGCGCTGGATTTTCGGCCTGATGGCTGCCGGCGTGCTCGTCAGCGCAGCGTGGTGGGCATGGCCGATGATGCGGTCGGCAGATGCGGCTGGCGCGACGCAGTCACAAGAGACCAGCGTGGTGGGATTCGACTGGGCAGCCTGGTCACCAGAACAGCAGGCAGCAGCGCTGAATGAAGGCCGGCCAGTGTTCGTGGATTTCACCGCCGCCTGGTGCGTCACCTGCCAGTACAACAAGCGCAGCACACTCTCTGACGATGCACTGCTCTCGGCCATGGCACGGGCCAACGTGGCCTTGTTCCGGGCAGACTGGACAAGGCGCGATGCGCGCATCACGACCGAACTCAATCGGTTGGGCCGCAACGGTGTCCCGACCTACGCCGTCTACAGGCCCGGGCAGGCACCTGTTGTGCTCTCAGAGCTCATCAGTCCCGAAGACGTTCAGGCAGCGCTGGGGTTGCAATAGCACCCTCATGCTGCGCCGAACACTCAGCGACGGGAACGATAGCCCATGACCAATGGCTCGACCTCCGGGTTCTTCACGAGGTTGTATTCGGGCGTGGCAAACATCTCTGGCATGCGCCTGCACTCGGCTTCGCGTTCTTGCGGCGTCAATTTGTCCAGCACACCCATGGCCGTGCTCGCATCCTGCCGTGCGCGAAGCTCCAGCTCCTGGCGCTGACCTGATCGCAGCATCTTCTTGAAGATGACGCCCTTGCTCACCACCAGCTTTCCATTGGCACGAAACCAGTCATCGCGGGCCTGGCGAACCGTGGGCGCCACCGTGGGCACCATGCGGTCACAGAAGTCCGTCATGGCCTTGATCATGCTTTCAGTGCCCATGACGCGCACGGCCGCATCGAGCACCTCTTCGTCCATGCGCCCGGAGCCCGCCTTGCTGGCCAGCTTCTGGTCTGCTGCGCTGCGAGGCGTGCCGGCTCGACCGGGCGGCTTGTCACTGAGAACCCTGTTGCCGTTCTCGTCAATGTACTGGTAAATCCGGCCCGCATGTGCCTCGCTGGCTGCCCACATGGTGGCCACCACGGCAACAGCCCACATCCAGCGAGCGTCCCACAACCGGGCGCGACCATGAGCTCCCAGCCCCTGCGTCGGAGTCATTGCTTGCTTCATCTGGCAAATCCCTCGTATCCCATCATTCACGCACCTCAAAATGCCATGGCCGCCAGACACCCGGCGCTTGCTACCCATTTTGCCCCTACCTGACCAGGTCTTCACCCGGCGTTCCGACAAACTGCGGCTCAGCGTGACATAGGTGGGTGATGCCACGCAAATCCGAACGATCTACTGTCGCATTCACGCCATGATCCGCAGGCCTAGGCCAGCCGGAGATAATGGGGCGATTGATTCACGCGAGATTTCGAGCCAGACAACATGTCATTTGCTTCCTTGAAAAACGACAGCTTCATTCGCGCCTGCCTGCGCCAGTCGACAGATCACACGCCCGTGTGGCTGATGCGCCAGGCTGGCCGCTACCTGCCAGAGTACTGCGAGACCCGGGCCAAAGCCGGCAGCTTCATGGGCCTGGCGACCAATGTCGACTACGCCACCGAAGTCACGCTTCAGCCCCTCGAGCGATATCCGCTGGACGCCGCCATCCTGTTTTCCGACATTCTCACCGTCCCGGATGCCATGGGCCTGGGGCTGTCGTTCTTGCAAGGAGAAGGCCCCAAGTTCGCGCGTGCCGTCCGGTCGGAAGCCGATGTCAACGCCATCGAAGCCCCCGACCTGGAGAAGCTTCGCTACGTCTTTGACGCGGTCACGTCCATCCGGCGTGCATTGGACGGTCGCGTGCCGCTGATCGGTTTTTCCGGAAGCCCCTGGACGCTCGCCTGCTACATGGTCGAAGGCGGCAGCTCCAGTGACTACCGTCAAGTCAAATCGCTCATGTACAGTCGCCCCGACCTCATGCACCGCATTCTCAGCGTCAACGCAGACGCCGTGGCGGCCTACCTGAACGAACAGATTCGTGCAGGTGCTCAAGCAGTCATGGTTTTCGACAGCTGGGGGGGAGTACTGGCAGACGGCAAATTTCAGGAGTTCAGTCTGGCCTATACACGCCGCGTGCTCGACCAGTTGATCAGGGAACACGATGGCGCCGTGATTCCGCGCATCGTCTTCACCAAGGGTGGTGGCCTGTGGCTGGAAGACATGAAAGGGATGGACTGCGATGCACTGGGTGTCGACTGGACCGTCAATCTCGGCAAAGCCCGCCAGCTCGTCAGCGAGGCCGACGATGCCAAAGGCGGGGCCAAAGCCCTACAGGGCAATATCGACCCGAACGTCTTGTTTGCCCCTCCTGCGCACATCGATGCGGAGGTCAAGGCTGTCATTGACAGTTTCGGCTGTCCTCACCTGGGCGAAGGGCATGGCCCCACGCACATTTTCAACTTGGGCCATGGCATCAGTCAGTTCACGCCACCCGACCATGTGAGCGCGCTGGTCGAGGCCGTGCACCGGCATTCGAAGGCCATTCGCCAACGAGGCTGAAAGTGTTCACTTCGGGCAACCGGACAGAATGGCATACGCCCGTGACAAAGTTGTGACGGCTAGATAGTCAGAAACCCTGCCTGTCAAGCCTTTCACACCGTTTTTGACAAAAAAACTGATCCAATCCCGGCCACTTATACACACGATTTCTGTTGCGGCACGGAAAACGTGATCATGTACATGACCGGGCGGAAGACCCTGCAGTTGCAAGCGTAAGCCATTGATTTTATTGGATTTTGATATCTGCCTCTTTTTTGGGCAGTTTAAGGAAGCCATTGATTTTCAAGGCTTGCAAGACGACAAGCACCAACTATCAACAAAGTTATCCACAGATTCTCTGGAAAGCCGGCGATCCAGAGATAAATCAATAACTTACGCCGCTTTTCAACAGTTTGACTGAAGAAAAAGTGCTAAATCCCACTTACTGGCTACAAGTGGTCGTGGCCACACCAGCCCACAGCCAGGTCGCCGGTCCACTGAGCTATCGAAGTGAGTTTTCGCTCGCGTCAGGAAGCTTGATCAGGGTACCTCTGGGCAAGCGCGAAGTGATGGGCGTGGTCTGGTCCTGCGCGACTGAGGCACCGACAGGTGTTGCCGAAGAGCAGGTTCGATGCATCGCAGGCGTCCTGGACGGGATCTCACCTCTGGGTGAAAGCTGGCGTGAGCTGGTGGGCTTCGCAGCCCGCTACTACCAGCGCGGGCTGGGTGAAGTCGCACTGGGGGTGCTGCCACCCTCATTGCGAACACTCGACAACACCCAGCTGGCACGTCGGCTCAAACGCGAGCACAACAAACGCGAGGAACAGGCCGGTTTGCCCCAAGCTGCCGAAGCAGGCGAATTGGCCAGCGAAGCACCCACGCCCAGTGAAGCCCAGGCCGAGGCGCTGCGCGCCATCGCCGAAGCAACGCGCCCGGTATTGCTCTATGGCAGCACCGGTAGCGGCAAGACAGAGGTCTATCTGCGCGCAGCGGAAACGGCTCTGGGGCTCGACCCGAATGCTCAGGTGCTGGTCATGGTTCCAGAGATCAACCTCACGCCGCAGCTGGAGAAGCGCTTTCGCGACCGCTTCGAACCACACTTTGGTTCAGGGGCTCTGGTGAGCATGCACAGTGGCATGACGCCACCCCAACGCCTTTCAGCCTGGATGGCTGCCCACCATGGCCATGCACGCATCGTGCTCGGCACCCGCATGGCAGTTTTTGCCAGCATGCCCGGGTTGCGCCTGATCGTCGTCGACGAGGAGCACGACCCCAGTTACAAGAGCCAGGACGGAGCACGCTATTCCGCTCGAGATCTGGCGGTGTACCGGGCCAAGGTCGAAAGCGAGCGCCATGAGGCGACAGCCGAAAGCGGGCGACATTGCCAGGTCATCCTGGGTTCTGCCACACCTTCCCTGGAGAGCTGGCATGCTTGTGAACAAGGCCGCTACCTGCGGGTGAACATGGCCTCGCGCATTGGTGGTGGCAGCTTGCCCCGGCTTCGGCTGGTGGACATGAACCACCAGCCCAAAGGGGTCAGCCTGGCCCCTCCGCTACTCGCAGCGATGGAAGAGCGCATTCAACGTGGCGAGCAATGCCTGGTGCTGCTCAACCGGCGCGGCTATGCCCCAGTGCTGGCCTGCGGCGACTGTGGCTGGAAAAGCGGTTGCCCCCACTGCAGCGCCTACCGGGTGTTTCACAAACTCGACCGAACCTTGCGCTGCCACCACTGCGGCTTCACACAGCGGGTGCCGAGGGCCTGTCCGGATTGTGGCAATCTCGACATCGCACCCATCGGGCGGGGCACCGAGCAGATTGAAGAACAGATGTCCGCCCTGATGGCCGACATGAAGCGGCCAGACGGCACCGCAGTACGCGTGGCCCGCATGGACGCAGACACCACCCGCACCAAAGGCAGCCTGGAGTCGCAACTGGCCGCGTTGCACAGCGGCGAGGTCGACGTTCTGGTGGGCACGCAAATGATCGCCAAAGGGCACGACTTCCGGCGCATCACGCTCGTGGCCAGCGTGAACGCCGACAGCGCCCTCTTCGCCAGCGACTACCGTGCGCCCGAGCGCTTGTTTTCGCTGCTGATGCAGGCCTCAGGTCGCGCAGGCAGGGATGCCAGGCACAGCGCGACAGCGGAAATGTGGGTGCAGACGTGGCACCCGGATCACGCATTGTTTGCTGCACTCAAGACCCACGACTATCCGGGCTTTGCCCAATCACAACTGCTCGAGCGAGAAGCTGCCGGCATGCCGCCATTTGGCTACCAGGCGCTGTTGCGCGCCGATGCTCGAACACAGGAGTCGGCACAGGCGTTCCTGAATCTGGCCGCCGAACAGGCTGCAGACCTGACCGGCACGGATGAAGTCATGCTTTATCCGGCAGTGCCCTTGAACATCCAGCGCGTGGCCAATATCGAACGGGCGCAGATGCTGGTGGAGTCAGACTCCCGGCTGGCTTTGCAGCGCTTTCTCGCCCGCTGGCGCCCCACACTCCTGACCGCCCGGCATTCACCCCAGGGCAAGGGCGTCATCCGCTTCGCCATCGACGTCGACCCACTCTCCGTTTGACACACCAGGCCGGTAGTTTCACTTGCCGCATCGAAGCAGGCAGGACAGAATATCAGTCATCGGCGATAGACAAGAATGGAGACGAACATGCGCCCAGCACACCGGCTACCCCGCTCCCCGTTTCTGCGCGCTTTGATATGGGGGGTCCTGACCGCAAACCTGTGGGCCTCGATGGCACTGGCTGCCACGCCCCCCGCCAGCTTCAACGCTGATGAAGAATCCCCTGTGATGACCGTCATGCAGGTGAGCGAGCACGGGTACTACGTTGAGGGCCTGTCCCAGCTGGGCTCCAAATCCAACCAGAACTTCATCTCGAACGCCGGCTTTGTCGTCACACCCGAGGGTGTGGTGGTCATTGATGCGCTGGGCTCTCCGCATGCCGCAAAACGCCTGATCAAGGCCATCCGACAGGTCACGGACAAGCCCATCACCGACGTGGTCATGACCCACTACCACGCGGACCACATCTACGGTTTGCAGGCCTTCAAGGCAGCCGGCGCGCACATCACGGCACATGCAGGTGGCAAGGAGTATCTGGCCTCAGAGACAGCCCGGCTGCGACTGCAAGCCTCCCGCTCGGATATGGCACCCTGGATTGACGAGCAGACCCGCCTGGTCCCTGCGGACACCTGGGTCGACGGGCCCACCAGTTTCACACGCGGCGGTGTGGCATTCCAGATTACCCACGTCGGTCCGTCACACACGCCGGAAGACCTGGCCGTGTATGTGCCGTCTGAACAGCTGCTCTACGCGGGCGACCTGTTCTTCAACGGCCGGCTTCCCTTTGTCGGCAAGGCCAACAGCGGCCAATGGATCCAGTCGCTCGACAAGCTTCTGGCCTTTGGTGCTCAGGTCGTGGTGCCCGGCCATGGCTCCGCATCCCGGACGCCAAAGCAGGACATCGAAATGACGCGTGACTACCTGGCCTACCTGCGCAAAACCATGGGTGCAGCCGTAGAGAACTTTGTGCCTTTCGAGCAGGCCTACAAGAGCACGGACTGGAGCGCGTTCCAGAACGTCCCGATGTTCGGTCCGGCCAACCGCATGAATGCCTACAACACCTACCTGCTCATGGAGCAGGAGGCACTGGGCAAGCAGGACTGAATTGACTTGAGGGGAAAAGCCCCCGGCAACAGCACCGGGGGCTGATCATGCACACATTGCATCGGCAAAGCAGCAGCGTTTGCGGTTCACTTCACGTCAAACCGATCCAGGTTCATCACCTTGGTCCAGGCGGCCACGAAGTCGCGCACGAACTTCTCTTTCGCGTCACCACTGGCGTAGACCTCGGCCAGCGCGCGCAACACAGCGTTGGAGCCGAACACCAGGTCATTGCGTGTGCCTGTGTAACGCAATTCACCCGATTGGCGGTCACGCCCTTCAAACACTTCCGATGACGCATCCGCCGGTGTCCACGATGTGCGCATGTCCAGCAAGTTGACGAAAAAGTCATTGCTGAGCACGCCCACCTTGTCGGTGAACACACCGTGCTGGCCACCGTCGAAGTTGGCCCCCAGCACCCGCAAGCCTCCAATGAGCACGGTCATCTCGGGAGCGGTCAGCGTGAGCTGTTGTGCCTTGTCGATCAGCATGTCTTCAGTGCGCTCGTCGCTCTTGACCCGGCGATAGTTGCGGAAACCATCGGCCGGCGGCTCCATGATGGCAAACGCTTCCACGTCGGTCTGCTCAATGCTGGCATCGACACGGCCTGGCGTGAACGGCACGTCCACCTCCACACCAGCCGCTTTTGCGGCCTGCTCGACACCCACCACACCGGCGAGAACCATCACGTCGGCCAGTGAGACCTTCCCCGATCCTTGTTGAATGGCCTGGAGTTTGGGAAGCACGGCCACTGCCCTGCTGTTCACCGCCCAATCGCTTTGCGGCACCAGTGCCAAGCGTGCGCCATTGGCGCCACCACGCTTGTCGCCACCACGGAAGGTGGAGGCAGACGCCCAGGCCACCGAGACCAGATCAGAGACACTAATGCCCGCTCCGGTAATCGCCGACTTCACCGCCGCGATGTCGGCATCGGTGGGTTGATGTGTGGCCGCTGGCAGCGGATCTTGCCAGAGCAAATCTTCCTGCGGCACTTCAGGACCGAGATAGCGCGCCTTGGGGCCCATGTCGCGGTGGGTCAATTTGAACCAGGCGCGAGCGAACGCGTCGTTGAAAGCGTCCGCATCCTTGAGAAACTTGCGCGAGATCTTTTCGAACGCCGGGTCGAAACGCAGCGTGAGGTCGGTGACCAGCATCGTCGGTTTGCGCTTCTTGTTCGGGTCGAACGGGTCAGGAATGATCTCTGGCGCGTCCTTGGCTTCAAACTGGATCGCGCCAGCCGGGCTGCGCGTCTGCTCCCACTCGTACTTGAACAGGTTCTCAAAGAAATAGTTGCTCCACTTCGTGGGGGTTTGCGTCCACACCACTTCCAGCCCGGAAGTGATGGCATCGGCGCCGACGCCAGAGCCGTGCGAACTGTTCCAGCCGAAGCCCTGAGCTTCCATGCCAGCCGTTTCAGGGTCCGCACCCACGTGGCTGGCCGAAGCCGAGCCGTGCGTCTTGCCCAGCGTGTGGCCGCCTGCGATCAAGGCGACAATCTCTTCGTCGTCCATGGCCATGTTGCCAAACGTGGCGCGGATCCCTGCCGCGGCCGATGCCGGGTCACCACTGGCGTTGGGCCCTTCCGGGTTCACATAGATCAAGCCCATCTCAGTGGCTGCCAACGGATTTTTGGCCAGGGCTTCCGGATCCCGATGGGCAAGCCATTCCTTCTCATTGCCCCAGTTGACGTCCATGTCGGGCTCCCACACGTCTTCCCGGCCGGCCGCAAAGCCAAAGGTCTTGAAGCCACTGTTCTCCAGCGCCACATTGCCTGCCAGCACCATCAGGTCAGCCCAGGAAATCTTTTGCCCGTACTTTTGCTTGACGGGCCAGAGCAGCCGGCGCGACTTGTCCAGACTCACATTGTCCGGCCAGCTGTTGAGTGGCGCGAAGCGCTGCTGCCCACGGCCCGCTCCGCCACGGCCATCGATCATGCGGTAGGTGCCAGCGCTGTGCCATGCCATCCGGATGAACAACCCTGCGTAAGTGCCCCAGTCCGCGGGCCACCAGGCCTGGGACGCGGTCAACACAGTCTGGATGTCGGCTTTGAGTGCGTTGTAGTCCAGCGACTCAAACGCCTTGGCATAGTCGAACGTCTCTCCCAGGGGATTGGATCGTTCACTGTGCTGATTGAGCAGGTCAACGCGCAACTGCTTGGGCCACCAGTCCTGGTTGGTGGTGCCGCTACCGGCGGTGTGGAATGGGCATTTTTCAATCGCATTCATGGTGGACTCCTTTGTGTGTGCTCGCTGTCGTCTCGCAGCGCGAGCGGACTGAATCAATACGAACAGGCCAGTGCTGCCAGCGCGACCCAAGCAGCATCCCACCCGGTGTTCTCACGGGCATCGAAGGCGCCAGTGTCAATTGGGGAAGAGATGGCGGTGCGCATAAGGCCTCCTGTTCAATCGAAACTTCACTTTAGAAGCCTTCTATCGAAATAGCCATTTGATTGAGCGCATCAATGCGATAGCCAAATCCAATGCGCGGCGGAAGGCCCCGCCGTTGGCGACCTCAGGGCCGCCGTCAGGTGAATGTGCGAATGGGAAACGAACTGTGAAACCAGCTCAGATCACAAGTGCCACCGCTCCTGAAAAGGTCAGGAATGCCGCCGCCGTGGTGACCAGAATGATGCGGGCGATGCGGCCGTTGTCTGCGCCCAGACGCTCTGCCAGCAAAGACACGTTGCTCGCGCTCGGCAGCGCAGCGGTCAACACCATCACCTGCAAGGCAAACGGGTCCATGGGAACGCCCACCTTGCGGGCCGCCACACCCATCATGAGCACCAGCAGTGGGTGCAGCAAGAGCTTCATGAGCGAGACAGGCACGTAGTCGCTCATGGGCATGGGGTGGTTGGCCTGGATCTGTGAGCGCGCGAGCACCGCCCCGATGGTGAACAGTGCCACTGGCGAAGCAGCGTCGGCCAGCAGCCACAAGGTCTTTTCCACAGGTCCGGGCAACTGGAATTCGAAGGCAGACGCCACAGCGCCCAGCAAAATCGCCCAGGGCATGGGGTTGGTGGCCACGCCGTTCAGCGCTTTGCGTGCAGCCGCCAGAGCCTGGGCTCCGCTGCTCGTGGTGCCGTCTCCGGGCGTTTGGTCAAGGCGGGACAGGGCGATACACAATGAGCTGGTGAAGACCATGTCGACCACGATCAGCACGATCACCGTGCCGGCAGCAGCCTCACCCAGCAACGCAACCAGCAGCGGCACGCCCATGAAGCCCGAGTTGGGGAAAGCGGCCACCAAGGCCCCAATCGATGCATCATTCCACCGGATACGCCGGTTCATGCTCAGTGCAATGGCCAGCGCCACCATGATCAGCCCACAAAGCAGGTAGACGCCAGCGACCGTGCCATCGAGCAAGCGCGCGATCGGGGTGGTAGAGCCAAACCGGTAGAGCATTGCCGGCAAGGCAAAAAACAGCACAAAGCCGTTCAGCCCCGGAATGGCTTCCAGTGGCAGCATGCGCCGGCGCGCAGCCAGATAACCGGCAAGCACCAGGGCAAAGAACGGAAAGGTGACCAGGAGAATCTGCAACACGGTGGAGCATTCTCTCAGGTCACGCCTGACGGCGCGCTGAGAGTGCGCCAAGCAGTGTGCACAAAAGGCCTGCAAGAGTTCGCACCCCCTGCAACTCTCACATGCCAAAACGGGAGGACCGGTATCATCGTGGCTCCGCCCGCCAACCCCGCTTTCACCCGACTCTTCGCATGTCCGCCGGACTCAACCTCGCCCAGCTAGAAGCCGTGAACCACCTCAGTGGCCCCAGTCTGGTTCTCGCTGGCGCCGGCTCCGGCAAAACGCGTGTGATCACGCACAAGATCGCCCGACTGATACAGGCAGGCCTGCCCGCAGAGCGAATCGCGGCCATCACCTTCACCAACAAGGCGGCCGCAGAAATGCGTGAGCGCGCTGCCGGTCTGGTCGGCAAGGACGCCCGCAAGGTGGTCATCTGCACTTTCCACGCTCTGGGTGTCCGGCTGCTGCGGGAAGACGGGCAAGTGCTGGGCCTCAAGCCCCAGTTCTCCATCCTGGATACCGACGACATCACCAGCTTGCTCAAGGACTGCGGCGGCACCACGGACGCGAACACCGCGCGCAGCTGGCAATGGACGATCAGTGCCTGGAAGAGTGCTGGCATGACAGCAGAAGATGCTGCCCGCCAGGCCAGGGACGAAAACGAGCGCACCACGGCTGCCATCATGGCCCGGTACGAGGAGCGTCTGACCGCTTACCAGTCGGTCGACTTCGACGACCTGATCAGCCTGCCACTCAAGCTGCTGTCTCAACACGAAGAGGTGCGGGAGAAGTGGCAGCAAAAGCTCGGCCACGTGCTGGTGGACGAATACCAGGACACCAATGCCACCCAGTACGACCTGCTCAAACTGCTGGTGGGGGAGCGTGCGCGCTTCACCGCTGTGGGCGACGACGATCAGTCCATCTACGGCTGGCGCGGTGCCACACTGGACAACCTGAAGAAGCTGCCAGAAGATTTTCCGCAGCTCAAGGTCATCAAGCTGGAGCAGAACTACCGCTCCACCAGCGCCATCCTGCGCGCGGCCAACAATGTCATCGGCCCGAACCCCAAACTTTTCCCCAAGACCTTGTGGAGTGACCTCGGTGAAGGCGAGCCGGTACGCGTGTCCGACGCCGACAATGAAGACCACGAGGCCGAGCGCGCCGTGCGCCGCATCCAGAGCTTGCGCGTCAATGCCCAGCACAAGGAATGGAAAGACTTCGCCATTCTCTACCGGGCCAACCACATGGCAAGAGCATTTGAAACTGCCCTGCGCCGCGCACAGGTTCCCTACAAGGTATCAGGCGGTCAGAGCTTTTTTGACAAGGCCGAAATTCGCGACCTGTGTGCCTGGATGCGACTGCTGGTCAACAACGATGACGACCCGGCATTCGTGCGCGCTGCCACCACGCCCAAGCGCGGCATTGGCCATACCACGCTGGGTCAGCTGGGCGACTTCGCCACCAGCTTCAAACTCAGCATGTTCGAGTCGCTGTTCTCGCACTCACTTGCTGCAGCGGTGAGCAAACGCGCCATTGGCCATCTGCATGAATTCGGCCGCCTGATCAACGATCTGGAGTACCGGGCACGCCACACCGTGGGCCATGAGGCTGCACGCGAGTTTCTCTCCGGATGGCTGCGCGACATTGGCTACGAGCAACACCTCTATGACAATGAAGAAAACGAGAAGATTGCCGCAGCCAGATGGGGCAATGTCATCGATTTCACGGACTGGGTCGCCGACCGCTGCGGCGGCAAGAGTGACTACGTCGACGGACAGACCATTGAAACCGAGCGCAAGAGCCTGCTCGAGGTGGTGCAAACCATCGCCCTGATCTCCACCTTGTCGGAGCGTGAGGAAGACCAGAACGTGGTGACACTCTCAACGCTGCATGCATCCAAAGGTCTGGAATGGCCACATGTGATCCTCGTCGGGGTCAACGAAGGGCTCCTGCCCTTCAAGCTCGATGAGGCCGAGAGCGACCTTCCCGCCTCCGCCATTGCCGAACGCCTGCAGGAAGAGCGGCGTCTGATGTACGTTGGCATCACCCGAGCGCAACGCACGCTGCAGGTCAGCTGGCTCAAACGGCGCAAGAAAGGTCGCGAATCCGTACCGGGCCAGCCGAGTCGTTTCATCGCAGAGATGGGGCTGGACAAAGCCACCGTCAAGGAAGATCCACGAGAGAAGCTCAAGGCATTGCGAGCAGAGTTTGCCAAACGGGCCCAACAAAGCAACCCGAGTTCCCCATGAGTTCCACTTTTCGCCTTGCAATTCAACCCAGAATGGCCTCGTGGGTACTGGCCATGATCATAGGGTCACCTTTTGCGGCGTCACCCTTGCTGGCTGCCGAACCTCAGTCCGCTTGCCCTCCTGACATGGCAGTGCCGCCCGAGTATCTGCATGGCCGTTGGTCGCTTCAGTGGTGGGAATGGAGCAGCCAAGCTGACAAAGAACCTCCATCCATCAAGGGCACGGTCATCCTGTTTCAGCATCCCGAGTACGCTCACAGCGTTCGCGGGCAGCTGGAGCGCCAAGACGCAACAGGACAGACCACAACAGCGGTCCTGGCGGGCGACCTCATCGATGGTCTCTTCAAGCTGGACGAATCCGCTGATGGCGAAACCATGACCGGGGTATGGGAAGGCACCCCCGTTCCTGGCAGTTGTGCCCGCAGCCTGATGGGCACTCGATGGCAAGCTGCAGAGAGCGGCGATGCTGACGACAGTGACGACGCACCACGCTACCAGTTTCGGCTGGACAAGATCGAGCCGCCGCGCTGAGTGGCTTAGGGCATCAGCTCGCTGCTGCCCAGCGCGTTAGGAAGGTCTCAATCCGCTCGGGCAGTTGGGCATCCACGGGTCTTGATCGCTCACTGAGCCACTCAGCAGTGACCTCGGCGCTGGCGATCACCGCATCACCTTCTATGTCGATCAGCATGTTCTCGAACATGAAGGCCACATCCTCGCGCATGCTGGCCTGTGCTCGCCCCATGACCTCTGCATCCGCCAACGCATCGAGGAACGCATCGGCAGATTCGAAATCGCTGATGCAAGGGGTCAGCCCTGCCCTGTACAAAGGCGAATGGCAGAGCAGTCCCACAGGTTTGTCCAGAAACGCAGCATCGTATTGCAGGGTCGCCAGGGTATAGACCGACTGATCGGCCGCCTGAAGCAAGGTGCTGACGTTTTCCTCCACCCGCTTCACGCGGCTCGACTGCGGCAAGGCCAGTTCGCGCCCATTGGAGCGGTTGAATGGATGCTCTTGCACCAGTAGCCAGCCGCCGCGCTTTTCAATGCTATGGGCCAAGGCGAGCACGCGTGCTTCCAGCACCTCGTCCGGCAAGTCATGAAGTTCACGCAACGCGGGCTGCTCCGTCGACAGGACGGACGGCTCGCCGTGACCAAAGAACACCGTGACTCTGTCTTCAGGCCCGATGCCGTGCGCGGCGCGAAACGCTTCGCGCGACATCACGTCTTTGGAGGCATAGCGCCCGAGATCCGCAGCTGAACGGGCGCGTCGGGTCAGCTTCGCCAAGGTGTCGCGGCTCGCCTCGAACCGCTGCCTCAGCCGGCGCAGTGCCAGGCTCGACCGCATTTCCGACAAGGCATTGTTGCCCGCCAGATCAAACATCAGGGTGTTGCGCACCCACCCCCTCTCGCCAGACCAGTGCGGCAGACCCATTTTCAGTGCCTGCTGTGCAATGAGCTTTGACAGCGGGTTGCTGCTTTGCCATCCGAGAACAGCGGATGGCCGCAAAGTATCGAGCATGTCCTGCACAAACCCGTGGGCGACGCCCAGGCTCTCGCGTGCAAAGTCGTAGGTGCAGCCGTACCAGGCAGCAACATCCATGACCTCCCGCTCAGTGACCGGCGTCGCTTGCGCGGCCACAGTGCCGTAGTGCGCAGGAAACGCCGTCACCTCAAAAGGCATCTCAATCACCTGCAGGCCATCGGCATCCACTGGCGCCGTGCTGAGCAAGACCAGCTGAAAGCCACGTGCAGCAAGCTGTTCGGACAGCTGCGTCCAGAATCCAGTCAACTCTGGCGCCACGTCTGTCGGCACGCAATTGACGGCCAGCACAATCCCGTTGGCCAGGATGTCGTGCGAGAAGTCTGCCTTCCACGGTCGCCTGGCTTTTGCATACCAGGGCGCAGACAGGTCAACCTCTGCATTCAGACAAGGCTTGGTACCACTGAGCAGCCACCATTCGCTGTCAGGCGCCACCTGTGCCTGCACAGGCAGCTCACGCAATACCCTGCGCATGGGCATCCACTTGTTGCCATGCTGAGCAGACTTGCAGCCACTTGCGATCTGCTGATGCAGCGCCGTCGCACTGAAGTGGCGCGCAAACTGCTGGCGCAGCTTGTCCAGTGTGTACACATGCAAGTGAAAAGGATTGGGGTCCTCGCCAGTCTCATCTGACCAGTCGTTGGGCACGCTGACAATGATCCGCCCTCCCGGCTTGAGCAGCCGGTCAAACTCCTTGAGCAAGCCAGTCGGGTCTTCAATGTGTTCCAGGGTTTCGAAGGACACGATGACGTCAAACCCAGCCGACGGCAAATGACTCAACCCCTGCGGAAGCCATGCCTTGTCAAAGCTCAGTCTGGGACAAACACTGGCGAAATTCACACCGGCGTACTCCACAGCGTAGTCGCTGCCATCCACCCCATGGACACTCGCGCACCGGGTCTGACTGGCCATCAAATAGCTGCCGTAACCCAGGCCACATGCCGCGTCCAGAACCTTGTCCCCGGCCCGAATCAGTCGAGCGGCTTCCTGGTAGCGAATGACATGTGCGTCCGATCGCTCTCCCGGCTCGCGGGTCATGTCCATGTGCAGATCGCGTTCTTCCCTGAGCGCCGACAGCGGGTATGTGATCAAGGCTTCCCTGGGCATGCATTCCAGGGGAATCACCAGCGTGCCGTTGTCCTCATGCAGGCCCTCATAGTCCAGCACCGTGTAGTAGAAAGGGTGCTTGCGGTATCCGGCGTCAAACGCCTGGCGCTCGATCCTGTGCCGCAGTTCGGCATTGCTGGATGTTCCGCCTGAAACAGCGACCAGCACATGATCGGCGCCCCAATGTTCCATGCAGTCCACAAGCGATGCAATCGCTGCATCATCCGAGGGCAAGGTATCTGCGAGTATCAGCACTTGCTCGTACCGTGGCCCAACTGACTCTCCGGTTCGCCAGCCGCCATTCCAGGGCGACACCGTCAGTGACTCCCACTGCCCCGGCAAAGACCCAAGTTCAAACTCATCGCGCGCCGTCAACGTTCCGCACACCATGGTGCGAACCCCTGGTGTGAAGACAGTCTCCACTGCACGCTCCAGCCGGTCACAGCCGCTGGTGCGCCTGACCTTGGGCGCATCGTGATCAAGCATGGCCAGCTTCGGGGAAGCCGTGACCGTCAGCGTTCCGCCGAAACCCAAAGATGCCTCGCTGTTCATTGGACGGCCTCCCTTTCGCGAACCGGTCGATAGACGACTCGCATCATGTAGTGCTCCTGATCCTGGCGTGAGCACGCCGGCAAGAACATCATGCCGTTCTGGCTGAGTTTCACGAGATTGCCTTCGGCCTGCTCGATCCCGTCGAAGAACACGTTCTCGCCGATCACCAGCGGCTCGAACTTGCGCGTATCGTGCACATCGACTTTCTGGATCGCATCCAGCTGCACCCACTCATAGCGCTGCCCCAGCAGAACCGACGCATCAAAGGTAGAGCTCATCGGCAGGTGGAGGGTGTAGTAACCATCGTGGGTCGCGACCGCCTCGGTCACCTGCTTCGCGTGGCTGTTCTGGTTGGCCACCAGCATCGGCACCGATTCCTTTCGATAGCTCGCGTCTGAGGGTCGCAGCCCATAGCCAAAGCGCTGCAGTGACATCAGAGTCGTTGACAACGAGACATCCATGTTGCGCAGCTCCATTGGGTAGCTCACCCGCATGCTGGTGAAGTCGCGATTGAGCAGGCCAAAACCTTCGCGCCGATACTCGGCAAGGCCTTGTTCCAGATTGGCCGTATCGAGGACGAGGTCCGTGCCCAGGTTGAAGTCGAACTCGAAAGCCGACAGACAGGCCACCTCTTCCTGGCTTGGCAGGTAGATCAGTCGGCCCAGCTCGGCAGCCACTTGCCAGCCACGTTGCTCGCGACTCATGCGAGGCCGGCAGGCCGGCGGTGTGGCCACTGCATCCCGAACATACTGAACACAAGCGGTCTGGATCTCTTGCACAGTCGCAGACTGTTGGCCTTTGGTGGTCGCCGTGCCAAAAGCCGGGTTGCCACGTTCGTCATATCCAATCGTGGGAGGTTCCGCTTTGGTACACATCATCTCAAAGAGCCCGATGTAGGCGGTCAGTGTGTGCACCAGACGCTCATCTGCCCAGTCCGGCCCGACCAGACCAGTCCGGTCTTTCTGCCGCGCCTCGGTACGAGAGGCAATCAGGTAGAGTCCGTGCAGCGTGACCCCGAGCTCTTCGGCAAAAGCTTCCCGCAAGCGCGTCTGAGTGGTGCCGCCGTAGCCCAGATCCACGATCACCAGCGTGTCACCCGGCTCGATGTGCGTTCTGGCTCTCACATGCTCATACAGGCGCTCCCTCAGGGAAGCCGAACGCGTCTGGATACAGCGCAACTTGTCGTCCCGCAAGACCATGCGCCCCAACGCCATCGCCGGATGGCTCTGTCCCTTGACTTGCCCCAACATGACCTCGATCTCCTGGGGCGTGAACAGGCACTGCTTGAGCACGGCGTCCATGCTCTTTTCCGACAGCATGCTGGTCACCAGCCGGACCACGTCCTCCTTGCTTCGCAATGACGCGGCATTGGCCGTGAAACGCGAAATATTGAGCATGGGGGGCGGCTCGGCCAGATTGTGGCACGCAGCATAGGCCAGCGCAGGCAGATAGCCATCGCGAAGCATGAAGGCCATCTTGGCCGGACGACCATTTGTCGAGACCGTGGCCAATTGCTCTTGCACATACTGGGAAAAGTCATGAAAGATGGGGCCCAGCGCTGTGTAGCCTATGCGATAGGGCACCGACGCATGACCTTGCTCGAAATGGGCTGCCAGAACCCCATGAGAAGAACTGGGCAGGCCCACCTCATGCCGAACCTCGGGGAGCAGCTGCGCGCCAGCATGCGCCCGCTGTTCAAGCTGGCCCTCAATTGAATCTGGCAGCCGCTTGAGACGATGGGCAGCGATCCCGAACTGGCTGGGCGAGACAGCATCAGCCTTCAGGTTGTCTCCGATGTGCACCACCTGCCCCGGTTGCAGCTTTTCAGCCTTCAGGACTTTGCGCCAGATCCCACTGGTCTTGCCCACGCCATGGTCCGCCGAGCAGTACACTTCCGAGATCAGTGCCGCATCCTGCTCACCAAGAATGTGTTTGAGCTGCGACTTGAGTTGTGGCTGACTGAAGTACGTGTCACTGACCACCAGCACCCGCAGCCCCTTGCGTCGCGCGGCCCGCATCAGTTCGAGCACGGGCTGAAATGCAAACGAGCTGGCGACCTCTTCCTCCAGTTCAACATCACACCAGGCATTGATTTCGGTCTCGTCCGCATCGGGCAGGAGCCTCTGGTAGACCTCCAGGAGGTTCACTTCCCGGATGCCATGCAGCAAGTGTTTTTCCTCACGCACCCGGTTTTCTGCCTTTGCCCTGAGCGCGGCAGTCATGCCAGCCTCTTGCCAGCGCGGGTGCGCCTGCAGATTGAAAAACACGTCCGATGGCCGCTCCACCCGACGCCAGACAATGGTGTCAAAGCAGTCAAGCGACAAAGCCTTGACGCCACTGGGCAGCGTCTCCAGCAATCCGGCAAGTTCCTGAGGTGCAATTTCTGTTGGTGTCATGGGCATGGAAGCAGTCCTGAATCCGCCCATTTCCGGGCTTACAAAGACTTTAGAAGCCCGACGCCCGGCGTTAGCCATTGAACACAGGACAAAACACTGGGCTTTTCCGGCATTCGCCATGACCGGCGACGCCCACCGACTCCACCGCCCTCCCCCTCAAACGAAAAATGGCTCCCACAAGGGGAGCCATTTCTGTTTGGTGGCCTGGGGCGGTACTGTGCCCGGGCGCAAGCGCCTCCCGGACATCCTTCGGGGCTTCGCCCCTGCGGACCACCCGCGCCATTCGGCGCCGGCGGCCTGTTTGCCCTGCCGGCCAAACAGAGCGAACCATGCATCACGAAGCGTCGGTGGTTCTCATCCGCTCCCGTCCCCTCAAACGAAAAATGGCTCCCACAAGGGGAGCCATTTCTGTTTGGTGGCCTGGGGCGGAATCGAACCACCGACACGCGGATTTTCAATCCGCTGCTCTACCAACTGAGCTACCAGGCCGAAGCAAGAGATTATAGCATCACTTTTGGGAGGCAATCCAGCCCCCAAAGTGCTCTGAGGTCAGAGCCCCTCGTTGCTGGTCTGCTGCTTTTGTGCGTTGCGCTTGTTCCGTGCGAGGTCCACACCCAGTTGCTTGAGTTTGCGGTACAGGTGGGTCCGTTCCAGACCCGTCTTTTCTGCTACCCGGGTCATAGAGCCGGCCTCTCTGGCCAGGTGATACTCGAAATAGGCCTTCTCAAACCCGTCTCGCGCCTGCCGAAGCGGCGCATCCAGGTTGAAGGACTGATTGGCCTGAGGCCCAAGATCCACCAGCTGGGGCTCAGGCAAGGTCCCGCCAGTCATCGCGCTCTCAACCGTCAGATCAGCGGTGGGGGCGCCAGCACTGGGCAGGGCAGCTGCAGGCGCCGAAGCAGCAGGAGCGACCACGCCAGCCACAGGCGCCCGGGCAGCGGCCGGATTCTTGTTCAGGCCCTGGTCCACTGCCTTGAGCAGCTTTTGCATGGTGATCGGCTTTTCGAGGAATGCCAGAGCGCCAATGCGCGTAGCCTCCACCGCCGTATCGATGGTGGCGTGCCCACTCATCATGATCACCGGCATGTTCAAAAGCCCTGTGGCTGCCCATTCCTTGAGCAGGGTGACGCCATCGGTGTCAGGCATCCAGATATCGAGCAACACAAGGTCCGGCCGCATCTCTGCACGGATCTGCCTGGCTTGAGCAGCGTTCTCCGCCAACTCAACCGCATGCCCTTCATCATTGAGGATTTCCGATAGCAAGTCACGGATGCCGAGTTCGTCATCCACCACCAAAATGGTTGCCATGGTCTTACTGTGCCCCTCTCGTCCTTTTAGGTATTTGCTACTACGAATGATAGCGAAACTTGAGCGCCCACTGTCAGGTCGCCTGAAACGCGGTTTCGGATGTCCACCTGACCGCCGTGTTCGTCCATGATTTTCTTGACCACCGGCAGGCCCAGACCCGTGCCTTTGGCCTTGCTGGTCACATAGGGTTCAAACGCCCGCTTGAGGATGTTCTCGGCAAAGCCCGGCCCATGGTCAAGCACGGTCAGCCGGACCCATTGGCCCGACTCCGACAAGCGCGTTTTCACCAGCACCGGGCCAGCCGCGGCGCCGCCTCCGGCACCCTGGGCATCCTGCGCATTCTGCACCAGGTTGTGAACCACTTGCCGGACCTGCTGGGGATCGGCCTTGACCATCGGCAGGTCTGCGGCCAGCTCTGCCTTGACCGGCACCTCAGCCTGCTCGTACAGGCTCAGGATGTCCTTGACCAGCGAATTGAGGTCCACGGGGGCGAGCTGTGCAGTCGGCAATCGGGCATAGTCCCTGAACTCGTTGACCAGACGCTGCATGGCCGCCACCTGGTCAACGATGGTCCTGACCGACTTGTCCAGAATTTGCTGCTCCTTGGCCTCCACCTTGCCATCGAGCTTCATGGCCAGCCGCTCGGCCGACAGCTGGATAGGGGTCAGAGGGTTCTTGATCTCGTGTGCCAGGCGGCGAGCAACCTCTCCCCATGCCTTGGAGCGCTGGGCAGAAACGAGCTCGGTCACATCGTCAAACACCAGCAGGCGCTCGTTGTTGGGCAGCAGTGCGCCGCGAACGATCAGTGTGGTCGTTTCCTGGTTCACCGTTTGTCCTTCACGAGCGGCGAGCTCGAACGACTCCTGCCAGTACCCACCTTCATGAGGCGTCTCTTCGGCCAGAAAGCGCTCGAACTGGAGCAGGACCCCGGCGGCGAAGGCTTCCAGGCCAGGCACCTCCTCAATGGGGTGCCCCACATGCAGGCCCAAAGGCACTTTCAGTATCCTGGATGCGCCCGGATTGACGCTGCGCACGACCGTGTCTTCGCTCATCACCACCACCCCTGCGGTGAGGTTGTCCAGAATCGTCTGCAGGTTGTCCCTGGCCGCATCGACCTGGCTCATGCTGTGCTGCACAGCCACCCGGGCCTCCAGCAAGTCTTGCGTCATCCGGGCAAAGGTACGCGTCAGGCCGGCCAGTTCGTCGCGAGACGTCAGCGCCGGCTTGGGGGAGAGATCCCCCGAGGCCACTTCCCGCATGCCTTCTGCCAGGACGAGGAGAGGGCGGACCAGCTGGTTGCCCAGGACTACCGCCAGCAGCACTGCGCCAAACACGGCCAGAAACAGCGTGAGGGTCAAAGTACCGATGTACATACGCCGCAGCCCGTCTGTGGCCAACGCACGCTCCTGGTACTCACGGTTGGCGGCCTGAACAGCCAGCGCATCTGCCACCAGCGCCTGCGGAAGCGGCTTGACCACCTGCAGGTAGCGCACCTCATCGCCAATACCAAACAGCGGAGAATTGACCAGCGCCAGCACCCTCAACTTCGCATTCGCCACCATCGCCGGGCTGAGCTCGTTGTCGACGTCCAGCCCGACAAAGGCGGTCGCCGTGCCTTGAGTGCGTGCCTGCCGGACAAACCCTGCCGAAGGCCTCTCCGGTGCAATCGAAAACCGCGATTCCCCCGCGCTCGCCAGGACCTTGCCCGACTCGCTCCACAGGACCACATCCGAGGCACCCAGCTGTTCACGCACCCGGTCGATGGCCAAAGCGGCAGAGGCGTTTGACGCCCGCGCCAGATCATCGGCCGCCACACTGGTTTCACTGCTCAGGCTGATCGCCAGTGTGTCCAGGGTTGTTCTGCCCAGGTTCACGCCAGCGGTCAGGGCGGATTCGACCCTCACGTCAAACCAGCTTTCGATCGATCTCGAGACGAACTGGTAGGACACCGTGTAGATGAGAAGCCCTGGCAGAAATCCCACCAGGCCAAAAATAGCCGCCAGCTTGGCCAGGAGCCGGCTGCCAAAGCGCCCCTTGCGCCAGCGCAAGCCCAGCCGGATGGACATCCACCCGATGGCGCCCAGCAGCAGCCCGGCCACGGCCATGTTCACCCCTACCAGCCAGGCGAAGTTCTGTTCGTAGAGTGTCTGGTTGCTGGTGGCCTGCGTCAGCAGAAACATCAGCACCAAGGTCAGGCCCAGCATGAACACGAGACCCACCACAAGCGCCCATCGCTTGGCAGAAGGCTTCAAGGGGCGAACAACCGGTGGCGTCTGGCTCACTTTTGCGATCCCGGCGCTTTCTGCCCTGCTGCAGCTTCAGCTGCCGCCGAGGCCGGAAGCAAAGGTGTTGAAGGCTGTTGTGGCGGCAACTCTGCGTTGTATGTCCACTCCAGTCGCCAATCGCGCTCAGCCGCCACGCCAAACTGAAGAGGCCGCGGCAGAAGCTCATGATCGAGCTCAAAGCGCAAGGTCAGCTGGTAGGTCTCATCCGGTTCCAGCCGCCCTTTTGGCGCGATGCTCCAATGACTGACCCGGCCAATGCTGAACAGCGCTGCCTCCAGGCTGTTGAAGTTCTGATGCAGCGCGTACGCCAGGCCTTCACTGCCCTCTCCTTCATCAAACGTTGAAGAGAGGCTGAGTCGCCAATGGCGCGTCAATGGCTGATACACCAGCCGATAGGCACGCCGGGCACCTGCCACTCTCTTGTCGGTCCAGTACCAGCGGGGCCGGTACACATCTGCTTGCCAGACAAAGTACAGCGGAACGCCCCGCTCGAGCGCATCACGAACCGCCGCAGGCGCCTTGACTTGGAGGCGCACCGACGCCTCAAGACTGCCATCGGGCGCATGTTCGATCTGCAGTTCGTCAACCCGCGTCTCGGGCTGTCCGCTCTGTGCAGCCACTGGATGCAACTGGAGCTGGACGGCAAGCAGCAGTCCACATGCGCACAGCCCCCTGCAAAGCCAGCCTCGCCATGACCGCGAGATCGCTACCACGCAGGCGAGAATCGCCTCAAGCAGCGCCACTGGCGTCCTGCTTGTCAAAGCATGCGTAGAAGAAACCGTCGTATTCACCTGATTGATTGTCGTCCAACTGTCCGGATGAAGACAGCCGGGAGGGCAGCAAATGTCCGGGAGACGGCCGCACAAGGGCGTCTGTGTGGCGCCCAAGAAACGCATCGGCCTGCTCCTGGCCCTCTGCCTTGAAGACCGAGCATGTCGCGTAGACCAGCCGCCCACCCGGGCGAAGCAGCGGCCACAAGGCATCCAGCAGCCGTTTCTGCTGCTGTGCCAGAGCCGCAATATCGGTATCTCGACGCAGCCAGAGCACGTCGGGGTGACGGCGAGCAATCCCGGCGGCACTGCAGGGCGCATCCAGCAAGATAGCGTCAAACAGTTCACCATCCCACCACCCGGCAGTATCGCCGGCATCAGCGCTTCTCACCTCTGTCTGCAAGCCCAGCCGCTTCAGGTTATCGCCGATGCGCTCACATCGGACCGGATCCACATCCAGCGCCAGCACATCCAGATCAGCGAGTTCCAGCAAATGGGCTGTCTTCCCCCCTGGCGCGGCGCAGGCATCCAGCACACGCAATCGCCCGCTTTCTGGCCTCAGATTCAATCCCTCGATCAAGAGCGGCGCAGCGATCTGCGCGGCAGCGTCCTGCACAGAGCACACGCCGCTCATGAATCCGGGGATGCGCTCCACCGGAAGCGGCTTCGACAGCACCAGACCATTTGCGCCCACCGGACGCGCAGTGACCCCAGTCTCCGTCATCGCCGCCTGCATGTCTGCAAGGCTTGTCTTGCGCCGGTTGACCCGCAATGTCATCGGTCCGGGGTGCAGGTCCGCCTGCAAAACCTGCTGCCACTGCTCAGGATAGTCTTGCCTCAGCCGGGTGACCCACCAGGCGGGATGATTCCATTGCGCCTCGTCTCCAGAGGCCATTGCCTGCGCCACCAGTGCTTCGTTCTCACGCATCAACCGTCGCAGACACCCGTTGAGGAAGGGGGCCTTGGAACGCGTCGACTTGGCTTTCTTGGCAGCCTCAACCAATTGGTCAACCACTGTATGGGCGGCATACAGGGGCACCCCTTCTTCCAGCTGCTCGTCTCTCGCATGCGCCTGTGCGTCCAGCAGCAGCACGATACCGGTGAGCAGTAGCGCCGCGGTCGGTTTGTCAGGCTGGCGCTGGACCAGCAGCCCCATCAGCGCCCTGGCGATACCCAAACGGCGCATCACCCTGAAGGTCAGAGCCTGCACGCCAGGTCGCACGGCCTTGGGCACCTTGGGCATGGCTTCGGCCAGTGACTGGCCCTGCAGCACTGCCCGGACGCAGTTGGCGCAATGGTGCAGTTGCTCGGCGAGCGACCGCGTTTCGGTGGAAGAATGCATGCCCTATTGTCGGGCATGTCCCGCCGGGTTCAGGCGAATACAGTGCGTTCGTCAACCCTCTGGGGGCGAATGGGCGGCATATTCCGCCCATAGATGCGCTTGATGCGTTTTTCCAGCGGAGGGTGAGAGTCGAGCCAGCGATCCGAGATTCTTCCCTCGGTCCCGATCAGGAGCATATGCTGGACCGCGGGCGCCATCGTCAGGGATTCGATGTGCATTTCCCGCAGCCCGGCGACTTTGCGCAGCACGCCTCCCATGGCCTCGCGGCTGCGCGTCCATTGGACCGAGCGTGCGTCTGCCAGAAACTCAAGTTGTCGCGAAACCGCCGCCTGCAGCGCATGGCCCACCAGCCACCCGAGCCACCCGACCGCCATCAGTATGCGGCCCAGCACCATGCCCACAAGTGTTCGCTCCGACCAGTCAGGGTCGTAGAGGCTCTGACCTCCCCGGTAGATGAGCTCGATGCCCCACACCATGCCCAGCAAGCGCATGTTCATGCGCGTGTCACCCTCGACGATGTGACTGAACTCGTGGGCCACCATGCCCTGAAGCTCCTCGCGCGTGAGATAGTCGAGCGCACCTCTGGTCACAGCAACCACGGCATCGTTCTCATCCCATCCCGCTGCAAAGGCGTTGATCGACTGGTCCCGTGCCAGCAGCATCGGCGTCGGTCGCCTCATGCCGGACGCGACCGCCATCTCGTCAACAATGTTCTCAAACCGGCGTTCATCGAAGTCTGTCGAAGCGTTCAGGCGCCGGGCACCCAGCCTTTCGGATAGCGCTATGGCGCCACCCGAGGCGAGCCGCGAAGTCTCAAGCCACCAGCCTCCCAGTACATACAGCAAGACAAGAGTGGTGGTCGTCTCGAAGAAGTACCCCGGAATGGCAAAGCCCCCTGGTGCCCAGAAGCCCCAGACCACTCCCCAAGCCAGCAAAGCTGCCGCATTGACCATCACCACCAGGGCCACCACCGCCAATGCGAACGCCAGCAAAAGGCGCCGGCTTCGCCCCCTGGCCTCCCGTTGACGTTCAAACATCAGCACTCAGCCACCCCTCCGCCTGAGCTCATGTTCATACCGCCTGGTGCCACCGTCAGAAGCTGACTTTCACGGGCTGGCGTTCTTCCTCACTCTGCGTCGACTCCAGCATGGGTTGGGTATTGAAGCCGAACAGTCTAGCAACGATCAAAGTGGGGAATTGCGCAGCAGCGTCATTGAACTCCAGCACATGATCGTTATAGGCCTGGCGGGCGAAGCCGATGCGATTCTCGGTGCTGGTCAGTTCTTCGCTCAGCTCGCTCATGGTTTTGTCCGCCTTGAGATCGGGGTAGGCTTCAGCCACAGCAAACAGGCGCCCCATGGCCCCCGTCAGGGCAGTCTCGGCAGCACCCAGAGCGCCCAGCGCGCCAGCATTGAGCGGGCTGCCTGCAGCAGTAGCCTCTGCGGCCTTGGCATGGTTGCGTGCAGCGATCACCGCCTGCAACGTATCTTGCTCGTGGGACAGGTACTTGCGAGCGACCTCCACCAGGTTTGGAATCAGGTCATAGCGGCGCTTGAGCTGCACATCGATCTGGCCAAAAGCGTTCCCGATGGCGTTTTTCAGTCTGACCAGCCTGTTGTAGGCACCCACACCCCACAAGCCTGCGACCACAGCCACAATCACGATGACAACAGTAGTGGACATCTCTCTTTCTCCTCTGACAGCGGAGTCATTCGCTCCAGTTTCATTTGGTGACACACCAATATAGCCCATGAACGCGCAACGCAAGCCGCGAAAAGTCACGTTCTCTGCTGCTGCCACTTGCGTGCGCCAGAAAAAAAGCCCCTGACCGCTTCCGGCCAGGGGCTTTTTCTTGCCAGCAAAGGCCGGATCAATCCGTCGACTCGCCTGCCTCAGGTTCGGCTGCAGCAGCGTCCGCCTGATCAGCGGCCAATGCCATGGCATCGGCTTCAGCAATGGCGCGACGCTCTTCGTCGTCCATCTTTTCCTTGACTCGACGCGCATCGTGGAATGCCATACCCGTACCAGCCGGGATCAGGCGACCCACAATGACGTTCTCCTTCAGGCCACGCAGCTCGTCGCGCTTGCCCATGATGGCAGCCTCGGTGAGCACGCGGGTGGTTTCCTGGAAGGAAGCCGCAGAAATGAACGAATCGGTCGACAGCGATGCCTTGGTGATACCCAGAAGGATGTTGCTGTACGTCGCCGCCAGCTTGCCTTCCTTTTGCAGGTCATCGTTGGTGTTGAGGATCTCCGAACGCTCCACCTGCTCGCCAGCGATGTAGGAAGAATCGCCCGGGTTCTCGACCACGACACGGCGCAGCATCTGGCGAACAATCACCTCGATGTGCTTGTCGTTGATCTTCACACCCTGGAGTCGATACACGTCCTGAACTTCGTCAACAATGTAGCGGGCCAGTTCTTCGATACCCAGCAGACGCAGGATGTCCTGCGGATCAGCCGGACCGTCGACGATGGTCTCACCCTTGTTGACGACCTGACCTTCGTGGACGAGCACGTTCTTCTCTTTCGGAATGAGCTCTTCCCAGATCTTGCCTTCCGGATCGGTGATCTGCAGGCGAATCTTGCCTTTGGTCTCCTTACCGAACGACACGGTACCCGTCATCTCGGCCAGCACGCCCTTGTCTTTCGGCGAACGGGCTTCGAACAGCTCGGCCACACGTGGCAGACCACCGGTAATGTCTCGGGTCTTCTGACCTTCCACAGGGATACGTGCCAGCACCTCGCCAGGACCCACTTCCTGGCCATCGCGCACCTGGATCAGTGCGCCGACCTGGAAGCCGATGGTCACCGAGTGATCGGTGCCTGGGATTTTCACTTCGTTGCCGGATGCATCGATCAGCTTGACCTGAGGACGGACCACCTTGGTAGAGCCGCGACGCTTGGGGTCGATCACGACCAGAGTGGACAGACCGGTCACGTCATCGACCTGCTTGGCCACCGTCAGACCTTCTTCCACGTTCTCGAACTTCACCTGACCGGCAAATTCCGTGATGATGGGTCGGGTCAGCGGATCCCAGTTGGCCAGGATCGTGCCGGCCTTGATCTGCTGGTCGGCCTTGACCGTCAGGACGGCACCGTAAGGCACCTTGTGACGCTCGCGCTCACGACCGTGCTCATCGCTGACGATGATCTCGCCAGAGCGGGCAATCACAACCAGCTCGCCATTGCTGTTGGTCACGTAGCGCATGGTCGAGTTGAACCCGATCACACCGCTGGACTTGGCTTCCACGCTGGAGGCAATGGCAGCACGGGATGCAGCACCACCGATGTGGAAGGTACGCATTGTCAGCTGGGTGCCTGGTTCACCGATGGACTGGGCGGCGATCACACCGACAGCTTCACCGATGTTGACCTTGCCACCGCGGCCGAGATCGCGACCATAGCACTTGGCACAGATGCCGAAACGGGTTTCGCAGTTGAGCGAGGTACGCACGCGCACTTCGTCCACGCCGGCTGCCTCGATGTCATCGAGCATGTCTTCGTCGAGCAGCTGCCCGGCTTCAACCAGCACAACCTGTGTCTCTGGGTGCAGCACCTCATCAGCAGTGGTACGACCCAGAATACGGTCGCGCAAGGACTCGATCACCTCACCACCCTCGACGATGGCACGCATCGCCGTACCGTTGCTGGTACCGCAATCGTCTTCGGTGACCACCAGATCCTGGGTCACGTCCACCAGACGGCGAGTCAGGTAACCCGAGTTCGCGGTCTTCAGCGCCGTATCGGCCAGACCCTTACGGGCGCCGTGCGTAGAGATGAAGTACTGCAGAACGTTCAGGCCTTCGCGGAAGTTCGCGGTGATAGGCGTCTCGATAATCGAGCCGTCCGGCTTGGCCATCAGGCCACGCATACCGGCGAGCTGACGAATCTGGGCAGCGGAACCCCGCGCGCCCGAGTCGGCCATCATATAGATCGAGTTGAACGACTCCTGGTCCACTTCCTTGCCGGAGGCATCAACGACCTTCTCCTTCGCAAGCTGGGCCATCATGACCTTGGAGATTTCATCTCCGGCCTTGCCCCAGATGTCCACGACCTTGTTGTAACGCTCACCTGCGGTCACCAGACCCGAAGCGTATTGCTGGGAAATTTCCTTGACCTCGGCTTCCGCACGCTCAATCACCTGCTGCTTCTCGGCAGGCACCAGCATGTCGTCCACAGCAATGGAAATACCGGCGCGTGTTGCCAGACCAAAACCGTTCTGGAGCAACTTGTCTGCGAAGACCACGGTTTCCTTCAAACCACACTTGCGGAAAGAAGCGTTGATCAGCTTGGAGATTTCCTTCTTCTTCAGCGCCTTGTTCATCACCTCGAACGGCAGGCCCTTGGGCAGGATCTCGGACAGCATGGCACGACCGACCGTTGTGTTCACCAGTGAGGTGCTGGGTTCGAACTCACCCGTCTCCTTGTTCTTGAGCCATTCGGTCAGGCGAACAGAGATCTTGGCGGTGATGTCGACAGCACCGTTGTCAAACGCACGACGCAGCTCCTGGGTATCGGAGAAGATCATGCCTTCGCCCTTGGCATTGATGCGCTCGCGGGTGGTGTAGTACAGGCCCAGCACCACGTCTTGCGATGGGACGATGGACGGCTCGCCAGATGCCGGGAACAGCACGTTGTTGGAGGCCAGCATCAGCGTGCGGGCTTCCAGCTGGGCTTCCACCGACAGCGGGACGTGAACAGCCATTTGGTCACCGTCGAAGTCAGCGTTGAACGCTGCGCAGACGAGTGGGTGCAGCTGGATGGCCTTGCCTTCAATCAGGATAGGCTCAAAAGCCTGGATACCCAGACGGTGCAGCGTTGGCGCACGGTTGAGCAGAACCGGGTGCTCCTTGATGACCTCTTCCAGGATGTCCCACACCACTGGCGTGCCGGCTTCCACTTCCTTCTTCGCTGCCTTGATGGTCGTGGCAATGCCCATGGCCTCGAGGCGAGAGAAGATGAAAGGTTTGAACAGCTCCAGGGCCATCAGCTTGGGCAGACCACACTGATGCAGCTTGAGGGTTGGGCCCACGGTAATCACGGAACGACCGGAGTAGTCCACGCGCTTGCCCAGCAGGTTCTGGCGGAAGCGACCGCTCTTGCCCTTGATCATGTCGGCCAGCGACTTCAGGGCACGCTTGTTCGCACCGGTCATGGCCTTGCCACGGCGGCCGTTGTCCAGCAGCGAGTCCACAGCTTCCTGCAACATGCGTTTCTCGTTGCGCGCGATGATCTCGGGCGCATTGAGTTCGAGCAGGCGACGCAGACGGCTGTTACGGTTGATGACGCGGCGGTACAGGTCGTTGAGGTCGGAGGTCGCGAAGCGGCCACCGTCCAGTGGCACCAGCGGACGCAGGTCCGGTGGCAGCACAGGCAGCACCTGCAGGACCATCCACTCAGGCTTGATGCCGGACTTCTTGAAGGCTTCCAGCACTTTCAGGCGCTTGGCGTTCTTCTTGATTTTCAGCTCAGAGCCGGTCAGGTCATTGCGCAGCTTCTCGATCTCGATATCGATATCGATGTTCTCGAGCAGCTCCTTGATGCCTTCCGCGCCCATCTTGGCCACGAACTCGTCGCCGTATTCCTGGCGCTTCGCGTCGTAGTCCTCTTCGCTCATGATGCTGAACTTCTTGAGCGGGGTCATGCCGGGGTCGACCACGACATACGCTTCAAAGTACAGCACACGCTCGATGTCACGCAGCGTCATGTCGAGCACGAGGCCCAGACGCGATGGCAGCGACTTCAGGAACCAGATGTGGGCACAAGGCGCGGCCAGGTCGATGTGACCCATACGCTCGCGACGCACTTTGGTCTGCGTGACTTCAACGCCGCACTTCTCGCAGATGACACCACGGTGCTTCAGGCGCTTGTACTTGCCACACAAGCACTCGTAGTCCTTGGTGGGACCAAAGATCTTGGCGCAGAACAGACCGTCGCGCTCAGGCTTGAACGTACGGTAGTTGATGGTCTCTGGCTTCTTGACTTCACCGAAGGACCAGGAACGGATCTTTTCCGGCGAAGCCAGACCGATGCGGATGGCATCGAAATGCTCGTCAGGGGTGAACTGCTTGAACAGGTCGAGCAAGGATTTCATATCGAACTTCCTTAAATTTCTAAGACAACGTTAGGAAAGAATTGACTGACCAGGAACACCGCGGAACCGGCTTGGCCGGGCCGCTGGTGTTTTCCTCCTCGAAGGGAGGCCGCTACGCGGCGCAGGATGTCAGCTCCTCTCCAATTCGATGTCGATACCGAGCGAACGGATTTCCTTGACCAGCACGTTGAACGACTCTGGCATGCCGGCGTCGATCGCGTGCTCGCCCTTGACGATGGACTCGTACACCTTGGTACGGCCCTGGACGTCGTCGGACTTGACGGTAAGCATTTCCTGCAGGATGTAGGAAGCACCGTAAGCCTCGAGTGCCCAGACCTCCATCTCACCGAAACGCTGACCACCGAACTGTGCCTTACCACCCAGCGGCTGCTGCGTGACCAGGGAGTAAGGACCGGTCGAACGGGCGTGCATCTTGTCGTCCACCAGGTGGTGCAGCTTCAAGTAGTGCATGTAGCCCACGGTGGTCTCGCGGTCGAAGGCTTCACCGGTGCGGCCGTCATACAGCTGCGCCTGGGTGCGGGTCGCCGTCAGGCCTTTGGCCTTGGCGATGGCATCCGGATACGCCAGCTTGAGCATGTCCATGATTTCCTTCTCGGACGCGCCATCGAACACGGGCGATGCAAAAGGAACACCGTTGGTCAGCTCTTTGGCCATGGCCAGCAGCTCTGCATCGCTCAGGTCAGACAAGGTTTCCTTGCGGCCCATTCCGTTGTAGATCTGTTCCATGAAGTCACGCACTTCGGAAGCAGCGGCTTCACGCTGGAGCATGTCACCAATGCGCTGACCCAGGCCCTTGCCGGCCCAGCCAAGGTGGACCTCCAGCACCTGACCAATGTTCATCCGCGAAGGCACGCCCAGCGGGTTGAGCACGATGTCGACGGGGGTACCGTCGGCCAGGTGAGGCATGTCTTCCACCGGGGTGATCTTGGAGACCACACCCTTGTTACCGTGACGGCCAGCCATCTTGTCACCTGGCTGCAAGCGACGCTTGACGGCCAGGTAGACCTTGACCATCTTGAGCACGCCAGCGGGCAGTTCATCGCCCTGGGTGAGCTTCTTGCGCTTCTCTTCGAAAGCCAGATCGAAACTGTGACGGGTCTGCTCCATCGAGTTCTTGATGGACTCGAGCTGTGCTGCCACATCGTCGTCGGCGGGGCGGATATCGAACCAGTGGTACTTCTCGACTTCGTCCAGATAGGCCTTGTCGATCTTGGTGCCCTTGGAAAGCTTCTTCGGTCCACCGTTGGCGACCTTGCCGATCAGCAGCTTCTCGATACGGTCGAACGCATCGGCTTCCACGATACGGAGCTGGTCGTTCAGATCCAGGCGGAAACGCTTGAGTTCGTCGTCAATGATCTGCTGGGCACGCTTGTCGCGCTGGATGCCTTCACGGGTGAAGACTTGCACGTCGATCACGGTGCCAGATGAACCCTGGTCCACACGCAGCGAGGTGTCCTTTACGTCGGATGCCTTCTCGCCGAAGATGGCGCGCAGCAGCTTCTCTTCAGGGGTCAGCGTGGTCTCGCCCTTTGGCGTGACCTTGCCCACCAGCACGTCGCCTGGCTGGACTTCAGCGCCGACGTAGATGATGCCGGACTCGTCCAGGCGGTTGAGCTGTTGCTCAGCCAGGTTCGGGATGTCGCGTGTGATCTCTTCTGCACCCAGCTTGGTGTCACGTGCCATCACCACCAGTTCCTCGATGTGGATCGAGGTGTAGCGGTCATCTGCCACGACGCGTTCGCTGATCAGGATCGAATCCTCGAAGTTATAGCCGTTCCATGGCATGAAGGCGATCAGCATGTTCTGACCGATCGAGATTTCACCCAGATCGGTCGACGCGCCGTCGGCAATCACATCACCCTTGGCCAGCACATCGCCCTTCTTGACGATCGGGCGCTGGTGGATGTTGGTGTTCTGGTTGGAACGCTGGTACTTGATGAGGTTGTAGATGTCCACACCCACTTCACCGGCGACAGCTTCGTCGTCGTTGACGCGAATCACGATGCGGGATGCGTCGACATAGTCGACCACGCCGCCACGGTTGGACGTGACCACAGTGCCGGAGTCGACCGCGGCCACGCGCTCGATACCGGTACCCACCAGTGGCTTCTCGGGGCGCAGCACCGGCACCGCCTGACGCGACATGTTGGCGCCCATCAGTGCGCGGTTCGCGTCATCGTGTTCCAGGAATGGCACCAGGGAAGCTGCCACAGAAACAATCTGTGCTGGCGACACGTCCATGTACTGGATGGTCTCGGGAGGCGTGAGGATGGATTCACCCTTTTCGCGGGCAGAGACCAGCTCTTCCGAAAGGCGGCCTTCAGCATCAAGCGCTGCGTTGGCCTGGGCGATCACATACTTGCCTTCCTCGATGGCGGAGAGGTAGTCGATCTGATTGGTGACCTTGCTGTCCACCACACGGCGGTACGGCGTCTCGATGAAACCGTACTCGTTCAGGCGGGCGTACAGAGCCAGCGAGTTGATCAGACCAATGTTTGGACCTTCGGGCGTTTCGATCGGGCAAACACGACCGTAGTGGGTCACGTGCACGTCGCGCACTTCAAAGCCGGCGCGCTCGCGGGTCAGACCGCCTGGGCCCAGAGCGGAGACACGACGCTTGTGCGTGATCTCTGCCAGCGGGTTGGTCTGGTCCATGAACTGCGAGAGCTGCGACGCACCAAAGAACTCCTTCAGTGCAGCCGAGATCGGCTTGGAGTTGATCAGGTCGTGAGGCATCAGCGGGTCTTGCTCAGCTTGGCCCAGACGCTCCTTCACTGCTTTTTCGATACGTGCCAGACCGGTGCGGTACTGGTTTTCGGCCAGCTCGCCCACGCAACGCACGCGGCGGTTGCCCAGGTGATCGATATCGTCGACTTCGCCGTTACCGTTGCGCAGATCCACCAGGATCTTGACCACAGCGAGGATGTCCTCATTGGACAGAACCATCGGTCCTTCTGCCTCATCGCGGCCCACGCGGGCGTTGAACTTCATGCGGCCCACGCGCGAGAGGTCGTAGGTATCCGGGTTGTAGAACAGGCGGTGGAACAAGGCCTGCACAGCGTCTTCGGTTGGCGGCTCGCCAGGACGCATCATGCGGTAGATGGCTACACGGGCAGCAAATTCGTCCGTCGTCTCATCGATGCGCAGGGTCTGGCTGATGTACGCGCCCTGATCCAACTCGTTGGTGTAGATACACTGCAGCTCTTGCACATTGGAGGTGCGCAGCTTCTCCAGCAAGGTTTCGGTGAGCTCATCGTTGGCCTTGGCAATGATCTCGCCGGTTTCCTCGTCAACAATGTTCTTGGCCACCACACGGCCGAGCAGGAACTCTTCGGGTACGGTGATGTGGGTTGTGCCGGATTGCTCCAGCTCGCGGGTGTGACGCGCGGTGATGCGCTTGTCCTTGGCGACAACAACCTTGCCCGATTTGTCGGTGATGTCGAAGCGCGCAACTTCACCACGCAGACGCTCCGAGACAAACGCCATCTGGGCGCCGCTGTCCATCACGCGGAAGTGGTCGTTGACGAAGAAGTTGGCCAGGATGGACTCCGGCGTCAGGCCGATGGCCTTGAGCAGGATGGTGACCGGCATCTTGCGGCGACGGTCGACACGGAAGAACAGGACATCCTTCGGATCGAATTCGAAATCCAGCCAAGAGCCGCGGTAGGGAATGATGCGCGCCGAGAACAGCAGCTTGCCCGAGCTGTGGGTCTTGCCCTTGTCGTGTTCGAAGAACACGCCGGGCGAACGGTGCAGCTGAGACACGATCACGCGCTCTGTACCGTTGATGATGAAGGAGCCTTTGTCGGTCATCAGGGGCACTTCGCCCATGTAGACCTCTTGCTCTTTCACTTCTTTGACCACTTTGGACTGTGGTGTAGATGACTCGCGATCGTAGATGATCAACTGGACGCGAGCACGAACAGCCGACGAGAAGGTCAGACCACGGGTCTGGCACTCACGCACGTCAAACGCTGGCTTTGCCAGGTTGTATTCGACGAACTTCATCTCCACAAAACCGTTGTGTGAGACGATGGGGAAGGCTGACTCAAAGGCCGCCTGAAGGCCTTCATGTACACGCTTTTTGGGTGCTTTCTCGGCCTGGAGGAACGCTGTGTAAGCGTCCTTCTGCATTTGCAGCAGGTAGGGGATGGTGAGCACATTTTCGCGGCTGCCAAAGCTCTTGCGAATGCGCTTGCGTTCTGTAAAGGAATAATTCGATGCGGATGCCATGAGATCTCCGTTGAGGTTCTCGGCGACTGAGATGCAAACCAGGTGGGCCTACCCGGTCACTTAGCTTGGTGGCTGGCCCCTACCAGCCGATGGCAGACGACCCGCGCATTGCACGCGGGCCCGAACCAAGTGGTCTTCTGCAGTCGGGTCAGAAGACACTCACAAACGGGCCAAAAAACTGGGTTTGGCAGCGCTTGTGGGTGCGCTCTGAAAGCACCAAAGGCTGGAGGCCCACATGGAGCGCTCCAGCCCTTGAAACCAGGACGAATTACTTGAGTTCGACCTTGGCGCCGGCGTCTTCCAGCTTCTTCTTGGCTTCTTCGGCTTCTGCCTTGGGAGCCTGTTCCTTGACGGTCTTGGGTGCGCCGTCAACCATTTCCTTGGCTTCCTTGAGGCCCAGGCCGGTGATTTCGCGAACAGCCTTAATCACGGACACTTTGTTGGCGCCAGCTTCGGTCAGAACGACGTCGAAGTCGGTCTTCTCTTCAGCGGCACCACCGGCTGCGCCTGCGCCGCCAGCAGCAGGAGCGGCCATGGCGGCAGCGCTCACGCCAAACTTCTCTTCGATGGCCGAAACCAGGTCGTTGAGTTCCATGACGGTCATCTCGTCGAGAGATGCCAGAAATGCGTCTTTATCGAATGCCATTTTGATTTCCTAACAACAATTGGTTGAACGATGTGGCTGCGCGCTTCAAGCGGCAGCCTCCTCGCCTTTCTTGGCCGCCAGAGCACCCAACACCACTGCGGTGCGGGAGATTGGCGACTTGAGCAAGCCACACAGCTGGGCCAGCAGGACTTCTTTCGAAGGGATGCTTGCCAGCTTCTTGACGCCGTCAACGTCCAGGACTTTTCCGCTGTAGACACCAGCGCGAATGACCAGCTTGTCGTTGGTCTTCGCGAAATCGGCCACCACGCGAGCGGCAGCCACGGCGTCTTCGGAGAAGCCGTAGATCAGCGGGCCGGTCATCTGGTCGGCGGCCACTTCGAAGCTGCTGCCATTCACAGCACGGCGAGCCAGGGTGTTTTTCAACACGCTGAGCGTGACGCCGTTGCTGCGTGCATTGACGCGCAACTTGTCCATGTCGGCGACCGTGATGCCGCGGTATTCCGCCATCACGAGCGTCTGAGCTTGAGCGGCGAGGTTGGTCACTTCATTGATGACCGCTTCTTTCTCACTGCGATTCAGACTCAAGGTCTACTCCTTCCATGCGCTTTTGGCCACAAGTGCCGCCAGCGCGCTTCGTTGCAGCGACCAACTGTTTTTGGAATGAATTCCATCTGCAGCGGGATCGCCATCTGCGTTGGCTGCTGAGCATTTAAACCGGGACTTCGTTCAGTTGAACTACACCCCGACACCAACGGTCTTGGATGGCCTTCCCCACTCCTTGCCAGAGCGAGTAGCGGGAAAGCCCACCACACCCGAACCACCGGCCAGAGGCCAGCGGCTCGAATTTCTTGCGATTACGCCGAGATGGATCCGGTGTCCACGCGGACACCCACACCCATGGTCGACGAAACAGCGACTTTGCGCAGGTACAAGCCTTTGCTGGACGCTGGCTTGGCTTTGTTCAGCGCGTCGATCAGAGCGACCAGGTTGCCTTGCAACTTGTCGGCTTCGAAAGAGCGACGGCCGATGGAGCCGTGAATGATGCCGGCCTTGTCAACGCGGAACTGCACCTGACCTGCCTTGGCGTTCTTCACTGCCGTAGCGACGTCAGGGGTCACCGTGCCAACTTTCGGGTTGGGCATCAGGCCACGTGGGCCGAGGATCTGGCCGAGCTGACCCACCACGCGCATGGCATCCGGCGAAGCGATGACAACATCAAAGTTGATGTTGCCAGCCTTGACTTCGGCAGCCAGGTCATCCATACCGACGATGTCGGCACCGGCTTCCTTGGCTTCGTCAGCCTTGGGACCCTGGGTGAACACTGCGACGCGAACCGTCTTTCCGGTACCGTTTGGCATCACGACAGCGCCGCGAACGACCTGGTCGGATTTCTTGGCATCGACGCCAAGCTGGATAGCGACATCGATGGACTCGTCGAACTTGGCACTGGCGCAATCCTTGACGATGCCCAGAGCTTCGGTCAGGGGGTACAGCTTGGTGCTGTCAACTTTGCCTTCTTGGGCTTTTTGTTTCTTGGTCAGTTTGGCCATTTCACGAGCCCTCCACAACAACACCCATGGCACGTGCCGAGCCGGCGATCGTGCGAACAGCGGCATCCAGATCGGCAGCTGTCAGGTCAGGCATTTTGGTCTTGGCGATTTCCTCGAGCTGTGCGCGAGTGATCTTGCCAACTTTGTTCTTGTTCGGCACCGAAGAGCCCTTGTCCAGCTTGATCGCTTTCTTGATCAGCGTGGAAGCCGGTGGGGTCTTGATGATGAAGGTGAAGCTCTTGTCAGCAAAAGCCGTGATCACCACTGGCAGTGGCAGACCTGGCTCAACACCTTGGGTCTGGGCGTTGAACGCCTTGCAGAACTCCATGATGTTCAGACCACGCTGGCCCAGTGCAGGACCGATTGGTGGGGATGGGTTGGCCTTACCAGCTGGCACTTGCAGCTTGATGAAGCCGACGATTTTCTTCGCCATGCTATGTCACTCCTGCGAGTCCTGACGGCAGCCTCGGTGGACTGCCTCCTCGCGGTTTAAATGCCCGGTTTCAATGCATGTGTGACAGGCGTCGGGCGGTCCCACCTGCCACTGCTAATTCTGTAAGCTGTGAGCCTTTGGGTCAGGTCTTTTCGACCTGATCGAACTCGAGCTCAACCGGTGTGGCGCGACCAAAGATGGTGACGGACACACGCAGCTTGTTCTTCTCGTAGTTGACTTCCTCGACGGTGCCGTTGAAGTCCGCGAACGGGCCTTCCTTGACGCGGACGTATTCGCCTACGACGAATTCGACCTTGTGCTTGGGCTTGTCAGTGCCTTCCTGCATCTGGTTGACGATCTTCTGAACTTCTTCTTCAGAAATCGGCGCAGGACGGCTCTTGGCACCACCGACGAATCCGGTCACTTTGCTGGTGTGCTTGACCAGGTGCCAGGTGTCGTCGTCCATGACCATTTCAACCAGGACGTAGCCCGGAAGAAATTTGCGCTCGGTGGTGCGCTTCTGGCCATTCTTGACCTCGACCACTTCTTCGGTAGGCACCAGAATGCGACCGAACTTGTCCTGCATGCCGGCACGGTTGATCCGCTCAACGATGTTGCGCTCAGCCGCCTTTTCCATACCGGAATAGGCATGCACCACATACCAGCGCATGCCATCGGTGGCTTTGCCCAACGGGCTTTCCATTTCGGTTTCGCTCATTAGTTCCTCCAGCCCAGGATGAGGTCATAAATGACCCAGCCGAAAAGGGCATCGCCGCCACCAAGCACCAGCGCCATGACGGCCACAAAGGCGAACACGAAACCGGTGGTCTGAATGGCCTCCTTGCGGGTCGGCCAAACGACCTTGCGCATTTCGCGATAAGAATCGCGCATGAATGCCATGAAGCGTCGACCAGGCTCTGAGACAGATGCTACGCCCGCAGCCACGACGATCGCACCCAGCAAGGCACCCCACTGGGCCAGCGATCCGTGAGCGCGAAGCATGTAGAACGCAACGAAGCCGCCCAACAGCAATGCGATGGACAGACCCAGCTTTGCCTTGTCGGCGCCGGACTGAACGGTTTGAACCTCTGTACTGGCCATGTGTTTGATGACTATCGACTGGTTTTGCGTTTCTGCAGCGCCTCCTTTGAGGGTGGCGTCGCAAGACACGCAAGCCCACCTGAGGTCTTGACGACTTCGGCGGGCTTGGGGACCACAAGGAAAATCAGTTAGAACTCAATGAAGAGGAACTGACCGAATCCATCCTGTGGCAGGGGCAGAGGGAATCGAACCCCCAACCTTCGGTTTTGGAGACCGACGCTCTGCCAGTTGAGCTATACCCCTACTTGGCTTCCCTGAAATCAGG
>NZ_BAABWG010000001.1:0-1237356 GCF_040372165.1 Hydrogenophaga sp. 5NK40-0174 | reverse complement strand
CACGTGGCAGCGGCCAAGCCGGCGGGCAAGAGTGCAGGCGGAATAACCATGGGCAGCGGCTATGTGACGCCAGATGTACGTAAGCACGTGGCAGCGGCCAAGCCGGCGGGCAAGAGTGCAGGCGGAGTAACCATGGGCAGCGGCTATGTGACGCCAGACGTTCGCAAGCACGTGGCAGCGGCTGGTCGTAAGGCCTGACTGGCTCTGATGTAGTTTCATTGGCCTATGTCCGCCTGGGCGGACATAGGCCATTTATTTTGCTATCAGCGAGGTTGGCTGGCGATCAATGTCCCCTCCCGGTGCCTGATGCAGAACCATTTCAGACCGGCGTGGTTCGATTCAGCACGCGCCTTGCGAGTTGCGGAGCGGCTGAGCTGGTACCCACCAGTCGCACCATTGAACCACTGAGGCTTCCGGCTGCGAGCACTCCCCACAGTACAGAGTTCTCATCACTGAATGCCAGAGTTTCAGGTACCTTCCGAACATCACTGCGCTGGGGCAGTCTGCTGGCGTCTGGGTCGGGCTTTCGAGGGCTGTACCTGCTGGGCAGGTTTTCTTTGACGCCTTCCAGCATGAGCCCACCAACATCGACTGTCTGACGCCCAGTAGCCAGACTGTTGAAGGTGCCGCTGCGGCGAATGAGCGTTGGGTTGCCCGGTTGGTCGACAAAGCCGTCAATGTTCCCGCTGCTGTTGTAGTGTTGGTCGTTGAAATAGGACTGCCGCGCACCGGTGTGTGTGCCAATGGCGATGTCATCTCGCTCAATGTAGGCGTCGAGTACCAGTGGGTTGAGACCTTTGTTGACCACTTCGATGGTCCATTTGCCGGCAGGCGCAACACGCTCATGGGCGTGAAAACTGAAGGTGGGGCACAAGGCAAGCAGTGCGCAAGTACCGTTGCGGCCGAGCGCAGAACGCCGAGGGAAAATGACAGTGAGATAGGGCTCCTTCGCATTGGGCCAACTCCCTCCGCTGCCCAGTTTGAGTGGCGGAAGCGCTGTGGTACAGCCAGGTGGTGTCAGTTTCAGCTCCACGCTCTGAATGGCCTCTTGCGGGAGTTCCGGGTCGGCCAGCCATAGTTCGACGAAGCTGGGCGTGAGGTCATCTGGCTGCACATACCAGTCCAGAACGGCTGATTCTTGCGGAGGCAAGAACGCGTTGCCGTGCGTCTGCGCCTGGTAGCCATTGCCCGAAGGCACCACGATCTGAGTGATTTGTGAGCCACGCAATAGCGTTAACTGGTCCATCGCTGCTTCCAGAATGGAAGTTCCGTCGTGTGGGCCCGCCAAGGTCCCCCAGCTAAGGTTGACCACCAGTTGCGCTTCGTCGGTGCATCGCGTGAAGGTGTAGAGCAGGGCGTCCAGTATGCTGACGGTCATGGCCCCGCCCGAGGTGTCGAGCACGTTGGCCCAGTCCAGTTGCACAGCTACGATGTCCGCCTTGGCGGCCTGATCTCGTGGCTTGTTCCATGAGGGTGCTTCGCCAGCCCTGACCATTCTGTCGTTGAGCGCTTGCGGAGCCGCCGCGATGGCCGCAACGTGCGTACCATGGTTGATGGCATGTTTGAGATCCCACATCTGGAAATGCTCGTAGACTGCGGCTTCGTCGACCTGGGCTCCGGCAGTGAAGCTTCGCATCGCATCGTTGATGGCTTTTCCACTGAGTTCATGTCCATATGACAGGTCCCGTGGCGCTGGCCCGGCTCGCCTGGAATCGATTGGCCAGCGGTTTTTGGCACTGTCCCAGCTGTCGGATGGCCCGGTTCGTTCATCCTGGCGCCAGAAGTGCTTGATCCGTGACTTGCCGCTGGCGTCCCGAAATGCCTCGTGGGCGACCGCAAGTCCGCCGTCGATCACGCCCAGTACGGTGCCAGGCACCCTGCCGGCAATCCTGGGTGCCGTCGATCGTGGCGTCGCGGGGTCTTTGAGTGGACCAACCCTGTCTTCTACAGGAAGGCCCAATTCATATCGGGAGACCACGTCTGCCAGGCCCATGCCTTCGTTCAGCTTTCGGAAGAAGTCTGCTTTGACGCGTGCTGTGCAATAGCGGAGGCCTGGATAGCAAAGGTACACACGTGGAACCTGCAACCAGCGGGTGCTGGAAGCCCGAAGAAGGTCTCTGATGCCGGTGCCGGGCTGGGTTTCGATGATGACAGGCAGCCACTCGGGCGGCTTGTGACCAGGTAGCCGGAAATCGTGGAATTCATCGACCTCTGCCCAAATCAGATAGGGGTCAACACCGTCGATGGCGTGCCGCTTGGACCAATCAATTCCGGTCACAACGCCTTTGGGCAGGCTTGCCCATGTGGCGCGTGTCATTTCCACTCCTTGACGGCCTCACTCCACAGCCAGCCCAGATTGGCGGCTTTGGGCATTTCAACCTTGCTTCGAGACAGGCCGTACGCGCCTTTGTCCATTGGGTCATGCAGGTCAAAGTCTTTGGGCGTTCCGTCTGCTGATACGAACTTGTCGCTGTCGAAACTTCGTGGGTGGGTGTAGCCACCTTTTGCACGAGCGAGGAAATAGTCGCCAAGGCTGGTGCCTATAAGGCGTCCGACGGCGGAGTCGATGGGGTAGTGAACGCCGGCGACCGTCCGATTGATCGCGATGCGGGCGGCAAGACGCTGGAGTTGAACGTGGCTTTCTCTGCCATCGTGTTTGCGCCCCCGTGCTTCGTCCAACAGGGCTTCGAGTACTGTCGCTGCCACGAAAGCTTCTGTTGCGTGGCCGCTTGGCCAGCTACCGTGGCCTGGGGTTGGAATGATGGGCTGAATTTGAGGCGAGAACTCGACAGGTCGAACCACAGCAAACATGCTCTTGAATCGCATCTCGACCTGAACTGCCAGTGCGAGAGCCAGCTCGACAATTTGTGCTGTCTTCTTGTGCCGGTGCTCCAGCATACCCGTGATCTGGGCCCAAAACATCAGTGGTGGAGCCAGCTGATCGATGATTTCGGCGGCGCGATCGCTTCGCAAGTCGGCATAGGCTGCCACCAACTGTAGCTGGTGTTTCAACTGGTTCTTTGTGGGCCCCTTGAGGGTAAGCAACTTGTGGCGACGGATTCGACTGGCGTTGAGATCGGCAAATGCCATTTCGCCTTCGCGACTCTCTCCATCAGCAGTGATGGTCAGCCCTTCCATGAGCTCCTGAAGGCAGGCGGTCAATCGTGGGCCTTCCGCCCAAAGCGCGAGGTTGTCCGGGTTGGCAAAGGGGTGAAGCGGCGGGTTGAGCGTGGGGCCTTCGAATGGCCCCACGATGCCGGCGCGACTCGTGGCAAGGGCGACAGGGCCTACGCCGCCTTGCTGGCTGAACCCACCACTGAAACCTCCACTGAATCCACCACTGAATCCACCACTGAAACCACCACTGAAACCACCACTGAAACCACCACTCATTACGTTCTCCTCTTGAAAATTTTCTGTTTGATCAGCCGGCAGTAAGTCAATCAGTCAGGCAGGCCCAATGCCTTGAATACCCGAGAGCCAATTTGCTTGAGTGAGCTGTTTCCACCCACTGCCATGTATTTGCTCAGTGTGAGACCCGGCTGCAAGGTCTGAACGAGGCCAAATAGGCGCTTTGCTTCGTCGAGCTCTCCTCGTTCGAACTCGGCAATCATCTGGGTTCTGATGGTGGGCAGGTGATAGCGGTTGCGGCGCAAGGATTCCCGGCATAGCGTTGCCGTCGTGTTCCAATCCTTGAGCGCGCCGTAGCTGTTGGCCAGCATCATCTCGAAGTAGTAGCGCTGCGGGTCAAGCGGCGACAAGCTCAACGCAGTGGTGACTTGCTGGATGGCATCTTTGGGAGCTCCCCACATGCTGGACCATAAACCGCTGTAGAGCCAGGCCATCGGTTCGTTGGGATTGGCCTGGGTCGCCAGATCCAGCAGATGGCGAGCCTCGTCAACTTCTTTGCCCAGATGACACAAGGCATGCCCTTTCACAGCAATGGCCAGTGAGCAACCAGGATCCAGGTCCATGGATCGGTCGGCGATATCAATGGCTTTGCGAAATTCGCTGGCGGGGTCTTGTGTGCGCCCTTGCATCACTTGCAGAATATGCCACTTGGCTAGCCATGCCCAAGGCGTTGCGACACGCTGGTGGCGTTCAACGACGGCATCGAGGAGTTCCTTGCTGCGGTCGAGGTCGCGCTCAGTGGAGCGGTGCATGAGAGCAATGCCGCCCAGCAGCAATGCATTGCTGTCCAGCTGAGGAACGGGAAGAATCAGTGATCTTTGCAGTGTGGTGCTTAGGACAGCCTGCGCGCTGGCATTGGTCAGTGAGTTGATCAAATCGCTATCAGCCTGCAGCAAGTCGTCTATCGAACCGGCCATTCGTTCTGACCAAATCACTTCGCCCGCTCTGACATCAGTGAGCTCAGCTGTTAGAACGACCTTGTTTGAAATGACGGCATACGAGCCACTAAGAGCGTATTGGGCGTTGAGCCGTTCTTGCAGGGCGCTGCTTTCAACACTTCGGCCGCGAAGTGCGGTAGTCGTCAGACGCGATATCACCTTGAGTTGCTGGCTCTTGGAAAGCCGTGCGATGACGCCGTCGGCCACCAACTCACCGACGACCTTGTGTTCCGAGAGCGATGCACTTGCAGTGAATGGAATGACAGCGATGGTCGGCCTGAGATCTTGCTGAGGCGGGGGCATGGGGCGGCGAGCCGCTGGCTCCAGCTTCGCTTTGCTGGCAGACCAGACGCGCCATGTGCGCACTGGTTCGGGCCAATGTTTGAGATAACTCTCGCCCATGTCCTCAGTCTCGCCATCGAGCCCGTCGACGATGGCATCGCGGACGTTGGCGGTCACGACTGTCTCGCCGGGAGCTGCCAGTGTCGTCACCCTCGCGGCGAGATTCACGCCATGGCCGAACACGTCCTGCTCGTCAACGTAGAGGTGCGTGGCATTGAGCCCGGCCCGCAAATACATGCGGGAGGACGCGTCGAGCTTCTTGTTGAGAGGGGGAAAGTACTCGTGCAGCGTTAGTGCTGCCTTGACTGCTTCGGACGCCGAATCGAACTCGGCCAGGAAGCCGTCACCCAGACTTTTCACCATGCGCCCTTGCAGAGGAGGCAGGACTTCGTCGCGGGCATGGTGAAGAAAGGATCGCCAACGCTCGACAGTGCCGGCTTCGTCGCCTGCCATCAATCGAACCGATTCGACCAGATCCATCACCAAGACCACCTTCTCTTGCATTGCGTCGGCGGTCACCGGATTGGAATGAGTCTGGCCGTCGCGTGTAACAAAAGTCATGTTCCGCGATGACGAAACCATTGTCATACCTTTTATGGGGGAAGAGTTTCAGTTTCTCACACTTAGGTGTGTGCGACATCTCCCATTCAGGGAGGGTTTTCCCAACAAATATGGAAATTTCCATAAAAAAACCGGCCACGTGGGCCGGTCTTTTCGCAAGGCGGGCACTGCTTTGGTGCAGCGCCGGCGCCCATGACGAGAATCACTTGAGGTGATCGTTGATCATCTTGGTCATCTCGAACATGGATGCCTGTGCCTTCTTGAAGACTTCCTTCAGCTTGGCGTCGGCATTGATCATGCGCTTGTTCATTTCGTCTTGCAGCTTGTTCTTCTTGATGTAAGCCCAGACCTTCTTGGTGACTTCCGTGCGTGGCAGTGGGTTCTTGCCAACGATGGCAGCCAGTGCTTCGCTTGGGGTCATGGCCTTCATGAAGGCTGCGTTGGGTGTGCGCTTTTTGGCCGCAGCCTTTTTCTTGGCTGGCTTTTTGGCGGCAGCTTTCTTGGCAGGGGCCTTCTTCGCTGCGGCTTTCTTGGCCGGGGCTTTCTTGGCAGCGGCTTTCTTCGCTGGTGCCTTCTTCACTGCGGCTTTCTTGGCCGGAGCTTTCTTGGCGGCAGCTTTCTTTGCCGGGGCTTTCTTCACGACGGCTTTCTTAGCCGGAGCTTTCTTGGCTACAGCTTTCTTTGCTGGAGCCTTCTTCGCTGCAGCTTTCTTCGCTGCCGCTTTCTTTGCAGTTGCCATGGTTGGGGTTCCTTCTCTGTGTGGAATGTTTCGCCGACCAAGTCTCATGCTTTGTATGCCGGCATTTGGATGCTAATAGACTTATGTCCGCATTCCAATAAGGAAGACCAGCTTTTTTGCGGGTTTTCAGAGGGAAAACGCAGTTTTGTCGCCCGGAAAACAACACTCGGGACAGTGCTTGATGAAAGCGCTGTGTCAGGGGCGCAAATCAGGCTGATTGTTGGAGCCTTTGTTTAACGACTTTCTTGCAGTGAATTCGACCATGTCTCAGAACCAAAAACAGTTTGCCACTTGCGATTTTTGTGATGCCCACAAGGGCGATGGCAGCGGCGATTTTCGTGTGCTTCCTCCTGTGTTCAAGGACTTCGGTGCAGTGCGCAAGTTCGCCGGACCTGTGGTGACGGTGAAGTGCTTCGAGGACAACACACCGGTCAAGGCGATGGTGGAGAGCGAAGGGCAGGGACGCGTGCTGGTGGTCGATGGTGGCGGCTCATTGCGCCGTGCATTACTGGGTGGCAACCTGGGCGCAGCGGCGGCGCGCAACGGGTGGGCCGGCGTGGTGATTGACGGCTGCGTGCGTGATGTGGGCGAACTGATCGAGAGCGAGGTGGGCATTCGCGCACTGGCGTCCATGCCGTTGCCGACGGAGCGCAAGGTGGATGGGCTGCGCGATGTGGCCGTACAGATCCAGGGCGTGTGGGTGCGGCCGGGCGACTGGCTCTACGCCGATGAAGACGGCATTGTGGTGGCCAGCCGCGACCTGCTTGCCTGATCATGTGACATCGACACGAAGCAGAAATGACAACGGCCTGAGTCACCACTGGTGTGACGCAGGCCGTGTCAGTTTTGAGGGGCTTCTCAGGAGGTGAGCCCTTTGTAGAGCATGTAGCCGGCCAGGGCGTAGAGCGTGGTGGCGAAGACGCGTTTGAGGGAATCCACTGGCAGCGAGTGGGTGGCCTTGGCTCCCAGCGGTGCCATGATCACGCTGGCACTGGCGATGGCAACGAGTGCTGGAAGGAAGATATAGCCGAACGACCACGGCGGCAGGTTCTCGACTTGCTGGCCCGAGACGACATAGCCCACTGCGTTGGACAGCGCAATGGGAAAGCCCAGTGCTGCGCTGGTGGCCACCGCGTTGTGGATGCTGACATTGCACCAGGTCATGAAGGGCACGCTGACGAAGCCGCCGCCTGCACCCACCATGCCTGAGAGAAAACCAATGCCGGTGCCTGCGCCGAGCTGACCTGCAGTGCCCGGCAGCGTGCGCGAGGCCGACGGTTTCTTGTTGAACAGCATTTGCGTGGCAGAGAAGCCGACGAACACCGCAAACAGGATGGCCAGCGAGGTGCCCTTGATGACAGCGAAGGCGCCCAGGCTGGCGATGGCCGCGCCGATGACGATGCCGGGTGCCAGACGAACCACGATGTCCCAGCGCACGGCCCCGCGCTTGTGATGCGCTCTTACGCTGGAGATCGAGGTGAACACAATGGTGGCCATGGAGGTGGCAATCGCCATCTTCACCGCCAGACCAGGCTCCACACCCCGATGCGTGAGGATGGCCGTGATGAACGGCACCATGATCATCCCGCCCCCGATGCCCAGCAGGCCGGCGAGAAAACCAGTGAAAAGGCCGAGCACAGCCAGCTCAACAAACAGAAGCGGTTCGAGGGTCATTGGGAAGGAGAGAGGGAGAAGAAGAAAGAACGAGGAGGGCGGAAGCCCGAATGCCTGAAGCGTACCGCGTTTGGGGTGTGCTGTATGTCCTGCGCGCTCAAAGCCCTGGTAGTAGCGCCTGAGGCACGCGAGGCAAATGCCGATGGCACAGCCGATGAGCCGCAAAGATACCCGTCTACTTGGAAAAACGTTTGATAGCCAGTCGACCGCTACCAGGGCAGGCGAGGATCCGGCTCCGCCGGTCCAAGACTGCGTCCCCCCTCCAAGGCGAACGGCGCTTTGGCGCCCTTCGCCGCCAGAGAGGGGGGAAGGCGCGAAGCGCCGCAGGGGGGAGACCGAAATGAGGTGTCTGCGAGTGCCACCGGACCGTCATCCTGAACCGGGGGTTCAGGTGGGCTAGGTCAGCTGGGCTTCGGGTTCGTCTGACGCGAGACGATCGCGCCCGCCAAGCAATTTTCCAGGCCCGAGCTCAGTGAGCATTGGTTCAAGGAAATATAAAGCCCGGCATGCACTGCAGACCGGATCAATTCTACTCTTGTCGCGAGCTTGTCGAGGGAGAAATGACAAGCGGTCGAGCAGCGGAAGAGGGATGGCTCAGAGGAGTTGACCGTCGTTGCCGAGCGTGTTGTCCAGGCGGCGAATCAGGTCGTCGACGCGGGATTGTGCCTGTGGGTCGTCCCAGTCGGCAGAAGTGCTTCGGGCTGGATCTTCCAGCGGCGCAGATTCCGAGTTGCCGAACGAAGAGTTGGCAAACGATTGTGCGTGCATTTCTTCCGATTCTTTTTGAGAGAGCTCGAAGGCCAGATTGAGTGACGCGAGCACAGCGATGCGGTCACGGGCCTTGACCTTGCCGGCATCTCTGATGCGGCACATGGCGGTGTCAACGCGCTCAACGGCGTCGAGCAAGGCAGCTTCTCCACCGGGCGGGCAGGCGAGCAGGTAGCTCTGGCCCATGATCTGAACTTCCATCTGTTTCTTGGAGGACTTGTTCATTCATGCTCCTTGGGGCTCTCCAGTGCACCGTCGGCGCCGCTTTGCGGCAGGCGGTCGAGCAGGGCATCGATCCGGGCGCGCGCCGCGTTCAAGCGGGATTTGAGGGAGTCCCGCTCCGACTGCAGGGATTGCACTTGCTCCATGAGGAGGTTGTTGGTGCGCTGCAGCTCTTCGTGACGCAAGAGCAGCCGCTCTACGCGCTCGGTCAGTTGTTCGAGGTGCTTGGAATCGGCCATGGTGAGATCGGTTTGCCCCCCATTGTAGGCTTGGTGACAGCCGGCGGGCGGTAGAATGTATCTGTTGGTGCTCGCGGTGTGGTTCTCCCACCGCAGTTAAACGGGAAGCAGGAGGGATGTGCCACAGGCCAATCCTAACCTGCGCTGCCCCCGCAACGGTAAGCAGACAAGCGTCACGGCTGCCTCTTTCGTCCATGTGTGTCGCATGACACGAACGGACAAACAGTCAGTTGTAGCTTCGCCTCCAACCCTCGACCACTGGGATGCTCTGGTACCCGGGAAGGTCTTGGAGGTTGTTTCTGCCAGCCCGGATACCGGCCAGCAAGCAAGGTGAACTCGCCTTGGCGTCAGCTTTTCCAGAGCAGACGCCCTGGCCGTTCGTGTTCTGCCCATGGACCGTCGGGGAAGGCGGTATGGGCGCTGACCCATTTGAAGAATCACATGAAGGTACCTTTCTCGCACGCCGCGTTGTCCATGGCTGTGGCCGCCGCATTCTCGTCTCCGTTTGCCTTTGCGCAATCTCAAGCTGAAGCTCCCTCTGCCAATCAGGCGCGCGCGCCCGAGCTGGCGCCGGTTGTGGTCGCGGCAACGCGCTCCGAGGTGCCGATCACTGATGTGGTGGCCGATGTCACCCTGGTCGATCGCGCCGAGATTGAGCGCAGTGGCGCCACGACGCTGGCGGAAGTGCTGACCCGCTCGGGTGGCATCATGATGAACCACAACGGTGGGCCTACCGGCACCACCAGTGTGTACATGCGGGGCGCGGAAACCCGCTTCACTTCCGTGTTCATCGATGGTGTGCGGGTGGACTCCCAGTCCACCGGTGGTGCGCCCTGGGAAGCGGTGCCGCTGAGCGAAGTGGACCGCGTGGAAATCCTGCGTGGTCCGGCGGCTGCCATCTATGGCTCTGATGCCATGGCCGGTGTGGTGCAGATCTTCACCCGCGAAGGTGCTTCGGGCCTTCAAGCCAGCGCCCACGTGGGGCTGGCCACGCACAACACCCGCGAGGTGGGGGCTTCCCTCCGTGGCGGCAATGATTCCGTTCGCTATGCGGTGGGCCTCAATGCCGAGCGCAGTGATGGCTATGACATCAAGCTCGACAGCAACCCTGATGACGACGGCTACAAGCGCCAGTCGTTCTCTGGCCGTCTGGACTGGACGCTGAGCCCTGCCCATGTGCTGGGCGTCAATGCACTGGTGAGCCAGCTCGACAGCGACTATGACGGCTTCACCGACGGTCAGGACGATGTTGCTTCGCATGATCTGCAGACCGTGGGAGCCGACTGGAAGGCGACCTGGTCGGATACGTACAAGACCCGTGTGTCGGTGACGCAAGGCGTGGACAAGTACGAAACCGACCCTTCACCCTACAAGACCAAGACCGATATCACGAGCTATCTGCTGCGAAATGAGTGGGCCATGGGTGCTGCCACCCTGACGGCCGACCTGGAGCGTCGCGAAGACCGCCTGAACAATGCGTCCACCACACCTGAGTCCACCAAGCGTACCCAGAATGCGTTGGCCCTGGGCTACGGATTGCGCAGTGGCTTGCATACCCTGCAGCTCAATGTGCGCCACGACAACGACAGTGAGTTTGGTGGCCACAACACGGGTGCTGTGGCCTACGGCTACGACCTGGGCGCAGGCTGGCAAGCGACAGCATCGGTGGGTACGGCCTTCCGCGCGCCCACGTTGTTCCACCGCTTTAGCATCTACGGCTCGTCTGATCTGAAGGCCGAAGAAGCGCGCAACGTGGAAGCCGGCGTCCGGTTCCGGCAGGGTGCGAACCACTTCAAGGCCATTGCGTACCGCAACAAGGTCAAGAACCTGATCGACTACGTGGCAGGCCCTGGCGACTGCATCAATGGCAGCGGCGACTATGCAGGCTGCTACGCGAACGTCGGGCTGGCACGTTACACCGGTCTGTCGCTCGGTGGTGGTTCCCGCGTGGGCAATGTGGTCCTGGGCGCAACCCTGGACTTCATGAACCCGGAGAACCTGAACACGGGCATGCGTTTGCCGCGCCGCGCCAAGACGCAGGCGAACTTCAATGCATCGACCGATGTGGCGGGGTGGACGCTGGGCGGCGAGCTGGAGTATGTGGGCGACCGATATGACGACGCTGCCAACACGGTGAAGCTGCCTTCCTACCAGTTGTTGCACGTGAGCGTGAGCAAGCCGCTGGGCGACCAGTGGAAGCTGCGCGCCCGCATCAACAACCTGACTGACAAGTCCTACGAATCGGTGCGCGGCTACGTGACCGAGGGCCGCACGTTGTACGTGGGTCTGGTGTGGGAAATGCGTTGATCGCCGGTGATTGCCGATGATCGATTGAAGATGAACACAGGGCCTGACATGACAGCACCACGCCGTTGCCGTGCGCTTCTGATCGCTGCGCCGGCGTCCGGGCAGGGCAAGACCACGGTGACAGCGGCGATTGCCCGCCTGCACAGCCGGGCCGGGCGCAAGGTGCGGGTGTTCAAGTGCGGCCCTGACTTCATCGACCCACAATGGCTGTCGGTGGCCAGCGGACATCCGGTGCATAACGTCGATCTCTGGCTGTGCGGCGAAGACGATGCCCGTGCTCGCCTTTACGACGCTGCCGATGATGCGGACCTGATCCTCATTGAAGGGGTGATGGGTCTGTTTGATGGCAACCCCAGCGCTGCCGATCTGGCGGAGCGGTTCGGCATTCCCGTGCTGGCGGTGATTGATGCGTCGGCCATGGCGGGGACCTTTGGTGCGCTGGCCCATGGCTTGCAGCACTACCGGCCCAGTTTGCCTTGGGCAGGCGTGTTGGCCAACCGGGTGGCCAGTGCAGGCCACGGCGAGATGTTGGCCGAGGCACTGCCGAATGCCGCGGACTGGTGGGGGCGCATGCCTCGCGAAGCGGGCATCACACTTGGCGAGAGGCACTTGGGGCTGAAGCTCGCGCGCGAGCGGGCAGATGCTTTGGCAGTGATGGATGCGGCGGCCGACGCCTTGGCCGACACGGCTTTGGCGGACTGGGACGCAGCGCAGTGGTCTCGCTGCGAGGTGGCGCTTTCGCCAGCGGGTTTTCCCGCCATCGAACCGTTGCTGCAAGGCAAGACCATTGCGCTGGCAGAAGATGATGCGTTCTGCTTTGTGTATGAGTCGAACGTGCAAACGCTGCAAGCGCTGGGTGCGCAGGTGGTGCGCTTCTCGCCGTTGGCGAATGACGCTGTGCCCACCTGCGACGCCGTCTGGTTGCCTGGTGGCTATCCGGAGCTGCATGTGCAGGCGCTGCAATCGGCCACCCGAACCGCGCAAGGCGTGGCTTTGGCGCTGGAGCGGGGAACGCCGGTATGGGCCGAATGCGGCGGGTGGATGACGCTGTGCGAGCGCATCGTCCAGCAAGATGGCCAGAAGGTCGAAATGTGGGGGCTATTCCCGGGTGAAGCGGTGGTGCACCAGCGTCTGGCGGCCCTGGGTTCCCAAGGCTGGACCACCGCGTTGGGCATGTTGCGCGGCCACGCTTTCCATTACTCGACCATTGAAACCGCGCAGACCCCAATCGGGCAGACAACGAAACATCGGGGTGGGCGCGAGTCTGCAGGTGAGTCGATTTACCGCTTGGGCAGTTTGCAGGCCAGCTATTTCCACCCGTGGTTTGCGTCCAACCCGCAGGCAACGGCCGCGCTGTTTTTGCCGGAGGCCCAAGCGTGAGTGAGCTGACGGCCATGCGCAACTGGACACCCTCGGCCTGGCCGGAGGGGCCGCAACGAATTGTTTGCCTCACGGAGGAGACCACGGAGTGGCTGTACTTGCTCGGGCAAGAGCATCGCATCGTGGGCATCTCGGGCTACACGGTTCGCCCGCGCCGGGCACGGGACGAAAAGCCCAAGGTGAGTGCGTTCCTCAGCGCCAAGATCGACAAGATCCTGGCTTTGGAGCCGGACTGCGTGATCGGGTTTTCGGATTTGCAGGCAGACATCGCGGCCCAACTGATCAAGGCCGGCGTGCAAGTGGTGATATTCAACCAGCGCAGCGTGGACGATATCTGCCAAGTGTTGTTGCAAATCGCTGCGATGGTGGGGTGCGCACAGCAAGGCAAGGCATTGTTGGGCAGCATGCGCGAGCAATTGGCTGCGATGCGCGATGCGGCGGAGGCGTTGCTGGATGCCAAGGGGCTACCGGCGCCCGTGGTTTATTTTGAAGAATGGGACGAGCCTCCCATCAGCGCGATTCGCTGGGTGTCCGAGCTGATTGCGCTGGCCGGCGGGCGAGACTGCTTCGCTGAGTTGGGCGCCATGCCTTTGGGCAAGGACCGCATCATTGCGGACCCGATGGAGATCGTGCGCCGTCAGCCCGACATCGTGGTGGGCTCCTGGTGCGGCAAGAAATTTCGGCCCGAGAAGGTCGCGGCGCGCCCAGGCTGGGCAGATGTGCCCGCTGTTCGCAACGGGCACTTGTACGAGATCAAGTCGGCAGACATTCTGCAGCCGGGGCCTGCTGCATTGACCGACGGGGCGCGACAGTTGCACGAGATTGTCGTCAAATGGGCAGAGTCGACAAGCAGCACAAGGAGACAAGCATGAAGAACATGACAGGTGTTCAACTGGTTCTTGGCGGGCAGCGAAGTGGCAAGTCCCGGCAGGCGGAGTCTTTGGCTGAGCAGTGGCTGGAATCCAGCCAAGATGCCCGCGTGGTGTTTGTGGCCACGGCCATGGCGCACGACGACGAAATGCAACAGCGCATCGAGCGCCATCGGCAGGACAGGGCAGAGCGCATGCCGGGGGTTCACACGGTGGAAGAGCACATGGCTTTGTCGGGTGCGATCAGTGCGTACAGTGCGCCGTCCACGCTGATGGTGGTGGATTGCCTGACCTTGTGGTTGACCAACTGGCTGATGCCCGTGGCGCCCGCACAAGCTGATCCGGCCGCTTGGCAGAAGGAGAAACAAGCGTTTCTGCACGCGTTGTCGGAGTCGACCGGGCCGGTGGTGGTGGTGAGCAACGAGATTGGGCTGGGCGTGATCCCCATGGGGGAAGGCGTGCGCCAATATGTGGACGAGCTGGGCCAGCTGAACCAGGCTGTGGCCCGCAGGGCCAGGCAGGTGACGCTGATGGTGGCTGGCCTGCCCCTGCGTGTGACCGGGGATGACGCGTGAAGCAGAAGTTGCTCCGTTCCCTGCGGCCATTGGCATCGTTGGCACTGGCTGCGACCCTGCTGTGCCAAGCCGTTGTGGCGCAAGGCGCAAACGCCGATGCGCCGGTGGACGACCGTGGCGAAGCGCTTGTGCTCCCCAACGGCAAGGTGCCCAAGCGCATTGTCAGCTTGTTGCCGTCATTGGCCGAGACCATTTGCGCTTTGGGCGAATGCCAGCGACTGGTGGGCACCGACCGGTACACGAACTGGCCTGATGCTGTGAAGCCTTTGCCCAAGGTGGGGGGCGGTATCGACCCGAACATTGAAGCCATTGTTGCGCTCAGGCCGGACGTGGTGGTGGCCTCAGTCAAATCTCGCGGCCTTGAGCGTCTGGCCTCATTGGGCATTCCCGTGGTGGCGCTGGAGCCCAAAACCCACGCCGATGTGCAGAAGGTGATGTTCAAGCTGGCGTATTTGCTCCGCTTGCCAGACCCGCAGGCGGATGCCGCGAAGGTTTGGCAGCAGATTGACCAGGGCGTGACCGAGGCCACGTCTTCATTGCCACCGCCCGCTGCAGGCACAACGGTGTACTTCGAAGTCAACCGTGCGCCGTACGCTGCAGGTGAATCGTCTTTCATCGGCGAAACTTTGACGCGTCTGGGCGCGCGCAATGTGGTGCCTACCGCGCTGGGCCCGTTCCCCAAGCTCAACCCGGAGTTTGTCGTGCGCGCCGATCCGGACATCATCATGGTGGGCCGGCGCAATTTTGATGGCATGACGGCACGCCCGGGCTGGCAGCGCATGCGCGCAGTCAAGCAGGGCCGGATCTGCGTGTTGCCCGATGCCATGTCAGACACCGTGGTGCGTCCGGGCCCGCGAATGGCCGAGGGTGCGGAAGCGCTGGCTGATTGCATTCGCCGTTTTGCGCCTGCGCTGGTGCCAGCCTCGGCAGTGGAGTCGCAGCGATGAATGCCTGGGCCATGGCCACTTCGTCGATGAGCGCGCCAGTGGTGCGCCGCCGCGTATGGGGCCTGGGCCTGATGCTATTGGTGGTGTCTGGTGCGCTCGGTTTGCTGGGTCTGGCGGTGGGCAGCACCGGTATGGAGTCCTTGCTCAGCCTTTGGTCTGACGACTTGGCCTGGCAGATCGTGGTCGATATCCGTGCACCGCGCACTTTGGGCGCCTGGACGGCGGGCGCTTTGCTGGGCTTGGCGGGTGCTGTGGCGCAGGGCCTGTTTCGCAACCCCCTGGCTGACCCGTTCTTGCTGGGCAGCGCGTCGGGTGCGTCACTGGGCGTGGCTCTTGTGCTGGCATTTCTGGGCGTATCGCCATTTGCTGGCGAGTGGATGGTGCGCCTGGGCCTGACCGGGGCTGCTTTTGCCGGCGCTGTGGGTGCCGTGCTGCTCACGCTGGCGCTGGCCAAGGGCGTTCAGCACACCATGCGTTTGCTGCTGGCTGGCGTGGTGGTGAGCATGGTGTTGGGGGCACTGACGTCATTGTTGACTTTGCGCGTGCCGGAAATCCTTCCGGCCATGCAAGCGTTCATGCTGGGCTCGACCGGTTTTGTGGCCTGGAGTGCGTGGTGGCTGATGGCGGTGGCACTGGCCGTGGGGCTGGTGCTCGCCTGGGGCATGTCGCGCGTGCTCGATGGTTTGAGCCTGGGCGAGGCCACCGCGCAAAGCCTGGGCTTGCCGCTGGCGCCTTTGCGCGCCGCGCTGGTGGGCGTGCTTGCCATGGCCACAGGCACAGCCGTGGCCCAAACAGGGTTGATTGCCTTTGTCGGTCTGGCCGCGCCACATCTGGTTCGAGCGGTGGTGAAAACCACGCACGCGAGGCTGGTGGTGTTGTCGGCGGCCATGGGCGGCACTTTGCTGCTGGGGGCCGATGTGATGGCGCGGGGCGTGATGGCGCCGCAGGAGATTCCGGTGGGTGTGCTCACCGCCGTGCTCGGCGGCGGCTACCTGTTGTGGTTGATGCATAGGAGGCACGGGTGAGTGGCGATCACGCGCTTGAGGCGCGCAAGCTGTCCGTGACGCTGGGAGTCGGCCGCCATGCGCATCGTGTCCTCAAAGACGTCGATCTGAGCCTGGCCAGAGGACGCTGGACTTGCGTGGTTGGCCCCAACGGCGCGGGCAAGTCCACCTTGCTCAAAGCCTTGGCTGGCCTCCTGCCTGCCAGTGGTGATGTATGGCTGCAGGGCAAGCCGAGCCACGCCTACGGACACCGCGAGCGTGCACGCTTGATGGCCTGGCTCGCACAGGGCGGCGCCAGCGAAGCGGGGGCAGAAGATCTGAGCGCTTACGACGTGGTCATGTTGGGGCGCTTGCCGCATCAAGCCTGGCTCGCACCGCCTTCGGCCGAAGACCATGCGACCGTGCGGGCAGCCATGGAATCCACCAAGGCGTGGGCCTGGCGCGATCGTCCGTTGGGGCAGCTCTCGGGTGGCGAACGCCAACGCGTGCTGCTCGCCAGGGTGCTGGCGGTGGGCGCGCCCATCATGCTCATGGACGAACCTCTGGCCAACCTCGACCCGCCACAACAGGCGGACTGGGTACGGCTGGTGCGCCAACAGGTTGCCGCCGGCCACACCGTGGTGAGCGTGCTGCATGAGGTCAGCCTGGCCTTGCAAGCCGACGACCTCGTGGTCGTCAACAACGGCCAGGTGTTGCATGCCGGGCCAGCCAGTGAACCTGCTGCTCGAGCGGCCTTGATGTCGGTGTTTGAGCAAAGGCTGAACATCGTCGAGGTGGGCGGCCGGTGGGTAGCGCTACCGGATTGATCTCGCACTTGCAAGACTCGCGCGAGAACGCGAACCAGAACACAGACAACAAGTTAACGAAGCCAAGCGAAGCGAAACGATTTATGGAAATAGAGACGCCACCTACCGATCGAAACGAACCCAAGCCCGACGGCGAGCGCCGTGGGCTGGTGATGGTGCACACCGGTGACGGCAAAGGCAAGAGCACGGCCGCGTTTGGTTTGGCCATGCGCGCCTTTGGTCGCACCCACGTGCACGGCAAGAAGGTCAAGATCTTTCAGTTCATGAAAGTGCCATCGGCACGGTTTGGTGAACACCGCGTTTTTGAGATGCTTTCGGAAATGGGGCCGCCTGTGGCCGAAGAGATCAAACGAGACAAAGAAAGAGAACCCATCATCCAGGGGCTTGGGGATGGTTTCAGCTGGAAAAGCAAAGATCTGGATCATTCCGCGCAATTGGCGCGCGATGGCTGGGAGCGCGCCAAGGCCGCCATCATGGATGGCGAGCATTTTCTGGTGGTGCTTGACGAAATTACCTACCCACTCATCTACGGATGGCTGCCGCTGGAAGACGTTCTTCAGACGCTTAAAGACAGGCCACGTGATGTGACGGTTTGCCTGACCGGGCGCCGTTGCCCGCAGGAAATCATCGACCTGGCGGACACGGTGACGGAGATGACCATGGTCAAACACGCCTACAAAGCGGGCATTCCCGCACAGCGCGGTATTGAGGACTGAGCCGTCCGCAACAGGCCCGTCATGGCTCATTTGAATACGCATAAGGAGGAAACACCCTTGGACATGAAAGTTGCAGAGCAAAAAGTGCGCGGCCCGGTGTCGCGCCGCGTGACCCATGAAGCTGCCGAGGCAGGTGAAGAGCGGTGGAGCCGGGATGCGGTGAAGGCACTGCTGAACTTGCCACTGCCGGAACTGATGTTTCGTGCGCAAGAGGTGCACCGCGCCAACCACAACCCGCTGCACATGGAGCTGGCCACTTTGCTCTCGATCAAGACCGGTGGTTGCCCAGAAGACTGTGGCTATTGCCCGCAATCGGTTCACCATGAAACCGGGGTGGAGGCGACCAAAATGATGACGCCCGATATGGTTCGCGAAGCAGTACTCGGCGCCAAGGCTGCCGGGGCATCGCGCTTCTGCATGGGCGCAGCGTGGCGCGCACCGAACGACCGCGACATTGAAAAAGTGGAAGCACTGGTTCGCGTGGTCAAGGAAGAGGGCCTGGAGGCCTGCTGCACCTTGGGCATGCTCAGCGACGGTCAGGCGCAGCGCCTGGCCGATGCCGGACTGGATTACTACAACCACAACCTGGACACTGCGCCAGAGTTGTATGGCGACATCATCAGCACCCGCGACTACCAGGACCGGCTCGATACGCTGGACAGCGTGCGTCACGCCGGGGTGAAAGTGTGCAGCGGCGGCATCGTGGGCATGGGCGAGTCGCGCGATCAGCGTGCTGGCCTGATCGCTCAACTGGCGAACCTGTCTCCGTATCCGGAGTCGGTGCCCATCAACCAACTCGTTAAGGTGCCAGGTACGCCGTTGGCGGATGAAGAAGACCTGGATCCACTGGAGTTTGTTCGCACCGTGGCCGTGGCGCGCATCACCATGCCAAAGGCCAAGGTTCGGCTGTCAGCCGGCCGCCGCCAGATGGACGATTCGACGCAGGTCCTGTGCTTTCTGGCTGGTGCCAACTCCATCTTCTATGGCGATCGGTTGCTGGTGACCGGCAATGCCGACATCGAGGCAGACCAGGCCTTGCTGGCACGCGCTGGCATGACGACCTCACAAGGTCACGCCTGAACCATGACAGAGTGGGCCCGCATGGCTGACGCTTCGACAATACTCTGGCCCCAGGCCTGGGTGTTGGGTGTGGCCATGCTGGGCGCCATGGCGGTGGATGCCCTTTGGGGTGAGCCAGCCAGCCGCTGGCATCCTGTCGCGTGGATGGGGACGATGCAAGCCAAGCTGGGGCGCTGGATGGCACCTCGAGAACCTCACGAAGCTCAAGCACATCAAGAAGCACAGCCTCCAGCAACGTCACCCTCGCCGACCTTTCAGTGGATGAGGGGCGCGGCGGGTTGGTGTTTGGGATTGCTTCCGTGGTTAGTCCTCGCGTGTTTTGTTCAGTCGATGTTGTTGACGCTGCATTGGGGCTGGCAATGCTTGCTGCTGGCCTTGCTGTTGAAACCGATGCTGGCCTGGCGCATGTTGCGGGACGAGTCGGCTGCCGTGGAGCAGGCGCTGGCAACGTCCCTGGATGCAGGCCGCGAGCGCGTGAAATGGCTGGTGAGCCGTGACGCATCAGCGCTGGACGCGTCGGGCGTACGGTCTGCTGCCATTTCCACCTTGGCAGAGAACCTGTGCGATTCTGTGGTGGCACCGCTGTTCTGGTTTGCCGTGGCGGGATTGCCCGGTGCCGTGGTCTACCGTTGGGCCAACACCGCAGACGCCATGTGGGGCTACCGTGGTGCAAGGGGCGGGCGTGTGTGGACACATGCCGGCCACTGGGCCGCTCGCACCGATGATGCGCTCAACTGGATACCGGCACGATTCACAGCCATCTTGGTATGGCTGGTGAGTCATCCTGCGTCCGTGCGGGGCTTGTCTTCGCAAGCGCGGCTGACCCCATCGCCCAACGGGGGATGGACCATGGGAGCCATGGCGATGTGCGTTGGCATCACCTTGAACAAAGCCGGCGTGTACACCTTGCATGCCGGTGGCCGGGCACCAACAGCAAATGACACAGCCCGTGCGATCACGCTGGCGGCGCGCGCGGCCTGGTTGGCCAGTGCCAGCCTGGCCTCGGCCATGGTGGCGATCAGTCTTTCGATGGGATGAACCCAGGCCGATGATGAATCAACTGCCCGATCGACGAATTCATGGTGGACCCAACGGCGGTGCTGCAGTCCGCTGGGATTTCTCGACCAATGCGAATGCTGTTGGGCCGTGCCCTCTCGTAGTGGATGCACTGAAGAATCTCGATGCAAGGGCCTATCCCGACCCTGCATCGGCTCGCGTACGTCACGCCCTGGCCGACTTGCACGGTGTGGCATACGAGCGCATCGTCGTCGCGGCAAGTGGGAGTGAGGCCATCGCACGCATCACCGCCTGGGTGGCCCGGGACGGTGGGCAATCTTTTTGGGCCCCGGCGCACGCTTATGGCGACTACCGTCATTTTTCGAACCAATGGCATTTGACGGAGGTCGAACACCCAGAAGACGCAGAGCTGGTGTGGTGGTGCGACCCGGCCAGCCCGACAGGAGAAATGGAACGGGGCAGGCAGGCGCTGAGCGCATCGTTGCCAGGGCGTGTCTCCGTGCTCGATTGTGCTTACGCGCCATTGCGGCTCGATGGCGAGCCTGTTCCATCTGCACAAATGGACAAGGTGTGGCAGCTGTGGTCACCCAACAAGGCTTTGGGCCAGACGGGCGTGCGCGGTGCTTATGTCATTGCACCAGAGGGTGCTGAAGCCATGGCGGAGCGGCTTTCAGCCTTGGCACCTTCGTGGCCCCTGGGTGTTCACGGCGAGGCCATGCTGCTGCAATGGACGAGACCAGAGGTCCAAGCGTGGGTTGAGGCATCCAAAGCTACCTTGCGCGACTGGCGAGAGTTGCTGCTGCAACATCTGAACATGGCAGGGTGGACATGCCTGCCGACGAACACCCATTTCCTGTGTGCCATGCCGCTGCGACCGGTCAACGGTGAGAGCGCTGCGATGGCCGGTTTTCGGTTGCGCGATGCGACCTCTTTCGGGCTGCCTGGCTACTGGCGTTTGAGCGCCCAGCCAGAGGAAGCGGTGACCGCGCTGTATCGCTGGTTGATTGGCGCCAAGGCAGCGCGTGGGTGCGAAGCATGAGCCAGGCATCGCTCGCCCAATGCGTGATGGTGCTGGGCACCACGAGTGGCGCCGGCAAGAGCTGGCTGACCACGGCCTTGTGCCGCTACTACGCTCGGCAAGGCTTGCGAGTGGCGCCGTTCAAGGCGCAGAACATGAGCAACAACGCACGGGTAGTTGAGGCGATTCCTCCCACATTCCGCCGTTTGCGTGGGTCGCTGGGCGCGGATGGCCAATTCTCGTCGATGGGTGAGATCGGTTCTGCCCAGTATTTCCAGGCACTGGCCGCTGGCGTCGAGCCGGACGTGCGCATGAATCCTTTGCTGCTCAAGCCGGAAGCAGACACGCGCAGCCAGGTGGTGCTGATGGGGCAGGTAAGTCAGGAACTGAGCCAGATGCCTTGGCGCGGCCGCAGTGAACGGGTGTGGCCACACATCTGCGAAGCACTGGATGATTTGCGGCGTTCGTTTGATGTGGTGGTGATCGAAGGCGCGGGCTCTCCGGCCGAGATCAACCTGCATGAGAGCGATATCGTCAACATGCGCGTGGCGCGCCATGCCCACGCCAGTTGCCTGTTGGTGACCGACATCGATCGTGGTGGCGCATTTGCCCACCTGTATGGCACCTGGGCACTTCTGCCGGATGATGAGCAAGCCTTGATCAAGGGCTTTGTGTTCAACAAGTTTCGTGGCGATGCGGAACTCCTGGCGCCCGGGCCAGATATGCTCGAGGCCCGCACGGGTATCCCGCTGGTGGCCACACTGCCCATGTGGTGGCATCACGGCTTGCCAGAGGAAGATGGCGTTTTCGACGACCGGACGCGGGTGGCTGGGGAAGTTCGCACGACGGTGGCCGTGGTGGCCTATCCCCGCATCAGCAACCTGGACGAATTTCAGCCGCTCAAGAATGTCAACGGGCTGCGACTGGTCTGGGCTCGAACGCCGGCTGATTGCGCTGCCGCGGACTGGATCATCTTGCCCGGCTCCAAACACACCAGTGCAGATCTCGCATGGCTGCGGGCTCAGGGGCTGGATGCGGCCATAGCCAGCCACGCCAGAGCAGGCCGTCGGGTCCTGGGCATTTGTGGCGGATTGCAGATGCTGGGCGAGGCGCTCATCGATACCCATGGTGTGGACGGCAATGCGCCAGGCCTGGGTTTGTTGCCCTTGGTGACAGCCTTCGCTGCCGCAAAAACCGTGCGGAAGGCGAGCATCTGTTTTGGCGATATGCATGGCGAATGGGCCGCACTGAGCGGCGTCACCGCAAGCGGCTACGAGATTCACCATGGCGAGACACAGGCGCACCCGGCCATGATCGCGGCAGGTGAGCAGGTGTTTTCATCGGTACCTGAACTGGCTTGGCACAATGGTGCCGGCAACGTGATGGGCATCTATGTGCATGGCCTGTTTGAAGACGAGCGCGTGATGCGCGCGCTCTTCGGTGACCGTGCACAAATCATGGATCAGGTGTTCGAGGGCTTGGCCGATTTTGTGGGCGAACATTTCCGCCCCGGCTTTCTCGACGCACTGGTCCGGCAGGGAAATCCAAGTACCCCGGGAGATGAACCTCAAGGAAAAAAAGACAAATGAACGCTTTGACGTTGAAGATTGAGAGTGTTGACAATGCTGCCCTGCGTGAGCGGCTGCAGCACATCGTTGACAACAAGACCAAGCCGTTGGGCTCATTGGGGCGCCTGGAGCGGCTCGCGGTGGACATCGGAATGGTGCTGGGCACCGAGGCGCCTGATATTCGGCAACCGCAGATGGTTGTGTTTGCCGCAGACCATGGTCTGGCTGCGAAAGGTGTATCTGCCTATCCCAGTGACGTGACCTGGCAAATGGTGGAGAACTTCCTGGCGGGTGGCGCCGCTGTCAGCGTGCTGGCACGCCAGCATGGGCTGGGCCTCACGGTGGTCGATTGCGGCGTCAACAAGGACTTCGCTCCGCGCGAGGGACTGCTGGTGCGCAAGGTGGCGCACGGCACACGGGATGCCAGCGAAGCGCCAGCCATGACGGACGCACAGTGCCAGGAGGCCATCGACAATGGCGCGGAGGTGGTGCGCGGTTTGCCTGGCAATGCCTTGCTGCTCGGCGAAATGGGCATCGGCAATACGTCGGCTGCTGCGATGCTGCTGGCGCGTCTGGCCAATCTCAGCATTGCCGATTGCACGGGCGCAGGTACAGGGCTGGATGCAGAGCGGGTGAGCCGAAAAATCGGCATCTTGCGGGAGGTGCTGGCCCGCCACGCGGCGGCCACCAGCCCACTGGCTGCCTTGGCCGCTCTGGGTGGTCTGGAAATCGCCACCATGGTGGGCGCGGTGCTGCAAGCCGCCCATGACCGGCGGGTGATTGTGGTCGACGGCTTTATCGCGACGTCTGCAGTGCTGGTGGCGGCCAAGTTGCAGCCACACGTCTTGCAGCGCTGTGTCTTTGCCCACCGCTCAGGCGAGCGAGGCCATGCGCTGATGCTGGCGCACCTTCGGGCAGAGCCACTGCTGGACCTGGGCCTTCGTCTTGGGGAAGGGTCGGGTGGCGCCTTGGCCTGGCCGTTGCTGCAGTCTGCCTGCGCCGTCGTCCGTGAAATGGCCTCCTTCGAGTCCGCGGGTGTCTCGCGCGAGGAAGAGGGCGCTGAGGCATCTCAGTCATAACCCGCCTGGCATTCATGCGCTTCGCGCAGCCGATCCGGCACTTTCTGCTCGCTGTCCAGTTCTTCACCCGGATTCCGGTGAACGGGCGGCTGGCGGAATGGGTCGGCTATTCGCCGCAAATGCTGCGGGCGAGTGCGGCGCACTTTCCTGGCGTGGGCTACCTGCTCGGAGGCATGACCGGTGCACTGTTTTGCCTGATGGGCTTGGCTTTGCCGGATCTGGCGGCCAGCCCCTGGGTGGCGGCCACCGCTGCCACTGCACTGGGTGCATACCTGACGGGTGCTTTTCACGAGGACGGCCTGGCGGATCTGGCCGATGGCCTGGGGGGAAGCATGGACCGCGGCCGCGCGCTGGAGATCATGAAGGACTCGCGCATTGGCTCGTTCGGGGCGGTGGCTTTGGTGCTCAGCCTGCTGGCAAAGGTCGGCTTGCTGGCCTTGCTGATGCAGGCCTTGGGCGCAGTGGCAGCGACCGCAGTGTTGGTGGCTGCGGCCGTGGTTTCACGCTTCATGCCTCTCTGGCTGATCCGGCTCTTGCCTCACGTTGGCAATGAAGGCGGGTCCAAGTCCAAACCGCTGGCTGACCAGATCTCCGCGCCCGCGCTGGCTGTGGCGGTTCTGTGGATGCTGCCGGCCGCCATCAGCCTGCACTCGGTCTGGCCCTCTTTGCCATGGTGGAGCGGCGCGGTGGGCGCTGCTCTGGCCTGGGCCTGGATGTGGCGCCTGCTGGCGCGAAGGCTTCAGGGCTTCACGGGGGATGCGCTGGGGGCGACACAGCAGCTGTGCGAAGTGTTCTTTTACCTGGGTATGGTCCTGGCCTGGGCGCCGGGCCACTGACGCATTCCACATGGACTGCCAGTGCATCACTGCGCGGCAGACACGACGATGAAACTATGGCTGTGGAGACACGCACCTGTCTTGCTGGACGCGGGGCTTTGCTATGGAGCCACCGATGTGCGATCCAATGAGTCGCTGACGGACAAGGCTGCCAATGAACTGGCCGCACTGGTGCCGCAGGGTGCATCCTTGTGGGTCTCGGCCCTGGTGCGTGCACAGCAGCTGGCAGATGCGGCGCTGCAGCGCCGCCCGGATCTGGCTTTTGCAGGGGCAGATGCACGCATCAACGAGATGGACTTTGGCATATGGGAGATGCAGCGCTGGGAAGATGTGCCGCGCCCTGCCTTCGATCGCTGGATGGCGGACTTTGGCCACCACCGGTTTGGCGGCAAGGAAAGCACAGGCGACGTCCTCATTCGCGTGGCCAGCCTGCTGCAAGACGTGCGCAATACCGGAGTGGCGCATGCGGTATGGGTCACCCATGCGGGAGTGATCCGGGCGGTGCAGTACATTGTGAGCAAGGGGGCTACCGATATTTCGGACGTGTCACACTGGCCTGAACTGGCGCCATCTCCGGGTGGATACTTGTGCATTGACGTCTGAGTGTTGTGGCTTCCCGACGGACCGCAGACGACCTCGACGAGAAGCTTCACTTGCCAAACCGATTGAGCCTTGCACAGATGAAAGCGGTGGCCCTGGGGCTGCTGTTTGGCGCATTTGCGCTCTACGTTCTGGCGACTGCCATGGAAGGCCGGCACCTTGCCTGGGGCTATCTCGGCGCCGCAGCCGAGGCCGCCATGGTGGGGGCGCTGGCCGACTGGTTTGCCGTTGTCGCCCTGTTTCGGCATCCCCTGGGTTTGCCAGTGCCGCACACGGCCATCATCATGGCCAACAAGGACCGGCTGGGCGACCAGTTGGCCCGTTTTCTCGACGAGCATTTTCTGGCGCCCGATCACCTGGCCCTGTCTCTGGCACGCGTGGATGTTTCGTCGGCCATGTCGGACTGGCTGCAAAGGGATGAAAACACGCAGCGACTGGCTTCATGGATGCGGGAGGCAGCACCCGGCATGCTCGAGGTGCTGGACCAGACGGCGGTGCGCGAATGGGCTGCCGACCTGGCTCGCAAGGTGCTTGAGCGAGTGGAGCTGGCAACGCTTGGCGGGCAGGCGCTGGAGGCGCTGGTTGCTCACCAGCATCACCAGCAGTGGCTGGACCAGTTGCTGCAGCAACTGGCCGACTGGGCTGCGCAGGACAACGTGCAGGAGCACTTCACCGATGCCATCGCCAAGGAGTTGCGTCAGCTCAAATACGTGGGCCTGGACCAGGCCGCTGCACGTCTGGCCACGCGCAAACTGGTGGCGGCTTTGAGCACCATGCTCGACGAGGTGGCGCAAGATGCTGTACATCCGATGCGCAAGCGGTTCGACCAATGGATGATCGAGACAGCGGAGCGCCTGCAGCATGACCAGGCGTGGCAAGCCCGGGTGGCGCTATGGCGTGACACCTGGCTGGCACAGCCGGGCTGGCAGACGCCGATTGAAAAAGGGTGGCATGAGCTGATGCTCAAGCTTCGCGACGAAGCGCAGCAGCCGGATGGCCGCTGGCAGAGCAAGTGCGCCGAGCTGGCCGCCATGCTGGGCCAGCGCCTGAAGGATGACGCTTCGCTCAGAGACTGGGTCAATGTCCAGGCCCGGCAGGTCTTGCAAACCTTGCTCCAGGTCAATCGGGGGCGCATTGTGGGTTTCGTCTCTGAGCGGGTTCACGCCTGGGATGCACGCGAGCTCAGTGACGTTCTGGAGAGTCACATCGGACGGGACTTGCAGTTCATTCGCGTCAATGGCACGGTGGTGGGTGCCATGGTCGGTCTTGCCCTGCATGCCGTCACCATGGGCGTGCTGTCATTTCCGGCGGTGCAGGCATGGCTGCACTGAGCACTGCTCTCAGGCCCTGGTCTTGGGCTTGAAGTCGCACCACTGAGCCACGGCGCACTCGGGGCATTTAGGCTTGCGCGCCTGGCACACATAGCGACCATGCAGAATGATCCAGTGGTGGGCGTCGACCAGGTAGGCCTTGGGAACCCGCCTGAGCAATTGCTTTTCCACCTCCAGAGGTGTCTTGCCCGGAGCCAGACCGGTGCGGTTGCTCACGCGAAAGATGTGGGTATCCACCGCCATGGTGGGCTCCCCAAAAGCCACGTTGAGCACCACGTTCGCGGTTTTGCGACCAACGCCCGGCAAGGCCTCCAGCGCCTCGCGAGAGCGCGGCACCTTCCCGCCGTGTTCCCTGACGAGGATTTCGCAGGCTTGCATCAGGTGTTTGGCCTTGCTTCGGTACAGGCCAATGGTCTTGATGTAGCTCTCCAGACCAGCCAGTCCCAGGTTGAGGATGTTCTGCGGCGTGTTGGCCACCGGGAACAGAAGCCGGGTTGCCTTGTTCACTCCCACATCGGTTGCCTGCGCCGAGAGGAGTACCGCTGCCAGCAGCTCGAAAACGCTCGTGTACTCCAGCTCGGTGACCGGATTGGGGTTGGCTTGCTGGAGAGTGGCGAAGAAGGACTCGATGCTGGCGCGATTCATGGTGAGCGTAGGGGGCTGTCTTTTGTCTTGCCGCCATCGCAGCGGAACACCATCATTGTGCCTGCAGCCGGATCTCTCTCCACGCCTCGTCTCGCCGCGCCAGGTCATCCAACCTCGCTTGGTGCTACTGACCCAGCCAGCCAAGCAGTTCTTTGAGGCGCTGCTCGGTTCCGGTATCAAACCCTTCGATACCAATGGTGGCCAGCACTTTTCTTCCTTCAGCGGTGGACTCCATCTGTGCCAAGGCGCCTTGCATGGCCTTGACCTGTTCGGGCTTGAGCTTGGATGAAGCCACCATGGGGAAATATGGCTGCGGAATGCTGGCATGCAGAATGCGCATGTTGTCCTGCTCGAGGCGCTTGGCCACGCCGGAGTAAGAGGCCACGCCACCCACGTCGGCAAACCTGTTGTTGAGAAAGAAGGGAACGGCTCCCTGTTCACGGACGCGCGTCACGGTCTCTTTCTCGACGTCGATGCCCTCGCTGCGGAGCATGGCCGTGCAGAACTTCGTCATGTACGCAGCGGGGCTTGGCAGCGCTATGCGCTTGCCCTTGATCTGGTCCAGCCGCTCGATGGGGGCATCTTTGGGCACGATGATGAGGCAGCGCCCTTCCGGTTTGGCGCTGGCCACGTACTGGTAGCCATAGTCGCGCATGCCTCTGGCCGGATAGTCGCTGGGCCTGGCCATGGCCAGATCGTAGATGTTCTTCTGCAGGCCATCTTCGAGAAATTTGAATTCACGCACGAATACCACGTTGACCTTCTGGCCAATGGCTTTTCCGAGGACTTGGGCCAGGCCCTGGTACTTGGCAATGACGCGCCCATGATCTGTTCCGCCAGAAGAGCCTTCGCTGATGGCGAACACCAGATCGGCTGCGACGGCGTTGGCGCCGGTGGTCAGTGAGAGTGCGGCAAGTGTGATCGCGGCCAGTGCTCGCAACGAGCGCACGCGTATCGATGGCGTTGATTTGTTCATCGCTCCATCCTTAATGAATGATAGAGCGACTACTGTAGGCCGGGAGAGGCTCAGATGTCACGTCTTGTGTGCTGAGCCCATGCATGGACGCAACAGCTGCGTCCATGCGTGAAAGTTTCCCCTGCTGTACAGGGTTGGCAAGTGTCAGTGAATGAGGCTGTGACCCGCGTGGGCCTGGGCTTCCGGCAGGTGTGCCGCGAGCCAGTTGCTGTCCACCTGCAAGGCCATCAGCAACTCGGGAGGCAGCTCATCGATCAGTTCCTGCGAGACGGTGGTGCCCGATTCAGCCAGCAGTTCAGCCATGTATAGGATCGCACCCAGCCGTGAGAATGGCTTCGCGGCGAGCGGGTCTGCTGCGGTTTCCAGTGCACGGACAATGGCTTCGGGAAAGTTCCAGCGGCGAGCCAGTTCCGCAATGACCTGGCCTTCGGTGAAGCCCAGGGCCGCCATTTCCCGCTGCCAGCGAGCCCCTGGATAGCTGGGCAGTCGCTCGATGTCCGGCAGGAACTGCGGTGCGGCCTGGCCCACGATCAGCTCACCCAGCCGCACCATGAACCCGGTGAGCCAGGCCTGGTCCGAATCCGACCCCATGTGCTGGGCCAGCCACTGTGCGTAGCCACCGCACATCTGGCTCTCGGCCCAGAACGCGTTCTGGTCCAGGCCAGGGAGGGTCGGGAAGTTGTCGCTCAGGCAGGATGCCAGCACCAGGGTGCGAACCTGGTTGGCGCCGACGATGGCAATGGCCTCGTCGACTGTGCCTACCTGACGTTGAAGTCCGTATCTGGCGCTATTGGCCAGGCGCATCAGCTTCAATGCCAGAGTCGGGTCCTGACACACAGCATCCCGGATCCGGGCCAGAGGCACATCCTCGTCGTTGAGGGAGTGAATCAGTTCGTGAGCCACCTGCGGCATGGTTGGCAGCTGAACGGATGCAAGGAAATCATTGAGTGACGCCATGGGTAGTCCTTTTCAATCGCTGGCGGGCCGCGGTCCTGCTCCAGCTGTGGACCGCACCCCCGTCTGTTCATTCGACGTCCTGCCCGATTTCTTTAGCGAGCGTTTTCCCTGTTGTCAGCGGGCATGACATGCTGTGCAGATATTGGCGCGCTGGCATCGCGCCCGGAGCCTGATATGGCTTCAAATCGCGCTAACATGCTTGTTTGTCCCGGCGCCATTGCTACGCATATCGCACAGGCTCTTCACCGTTCAGACCTTCAAAGTTTCACAACCATGACCGCATCCCTGCCGTTTGCCAGCCGCTTGAGCAAAGTGGAGACCTCAGCTATCCGGGAGCTTTTCAAACTGCTCGGCAAGCCGGGCATCATCAGTTTTGCGGGCGGTTTCCCTGATGCTGCCATGTTTGACGTGGATGGCATCCGCGAGGCCGCCAATGCTGCCCTGGAGCAGGAGCCGGGCGCCGCGCTGCAATACGGCGCCACGGAAGGCTATGGGCCGCTGCGGGAGCAGATCGCTTCGATGATGGCTGGTAAAGGGGTGCGCGGCGTCCAGGCAAACGACCTCATTGTCACGACCGGAAGCCAGCAAGCGCTGGACCTGATCGGAAAGACCATGATCTCGCCCGGCGACAAGGTGATTGTCGAGGGCCCGACCTTTCTGGCCACCATTCAGTGTTTTCGCCTCTACGGCGCGGAGTTGATCAGCGCGCCGGTCGATGGCGAAGGCGTACAGCCGGACGCATTGGAAGACCTCATCCGTGAGCACCAGCCCAAGCTTGTGTATCTCATTCCCACGTTCGGCAACCCGACCGGAGCGACGCTCACACTGGAGCGCCGCAAGCGGGTGTTGGCCCTGGCTGCAAAGTACCAGACTCTGTTTGTGGAGGACGATCCCTACGGTGATCTGTACTTTGATGCGCCGCCACCGCCGAGCATGCTCGCCCTTTCATCGGAGGTGGATGGCAGTCGCGACTGGCTCGTCCATTGTGGTTCCTTGAGCAAGGTGCTCAGCCCGGGCTTGCGGGTGGGATGGCTGGTCGGGCCGAAGTCACTGATGGCCAATGCGGTGATGTGCAAGCAGTTCAGCGACGCACATACCAGCACGTTTGCGCAGGCCACGGCGGCGCAGTACTTGCACTCGGGGCGGATGCCCGACACCCTCGCCAAGGTCCGCAAAGTTTATGCGGAGCGGGCGCGCACGATGTGCGACGCGCTGGAGCGTGAACTGGGAACAGCCTTGTCCTTCGTGAGGCCGGGTGGCGGGCTGTTCGTGTGGGGGCGCCTGACCGGGCAAGGTGGCAAAGTGGCCGACGGCAACGAATTCGCCAAACGGGCAATCGAGCAAGGGGTGGCATTCGTTCCTGGCACTCCGTTTTTTGCGGCCGATGCCGACAAAGCCACGTTGAGGCTGAGCTTTGCTACTGCCGATCTGCAGCGCATCGAAGAGGGCGTTCAGAAACTGGCCAGAGCTTTGTAGGGCGGCAGGTTCATCTGCCACGCGGCAGTCGGATGTGAGACAGCGGCGGAAAACGCCTGCGTGCCAGAATGCCCGATATGAATACCAACGTCGTCCATTCTGAAGTCCGCTCCATCGGGGGCGCCGATGTCCACATCGAAGGACAGGGCCCGGTGCTCATCATGCTCCATGGCTGGCCTGATTCGCACCGGCTTTGGGATGGTGTGGTGCCTGCTCTGTCCGATGCATATCGCTGCGTACGCTTTGACTTGCCAGGGTATGACCTGAGTCGCCCGCCCAAGGCGACTTCGGTCAAGGACATCACCGCTTTGATTGCACAAGTCGCCGAAGAGCTCAGCCCGGGCGAGAAGGTGAGTCTCCTGGTGCACGACTGGGGATGCTTCTATGGCTACGAGTTCGCCGCCAAGCACAGCGACAAGGTGGCGCGAGTGGTGGGAGTGGACATTGGCGACGCGTCGTCAAAAGCGTTTCTGGCATCGCTCTCGTTGACCCAGAAAATGGGCCTGGTGGGTTACCAGTTGTGGCTGGCCATCGCCTGGAAGCTGGGTGGGCTTTTGCCAGGACTGGCCAACGCCATGACGCGAGGCACAGCCCGTTGGGCGCGCTGGTATGGCAAACCGGAACAGCTTGGCTGGCAGATGAACTACCCCTATGCGGTGGTTTGGTTCGGCGTGGCTGGTGGCGTCAAAGGGATGACGCGTGCAGAGAAGGTGTTGGGACACAAGATGCCCATGCTGTATCTGTATGGCCAGCGCAAGCCCTTTTTGTTCCATTCTCCAGAGTGGATCGAATCGCTCCAGAAACTGCCGGGCTGCGGCGCCAAGGGATTTGCCACTGGTCACTGGATCATGATGCAGGCTAGGGACGAGTTCAACGCCACCGTGCGACAGTGGCTGGACCACGGGACCGTGGCTTGAAGGAGCGATGACGGTGCAATGAAACCCGAAGACCTGCAACGATTGCTGAACACGCCCATGCCATACGGCAAATACAAGGGCCGCTTCATCGCCGATCTGCCTGGGAACTACCTCAACTGGTTTGCGCGTGAGGGCTTTCCCAAGGGCGATATCGGTCGCTTGCTGCAGCTGATGCAGGAAATCGATCACAACGGTTTGAGCGAGTTGCTTGCACCGTTGCGGGAGGCTGCAGGAAAACCGTCAGAGGCGGGCGGAACATCGGCTCAGTCCAACGCCCGCAAGGCGTGAAATACTTCGATGGCCGCCCAGGCATCGTTGGCCGCGTACAGCACTTGCGACTCCGTCAAACGTGGCGCCGCCCAGTTGGAGGTGGCGGCCTTCTTGCTCTTCATGAAACGCTGATCAAACAGCACTGCAACGGCGGCTTTGACGCCCATGTCTTTGCGGTAGCCCCGGTCGTGGAATACCGTATTGAGTTCCAGCACGTTGGCGGGCGTCACCCCCAGCTTGGACTCAATGCGGCGCTTGTCATCTCCCAGACCGAAGCCCGCTTTGACATGGGCAGGCGCAGCCAGTAGCTCACAGGCCACGTCACGGCAGGCGGTGTCATGCAAGAGAATCACCCAGGCGTGATCGCGCGTGGCCAGTTGCAGCACATGCGGACCGTCGGAGACTTCATCCTTGCGAAACGTGGGTTTGCTCTCCGTATCAAAACCCCATGCCTGGTGGTCGCGCAATGCGGCTGCAGCTTCTCGTGCAGCATTCACTTCAGTCACCACCGTGATTTGCTTCAGGTTCAACCGGGCAAATGCTGGCAGGGCATTGATCGCGTCTTTGTCAGGAATGGGTCTGGCCGGAGTGGGGCGTTGCATGGTGGCAGTGGAATGGTCAAAGCCTTGGCACAATAGGTCTGCGGGTGACAGCGGGTCACCTCCGTGCCAATGGAGCCGTTTCGTTGTGAGCTATTCCGTTCGACTGTACACCCCAGAAGGGGCAACTGCTGCGCAGCAGCAGGCCGCAGAACGTCTGTTTCGTCAAACCCTGGACGCTGCTCTTGGCAGCCCTGAAATGGTGTTGCCCGTCTATCAGGCCTACCAGCGCCTGGCGGGCATCTATGGTGAACAGCCTGACATGGAGCTTCTCAGCGTGGATGAGCGAACCGTGTTCGAGCACTGGCAGGCGGCAGAAGCGGCTGCCATGGAGGCCGTATTCGGCCCCCATCGTCACCTCGATGAAGGCGGCTTCAGTATTGAGCCAGCCTGATTGGTTGCGCTCAGGCAAACAATTCCAGCAGGCGGTCCAGTCCGCCTTCATTGATGGCCACCATGGCTTGCTCTCGGACTTTGGGCTTGGCGTGGTAGGCCACTGACAGGCCTGCCGCGCCCATCATGGGCAGATCATTGGCGCCGTCGCCCATGGCGATGCACTGAGATGGCTCGATATTCATCAGCGAGGCCACTTCCAGCAAAGTACGGCGCTTCTCGGCGCCGTCACAGATGTCTCCCCAGCTCTGTGTCACCAGGCGGCCGGTGAGCTGTCCGCAGTTGGCGCCGTCTTCCAGCTCCAGCACGTTCGAGCGGGTGAAATCGATGTCCAGCATATCCCGGACGCGGTGGGCAAAGAAGGTGAAACCACCGGAGACAAGCAGGACTTTCATGCCTGCGGCCTTGCAGGCCTTGACCAGGGAATCGGCACCCGGGTTCAGGCGCAGGCGTTCGGCGAGCACTCGCTCCATGTCAGCCACCGTCACGCCCTTGAGCAATGCCACGCGGCGGCGCAAGCTGTCTTTGAAGTCCGTGATCTCGCCACGCATGGCGGCTTCCGTGATCGCTGCCACCTCGTCCTTGCGCCCCACTGCATCTGCGATCTCGTCCACGCACTCGATGTTGATCAGGGTGGAGTCCATGTCGAAGGCAATGAGCTTGAACTCAGACAGGCGCAGCGGAGGGGTCGCACCGCGAACCATCAGCCCTGGTGCGAATTCAGTGGTGTTTTCAGTCATGAGCTCGATTATCTCTTGCCGCGCTTTTGCGCTGGCGGCATGCGCAGCAATGAGCGCATGGCGGGCTCTGCCACCGACACGGGCATATGGCCTGCGGTGACGAGCTGGGCAAGGCCGTGGACGGCGGCCCACATGGCGGCTGCGGCGGAGCCATCCGCATCAGGGGGCAGGACGCCAGCGGCCTGAGCATCGGAAGTGCATTGACCCAGCAGGGCTTCGTTCTCTGCAATCAATGGGGCCATGTCTTCTGACGGGTTGCCCGGTTCGCAGTAGGCGGGGTCGAAGATCAGGCTGAACGCGTGGGGATGGCTGGACGCATAGTGAATGTAGGCCAGACCCATGGCGAGGAGGCGTTCGGCCGGGGCGAGGTCAGGCCGAGCGGCGTCCTTTTGTGCCTGAACAAAACGGCGCATGGCCTCGACGCCCAGCGCGTGAATGAGGTCCTGCTTGTCTTCAAAGTAATGGTAGGGCGCTGCGTGACTGACGGCGGCTTCCCTGGCCAATTGACGCAAGCTGATGGTCGCCGGCGGGCTGTCCGACAGGAGGCGTAAACCCGCGTCCAGCAAGGCCTCACGGAGATTTCCATGGTGGTAGTTCTTCTTGGAATGGGCTGAATCGCCATCTGATCTTGACATGGAAAAGATTCTATTCCACACTTCAAGCCATATCTTTACGATGTAAAGATTAAGCCGCTAAGGCGATAAGAAATTAGATCGCGGGTATGGATGTCCCGCAGGTCGCTCAAGCGGTACCCGAACCACGCCAACCAATCGACCACCTATCAAGGAAACACTCATGTCCCGAATTCTGTTGATCGACGCGCACCCTCAGGCCACTTCGCTGTGTGCCGCATTGGCCCATTCCTACGCACAAGGCGCAAGTGAAAGAGGAGGGGTCACGGTGCGAACGCTCGCCCTGCGCGACATGCAGTTCGACCCCATTCTTCGTGTGGGTTATGACGACCGGCAGGCGCTGGAGCCCGACCTGCAGATGGCGCAGGCAGCCATTGAAGCGGCAGACCATGTGGTGATCGTGACGCCGCTGTGGTGGGGCTCTGTGCCTGCCCTGCTCAAGGGATTCTTCGATCGCACTCTGGAGAAGGGCTGGGCGTACCGCTACACAGAGAAAGGAATGCCTGAAGGTTTGCTGGCCGGACGCAGCGCTCGGGTGGTGATGACCTCAGACTCACCGGGCTGGTACCTGCGCCTGTTTCAGGGCAACCCTACGCAAAATCAGCTGGTGCGCAGCACCCTGAAGTTCTGTGGTTTCAAACCGGTGGGCTTCACGCGCATCGGGCCGGTCCACAGCAGTACGCAGGAGCAGCGTGCCCGATGGCTTCAGGAAGTTGAACGAGTGGCGGAAAAAGACGCGCGTCAGCTGCAGCCGACAAGCGCACGGACGGCGAACGCCTGAGCATGCCTCGGGCTGGCTGCCCGAAAGGTGCTCATCGGCCGCTGACGTTCAGTGAGGTGCTTTTCCCAAGGCCTGCGTCAGCGCGTTGATCTGCGCACGCAGGTCCGGGCCTGCCAGTTCGGCCACGGTCTGCTCATCGCTGACCACATGCAGGCCTGCAGCCTCCAGACGCTCGCGCATGTCCTCTGTGCTCACGCCGGCCACCTGGGCCAGGGCAGGGACCGGTGCATCAGCCATGGCACGAATCGGCCCGGCCCAGCCTGGGTCTCCACCACCTTCGCTGCCCAGCGAGAAAAAGCTCAGCGCCAGCACAATGGCGAAAACGCCCATGACCACGCGTGCGGTGGTCTGGGTGAAATAACGCTTGAAGGCCGGGAAGTTGAGCAGTACGTGCAACACAACGCCGATGACCATGGCCCAGCCCAGCCACTCGTGGGCGGCTTTGTTCAGCCCCGTGTCCAGGTGGAAGAACATCAGGACGCCGGTCACGGCAGAGAGCAGGAAGGAGCCAATCACCAAAGGCGTGACCCAGGGACGTTGTGCGTTGAGATTCATGTTCATGTTTTTTTCCTCTCGAGATCATGTGGTCGCTGCACGGAGTGTCCGGTCCCGGTGTTAACCCGGCTGAGCCGGTTTGTAAACGCTTTGTAAAGCTGCAGCACCCTATGCCCGGCCGGGCTGTCCCAGCGAACGCAGCACATCCCTCACGAGTTTGACCCGATCCTTCACCTCCGGCAGCTCTCTCTCAATCCGCAGCTTTTCGTTTCCGGCCAGCTTGATGTGGCGGTTCTTCTGGATGAGCTCGATGATCTTCATCGGCTCCACCGGCGGGTTGGGTTTGAACGTGATGTTGATGACACCCGGCGCGGCATCGATCTTGATCACGCCGTAGGGCTCGCTGATGCAACGCAGACGGTGCACGTCAATCAGGGTCTGTGTCTGGGCAGGCAGCTTGCCGAACCGGTCCACGATCTCTTCTAGCAGCGTGTCGATCTGGTCGGTCGACTTCGCGGTGGCCAGCTTCTTGTAGAAGGAAAGGCGCAGGTGCACATCGCCGCAGTAGTCGTTGGGCAGGAGTGCCGGGGAATGGAGGTTGATGTCTGTGGTGGCAGACATGGGCGAGAGCAGGTCCGGCTCCTTGCCTGCCTTGAGCGAGCGAACCGCTTCGGCCAGCATCTCGTTGTAGAGCTGAAAGCCGATCTCCATCATGTTGCCGCTCTGGTTGTCACCCAGCACCTCTCCGGCTCCCCGGATTTCGAGGTCGTGCATGGCCAGGTAGAAGCCACTGCCCAGCTCTTCCATGGCCTGAATGGCTTCCAGTCGCTGCGCAGCCTGCTTGGTCAGCGATTCGATTTCCGGCACCAGCAAGTAGGCATATGCCTGATGGTGACTGCGCCCCACACGGCCACGCAGCTGATGCAACTGGGCAAGGCCGAATCGGTCGGCCCGGCTGATGACAATGGTGTTGGCGGTGGGCACGTCAATGCCCGTTTCGATGATGGTCGAGCACAGCAGTATGTTGTATCGCTGGGCCACAAAGTCCCGCATGACACGTTCAAGTTCGCGTTCCGGCATCTGGCCGTGTGCGATCGCGATGCGCGCCTCAGGCAGGTACTCTTCCAGCTGCTGTTTTCGGTTCTCGATTGTCTCGACTTCGTTGTGCAGGAAGTAGGCCTGCCCGCCGCGCTTGAGTTCGCGCAGCACTGCTTCACGAATCACGCCCTGGCCTTCGTTGCGGACAAAGGTCTTGATCGCCAGTCGGCGCTGTGGCGCAGTCGCAATGACGGACAGGTCCCGAAGACCTTCAAGTGCCATGCCCATGGTGCGCGGAATCGGAGTGGCGGTCAGGGTGAGCACATCCACCTCGGCACGCATCTGCTTCATCGCCTCTTTGTGGCGTACGCCGAACCGGTGCTCCTCGTCGATGATGAGCAGGCCCAGGTTCTTGAAGTCGACCTTGTTGGACAGCAGTTTGTGCGTTCCCACCACGATGTCGATGGTGCCGTCCGCCAGTCCCTTGGCCGCCGCTGTGATTTCCTTTTGCGAGCGGAAACGGCTCATTTCTGCCACCTTGACCGGCCATTTGGCGAAGCGGTCGGTCAGGGTCTGGAAATGCTGTTCTGCGAGCAGGGTGGTTGGCGCGAGAAAAGCCACTTGCTTGCCGCCTGTGACCGCGACAAACGCCGCGCGCAGTGCCACTTCGGTCTTGCCAAAGCCCACGTCGCCACATACCAGCCGGTCCATGGGCTGCGGGCTGATCATGTCCTGGATCACGGCATGGATGGCCGCGCGCTGGTCGGCTGTTTCGTCAAAGCCGAAGTCGTTGGAGAAAACTTCGTAGTCCTGAGCGGAGAACCGGAACGCGTGCCCTTCACGGGCCGCGCGGCGGGCATAGATGTTGAGCAATTCCGCCGCGGCATCCCGCACCTGCTCCGCCGCTTTGCGTTTGGCCTTTTCCCACTGGCCGCTGCCCAGTTTGTGCAAAGGCGCTTCGTCCGCACTGACACCGGTATAGCGCCCGATCAGGTGCAACTGGCTGACCGGCACGTACAGCACGGCATCCTGGGCATACTCCAGATGCAGAAACTCCTGAAGAGCAGGGCTGCCGTCGGGATTGGTCTCCCCCATGTCCATGTTGATCAGGCCGCGGTATCGCCCAATCCCGTGCGCCGCATGCACCACCGGATCGCCCACATTGAGCTCCGAGAGATCTTTGATCAGCGCATCAACGTCACTGACTTGCTCCTGCTTGCGTCGCCGGCGCGTTGTCGGTCCGGCGGCAAACAGCTCGGTTTCGGTGATGAACTCCAAGCCTTGCGCGGGCCAGACAAAGCCCTGGGCGAGTGCCGCAGTGGCAATGCCCAGCTTCTCCGGGCTTTGTTCAAACTCCTCGAGACTGTCGAAAGCCGGTGGACGCAAGCCGCTTGCGCCCAGGAAGTCCAGCAGGCTTTCCCGGCGCCCGTCGCTCTCGGCCAGGATCAGCGCACGGTTCGGGCTTTGTGCCAGGTGCGCCTCCAGCCGGGCCAGGGGATCCTCCGCACCGCGGCTGACACCGATGTCCGGGAGCGCCTGCGCGAAGGCGTTGTCGGCCACATCTTGCGTGTCACTGCGTAGCGCGAGTTGCGCGTGGGGCTTGCCCAGGGCAAAGAACTGCTCCGCACTCAGAAACAGTGCCTCGGGCGGCAGTGCCGGGCGGTCCGGATCGCCACGGACCAGGCGGTAGCGATCCTGGGTGTCTTGCCAGAAGCCCTGAAACGCCTGCTCCAGGTCGCCGTGCAGCACCACGGTGGCATCGTCGCCCAAATAGTCGAAGACGGTTGCCGTCTCGTCGAAGAACAGAGGGAGGTAGTACTCGATGCCTGCCGTGGCAACGCCGTTGCCCATGTCCTTGTAGATGCGGCTCTTGGTGGGGTCGCCTTCGAGCAGCTCCCTCCATCGGCTGCGAAACCGCGCGCGGGCATCGTCGTCCATGGGGAACTCGCGGCCGGGCAGCAAGCGCACCTCTTCCACCGGGTAGAGGCTGCGCTGGGTGTCCGGGTCAAAGGTGCGGATGCTGTCGATCTCGTCGTCGAACAAGTCCACGCGGTAGGGTACGACGCTGCCCATGGGGAACAGGTCGATCAGTCCACCCCGAACCGCGTATTCGCCCGGGCTCACCACTTGCGAGACATGGTTGTAGCCTGCCAGTGTCAACTGCGACTTGAGTTTGGCTTCGTCGAGCTGCTGTTTGACCTTGAAGTGGAAGGTGTAGCCCGCCAGGAACGCCGGGGGTGCCAGTCGGTACAGGGCAGTGGTGGCAGGTACCAGCACCACGTCTGCCACGTCATCCCCACCATGGCTGCGGCTATGGATGCGCCACAACGTTGCCAGTCGCTCGCTGATCAGGTCCTGGTGCGGCGAAAAGGTGTCATAGGGCAGGGTCTCCCAATCCGGAAAAAGGGCGCAGCGCAGGTCGGGAGCAAAGAAGGCCAGCTCGTCGATCAGCCGCTGGGCATCCGCGGCGTCTGCCGTGACAATCGCGACAAGCCTCCCCTGTGCCTTGTCACGCTGGGTCAGCTGGGAGAGCAGCAGCGCGTCTGCCGCGCCAAAGGGCTTGGGGAGGGCAAAGCGCTTGCCCGGGCTGAGTTTTGGCAGGTCCATGGAGTTGAGCGTTCAAGGCCATTGAGTGGCGTACAAATGCAAATACCCCCCATCGCGCCAGATGGGGGGTGTTGCTGCATATTTTAGAGTCTGCGCACGCCTCTCGCTGAGCCCGTGGCAAGAAGCCATAGAATGCCCCGGATACCCCTGACAAGTTCCACATGTCCCCAGATATGCCTGTTTCCCCTTCGCGTTGCCATGCTCTTGTGCCATGTGCCGGTGTGGGTAGCCGGTCAGGGGCGAAAGGACCCAAGCAGTATGAGATGCTCGGTGGACAGCCGCTGGTCTGGCATACCTTGCATGCGCTGTCCAGCGTGCCGGACATCCATCGCATTCTGGTGGTGGTCTCGCCCGGAGACGACTTCATCAAGAACGCACCCGAGCGCGTTGACACGCAGGCAGTGGGCGGTGCCAGTCGTGCCGAGAGCGTGTCCAATGGTCTGGCAGCGCTGCTGGCCACGGGGGCTTCGGCGGATGAATGGGTGCTGGTTCACGATGCCGCTCGCTGTCTTGTTCTCCCTGGCGACATTCAGCGGTTGATCGATGCTTGCCGTGGCGATGCGGTTGGCGGCTTGCTGGCCGTTCCCCTGGCCGACACCCTCAAGCAGGCCTCGGACGGCCGATCGGCTCAGACGCTTGCCCGCGCAGGAAAATGGCTGGCCCAAACGCCGCAAATGTTCCGGATCGGGGCATTGCAAGCCGCACTGGCGCCTCACGCGGCCAATGGCTATGAGGGAATCACCGACGAAGCAAGTGCCATGGAACTGGCTGGACATTGTCCGTTGCTGGTCGAGGGCGGATCTCACAACCTCAAGGTCACCTATCCGCAGGATTTCCTGGTGGCCAAAGCCCTGCTGGAAGGACGCGCATGACAGACAACGCCAACCAAAAGACAGAAGCGCTGATCCCGTTTCGCATTGGCGAGGGCTGGGATGTTCATGCGCTGGTGCCGGGTCGTGCTCTTGTGCTCGGTGGTGTGACGGTTCCACACCACATGGGATTGCTCGGGCACTCTGACGCGGACGCCTTGCTGCACGCCATCACCGATGCTCTCCTGGGCGCTGCGGGCCTGGGTGACATCGGCCGTCATTTCCCCGATACCGATGCCGAGTTCAAAGGCGCGGACTCGGCCCGCCTGCTTCAGGAAGCGGCTCGCAGGGTGCGGGCGACGGGCTATGAGATCGGCAATGTTGACAGCACGGTGGTGGCGCAGGCGCCCAAGCTGGCACCACATATTCCCGCCATGGTCGCCAGGGTGGCGCAAGTACTGGATCTGCAGCCCTCGCAAGTCAATGTCAAAGCAAAAACCGCAGAAAAGCTGGGCCCGGCAGGAGAAGGGCTTTGCATTGAAGCCAGGGCGGCTGCGCTGCTGATCCGCGCCGGCTGACACAACGCAACCGCCAGTCGCTGGCCGTCAAGCCTTTTTGCTTTCCTCAGGCATGGCCTTTCGCAGCTTGATGTGGGCGGCCAGCCCGCCTGTGGAGCTGTTGGTCAGGGCAAAGCGCCCACCCATGCGTGCCACGGCCCGGTCAACAATGGCCAGACCCAGGCCTGTGCCCTTGGCCGATGTTCGGGATGCGTCGGCCCTGAAGAACGGCTGAGTCAGCTGCGCCAGCGTGTCTTCAGGGACACCTTGCCCATGGTCACGCAGCTTGATCAGCACGTTGTCGTCTTTGGGCTGCGCCGCGATCTCCACCCGGGTCACACCGGTGATGGGGTCGCGTCCATAGCGGTGAGCATTCTCCAGCAAGTTGGAAAACACCCGCTGCAGCTCCACGCCGTCGCCATACACAAAGGTGTTGTCCGGAATGCTGGTGATGACAATGGTGTTCGGGTCGCTGCCCAGCGCGTACACCGCGGCATCGACCACCTCATTGAGAGAGATCGGCTCGGGCTTGAGCTCATCGGGCCGAGCGTAATCCAGAAACTTGTCGATGATGGCCGTGACCTGGTCAATGTCGGCGGACATGTGCTCGCGCGCTGTCTCATCTGCCACGCTCATTTCCATTTCCAGGCGCAGCCGGGCCAGGGGGGTGCGCAGGTCATGCGAGATGCCAGCGAGCATGAGCGCGCGGTCCTGCTCGATCTTGGACAGGCGCTGCGCCATTCGGTTGAACCCGATGTTCACCTCGCGAATCTCTGCTGTGGCCACCGCCTCGCTCAGCTGGCTGGCCGTGAAATCGCCTTCGCGGACACGGCCGGCCGCAAACGACAGTCGCTTGAGCGGGCGGTTGATCAGGCGCGCAATGAACGCAGCGCCCATCAGCGAAAGCACGGCACCCGTGCCGATCCAGATCAGCCAAGTGGCACCCGTGACCAGGCGGACGCGCGAAGGGTCAGTGAGCAGCCAGTACGGGTCACCGTCAATGGTGAAGCCAATCCACAAGCCGGTGGTGCCGTTGACCTCGCGGGCGACGATGGTGCCAGGGCCGAGCCGGCTGGCCAGCTCCTGGCTCACGCTCAGGCTCAGCGAGTCTTCGTTGTAGAGCTTGTAGTTGTCCTCGGGCTCGCGCGGCGTGATGCGCACGTCTTCCTCGTCTGCCAGTGTCTTGACGAGCGACACGCGTGCAATGGAGTCCGAATGGACCAGCGCCGCCCGGCTCAGGTTGACGAGCGAGGCGAGCTGCTGGGCGCTTTGCAGCACCCTGGGTTCAAATTCAAGTGCCCTGAAAGTCTGCAACCACGCAGTAAAGCATCCCAGCAGCAGCAGGGACAACATCAGGAAGGTGCGCCAAAAAAGGCTGACCTCGCGTGGGCGCCTGACTTCCAGGGGGGCTGGAGCCGTCTCCAGCGGGGTCGGGTTCGTTTCGAACGCGACCTGCGACTCCAGGGCCATCAACCGTTTCCGTCAGGTACAAAAACATAGCCCACACCCCACACGGTTTGCAGATAGCGAGGCGACGCAGCGTCTTCCTCGATCAGCTTGCGCAAGCGGGATACCTGCACGTCCAGGCTTCGATCGAACGGCTCGAACTCGCGGCCACGTGCCAGCTGGGCCAGTTTTTCGCGGGACAGTGGTTGGCGGGGGTGACGAACCAATGCCTTGAGCATGGCGAATTCGCCTGTGGTCAGCGGCAGGTCCTGACCGTCCTTGCGCAGGGTGCGCAGGCTCAGGTCGAACTCGAACGGGCCAAAGGTGACCGTCTCTGCTTCCTGAGAAGGAGCTCCGGGCACTTCTGCAGGCGGGCGGCGGCGCAGCACGGCATGGATACGGGCGAGCAGTTCGCGCGGGTTGAATGGTTTGCCCAGATAGTCGTCAGCGCCGACTTCCAGGCCCACGATCCGGTCCACATCCTCGCTCTTGGCCGTGAGCATGATGATCGGGGTGCGGTCGCCATTGGCGCGCAGGCGGCGGCAGATGGACAGGCCGTCTTCGCCAGGCATCATCAGGTCCAGCACGATCATGTCGACGGATTCACGTTGAAGGACCCGGTTCAACGCCTTGCCGTCTTCGGCCAGCATGACTTCAAAGCCTTCCTGCATCAGGTAGCGGCGAAGCAGGTCGCGGATGCGGACGTCGTCATCTACGACCAGGATCTTGTTGGGTCGACTATTGGCTTGTGGCATGAGTACAACTCCCGAAAATGTAACAAGCCCGATTGTGGCAGCGCAAACACTGCGATCGGCGCCGTTTTTCCGAATCCTGACAGCATGTTACATCTGTTGCCCTCACAGGCAGGCGACTTACCATTCATTGGGCAGTCAAAATCGGGGGCCATGGGCATACTTACCTGCATGAAACACCGATCGTTCGCAGCAGCGCTTCTGGTCCCGGGCTCTCTGGCTTTCGCCCAGGGGGCAGTCATTCCTGACGCCATCCCCGCCGTCATGGCTGTGGAGGTTTCTCCCGCGCCAGCTGTTCTTCCTGATCCTGTGGCCGGGGCGCAGGCCGCTTCAGAAGCACCATCACAGGCATTGGAGGTACCTGAAATCGGGAGCCATGACGGCATGGTGCCGGTCGTCGGCAACGTGCCGGAAGGCGGAAGCGACGCTTTGCATGAGCATGCGCCGCTGGGTCTCAAGGATGCCGTTCTGACCACGTGGGATGTCTCGCCACAAGAAGGCGATGGTCCGGAGCCGTTTCGCTTGTCCGATGCCGAACGGCAAGCCATACGGGACATGCTTCGCAAGGCCCAGGCGTCACTCACCCCGGACTCAGAGGGCCGCTGACACCAGTCAGTCCGGCTCTGCGGCAGGCGAGGCTTCGATGGCCGGACCGTTGCGTGCCTTCAGCTGATGCAGCGCATCACTGCGCAGCCCAGCCACCATCCATGTTCCAGGCGGCTCCGCGGACGTTGTTCGCCGCAGGCGAGCAGAAGAAGACCGCCAGCGCACCCAGCTCTTCCGGCGTGGTGAATTGCAGTGAGGGCTCCTTTTCGCCCAGGAGCTGCCTGGTTGCTTCCTCGATGGATATTCCGCCAGCGTCCGCCTTGGCGTCGACCTGTTTCTGTACCAGTGGCGTCAGCACCCAGCCTGGACAGATGGCATTGCAGGTGACGCCGGTAGTCGCTGTCTCCAGTGCCACCACCTTGGTCAGGCCCACGACGCCATGTTTGGCCGCCACATAGGCGGATTTCTGCGCAGAGGCCACCAGCCCATGGACGGAGGCCACATTGATGATTCGGCCCCAACCCGCGGCCTTCATCGCGGGCAAGGCCAGGCGCGTGGTATGAAAGGCACTCGTGAGGTTGATGGCGATGACGGCATCCCAGCGCTCGACCGGAAAGTCCTCTACCTGGGCAACATGCTGAATACCTGCGTTGTTGACCAGGATGTCGATCTGGCCAAAGCGCTGGGCTGCAAAAGCCATCATGGCTTCGATTTCGGCCGGGTTGCTCATGTCTGCGCCGTGATAAGCCACCTCCGCACCCAGATCGGCAACCTCCTTGAGCGGGCCCTCAGTGTCGCCAAACCCGTTCAGGACGATGTTGGCGCCTTGTGCGGCCAGGGCTTTGGCGATGCCAAGGCCGATGCCGCTGGTGGACCCTGTCACAAGTGCGGTTTTGTTCGCTAGCATTTTTGAGCTCCGGTTCCTTTAGGATTGAATCAAATATTCGACAGTTGAATTCATTATCGCGGAGCAACACAAGCATGAGTGCTATCTCTGAACCCATCCTGCGCTTTCTCGATGTCGGCGATCCGGCGGCCAAGACAGGTCAACCTCGCCGAATGGCCTGGTGGGACTGGCCTGTGCAGGACGGGGGTGATCCATCGCACATCGTGGTTTGCGTTCATGGCCTTTCTCGCCAGGGGCGGGATTTCGACGCACTCGCATCCCTTTTGAGCCGACATGCGCGGGTCGTGAGCGTCGATGTGGCTGGCCGGGGGGAGAGTGACTGGCTCGCAGACCCGATGGGCTATCAGGTTGAAACCTACGCCAGGGACATGGCATTGCTGCTCACGCACTTGCGTCAGCAGGTGCCAGGTGCTGTCATTGACTGGGTCGGTACCAGCATGGGCGGCCTGATCGGGATTGCCGTCGCATCCCAGGCGGCACTGGCGCCGCGCAAGCTCGTCCTCAACGATGTCGGACCGGTGGTGCAGTGGTCGTCCTTGCAGCGCATTGGTGCCTATGTGGGGACCAACCGGTCCTTTGGTGTCGAGCAGGAGGCGTTCGACTACATGGCCAGCATTTCAGAGGGATTTGGCCCTCACACACCGGATGAGTGGGCACGTCTGTCCCGCCCCATGCTGCGCCAGCGGGACGGGCGCTGGTGGTTTCACTACGATCCGGCCATTGGCACGCCGATCAAGGCCTTGCTGGCTCAGCCGGAGGATGTGGCGTTGGCCGTGACGCGTCAGGGCGAAGAAAAGCTGTGGTCGCTCTACGATGCCATTTCCTCTGAAACGCTGTTGTTGCGTGGGGCTGAATCGGACCTTCTGGCGCCGGAGACTGCCATGGAGATGGCGCGTCGCGGACCCAAGGCCAGGTGCGTGGAATTCGCTGGGGTGGGGCATGCGCCTACACTGGTGGCAGACGACCAGAAAAAGGTCGTCCTTGATTTTCTCTGCGGCAGCTGAGCGTTCCCTGGCTCACTGAGGCGGTATGAGCATGGCCCTTCGGACCCGATGAAAACACTGGAATCAAATCACCAGCCAGAAGCCCTGGCGGATGCTGCTCAGGCCGAGCCAGCCCGCCGACCCGGGGCAGGCGAGCCGGAGGCCTCGGCGGCCATCGTGGCGGCAGCCACAGTGGTCTTTGACGGCAAAGGCCGTCAGGCACTGAGTCGCGCGCGTGCTTTTGCCGAGCCGCTGCTCGACTGTGAGCAACTCGACACTGGTGAGAACATCCTGGCGCACGCGGACGCTGTGGCAGAGATTCTCAAATCCATTGGCGGTTCTGAACAGATGCAGGCGGCGGCCTATCTGGTCTATGCCTGTCAGCACCTCAATCGCCCGCAGGAAACGATCACCAAGGCATTTGGAGCCGACTTTGCCGCGTTGGCGATGGAGTCGACAAAGCTGGTTCAGCTTCAGCGGCAGGCCAGGATCAAGGCGGCCGAGGCGCAGGCGCGCAAGGAAGAAGAGCGTGCGCTCGAAGGCTTGCACCATCATGCGGCCAAGGCGCCTGTGACCGAGCTGGCTGCCAGCCAGACGGAGAACGTGCGGAAGATGCTGCTCGCCTTCTCTCGCGACCTTCGCGTGGTCATGCTTCGCCTGGCATCGCGCCTTCAGACGTTGCGATTCTTCGCGGCGACCAAAGGCGACCCGGGTGCGGCCATTGCCAGCGAATCATTGCATGTGTTTGCACCCCTGGCCAACCGCCTGGGTATCTGGCAAATCAAGTGGGAAATGGAAGACCTCTCCTTTCGCTTCCTGGAGCCGGAGACCTACAAGGAAGTTGCCAAGCTTCTCGACGAGAAGAGGGTGGAACGCGAAGCGCACGTCGAGCAGGTCCGGGAGGCGCTCGAGCTGGCGCTGCGTGAGCAGGGAGTCAAGGCAGTGGTGCAGGGACGCCCCAAGCACATCTACAGCATCGTCAAGAAGATGCGTGGCAAGTCGCTCGATTTCGAACAAGTGTTTGACATCCGGGCCTTGAGGGTGGTGGTCCCGAGCCTGGAGGACTGCTACGCTGCGCTTGCTTATGTGCATGAGCACTATGCACCCATTGCCGAAGAGTTTGACGACTACATCGCCAAGCCCAAGCCCAACGGCTACCAGTCGCTTCATACGGTGGTGCGTGACGCTCAGGGACGCGCATTCGAAATTCAGATCCGCTCTCAGTCCATGCACGACCATGCCGAGCATGGGGTGGCGGCCCACTGGGCATACAAGGAAGCCGGCGCCAAGGGCTATTCCGGGGTCACGGCCAATACCGAGTACGACGCCAAGATTGCTGTTCTGCGGCAACTGCTTGCCTGGGAGCGGGATCTCAGCGGAAAAGCTGAAGGCCTGTTCGATGACCGAATCTATGTCCTGACCCCGGATGCAGCGATTGTCGAGCTGAGCCGCGGTGCCACCCCGGTCGATTTCGCCTACGCGGTACATACTCAGCTGGGGCATCGCTGCAGAGGAGCCAAGGTGGATGGCGCCATGGTCACCCTCAATACGCCGCTGCAGAATGGTCAGACGGTGGAAATCGTGGCAGCCAAGGAGGGTGGGCCGTCCCGTGACTGGCTCAACCCCGAGCTGGGGTACCTCGTCGGGCACAGGGCCAAGAGCAAGGTGCGGGCGTGGTTCAATGCCCAGGCGCTGGAAGTCACCGTGGCCAAAGGCCGTGAAGCGGTGGAAAAACTGTTGCAGCGCGAGGGCAGGACCAGCCTCAAGCACGAGGAGCTGGCCGCCATGGTCGGGTTGGAGTCGGCCCAGGAGCTGTTCGAGCAGGTCGGAAAGGACGAGCTGTCGCTGCGAACGCTGGAGAATTGCCTCAAGCCGGCCGAGCCTGAAGTCGAGGCCGAGCCTGTCTTTGTGCCCAGGAAGCCTCGTCGCGATGCCTCCACCGGCCAGGGAAAAGTACTCGTCGTGGGTGTGGATTCGCTCATGACACAACTGGCCAAGTGCTGCAAACCGGCGCCTCCGGACGACATTTGCGGCTTTGTCACGCGTGGCAGGGGAGTGGCCGTCCATCGCAGCGATTGCTCAGACTATCAGCACTTGCGGCACAAGTCGCCGGACCGTGTGATCGAAGTGCAGTGGGCGGGGCTCGATGCCCAGCCAGGCGCTGCCAATGGCGTCGTCTTTCCTGTCGATGTGGCGGTAGAGGCTGTCGACCGGTCCGGCTTGCTCAGGGACATTTCCGACGTATTCGCCCGGGAGAAGATGAATGTGGTGGGGGTGCAGACCATCTCGTCCAAGGGCACCGCGTGGATGACTTTCACCATCGAAGTCTCCGATGCCCGACAGGTGGGCCGAGCCATGGCGGTGGTGGGGGATGTTGACGGTGTCCGATCGGTACGGCGCAAATGAGTTTGGCCTGACCACTCAAAAGATGGACACAGCCAAAAAATCAATGCTATAATCTATGTCTTCGAACTGATCGCAAGCAGGCGCGTAGCTCAGTTGGTTAGAGCACCACCTTGACATGGTGGGGGTCGTTGGTTCGAATCCAATCGCGCCTACCAGCTTGTATTCAGATTCGCAGCATGCAGGCCCGCTGTCAGCGGGCTTTTTTGTGGGCCGCTCCAAGGCTTGGCGTCAATGCCAATGTTCCAGTGATTGCGGGGAAACTCACAGGGAAAACCCATGCTGCACTGCGGCGTCGCTCTTTCTACAATGGTGTCCGAAGCCCACGGGATCCTCCGGGGGTGAAAACGAGCTGGAGCCACATGAGCGTGCAGAAAAAGAAGGCCGGCACGGCCAAGAAGAGCGAGGATGGCATCAGGGTCATCAAGAAGTACCCGAACCGTCGTCTCTACGATACCGACACCTCCTCGTACATCACCCTGGCCGAAGTCAAGGGTCTGGTCATGAGCAACGAGCCCTTCGTGGTGCGTGATGCGAAGACCAATGAAGATCTCACGCGAAGCATCCTGCTGCAGATCATTCTGGAAGAGGAAACGGCTGGCGTACCGATCTTCTCGGAGCAGGTGCTGGCCAACATCATCCGTTTCTACGGCCATTCCATGCAGGATTTCATGGGCTCCTACCTGGAGAAGAACGTCCAGATTTTCATGGACCTGCAAAACAAGATGAGCGAGCAGTCCCAGTCCGTGACGCCGGAAATGTGGCAGCAGTTCATGAACATGCAATCTCCCATGATGCAGGGCATGATGGGAACCTATCTTGAGCAGTCGCGCAATGCATTTACCCAGATGCAGGAGCAGATGCAAAAAAACAGCGAGCAGGTGCTGGCTGCGTTTGGACTGAAGCGGTAATTGAGCCGATTGCTTCAGTCCGGTGCGGCCGGGTCTGAGACAATCGGAACCATGACCGAAAAGCAAATTTCCTCCAGCCCCAAAGTGGGCTTTGTCAGTCTGGGTTGCCCCAAGGCCCTGACAGACTCCGAGCTGATCCTGACCCAGCTCAGCGCAGAAGGCTATGCGACATCCAAGTCGTTTGCCGGCGCTGACCTTGTCATCGTCAACACCTGTGGTTTCATCGATGATGCGGTCAAGGAGAGCCTGGACACCATCGGTGAAGCCCTGGCCGAGAACGGCAAAGTCATCGTGACAGGTTGCCTCGGGGCTCGTGCTGGCGAAGACGGGGGAAACATGGTCTCGCAGGTGCACCCCAGCGTGCTGGCCGTGACGGGGCCCCATGCAACGCAGGAGGTGATGGACGCGGTCCATGCCCACTTGCCCAAGCCTCACGATCCGTTCGTGGATCTCGTGCCTGCGCAAGGCATCAAGCTCACGCCCAAACACTATGCCTATCTGAAAATCAGTGAGGGCTGTAACCACCGCTGCACCTTCTGCATCATTCCCTCCATGCGAGGGGATCTCGTCAGCCGTCCGATTGGCGACGTGCTGAGCGAGGCTCGGAAGCTGTTCGAGGCGGGCGTCAGAGAGTTGCTGGTGGTCAGCCAGGACACTTCAGCCTATGGCGTGGACATCCAGTACCGCACCGGTTTCTGGGATGGTCGCCCGGTCAAGACCCGCATGTACGACCTGGTCGAAGCCCTGGGCAAGCTGGCGGACGGGTATGGCGCATGGGTGCGTCTGCACTACGTCTACCCATATCCGCATGTGGACGATGTCATTCCCTTGATGGCCCAGGGCTTGTGCCTGCCTTACCTGGACGTCCCGCTGCAACACAGTCACCCCGATGTGCTCAAGCGCATGAAACGCCCAGCCAGTGGTGAGAAAAATCTCGAGCGCATTGCACGCTGGCGCGAGCTCTGCCCGGAACTGGTGATCCGCAGTACGTTCATTGCGGGCTTTCCGGGTGAAACCGAGGCGGAGTTTGATGACCTGCTGAGCTTCGTGAAAGAAGCCCAGATCGACAGGGCTGGTTGTTTTGCCTATTCGCCGGTGGAAGGTGCCAAGGCCAACGAGCTGCCCGGTGCATTGCCTGACGAGCTGAGAAACGAGCGGCAAGCCCGGTTCATGGAGGTGGCTGAGGCTGTCTCCATTGCCAAGCTGGAGCGCCGTGTTGGTGCCACCATGCAGGTGCTGGTTGACTCGGCGCCGGCCATGGGTCGCAAAGGCGGGGTGGGGCGCAGTTTCGCTGATGCCCCTGAAATCGATGGGGTGGTCAAACTGCTTCCTCCGCAAAAGGTCAGCAAGACAATGAAAGTCGGTGAGTTCACCAAGGCCTTGATCGTGGGAACCGAAGGGCACGATCTCATAGGGCAGCCGGTTTGAGTCCACATCGGCGACATGCTCTTGACTTGATGCAGGGTGGCTCCCTTCCAGTGTCTGGTGGCCCGGTTGCGCATGCCGTGAGCGGCGCCACGCACCGGGCAGCATGCGCAGACAACGCCTCAGAAAACACCTCTTTGGCACAGGCAAAGAAAAAAGGCCTGCAACCGATGGATTGCAAGCCTTTATCTTTATCATTGGTGCCCAAGAGAGGACTCGAACCTCCACGCCTCTCGGCGCTAGTACCTGAAACTAGTGCGTCTACCAATTCCGCCACCTGGGCATCTCAGGGAAGCTGGAAGTATAACATAGAAAAAACACCAAGTGCAAGTGAACCAGAATCAAAAATCTGATCTTTTGTCCGAGTTTGAAGGGGTGGTCGCTGGCCACCGTGACGGGCACGGTTTTGTGGTCCGTGATGACGGGCAACCCGATGTCTATTTGCCGCCCAACGAAATGCGCGCCGTGCTCCACAAGGACCGGGTCAAGGCCCGGGTGGTGCGCACAGACCGCCGGGGGCGCCCAGAGGGACGGGTGACCGAGATTGTCTCGCGCTCGGACTCGCCGATCATTGGCCGCCTGCTGCAGGAAAGTGGCGTATGGCTGGTCGCGCCCGAAGACAAAAGGTATGGACAGGACGTGCTGGTGCCCAAGGGCGCCACAGGGTCGGCCAACCCGGGCCAGGTGGTCGTCGTCGAACTGACCGAGCCACCTGCGCTCTATGGACAGCCGGTGGGCAGGGTCAAGGAAGTGCTGGGTGATATCGATGACCCGGGCATGGAAATCGAGATTGCCGTACGCAAGTACGGTGTGCCCCACGAGTTCTCCGAAGCGGCGATGGCTCAGGCCCGCGCGCTGCCAACCAAGGTCCGCGCCAGCGACCGGCGCGCCAGGGTTGACCTGCGCGATGTGCCTCTGGTTACCATCGATGGCGAAGACGCGCGTGACTTTGACGACGCCGTGTTCTGCCAGCCAGACAAGGTCGGCAGGGGCAAAGGCTGGCGATTGCTGGTGGCCATTGCGGACGTGAGTCACTACGTGGAAACAGGTTCGGCCATCGATATCGACGCCTATGACCGCGCCACATCCGTGTATTTTCCGCGGCGGGTCATTCCCATGCTGCCGGAAAAACTCTCCAACGGCTTGTGTTCGCTGAACCCGGACGTAGACCGCGTCTGCATGGTGTGTGACATGCTGATTGACGCCAAAGGCGAAGTCCATGCCTACCAGTTCTATCCGGCGGTCATGCACAGCCATGCACGATTGACCTATACCGAAGTGGCAGCCATTCTTCAGAACACCAGAGGGCCTGAAGCTGCCCAGCGCAAGCCGCTGGTGCCTCACTTGCTGAACTTGCACGATGTCTACCGGGCGTTGCTCTCTGCACGCCAGGCAAGAGGGGCGGTCGATTTCGAAACGGTCGAGACGCAAATCGTCTGTGATGATGCGGGTCGCATCGAGAAGATCGTGCCTCGTACACGCAATGATGCTCACAAGGTCATCGAAGAAGCCATGCTGGCGGCCAACGTTTGTTCGGCTGACTTCATCTCCCAAAGCAAGCACGCGGGCCTGTTCCGTGTGCACGAAGGTCCAACACCGGAGAAGCAGGAGATCTTGCGCAACTACCTGCGCACCATGGGTGTGCCGCAAACCATCAGCGAGGACCCGCATCCGTCCGAGTTTCAGCGGATCGCTGAAGCCACGAAAGACCGACCAGAGTCACAGCAGATCCACACCATGCTGCTGCGCTCCATGCAGCAGGCCATCTACACGCCGATCAACAGCGGGCATTTCGGCCTTTCCTATGACGCCTATACGCACTTCACCAGTCCGATCCGGCGGTATCCCGATCTGCTGGTCCATCGGGTGATCAAGGCCATTCTGGGCAAAGAGCGCTACGAATTGCCTGAGCTGCCCAAGCCGGGCGAAGCGCATGCCAAGCTGAGCAAGCGTCTGGCCAGCCGTTCCGCCAGTATGCCGGCCAAGCCGGCGCGCAAGCTCTCGGCAGATACGCTTGCGTGGCAGGCTGCGGGTCTTCACTGCAGCGCCAACGAGCGACGCGCTGACGAGGCCAGCCGCGACGTCGAAGCCTGGCTCAAGTGCAAGTACATGCGCGAGCATCTGGGCGAAGAGTTTTCGGGCACGGTCACGTCCGTCACCAGCTTCGGTCTTTTCGTGACGCTCGACGCCATGTACGTGGAAGGGCTGGTCCATATCACAGAGCTGGGGGGCGAGTACTTCCGCTTCGATGAAGCTCGGCAGGAACTGCGCGGTGAGCGCACCGGTATCCGCTACGCCTTGGGCACCAAGGTTCAAGTTCAGGTCAGCAGGGTCGATCTGGATGGGCGGCGCATCGACTTCCGCCTTGTCAACGATGAAGAAGAGCTCATCCTCAGGGCCATGCGCGACAAGAACGGCGGCAATGGCTCGGCAGGCCGCAAACGACCTCACCGGGATGGAGAAAAGCAGGACTTGCGCGCTTCAGTCAAGAAAGCCGCCGACAAGAAATCGGCCAAAGCTGCAAAGTCGACCAAGGGGAGCAGACCTGCATTGGGCAAGGCCCGCAAGTCACGTCGCAAGTGAGCAATTTCACCTGCCTTGATAGCCTGTTTCCAATTTTCCAATTTTCCAATTTTCCAATTTGCCTTTGAGTCCGGTATCCATCTGAACGGAAACGATCTGAACGCTACCCAATGAACATTGTCCATTTCCTGCTTGAGACCTTCTTTTTCATTCTGGTGGGCGCAGCCCTGATGCGCTCGTGGATGAACTATCTGCGAATCCAGATGTCGGTTCAGCCCGGCCGGTTTGTCATGGCCGTTACCGACTGGGTTGTCAAGCCGGTGCGCAAGGTGTTGCCCAAGCCGCTGCTCGACAGCCGGCTGGACTGGGGCAGCCTGATGTCCGCCATTTTGCTGTCCATCGCCTTCTCGGGCATTGTGCTGTCTTTGTGGGCTCCATCGACCATGGTCTCGCCCGTTGCGTGGCTGCTGGCCATCCTGCTCCAGGCAGGCAAGTTCTTGCTGATGGTCGTCCTGCGCGGCCTGATGATCATCTTGCTGATCTATGCCGTGCTGTCGTGGGTGCAACCCCAGGCACCAGCCATGGGTGTGCTGCATCGATTCTCCGAGCCACTGCTCAGGCCTATCCGCAAGGTGGTGCCTGCCATTGGAGGGGTTGACCTGAGCGTCCTGATCCTTGTGATCCTGCTGCAGGTCATCATGATGGCGCTTAACCTCTGATGCCTGGTTTGGCCGAACACCGCGGGCGAGTGTTGAGCTAGCCTGCGAGAACGGCCAGGGCGCCAGCGGTCAGGCGGGCGCCGTGATCGGGCCAGGTGTCTGCCAGATGCCCGTGGCGCCAGACGGCATCCCGAACCAGGGAAGGCATGTCCTCCGCCAGCTCGCAAGCCGCCAGTGCAGCGCCGATCATGCCGGCCAGCACATCGCCAGTGCCCGCGGTCGCCAGGCGGGCATTTCCGCTGCGGTTGATCCATGGTGCCTCGCCCGGGGCTGCCACGATGCTTCCCGACCCCTTGAGCACCACCAGTGCGCCATACCGTTGGCTCAACTCGGTCGCCCGGGTCAAACGGTTTTCCTGAATATCTGCGATGCCCATTCCCAGAAGCCGGGCGGCTTCCAAAGGGTGGGGCGTCAGGACGGTCAGCCGGTCGGGGCGGTCCCGCCTTTGGCTGAGCAGGGCCTGCAGGCCCGGATCGTCAGCAATGGCATTGAGCGCATCTGCGTCCAGCACCAGTCTGGCAGTCCGCGAGAGCAAGGCGGGCAAATGCTGCCGAATGCTGTGGCCTCCACCGCATCCACAGACCACGGCCGTGCGTGGCGAGGCCAGCTGTTGCGGGTCAGCCAGGCATTGCTCCACGCGTCTGAACATCAGCTCCGGGCAAGCGGGGTCCCATGAAATCTCGCCGGGCGAAGTGTCGCCGCCGATCGAGCAGACATAGACCCGGCCAGCGCCAGCGTGCAGGGCTGCCCGGGCCGCCAACATCGCAGCACCTGCCATGCCGGCCTTGTCCGCGGAAGGGCGCTGCCCTCCTGCAACCAGCACATCACCGAAGCTGCCTTTGTGCGACGCGTGTGGCCGGTCCGGTCGCAGTGCCGATCCTTGTCCGCACAGCCAGGCTGTTGGTGCGAGGCTGGCGGGCGGTTGTGTGCCGAGGTCGTCGTACCAGACGCGACCGGCTGCATCCCGCCCAGACGCGGTGAACACGCCGGGCTTCAGACTCAGCAGGCACAAAGTGTGCCGCTCAGCACCCGGTGGAGTGAGAGGGATGTCGCCAGGTGGCCATGCGCCACTGTCAGCCAGCAGCCCGCTCGGTATATCGACCTGGATCACCGGCTTGGCGCTTTTGCGCAAAGCTTCCCATGGCGCCAGTAGATCGCCTGCCGGTATGCGGTTGCCACCGATGCCGAGGAGGGCGTCTATGCACATGTCCCACCCGCCGGCGGAAGGAGGAGGGCTGAGGTCCAGCCCGGCTTCTCTCATTTGGGTCAGAGCCCACCTGGCGTCTTCGGGGAGCGTCTCTTCCCGGCCGTGCAGGCTGACCGTGATCTGCTGGCCAAGCCCCTTGGATCGGGACCATTGGTGCAAATGGGTTGCGGCCACAAAGCCGTCACCTCCGTTGTTGCCCGGTCCGCAGGCAACCCAGATGTGGCGAGCGTGAGGGCATACCGCCAGAGCCACGCGCGCGATAGCCAAGCCTGCGCGCGCCATCAGTGTGTGTGGAGGCAGCACTTTGGCGCTGGCGGCTTCCCAGGCTCGGGAGGCGGCGACGTCATGCAGGGGCAGGGGCGTGCCTCCGGCGAAAACGTCCAGCAATCGCGCTGAGGGGCGGGAATCGGTGTCGCTTGTCACCTTGAGACGATCGCGGCAGTTCTCAGGTCACTCGGCCGGAATACGCAATGCCTGACCCGGGTAAATCTTGTCCGGGTGCTTGAGCATGGGCTTGTTGGCCTCGAAGATCTGCATGTACTTGTTGGGAGTGCCATAGAACATCTTGCTGATCTTGGAGAGATTGTCGCCCTTGACCACGATGTACATCTTCGACTCCGGCTCAGGAGAGCTGACACTCATCAGATCGCTGACCTGGGTGACGTTGGCGACGTTGCCGCAGCACAGCACCACTTTCTCACGTGTGGCCTGATCCGGGGCGATACCGGCCACTGTGACAGTGCCGGTGGCCCCGTCATAGCCGACATCCAGGCCTTCGACCTTGAGGTTCATGGAGTCGATGTATGCCTCGATGGCCTTTCCTGCCTTCTGGTTCACCTCTGTCAGGTCGGGTTTCGTTGCCGGGGCTGCGGCCGGTGCCGGATCTGCTTTGGCCTCGCCAATCCCGAACAGCTTTTCGCCAGCTTCCTTGATGAACGTAAACATACCCATGAGGTGTTCTCCTGATAAGGGTGGGAATGCTGCAGGCCAACATTGGCCTGAGCAGGAATTTCCGTTTGAGCGTACTGCATTTCGGTGACTTTTGACCGGTCGGCCAGTGGCTATGCTGCACTGCCGTAGGCGTGCTATACTCGTTCGGTTCCGCGTTTTGCGTTCACCTGTGTCTTTAGGCGGCTTTGCTGCCTGAGCGTCAGGAGATCCAGCGCGGGGCAAAAATCGCAAACCGGCCCATCCGGGTGTTGCTGCCGCTCTCAAACCGGGAGCGCTCAGCGATCGGGGCCGGATTTAAGACCTAACCTCAGGAAACATCATCATGTCGATTTCCATGCGTGAAATGCTGGAAGCCGGTGTCCACTTTGGCCACCAAACCCGCTTCTGGAACCCCAAGATGGCCCCCTTCATCTACGGCCATCGCAACAAGATTCACATCGTCAACCTCGAGAAGACGTTGCCGATGTTCCAGGACGCTGCCAAGTACGTGCGTCAGATCATCGCCAACGGCGGTACCGTCCTGATGGTCGGCACCAAGCGCCAGTCCCGCGATATCGTGGCCCAGGAAGCCCGTCGTGCAGGTATGCCCTACGTTGACCAGCGCTGGCTGGGCGGCATGCTGACCAACTTCAAGACGGTCAAGACCTCCATCAAGCGACTGAAGGACATGCAGGCTCAGAAAGAAGCCGGCCTCGAGAACATGAGCAAGAAAGAGCAGCTCATGTTCTCGCGTGAAATGGAGAAGCTGGAGAAGGATATCGGCGGCATCCAGGACATGGCTGCTCTGCCGGACGCCATCTTCCTGATCGACGTCGGTTTCCACAAGATTGCTGTGGCTGAAGCCCAGAAGCTGGGCATCCCGCTCGTGGGTGTTGTCGATACCAACCACTCGCCTGTCGGAATCGATTACGTCATCCCTGGCAACGACGACTCCGCTCGTGCCGTGGCCCTGTACGCCCGTGGCATTGCCGATGCAGTGCTCGAGGGTCGTAACAGCGCTGTCAACGACGTGGTGGAAGCTGTCAAGAGCGCAGAAGGCGAAGACGAGTTCGTCGAAGTGCAAGACGAAGCGTCTGCCTGATCGCCCATCTGTCTGAAAAGAGGGGCTCGAGTAGCCCCTTTTTCACAGCCGCCTCAAACCGCAATTTCAATCTTCCACAGCCCCTGCTTCAGGTGCTGTGGTCAATGGAGAACTGAACATGGCAATTACCGCAAGCATGGTCGGCGAACTGCGCGCCAAGACCGACGCCCCAATGATGGAGTGCAAGAAAGCACTGACCGAAGCCGACGGCGACATGGCCAAGGCTGAAGAAATCCTGCGCGTCAAGCTCGGTACCAAGGCTGGCAAGGCCGCCTCCCGCGTCACTGCTGAAGGCGTGATCGCTTCCTTCGTCGATGGCGCCACTGGTGCCTTGCTCGAAGTCAACTGCGAAACCGACTTCGTCACCAAGAACGAGAGCTTCCTGGGCATGGCCAGCGCCGCTGCCGAGCTGGTGGCCAAGAACAACCCTGGCGACATCGAAGCACTGTCTGCGCTCGCCCACAGCCAGGACAGCTACGGCCCGACGCTGGAAGACGTTCGCAAAGGCCTGATTGGCAAGATCGGTGAGAACATGAGCTTCCGCCGCTTTGAGCGCTTCGCTGACGGTGGTCAGGTCGCATCCTATGTTCACGGCGACCGCATTGGTGTGATGGTGGAGTACACCGGTGATGCCACGGCTGCGAAAGACGTTGCCATGCACATCGCGGCCATGAAACCTGTGGCTCTGTCCAGCGCCGACGTGCCAGCAGAACTGATCGAGCGTGAGCGCTCTGTCGCATCTGCCAAGGCTGCCGAATCTGGCAAGCCTGCCGACATCGTCGCCAAGATGGTGGAAGGCTCGGTGACCAAGTACCTCAAGGAGGTTTCTCTGGTGGACCAGGTGTTTGTCAAAGCCGCTGACGGCAAGCAAACCGTTGGTCAGTACCTCAAGGCCTCCAACACCGAAGTCAAGCGCTTCACGCTGTATGTCGTGGGTGAAGGCATCGAGAAGAAGGTTGACGACTTCGCCGCTGAGGTCGCCGCCCAGGTTGCTGCCGCCCAAGGCAGCTGATGCAGAAGCGGTTTGTCCGCTTCCACACTGCAAAAAGCACAACGGGCCCTAGTGGCCCGTTGTGCTATGTACCCGTCTCGAACTGACGGAAAATTGACGGGGTAGCACGAAAATGGTGCTCGTGCTCGCTACACTACCCAAGTTGCCAACTCAAAACTCCAATATTTCCCAGGAAAGCCTACATGCCTGCCTATAAACGGATTCTGTTGAAATTGTCGGGCGAGGCCCTGATGGGTGATGATGCCTTCGGCATCAATCGCGAGACCATCGTCAGGATCGTCGAAGAGATTGGCGAAGTGACCCGGCTCGGGGTGGAAGTTGCCGTTGTCATCGGTGGTGGAAATATCTTCCGTGGCGTCGCTGGTGGTTCGGTCGGCATGGACCGTGCCACAGCCGACTACATGGGGATGCTGGCGACAGTCATGAACTCACTGGCTTTGGCTGATGCGTTGGAAAACGCCGGCGTCGTGGCCCGCGTGATGTCGGCCATCGGTATCGAGCAGGTCGTTGAGCCCTATGTCCGGCCCAAGGCACTGCAATACCTCGAAGAAGGCAAGGTGGTGGTGTTTGCGGCAGGTACCGGCAACCCGTTTTTCACAACCGACACGGCAGCAGCACTGCGCGGCTCGGAGATAGGCGCTGAAGTGGTGCTCAAGGCCACCAAGGTCGACGGCGTGTACACCGCTGATCCGAAGAAGGATCCCGAGGCAACACGCTACCAGACCATCTCCTTTGACGAAGCCATGGCCAAGAACCTGGCTGTCATGGATGCCACCGCATTTGCCCTTTGCCGCGACCAGAATTTGCCCGTCAAGGTGTTTTCGATCTTCAAACCAGGAGCGCTGCGCAACGTGGTGCTGGGTGGGGATGAAGGAACGCTGGTGCACGTTTGAGTCGGCCGCGTCAAGACAATAACTGAGTATTCGAGGAGTTAGCCACCATGAGCATTTCCGATATCCGATCCACTGCTGAACGAAAAATGCAGCAGTCCATTGAGACTTTCAAAGGTAACCTCACCAAAATCCGGACGGGACGCGCCAATCCCCAGATTCTGGACACGGTCGAGGTGGACTACTACGGCTCCATGGTGCCCATTTCCCAGGTGGCCAACCTGTCTCTGCTCGATGCCCGCACCATCGGTGTATCCCCATGGGAGAAGGGCATGGGTGCAAAGATCGAAAAAGCCATTCGTGACTCGGACCTCGGCCTGAACCCGGCCGCCCAGGGTGACCTGATCCGGGTCCCCATGCCACCAATGACGGAAGAGCGTCGTCGCGAAATGACCAAGCTGGTGCGGTCCGAGGGTGAGCACGCCAAGGTGGCCGTGCGCAATATCCGCCGCGACGCGAACGAAGCGGTCAAGCGCATGCTCAAGGACAAGGAAGTGACGGAGGATGATGACCGTCGTTCCCAGGACGATATTCAGAAGATGACTGACAAGCGGATTTCCGAGATCGACGAGCTGGTCGCTTCCAAGGAAAAGGACATCATGGAGGTCTGACCCTCCGCCAGCTGATCGATCATTCAACAGACGCAGATTTGACCGCCTCGATGCCAGAGCAGCCCGCCTTTCGCCCTCATCACATTGCCATCGTCATGGATGGCAACGGACGATGGGCCAAGAAAAGGATGCTGCCGCGTGTCGCAGGACACAAGCAGGGAGTCACCTCCTTGCGGCGCATGGTGGAAGCCGTGGGTGCGCGGGGTGTCCGAGTCCTGTCTGTCTTTGCTTTTTCGTCCGAGAACTGGAACCGCCCGGACGAGGAAGTCTCAGGGTTGATGCAACTGCTGGCAACAGCGCTGGCCAAAGAAGTGCCGTCCCTGAGCCGCGCAGGCGTTCGCATTCATTTCATCGGCGAACGTTCGGGGTTGTCCGACAAGCTCAGAGCAGGACTCGAACAAGCCGAAACCCAGACGCAACAGAACGACAAACTGATTCTCAATGTCTGCTTCAACTACGGCGGCCGATGGGACATTGCCCAAGCTGCCCGCCGTGCCGCTGAGGCAGGAGAGGCGTTGACCGAAGCCGTGCTTGACCGCTACATGGCTCTGGCCCATGTTCCTGATCCCGACCTCCTGATCAGAACGGGTGGCGAAAAGCGCATCAGCAACTTCCTGATCTGGCAGGCTGCGTATGCAGAGCTCTATTTTTCCAATCGCCTGTGGCCCGATTTCGATGAAGCTGCGCTCGATGAAGCACTGGCCGACTTCGCCGGCCGAGAGCGCCGGTTTGGCCTGACGTCCGAGCAGGTCACTCGCCCGAATCCGTCGGCGCAAGGGAAGTCGGAGGGGCGTGAGCATGCTTAAGCAGCGGATCATCACTGCAGTGCTGCTCTTGCTCGTGCTGCTGCCAGCGCTTTTCTATCCGGCTCCAGCCCCCTTTGTCGTTGTGGCTCTTGTCCTGATCTGTGCGGGCGCGTGGGAGTGGGCAAGACTCAACGGCCAGAAAGGTGGTCGGGCATTGGCTTGGGCCGCGGTTACGACCGCAGGCCTGGCACTGATGTGGTGGTCAGGTGGGCTGGATGCCGATTGGACCGTGATCTGGTGGGTGACGGCGGTGTTGTGGGCTGTACTTTCCATTGTGTTGCCCATCAAAGGCGTGACTGCCTGGCAGACCTGGCCCGTTGCCATACGCCTGGTTCTGGGTCTGTTCCTGCTGGGGGCTGCCTGGCTGGCCCTGGTTCAGGCCAAAGCACATGGCTTGCCATTTCTGCTGTCGGTCCTCACCCTGGTGTGGGCAGCCGATATCTTTGCCTACGTTGGTGGCAAGACAATGGGGCGCCACAAGCTGGCGCCTTCCATCAGCCCGGGCAAGACATGGGAAGGTGCGATCACCGGCGCGGTCGGGGTATTGGCACTGGCATTCGGCTGGCTCTGGTTTGACGGCCAGGGATGGCTCGATGGCCTTAGTCTTTTCAGCCACCTCCGAAATCTGGGCTGGCCATGGTTTGTGGCCGCAGTTGCTGCTCTGGTTGCCATGAGTGTCGTGGGAGACCTCATCGAGTCATTGGTCAAGCGCAGCGCCGGCGTCAAGGACTCTTCCCGGCTGCTGCCAGGTCATGGAGGCGTTCTCGATCGGGTGGATGCCCTGCTGCCGGTGCTGCCTGTGGCGATGTGGCTGATCAGCCTCTGAAACAAAAATCAAGAACATGAGCGCAATTGAAACGGTGGCGGTTCTGGGCTCGACGGGCTCCATCGGCACCAACACCCTCGATGTGGTGGCCAGGCACCCTGAGCGATACAGGGTGTTCGCCTTGACGGCAGCTCGCCAGGATGGCTTGATGCTCAAGCAGATCAAGGCCTTTTCGCCTTCGATTGCCGTGATGCAGGACCAGGGCGCGGCAGACCGTCTGCGTGAGGCGGTCCGTGCCGAGGGGCTGGCCACGGAAGTCCTTTGCGGCACTGAGCCGCTGTGCGAGGTCGCAAGCGCCCCAGAAGTCGATGCAGTGATGGCGGCCATTGTGGGCGCTGCAGGTCTCGCGCCCAGCCTCGCGGCGGCAAGGGCAGGCAAAAAGCTCCTGCTGGCCAACAAGGAGGCACTGGTCGTTGGCGGCGGGCTGTTCATGGAGGCCGTGCGGCGTGGCGGCGCCACGCTGCTGCCGATCGACAGCGAGCATTCCGCGATCTTCCAGTCGCTGCCCGATGATGCCGCTACGTGGGAGCGGAGGGTGCAGAAGATCATTCTTACCGCCTCGGGGGGACCGTTTCGCCAGCGCGATCCGGCGACGTTGTCTTCGGTGACGCCCGAGGAGGCTTGCGCGCACCCCAATTGGGACATGGGTCGAAAGATCTCGGTCGACTCCGCCACCATGATGAACAAAGGGCTGGAAGTCATTGAAGCCCACCATCTGTTCAGCATGCCAGGCGATCGCATAGAGGTGGTGATCCATCCGCAGAGCGTTGTGCACTCCATGGTGCAGTTTCATGATGCGTCCATCGTGGCCCAGCTGGGTACACCGGACATGCGGGTACCGATTGCCTACGGCCTGTCCTGGCCAGAGCGCATGACCTCGGGTGCTGCGCCGCTGGATTTCACGGCCATGGGCAGCCTGACGTTCGAGCCGCCCAGCTTTGAGCGCTTCCCTTGCTTGCGCCTGGCATGGAATGCCATGGAAGGCGCGGAGGGCAGCACGGCAGTGCTCAATGCGGCCAACGAAGAAGCGGTGGGTGCATTTCTGGACAGGCAGCTGCGCTTTGACCAGATTTATCGCATCAACCTTGCAACTTTGGAGGGCGTTTTGCCCTCCAACCCGAGGTCGGTGGAAGACTTGATGGCGCTTGATGGTCAGGCAAGGGCTTTCGCCCGGAATGAAATCGACAATCTGAAGCCGTGATCAGACCCTTTCCGGGCTGGCGGCGTTCTCACACGGAGTGACTTGCAGATGCTGGATTTTCTGCAGACGGCGATTTCTTTCGTCGTGGCCCTTGGCTTGCTGATTGCCATCCATGAGTACGGCCATTACAAGGTGGCCGTGATGTGTGGCATCAAGGTGCTGCGCTTCTCCATTGGCTTTGGCAAACCTCTGCTGAGCTGGCGCCGCCAGGGCAGCGAGACCGAGTTTGTCATTGCAGCGTTGCCGCTGGGCGGCTACGTGCGCATGCTCGATGAGCGTGAAGCGCCTGTTGACGCCGCTGAGCGGCATCTGGCGTTCAACACCCAGCCACTGCGGGCGCGGGCGGCTGTGGTCGCCGCCGGTCCTCTGGCCAACCTGGCCCTGGCTGTCGTGCTCTATGCCGCGGTCAACTGGCTGGGCGTGATGGAGCCCAAGGCTGTCCTTTCCTCCCCACCCCCTGCGTCTCTTGCTGCCCAGGCAGGCCTGCAAAGCGGCGACTGGGTCGAGGGTGTGGCCTTCGACCGGGGAGAGATGATCCCGGTGGCCTCTTTCGATGACCTGCGCTGGCGCATGACGCAGGCTGCCCTCGACGGGCAGGACATGACCTTGTGGGTGGCCAAGCGTGAAGGTGGCCAGGCATCGACGGTGACGCTTGGATTGAGCCAGCTGGTAGAGCCGGAAGCCGATCGCAAGATGTTCGAACGGATCGGTGTCGTGGCCCCATACATGGCGCCCATGATTGGTGAGGTGCTGCCCGACGGAGCCGCGATGGCCGCGGGCTTGCGCGAGGGCGACCGGGTGTTGTCCATCGGCGGAGAGCCCGTCCTGGATGCGATTGATCTTCGGCGCCGTATCGAGGCGTCTGTCTCAGGCAATGGCGAGGCCATTCCTGCCAGCTGGGATGTGCTCAGGGAAGATCAGCGGCTCAGCCTGGCGCTGACAGTACGGCCAGAGAAGGTCGAAGACGGCTGGGAAGGGCGCATCGGAGCGAACATTGGCGAACCTCCGGCCATGAAAGAGGTTCAGTACGGTCTCTGGCGAGGCTTTGCAGGCGGTCTGGAACGTGCCTGGGATGTGTCCTGGCTGACCCTGAAAATGATGGGGCGAATGGTGATCGGGCAAGCATCGATCAAGAACATCAGCGGTCCACTGACCATTGCCGAGTTTGCAGGCAAATCTGCCGAGCGTGGCATGACACAATACTTGGTGTTCCTGGCACTCATCAGTGTCAGCCTGGGTGTACTCAACTTGTTGCCCCTGCCGGTCCTCGATGGAGGGCACCTGATGTATTATCTTTGGGAGGGTGTGACTGGGCGAGGAGTCTCCGACGCTTGGCTCGAACGCCTGCAGCGAGGAGGCGTCGCCGTCCTGATGGCACTGATGGCTGTCGCGCTATTCAATGATTTGACCCGAATGCTGGGTTGAACCCGCTCCATACATGAAAAAACTCAAAAACTGCGTACGTGGTCTGACGCTGACGGCCATTGCTTCGAGTGTACTGGCGGCATTGCCAGCCTGGGCTGTCGAACCTTTCATGCTCAAGGACATTCGTGTCGAGGGCTTGCAAAGGGTTGAGCCCGGAACTGTTTTCGCCTCCTTGCCGTTTCGCATTGGTGATACCTACAGCGACGACAAGGGAACAGCAGCCATTCGCGCGCTGTTTGGTCTGGGCCTTTTCAACGACGTTCGCCTGCAAGTCAATGACGACGTGCTCGTCGTGATCGTCGAAGAACGCCCCACGGTCGCCGATGTCAGCTTCTCCGGAGTTCGTGAATTCGACAAGGATGCGTTGCTGGCCTCGCTGCGTGATGTGGGTCTGGCTGAAGGGCGCCCATTTGACAAGGCCCTCGCGGATCGTGCTGAGCAGGAGCTCAAGCGCCAGTACATCAACCGCAGCATGTACACCACCCAGGTGGTCACCACGGTGACCCCTATCGACCGCAACCGCGTCAACCTCAACTTCAGCGTCAGCGAGGGAGACGTTGCCAAGATTCACGAAATTCGCGTGGTGGGCAACAAGGCTTTCGCCGAGTCCACCCTGCGCAACCTGTTCGACCTGGATACAGGCGGCTGGCTGTCCTGGTACACCAAGAGCGATCGCTACGAGCGCTCCAAGCTCAATGCCGATCTTGAATCGCTGCGCTCCTACTATCTCCAGCGTGGCTATCTCGACTTCAAGATCGATTCCACTCAGGTGGCCATTTCTCCAGACAAGGAGAAAATGTCCGTCACCATCAATATCACCGAAGGGGAACGTTTTGTCGTTTCCGAAGTGAAGCTTGAAGGCCAGTATTTCGGCAAGGAAGAAGACTTCAAGTCGCTGGTGGAGATCGAAGTGGGCCAGGCCTACAACGCGGAAGAGGTATCGCGCACGATCAAGAACTTCACTGATTTCTTCGGCTCGTTCGGCTATGCTTTTGCCCGGGTGGAGGCGGTGCCCACGATCGACCGTGCCACCAATCAGGTGAGCTTTTCTCTGCAGGCCCAGCCGGCAAGGCGTGTGTATGTTCGCCGAATCAACATCGAAGGCAACAACCGGACGCGAGACGAAGTGATCCGACGCGAGTTCCGGCAGCTGGAGTCTTCGTGGTATGACAGCGACCGGATTCGCCTGTCACGCGACCGGGTGGATCGCCTGGGCTTCTTTACCGAGGTCAGCATTGGTACCGAGCCCGTGCCAGGTTCCAATGACCAGGTCGATCTGACTGTCACAGTGGTGGAGCGCCCCACCGGCAACCTCGCCATTGGCGCTGGCTACTCTCAGGCTGACAAGCTGTCCCTGATCGCCAACATCAACGTCGAGAACGTGTTCGGTACGGGCAACTACGTGGCGCTGGACCTCAATACCAGTGATTACAGCCGTCAGTTTGTGTTGAGCACGACCGACCCTTACTTCACCAAGGACGGCGTATCCCGCACCTTTGACGCGTATTACAAGACGCAGCAGCCATACGATGCGCAGGGCGGTGACTACACCATCACCACCAAAGGCCTTGGGGTGAAGTTTGGTGTGCCGTTCACCGAGCGGGACACGGTCTATTTCGGTATTGGCGGCGAAAAGGTCGAGATCGAAGAGGGCAATGAGTTGCCGGAAGCCTATCTGGGGCAGGACGGCACCTACATTCCCGCCACAGTGGGCTGGACGCGCGACGAGCGGGACAGCGCGCTCGTGCCGACCACAGGGCGCATGCAGCGCTTCAATACCGAGCTGGGTATCGGTGGTGATCGCCGTTATGCCAAGCTCAGCTACCAGTTCCAGCAGTACATTCCGCTGAACAAGCAGTACACGCTGGCTTTCAACACAGAACTGGGTGCGGGCAAGGGACTCGGTGGTGATCCGTTCCCGGTTTTGCGCAACTTCACCGGTGGTGGTCTGGGCTCTGTCCGAGGTTTTGACCAGGGCACCCTGGGACCCAAATCCGCCGTGGTCGGGTCGACCACGGGTGAGACGGTCAGCATTGGCGGCGCGCGCAAGCTGGTGCTCAACGCCGAGTTCATAGCCCCGTTCCCGGGGGCGGGCAATGACCGCACGCTGCGCTGGTTCGGCTTTGTCGATGCCGGCAATATCTATGGCGAGGACGAGAGCATCGACATGTCTCAGCTTCGCTCATCGGTGGGCTTCGGTATCAGCTGGATCTCGCCCATCGGCCCTCTTCGGTTTGCATATGCCCACCCGGTGCGCAAGTTTGATGGCGATAAAATCCAGAAATTCCAGTTTCAGATCGGAACCTCGTTTTGATGAAATCAATCATTTCCCGGGCGGCCAAGCCGCTTTCCATGCTGGTCCTGACCGCATGCGTTGCCACCTCTGCTCTTGCACAAGGAGTCAAGATTGGCGCCGTCAACGTCGACCGCATCATGCGCGATTCGGCGATGGCAAAGTCCATCACGGCAAAACTGGAGCAGGACTTCTCCAAGCGTGAGAAAGAGCTGCAGAATCAGCTCGATGCCCTGAAAAAGGCTTTTGCAGATTTCGAGCGCACAGCACCAACCCTGCCCGAGAGCCAACGCGTGTCCAAGCAACGCAGCCTGGTTGAAGAGGAGCGGGAGTTGCAGCGCAAGCAGCGGGCTTTCCATGAAGACCTGGCATTGCGCAAGAACGAAGGCGTGCAGTTGGTCATCGAAAAGGTGAACAAGGTCCTCAAGACCATGGCTGAAGAGGAAAAGTACGACCTCATCATCCAGGAGGCCGCCTATATCAACCCGAAGCTCGACATTACCGAACGTGTGATCGACCGTCTGAACGACAGCAAGTAAGCCCGTCTTCAGAGACGCCAAACAAGAGGAGAGAGCCCCCGTGTCCACCACCCTGGGCGACATCGTTGATGCCCTGGGCGGCGAGCTCCGGGGTGACCCATCCACTGCTGTTCGCAGAATTGCTTCGCTGGCCAATGCCGGTGAGGGCGAGATCAGCTTTGTGGCCCAGGCCCGATATGTGTCGCAGGCATCGCAGTCGGCAGCCAGTGCACTGATTGTCAATGAAGGCCTGGCATCCCAGCTGGACGCCAGCAAGGTGCTGGTGGTCACAGATGACCCCTACCTTTACTATGCGCGCCTGTCGCAATGGTGGCGTGCGCGGCAGCGAAGTGGTGTCTCCGCTGGCGTGAGCGAGCGCGCCAGCATTCACCCGACGGCGCGCCTTGGTCAAGCGGTTTCCATTGGCGATTTTGCTGTTGTTGGCGAAGGTGCGGAAATCGGTGATGGCGCGGTCATTGGAGCCGGCTGTGTGCTGGAGGCCGGCGCCATTGTCGGTGCAGGTTCTCGCCTGTCCCCTCGGGTCACAGTGGGCCAGGCCTGCCAGATCGGCGCGCGCTGCATCGTCCACAGTGGAGTGGTGATTGGTGCGGATGGCTTCGGTTTTGCGCCACACAAGGGGCAGTGGGTCAAGATCGAGCAGCTTGGCGCCGTGCGTATCGGCAATGATGTCGAAATTGGCGCCAATACCTGCATTGACCGCGGAGCGCTGGATGACACCGTCATCGAGGACGGCGTCAAGCTCGACAACCTGATACAGATCGGTCACAACGTGCGCGTGGGTGCGCACAGCGCGATGGCCGGCTGCGTCGGGGTCGCTGGCAGTGCTGACATCGGCCGCCATTGCACAGTTGGCGGCGGAGCGATTGTTCTTGGACACCTCAACCTGGCAGACGGAGTGAATATCTCGGCGGCATCGGTCGTGACGCGATCGGTGCGGGAGCCCGGGTTGTACACTGGCATGTTTCCTCTGGATACCAATGCGGCGTGGGAGAAAAATGCGGTCTCCCTCAGGCAGCTCAGCCGCCTGCGCGAACGTATTCGAGCCCTAGAACAGAACATCAAACAACTCGACAAGAACGATAGCCCGGACTGATCATGACGATGGACATTCACCGAATTCTCAAGCTGCTTCCTCACCGCTACCCGATTCTTCTGGTCGACCGGGTACTGGAGCTGGAAGACAACGTGCGCATCAAGGCGCTGAAAAACGTGTCCATCAACGAGCCGTTTTTCAATGGTCATTTTCCGAACAGGCCCGTGATGCCAGGGGTGCTGATGCTTGAGGCGCTAGCCCAGACAGCGGCGTTGCTCAGTTTTCATTCCATGGGGCAGGAGCCGGACGAGAACACGGTGGTCTACTTCCTGGGCATTGACGGGGCACGCTTCAAGCGTGTGGTGGAGCCCGGCGACCAGCTCATTCTCGAGGCCACGATCGAACGCGCCAAGGCAGGTATCTACAAATACAAGGCCACAGCCAGTGTGGACGGTGAGCTCGCCGTCGAAGCCGAGCTGATGTGCACCATGCGCAAAGTCAGCTGAGGCAGGAGGACTTTGCGCATGCCGCAGATTCATCCAACTGCCATTGTCGACCCGGGCGCAGAGCTGGCTGAAGGGGTTCAGGTCGGTCCCTATGCCGTCATTGGCCCCAAGGTCAGGATCGGTGAACGCACGCGCGTCGATGCACACTGCGTGATTCAGGGCGAAACCAGCATTGGCACTGACAATCACTTCCATCCGTTCAGCTCGATTGGCGGCATGCCGCAAGACATCAGTCACAACGGAGAAGTGACCCGCCTTGAGATCGGCGACCGAAACACCGTGCGCGAGTACTGCACGTTCAACACCGGCACGTTCAAGGAAGAGGGCGTGACCCGCGTGGGCAGTGACAACTGGATCATGGCCTATGTGCACATCGCCCATGATTCGCGTCTGGGAAATCACACCATTCTTGCCAACAATGTGACCCTTGCAGGTCATGTACACGTGGGTGACTGGGCAGTCATTGGCGGCCTGACTGGCATACACCAGTGGGTGCACGTGGGTGCTCATTCGATGATCGGTTTTCAGGGGCATGTGGCGCAAGACGTGGCCCCCTACATGACGGTAGATGGCCAGCCGCTGGTCACTCGTGCGGTCAACCTGATTGGCCTGAAGCGACGTGGCTTCTCTGCTGAGCGGATCGGGGTTATCCGGTCCATGCACAAAGCGCTGTTCCGACGTGGCCTGACCGTTGAGCAGGCCAAGGCGGAGTTTGACAACCTGCGAGGGCAAGGTGGCGATGAGGACATTGATCTCATGCTGGATTTCCTGGCCGGCGCGACTCGCGGGCTGATCCGTTGAGCGCGCCTGCGGGTGCATTGCGGGCTGGCCTGGTGGCAGGCGAGACTTCGGGAGATCTGCTCGGCGGCTTGCTGCTGGGAGGCTTGCGCCAGACCTGGCCATCGTTGACGGCCTGGGGGATTGGTGGGCCGCGCATGGCAGAGCAGGGCATGCACAGCCTGTGGCCGATGGAGCGGCTTTCCGTTTTTGGCTATGTGGACGCTCTCAAGCGCCTGCCTGAGCTATTGCGTATCCGCCGTGAGCTTGGCGACCGTGTGCTGGCTGAAAGGCCCGATGTGTTCATCGGGATCGATGCCCCGGACTTCAATTTCGGCCTTGAGCGGCGATTGCGCAAAGGTGGCATCAAGACAGTGCACTTTGTATGCCCTTCCGTATGGGCATGGCGAAGCGAGAGGCTCCTGAAGATGGCCGAGGCCATCGATCATGTCTTGTGCCTGTTTCCCTTTGAACCGGAACTCTTGCGCGCCAACGGGATAGATGCGACCTATGTCGGACACCCACTGGCCAGCGTCATTCCCATGGAGCCCGATGCCAAGGCGGCGAGACTCGCACTGCAATTGCCGGGGCAGGGCCAGGTGGTGGCTGTCATGCCGGGGAGTCGCTCCTCGGAGATCGAGCACATTGCGCCGAGGTTCATGGCTGCCATTCGTTTGCTGTCAAGCCAGCTGCCTGACGCAGTGTTTGTCATCCCGGCGGTTCCAGCGCAGTTCGAGCGACTCTCGGCAATGGCCTTGTCTTTGGGACTGGGTCAGCGACTCAAAGTGGTCAGAGGTCAATCTCATGAGGTTCTGGCCGCTTGTGACGTCGCGCTGATGGCCAGCGGTACCGCGACGCTGGAAGCCGCATTGTTCAAGCGACCGATGGTCATCGCCTACAACATGGGCTGGCTGTCGTGGCAATCGATGAAGCGCAAGTCCTTGCAGCCGTGGGTGGGCTTGCCCAACATACTCGCCCGCGAGTTTGTGGTGCCGGAGCTAATCCAGGATGCAGCGACACCGGAAGCTCTGGCCGGGGCTGTGACAGGCTGGCTGTCTGACCCTGAGAAAATGGAGGCAGTCCAGAATCGATTTCGGGCGCTGCATGAGTCTTTGCGGCGCGATACCGCACATTTGTCTGCCCATGCGATCCAAAAAGTTCTTGAAGGCTGAGCAGGTCTCTCTGGCCTGGGATACGCCGGGGTTGATCGCCGGGGTCGATGAGGCCGGGCGTGGACCTCTGGCGGGGCCGGTGGTGGCCGCTGCAGTCATTCTTGACGACCAGAAGCCGATCGCTGGTCTGGCGGACTCCAAAGCCCTGACAGAGCGGCGCCGCGAAAAACTCTTCGATGAAATTCGGGCGAAAGCCTTGTGCTGCAGCATCGCACAGGCCACCGTAGAGGAAATCGATCAGCTCAACATCCTGCAGGCCACGATGCTCGCCATGCAGCGGGCCGTCAATGGCTTGCGGCTCAAACCGGTCAAGGTGCTTGTGGACGGAAATCGACTGCCAAAACTGGATGTGCTGGCCGAAGCCATCGTCCAGGGGGATGCCAAGGTCAAAGCCATCTCTGCAGCCTCCATTCTCGCCAAGGTGACCCGGGACCGCATGATGACGGAGTTGCACGAGTTGCACCCGGCTTACGGGTTTGACCGTCACAAAGGGTATGGCACCGCCCAGCACCTGGCCGCACTTGATGAGTTCGGGCCTTTGCCGGCTCACCGGCGCAGCTACGCACCTGTCGCTCGTGCCGCTGCACAGAAGGGGACGGCGCATGAGTGAAGAGCACACCCTGATTCAGTCACGCGAGAATGCGCTGCTCAAGCGCTTGCGCCAGTTGGCCCGTGACACTACTGCCTATCGCAAGCTGGGGCAGGTATTTCTCGAGGGTGATCACCTTTGCAGGGCGCTGCTCGAGCGCGGAGGCCGCCCCGAGGTGGTTGTCGTCAAGGCATCGGCCCATGGGCGCATGGATAGCGAACTGCTTGCCAGCGCGCCGAGGCTGGCCATTGTGGCGGACGAGTTGTGGGATGGCTTATCAGGGCTGGATTCACCCGCGCCCATCGGCTTTCTCCTGGCGGTTCCGCAGCCTCCTTCCCTCGGGCTTTCCGAGCCAAGCGTTGTACTCGATCGGTTGCAGGATGCCGGCAACGTGGGGTCCATCTTGCGCAGCGCTGCTGCCTTCGGGTTCAAGCAGGTGTTGGCCATCAAGGGCACCGCGGGCCTGTGGTCACCGAAAGTGGTCAGGGCGGGAATGGGCGCACATTTTGGCCTGACCCTGCACGAAGGCCTCAGTGCGGACGACGTGAATCAACTGTCAATCCCCTTGCTGGCGACCAGCTCTCACCGCGGCCAATGGCTGCACGAGTCGGCTTTGCCCTGGCCGTGCGCCTGGATGTTGGGGCACGAGGGGCAGGGCTTGCAGACAGCGCTGGAAGCCAGGGCAGCCCAGTCAGTGAGGATCGGCCAGCCGGGCGGGGAAGAGTCCCTCAACGTGGCCGCCGCTGCTGCCATCTGCTTGCACGCCAGTGCGGTTGGACGCCACTGATTTTCTCGAGGAAAAACCCTTACGCGGGTCTTAATCGGTCTTTGCGCAGGCTATAATTGCCGGGTTTACCCGCAATCGGCGCATTTGCTGCGCCCGCCACGGCTGCCTACCCAGGTTCTGTACCGCCTCGGCGGTTTTCACCCCGCGTGAAAGCCCTTGTGAGCGCGTGCCTCTCCTCTTCCGGATGTGCCCTCCAGGCGGGCGCGGGTGCGTCCAAACACCTTCTGGAGAACACCGTGCTTCCCGTCCACCCGAAAGCCCTTCTTGCGCTCGCCGACGGCACGGTCTTTACAGGCATTTCCATTGGCGCAGCCGGCCAGACGACGGGGGAGGTGGTGTTCAACACTTCCATCACCGGCTACCAGGAAATCCTGACAGATCCCAGCTACTGCCAGCAGATCGTCACGCTGACCTACCCACACATTGGCAACACTGGTGTGAACAGCGAAGACGTCGAGGCCGACCGCATCCAGGCGGCTGGACTGATCATCAAAGACCTGCCTTTGCTCGCGTCCAATTTTCGCAGCGAGCAAACCCTGAGTGAATACCTCAAGTCTCAGGGTACCGTTGCCATCGCCGACCTCGATACGCGCGCGCTGACGCGACTGCTGCGGACACAAGGCGCCCAGAACGGCTGCATTGTCGCCCTGGAAGCCGGTCAGGAAATCACCGACGAAGTGCGTGCCCGAGCCATTGCGGCGGCCAAGGCTGCTCCCAATATGGCCGGGAGTGACCTGGCCAAGGTGGTCACCACCGCAACGCCCTATGCCTGGACACAGACCGAATGGCAGCTTGGCTTCGGTTACGGCGAGCAGATCGCACCACGCTTTCATGTGGTGGCGCTGGACTTCGGCGTCAAGAAGAACATTCTTCGCATGTTGGCCGCACGTGGTTGCAAGGTCACCGTGGTGCCGGCGCAAACCAGTGCTGAAGACGTGTTCAAACTCAAGCCCAACGGGGTTTTCCTGTCCAACGGGCCTGGCGATCCAGAGCCGTGCGACTACGCAATCGCGGCTGCGAAAGACATCATCGACAGCGGCGTACCGACCTTCGGCATTTGCCTGGGGCACCAGATCATGGCATTGGCGTCCGGCGCCAGGACGTTCAAGATGAAGTTCGGTCACCACGGTGCGAACCACCCGGTCAAGGACCTGGATACCGGCAAAGTCTCCATCACCAGCCAGAACCACGGATTTGCGGTTGATGAAAAGTCGCTGCCCGACAACTTGCGCGCCACGCATGTCAGCCTTTTTGACGGCACATTGCAAGGCCTTGCGCGCACGGACAAGCCAGCGTTCTGTTTCCAGGGCCACCCGGAAGCGTCCCCCGGGCCGCACGACATTGGCTATCTGTTTGACCGATTTGTCGACAGCATGCAATCCCAGATGGCCGAAGCCTGATCTCGCACGAAAAAGGAAGGACCAGCCGCATGAAGCTCTACAGTTTTCCCGCTTTTGCCGTTGAAAAGGCCATTGCCAAACGCATGATGACGCTTGAGTCACCACACAAGGAGTGGTTCGCGCAGCGCTGGGCACAAAAGCCATACCGCAAGTCTTTCATCGAGAACAAGGCAATGCCTTTGATCACGCTGATTGCCAAAGGCAAGAGCTGGGACGACGAGACCTTTGATGCCGAGCTGGCCGACTGGGATGCCACATTTCAGCCCGCCGAGACTGAAGTCCTGCGCCCCATGGTTGAAGGCGATGGCCTGTTGCAGCTGATGCAGAAGAACGTTCCGGCCGAGCGTGTGCAGAAGCTGCTGGAGCACATCAAGCCGGTGCTTTCGAGCTGATTGCACACTGCGTCCAGTCTCCCTCCCCAACTACAACTCCAACGTACATAGCCTCACTGCAAACACCATGCCCAAACGCTCAGACATCAAAACCGTTCTCATCATCGGTGCTGGCCCCATCATCATCGGGCAAGCCTGCGAGTTCGACTATTCGGGCGTGCAGGCCTGCAAGGCGCTGCGTGAAGAGGGCTACAAGGTCATTCTGATCAACAGCAACCCCGCCACGATCATGACTGACCCGGACACGGCGGATGTGACCTACATCGAGCCGATTTCCTGGCAGGTCGTCGAGAAGATCATTGCGCGTGAGCGTCCCCGGTGTCCGGGTGGGTTCGCTGTGCTCCCGACGATGGGTGGGCAGACGGCACTCAACTGTGCGCTGGACTTGTGGCGCAATGGCGTGCTCGAGAAATATGACATCGAGCTGATCGGCGCCAAGCCTGAGTCCATTGACAAGGCGGAAGACCGGCTCAAGTTCAAGGACGCGATGACCAAGATTGGGCTTGGTTCTGCCCGCTCCGGTATCGCGCACACGATGGACGAAGCGTGGGCGGTGCAAAAGACGGTGGGCTTCCCGGTCGTCATCCGTCCAAGCTTTACCCTCGGAGGCACCGGCGGCGGCATTGCCTACAACAACGAAGAGTTCGAGACCATCTGCAAGCGCGGTATCGAAGCTTCGCCCACCAATGAGCTGCTGATTGAAGAGTCTCTGCTCGGGTGGAAAGAGTACGAGATGGAAGTGGTGCGCGACAAGGCGGACAACTGCATCATCATCTGCTCGATCGAGAACCTCGACCCCATGGGGGTCCACACGGGAGACTCGATCACGGTAGCCCCGGCACAGACACTGACCGACAAGGAATACCAGATCATGCGCGACGCCAGCCTGGCGGTCCTGCGTGAGATTGGTGTCGATACGGGTGGATCAAACGTCCAGTTTTCGGTCAACCCGAAAGATGGGCGCATGATCGTGATCGAGATGAATCCGCGCGTCTCGCGTTCTTCTGCGCTGGCATCCAAGGCAACCGGCTTCCCGATCGCCAAGGTGGCTGCCAAGCTGGCTGTGGGGTTCACGCTGGACGAGTTGCGCAACGAAATCACGGGCGGCGCAACACCTGCCAGTTTCGAACCATCCATCGACTACGTGGTCACCAAGATCCCACGTTTTGCCTTTGAGAAGTTCCCCACTGCCGACAACCGCCTGACCACCCAGATGAAGTCGGTGGGTGAGGTGATGGCCATGGGCCGTACGTTCCAGGAGAGCTTCCAGAAAGCCCTGCGCGGCCTGGAAGTTGGCGTGGACGGCATGAACGAGAAAACGCAGGACCGTGAAACGCTCGAGCGCGAACTGGGTGAGCCCGGACCAGAGCGCATCTGGTACGTCGGCGATGCTTTTGCCGCTGGTTGGTCTGTGGACGAAGTGCACCAGTTCACCAAGATCGACAAATGGTTCCTCATCCAGATTGAAGAGATCGTCAAGCTTGAACTGGCGATGGACGAGTTGACCGCTCAAAAGGGCGATGGTGCGCTGGCTTCGCTGGACGCCACCACGCTGCGCGGCCTGAAGAAGAAGGGTTTCTCGGATCGCCGTCTGGCCAAGTTGCTCAAGACCAACGAGCAAGCCGTTCGCGACCAGCGCAAGGCTCTGGGCGTTCGCCCGGTGTACAAGCGCGTGGACACTTGCGCGGCGGAGTTCGCCACGAACACGGCCTACATGTACTCCACCTATGAAGGGCATGGCGACGGCCAGTGCGAGGCGGAGCCGACCGACAAGCGCAAGATCATGGTACTTGGCGGCGGGCCCAACCGCATTGGCCAGGGCATCGAGTTCGATTACTGCTGTGTGCACGCGGCGCTGGCCATGCGTGAGGATGGGTTCGAGACCATCATGGTCAACTGCAACCCGGAAACCGTGTCCACCGACTACGACACCTCAGATCGCCTGTACTTCGAACCGCTGACGCTGGAAGATGTGCTGGAGATTGTCGAAAAGGAAAAGCCCGAGGGCGTGATCGTTCAGTATGGTGGTCAGACCCCGCTGAAGCTCGCGCTGGGGCTGGAGAAGGCTGGCGTGCCCATCATCGGTACAACACCAGACATGATCGACGCGGCAGAGGATCGCGAGCGCTTCCAGGCCTTGCTGAACCAGCTCAACCTCCTGCAGCCACCCAATGCCACCGCGCGCACCGAGCCAGAGGCTCTTGAGAAGGCTGAAAAGCTGGGCTACCCACTGGTTGTGCGCCCTAGCTACGTGCTGGGTGGCCGCGCGATGGAAATCGTGCACGAGCAACGCGACCTGGAGCGCTACATGCGCGAGGCCGTGAAGGTGAGCAACGATTCGCCTGTGCTGCTGGACCGCTTCCTCAACGACGCCATCGAGTGTGATGTGGATGCCATCCGTGATGCCAGCGGACGCGTTTTCATCGGCGGCGTGATGGAGCACATCGAACAAGCAGGGGTTCACAGTGGTGACTCAGGTTGCTCACTGCCACCGTATTACCTCTCCCAGGGAACGGTCGACGAACTCAAGCGTCAGACGGCAGCCATGGCTGCTGGCCTGAACGTGGTGGGCCTCATGAACGTCCAGTTCGCGATACAGGAAGTGGAAGAGGGCGGTCAGAAGAAGGATGTGATCTACGTACTGGAGGTCAACCCCCGCGCATCGCGCACGGTTCCGTTCGTCTCCAAGGCCACGGGCATCCAGTTGGCCAAGGTTGCTGCACGCTGCATGGCCGGGCGCAGCCTGGACGATCAGGCGGTTGGCGCAGAGGTCACGCCGCCCTATTTCAGCGTCAAGGAGGCGGTGTTCCCGTTTGTGAAATTCCCTGGTGTTGACACCATCCTGGGCCCAGAGATGAAGTCAACCGGTGAGGTCATGGGTGTTGGCCGGACCTTTGGCGAAGCCTTCGTCAAGAGCCAGCTTGGCGCCGGAACGCGCTTGCCCACCTCCGGCAAAGCCTTTCTGACGGTCAAGAACGGCGACAAGTCCCGTGCAGTTGAGGTCGCTCGTCAGCTGGTCGATATCGGTTTCTCACTCGTGGCCACTCGTGGCACTGCGGCCGCAATCGCTGAAGCCGGCATCCCGGTCGAGACGGTCAACAAGGTGGCCGAAGGTCGCCCTCATATTGTGGACATGATCAAGAACGGCGAAATCGACCTGGTGATCAACACCGTGGAAGAGCGACGAAACGCCATTGCCGACTCGAGGGCGATTCGCACCTCGGCCCTGCTGGCGCGTGTGACCACTTTCACGACGATTGCTGGCGCCGAAGCGGCGGTCGAAGGACTTCAGTTCCTTGACAAGCTGGACGTGATGTCTGTTCAGGACATGCACGCGGAGCTCCCGGCCTGAACGTGGCCCGGCCAGGTGCCGGGTACTGCCATGGCCGTTTTCAGTGCATAATGCACTCATACACCGCCGAACGGAAACGCTCGGCGGTTTGCTTTTTAACAGGGCTCGCCCCTACATCAACGCATGCCCCCGCCGGGGCATGTGCCATGTCTGGAGACCATCAATGGCCACCATTCCCATTACCAAGCGCGGCGCAGAGAAACTCAAGACAGAACTGCATCAGCTCAAAACGGTCGAGCGCCCGGCCGTGATCAACGCCATCGCCGAAGCCCGTGCGCAAGGCGATCTCAGCGAAAACGCCGAGTACGAGGCTGCCAAAGACCGTCAGGGTTTTGTTGAAGGCCGCATTGCCGAGATTGAAGGCAAGCTTTCAACAGCCCAGGTGATCGATCCTTCTTCACTCGATGCCGGAGGCAAGGTCGTGTTCGGTTCGACGGTCGACCTCGAAGACGAGGACAGCGGTCAGTCCGTGACCTATCAGATCGTGGGTGAAGATGAAGCCGACCTCAAGCTTGGACTGATCAACATCAGCAGCCCGATTGCCCGAGCATTGATCGGCAAGGAAGAGGGTGATGTGGCCGAGGTTCAGGCGCCTGGCGGTGTTCGTCACTACGAAATCGTGGCCGTGCGCTACGAATGAACCGTTGGCGTCTGTGGCAAGCATGAGAGCTCACCGGCTTCAAGCCATGATCGCAGCCCTTTGGTGGGGCGGGATCAGCGGGATCAGCTTTGTGGCGGTCCCCATGTTGTTCGCAAAGCTGGGAAGCCCGGCGGTGGCAGGGCCAGTGGCTGCCCGCTTGTTCTCTTTGCAGTCCATGGCAGGTCTTGTGCTCGGCGTTGTTCTCCTGGTTTTGCTCAGGCGACGGGAAAACAGCGACAACTCGGCCGCGTTGCAGGCGGCCCTGGTGTCCATGGGCTGGGTCTTGCTGGCCATGCTGGCAGCGATGGTGCAGGAGTTCGGCGTAGCGCACAAAATCCTCACGGCACGCGCCGCCGGCGAAAGCGTCAGGCTGTGGCACGGGCTGGGGACTGCGCTGGTGTTTCTCCAGTGGGTTGGCGCCGGGATGACATTGTGGCGAAGCCTGAACCACGCACCGGCACACGGGCAGGATCGAGCCAGCTGAACACCCAAGGCTCGGCTCAAGGGTTGAAGAGGAGTGACACGCATGAATACCAGCAATATCAAATGGCTTGGCAAGCTGATCGCCATTCCGGTTGTTCTGATCATTGCCTTGGTGCTGATCAATCCGATGCGCATCGTCGATGCCGGGACAAGAGGGGTGCTGACTACCTTTGGCAAGGTGGATCCAGTACCACTGGAAGAGGGCATTCACTTTGTGATGCCCCTGATCAGCCGTGTCCACATCATTGACGTTCGCCTGCAAAAGAGCCAGGGTCGAGGCGAAGCCGCCTCGCGTGACCTTCAACGGGTGCAGATATCGGCCGTGCTGAACTGGCGCCTGAACACCTCGCAGGTGGCGGATGTGTTTCAGAAAATTGGCAATGAAGAAGCGGTTGCGGTCCGTGTGATCGAGCCTGCCGCGCAGGAAGCCACCAAAGCCATTGCTGCGCAGTACACCGCCGAAGAGCTGGTGACCAAACGCATTGAGGTCAGTCAGCGAATTCGCAGCTCGCTGGAAGAGCGTCTCAAGCGCCACGGCGTGGAGATCGACTCACTGGCGGCGGTCAATTACGATTTCTCGGACGTGTTCGACCGTGCCATTGAGGCAAAAGTCGAAGCGGAGCAGAAGAAGCTGACCGCTGAGCGAGACCTTGAGCGCATCAAGGTGGAAGCGGCCCAGGCCCTGGCCAAGGCACAGGGGGAGGCCGAGGCACTGAAAGCCAAGCGGCTGGAAGTCACGCCTGAGTTGCTTCGTTTGAAGCAGCTTGAAAACGAGGCCGATGCCATCAGCAAGTGGGATGGCCGTTTGCCTCAGGTCACTGGCGGCGCAACGCCCTTTGTGCAGCTCAATGCACAGCAGTAGCAGCACGCTCTGAGGTGATGACAGCGTCCTGACTCTGGCTGGCCGAAGACCGAAAGAGCCTGCTCATTGAAATGGCAGGCTCTTTCTTTTTGGGGGCAGCCGGAGTTTCAGCTCGGGGTGTCTTGACAATGTGGCTCAGCGTTGACCGGCCGAGCGCTCGGCTGATTCGCATGTGTTGACCATCAACATGGTGATGGTCATCGGTCCCACGCCACCTGGAACCGGAGTGATCCAGCCAGCGACTTCCTTGACGCCATCAAAGTCAACGTCGCCACAGAGCTTGCCTTCTTCAGTGCGGTTCATGCCCACGTCCAGAACCACCGCGCCCGGTTTGACCATGTCCGCAGTGAGGAGCTTGCGCTTGCCCACGGCTGCGACGATCACGTCGGCTTGCAGCGTCATGTCCTTGAGATTCTTGGTGGCACTGTGGCAGATCGTGACGGTGGCGTTTTGCTGCAGGAGCATCATGGCCACAGGCTTTCCCACGATATTGCTGCGACCGATGACAACAGCGTGCTTGCCCTTGAGGTCGTAGCCGATGTGCTCGAGCATTTTCATGCAGCCGTACGGGGTGCACGGCCAGAAGCCGGGAAGACCTGTCATGAGGGCGCCCGCACTGGCGACGTGGAACCCATCGACGTCCTTTTCAGGCGCAATCGATTCGATCACCTTGGTGGCATCGATCTGTCTTGGTAGAGGGAGCTGAACCAGGATGCCGTGGATGTTCTTGTCTTCATTGAGCTCCTGGACCCGTGCCAGCAGCTCGGCTTCTGTCAGTGTGTCGGGCCACTTTTCGAGCACCGAATACATGCCAGTCTCCTCGCACGCACGCACCTTGTTTCTCACATAGACCTGGCTGGCAGGGTCTTCACCGACCAGAATGACGGCCAGTCCAGGGACAATGCCCCCTGCCTTGAGTGCTTTGACCCGGCCGCTGACTTCCTGACGAAGTTTTTGGGAGAGCGCCTTTCCATCGATGAGTTGTGCTGTCATGGTTCGAGGTGTCTGCAAAAAATGAGGCAATCTATAAACAACAAAGGGCCACTGCTGGTGTGGCCCTGAGTTTCAGTCCTTTGGAGTCTGTCAGCCTTTTGGCGCTGGCTGCCCCAAGGCAATCTTGAGCAGGTCGGCGACCGTATTGGCACCGAGCTTCTCCATGATGTTGGCGCGGTGCGCCTCCACCGTCTTGATGCTGATGCCCAGGTCATCGGCAATCTGCTTGTTCAGTCGGCCGGCAACAATGCGCTCGAGCACTTGTGACTCCCGACCTGTGAGCTTGGAGAGCAGGGCATCGCGGCTGGCAGCCTGCTGATGAGACTCGAATGCCTCGCGGGCAGTCTCCAGCATGCGTTCGACCAGTGCTACCAGCTGGTCTTCCTTGAATGGCTTCTGAATGAAGTCCAGTGCACCCTTCTTCATGGTCTCCACCGCCATGGGAACGTCACCGTGGCCCGTGATGAAAACGATGGGCAGGGGAGAGTGGCGCTCGATCAAGCGATCCTGCAGCTCCATGCCGCTCATACCGTCCATGCGGATGTCAGCGATCAGGCAAGCCACTTCACGTGGGTCGTAGCGGCTGAGAAAAGACTCTGCGGAATCAAAACAGCTGACCCGGAAATCCTTGCCCTCCAGCAACCACTGCAGGGAATCCCTGACTGCTTCGTCGTCGTCAACAACGTAGACCGTACCTTTTTTGGGAATCAGGCTCATGATGCTCTCTCTCTATCGGAATCAGAGGTATCCGTGCCGTCCTCAAGTCTGTCACCCGGCCGCAATTTGGAGTGAACCGGTATCCAGAAGCTGAAGCAGCACCCTGTAACTTCCTCTCCATTGTAGATGTTCTCGACAAGCATCCTTCCCTGGTGCGATTCGACGATGCTCCGGCACAGTTTGAGGCCGATACCCATGCCCTCACTCTTGGTGCTGTAGAAGGCCTCATAGATGCGTCCGATCATTTCGTCGGGGACACCTTTGCCGGAATCCCGCACGGCAAAATCAATGACTTCCTGCCCTTCAACCTGTCGTGGCGCCACGCGCAGCTCCACCCATCTCTCTCCTGGCGGGCGGGCTGCCTGGTTGATGGCTTCGCCGGCGTTCTTGAGCAAGTTGATGAGGACCTGTTCAATGAGAATCGGGTCGACCATCAACTTGGGCAGCCTGGCAGCGACGTAGGAGCTCATCCGTACGTGTTGACGGCGCAGCTCGATGTCGGCCAGCTCGATGGCGTTGCTGACCATCTGTGGGACATCTGAAGGCGATGGATTGGGCTCACTGCGTTTGACGAAGGCACGGATGCGCTGGATGATCTGACCCGCCCGATGGGCCTGCTTGGCCGTCTTGCCCAGTGCCCCGATCAACTCGTCCTCCGTGATGCGCTTCTCGGTCAGGCGCGAGATCATGCCCGTGCAGTAGTTGTTGATGGCGGTCAGTGGCTGGTTGAGCTCATGGGCTACGCTCGACGCCATTTCGCCCATGGTGATCAGGCGGCTGGCCGCCTGTGCACGCTCGGCCTGTCGGGCGGCCTGTTCTTCTGCCTTGCGACGGGGTGTGATGTCGGTGGCGATGATCATCTGTGCCAGCCGGCCATCCACCCAGGTCAGGTAGCGGCTGCGCACTTCGAGCCACCGGTCCAGATCTTCTACAAATATCTCGGCGTTCTCCGCGCCTGCATCGGTCAGTGACTCGGTGGGCATGCCGGCAAACACGTCGACCGTATCGTCGTGGTCATGTGTTGTGCTGGGGAGGTTTCCAGCCGTGTCGATCAGGCGACGATGTCCGCCGCCCTTGGTGCCGAACCACAGGCGATACATCTTGTTGGCAAACAGCAGCTCATCGCTGCCCAGTGGCGCCACCGAGACCGCCGCATCCAGACTCTCCAGAACGGTTGTGAAGCGATCGTAGGACGCAGTGAGCTCTTCGCGAATCCGCTTGGGCTCGGTGATGTCTGTCATGGATGTCATCCAGCCAGACTGAATGCCATCCGGATCGATCAGCGGGGAGACGTACATGCGTGCATCGAAAATGCTGCCGTTTCTCCGCCTGACCCGAACCTCAAAGCCGCCGGGCATGGATCGCCCCTGGATTTCGTCCTGCAGGCGGGACATCAGCATCTCGTGGTCTTCTTCTGGCCAGTATGGGAAGGGGGCGGTGCAGCCCACCAGTTCGTCCTCTGTCCAGCCTGTCATGGAACAGAATGCCGGGTTCACGTAGGTAATGCACCCGTTCATGTCCAGGGCCCGCATGCCGGTGAGCATGGAGTTTTCCATTGCGCGGCGGAAGTTGGTTTCCGTGATCAGCGCCTGTTGCGCCTGAACCCTTCGTCGAGTGTGGCGCCAGGTTCCCAGCAGCATCCATACGGTCAGTGCACTCAAGGCGCCAATGAGCCAGACCAGACCGTTGCCCACCATGTCTTGCGAGGTCCGGTAGGCCTGTGCCTTGATCACCAGGCCGTTGCCAACCGGTGATACCAGGGCCTGGTGTTCCTGCGGGCTCTTCGACCACGGCATCAGATTCTGCACGGTCGATGGTGTCTGAAGGTTGCCCGCCAGGACTCGCCCTTCGTCATCCATGAGGGCTACAGCATATTTCGCCATCACTTCAGGCGGCACGCCAAAGCGCAGCAGTCCGTCGATGGAGTACTCACCCATGATGGTGCCGGTGAACTTGCCCTGATCGCTCAGGGGGACCTGGAGCAGCAGCACGGTCTGGTGAGGCTCATCACCGAGCGGCCTCGAATAGATCGGCTGTCGCAAGTCGCGCGCCAGATCAAAGGATCCGTCTGTGTCTTCGGCACTCAGGGTGGCGCCAGCGGCCCGCATCATGCGGATGGGTGCGCTGGGGGACGCGTAGCTGGCGACCACCGTCCGCTTGTTGTCGACCCATGTGACGGCCTGCAACTCAGGGTACTGGTTGATGAGTGATTCGGCCTGGAAGACGAAATCTGCCAGTTCGATTTCTTTGCTGCTCAGGTCTCGGGCCAGCCGCATCAATTGCTCCTGCCGCTCGAGCAGGCGTAGGCGCAAGCGCTGTTGGGCGTATTCCACGTCCTGTGTGACGGCTTCTTGCTCCCTGTCCTGCTCCTCCAGGTGCAGGTAGGTCATGGCCAGTCCGATGACCGTGAGGAAAAGCAAGACGGCCAGCACAGGAGCCAGTGTGGCGACACGGTCCTGCCGGCTCGGAGGCAGGGCGCGCCACCAGCGCTTCCACCAGGGAGGGGTGGAGGCGCGTGGAGCGGAAGGGGCGGTGGGCGTGGTGGGCTTGTCCATTTCGCTGCCAAGTCTACGTGAACATGGCCCAGCTGCCTGGGAATCTGCTTGTCATCCAAGGCATGCGTACACAGGCACTGGTGCCGCCGATGCGGACTTCATGGCTCACTCAGCAAGTTCAGTATGGGCAGCCAGCCTGTCGCCAATCCGGGATGCGGCCTGGTGCCATTTTTTTCGAGAACCACAATATGAAAAACAAGTGCACATATTGAAATCAACATTTTTTTGTGTGAGAATGCGAACATGCACGGGCCAAAAGCCCGCTTTGTACGCTCAAACAGGAGACAAACATGTCCACTCTCACCCCCGTGGAACGCGATGACATGGACCCGCAGGAAACCCGCGAATGGCTGGACGCACTGACTGCCGTCATTGAACGAGAAGGCCCGGAGAGGGCGCATGCCTTGCTCGAGCAGTTGCTTGAAGAGGCACGCCAGCACAGCATTGATTTGCCGTTTTCCGCCACGACGGGGTACGTGAACACGATTGAGCCGGATGAAGAAGAGCGCTGTCCGGGCAACATCGAGATTGAAGAGCGTCTGCGTGCCTACATGCGCTGGAACGCGATGGCCATGGTGGTCAAGGCCAACCGCCACCATCCGGAAGACGGTGGTGATCTGGGTGGCCACATTGGCTCTTTTGCCTCGTTGGCCCACCTGTTTGGGGCTGGCTTCAACCACTTCTGGCACGCTGAGAGCGAAAACCATGGTGGCGACTGCCTCTACATCCAGGGGCATGTGGCGCCCGGCGTGTATGCGCGGGCATTCCTGGAGGGGCGCCTGACAGAGGAGCAACTGCTCAACTTCCGACAGGAAGTGGACGGCAAGGGCTTGTCGAGCTATCCACACCCCAAGCTGATGCCCGAGTTCTGGCAATTCCCGACGGTGTCCATGGGCCTGGGCCCGCTGATGGCCATCTACCAGGCACGCTTCCTGAAGTACCTGCACGCACGTGGCATTGCCGACACCAGCAATCGCAAGGTCTGGTGCTTCTGTGGCGACGGCGAAATGGACGAGGTGGAATCCCTGGGTGCCATCAGCCTGGCAGCCCGCGAGAACCTGGATAACCTGATCTTTGTCGTCAACTGCAACCTCCAGCGCCTTGACGGCCCGGTGCGCGGCAACGGCAAGATTGTCCAGGAGCTCGAAGGCGAGTTTCGCGGCTCTGGCTGGAACGTGATCAAGCTGCTATGGGGGTCCAACTGGGATCCGCTGCTGGCGCGCGACAAGGACGGAGCGCTGCGCAAGATCATGATGGAAACGCTTGACGGCGACTATCAGGCTTTCAAGGCCAATGACGGTGCTTACGTCCGCAAGCATTTCTTCGGGCGCGACCCCAAGGCTCTGGAGCTGGTGTCCAAGCTCAGCGACGAAGACATCTGGAGCCTGCGCCGCGGTGGCCACGACCCCCAGAAAGTCTATGCAGCCTACCACCGCGCTGTGAACCACAAGGGCCAGCCGACGGTGATGCTGATCAAGACGGTCAAAGGCTTCGGTATGGGCAAGGCCGGTGAGGGAAAGAACACGGTTCACCAGACCAAGAAGCTCACGGACGAGGACATCAAGGCCTTCCGCGACCGCTTCAACCTGCCGATTCCGGACAGCGAGTTGCCCAAGATTCCGTTTTACAAGCCGGCAGAAGACACGCCTGAGATGCGCTATTTGCACGAACGCCGTCAGGCGCTGGGTGGCTATCTGCCCAAGCGGCGCGTCAAGGCTGACGAGGCGTTGGCCATTCCTTCGCTGGACACGTTCAAGGCGGTGCTGGAGCCCACTGCCGAAGGCCGCGAGATATCCACGACACAGGCCTATGTGCGATTCCTGACGCAGCTGCTTCGCGACAAGAGCGTTGGACCGCGCGTGGTGCCCATTCTGGTGGACGAAGCCCGTACTTTCGGTATGGAAGGCCTGTTCCGCCAGATCGGCATCTACAACCCTGCGGGTCAGCAGTACACCCCGGTCGACAAGGACCAGGTCATGTACTACAAGGAAGACAAGGCTGGCCAGATTCTGCAGGAGGGCATCAACGAAGCAGGCGGCATGAGCAGCTGGATTGCTGCGGCCACGTCCTACAGCACGTCCAACCGCGTCATGGTGCCGTTCTATGTGTACTACTCCATGTTCGGCTTCCAGCGCATTGGCGACCTGGCATGGGCGGCTGGCGACATGCAGGCTCGTGGCTTCCTGCTGGGGGGCACCTCGGGGCGGACCACGCTCAACGGTGAGGGCTTGCAACACGAAGACGGCCACAGCCATATCCTGGCGGGCACGATTCCCAACTGCATCAGCTACGACCCGACCTTCGCACACGAAGTGGGCGTCATCCTGCACCATGGTCTCAAGCGCATGGTGGAGCAGCAGGACAACGTGTTCTTCTACCTGACGCTGCTCAACGAGAACTACGCGATGCCTGGCCTCAAGGAGGGCACCGAAGAGCAGATCATCAAAGGCATGTATCTCTGCAGCGAGGGCCCGAAGCTCACGCCGCGCGTGCAATTGCTGGGCTCTGGCTCCATCTTGCGCGAGTCCATGGAAGCGCAGAAGCTGCTGGAGAAGGACTGGGGTGTTGCTGCCAATGTGTGGAGCTGCCCCAGCTTCAACCAGCTGGCACGCGATGGTCAGGATGTGGAGCGCTGGAACCTGTTGCACCCAGAAGCTGAGCAGAAGGTGCCGTTTGTCGCGCAACAGCTCGAAAAGCACGCGGGTCCTGTGGTGGCATCGACCGATTACATCAAGAACTACGCGGAACAGATTCGCCCCTTCATGCCCAAGGGCCGCAGCTACAAGGTGCTGGGCACCGACGGGTTCGGTCGCAGTGATTTCCGCAGCAAGCTGCGCGAGCACTTCGAGATCAACCGCTACTACATCGTGGTCTCGGCGCTGCGTTCGCTGGCAGACGAGGGCTCGATCCCGGTGGCCAAGGTGACGGAAGCTATCCGGAAGTACGGCCTCAACGTCGATAAAGTCAACCCGCTCAATGCCTGATGGCCCGGAGACAAGAACATGGCAACGATTGAAATCAAGGTACCGGACATCGGCGATTTCTCCGATGTGGCGGTGATCGAAGTCCTGGTCCAGCCAGGCGATACCGTCAAGGCAGAGCAATCGCTGGTGACGGTGGAGTCTGACAAGGCTTCCATGGAAATCCCATGCTCACATGCTGGCGTGGTCAAGGAACTGAAAGTCAAGCTGGGCGATACGGTGAGCGAAGGCTCTGTGCTGCTCATGCTGGACTCAGCGGAGTCTGCCGCTGAAGCGCCTGCACCTGCGCCAGCAGCCACGACTCCCGCACCTGCACCTGCACCCGCCGCTGCCTCCCCGGCGGCGATGCCCGCAGCCGCTCCTGCCCAGGCTGACGGAGAGGTTGAGGTGAAAGTCCCCGACATTGGCGATTTCGCCGACGTGGCCGTCATTGAAGTGCTGGTCCAACCCGGCGACGAAGTGCAGGAAGAACAGTCGCTGATCACCGTGGAGTCCGACAAGGCTTCGATGGAGATTCCGTCGTCCGCTGCGGGCACGGTGGTGCGCCTGGCTGTGAAGGTGGGTGACAAGGTCAATATGGGTGACCTCGTGGCAGTTCTGTCTGGCGCTGCCGGCTCTACAACTTCACCTGCACCCGCTGCCGCCGCTCCAGCGTCTGCCCCGTCGGCAGCCGCAGCGCCTGCACCTGCTGCTGCGGTGTCCAACGCTCAGCTAGCCGCTGCACACCAACCTGCCACGGCCCAAATGACAGGGCTGCCGCACGCTTCCCCTTCGGTGCGCAAGTTCGCTCGCGAACTGGGTGTGCCGCTGGCTGAAGTGAAAGGGTCTGGCGCCAAAGATCGCATCACGCGCGAGGACATTGAGAACTTCACCCGTGCGGTGATGGCCGGCCAACAAAGCACAAAGGCGCAGCAAAGTGCATCCAGCTCAGGAGCCGGTGGTGCCAATGGAGCCGCTTTGGGTCTGATCCCCTGGCCAAAGGTCGACTTCGCCAAGTTCGGTCCGGTGGAGCGAAAAGAGCTTTCACGCATCAAGAAGATCTCCGGCGCCAACCTGCTGCGCAATGCCGTGATGATTCCGGCCGTCACCAACCATGACGACGCCGACATCACGGACCTGGAGGCCTTGCGCGTTCAGCTGAACAAGGAAAACGAGAAGAAGGGCATCAAGGTCACCATGCTCGCTTTCCTGATCAAGGCCTGCGTGGCTGCGCTCAAGAAATTCCCCGAGTTCAACAGCTCGCTCGACGTCGAGAACGACAGTTCAGCACTGATTTACAAGAACTACTGGCACATCGGTTTTGCTGCCGACACGCCCAACGGTCTGGTGGTGCCCGTGATCAAGAATGCCGATGAAAAAGGTGTTTTCGAGATCAGCAAGGAGATGAGCGAACTCGCTGCCAAGGCCCGTGACGGCAAACTCGGCCCGGCCGACATGAGCGGTGCTACCTTCACCATTTCCAGCCTGGGCGGCATTGGTGGACGCTACTTCACGCCCATCATCAACGCGCCAGAGGTGGCCATTCTGGGCGTTTGCCGCAGTCAGATGGAACCCGTGTGGGACGGCAAGGAGTTCAAGCCACGCCTGATGCTGCCTTTGTCATTGACATGGGACCACCGCGTGATCGACGGGGCTGCTGCAGCGCGCTTCAATGCCTATCTGGGCCAGATCCTTGCCGACTTCCGTCGGGTGATGCTGTAAGAGGGGCAAGACATGGCACAGATTGAAATCAAGGTTCCCGACATTGGTGACTTCAGCGAAGTGGCTGTGATCGAGGTGTTGGTGGCAGAGGGCGACACCATCGCGCCTGAGCAGTCGCTGATCACTGTCGAGTCTGACAAGGCGTCGATGGAGATTCCATCCTCACATGGCGGCGTGATCAAATCGCTCAAGGTGAAGCTCGGCGACAAGGTCAGTGAAGGGTCGGTTTTGCTGATGCTTGATGCGCAGGAAGAGGGTGCTGCGGCAGCGCCAGCCCCGGCGGCCGCTCCAGCAGCGCCTGCAGTTGCGCCAGCCTCTGCGCCCGCCCCGCAGGCAGCGTCCTACGCAGGTGGTGCCGATGTGTCCTGCGACGTGCTCGTGCTCGGCGGCGGCCCCGGTGGTTACTCGGCGGCTTTCCGTGCGGCTGACCTGGGCCTTAAGGTCGTCATCGTCGAGCGCTACGCCACGCTGGGCGGCGTTTGCCTGAACGTCGGGTGTATCCCTTCCAAGGCATTGCTCCACGTAGCGGCCGTCATGGATGAAGTGAGCCACCTGTCTGATCTGGGCGTGGACTTCGGCGCTCCCAAGCTGGACATTGACAAGCTGCGCACGCACAAGGAAAAAGTCATCGGCAAGCTCACCGGCGGCCTGGCCGGCATGGCCAAGATGCGCAAGGTCACGGTGGTGCGCGGCTACGGTGCCTTCGTCGGCAGCCATCATCTTGAAGTCGAAATGACGGAAGGCGCTGCCCAGGACAAGACAGGGCAGAAGCAAACTGTCGAGTTCAAGCACTGCATCATTGCGGCTGGCTCACAAGCGGTGCGCCTGCCATTCCTGCCAGAAGACCCGCGCGTGGTGGACTCTACTGGCGCACTGGGATTGCAGGCAGTGCCCAAGAAAATGCTGATCGTCGGCGGCGGCATCATCGGCCTGGAGATGGGCACGGTCTACAGCACACTGGGCGCCCGCCTGGATGTGGTTGAGATGATGGACGGTCTGATGCAAGGCGCTGACCGAGATCTCGTCAAGGTCTGGGAGAAGATGAACAAGGGCCGCTTCGACAACATCATGCTCAAGACCAAGACCGTGGGTGCCGAGGCTACGCCTGAAGGCATCAAAGTCCAGTTCGAAGGGCTTGATGGCACCAAGAGCGAAGGCGTTTACGACCTCGTCCTGCAAGCTGTGGGTCGCTCGCCCAATGGCAAGAAGATCGCGGCCGACAAGGCCGGGGTTTCAGTAACCGACCGCGGCTTCATCGATGTCGACATCCAGATGCGCACCAATGTGCCGCACATCTTCGCCATCGGCGACATCGTGGGCCAACCCATGCTGGCGCACAAGGCGGTGCACGAGGCGCACGTGGCGGCGGAAGTGATCGCCGGTGAACTCAAGGGCGACAAGGCCTTGGCCTCGAGCGCCTTCAATGCCCGAGTGATTCCGAGCGTGGCCTACACCGATCCGGAAGTGGCGTGGGTGGGCCTGACAGAGGAGCAGGCCAAGGCTCAGGGCATCAAGGTCAAGAAGGGCTTGTTCCCCTGGGCGGCTTCGGGACGTGCGATTGCCAACGGCCGCGATGAGGGCTTCACCAAGCTGTTGTTCGACGACTCGCCCGAAGCTCATGGCCACGGCAAGATTCTTGGCGGCGGCATTGTGGGTACCCATGCGGGTGACATGATTGGCGAGATTGCATTGGCCATCGAGATGGGCGCAGACGCCGTCGACGTCGGCAAGACCATCCACCCACACCCCACGCTGGGCGAGAGCATCGGCATGGCGGCGGAGGTGGCGCACGGGTCGTGTACTGACTTGCCTCCGCAAAAGCGATAGCGCGCTAGAGACTAACCCTGATGAACCGATTGACAACGCCGTGTAATTTGCACGGCGTTGTCATTTGGTGGCTCAGTACCGTGGCATAGAATGTCGCGAAGGAGAAGGAGGGGAGCAACATCTGGTCTGGAGGAGGCAGCGGTGGGATCATTGCGTTTGCCCGATCGCGCGTTGCTCGGCTTGGGGTTGACCGTATCGGTCGTCCTGGTGACCGAGTCGTTATTCAGTGGCCGGGGACTCATCACCACATCGTTGGTGGTGGCATCCGTGGTGATGTTCATGGCGAGCCTGTGGTCAGCGCTCAAGCTGCTCGGCGCGTGGCCGACGCAATGGTTCGTCGCCGTTGCCTTGCCCATCGGATGGTTTGCCGAACAAATGGGGTCATCCCGAGGCTGGTTTTTCGGTCGCTACACCTATACCGACGTCCTCGGCTGGCAGTTGGCCAACGTGCCGGTGGTGATCCCGCTGATGTGGTTTGCCCTCGTGTTCATCGGCTACGTGATGGCGTCCTTGCTTTTGTGGCAAAAACCTGTCTTGTCTCGCCCCAGTATGGGTTCGGGGTTGCTCACTATCCTCCTGACTGCCATGGTGGTCACGGCTTTCGATCTCGGCGCAGACCCTTACTTTGTTTTCGTGCTCAAGGCATGGATCATGGAGAAGCGCGATGGAGGGTGGTTTGGCGAAACCCTGCAAGGCTTTGTCGGTTGGATGTTCATCGCCAGCGTCATTGCCGCTGCCTGGATGTCGCGCATCAGGCAACTTGATGAGCCGGCGCCCCTGAAGGTCAATCGCTTGGCTGTCCTGGTCCCTTTGCTGACGTATGGCGGCGAACTGGTTTTCCAGGTGATCGAAGGTGATCCCATAGAGGTTCGGGCGGTGGCTGTGTTCGCCATGGGTATACCGTTGCTGGTTTGCCTCTCCAACGCGTGGCGGTGGGCTCGTTCACCGTCTGACAAGGGTGGCGAGCAGGCACAGGAGGCAGTGCAGTGAGCTGGGCAGAGAGAATCGATACCTACGACAAGACGGCGGACCCTCTGGCCGACGATACCGTTGCCAGGTTGATGGGGCACAAAACTTCCCAGAGTATGTTTGATGCAACGCGTCTTTCACAGGCAAACAGACTCATGGCGGAGTGGACCACCAATGGCGCACTTGCAGCTTGGGTACCCGGAGTGCAGGGTGCGGACCCGGTGGTTGCAGATGCCTTGCGTGACTATGTGTCCCAAGGCATGGCGCTTCCGGCATGGGCGGATGCTGCAAAGATCGAGCGGGCTGAATCGCTTTTCATTGATTACGGGCCCATGTCGTGCGCGTTGCTGTTTTGCGCCAGTCTGCCAGAGTGCTACGTATTGCCCGACCTGGCCGAAGTGCTGCACATTGCCGGTCAGCTTGAGGACCACACCGAACACCGTATTCGCCAAACGGCTGCCATGATCTTTCCGGTCATGGTCAAAGGCGGCCTGACAGATTCTGGCGGATCAGGGGTGGCGCAGATTCTTCGCGTGCGACTGATCCACGCGACGATTCGCCACATGATTCTGCGTGGAAATCCGTCGGCAGTCACGGGAAAGGTTGACCGGCTCCAGCACTTGCCGGGACAGCACGCGGACTTGCACACGGCCCTTTGGCGTCACGGGTGGGACGTCGGGGTGCAGGGCCTGCCCTGCAATCAGATTGAGCTGGCCTATACCTTGCTGACGTTCAGCTATGTTTTCCTGCGTGGCATGCGAAAACTCGGCCTGGGTTTCTCTGCCTCGGACGAGGAGGCGTTCCTGCACACCTGGAACGTGGTGGGGTACATCCTGGGTATCGACGAGTCGCTGATGGCGCACTCCATGCAGGATGCCGAGGCCATGTTCGCTGCCATACAGAAGTCGGGCAGATTGCATCCGAGTCAGGAAGATGCCAGGCCTGGTCTGGGGCGTGCTTTGATCGCAGCACTGGCAAGCTCGATACAGCTGCCCGTGATCAAGCATTTCCCGGTACCCATGACGCGAATGCTGATCGGTGAGAAGGCGGCAGACACCGTGGGCGTCAACGAGCACCTCTCATGGTTCACCCAGGCAGCATTTTGGTTGACCCTGGGGTTTGCGCGCAGCGTCGATGCTGTGGTGCAGCTTTTCCTGCCCCATTTCGCTTTGTCGCGCATGCTCACACGCGTTGTTGGCTACCATCTGCTGACCAGATTCTTGTTGAACCAGACGATTGCATTGAGTTTGCCTGAACGAGTCCTTCATCCATTGCGTCTTGCGGCTGCCGACTGGCATGAAGACACGCGCCAGCCTGACTGGGTCAACCGGCTCGAGGACCGGCTCACGACCGCAGGTTACTGGCACCTTCCGCTGGGGCAGGCACCAGCACCTGTGGCAGGTGGCGAAGGTCGGGACTGATGCACCATAGCCCATCCAGATCGCCAGACCCGATGCCTGTCGCCACCGAGGGGGGAGTGCAATTTCGCTCATGGTTGACTCTGTTGCTGATGGCCGCGCTGGCCTTTGCGCTGTGGTTTGGGCACAGTGGTGCCCGAGCGGCGCTGTCTGACGGAAACGCCCGCATCGCAACCAGTTACTGGGTCGATGAGAACGGAGAGGCGGACATTCGCCACGTAGAGAGCCTTCCAGGTTCGGCGCTCAAACCACTGCTGGCTCCGGAGCCATTTCAGTTGCCAGACGGCGCTTTGTGGTTGAGGCTGGACCTCCCGGCTTTCGATACATCAACCCGGTGGTACCTGCAGCTGGATGCAACGGCTTTCATCCGTCAGGCTGCGTTGTATCTCAAGGATCCTGGAACCGGGCAATGGGTCCGGCAGCAGGCGGGTGCACAGCTGGCCGTCAGCCAGTGGTCTCATCCAGACAAAAGTCCGCTGTTCGAAATTTCCCAGGCTGGGCAGGCCCAGGTGGGCTGGCTTCGCCTGGGCAACTATCCGACGGCGATCAACCCCGACTTCACGCTGATCGATGAAGTTTCCCTGGGCGAGAGCAGGGCTTGGAACCTGTTGCTCGTTGGTGCCTACACAGGTTTTGGTCTGCTTGTTCTTTTCCTGGGGTGGACGCACTTGCGCTTGTATGGCGACAAGGTGTTCCTGGCCTATATGGGCTATGTGGCTTTCATGATGGGTTTCCAGCTGAGCTTCACCGGAGTGGGAGGGCAGTACCTCTGGCCGAACTCGGCCTGGTGGACCAGCGCCTCACCGGCCATCTTCATGCTCTGGATGTCAGCCAGCGGCATCTGGTTTGTGCGGGAGGTATGTGCCGTATCGCGCTACCACCGGTTGCTGGACCGATTTGCGCTGGGATGGTCGCTGTTTGGTTTTGTGTTGCCTGCCGTCTATCTGTCAGCAACCAACACGTTCACCTTGATGGTGCTCAATCTCTATGGTTTGATCTCGGTCCTGTTGAGCATCTTCCTGTGTCTTTGGACCTGGCGCCAGGGAGAGCGTTACGCCGGATGGATGTTTCTGGGTTTTCTCCCGGTGCACCTGGGCTATCCTTTCCCTGCACTCAGGGCGGCTGGGGTGCTGGCCGACAGTTGGGCCACGCAATACGCTGTGCTGATCGGCTCTGCCATCGAAATCCCGCTGCTGCTGTACTTTCTTCACCGGAGAGCCAAGGAGTTCAACGAGAACAGCAGCCGATATCGGGCGCTTGATACGAGCGACGTGCTCACGGGCCTGCCCATCTTGCCTGTCATGCGTTTGCGGCTGCGCGACGCCGTGCGCCGGGCAAAGCGTTATGGCCACCATTTTGGACTTCTGGTGGTGGACTTTTCCAACTACCAGGACACGGTCGATTCGATGGGCCGCGAGTCCGGGGAACGGGCACTCGTGGTGGCAGCCACCCGCCTTTCCCGTCTCGTTCGGGAAGTGGATACGGTCTGCCGCATATCGGATGCCCGGTTTGTGATTCTCGTAGAGGGCCCACAGCAACAGGCCGAACTCAAGTTGCTTGCGCAGCATATCGTGGCCAGAGGGCTGGAGACGGCATCGACATTGCCCCGAAACCTCACCATGCGGTTTCGTGTCGTCACGGCACTGCTGCCTCATGCTTCCCTGGACGGTATCGAAGACGTCGATGGGGAAGACATGCGCCTGATTGAACGTCTGGGCAAGGAGTTTGGCAACATGGCTGAGGGCTCAGGCCGTGTCGTGATCCACTTGCCAAGAAAAATCCCGCTTCCAACCTCGCCGGAAGGGCGTGTGCCAGGCGAGCCAGTCTCGTGAGCGGGGCCCGCAATGGCGGCCTGGACGTACCATGGGCTAGCTGGTAGCCGATCGCCATCTGCGCCCAGGCGCCAGTCGTAAGGTGATGCCGCCTGTCACTGCGGCGCCTTGTTTGCAATCTTCTGGATTGCGTGACTGTCCCAATGGAGAAGCTGCCGCAAGAAACAGTTCTCGTCGCTGTCGGCAGTTCGCGCTTTCGCTGGGGCTTGCGCGAATGCCGTTCCTCTCGGTAGGGCGTTGCGTGGCATGTTACCCACAATTGGGTACAGGAGATGTGGTCTCCTTAAGTCATTCTTAAACCTTTGTTATCGAGACTCCCATGTTGGGTAGGGCTCGGACAGACCTTGGTGGTACGCCAGGTTCTTGGTGGAGTCCTGCGGAAGTGAGGCAAGGACCCCAGCATGGAACAAGTAAGCAGCACACACGAGCTGACCAGCTCATATGTCTTCGATGACGCCCGGTATCTGAACCTGGCAGTGGAAAACCGGCAGCGTTATCTGAATGCCGAGCCTTACCCGCACATTTACTTCGACAACTTTCTTCCTCCGGCGGTTGCTGAAGCCATGCTGGAGGAGTTTCCCAAGCCAGGCAAGATTGACTGGACATCCTACCGTCGTCCGGCTGAACTCAAGCAAGTGTGCGCCGACGAATCGCAGTTCGGGCCCGTGACCCGTCACATGCTGCACCAGTTCAATTCCGTGCCATTTCTTCGGTTTCTTGAGAAGCTCACTGGTATCGAACACCTGATCCCCGACCCCCACATGCGAGGCGGTGGACTGCATCAGACCCGCCGTGGAGGCTTTCTGAAACTCCATGCGGATTTCTCGCACCATGACCAGTACTTTCTGGATCGCCGTATCAACGTGCTGCTTTACCTGAACAAGGACTGGAAGGATGAGTATGGCGGGCACTTTGAATGCTGGGACAAAGACACGACGAAGTGCTACGACAAGATCGCACCAGTGTTCAACCGCCTGGCACTTTTCTCAACCACCAGTCACTCCTTTCATGGACACCCCGACCCTCTGGAGTGTCCGGAGGAAGAATCCAGAAAGTCGTTGGCGCTCTTCTACTACACCAATGGGCGCCCCAAGGGCGAGGCTGTTGGCATGCACTCGACCACCTGGCGTGGTCGGCCAGATGAGAGAATCGCCACCTCCGGTGTGAGTCTGGCCCATGATTGGCTGCCACCGGTCATGTGGCGCATGGCACGGCGCACCCGAGATCGCTTCTTTCCGAAGACGGTGGTGAAAAAGGACTGACCTGGTGGAAAGAGGTGTGGGGGATTGTCAGAACGCGAGATCGGGAACCATGCTGAACTCATAGGGTTCTGATGTGACGTGGTTCGGCTCCGGCAATGTCCCAGTGCTTTCGCCTTCGCCTGTCAGGCGCCTTGCGCCGTCATAGCGTCTGCTCCAATAGGAGACGTTCATGTCTTCGACACGTACTCGGGCCCCTGTGCGAGGTGCATGAACAAAGCGTCCGTCGCCAATGTAGATGCCGACATGGCTGTTGCGCCGCCGTTGCGTATTGAAGAACACGAGATCACCTGGCTGAAGCGACTGTTTGCCAACAGAGGCGCCATGATCCGCTTGCTGATGCGAGCGTCGGGGGAGGTTCTTGCCCAGGGTTTCGCTGAAAACGGCCCGAACGAAACCGCTGCAATCAAAGCCGGTCTCAACTGTATTGCCGCCATATTGGTACGGCGTGCCCAGGTACGCCATCGCATTCATCACGACCAATGCACTGGGTGAGCGATAGTCGCCCCCGGCCGGCGGCATGGAAACCGATGCCGTTTGAATGGTCTCCTGATGCCGGTCACCAGCCAGTCCATGACTCGACAGCAGCGCTTCCATGCTGTTAAACGGTTGCTCCACTGGCTCGGCATTCACTGACAGTGCCAGGATCAGCAGAAGGGATGACGCCACAAATTTCATACTGTGGTGAAGCTTAGGGCATGGATGCTGCCAAGTCAAGTGAAAAATACCATCTAATCCGTTGAATTCAAAGCGTTTTTGAGCCGCGCTATGTTTCGAGATGTTGGTATGAACAACCTCAGTTTGCGTCGCTGGGGTCTGCTCGACCGCCGGCGTGCAACCGGTAGAACGTCAGTGATGCAAACCAAGTTGTTTCAATTGAAGTGTCGTTGTAAAACACAACCATGATTTAAAATGTGGCCAACGTTTATGAAGTTGAACGATGTTTAATTTATGAATCTTCCATTCGATTCCATCGCGGAAGTACCGACGAACCGAGCTCTGGAGGCTGCTACGGCCAGGGCACAGATGCGGGAGCAAAGAAAGCTTCGCGGCGCCGAAACGCGCCGTCGGCAAATCCTTGAACAGGCCCAATCGCTGTACGCCGAACAAGGTGACGATGGCCTGCGAATGCGTGATCTGGCCGAACGCTGTGGTTATACCGCCGGTGCGCTTTACATGTATTTCCGGGATCGAGATGCATTGCTGGATGCGCTGCGGGGCCAGGCACTGGAAGTTCTGGCACAGGAAATCAAGGCCTGGCGGGCCAAGTTCGGAGGGCGGCGTGCCGTCGCACCTGAGCGGCGCGATGTGCTGTCACATTTCCAGCAAATGAGCCGCCATTGGTGGGCTGCACTCATGGCGGATCCGCACCGGCGAACGTTGCTGCTCAGAGCGCCTGTGTCCCCTGACCAAGGTGCGGCAACAGACGGCGATGCCGGCGGCGCTCTGGTGCTCTCTGAGCTGATGGCTGCACTGACACCCGCAACTTCGCTCCTTGAGCAAGCGGGCTTCTCGGCAGCGGGGGCGAAGGCACTGCAGGTCAATCTGGTGCTCTGGGCCGTGGGTCAGTGCGCGACTGCCGGGCAGCAATTGAAGGAGGCTGAATTGACCGACCTCCAGGCGCAATTCGATGCCTATCTTCTCCTTCTGCTCAAGCTTGAAGCCGCCAAGCCCGGGGCAGATTTGGCCTCGGGAGACATTGCCAATCGGGCTGATGATCAGGATGAAGCACAATCGGACCTTTTCGGTTGACTGCACCTTGACTTCAAGGATGATTCGTTCCGAGACTATGTGACTCTTCTGTCAGGCGTTTGTGTTTGTTTTTCCTCGCCACAGGCAGGCTGACAACGGCGTTCTTATTTATCTGTATGCTGCTCAATGCTCAAGACTGCCAGCTGGTGCTGGTCGATTTCCAGCCCCGGCTGATGAAGGCTATCTCAGATGGCTCGAAGGTCCAGTCCCAGGCCGTTGCGCTGGCCAGGGGCGCTCGCCTTTTCAAGGTTCCCGTGTGGGGCACTCAGCAGGCGCCTGCCAAGCTCGGAGAGCTGGTTCCGGAGCTTGCTGGCGAATGCCGAGAGGTATTGAGCAAGCAGTGCTTTAGCGCTGTGGCCGAGGGTCTGGGGGATATGCTGCGAGAGGCCAGCAAGCCTGCGGGCAACGCACGAAGCCTCCCCAAGCACCTGCAAAAGCGCCAGCAGGAGCAGCGCCAGGACCGTTCCACCATTGTGGTCGCTGGTTGCGAGGCCCATATCTGCCTGATGCAGACAGCACTGGAGTTGCTGGAGGAAGAGTTCGACGTATGCGTGGTGGTCGATGCATGTGGCTCTCGCACTGAGCGCAATCGCGATGCAGCATTCGACCGGCTGGCCGGGGCGGGTGTTGAGCTGGTGACCACGGAAATGGTGTTGTTCGAATGGCTGGGTTCGGCGGAGCATCCAGCATTCAAGGATGTACAGGCGCTGGTGAAGTGATGCTGCCCGGGTGATTCCCGGGCGAGGCGTTCAGGGCTTGAAGCCAGTTTTGTCAGGCGCCCGAAAGTCTTGGATTCATAATTATGAATTCTGTATGATGGCCGCCCCGCCCACAGGGCAGGTGCGGCCATCCCATGCGCACGCAAGAAGTCGAGGAGACATCACGATGAGTCAAGACCAGAGTTATGCCGAGTTCCATCGCCGATCCATCGAAGACCGTGACGGTTTCTGGCGCGAGCAGGCCGAGATGATCGATTGGCACAAGCCATTCGATCAGGTCTGCGACTACACCAACCCGCCATTTGCCAAGTGGTTCGTGGGAGGGCAAACCAACCTTTGCCACAACGCTGTGGACCGGCACCTCAAGGATCGCGCCGATCAGAACGCGCTGATCTTTGTGTCCACCGAAACCGATACCGAGAAGGCCTACACCTTCAAGGAGTTGCATGCCGAGGTCAGTCGCATGGCGGCCATCTATCAGCAGCTGGGGGTCAAAAAGGGCGACCGGGTCCTGATCTACATGCCCATGATTGCCGAGGCCTGCTTTGCCATGCTGGCATGTGCACGGATTGGAGCCATCCACTCGGTCGTGTTTGGTGGGTTCGCAAGCCATTCCCTGGCCAGCCGTATCGATGACGCCCAGCCCTCCCTGATTGTCAGCTCGGATGCGGGCATGCGTGGGGGCAAAGTGGTGCCATACAAGCACCTTCTGGATGAGGCCATCAACCAATCCAAACACAAGCCGGCGAAAGTCCTGATGGTCAACCGGGGGCTGGCCGACCTGTCACCCGTCGCTGGCCGCGACGAGGACTATGCGAGCTTGCGCGAAGCGAACATGGACGCCCAGGTTCCCTGTGAGTGGGTCGACAGCACACACCCCAGCTACATCTTGTACACGAGTGGAACGACCGGAAAGCCCAAGGGGGTTCAGCGTGACACGGCGGGCTATGCCGTGGCGCTGGCGGCGTCCATGAAACACATCTACATGGGAGAGCCAGGCGAGACATATTTCTCCACCAGCGACATCGGATGGGTGGTGGGGCACAGCTACATCATCTATGGCCCTTTGATTCGCGGAATGGCCACCATCATGTACGAAGGCCTGCCCGTTCGGCCCGATGCCGGCATCTGGTGGAGCCTGGTTGAAAAGTACAAGGTCACCGTCATGTTCAGTGCGCCCACGGCTGCTCGCGTTCTCAAGAAGCAAGACCCGGCCTACCTTTCCAAATACGACCTTTCGAGCCTCAAGGCCCTGTTTCTGGCCGGAGAGCCGCTCGACGAGCCCACGGCCACCTGGATCGCGGACGCCATCAAGCGCCCCATCATTGACAACTACTGGCAGACCGAGACGGGCTGGCCAATCATGGCCATTTGCAACGGGGTGGAGGACGCGCCGACGAAGTTTGGCTCGCCTGGAAAGGCCGTGTACGGCTATGACGTCCGTCTGATCGACGAGACGACTGGTGAAGAGATCAAGGAACCCAACAAAAAAGGCGTGATTGCCGTTGAGGGTCCGCTGCCGCCGGGGTGCCTCCAGACCGTCTGGGGCGACGATGATCGCTACGTGAAGACGTATTGGTCCAGCATCCACAACAGGGTCATGTACAGCACCTTTGACTGGGGCGTTCGCGATGAAGACGGGTATTTCTTCATCCTTGGCCGCACCGACGATGTGATCAACGTCGCGGGCCACCGGCTGGGTACCCGTGAAATCGAAGAGAGCATCTCCAGTCATGCCAATGTGGCCGAGGTGGCCGTTGTCGGCGTGGCCGATCAGCTCAAGGGGCAGGTGGCCGTTGCATTTGCCGTGCTCAAGGATGCCTCGGTTGCTGATACCCCTGAAGCTGCGCTCAAGCTGGAAGGCGAGATCATGAAAGTGGTCGATAGTCAGCTTGGAGCGGTTGCCCGTCCGGCGCGCGTGCGCTTCGTCAGCGTTCTGCCCAAGACCCGGTCTGGCAAGCTGCTGCGCCGTGCCATTCAGGCTGTCTGCGAGGGGCGTGACCCCGGTGATCTCACTACCATGGAGGATCCGGCTGCGCTTCAGCAGGTCAAGGATCTCGTCTCAAACTGAGCGGTTGAAAAATGAGGCAATTTTCCACGGAACAGCTTGCTGTTCCTGGGAATTGTCTCATTCAGAAGCAGATTGTCCGGTCCGCAGTTGGTGGCTGTCAGGATTTGTAAGTATGATCCGTCTCTGGATTCATGCTTATATTGGTCTAAGGTACAGCTCAAATGGAAGAGATGATCAGCGGCAATGCCCAGGTGGAAAAAGCCAGGGTGTTTGAAATGGCAGCAGAGCTCTTTGGTGTTCTGGCGACCCCGATGCGCTTGCGCATTCTCAGTGCGTTGTGCGACAAGGAGAAGTCTGTTTCTCAGTTGCTCAAGGAAATCGAGACCACTCAGCCCAACCTCTCGCAGCACCTGAACCTGTTGTACAGGGCAGGCGTGCTGGCCAAGCGCAAGGAGGGCACGCAGGTGATTTATCGCGTGCAGAGCGAGAAGGCCGTGACACTTTGCCGCACTGTTTGTACCCAGATTGCCATCGAGATGGACGAGCCAGGCTCGGTGCCCGCCTCTGAGCGACTGTCGCCTCGGGTTTCCTCCTGAGAGACCGTTACGTCACTGAACAGCAGGACCCGCTTCAGAGCGGGTCTTTTTTTGCCGATTCAACGTTGCACATGCAGCAAAGGTCGGCGGGATCTGCAAATAATTTCCCGCAGGCCGCCATCGGATGGCACAATGCGAATTGCAGTCAGGTCCTTCCAAAGTCACTGTCGCATCCGCCAACCGGTCAAGCCGTGTCGCGGAAGGTTTCTTCTAACCAGCTAATGCTTCCCGAAGGGGAGCGGAGGTCAGCGCATCCATGAGCGATACCCAAGCTAACGGGGGTGGCGTCTACGTCGCCTACAAGACCAACTCGTATCTTTTCGGGGGCAACGCGCCCTACGTCGAAGAGATGTACGAGCGATACCTGGACAACCCCAGTAGCGTTCCAGACAACCTGCGTCAGTACTTTGACGCCCTGCAAAACGTCCCGGCTGCCGATGGCAGCGACACCAAGGACATTCCCCACATGCCTGTCATCAATGCTTTCGCCGAGCGCGCGAAGCAGGGTGGCACGCAGGTCGTCATCGCCGCCGGCGCCGACTCCGACCTGGGGCGAAAGCGGGTGGCCGTCCAGCAGCTGATTGCGGCTTATCGCAACATCGGTTCCCGCTGGGCCGACCTCGATCCACTCAAGCGTACGGAGCGCGAGCACATCCAGGAGCTCGATCCCAGCTACTACGGATTCGCTGACGCGGATTTCGAGACCGTCTTCAACACGAGCAATACCTTCTTCGGCAAGGAAGTCATGTCCTTGCGCGATTTGCTCAATGCCCTGCGCGACACCTACTGCGGCACCATTGCTGCCGAGTACATGTTCATCACCGATCAGACGCAAAAGCGCTGGTGGCAGGAGAAGCTCGAGTCGTCCCGCGGCAAGGGCCCGCTGACGGTCGAGAAGAAGAAGCACATTCTGGAAAGACTCACTGCCGCTGAAGGGCTGGAGCGTTTCCTTCACACCAGATACGTGGGGCAGAAGCGGTTCTCGCTGGAGGGCGGCGAGAGTTTCATCGCCTCCATGGATGAACTGATCCAGCAGGCCGGTGCCCAGGGCGTGCAGGAAATCGTGATCGGCATGGCCCACCGTGGACGCCTGAACGTGCTGGTGAACACCCTGGGCAAGATGCCCAAGGATCTGTTCGCCGAGTTTGACCACACGGCTCCGGAAGACCTGCCAGCAGGTGACGTCAAATACCACCAAGGCTTCAGTTCCGATGTTTCCACCAGTGGCGGACCGGTCCACCTGTCCCTGGCTTTCAACCCTTCGCATCTGGAGATCGTGAACCCGGTGGTCGAAGGTTCGGTTCGCGCTCGCATGGATCGTCGTGGCGACGACAAGGGCGCTACCGTTCTGCCGGTGCTGGTGCACGGCGATGCAGCATTCGCAGGGCAGGGCGTCAACATGGAGACGCTGGCGCTGTCCCAGACCCGAGGCTACCGCACGGGCGGCACGGTGCACATCATCATCAACAACCAGATCGGATTCACCACCTCCGATCCCCGGGATCTGCGTTCTACCCTGTACTGCACCGACATCGTCAAAGGCGTCGAGTGCCCGGTGCTGCATGTCAATGGCGACGATCCTGAAGCTGTGGTGTTCGCGACCCAACTGGCACTTGAGTACCGCATGACCTTCGGCAAGGACGTGGTGGTCGATCTGGTGTGTTTCCGCAAGCTTGGCCACAACGAGCAGGACACTCCCGGCCTGACGCAGCCGCTGATGTACAGCAAGATCAACAAACACCCGGGCACCCGCAAGATTTACGCGGACAAGCTCGCGGCGCAAGGTCTTGGCGAGACGCTGGGTGACGACATGGTCAAGGCATACCGTGCCGCCATGGATGCGGGCAAGCACACCGTTGACCCAGTGCTGACCAACTTCAAGAGCAAGTACGCCGTTGACTGGTCGCCATTCCTTGGCAAGAAATGGACGGACTATGCCGAAACTGCCATTCCGATGGCTGAGTGGCAGCGTTTGGCCGAGCGCATCACCACCTTGCCCGAGGAAGCGCATCCGCACAACCTGGTCAAGAAGGTTTACGACGATCGCGCAGCGATGGGTCGTGGCGACATCAACGTCGACTGGGGTATGGGTGAACACATGGCCTTTGCCTCCCTGGTGGCCAGTGGCTACCCGGTTCGCCTCTCTGGCGAGGATTCGGGTCGTGGAACCTTCTCGCACCGCCATTCAGTCATTCATGACCAGAATCGCGAGACCTGGCATCACGGCAGCTATATCCCGCTGCAACACGTCTCCGACAAGCAGGCACCATTCACTGTCATCGACTCTATCCTCTCCGAGGAGGCTGTCCTGGGCTTTGAATATGGCTACGCCTCCAACGATCCCAACACCCTGGTGATCTGGGAAGCTCAGTTTGGCGACTTTGCCAACGGTGCACAGGTGGTGATCGATCAGTTCATCGCTTCCGGAGAAGTGAAGTGGGGACGCGTCAACGGCATCACCCTGATGCTGCCGCATGGATATGAAGGGCAGGGACCAGAGCACAGCTCTGCCCGTGTGGAGCGTTTCATGCAGCTGGCGGCCGACGCCAACATGCAGGTGGTGCAACCCACCACAGCCAGCCAGATCTTCCACGTTCTGCGTCGTCAGATGCTGCGTGAGCTGCGCAAGCCGCTGATCATCTTTACGCCGAAGTCGCTTCTGCGTAACAAGGACGCGACCTCGCCGATCTCCGAGTTCACCACAGGTGGTTTCCAGACGGTGATTCCTGAGCATGACGAAACCGTGGTCAAGAACGCCGCGAAGGTCAAGCGCGTGATCTGCTGCTCTGGCAAGGTTTATTACGACCTGGTCAAGAAGCGCGAAGCCAGCGGTGCGGACGATGTTGCCATCATCCGTGTCGAGCAGCTGTACCCATTCCCGCACAAGGCTTTCTCTGCGGAAATGAAGCGCTTTTCGAACGCGAAAGACGTTGTCTGGTGTCAGGACGAGCCGCAAAACCAGGGTGCCTGGTTCTTTGTGCAGCACCAGATTCACGAAAACATGCTGGACGGTCAGCGCCTCGGCTATGCCGGGCGCGCTGCATCTGCATCGCCTGCAGTGGGCTATGCCCACCTGCACCAGGAGCAACAGAAGGCCCTCATCGAGGCTGCCTTCGGCAAGCTCAAAGGCTTTGTTCTCAGCAAGTAATTCTGGCGGTCACTGAGCGGACAAGGTCTGGCACCGTCAAGAACAAGCCGGACGCCGCTCAGCCGCAACGCACAACGTAATTCAGGATACCCACAAAAATGGCAATCGTAGAAGTCAAAGTTCCCCAGCTCTCCGAATCTGTGGCCGAGGCCACGCTGCTGGAGTGGAAGAAAAAGGTTGGTGAAGCCGTCGCAGTCGACGAAATCCTCATTGAAATCGAAACGGACAAGGTCGTGCTGGAGTGCCCTGCGCCTTCAGCTGGTGTGATCGTTGAAATCGTGGAAGGCGACGGTGCAACCGTGGCTGCCGACCAGGTCATCGCCAAAATCGACACGGAAGCCAGCGCTGGTGCAGCTGCTCCCGCACCTGCAGCCGCTGCTGCAGCGCCAGCCGCAGCTGCTTCACCCGCACCCGCAGCAGCACCAGCTGCTGCTGCAGGCGGAAGCATGTCTGGCGTGGCCATGCCTGCCGCGGCAAAGATCATGGCGGACAAGGGCATGGCACCCGGTACGGTTCAGGGCACTGGCAAGGACGGCCGCATCACCAAGGGTGATGTTCTCGCTGCCGGCAACAAGCCCGCCGCACCGGCTGCTGCCATTCCAACCGGAGCACCGACCAAGGTGCTGCCGCAGGTGCAGACCATCACCCCGGATCTGGGCGACCGTCCAGAAGAGCGCGTGCCGATGTCCCGCCTGCGCGCACGTGTGGCAGAGCGTCTGCTGCAGTCGCAGGCAACCAACGCCATTCTCACCACGTTCAACGAGGTGAACATGGCGCCGGTGATGCAGATGCGCAAGCGTTTTCAGGACAAGTTCGAGAAAGAGCATGGCGTCCGACTTGGCTTCATGAGCTTCTTCGTCAAGGCGGCGGTGCATGCGCTCAAGAAATACCCTGTGCTCAACGCATCTGTCGATGGCAATGACATCGTTTACCACGGCTACTTCGACGTCGGTATCGCTGTTGGCTCGCCACGCGGCCTGGTGGTGCCCATCTTGCGCAATGCCGACCAGATGAGCTTCTCCGATATCGAGAAGAAGATTGCCGAGTTTGGCCAGAAAGCCAAAGACGGAAAGATCGGTCTTGACGACCTCACGGGCGGCACCTTCTCCATCTCCAACGGCGGCGTCTTTGGCTCTATGCTCTCGACGCCCATCATCAACCCCCCACAAGCGGCCATTCTGGGCGTGCACGCCACCAAGGACCGTGCTGTGGTGGAGAACGGCGAAATCGTGATCCGTCCGATGAACTATCTGGCGATGTCGTACGACCACCGAATCATTGACGGCCGCGAAGCTGTACTGGGTCTGGTGGCCATGAAGGAAGCGCTGGAAGATCCTTCCCGCCTGTTGTTCGACATTTGATCCATCCCCTGTCGCCTTGAGCGACGCCCGGAGGGACAGCGCCCGCTGAGCCGGCAACACCGGACCGGCGGCGCGCCCGAAGGGAATCGGATACACGTCAGACGCCGTCATCCGGCTATGACGTCAACCAGAAAGAAAGCACATCATGTCCCAAGCATTTGACGTTGTCGTGATTGGTGCCGGCCCAGGCGGTTACATCGCTGCCATTCGCGCCGCCCAGCTCGGCTTCAAGGTCGCCTGTATCGATGAGTGGAAAAACGCCGCCGGCGGCCCGGCCCCGGGCGGCACCTGCACCAATGTCGGCTGCATTCCGTCCAAGGCATTGCTGCAGTCGTCCGAGCACTTTGAACACGCCAACAAGCACTTTGCCGACCATGGCATTTCCGTCAAGGACGTCAAGATGGACGTCGCCAAGATGGTTGCGCGCAAAGACGAAGTGGTCAAGCAGAATAACGACGGCATCCTGTACCTGTTCAAGAAGAACAAGGTCACTTTTTTCCACGGGCGCGGCTCTTTTGGCAAGGCTGTCGACGGTGGGTATGAGATCAAGGTCTCAGGCGCCAAGGAAGAGACCCTGACAGGCAAGCAGGTCGTTGTGGCCACCGGTTCCAGCGCCCGCCAGCTGCCGGGTGTCGAGTTCGACGAAGTCAACGTGCTGTCCAACGATGGTGCACTGCGTCTTGGCGCTGTGCCCAAGAAAATGGCCATGATCGGCTCCGGTGTGATTGGCCTGGAAATGGGCTCGGTCTGGCGCCGTCTCGGCACGGAAGTGACCATCCTCGAGGCCATGCCAGCCTTCCTGTCTGCAGTGGACGACCAGATTGCCAAGGAAGCCAAGAAAGCCTTCGACAAGCAGGGCCTGAAGGTCGAACTGGGTGTGAAAGTAGGCGAGGTCAAATCCACCAAGACAAAAGTCAACATCACCTACACGGATGCGAAAGGCGCAGAGCAGAAGCTCAGCGTCGACAAACTCATCGTCTCCATTGGTCGTGTGCCCAATACCACGGGACTCAATGCTGAAGCCGTAGGCCTGCAACTGGATGATCGTGGTGCCATCGTTGTCGATGCCGACTGCAAGACCAACCTTCCCGGCGTCTGGGCTGTGGGTGACGTTGTGCGTGGCCCCATGCTGGCACACAAGGCCGAGGAAGAGGGCGTTGCGGTGGCCGAGCGCATGGCGGGCCAGCACGGGCACGTCAATTTCGGCACCATCCCATGGGTGATCTACACCAGCCCTGAGATCGCCTGGGTCGGTCGCACCGAGCAGCAGCTCAAGGCTGACGGCGTCAAGTACAAGGCTGGCACTTTTCCGTTCATGGCCAATGGTCGCGCCCGCGCGCTCGGCGATACCACTGGCATGGTGAAATTCCTGGCTGACGCCGAAACCGACGAAATCCTGGGTGTTCACATTGTTGGTCCCATGGCGTCCGAGTTGATTTCCGAGGCTGTGGTTGCCATGGAGTTCCGTGCGAGCAGCGAGGACATCGCCCGGATCTGCCATGCACACCCCTCACTGTCTGAAGCGACCAAGGAAGCGGCTCTGGCCGTGGACAAGCGGACGCTGAACTTCTGAAAGCGACGATCGGGGTTGCGCGAGAGACAGTTGCTCCTCGCTGACCCCGTTACAGTGCCGAACATGTCCGTCCGTTCGTTTTATGAGGCCGCGCTCAAGGAGCGCGGCTTTTCTTCTGACCCTGCGCAGTTGCGTGCCATTGATGCGCTAGAGCGCTGCGCTTCAGAGTGGGCTACATACAAGCAGCGACGCTCAAACGCGCTGAAGAAGGTCTTCAACAACCCTGATGTGCCGCGCGGGGTGTACATGTTCGGCGGAGTGGGGCGGGGCAAGAGCTTCCTGATGGACTGCTTCTATCAGGCTGTACCCATCCAGCGAAAAACGCGTTTGCACTTTCACGAGTTCATGCGTGAGGTGCACCGCGAGCTGCGCGAGCTGCAAGGGACCATGAACCCGCTTGACGAGCTTGGCAGGCGCATGGCCAAGCGGTACAAGCTGGTCTGCTTCGATGAGTTTCATGTGGCGGACGTGACGGATGCCATGATTCTTCACCGTCTGCTCGAATCACTGTTTCGCTCGGGCGTCGGGTTTGTCACCACTTCCAACTTTCATCCGGACGGACTCTATCCCGACGGTTTGCACCGGGACAGAATTCTGCCGGCCATCGAGTTGCTCAACAAAAAGCTCGAAGTCATCAATGTCGACAACGGTACCGACTACCGGCAGCGCACGCTGAGTCAGGTGGCGCTGTACCACTGTCCATTGGGCAATGCGGCGGAAACCGCCATGGCGGAAGCATTTGGTCAGCTGGCGGAGGCGGCCGACGAGGTGCCGGAGGTCAGGATCGAGAGTCGGTGTATTCCAGCCCGTCGAAAGGCGGGAGGGGTGATCTGGTTCGACTTCAAGTCATTGTGTGGTGGGCCTCGCTCACAAAACGACTATCTGGAGATTGCGACTCAGTTCCACACGGTGCTGCTGTCCAACGTTCCTCAGATGGCCGTTCGCCACGCTTCAGAGGCCAGACGCTTCACCTGGCTGATCGATGTCTTGTACGACCGTCATGTGAAACTGATCATGTCCGCGGAAGTGCAGCCAGACGCCCTGTATCTCGACGGCCCCATGTCACATGAGTTTCCTCGAACGGTTTCGCGCCTGAACGAAATGCAGTCAGCGGAATACCTTGCGCTGGAGCACAGGGTTGTGGATACGGGCCTGACATGAGGCAGTTCCCGGGGCGCCAGCGCCAGTGATCAAGGTCCGGCCGTCGCAGTGGCCTTGGGACTCAGGTGAGTGCCTCAACCTTGACGATGACCAGTGAAAGGTTGTCGCCCATGCCTTTGGCACGCGTGCGGGCCTTCTGGATGAGAAACTCACAGGCCTCGCGTGGCGAGAGCATTTCTACGGTACTGGCCAGCTCTTCTGGCGTGAAGTAGTGCCAGATGCCATCGCTGCACGCCAGCAAGGCATCACCGATCAGCAGCTTGGGAATGACGTGCAGATCAATAGGAGGCTCGTTCTCTGTGCCCAGGCAGCCCATCAGAATGTTGCCGTGCGGGTGCTCCAGTGCCTCTTCTTCGGTGATCTCGCCCTGGTCAACCAGCGTCTGAACATAAGAATGGTCTTTCGTGCGGCAGACCATTTTTTCGCCCTTGAACTGGTAGATACGGGAGTCTCCTGCATGGGCCCAGTGGCAGTCCCCGGCGGGATTGATGAGAAAGGCCGCAATGGTGCTGTGCGGCTCCTGCTCTGCCGAAACCGCTGTCAGCTTGATGACGAGGTGAGACTCTTCGACGATCTGCTTGAGAATGGCAGCCGGGTCGTCGGAATTGGGGTCATATCGCTCAAACAGCTGGCGCGCTGTGAGCATGACCTGATCCGAAGCCTTGCGCCCGCCGCTTCGACCGCCCATGCCATCAGCCACCACGGCAAGCAGACAGCCTTGCGCACGGGGATGGTGCAGAAGGCAGACTTGATCTTGTTGGTAGTCGCGATCGCCCCGGTGAATACCGGTCGATGCATTGATACGGAACCCTTTGGCCTTGGACATTTTTTGGCGTTCAACTGCTGATCAGACGAGAAACTGACTCATGGTAACAATTTCTGGCTAATTCTCGGCGGGGTTTGATTGGTATTCAGTGGTACCAGGCCTCAAACGACTGCCTGGTTGGGCAATCGTTGCTTTCACCCAACCAAGTTATTGGCCGGACCTGCCGAAGCCGGTCACCAGAGTTTCCACCACGGGTCTTCACCTGTGAGGTTGCCTGTCTTGAGCACCTGACTGTCCGGGTAGGATGCCTTGAGTACGCGAAGCGCGTCATCACGCAGGTCGGTCATCCCCAATGCATCGTATGACTTGAACATAAGGTACAGAGCCGCCTCGTTCGCAGGAGCGTCCGGGTACTCGGCGATGGCCGCCTGGGCACGGTTGACGGCTGCGAGGTAAGCGCCACGGTCATAGTAGTAGCGCGCGACGTGAACTTCGGACTGCGCCAGTGAGTTGACGATGTACTTCATCCTCAGGCGTGCATCGGCTGCGTAGCGTGAGGCAGGGAACCGGGTAGCCAGTTCCCTGAATGACTCGAACGACTCCTTGGCAGCATTCTGGTCCCGCTCAGAGAGGTCCTGCCGTGACAGGCTGCCGAAGAGCCCCAGGTTGTCGTTGAAGTTGATCAACCCGCGAAGGTACAGGGCGTAGTCCAGCGCCGGGCTGGCGGGGTGGAGCTTCAGGAACCGGTCGATGGCTGCCAGCGCCTGTGCCTGCTCTCCGGCCTTGTAGTGGGTGTAAGCTTTTTCCAGCTGAGCCTGCTCAGCCAGTGGCGTGCCGGCAGCCCTGCCTTCGAGCTTTTCCAGAAGCTTGACAGCCTTGTCGGTATTGCCGGAGTCGCGCTCGTCCTGCGCTTCGGTGTAGATTTTGTTCGGGCTCCAGCCTGCTGTTTCGTCTTCGGGCGTGCTGCTGCAACCGGTCAGGCCAGCGCCAAGCGCCGCCATTGCCAGTGCCACAGCCGATAATCTGAGCATTTGCTTCACACGCAAGCCTTTACAAATAGTCGGGAAAGCCTAGTTTGAATCGGGAAATTATATCGAGCAAGGTGCTCTCAGCCGTGGCCAAAGGTGGTGCTGAGCCAGAGTCCTCGAGTGAGCGGGACGATGATCTTGGCCAGCAGGCAGAGATGCGCACTTTCACGCTCGACAGCAAGTGCCACGGCCTGCGGTTGGACAAGGTAATGGCGCAATTGGTTCCGGACGTTTCGCGAAGCTACCTTCAGCAGCTGGTTCAAGACGGTGCTGTGACCCTGGATGGAGCACCTGCGGGCAAACAGGCAGCGAAAGTGCGTGCCATGCAGGTGCTGTCGGTCGAGCTGAGACCGACAGAGCAGGCCAGGGCATTCGTGCCCGAACCCATGGATATCGATGTGGCCTACGAGGATGAGCATTTCATGGTCGTGCGCAAACCGGCCGGCCTGGTGGTTCACCCTGGCGCAGGCAACTGGACCGGAACCCTTCTCAACGGGCTGCTCGGGCGGGACGCTGTGGCTGCAGGCTTGCCTCGCGCAGGCATTGTTCACCGGCTGGACAAGGACACCTCCGGGTTGATGCTGGTTGGGCGCTCACGCCAGGGCATGGATGGCTTGACGGCTGCCATTGCTGAGCGGCGCGTCAAACGCCAGTATCTGGCCCTGGCGCTCGGTGTCTGGCGCGGGATGTCTGTGCTTGAGGTCGATGAGCCGATTGGCAGGGATTCCCGCAACCGGCTGCGAATGGCGGTTATTCCACCCGAGTCAACTTACGGAAAGCCAGCCAGAACCACCATCAGCCGGCTGGACAGCAACGAGATGGCCAGTCTGGTGGCCTGCCAGCTGCACACGGGACGAACGCATCAGATCCGGGTGCACATGGCTCATATCGGCCTGCCACTGGTGGGGGATGCCCTCTACGGAGGGGCTGTTCGCTGGGGGATGAGGCGCCAGGCCCTGCACGCAGTACGCCTCGCGCTGGTGCATCCCGTGACGGGCGAGAGCATGTGCTTTGACTGGGAGCCACCAGGAGATTTCGTGCACGCTGTTCAAGAGGCCGGCCTCCATTACAATGGGGTCAACATGCTCGAATCGTGACGTCGTGAGACGCTGCGAGCGCTCCCGGCACAAACGGGTTGCTCCGGTTCGTGCCATGCCCAGTTGCTGAGTTGGCCAGAGTTGCACATCCAGCCCACCTCTATTTCACACATCTTTCTGCCATGAACACGACGGAAGCTCGTCGGGTCCTCGAGACGGCCTTGATCTGTGCGCAACAGCCACTCACGGTCAGGGACATGGGGGCCTTGTTCGAACAAGAAGTTTCAGCGGATACCCTCAAGTCGCTCCTGGGCGGGCTTCAGGACGAATGGGCCCAGCGAGGCGTCGAGCTGATTCAGGTTGCGTCCGGCTGGCGGTTTCAGAGCCGCCCCGAGATGCGACCATATCTTGACCGCCTGAACCCCGAAAAGCCGCCCAAGTACTCGCGTGCCACCATGGAGACGCTGGCAATCATTGCCTATCGCCAGCCGGTCACCAGGGGGGATATGGAGGACATTCGCGGTGTGACGGTCAACTCGCTGATCATCAAACAGCTCGAGGACCGCGGGTGGATCGAAGTCATTGGCCACCGCGAAACTGTGGGTCGCCCGGCCTTGTTCGCCACGACCCGCCAGTTCCTCGATGATCTGGGTCTGACCTCTTTGGACCAGTTGCCACCGCTTGAAGGTGGTGACTTGCAGGAGTCTGCGTTGGACAAGCTGGCGCTGGATGTGCCTGCGTCGGCTGACGGTGGTGCCGATGCAGAGGCTGGAGTCGGGACCCTGCCAACAGATGACGGGCAGGAGACGATGGCTCTCGACGCCGGCGAAACGCTTTCGCAGGACGCGGATCAGACCGGTGTCGACCAGGACAACCCCGACGGACAAGGCGATGAAGTCGTGCTGGAAGACTTGCCGGAGACCGTTGCCACTGCCGACGCTCCCTCCGATGCATCAGATATCGCTGAGACCAGGGCGGACGACCTTGCAGGTCAAGAGGCCGACGCACAGCAACAAGCATCAGAAACCATATCCATGGTGACACCGGAAGCCAGCGCTTTCAATGCGCCATCCGCCCAGGGTCCAGGCGCTGAAGATGGCCCCAACAACGAGCAGGACAATGATGAGCGCGGAGAACGACCCAACATCGCCTAAGGGCAAAGGCCGGGAAGCCGGCGTGAACATCGGCACAGGCGAAGCGCACGATAGTCACGACTCTGTCGATCCGGCTGGTGACGATACGAGCGCAGGAGAACGGCTGGAATTTGGCGACGTGGTGTCAGGCGCCTTCGACGAGGCACAGGATGCGCCCGACGGTCATGGCAAGCCGGAAAAGCGCGTGTTGTTGCCCCAGCCCGATGCCCCCAAATTGCACAAGGTCCTGGCACAGGCAGGCATGGGTTCCCGCCTCGAAATGGAGCAGCTCATTCTGGAAGGCCGTATTTCGGTCAACAACCAGCCTGCCCACATCGGGCAGCGCATCCAGCATGGTGACAGCATCAAGATCAATGGCAAGCCGGTCAAGCTTCGCCTGGCACCTCCACCGACGCGCGTTCTGGCCTATCACAAGCCAGCGGGTGAGGTGGTGACACATGATGACCCTCAGAACCGTCCGACTGTCTTTCGACGCTTGCCCAGGTTGCATCAGGGCAAGTGGCAATCCGTGGGACGTTTGGATATCAACACCGAAGGGCTGCTCCTTCTGACCAGCTCGGGCGAACTGGCCAACCGCTTGATGCACCCCCGGTTTGGCCTTCAGCGTGAGTATGCTGTTCGGGTACTGGGCGCCCTGTCGGATGAAGAGAAGGATCGCCTTCTGGAGGGCGTCATGCTCGAAGATGGCGTGGCTCGCTTTGGCTCCATAGATGACGGTGGAGGTGAGGGTGCCAATTGCTGGTACCGGGTCACCATCGGGGAAGGACGCAATCGAGAAGTGCGCCGGATGTTTGATGCGGTGGGTCATGCTGTCAGCCGGCTGATCCGTATCCGGTATGGCGCAGTTGTGCTGCCCAGGGGGCTCAGGCGTGGTACCTGGGTCGAGCTGGATCGTCGTGATGTCGAGAAGCTCTCAGTGGCTGCTGGGCTCGGAGAGGGCGCCCGTGGCGGGAAGCCCGGTCGTTCGGGAGGTCGTCACCCTGCGGCACGGACCCGAGTCAGTGGGAAGGCAGACCTGCCTCCCGGTGGCTCCATGCCCTCCGCAGACAAAGAGCGCCGAAAGGGTGGCGGGAAAGGTGGTGCCAAGGGTGGGGCGACCGGGCGATCCGAGCAGCCGGATCCGATGAAGACCAGTTTTGGCTATATCGGACAAGATGCCTTGCAGCGTCAGCGTCAGCAACCCAATCGCAAGGGAAAGCGTGGCAAGCCAGGTGGCGGCCGGCGTTGAACTTCATCAATGCGGCGGTGTCTCAAGGCTCAGGCACCGGCGATGTAAAATCAAGAGCTTTGCTAAATCTACTCTTTTAGACCTTCTACCCAAGGATGACCATGGCTATCGAACGCACCCTTTCCATCATCAAACCTGATGCCGTCGCCAAGAACGTGATCGGCCAGATCTACGCCCGCTTCGAAGCAGCAGGCCTCAAGGTGGTGGCTGCCCGCATGAAGCACCTCTCGCGCCAGGAGGCAGAGGCTTTCTATGCAGTGCACAAGGAGCGTCCTTTCTTCAAGGACCTGGTGGACTTCATGATTTCCGGCCCTGTCATGATTCAGGCTCTGGAAGGCGAAGGCGCCATCCTCAAGAACCGCGACCTGATGGGCGCAACTGACCCCAAGAAGGCAGAGGCAGGCACTATCCGTGCAGACTTTGCTGACAGCATCGATGCCAACGCCGTACACGGCTCGGATGCGCCAGAAACCGCTGCTGTGGAAGTGGGCTTCTTTTTCCCCGGCATGGAAGTCTACAGCCGATAATTCGGCCCCCGGCCTGAGCTTGAAGCCTGGGCCGGGCAAGAAGTACATATGACGGTCAATCTTCTCGACTTCGATCTGGAAGGCCTGACCGCGTTTTGTGAGCGGCTGGGCGAGAAGCGGTTTCGCGCTGTCCAGCTGTTTCGCTGGATCCACCAGAAAGGTGCATCCCGCTTTGACCAGATGACAGATCTGGCCAAGAGCCTGCGTGAGCGCCTTCCCGGGCAATGCGAGATCCGGGGGCTTCAGGTGCTTTCGCAGCAGGAGTCGGCCGACGGCACGATCAAATGGCTGTTTGACGTGGGCGACGGAAACGCTGTCGAGTCCGTGTACATCCCCGAGGACAACCGCGGAACGCTATGTGTTTCGTCCCAGGCGGGGTGCGCGGTGGGATGCCGGTTCTGCTCGACGGGACACCAGGGCTTCTCACGCAATCTGAGCACCGGCGAAATCGTGGCGCAGCTGTGGTTTGCCGAGCATTTCCTGCGTCAGCGCCAGGGGTCACAGGAGCGCGTCATTTCCAACGTCGTGATGATGGGAATGGGTGAGCCACTGCAGAATTACTCTGCCTTGGTTCCAGCGCTCAGGACGATGCTGGATGACCATGGCTACGGGCTTTCCCGGCGGCGGCTGACGGTGTCAACTTCAGGTGTGGTACCGATGATGGACCGGCTGGCCAAGGATTGCCCTGTGGCATTGGCCGTGTCGCTCCACGCGCCGACAGATGCTTTGCGCGATGAGCTGGTTCCCCTGAACAGGAAATACCCGCTTGGAGAGCTGCTGGATGCCTGTGGGCGCTATCTTCCTCATGCGCCCCGGGATTTTGTGACCTTCGAGTACTGCATGCTTGATGGCGTCAATGACCGCCCCGAGGACGCGCAGGCCCTGATTGCCTTGTTGCGTCGTCACGGCGGCAATGGCGTGCCTTGCAAGCTGAACCTCATTCCATTCAACCCGTTTCCGGATTCAGGACTCGCATGCTCGCCACGACAGGCCGTACTGAAGTTTGCCCGGCTGCTCAATGATGCGGGTATCGTGACCACTGTTCGCAAGACGCGTGGCGACGATATCGATGCAGCATGCGGGCAGCTGGCTGGCGATGTGTTGGACCGCACCAACGCTTCGGAGCGAATGTCAAGGCGTCGTGTCGAGGCACGCGAAGTCCCCGTGACGTTTCACCGCACGTGAGTGAAACTCAAGGACCTATCAACGTCAGAAAAGCATAAAGAAGGAGCCCTCATCATGATCCACCGGCAACTGCCAGCGCTCGACCATCCATCAGGCGTGGGCTTTTCGCGGTTTCTTGTCGCTTGCATGCTTGGGGCCTGTGCCTTGATGGTGACAGGTTGCGCGACAACTGGTGGCGGGTTGGGGGCGACAGAGTCTTCCCGTGCGGAGCCGGTGACGGAGTCAGACGAGCCGGAGCAGCGGCGTCGTGCGCGCTTGCGTCTCGAATTGGCTTCGGGTTACTTCGAGCAGGGCAAGACTGAAATTGCGCTCGACGAAGTCAAGCAATCGCTTGCCGCTGACCCCACCTATGGAAGCGCCTACCTGCTTCGAGGCCTCGTCTACATGCGTCTGCGCGACCCCGTGCGAGCCGAGGAGAGCTTTCAAAGAGCCTTACGCCTCAATCCAAGGGATGGTGACGCGTTGCACAACTACGGTTGGTTCGAATGTCAGCGTGGCAACTACCTTCGATCGATCGAGCTGTTTGAGGAGGCGTTGAAACTCCCCATCTACGGTGGGAAGGCCAAGACGCTGATGACCAAGGGGATTTGCGAGGTTTCCCTGGGTCGTTTTGATGAAGCAGAAGGGAGCTTTGCGCGGTCATACGAGCTCGATGCGTCCAACCCCATTTCAGGTTACAACCTGGCTTCTCTTTTGCTGCGTAAAGGAGATGCCAAGCGCGCGCAGTTCTATATCCGGCGGATCAACAATTCAGAGTTGGCGAATGCTGAGAGTCTGTGGCTGGGGATTCGTGTGGAGCGAGCCTTGGGCAATGACGTGGCCGTGAAGCAGCTTGGCGACCAGTTGCAGCGGCGATACCCAGAGTCTGACGAGCTTCAGAAGTACAAGAATGGGCAGTTCAATGACTGAGGGAACCACGATGGAGCAAGGTGAGGCCCCGCAGGCACCTGTCCACGCGGCTCCGGTCCTTCTTCGTGAAGCGCGCGAAGCCGCGGGAATGCACATTGCGGCGCTTGCTGCAGCACTCAAGGTGCCGGTGCGCAAGCTCGAAGCGCTAGAAGAGGGGCGATACGACGAACTGCCAGATCTGACATTTGCCAGGGCACTGGCATCCAGCGCCTGTCGCACGCTGAAGATCGATTCAGCCCCCATATTGGCCGAGATTCCGGTTGGATCCCTGCCAGACCTTGGAGACTCTCCGCAAACCATCAATGCGCCGTTCAAATCACCCGAAGATGGGCCCAGTCTCTCATTGGGCGCCGTGTTTTCGAAACCGGTTGTGCTCGGGGTGCTGGCGTTGATGGCAGCCACAGCAGGTCTGCTGTTCGTGCCCAGTGTCACTGAAATCGAGTGGAAAGAATGGGTCGGATCGCTGGGCGTCAGCACTGAGGCGGTGGGCGAGGACGGTACGGTGATCGAGTCTGTCTCTTCCAGCGACAGTGCTGCGGGTCAGGATGTTCCCATGTCACCCATTGCGCCATCGCTGCAGTCTGCATCCGAGATCGCGACAGCGGTGACTACACCTGAGGATAGCCCGTCTGAAGTGGCAAGTCCTGATGAGACGAGCGGGGGCACTGTGGAATCTGCGGCCGACGGTGACGGCGATCAGGGGACGCAGGACAACCAGCCCGTCGACGCCACGGCTGGCTCGCCTTTGCTTCAAGTCAGTGCCGTCGGGGAGACCTGGATCGAGGTGATCAATGGCTCTGGTGCGGTGGTGGTTCAGCGGGTGCTCCGGGAAGGCGATGTGCTGAGTTTTTCGTCTTCGCCCCCTTACTCGGTTGTGATTGGCAACGCTGCCGCGGCAGAGGTCGAAGTGCGTGGTGAGCCGTTTGACACTTCCAGCTATGCGCGCAACCGAGTTGCGCGCTTCAAGGTCAAATGAACGATCGCGCGGACCTTTCTGCATCCGAGATGAGCGGGCAACCTGTCCCGCTTGGCCAGGCGCGAGCTCGTCGGAGCCTCACAGGCGTCGTTCGCTGGGACGACAACTTCGTGACGGTCGGCGGAGACGCCCCGGTGCGTGTCCAGTCCATGACGAATACGGACACCGCGGAGGCGATCGAGACGGCTGTGCAGATCAAAGAACTGGCGCAGGCTGGCTCTGAGCTTGTTCGTATCACGGTGAACAATGACGCTGCTGCTGCTGCGGTTCCCCATATCCGTGACCAACTCGACCGGATGGGCATCAAGGTTCCGCTGATCGGTGATTTTCACTACAACGGACACAAGCTCCTCTCAGACCACCCTGCATGCGCTCAGGCTCTGTCAAAGTACAGGATCAACCCGGGCAATGTCGGGCGCGGTGACAAGGGGGACAAGCAGTTTGCGCAGATGGTGGAAATTGCGGCCCGCTACGAGAAACCCATCCGCATTGGTGTGAACTGGGGCAGTCTTGACCAGGACTTGCTCGCACGGCTGATGGATGAGAATGCCGGACGCGCGGCACCTTGGGAGGCCCGGCAGGTCATGTACGAGGCACTCATTGCCTCGGCCCTGGGCTCAGCTGAGCGTGCGGAGCGGCTTGGCCTGCCTCGAGAAGCCATTGTTCTCTCCTGCAAGGTCAGCGGCGTGCAGGACTTGATTGCTGTGTATCAGGAGCTCGCGCGGCGAACCGACCATCCGCTGCATCTGGGCCTGACCGAGGCGGGCATGGGAACCAAGGGAACGGTAGCTTCCGCAGCGGCATTGTCTGTGCTTTTGCAGCAGGGTATCGGGGATACGATTCGGGTGTCGCTCACGCCACAGCCTGGCGAGGCAAGAACTCAGGAAGTAGTGGTTGCGTCAGAAATTCTGCAGGCGCTGGGCCTGAGAACATTTGTGCCCAGTGTGACGGCATGTCCGGGGTGCGGACGAACCACAAGCACAGTCTTCCAGGAGCTGGCCAAAGACATCGACGACTATCTGCGTGCCTCCATGCCGGTCTGGCGTGCAGAGTTTCCCGGCGTAGAGAACCTCAAGGTCGCTGTCATGGGGTGTATCGTCAATGGCCCGGGCGAAAGCAAACATGCGGACATCGGGATCAGCCTTCCCGGCACTGGTGAGGCGCCGGCTGCGCCAGTGTTCATCGATGGCGAGAAAGCCATGACCCTCAGAGGGGAGGGTATAGCCCGCGATTTTCAGAAGATTGTTGATGACTACGTTCGGCGCCGCTACGGTCAGCATCAGGCTGCCCAGTCGCCGGTCGTAGGCTGACGCCGCGGGACCGAGCAGGGACCTGAGCAGGCGCATGCCTTGCTGGTCACCCAAGTAATTTGAATCGATAAAGCAATGAGCGCAAAAATCAATGCCGTCAAAGGCATGAACGACATACTGCCACCTCTCTCTTCTGAATGGGAATGGCTCGAATCCACTTTGCGCGATCTGATGGCCCGCTACGGCTATCGCAATATTCGCACGCCGATCGTGGAGCACACCGGCCTGTTTGTGCGCAGCCTGGGCGAAGTCACTGATGTGGTGGAAAAGGAGATGTATGCCTTTGAAGACCGCCTCAATGGAGAGCAGCTTGCGTTGCGCCCCGAGAACACGGCAGGGGTCGTACGTGCGGCGGTTGAACATTCGCTCGTCCACGACGGCCCCAAGCGGCTCTTCTACATGGGCCCCATGTTCCGGCATGAGCGACCACAGCGTGGCCGGTATCGGCAGTTCCACCAGTTTGGAGCCGAAGCCCTTGGTTTTGTGGGACCCGACGTCGACGCTGAACTCATTGTTCTGGCCGCTGATCTGTGGCAGCAGCTTGGATTGCAGGACGTGACACTGGAAATCAACAGCCTGGGTCAGCTCGAGGAGCGAAAAGCCCACCGCCAGGCACTGGTGGCGTATCTGCAAGAGCATGAGTCAGAGCTCGACGAAGACGCGAAACGCCGCTTGCACTCGAATCCGCTGCGAATTCTGGACACCAAGAATCCCGACATGCAGGGTCTGGTCAACGAAGCCCCCAAACTCATGGAGTACCTGGGCGAGGGGTCACTTGCGCACTTCGATCGCCTGCGGGCGTTGCTCGACGCACATGAAGTGGGTTATCGCATCAATCCGCGTCTGGTCCGGGGACTTGATTACTACAACCTGAGTGTCTTCGAGTTTGTGACCACCAAACTGGGTGCGCAGGGAACGATCTGTGCTGGCGGGCGATATGACGGTCTGTTTGAGCAGATTGGCGGCAAGCCGACACCAGCCGTTGGCTGGGCGATGGGCATTGAGCGACTGCTTGAGCTGGTCCGCGAGGAGGGCGCCATGTCCCAGGCGCCGACGCCTGATGTCTATGCCGTGATTCCGGCTGTGGAGGCTGTCCCGGTGGCCATGAAGGTGTTGCGCGCCTTGCGTGGCCAGGGTGTCTCTGCGGTGATGCATGCCGCCGTTGGTGACGGCATGGGCAGCATGAAATCCCAATTCAAGAAAGCCGATGGCAGCGGAGCCCGCTATGCGCTGATTTTTGGCGAACAGGAGCTGGCGGCAGGAAATGTGGCTGTGAAACCGCTTCGCGCGGAACCTGATGCCGCGCCGGCGGATCAATTCATCGAGTCGCTTGACAATCCCGCGGCCTGGGCCGCCAAACTCAAGCACTGAACCGACTGGCGCGGCGACTCGAGCTCGCGCGCCTACAATCAGAGCAAGTTAGCACACTGAGAACGACACATGGCAACCCATCTCGACCTTGAAGAACAGGAACAACTCGATCAGCTCAAGCACTTCTGGGCCAAGTACGGGAACCTCATTTCCTGGGCTGCCATTGCGGTGCTGGTAGCCATGGCCGCATGGAATGGCTGGAACTGGTGGCAGCGAAGCGAGGCAGAAAAGGCCTCAGCCATGTATGACGAGCTCGAGCGCGCCGTGGTGTCGGACGATGCGGCCCGCGTCGAGGCTGCGTTCGGGCAAATGAAAGAACGGCTGTCAGGGAACGTGGTGGCTGCGCAGGGCGGACTGTTGGTGGCCAAATCCCTGTTGGGGCACGGAAAGCCTGAGCAAGCCCGGGAAGCACTGCAATGGGTAAGCGACAATGCGCCCGACGCTGGCTTCCGCTCGGTAGCTGCGCTGAGAATGTCGGCGATCGACATGCAGGCCAAGGACTATGACAAGGCATTGGGATTGCTCGGGGACAGCATTGCCGAGGACTTCAAGGCACTGGCTGCGGACCGTCGTGGCGACATCTACATGGCGCAGGGCAAAACGGAAGAGGCAAAGGCCGAGTACGAGAAAGCCTGGTCGCTGTTTGGTGACCGCGCCGATTACCGGCGCCTGGTCAAGATCAAGCTGAACGCTCTCGGTGTGGAGCCAGCTGAAGGCAAGGCAAACGCATCGTGAACTCCAAGATGATCCCAACTCTTTCTGCCAGCCGCGCGGCCCTGGCCGTCTTGTCCTGCTTGGTCATGGCTGCCTGTTCACCCAGTGCCAAGCGGCCGGAGCCTGCCCCTCTGGCCGCCGTCTCTCCGCTGATGGGTGTCAAGCTGGCATGGAAAGGCAATGTGGGCGCCAGCGGCAGTTCCGTCGCACCGACGGTTGAGCATGGTCTTTTGCTGGTGGCAGGCGCCGACGACGCACTGTTGGCACTGGACTCGGGGTCAGGAAAGTCCATGTGGCGGGTTGACTTGGGGGCGCCAGCCTCTTCGCCTGCTGGCTACGATGGCCGGACTGCCGCCATCATCACCGCAGAAAATGACCTGGTGGTCGTCGAAGAGGGCAAAGAGGCATGGCGCAAGCGACTGCCTGCTCGTTCCTTCACGCGCCCTGTGGTTGCTGGTGGCCGAGTGTTTGTTCACCAGGCCGACCGATCCGTGGCGGCTTTCGACGCTGGCAACGGTGCCAGACTCTGGGCGTTGTCACGGCCAGGCGAGCCACTCGTCCTGCAGCAGCCAGGCGTGATGCTCGCCGTCGGCAATACGCTGGTTGTCGGCTTGTCCGGCTACCTCGCAGGTATCGACCCCGATGCAGGGCGCATCCGCTGGACAGCCACTGTCGCCAATCCGCGTGGCACCAATGAGGTGGAGCGTCTGGTCGATCTGGTCGCGCCGTACGCCCGTCTGGGTGAGTCGGTCTGTGTCCGGTCTTTCTCGTCTCGTGTAGGCTGCGTCGATGCTGTGGCCGGAAGGACCATCTGGTCGAATGCAGACCAGGGCGCAGCTGGCGTGAGTGGCGATGCAGAAATGGTGATTGGTTCGGACGCCGACGGCGTTGTACGGGCCTGGAACCGTGCCACCGGAGCAGAACTCTGGTCCAATGCACGTCTCAAGTACCGCCAGCTCACGGCGCCAAGGCTGCTTGGGCAGTCGGTGGCCATTGGAGACGCAGACGGATGGGTGCACCTGGTTTCCCGCAAGGACGGCAGTGAACTCAATCGCCTTTCGACCGACGGATCTCCTGTGGTGGGGTCCCCTGTATTGGCTGGCGATGTCCTCGTGGTCCAGACCCAAAAGGGTGGCCTCTTTGCCTGGCGGCCTGAGTAAGCCTGTCCCCGGATTGATTTCCAGCCATTTCTTGTACGCGTCAGCAGGTTCAAAGTGAAGCCCATCATCGCCTTGGTCGGTCGTCCCAATGTGGGCAAATCGACGCTCTACAACCGGTTGACCGGTACGCGCGATGCCATCGTCGCCGACTTCTCCGGGCTGACCCGCGACAGGCACTACGGCACAGGCAAGGCAGGCGGTCGCGAATTCATCGTGATTGACACCGGTGGATTCGAGCCGGACGCGGGAGATGGCATCTTCAAGGAAATGGCCAAGCAGACCCAGCAAGCTGTCGCCGAGTCTGACGCAGTGATCTTCGTCGTTGATGCCCGGGCGGGTGTCAGCGCGCAGGATCACGATATCGCCAACTACCTTCGGCGCCTTGGCAAACCATGCCTGTTGGTGGCTAACAAATCTGAAGGCATGACGCAGGGCATGCAGCTCAGCGAGTTCTACGAACTCGGGCTCGGTGAGGTGCTTCCGGTTTCCAGCGCGCACGGGCAGGGCGTCCGCACGATGCTGGATGCTGCACTGGACATGTTGCCAGGGGCCTCAGAAGACGATCTTGACGAGGATGCCGAGGAAGACGGGACGATCCGGCTGGCCGTTGCGGGCCGGCCGAATGTGGGCAAATCGACGCTGATCAATGCCTGGCTGGGTGAGGAGCGTCTGGTGGCCTTCGATCTACCCGGAACGACTCGCGATGCCATCAGTGTGCCGTTTGAACGCGATGGCAAGCAGTTCGAACTCATCGACACGGCTGGTTTGCGCCGCAAAGGCAAGGTGTTTGAGGCCATCGAAAAGTTCTCGGTGGTCAAGACCTTGCAGGCCATCGAGAAGGCGCATGTCGTTCTGCTGCTGCTCGACGCGACTCAGGGCGTGACCGACCAGGATGCCCACATTGCCGGCTTTGTGCTGGAAAGTGGCCGTGCCGTGGTGCTGGCGGTGAACAAATGGGATGCAGTCGACAGCTATCAGCGCGAGCAATTGCTCAGACAGATCGAGAACCGACTGGCGTTTCTCAAATTTGCTCCGATCCACCATATTTCCGCGCGCAAGCGACAGGGGTTGGGGCCGGTCTGGAAGTCCATCGCACAGGCGCATGCTGCCGCGATGCGCAAGATGTCTACTCCAGCGTTGACGCGGCTCCTGCAGGAGTCTGTGGCCTTCCAGGCGCCGCCACGCTCAGGCATGTATCGCCCCAAGATGCGGTATGCCCACCAGGGCGGCATGAATCCGCCAATCATCGTCATCCACGGAAATTCGCTGGAAAAGATACCTGAGGTCTACAGGCGATTCCTGGAGGGGCGCTTTCGTAAAGCTTTCAACCTCGTTGGTACACCGCTGCGGATTGAATTCAAGACATCCCACAACCCCTATGCCGAGCAGGATTCAGCGAAACGCTGAGTTCCGGGGCATCCGGCTGTGTTAAGGTGCCATTCTTACTCAACTTTCCAAACACGGAGCATATCGTGAGCAATAACAAAGGCCAGCTTCTTCAGGACCCATTCCTCAACCAGCTTCGCAGGGAACATGTTCCCGTTTCCATCTACCTGGTCAACGGCATCAAGCTGCAAGGACAGATCGAGTCTTTTGACCAGTACGTGGTTCTCCTTCGCAATACTGTGACCCAGATGGTTTACAAGCACGCCATCTCTACCATCGTTCCGGGCCGTCCGATCCAGTTTTCGGTCGCCTCTCAGGACGGTGGATCTGCCAGCTGAGTCTCTTCTCGGCAAGAGCCCTGCTTCGCAGGGCTCGGCAGTCACCCCACTAGCAAAACTTGACACAGACCTCTCACTCCAAACCAGCATCACCGAAGGTGATTCTGGTGGGTGTTGACCTCGGCCTGCCCAATTTCGACGGTGAGCTCGAAGAGTTGGGCCTGCTCGCTGAGACCGCGGGCTATCAGGTGGCCGAACGCGTCACCTGCAAGCGGCGCGCACCCGATGCCGCGCTGTTCATCGGCTCGGGCAAGGCAGACGAAATTCGGATGCTGGCGGAATCGACGGGTGCTTCTGAAGTGCTGTTCGATCAGTCGCTCAGTCCGGCGCAGCAACGCAACCTTGAGCGAGCCATTGGCCTTCCGGTCAATGACCGCACATTGCTGATTCTCGAGATATTTGCCCAGCGAGCACGCAGCCATGAAGGCAAGTTGCAAGTCGAGCTGGCGCGGCTTCAGTATTTGTCGACTCGCCTGGTTCGCCGTTGGTCCCACCTGGAGCGGCAAAGCGGTGGTATCGGCATGCGCGGTGGCCCAGGTGAAACCCAGATCGAGCTGGACAGGCGGATGATTGGTCAGGCCATCAAGCGAACCCGGGAGAGGCTTGAGAAGGTCAAGCGGCAGCGGTCGACTCAGCGTCGCAGACGTACACGGACCCAGACATTCAGCGTCTCACTCGTGGGCTATACCAACGCTGGCAAGTCTTCCTTGTTCAACGCGCTGGTCAAGGCACGCTCCTACGCCGCCGATCAGTTGTTTGCTACCCTGGACACCACTACGCGCCAGCTCTACCTCGAAGAGGCCCAGTGCGGGATATCGCTCTCGGACACTGTCGGGTTCATCCGTGATCTGCCCCACGGGCTTGTGGAGGCGTTTGCGGCCACCTTGCAGGAGTCGATCGATGCCGACCTGCTGCTTCACGTCGTCGATGCGTCCAACCCGGGCCATCCCGAGCAGATCGAGTCGGTCTTTGAAGTGTTGCGTGAAATCGGTGCAGATGAGGTTCCGCAGGTTCTGGTGTTCAACAAGCTTGACGCCATTGCGCCAGACCTCAGGCCAAGGCAATCGATGGATTTGATGGAACTTGACGGGCGTACCCTGCCTCGGATATTTGTCAGTGCCAAGGAGGGCATGGGGCTCACCGAGTTGCGACACCTCTTGGCAGAACGGGTCCTGAACAGAGACGAAGCGCAGACGGATGATCCGCGGTTCAGGGCAGATCCGGACGCAGACCCAGGGGAAGGCGAAGGCTCTGCACAGCCCGACTCCCATTTGGGCACAATGTAGTTATCGAAAGCTGATCAAAAAGTGATTCAACAATGGACGTGAATTGGCATAGACGGCCCGCGCGCCCCTCAGTGGAGGCCTCTGATACAGAGGTTTACAACCTCAATGATCCGCGCTGGGGGCAAGACGACAAGCCTTCGGATCAGGGCGATCGCCCGCAACAGGAGGACCGTCCTGGCGGACAGCGTCCAGGGCAGGGGCCTAACCAGGGTCCTCCAGACCTGGATGAGCTCTGGCGCGATTTCAATCGCAAGCTGGGAGGCATTCTCGGTGGTGGCGGTCAGGGCGGTGGACGCCAGAATGGCGGACATGGCACTGGTGGCGCTGGCGGCAGTGGTGCTTCCCGCTTTGGCATTGGCATGATCGTTGTCATTGCTTTGCTGATCTGGGCAGGGACCGGCATCTTCATCGTGCAAGAAGGTGAGCAGGCGGTGATCACGCGGTTTGGTAAGTACAGTAAGACCGTCGATGCCGGCTTCCAGTGGCGTCTGCCTTATCCGTTCGAGCGGCACGAAACAGTTTCCACGACGCAACTTCGCTCCGTGGACATTGGGGGTGACAGACTGATTCCTGCCACAGGTCTGCGGGACTCCTCCATGTTGACGGCCGACGAGAACATCGTGGACATCCGGTTCGTGGTTCAGTACCGCCTGAATGACGCTCGTGCCTACCTGTTTGAAACCAGTGACCCGGTCACCGCTGTCGTCAAGGCCGCGGAAACCTCGGTGCGCGAGGTGGTGGGCAAGATGAAGATGGATGATGCTCTGGTTGAGGAACGCGACCAGATCGCTCCTCGCGTGCGCGGTCTGATGCAGACGATCCTGGATCGTTACAAGGTGGGCATTGAGGTGGTTGGCGTGAACATCCAGCTGGTGCGTCCGCCCGTGCAGGTGCAAGACGCATTCGATGACGTTCTCAAGGCCAGGCAAGAACGGGATCGCCAGAAGAACGAAGCCCGGGCGTATGCCAACAATGTGGTGCCCAAGGCTCGAGGCACGGCCTCACGCATGGTGGAAGACGCAGAAGGCTACCGCGCCCGAATCGTGGCCCAGGCCGAAGGTGATGCCAGGCGATTTGCCGCCATTCAGGCCGAGTATGCCAAGGCACCCCAGGTCACCCGCGAGCGTCTCTATATCGATGCCATGAAGGACGTGTACCGCAACACGACCAAGGTCATGGTCGACACGCGAAGCGGCTCGAACGTGATGTACCTGCCGCTGGACAAAATCGCTGAAATGTCCTCGCGGCGAGCTGCCGGTGCGAGCGCGCCCGCAGCGAACGACAGCGGCTCGTCCAACACTTCGGCAGGGACGAGTGCCGGGTCGGGCAGTCAGAACAGCAACAACTCACTCCGTGATGACCTGCGGTCGCGTGACCGTGGCGGCCGCTGAGCACAACGGGGGAAAGTGATCATGAACAGATTGGGTTTCTTTATCGTGAGCCTGTTGGTGCTGGCCGCTATCGGCAGTTCCATGCTCTTTGTGGTGGATCAGCGCCAGTTCGGTGTGCTGCTGCAGTTGGGTCAGATCAAGAAGGTCGTCACAGAACCGGGCCTGAATTTCAAGCTGCCGCCTCCGCTACAGAACGTGGTGTACGTGGACAAGCGCCTGCTGACGCTGGAGAGTGATGACACCGAACCTCAGCTGACGGCTGAGAAGCAGCGTGTGGTGATCGACTGGTTCGTCCGCTGGCGCATCAGCAAGCCTCAGGACTACATCCGAAACGTTGGTCGCTCCGAAGATGCTGGCCGTCGGCAACTCCAGCGTGTGGTTCGGGACTCGTTCCAGCAAGAAGTGAACAAGCGCACCCTGAGCCAGTTGCTGGCCTCGGGTCGCGAACAGCTGATGTCAGACGTCAAGAGTCAGGTGGTCAAGGCAGTCGGCAACGCAGAGAAGCCATGGGGCATGGATGTCATCGACGTTCGCATTACCCGCGTGGACTATGCGGAAGCCGTCACTGGCGAGGTCTACAAGAGGATGTCTGCCGAGCGAAAGCGTGCAGCGAACGAAGAACGGGCCACGGGCTTTGCGGAGGGCGAGAAGATTCGAGCCGAGGCAGACCGCGAGGTCGAGGAAATTGTGGCTGATGCGACGCGCACCTCTCAGGCGATTCGCGGTGAGGCTGATGCCAAGGCTGCTGCGGCCTATGCAGAGGCCTTCGGCAAAGATCCGGCATTTGCCAAGTTCTACCGTAGCCTGGACGCCTACCGCGACAGCTTTGGTCAAAACTCAGATGTGCTGGTGCTCGACCCGTCCACAACGGAATTCTTCGAGGCCATGCGTGAGAGTGCGTCCCGGAAGTGAGGTGCCGTCTTTGAGTGACACTGGCCTGCAGAACGGTCTGGCCCGCCATGGGTGAGGTGTTCTGGACGGCGGTGGCGCTCATGCTCATCTTTGAGGGCGCGCTGCCGCTTCTGGTGCCACGCGCTTGGCGACGCATGCTGACCGACCTGCTGCAGTTCAAGGATGGCCAGCTTCGTTTTTACGGCCTCCTGCTTGTAGGCATCGGCGCTGCACTGCTGATATGGCTGGATTGACTGCCGACAAGGGGCCGAAAGTCGCTCGGAAAAGGTTCTCGGCCACCCATTTGGAAGTGGCGTCTCCAACATCTGTAAAATCACGGTTTTAACAGCACCCCACTGGTTTTACATGTCTGCCTGGATCCTTCCGGATCACATTGCCGATGTCCTGCCCTCCGAGGCACGGCACATCGAAGAACTTCGCCGGGGACTGCTCGACGCCGCCCGCAGCTATGGCTATGAATTGGTCATGCCGCCCATGGTTGAGCATCTCGACTCGCTTCTGACAGGAACAGGCGAAGCGCTGGATCTGCACACCTTCAAACTGGTCGACCAGCTCTCTGGTCGCACCTTGGGCCTGCGTGCGGACAGCACGCCCCAGGTTGCGCGTATTGATGCGCATCTGCTCAACCGAAAGGGCGTGGCCCGTCTGTGCTACTGCGGGCCGGTGGTGCACACCCGGCTCGATCGGCCGACGGGTACGCGCGAACCGCTGCAGTTCGGTGCCGAGATCTACGGCCATGGAGGCTTGGAAGCCGATGCCGAAGTGGTTGAACTGGCACATCGCTGCCTGGTCGACGCTGGTCTGAGTGATCTGCAGCTCGACATTTCCGATGTTCGCGTGGTGGACGCCGTGCTGGCATCCGTCGAGCTGGACGACACGACCCTGGCTGCATTCCATGCAGCGTTGGCTGCCAAGGATCGAGCCGAGCTGGCTGTTCTGGCTCAGCCTCTTCCGGGCGCTGTCCGGTCCGATTTGCTGGCGCTGACCGATTTGTTCGGTGGCGTGGACGTACTGCAGCGCGCGCGAGCGCAATTGCAGCCTTCGCCAGCCCTGCATCAGGCGCTGGACGAAATGGACTGGCTGGCGCAGCATGCCGATGGCATGTCCGTTTCGATTGACTTGGCTGATCTTCGGGGTTATGCCTACTACACCGGGATGCGCTTTGCGATCTTCAGCCAGGGGCGTCGTGGTGAAGCGGTCGAGGTCGCCCGAGGTGGCCGTTATGACGAGGTGGGAGCTGTGTTCGGACGCAAGCGTCCGGCAGTGGGCTTCAGCCTTGATGTGAAAGAACTGGTGCTGGCGGTGGCACCACAAGCGCTCGGTCAGGCCGTGCGCGCGCCCTGGGGTAACGACCCCGAGTTGAGAGCTGCAGTCAGGCAGTTGCGCTCTGAGGGCCACACCGTGGTGTGTGTTCTGCCAGGACACGAACACGAAGTCGACGAATTCCAGTGTGACCGTGAGTTGGTGCAGTCAGGCGCCAGCGGCGATTGGGTCGTCAAAGATCTCTGAACGGAAGTCTCCAATGAGCAAACTCAGCAGCCCCGTGCAACCCGGGCGCAACGTGGTGGTCGTCGGTACGCAATGGGGCGACGAGGGCAAAGGCAAGCTGGTCGACTGGCTGACGGAAACCGCGCGCGGTGTCGTTCGCTTCCAGGGCGGCCACAATGCGGGCCACACCCTCGTCATCAATGGCGTCAAGACAGCACTTCACCTGATTCCCAGCGGGATCATGCGGCCTGGCGTCAAGTGCTACATCGGCAACGGCGTCGTGCTGTCGGTCGGCAAGCTCTTCGAGGAAATTGAAGGGCTGGAGAAGGCTGGCGTCAGTGTCTGCGATCGCCTGCGTGTGAGCGAGAGCTGCCCGCTGATCCTGCCGTTCCACGTGGCCATCGACGTGGCCCGTGAGGCGGCCAAGGAACGCGCCGGCTCTGCCAAGATCGGCACAACGGGTCGTGGCATTGGTCCGGCTTATGAGGACAAGATCGCCCGCCGCGCGCTGCGAGTGCAGGACCTGAAGCACCCCGAGCGCTTTGCGACCAAGTTGCGCGAGCTGCTGGCCGTTCACAATCACCTGCTCAAGACCTACCTGGGTTCTGCGGACCTGCAGTGGGACGAAAAGATGGCCAAGTACATGGTGGACGGCGAAATCCAGTTCCAACCCGTGTTTGATGAAGCCATGGAGCAGGCCGAACGCCTCAAACCCATGATTGCCGATGTCTCGCGCGAATTGAACGAAGCCAACAGGCAAGGTGTCAACCTTCTGTTTGAAGGCGCACAGGGCACGCTGCTGGATATTGACCACGGGACCTATCCGTTTGTCACCTCCAGCAACTGCGTGGCCGGCAATGCCGCCGCTGGCGCTGGCGTGGGCCCGGGCATGCTGCACTACGTGCTGGGCATCACCAAGGCCTACTGCACACGCGTGGGCGGTGGACCGTTCCCGACGGAGCTGGACTGGCAGACCAAAGGGACGCCGGGTTGGCACATGTCGACCGTGGGTGCCGAGAAGGGCGTGACCACTGGCCGGGACCGCCGCTGCGGATGGTTCGATGCGGCGCTGCTCAAGCGCTCAGCCCAGGTCAACGGCCTCTCGGGCCTGTGCCTGACCAAGCTGGATGTGCTCGATGGCCTGACCGAGCTCAAGCTGTGCACGGGCTATGAGCTGGACGGCGAAACCATCGATATCCTGCCGATGGGCGCCGACGATATCGAGCGCTGCCAGCCTATCTATGAAACACTGCCGGGGTGGAGCGAGTCGTCTGTGGGCGTGACCCAGTACGAAGACCTGCCACGCAATGCGCAGAAGTATCTGCGTCGCATTGAGGAGGTCACGGGCGTACCCATTCACGTGGTCTCGACCAGCCCTGATCGCGATCACACGATCTTGCTGCACCATCCGTACCAGTCCTGAGGTGAGTTTGCCCGTGGTTTGGGGCAGAATGGGACTTTGCCGCAAGGCCTTTTCCCCCGACCACAACTTCACATGCTCACTGACGACGGCAAGCACCTCTACGTTTCCTACGACGAATACCACAACCTGATCGAGAAGCTGGCCATCAAGGTCCATCAATCGGGTTGGGAGTTTGACACCATTCTCTGCCTTGCGCGCGGGGGCATGCGCCCGGGAGACATCCTCTCGCGAGTGTTTGACAAGCCGCTGGCGATCATGTCAACCAGCTCCTACCGGGCCAATGCCGGTACGGTCCAGGGCCACCTGGACATTGCGCGCTATATCACCACCCCCAAGGGAGAGATCGCTGGCAAGGTGCTGCTGGTGGACGACCTGGCGGACTCCGGCCACACGCTCAAGGCGGTGATGGATCAGCTTCGCAACAACTACCCGCCCATTACCGAACTGCGCAGTGCAGTGATCTGGACCAAACAGGCATCCATCTTCACGCCGGACTACACGGTGGAGTTTCTGCCCTCCAACCCCTGGATTCACCAGCCGTTTGAGAGCTATGACAGCCTTCGCCCTCAGCAGTTGCTGGACAAATGGAAGGTTTGAGCGAGGCAGCATGACCCAGCAGGACATTTCCACCACCCTGATTCACCACCCCTATAAACCTCCCGAGGGTTTTGATGCCAGTGCGCCAGGCGTACACAAGGCTTCCACCGTCTTCTTTGACAGTGTCAAGGCCTTGCGTGAGCGCGAGTGGAAGGACAAGAGCGGCTACACCTACGGGCTACACGGCACGCCCACGACGTTTACGCTGGAAGAGCGCATAGCCACGCTCGAAGGTGGCGCGCATTGCGTGCTGGCGCCCAGCGGATTGGCTGCCATCTCGCTGGTGGACATGAGCTTCCTGCAGCAAGGCGATGAATTGCTGCTGCCGGACAATGTGTACGGGCCGAACCGGGCGTTCGCAGAAGGCGAGCTTCTCGCATGGGGCATCAGTCACCGCTTCTACGATCCGATGGATCCAGCGGATCTGGCCGGCATGATCAGCGACAAGACGCGACTGGTGTGGCTGGAGGTGCCTGGCTCGGTATCGCTGGAGTACCCGGATCTGCCTGCATTGACAGCTGTCATTCGCGACGCCAATTCCCGGCGCGCCAAGGGCAGTCGCCAAGTGCTGGGAGCCCTGGACAACACCTGGGGTGCCGGTCTGGCATTCAACGGGTTCGAGCTGGGCGCCGACATTGTCATGCAGGCACTCACGAAGTACCCCAGTGGCGGGGCCGATGTCCTCATGGGCTCGGTCGTTACGCGCGATCCCGGCTTGCACCGTCAGATATTGCTGACCCACATGCGGCTGGGTCTGGGTGTCGGTGCCAACGATGCGGAGCTTGTTCTTCGTGGGCTGGCATCCATCAAGACCCGGTACGCGGCCCAGGATGCGACCACACGGGCGCTGGCCCTGTGGATGCAACAGCAGGCCCCGGTGGTGAAGGTATTTCACCCGGCGCTGGAAGGGTCACCAGGACATGCGTTCTGGCAGCGCGATGCGCAAGGGGCTGCCTGCCTGTTCAGCGTCGTTTTTGACGAAAGTTATGGCCAGAGCGAAGTGGACGCTTTTTGTGACCGCCTGTCGCTTTTCAGGCTGGGATGGAGCTGGGCCGGGCCTGTGAGTCTGTGCGCACCCTACGCCATGTCCCGGATGAGGACCCGTCCATGGGCGCATGCAGGACATCTGGTGCGCTTTGCCATCGGACTGGAATCGGTGGATGATCTCAAGGCAGACCTGTCACAGGCACTCGATGCCATGGGCGCACCCCGGTAGAGCCCGGGCGTTCGCACGTATTCGATTCATTTGAAGGAGGTTGCAGTTGGCTACACCGAACTACGGGTATGAGAAACGTCAGCGTGAACTGGCCAAGAAGCGCAAAAAGGAAGAGAAGGCGCGACAGAAGGCCGAGCGCAAGCAGAATCCACAAGGCGACGATGCTGATTCCTATGACGGATCGGACGCCGACATTGATTCGGACAGCGATGACGGGTTCGCCGACGATGACGATTGAGCGTTGACCGGACGCCCTCGACTCACAAGTGGGCAGGGAGAATCAGCTTTGCGTTGAGGCTTGAGCCTTTTCCGCCCACCGAATCATGCTGGTCGCGGCTTTGGTCATGGCCTCGGGCGTGCGGCTGGGCACCTCACAGGGCCAGGCCTGGCTGTATTGCGTGAAGTTTCGCTTGATGGACGCCGCGTACATCGGGTCGTAATGGTCGGTGAGCAATGCCTTGACCACGGCTCGTGTCTTTCCATTGCGCGCATCCTCTTTCCATCCGTCGACAGCTTCGTGGCCACGTCGCTGCACCAGGGCGTCCAGACGCTGGCAGAACAGATCGGTGTCCGTCACGAAGAACGGATAGTCTTCCAGCAGCAACTCCACCCTTTCGTCGTCCGGCAACTGGACATCCACGCACGGGCTGCCACGCATGGCTTCGATGAGGGCGTCGGGGACCCTGACATTGCCAACTTTCTTGCTTTCGCTCTCGACAAACACGGGTCTTGACGGATCAAGCTGACGCAGGAAATCCCAGATCAGGCTGTCGAAGTGCTTCTGGCTCGGCTGCGGAACACCCGGAATATGACCCAGAACGGAACTGCGGTGACAAGCCAGATCTTCGAGATCGAGAGCCTGAGCGCCGAGGGCCGACAAGGACTTGAGCAGCCGTGTCTTGCCACTGCCGGTTGGGCCGCAGATCACGCGGTACTGAAACCGGGGTGCGATGCGGGCAATGTCGTCCACCAGTGAGGCACGCCATGAACGGTATCCGCCTTCGATCAAGGTGACGTGGAAACCGATCGCGCCCAGTATGGTGGCCAGTGCACCACTGCGATTGCCGCCGCGCCAGCAGTACACGAGGGGCTTCCAGTCGCGGGGTTTGTCGATGACAAATCGCTCTATGTGGTCGGCGATGTTTCTCGCCGAGAGGGCTGCACCGCGCTTCTTGGCCTCGAATGGATTGACCTGCTTGTACATGGTGCCAATGGTGATCCGCTCCTGGCTGTCCAGGGTGGGCCAGTTGATGGCGCCGGGGACGTGGTCCAGGGCGAATTCGTCTTCGGTGCGGGCGTCGATGATCTCGTCAAAGCTATCAAGGCGTTTGATGGCCTCTGACGCGGGCAATGTATGAACTGGCATGCTCGGATTATCCGCTCACGCGGGCAGCAACTTGCTCAACTCGGGCCAGACATTGTCCAGCAGCAGTGGTTGCGCATCCTCGTTGGGGTGCATGCGGTCGCTTTGGAACAGGTCCGCCGGGTTCTGGGCATCTGCCACGTTCTTGAGGAGAAAGGGCACCAGAGGCACACGCTGATCCTTGGCCAGGCGTGGAAACAGGTCCCGAAACTCGTCCGTGTACTTCTGGCCATAGTTTGGTGGGACCTGCATGCCCACGAGCAGTACCTTGGCGCCAGCGCCCTTGGCCAGGTCAATCATCCGGACGAGGTTTTGTTCGGTGGCTGACAGTGGCAGCCCCCTAAGCGCATCGTTGGCACCGAGCTCCAGGATCACGACGGCAGGCTGGTGACGACGCAGGAGAGACGGCAGGCGACCCAGCCCTCCTGCGGTGGTGTCGGCGCTGATGCCCGCATTGTGTACCTTCAGACCGGGCTGCTCCTTTGCCAGCTTCTGCGCCAGAAGTGACACCCAGCCACGACCACGCTCCACACCATACTCGGCGCTGAGCGAGTCACCCACCACCAGAATGGTCTCCTGGCTGCCGTTCGGCGGCGCAGACTCCGCTTGTGCGAAGCCATGCCCGAATCCGAATGGCCCTGCCAGCATGGCCACCGTCAGTGACGCGGTAAAGTGGCGTCTGGTCCAAGTCATCGGGTTATGAATACGCATGTCTGTTGATCCTTCGAATACACCCCAACCGTCGTCCATGATTGAAGTGCGTCATGTGAACAAGACCGTTCAGGACGCGTCGGGTTCCCTGGATATCTTGCTGGATGTGAACTTCTCGCTTCTGTCCGGGCAAACGGCGGCCATTGTGGGCGCCTCTGGCTCAGGCAAAAGCACATTGCTGTCCATTATTGCAGGGCTGGATACCCCCAGTTCCGGAACCGTTTTGATCGACCGGCAGGACATTTTTGCCCTGGATGAGGATCAGCGTGCCGCACTGAGGGCGCGCAAGGTGGGGTTTGTGTTCCAGAGCTTCCAGTTGCTGGGCAACCTGAGCGCTCTGGAGAACGTGATGCTGCCGCTGGAACTGGAGGGCGCCAGGGATGCCCGCTTAAGGGCAACCAGCATGCTCGAGCGTGTCGGCCTGGGGCAGCGGTTGGGGCATTACCCCAAAGTGCTCTCCGGGGGCGAGCAGCAGCGGGTTGCCCTGGCTCGGGCCTTTGTGACACGGCCACAGGTACTTCTCGCCGACGAACCCACAGGCAGCCTGGATCACGCATCTGGGGCAAAAGTGATGGAGCTGATGTTCGAGCTCAACCGGGAACAGCAGACGACGCTGGTGCTGGTCACGCACGACGAGATGATTGCAGGAAGGTGCGAGCGACGCCTGGTGATCGATGCCGGTCGCCTGGTGAGCTGAATGTGCAGCAAACCGCTGACGCGGTGCGGTGTGAGTGGTGGTCTGGGGCGATAATGACCGTATGTCTTCGACCAAAGTTCTTTTCGGCTTTCATGCCGTCAGTGTTCGCATCAAGGCGGCGCCTGACACGGTAGAGGAAGTCTATTTCGATGCCAGCCGGCGCGACGCGCGCATGCGCCAGTTTGTTGCCCGTGCCAAGGAGGCTGGCGTCCGCCTGATTGAGGCGGATGGGCTGCGTTTGTCCAAACTGGCAGGCAGCCATGGGCATCAAGGCGTTGCTGCCCGCGTAAAAGCCCAGGCTCAGGCGCGATCGCTGGACGATGTGCTTGATCAGGCCGAGGGCGCCGGGCAGGCACCACTGGTGCTGGTGCTCGATGGTGTCACCGACCCGCACAATCTGGGCGCCTGTTTGCGCGTGGCCGATGGCGCTGGTGTTCATGCGGTGGTAGCCCCCAAGGACCATGCAGCAGGGATCAATGCCACCGTGGCCAAAGTGGCCAGCGGGGCTTCCGAGACGGTCCCCTACCTCATGGTCACCAATCTGGCCCGAACCCTGCGCGAACTCAAGGAGCGCAACGTCTGGGTGATCGGCACCAGTGGCGACGCTGAGAAGACCATTTACGACGTGGACCTTGATGGCCCGGTGGCTCTGGTGCTCGGCGCAGAAGGCGATGGCATGCGCCAGCTGACGAGGAAGACATGCGATGAGCTGGTCAGCATTCCCATGCAGGGCGCCGTCGAAAGTCTGAATGTGTCGGTTGCCAGTGGCGTTTGCCTGTACGAAGCACTGAGACAGAGGCGTCCGGCCGGCCGATGAGTGATCTGGCCAATGCCCGTCGATGGTTGTCGCAGGCCAGATCTGTGGTGGCTTTGACGGGCGCGGGGATCAGCGCGGAGTCTGGCGTACCGACGTTTCGCGATGCCCATACAGGCGTCTGGGCGAAGTACGATCCCATGGAACTGGCCACTGAACAGGCCTTCAGGGCTCACCCGCAGCGGGTATGGCGCTGGTACATGACTCGGCGGGAAATGGTGGCCAAAGTTGAACCCAATGCCGGGCACCTCGCGCTGAAGGCGTTCGAGCTGGCTCACCCTGGCCGACTGCGGGTCGTGACCCAGAATGTCGACGGCTTGCATCAGCGTGCAGGTCAGTCTGAGGTGATTGCCTTGCATGGCGACCTGATGGCGGACAAATGGCTGGATGCAGAGCGTTCCTGTTGCTCCATGGAGAACCTGAACCAGGAGGAACCTCCCGCCTGCCGAAGCTGTGGCAACCTTTTGCGACCTGCCGTGGTGTGGTTTGGCGAGAACCTCCCGCTGCAAGCACTGGAGACCGCCGAGATTCTGGCCAGAAGTTGCAGCATCATGCTCGTGATCGGCACGTCAGGTGTGGTGTATCCGGCGGCTGGACTGGCACGCGTGGCGGCCCAGGCGGGTGCGCGCGTTGTCTGTGTCAACCCTGAGGCGACCGAGCTCGACAGCCTGGCCGCCGCTTGCCTGCGTGGGCCTGCGGCAGAACTGCTTCCCCAACTATTGGACATGGAGAATGAAGATGACTGACGATTCACAACAGACGCTCAAGCGATTCTGTCTGACCGTGGTTTCAGCAGCACTGGTAATTGGCCTTGCTGCCTGTACCCAGGAACAGCAAAACAAGATCAGCCGTTCGATCCAGAACTGGACGGGCACCAATGGTGTGCTGGAGATATATGCTGGCGACAAGCTGGTGCGCCGTTTTGTCAAGATTGACAAGATCAGCACTGCCCTGGGGACAGATGACGGGCTGCCAAGACACTACCGGTATGGCTACGGCGTCCTGGACGAGAACCTGAACATGGTGGCGGACCCCGGGGAGAAGAAAGTCTATTTCGAGATCAGTGACTACACCAACGCGGTGTTCTTCGAGAATCCTCGCTGACGCTGTGGTCGGCAACAGTCTTTTGGTTCTGTGATGAGGAGTGAGTAATGAATGTGGTTGATCGCGTCAAACAGGTGATCATGGAGCCGGGCAAAGCCTGGCCCTCGATTGAAGGAGAAAACGCCGGTTTCAAGGACGTGCTGTTTGGCTACGTTCTGGTGCTCGCTGGCATTTCGGCATTTGGCCAGTTTCTGGCCGCCTGGGTATGGGGCATTGATTCATTTGGTGGAGCCTTGCTTGGCTTTGTCCGGGATTTCATCTTGCTGGTTGCAGGGACATTTGTGCTGGCCTGGCTGGCCAAGGCGCTGGCGCCGATTTTTGGCGGACGGGGTTCGTTTGACAGCGCGTACCGCCTGGTGGTCTACGCATCGACAGCGGTCTGGTTGGCCGCGCTGGTGAGTGTGGTGCCTGTGCTGGGGTTTCTGGTCGCGCTGGGAGCGATGTGCTGGACGATTTATACGCTTTACCTCGGTGCCCCTGTGCTGATGATGATCGCCTCCAAGTCGAAGACCGTGGGCTACACGGCGGCTTTGGTGGTCAGCGGCATTGTGGTCGGGCTGATCATGGCTGCGATCTTTGGGGTCTCCGACGTCGGGCGCGATGACGTAGACGTGCATGAAGATGGCGACCATGCCAAAGTCGACATCAACCTTCCAGGAATGAACATCTCGGTGGATACCGGCAAGATGGAGGCGGCGCAGGAGGCGCTGGAAAAGGCTGAAGAGGAAGGTGTGCAGGCCAAGGCGATGTCGACGGAGGCTTTGCAGCCATTTGTGCCGGAGAGCGTGGCGGACTGGACGCGCAAGTCCTTCAAGTCCACCCACGGAAACGTCGGTATGGCTTTTAGCAGTGTCGAGGCACGCTACACGCAGGACGGGGACAAGCGCCTCGAGCTGAAGGTCATGGACATCGGGGCGGCGCCTGTGCTCAAGATGGCAGCGGCTGCCTGGTCCAGTGTCACCTTGCACCAGGAAGAGGGTGATGAGGTGACGAACATCTATCAGGCCGATGGGTATGCCATCAAGGAGCAATACCGAAAAAGCGGTCAGTCGGCGGAGATGGCCATGCTGCTTCCGAACGGTGTGATGGTCGAGCTGTCAGGTACGCGGGTGGGCATCGAAGAGCTCAAAGGTGTCGCCGAGGCGATAGATATCAAGGGATTGGCGGGTCTGTCGCGACCCTGATAAGGCTCTCAACAGGGGTGGTATGAGTGCTTTAGTAGCAGATCTTGCAATGAAAAGCCCTTGTTGAACCGGTTGTCAGGGAAATGGACCGCCCGGCGGGTGGTTTCACGAAGTGAGAATTTACGCCTTCTCCCGAATGGCTTCGGGTTCTTAGAATGGCGGTCATAAGTACACGCGTCCTGCACAGCAGTCGAAGATTCCGGTTTTTGTACAAGCTGCTGCCAGGGCGAGGTGGTCAGTCTTTCTTACTGGAACTTCCGCTTATGAGTCGTCGCCAATTTCTCCTTCGTTCGGTTCAGGCCTTGGCCATGGCGGGCATGGGCACCTTTGGTGTCCAGGCCTATGCCGGGAACGCGATTTCGAACAACCACATCAATCTGGGTGTGAGTGTTCCACTGACCGGAATTCTGGCCGGGGCCGGAAAGGCGCATCTGGAAGGGCTCAAGGCCGTTCTGGCTGAGGTCAACGGTCGCGGCGGAATCTATGGGCGCGAAATCAAGCTGGTGGTGGCCGACGATGCCTACAACCCCAAGAAAACCGCCGAGAACGTCAGCGCCTGGCTGGAGAAGGACGAAGTGTTTGCGCTGATATCCATTCTGGGCACGCCGACCACAGCGGCTGTGGCCAAGATGCTGGAGGAAAAAGGCGTTCCACTGGTTGGTCCTGTCACTGGTGCACCATCTCTTCGCACCGATGCCGCTCAGAACATCTTTTTTGTGCGTCCCAGCTATGGCGATGAAGCCAAGCGAATGGTGCAGCAGATGACTGGCATGGGGTTGCAGCGCATTGCCATCGTCTATCTGGATAACGGGTTCGGCGAAGAGGTCAAGGGCCTCATGGCCGCAGAGCTCGACAAGGCTCGCGTCAGCACCGCAGGCGAGTACAAGCTGGCACTCGATGGCAGCAACGGTGCTGCTCTGGCTCAGCAACTGGTGGCCGACAAGGTTGGTGCGGTGATGCTGGCGACCACCGGTACGGCCAACACGGCATTCATGAAACCGTTCCGGGAGCTGGCGGCCGCGATTCCGGTGGCAGGACTTTCGGTGTCCGTCATTTCATCCGAATTCGACAAGCTGGGTGATGCGATGCGTGGATACGCAGCGGTCAGTCTCTGGCCGGACGCTCGGTCCATGAAGTCTGCGACGTCTCGACTGTTCCATGCATCGATGAAGAAGGCGGGGGCGCCGGAGCCGTTCCAGACCAGCGGTAGCTCGCTGGAGTCGTGGCTGAACATGCACATGATGGTCGAGGGCCTCAAGCGAGCAGGTAAATCACCCTCGAGAAGCAGCTTGCGCAGCGCGTTGGCCTCGATCGACAGCCTTCGCCTGGGTGAGTTGAACCTGGGCTATGGCCAGTCGGCACCATTTGTGGCCTCTGATGCGATTGACCTGACGATTTACGGCTCGGGGGGCCGTCCGGTGAACTGACAGGGGTGAGTGAGGTTGAGCTGTTCAAGGGCCGGTCAGGCGCACTGACCGGCTTTTTTTTGCTCTGTCAGACGAACCCGAGCATGCCAGCGACAGCCCCTCCAGCCAGCACCACGAGCAGGTGCAGGCGGGTCTTCCATACCAGCACAGCGGCCACGGCTGTGACCATCAGTCCATGCCAACGGGGCTGCGCAGTTTCCGAGGACACGGCGATGAGCCATCCCGTGGCGACCAGCAGAGCGATCACGATGGGCGCCAGTCCGGCCTTGAAAGCTCGGACGGACCGAAGGTGCCGGTTTCGGTGACCCCATTGGGTTGCGGAATAGGTCAGGATGGATGAGGGCAGCAAAGTGGCGAACATGGCGACGAATGCGCCAGCGCCGGCCAGCCACCACGGGTGCCAATCGGGGAGGGCAGCACTGGCGCCCATGCCCAGGTGCCAGCCCAGCAATGGCACGAACAGCACGTTGGGGCCGGGGGCTGCCTGTGCCAGAGCGATGGAAGCACCAAAATCACCGTCCGTGAGCCAGCCGCGTTCGCCAACCAGGTAGCGGTGCATCTCCGGTGCGGTGGTGATGGCACCTCCGACAGCCAGCAGCGACAGTGACAGGAAATGCACGAACATGGACAGCCAGTCGTCCCATGCGAGCGTCATGACCGGCTCCCCTCTGAAGGCTTCAGGCGCTCAAAGGCGATGGCCCAGCCGAGAATGCCCAGCACAGGAAGAACAGCCAGAAGAGGCCATCGAATCACGCCAATCGCGAGGAAGCTGGCTGCAGCCAGGGCCACACAGGTGGCAATGCCCATGGGGTTGGTGCGAAGTGCTGCGATCAGTTTGAGACCAGTGGCAATGATCATGCCGGCGGCTACCGCGCTCATGCCTCGCAACGCACCCTGAACGGCTTCCAGGTCGGAGAAGGAGTCATAGAAGGCGGCCATGACCAGCGCGACCAGGGTTGGAGCCAGCAGCATGCCGCACAGGGCTGAAAGCGCACCGGAGAGGCCGTAGTAGCGGCCACCAATCATCATGGACAGGTTGACGACGTTGGGGCCCGGCAGAATTTGCGCGACAGCCCAGTCTTCAACGAACTGGGCCGATGTGAGCCATTGGCGCTTCTCGACAAGCTCGCGCTGGACCACGGCCAGTACGCCGCCGAAACCCTGAAGCGCCAGTATGGTGAAGGCGACAAACAGCTCCGTGCGGGAGTGCGGACGCCTGGCGGCGCCGTCGAGCGGGGTGTCCTGATCCGTGCTCGACACAGGCTTATACCGTCAGGCCGCCGCTGACCTCAAGGACGGCGCCGTTGATGTAGCTGGCTTCGTCGCTGGCGAGAAATGCGTAGGCATTGGCGATTTCTTCAGGACGCCCCAGCCGCTTGAGGGGGACGCGGTGCTCCAGGTCTTCGATGACCTTCTCAGGCATGGACGAAAGAATGGGAGTGGCAATGAAGCCGGGTGCCACCGCGTTCACTCGTACGCCTTTGGGGCCAAGTTCGCGGCTCCACGTCTTGGTAAAGCCGATCACGCCGAACTTGGTTGCAGCGTAGTTGGTCTGGCCGAAGTTGCCGTAAATGCCCACCACCGAGCTGGCATTGAGGATGACGCCGCTGCCTTGTTCAACCATGACGTCAGCCACGGCCTGGGCACAGTGGAAAACGCCCTTGAGGTTCACGTCGATGACGTTGTCGAACTGGGCTTCTGACATTTTCTGCAGCCGGGCGTCCTGTGTGATGCCGGCGTTGTTCACCAGTACATCGATGCGTCCGTGGGTTGCCATGACTTTCTGCACCACGCGATCGACGCTTTCGCGCTGGGTCACATCCAGCACTTCCCCTTGCACCTGACCTGGCAGGCCTGCGCAGCCCGCGACAGCCTCGTCAACTGCACTTTGCCTGAGGTCGCTCAATACAACGATCGCTCCCTCGGCAGCGAATTTTCTGGCCGTTGCCAGCCCGATACCCTGTGCACCGCCGGTGACGATGCAAACCTTGTTCTGGAGTCTTGTCATGTTGGCTTTCTGGAAGAGGAATGTCTGAAATCATTATCTCCAATACCGTTCGACTGATGCGGTCCTGCGCCGATACGCCAATCCCGGCGAGGGGTGTTGCAGGGCATGAAAAAGGCGACCACTTGGGTCGCCTTGGAGTGCCAGACAAGAGAAGCCTGGCGCTATCAGTTCATGCACCTCAATTGAACAACAGGTTCGGCAGAGTGAGCGAAATCGCCGGGATGTAGGTGACCAGCAACAGGAAGCCGAGCAGTAGCGCCAGCCAGGGAAGCGCAGCACGAGACACCTGCACCAGACTCATCCCAGTTATGCCACTGGTCACGAACAGGTTTAACCCGACAGGCGGTGTGATCATCCCGATCTCCATGTTCACCACCATGATGATGCCCAGGTGGATCGGGTCGATGCCCAGGTGGTTGGCGATGGGGAAGAAGATCGGTGCCAGGATCAGGATGATGCCCGTGGGCTCCATGAAGTTGCCCGCAATCAGCAAAATGATGTTCACCACCAGCAAGAACATCCAGGGCTGCATGCCTGCTTCCAGAATGGCCTGGGCAATGGTTTGCGGAATGCGTTCGGTGGTCAGCACGTGGGCGAAGAGCAGGGCATTGGCGATGATGAACATCAGCATCACGGTGGTTTTGCCTGCGTCCAGGAACACATGGGGCAGATCCTTGACACCGATATCGCGGTAGATCACGACAGCGACAAAGACGGCGTATACCGCCGAGACCGCTGCTGCCTCGGTTGGCGTGAAGATGCCGCCATAGATGCCGCCCATGATGATGACCAGCAACATCAAGCCCCAGGCAGAATCCCGGAACTTGCTCATGACTTCGCCAAAGCTCGCGCGTTCGGTCTTGGTCAGGGTCAGCTTGCCTGCTCGCCACCAGACGGCGAAAGCCATCATCAGTGCCAGCAAAATACCAGGAACGACGCCGGCCATGAACATTCGGCCAACGGAAACCTCGGTCACCGCCGCGTAGACCACCATCACGATAGAGGGCGGAATGAGGATACCCAAGGTGCCGGCATTGCAGATAGCGCCAGCAGCGAACTCCTTGGGGTAGCCGCTTTTGACCATGCCGGCAATGACGATGGAACCCACTGCGACAACCGTAGCAGGGCTGGAGCCTGAAACGGCAGCAAACAACGTACAGGCCAGGATACTGGCGATGGCCAGGCCGCCGCGCAAGTGGCCCACCGCCGCAATGGCGAAGGTCACCATGCGTTTGGCGACGCCGCCGGTGCTCATCAGCGCTCCGGCCAACACGAAGAACGGAATGGCCAGCAGCGTGTAGTGTTCGCTGGTCTCGAAAATCTTGATGGACATGCTGGCCAGCGAGTCTTGTCCGACCAGGACAATGGTCAAGAGACTGGACAGGCCGAGTGAGATGGACACGGGCATGCCCAGGGCCATCAGGATGAAGAGGGTGGTAAAGAGAATGGCGGTGTTCATGCCTGTGCTCCTTCGGAGTCGTCGGCTTTGAGTTTCATGGCATCAGCGGCTTCGTCGCCGAGGTGCAGGCTGTCGGACTGGCCGGTAACCAATTGCCACAGCACCTGGAGAAAACGGAAAGCAATCAAGCCAAATCCCAGGGGCAGCAGAGAGCGCACCATCCAGATGGGAATAGGCATGTCTTCCATTTCAACGCCAACCATTTTCATCTTCATCACATAGGTGATGGAGCCATAGAGCACGATGCCCGTATAGCCCAGGCAAAGCGCCACCACGATGATGGAGATGAAGCGTCGTGGCCCTGGTGGCATGAGCTTCACCAGTGCATCAACGCCGATATGAGCGCCGACACGAACGCCGTAGGAGGCGCCCACAAAAATCATTGCCGCGAAAAACACGGTGGTCAGTTCCAGCGCCCAGCTGAAGCCGGAGTTGAAGCCGTACCGCAAGACCACCTGAACAAAGGTGAGGCCAGTCATGGCCGCCAGCATCAGCATGACGGTCCACTCTTCGAATTTGTCGAGCCAGCGCATAGCAGGTTCCTGTCGTGAAATCGGCCGCGAGGCCAGCGCGTTCGTTACGCTGCTCTCGCGGCCGAATGACCAAGTGGTGGATCAGTTCTTGTTGGCAGCGATGGCGGCGTCGACCACGTCTTTGCCGATGTCACCTTCAAACTTCTTCCACACGGGCTGCATGGCCTTGCGCCACTGAGCGACCTCGTCCTTGCTCAGCTTGACCACTTCAGCCTTCTTGTCGTCGATGACCTTCTGGCGGTAGTTGGCGGCTTCGTCAAAGGCGACCTTGTTGCCGTACTTGATGGACTCGACCATGGCCTTGTTCAGTGCGGTGCGCACGTCGTCAGGCAGACCGTCCCACCAGCCGGTGTTGGTGATGACCATGTAGTCGAGCACGCCGTGGTCGGACTCCATGATGTACTTCTGTACTTCGTGGAATTTCTTGGTGTAGATGTTGGACCATGGGTTCTCGGTACCGTCAACCACGCCCGTCTGCAGTGCCTGGTAGACCTCGGCGAACGCCAGCTTCTGGGGGTTTCCGCCAACAGCCTTGAACTGTGCTTCCAGAACGTCGGAGCTCTGAATGCGGAACTTGAGACCTTCTGCATCAGCAGGCGTCTTCAGTGGTTTCTGAGCCGACAGCTGCTTCATGCCGTTGTGCAGATAGCCCAGACCCTTGATGCCCTTCTTCTTCATGGAGTCGAGCAGCTCCTGGCCCTTGGGGCCGTCCTGGAAACGGTCCACGGCGTGGATGTCGTCAAACAGGAAAGGCAGGTCGAACACTTGCAGCTTGGGGGTGTACTTGCCGAACTTGGCCAGGGACGGTGCAATGATGTGCACGTCGCCCAGCAACAGGGCTTCCATTTCTTTGCCGTCGCCAAACAGCTGGCTGTTCGGGAACACCTGGACTTCAACCTTGCCTGGCAAGGCTTTCTCGGCCAGTTCCTTGAACTTGATGGCGGCCTGACCCTTGGGGGTCTGCTCGGCCACCACGTGGCTGTACTTGATGACCATGGGTTCTGCCATGGCGGCGGTGCTGGCCACGACGAGAGCGACCGCGAAGGAAAGTTGCTTGAGCTGCATGATTTGGCTCCTCTGGTTGGAATGGGTGAGCCCGCAGTCTATGGGCGCCGGGGAGCGCCTCGCGTTGTGGAAACTACGTGATTTCGCCGGAATACCAGCGGGATCCCGTCAGATTCACATCAGACGGGTACCAGGCGGATAGGTTTCAGGGCAGCTGAAAGGCTGCCGTCTGGCCGAGGCCCGCAGGTGGCTCATGGTCGAGAAGGAGCCAGCAGCGATGGGGGTGGTCGGCAAGGTCTTGCAGGACTTCGTCGAGTGCTCCACAAGATCGTGCGTCCAGTGCCGCATAGGGCGTGTCCAGGACCGCCAACGGCGCTCCAGCTGCGAACGCTGCACACAAGCCGAGCTTTCGGCGACTACCGGTCGACCATTGGAACAATGGCTTTGCCATGTGCTCTTCCAGCCCGAACAGAGCGAGCAGATCCTGCATGGCGCCGTCGTGAAAGTCTTTCCACTGTTGTCGCAGCCTGTCCCAGGTGGCCTCGCCGGTCAGGTCGTATTGGCTCTCGGCCACCACCGCGTCGGCGAGCAGTACACCGTTGTCCAGTTTGGCAAGAGTCAGGGGCTGCCCCTGGACGGTGGCAGTCCCTTTTTTGACCGCCTGCATTCCAGCCAGCGTTCTGGCCAGTGTCGTCTTTCCTGAACCTTCGTCGCCCGTGATCAACTGGACTCCGCTGGACACGGAGAAGCTCAAATCCTGAAGAACTGCCTGCCCACCAAGGGGCACAGTGAGATGCCGGACAACCAGCCATTGCGGGGTCTGTGCCATCAGGGGTGGGGTGCTTTCAGTCAGTAGTTGACGTTGTAGCGCTTTCCGCCGTGCTTGAGGATGGCGGAACGGGCACCAATGACTTCGACCACGACCCCGGGGGCGACCTGCTGGCCTTCCTTGATCACTTCTCCATTGACAATGATCATGCGGTGCGCAGGATTGTCGGAGTACGAGGCGCCGGAAATGCTGAGCTGTGGCAGGCCTGAGGTGCGCTCGAAATTGGGCAAAACCTGTTCGCCCGGCCGGGGAGCGGCCTTGGCGGAAGTGGCCGGTGTCGTCACCTCTGACGTCGCCGAAAGAGCGGGTGCAGACTGCGGCTCGACGGCCGTGGCCGGTTTGACCGACGCCGTGGCCGTTGCCGGGCGCGGCCGTGGTGGAGGGTCAGGTGCGACCAGTATGGGCGGCGTCGGGCCCGATTCTTGGGCGTCGACTTCAGGCTGCGCCGTCGTGGGGTGGGGGCGTCCCTTGGCATCCCGGGTCGCTTCCGTGTCCGGTGAGCCGACTGAGCCTGTGGATGTCCGGTTGGCTTCGTCGACGCTGACGTCGGTCTGCGGCTGACGCTTCGAAATCCACCATCCCGCGGAGGCGGCCGCAACGATCACCAGCAGTCCCATCGCGCCCATTGCCCACCATTTGCGCAGCATTGGCTTGCCCTCTGTCCCGACGGAGGGGGCTCCAGCCGAGAAGGCCACAGACTCGAAGTCGTCGCCGGCTTCCATACGGCGGTCAGCTTCGGCTTTCTGCAGGGCGTCAAGGATGTAAGACATGTGGGCGGATCAGGTGTGCGTTCGGCAAGCTGCTTGGTCAGGCCGCGCTGCCGGGAGAGGACGGCGCAAGAGGCGACTCGGTATGGAGAAGGCGCGGCTCCTTCACGCCAATGACCATGTTCAGGCGCATCAGCGTGAGCGTGTTGATGCTGCCATTGATATCGATGCCGTACTCGCCTTGAAACGCCTTGACGCGAGCGTCCAGGTCGCTCGCCTCGGCGGTCAGTTTGTTGGCCAGTTGAAGCGCTCGCAGTTGCTGGTCAACCCACCTTTTGCCCTTTTCATCCGTGACCCGGGCGATGCGCTCTGTGGTGCCAGGCGGTGTGACCCAGAGCGTGGCGTATGAACCATGCCAATGACGGGTGAGTTCGGCCAATGGCAGCCACCACTGTTTGCTCGATCCTGCAAGCAGGGCTTTTTCAGCGGTGATGCCCAGAAGCAGGGCCCAGCGAGGTGTTCCTGTCCCACTGGCCTCGGCCGCAATCTTCAGAATTGCAGGCCTGTCCAGTGTCACCAGGCCTCGGTCCGACATTCTGCCGGTGGTAAAGCACTGAACACCTTTGGCCTGAAGGGACTCGCAAGCCGGGCCTTCCCCGAGAGAGGTTTTTCCCCAGTAAGCCCCCAGCGAACGCCAGGCTTGTTCTTCATCCTGCATCAGATCGCTGAACACTGCATCATCAAGACGCTCGGCCATCGCCACCCTGGGGGCCGAGACCGGCTGCACAGCACGCTGAACGGGGGCAGGGGAGATGCTGGCGAGCTGCTGAGTGGGTTCCGGAGGCGACTTTGCCACCACTGTGGCTGACTGGTTCATGGCCCACCAAGCGGCGGCGGCGGCGCCTAGCGCTGTCATGGCATAGCCGATCCAGTGCCAGTTGAATCCGCGAGGTCGGCCGCCAGGGCCAGATGCCATGGCGCCGAGCGCACCTGCACGCGGTGAGGTGGACAGCTCGAACGCCTCCCTGGCGGCAGTGGCAATCATGGTTTCGTCGATCACGTCCATGGACCGCCCGAAGGCGCCCAGCATGGCGCGGTCGCAAAGCAGGTTGATGCGGCGAGGGACGCCGCCAGACAGGCTGTGAATTCGCTCCACGGCCTTGTCGTTGAAAGGCAAGGGGCCTGTTCGTCCGGCTACTTTCAGCCGCTGGCGAATATAGGCCTTTGTCTCATCCGGACTCAGGGGTCCGAGGTGGTAGCGAGCCACCACCCTTTGCGCCAGCTGCTCCATGTCAGGACGCTGCAGTACCTCCCTCAGCTCCGGCTGTCCAATGAGCATGATTTGCAACAATTTGCTCTCATTGGTCTCCAGATTGGTGAGCAAGCGAAGCTGCTCCAATACATCTACCGACAAATTTTGGGCTTCGTCGATGATGAGAATGGCGTGATGCCCTGCGGCGTGCAGGGTGAGCAGGTACTGATTCAGTGCGTCAACGTAGGCTTTGGTGCCGTGGTCGGAGGTAGATGCGGGCACGGCAACCTTGATGCCGAACTCGTCGCAGATGGTCTGAAGCAGTTCCCTGGCTGTGAGCTTGGGGTTGAAGATGTAGGCGACGTGGCAGGCACGGGGCAAACGGCTGAGAAAGCGTCTGCAAATGGTTGTCTTGCCAGCGCCAATATCGCCTGTGAGCAGGACGAAGCCCCCGTTGCCCTGTACACCAAAGAGCAGGTGAGCCAGCGCCTCCCGGTGGCGCGAGCTCATGAATAGGAATTGCGGGTCTGGCGCGATCGTGAAAGGCGCTTGCTTCAGACCAAAGAATTCGGCGTACATTCCAAGAGCATAACGGGAGCGCGCCGAAGGCGACAAGAACTGCGCGCATACGGAGGAGTCTGTGGCGCAAAAAAGGCCCTCCGGCAGCCAGGCTGCGGGGGCCTCTGGGCCATCTGGCCTGAGCCAGAGAGGGCTTGGCGGCGATCAGGCAGCCAGAGCCATGGCCGGTTTGCCGGCTTCCTTTGCGCTGGACTTGCTGCTCTCAGGTGCTTCGCTGCACTGGATGTCTCCGGAGAGCTGGCCACCTTCTTCGATGACCACCTTGCCGTAGCGGATCTTGCCAGTCACCTTGCCGGTGGAGAAGATCACCAATTTCTGGCGCACGGTCAGATTGCCATCGAACTTGCCGCGGATTTCGGCAATATCGATCTCCACAGAGCCTTTGAAGGCACCTTGCTCGGCGATCTGGATCACGCGGGAATCCATGGTTGCTTCGACCAGGCCTTCAACCACCAAGGTGTCGCAATCGGTGATCTCGACGCCCTTGAGCTTGATGTTTGGCCCGACGGTGAGCTTGCTGCCGCCTTCAGGAGTGGAGCTGTTGGTGTCAGTGACAGGCGTATTGGGTTTGGTGTTCACGGTGTCGGTACTCGAAGATGTGGCGCCTGGGGTGCTGGGCGTACTGGCGTTGCCGTATCGCGTGGCAGCCGTGCCGCTGGTGTTGGAATTGCTGAAAACCTTGGGTTGTTCGGGTTCGCGTTTGCCGAAGTGCAGTGCCATGACATCTCCTTTAAAAAATTGCGGTTTTCATGCTATCGGCGTAGGTCATTACATTCCGGCGAGGCCCGTAAGAGCCGTAACGGGATGAACGGTACGCTTTGTTGCGGGTGTTGCGGCTTGGGCGGTTGAACTCAGGCCGGGGCAATGCTAGTGGCTCAAACCGGGGTGATCTCATCGACAAAGCCACGAAATCGCCAATGGCTGCCTTTTCACCGATACCCGGGCCGCACGGCACAGTCAAGGCGCCAGAGCTCTTGCCGAGGGCAAAAGCGTCCCTACAGCGCTCATGGAAGACGCCAAAGCCCTACACTTGAGAGGTGCCTCACGGCTATGCCGGCAGCGCTGTTGCTGCCTGGCTGATTGCTTTCCCCATGAACGCCTTCGTCGACGTCTCCCAGTTCCCCCGCCAAGCCAAACCGATCTCCAGCTATCGCCCCTATTGGGCCAAGCGTTTCGGTGTAGCGCCATTTCTGCCGACCAGTCGGGAGGAGATGGACGCGCTCGGCTGGGACAGTTGCGACATCGTGCTGGTGACCGGGGACGCTTACGTGGACCACCCCAGCTTTGGCATGGCGGTGATCGGCCGCGTGCTGGAAGCGCAGGGCTTTCGTGTGGGCATCATTGCCCAGCCCGACTGGCAGAGCGCTGACCCGTTCAAGGTGCTGGGCAAGCCCAATCTGTTCTGGGGTGTGACGGCGGGCAACATGGATTCGATGATCAACCGGTACACCGCTGACCGGAAGATCCGCAGCGACGACGCCTACACGCCGGGTGACGAAGGTGGCAAGCGGCCCGACCGGGCAGCCATCGTCTACAGCCAGCGCTGCCGCGAGGCGTTCAAGGATGTGCCGATTGTGCTGGGCGGCATCGAAGGCAGCCTGCGCCGCATCGCGCATTACGACTACTGGAGCGACAAGGTGCGCCGCTCTGTCGTGGTGGACAGCAAGTGCGATCTGCTCCTGTACGGCAACGCCGAGCGTGCCTTGGTGGAAGTGGCGCACCGCCTGGCGCAAAAAGATCCGGTGGAGTCGATCACCGATGTGCGAGGCACGGCTTTCATTCGCCGCTCGGACGACCCCACATCCGAAGGGTGGATTGAGCTGGATTCCACGGAGGTGGACACGCCGGGCCATGTGGAAGACCACATCAACCCCTACCAGACGACGAGCGAGCAGGCCAAGTCCCAAGGCCAGAGCTGCGATGCCGGTGCAACGCCTTCGCCAAAGGACGGCGGGGTAAAGCCCATCACCATTCATCGCCCGCAAGGGCCGGGCGGCGTCGCACGGCTGCCGCGCGAACGCACGGTGATTCGCCTGCCCAGCTACGAGAAGGTCAAGAGCGACCCTGTGCTGTACGCACACGCCAACCGGGTGTTGCACCTGGAAACCAACCCTGGCAACGCACGGGCGCTGGTGCAGGCTCATGGCGAGGGACATACGGCGCGAGATGTCTGGATCAATCCGCCGCCGATTCCGTTAACCACGGCCGAGATGGACTACGTGTTCGGCTTGCCGTACGCGCGCGGCCCGCATCCGCGCTATGCGGACGAAAACGGGCGGCACGACGGCACCACCAAAATCCCGGCCTGGGAGATGATTCGCTTCAGCGTGAACATCATGCGCGGCTGCTTTGGCGGCTGCACCTTTTGCTCGATCACCGAGCACGAGGGCCGCATCATCCAGAGCCGCTCAGAGGCCTCTATCCTGCACGAGCTGGAAGAAATCCGCGACAAGGTGGAGGGCTTTACCGGCGTCATTTCCGACCTGGGCGGACCCACCGCCAACATGTACCGACTGGGCTGCCGCAGCCCCGAGATTGAAGCGGCCTGCCGCAAGCCCAGTTGCGTCTATCCCGGCATTTGCCAGAACCTGACCACCAACCATGGCCCGCTGGTGCGGCTGTATCGTCGGGCGCGCGAGTTGCGTGGCGTCAAGAAAGTGCTGATCGGCTCTGGCCTGCGCTACGACCTGGCGGTCAAGAGCCCGGAGTACGTCAAAGAACTGGTGCAGCACCACGTGGGCGGCTACCTGAAGATCGCCCCAGAGCACACTGAAGACGCGCCGCTGTCCAAGATGATGAAGCCGGGCATCGGCACCTACGACCGCTTCAAGACCATGTTCGAGAAGTACAGCGAAGAAGCGGGCAAGAAGCAATACCTGATTCCCTATTTCATCGCGGCGCACCCTGGCACGCGCGACGAAGACATGATGAATCTGGCGGTCTGGCTCAAGGACAATGGTTTCAGGGCCGATCAGGTGCAAACCTTTTACCCCAGCCCCATGGCGACCGCCACGGCCATGTACCACTCGGGCCTGAACACGCTCAAAGGGATTCACCGTGACGAGCGGGCTGAGAAGGTGGATGTTGTTCGGGGTGAGCGCCGTCGGCGACTGCACAAGGCTTTTCTGCGTTACCACGACCCGAACAATTGGCCGCTCTTGCGCGACGCGCTCAAGGCCATGGGACGTGCCGACCTGATTGGCAACGGCAAAAAACACCTCATTCCCAATTACCAGCCGGTGGGCGATGGTAGCTACCAGAGCGCTCGCCGCAAGAACAGCACACCTTCCGCAGTGCAGCGGACCAAGACGGGGGTGGCCCCGCCCAAGGGGCGTGTGCTGACGCAGCACACGGGTCTGCCGCCGCGAGAAACCGGCGCCAAACCCGCTGGTGGAAAGAAAGGGGGCGGTGGCAAGCCCGCACGCCCGGGGAAAGGTCGAGGCGGCCGGTGATACCAGCCTGAGGGCAAGTTGCGAAGAACAATTTGAAGGGAGGCGTGTCGTGCGTTTACGTTTGCGATCGCGTTTGAAATCGAAAGTTGAATCGATATCAACATCGACATCTACGTCGAGTGTCAGTTTGGGTTGGAAGCGCAGCGTTGCGTCTGTGCTGCTTTGCGCGTTTGGCGGTTTATCGACGGCCTATGCAGAGTCAGCCTCGCCCAGTTGTCCGCCCAAGCCTGAACCACCGTCCCCGGCCATGTTCAGGGCCGCCGCTGAAACGGCGCAGGACCGAGGGTTTCTCTGGCGCTTTGGCCACAAAGGACGCGTGTCGTATTTGTACGGCACCTCGCACGCTGGCCGGGCCGAGTGGCTGGCACCTGGCCCCAAGCTGCGAAGCGCCCTGATGTCCGCGACGGCGATTGCGGTGGAAGTCGACATCAGCAACACCAAGGTGCAAAACGCGATGGCCAGCAGCATGGACAGCGCGCCTCGTGACCTGCCCGACGGTCTCAGGCAACGTGTGACTGCAGCATGGGAGGCCGAATGCCTGCCTGCACAGGCACTGGAGCGCGGTCCGACGGAAGTGCTTGTCGCGCAGCTGGAAGTGGCTCGCTTGGCGCGATCCGGTTTCCATGCCATGTACGGTTCGGAGTTCCTGTTGCTTTCAGTCGGCCATGCGCGCCAACTGCCCATTGTGTCGCTCGAAGACGTGGACACACAGGTGGCGGCATTGAGTGCGCCCGACAACGCGTCTGCCGTGAAGTTGATCGACAGTATGCTCAATGACATGGCTGACGATGAAAGCGGCGAGCGCGCCATGCGGCTCATCAACGCATGGGCGAACCGCGACCTCATGTCTTTGGAGGCATTCGAGACATGGTGTGAATGCCTGAATACCGAGCAGGAGCGCGAGCAGATGAAGCGTCTGCTGGATGACCGGAATCCTGGGCTTGCCGACGGGATTGCGGCCGCACATGAGCAAGGTCATTTGCTGTTTGCTGCCGTTGGGGCGCTCCACATGATCGGGCCCAAGGGCGTGCCGGCGTTGCTCAAGGCCAAGGGGTACGAGGTTCAGCGGGTGTTTTGATATGGTGGTGGTTTGGTTGCAAAAACTCACTTTATGGCGCAAAATGCGCCATAAAGGAGTCTGCTATGTCGAACCCGTCCGCCAACACCTTCTCCTCGGTCAAGCTTCCGTCCGGCTTGGTGCAACAAGCCCGTGAAGCAGCGCAACCCATGCGTCGGTCTGTGGCCGGCCAGATTGAGTATTGGGCCACGCTCGGTCGAATTGCCGAGGCCTCGGGCCTGACCGTTCAGGAAGCCCGAGACGCGATTGCGCGACATGACGCACAGCAATCTGCCGAAGTGGTCGATCCGCTGGATGCCATTGAGGCGCGGTTTCTGGAAGCTGAGTCCACAGGGCGCCTGGCCCAGGCGGTGCGGCAAACCGTCCAAGGCCGCCGCCGCAAGGTGCAGGAAGAGGGCGTCAGCGCGATTTGACTTCGCCCTCTACACCACCGATCTTCTTTTTGCTTGCTGGCCCCAACGGTGCCGGCAAATCCACGCTTTACGCTGCATCCGTCGCCGAAGGGCTTATTCCATCGGAGGCTGAATTCGTCAATGCAGACCTGTACGAGGCGGCGAACCTGCAGCACATGGTCGACCCAAGCGCTCGCTCCCAGGAGGCCCGCCGATGGGCAGACGAGCGAAGAGCCTGGCTGCTGAAAACAGGCGAGACGTTTGTGAGCGAGACGGTGTTCTCGCACCATTCGAAGCTGGACCTGATCGCCTCTGCACAAGCTGCAGGTTTCAAGGTTGTGCTGCTGGTCGTTTCCGTCAATGATCCGGCGCAACTGCCGGAGCGCGTCGCACAGCGGGTTCTGGAAGGCGGGCACCCCGTGCCGCCAGAGCGAGTGCTCTCACGCTACCCCAGAACCATGGCCAATTTGGCGCAAGCCGTGGCCATGGCTGACCTCGCGCTGCTCTACGACACATCGGGCAAGGGACGCCAAGGTGTTTCACCTCACCGCCTCGTGGCGCGCAGCCGCGCCGGCAAGGTGCAATCGGTGGTCAAACGCTTGCCTGCATGGACAAAAACCTTGATCGCCAACATGCCGGGTGGGCAATCAACGCATTGATGAGTGGTTGGTGGGTCTATCGACCCGGCGGCAGCGTGTGTACCGGCAGATCCGCCGCCTTGGCCAAGGCATCCACCTCACGCCGGCTCTTGCCAGCGAAAAACGATTCAAGGGCTTTGCGCGTGGCAGGCGATGTCATCTTGAGGTGGGCGCCCGCACGGAGGCCTGCCGCTTCGCACAGGCGCTGTGCAAAGTGGGGTTCCAAAGCCGCCACGGCCACACGCCCTTTGATGCAGGCATAGACCTGATAACCAGCGTGCGCACCGCCCACCACCCCCTTGGGTTGCGTCATGCCCCAACGGCGCGGCAAGCCCAGCCATTGGGCTGCCTCCGACAAGGCCACCTCCATTTCGCTGCCTTTGCCTGAGGATTGCCTGCGCAGCATGACCTGAAGCGCCGCTTCGCTGGCCAGCAAGCTGCCCGCCATGTCGGCATACAGGGTGGGCGGCAAAGCCAAAGAGGGCACCAGGCCGGCTTCTGCCATGTAGGTCAGGTCATGGCCGGCGAGGTCGGCCTCAGGGCCTGGGGCGCCCACCACACGTACCATGGACAAGCCGGGGTAGTCCTTGTGCAACTCCTTCCACCCGAGGCCAAGCCGCTTGAGTGCGGCAGGCCGAAACGAGGTGAGCAGGATGTCGGTTTTGGCGAGGGCCTTGTGCAGGGCGCGCTGCCCTTCAGGCGCCTTCAGATCCGCTGTCAGCACCTTGATGCCTTCATGGAGTTCACCATAGGCCTGCGTGTTGTAGTGGGCCATGGGGTCCCCCACACCTGGCGGCTCCAGCTTGGTGCAGTTCGCACCCATGGTCCTCAATCGCTGCAATGCCGCGGGGCCGGGGAGGTTCAAGGCCAGGCTCAACACCCGAACGCCTTTCAGCGCCTTGATGCCCAGGTTGGCTTCTGTGGCGGGCGCGATGGTGGTGGACGCTTTGATTGAAGACTGGGTTTGTCGGGTCATGGTGCGCAAAATGAAGAAAGGGCTGACCAGTCTTGGTCAGCCCTTCACTTTAGTGTGGTCACACGGATTTGTCAGTCCGGTGTGCGCCCATGCGTCACTGCCCGAAGTCGAGCGGCAGACCCACGTAGTTTTCCGCAATCGTCTTCTGGCCGGATTCGGAGTTGAGCAGGTAGTCGATTTCAGCACGCTGGAACTTGCTCACGATCTCGCCGTCGTCCGGAAACTTGTGCATGAGCTGGGTAAACCACCAGGAGAAGCGCTCGGCACGCCAGATGCGTTTGAGGGCAATTTCCGAATACCGGTCAATGCCTGCTTCGGACTTCTCTTCGTAGAACTCCTTGAGTGCGTTGTGCAGGTACTTCACATCGGTGGCCGCGAGGTTGAGACCTTTGGCGCCTGTGGGTGGCACGATGTGGCCAGCGTCGCCTGCCAGGAACATGCGGCCGAAGCGCAGGGGTTCGGTCACAAAGCTGCGCAGGGGGGCGATGCTCTTCTCGATGCTGGGGCCGGTCACGAGTTGCTCATTGGCTTCGTCGTCCAGTCGCAGGCGCAGTTCGTTCCAGAAGGCGTCGTCGCTCCACTCCTCAACCTTGTCGGTCAACGGAACCTGCACGTAGTAGCGGCTGCGGGTCAGGCTGCGCTGGGAGCACAAGGCGAAGCCGCGCGGGCTGTTGGCGTAAATCAGCTCATGGTGCACGGGCGGTGTGTCGGAGAGCATGCCCAGCCAGCCGAAGGGGTAGACCTTCTCGTACTCTTTGATGGCACTGCGTGGCGCGCTCTTGCGGCACACGCCGTGGAAGCCGTCGCAACCCGCAATGAAATCGCACTCGATGGTATGCGTCTGTCCATCCTTCTCGTAGGTGACGCGTGGTTTGTCGGTGTCGAAGTCGTGCACTTGCACGTTGTCCGCGCTGTACACCGTGGGCAGGCCTTGCGCTTCGCGGGCTTCCATCAGATCGCGCGTCAGCTCGGTTTGGCCATACACCATGACGTTCTGGCCGCCGGTGAGCTTGTTCATGTCAATGCGATGACGCTGCCCGTCAACCAGCAGATCAAAGCCGCCGTGGATCAGGCCTTCTTCATGCATGCGTTTGCCCACGCCGGCTTCGTCCATGAGGTCGATGCAGACTTGCTCCAGAACGCCAGCGCGAATGCGGGAGAGGACGTAGTCGCCGGTCTGGCGTTCGAGAATGATGGCGTCAATGCCTGACTTGTGGAGCAGCTGGCCGAGCAGCAGGCCGGATGGGCCTGCTCCGATGATGGCGACTTGGGTACGCATGGTGAGGTGTCTTGAAGAGTTTCAGTGCTGAAAGCCGGCAGGAGTGAAGTGACTCCTCGAAGGCTTTTGATGTTGGACTGAGCGTAAATTGCCACCCGAGCAGTGCCTACCCGGGATTCACGGCCTTGCGCGATAATCAGATGCACTGCGCGATAATCGCGCATCGATTGTGATGCGGTGCAGCACAACGCCAACCATTTCATCCACACGAAACCCATGACGGACAAGGGCATTGCCAAAGCAGACTTCATTGCAGGGATGGCCAAAGGTATGGCCGTGCTGGAGTCCTTCGATACCGAGCGCCAACGCCTCAATGCCACCCAGGCGGCCGAGCGCGCGGGCCTGACGCGCGCAGCGGCCAGGCGGCATCTGCTGACACTGGCGCATCTTGGCTACCTGGATACTGATGGCAGCCACTATTGGCTGTCGGCCAAGGTGTTGCGCTTTTCGGGCAGTTACCTCTCGTCGGCACGCCTGCCTCGCTTGCTGCAGCCCACGCTCAATCGCCTCGCGGTCCAAACGCGCGAATCCTTCTCAGCCGTTGTGCTGGACGCCGACGAGGTTGTCATCGTGGCGCGCAGTGCGTCGGTAGGTGGTCAGCGATTCCTGGCACATGGTTTGCATCTGGGCGCGCGCCTGCCGGCCCATGCCACGTCGACCGGGCGGGTGCTGCTGGCCGCCAAAACACGGCAAGAGCTTCGGGAGTGGATGAGAGGCAGGGAGCTGCGGCGGCTCACCGCGCAAACCACTGTAGAGGCAAAGCGTTTTTCAGCCGCGTTGGACCAGGTGCGCAAGGATGATTTCGCTTTGGCCAGCGAAGAGCACGAACTGGGCGTCACGGCGCTGGCTGTGCCATTGCGGGACATGCGTGGCCATACCGTGGCGGCGCTGAATGTGGTGGTGGCCGCCGACCGGCTCAGCGCTTCGGACTTGCTGCAAGACCATCTGCCGCTGCTGCTGGATGCGGCAAGAGAGCTGAGGCCTTTGCTGTAGAAACGGTGGAGGAATCGGAGTCGAAAGCCAAGCCTTTCAGAGGCTCAGATGGGTTGCCAGCAGATCGGGCTCTGCGAGCAGCTTTGCGGTTTCGCCTTCGAACACCACCTCGCCTTTGACCAGAATCACGTTGCGGTCGGTGATCTGGGTCACATGCTTCCAGTTCTTGTCCACGATGACGCTGCTGATGCCGGTCTCTCGGATCAGGCCGCAGATGCGCCAGATGTCCTTGGCAATCAGTGGCGCCAGCCCTTCAGTGGCTTCATCCAGGATGAGCAGATCAGGGTTGGTCATGAGCGCGCGGCCAATGGTCAGCATTTGCTGCTCGCCTCCACTGAGCTGCTGCCCTCCGTGGTTGATGCGCTCACCCAGGCGAGGGAAGGTCTCCATGACGCGCTCGAACGTCCATTCGCGCTGGCCTTCGGTGCCCGGGCGCGCGGCCATGATCAGGTTCTCCCGCACGCTCAGGTTGCCAAAGATGCCGCGGCCTTCTGGCACGTAAGCAATGCCCAGGCGCGCCACATCGTACGGGCTGCGGCCCGTCATGTTCTGGCCCTTGATCTGGACTGTGCCATTCGTCGGTTTGACGATGCCCATGATGGACTTGAGCAAGGTCGATTTGCCCATGCCATTGCGGCCCATGAGGCCGATGGTCTCGCCTTTGGCGACACGAAAATCCACGCCGCGCAAGATGTGGCTTGCGCCGTAGTGGGTGTGAAGGCCCGAGACGTCCAGCAGGTTTGCGTTGCTCATGCTTCTGCCTCCTCGCCCAGGTATGCGGCCTGAACGCCGGCATCGTTTCGGACTTCTTCAGGTGTTCCTGCTGCGATGACCTGGCCATTGACCATCACGGTCAGGTTGTCGGCCAGCGCAAAAACCGCTTCCATGTCGTGTTCCACCAGCATCATCGCGTGCTCCGCCTTCAGCGCCAGCAGCAGCTCGACCATGCGCTCGGCCTCGGCCTGACCCATGCCCGCCAAGGGCTCGTCCAGCAACAACACGGTGGGTTCGGTGGCCAAAGTCATGGCGATCTCGAGTTGGCGCTGCTCGCCATGGCTGATAGTTGCTGCCACCTGGTGCCTGCGGTGCTCCAGCCGCGCCAACTGCAAAGCTTTTTCGCAGCGCGCCTGAACGCGGGCATTGCGATCGGCACGGGTCAGCCAGTGCAGCGGATTGAAAGGCAGGTGTTGCTCCTTGGCCTGTGCCGCCAGACGAATGTTGTCCCACACGGTCAAGGGCAGGAAGATGTTGGTCTTCTGGTAGCTGCGGCCCAAGCCCAGCCGGGCAATCGACTCAGGGCTGTGGCCACCGATGATGTTGCCATTGAGTGTGATACGCCCTTCGGTGGGTGGCAAATCGCCCGAGAGCAGGTTGGTGAGCGTGGATTTGCCAGCCCCGTTGGGGCCGATCACCGCCGTGATCTGGTCTCGGTACAAATCGACATCAACGTTGTTGACGGCCGCCAGACCGCCAAATCGCTTCACCAGACCTTTGGCTTGCAGAACAGGAATGCCCTTCATGATGCAGCCTCCTGGTCATTGCTCTCAGACGCCGAGTCTTGTTGGCCCTTTGTGCTGGCTTTGTTGCCTCCCAGGAATTTGCTCAGAAGTCCAAGCAAACCCTGCGGCGCAACGATCACCACGAGCACAATGAAAACACCCATGACAAGCTGCCAGTGCTTGGTCATGTCTTTGAACAGATGGATCAGGTATTCGAATGCAAAGGCGCCGATGATGGCGCCGGCAAAATTGCCCATGCCGCCCAGGATGAGCATCATCACGGCGTGGGCGCTCATGTGAAAACCCATCAGCTCAGGGTTGACGTAGCCGGTTTGAGCCGCCCACAAGTAGCCAGCCAGGCCGGCCAGCATGCCCGAGAGGCCAAAGGCCGTCAGCTTGTAGCTGTAGGTGCCATAGCCCACGGCACGCATGCGGTGCTCGTTGATGCGAATGCCGCCCAATGCACGGCCGAATGGCGAGAACAGCAGGCGTCGCAGCAGTGCGTAAACCACCAGCATGCAGGCCAGGGTGAAAAAGTAGAAGTGCAGCTTGTTTTCCAGATCAAACCCCAGCATCGTCGCGTCTGGCCGGAAGTACACGTAAAGGCCGTCCGAGCCACCGAGGTCTTTGTTGTCGTGGAAAAGGTAGAACACCATCTGGGCAAAGGCCATCGTCACCATGATGAAGTAGATGCCTTTGGTCCTGACCACGAGTGCGCCAATGACGACGGCCGCTGCGCCCGATGCCAGCATGGCCAGGGGCAGGCTGGTCAGCAGGCTGGCCGGCGTGTCGTTTGGTGTGCTGAAAGCCAGCGCATACCCGGCCAGGCCGAAGAAAGCCGCATGGCCGAGTGAGACCAGGCCGGTGACGCCCTGAAGCAGGTCCAGGCTCATGGCGAAGATGGCGACGATCATCATCTGCGTGACGAGCTGGACATAGAAGTCCATGCTGTCGCCTGGAATGAAAGGGAACACAAGCAAGGCCGCAGCACCAAGGGCAAGAATGGCCTTGACGGCGGCAGGAAAGTGTTCCAACTGTGAGCGAGGATGACTCATGGGCGAGGTTTCGGTGGACTGGCCATGGCCGACCCCGAGGAAAGAAACTTATTGCTTGAACAGGCCTTCAGGGCGGAACAGCAGAACCGCTGCCATCAGAATGTAGACCGCCATACCGGCTACTTGTGGTGCCAGCACCTTGCCAAAGGTGTCGACCAGGCCAACAAGCAAGGCAGCTACCAGTGCGCCTCGCACCGATCCGATGCCACCTATGACGACCACCACAAAACACATGATGAGTACCGAGCCGCCCATGCCGGGATAGACGCTGGACAAGGGGGATGCCACCATGCCGGCCAGTGCCGCCAACCCGACGCCCATGGCGAAGACCAGTGCATGAATGCGCTTGACATTGATGCCCAGTGCCTCGGTCATTTCGTGGTTGAAGGCGCCGGCACGGATCTTCATGCCCAGGCGGGTTTTGGTGATGAGCAGATACAGCGCAATGGCCAGGACGATGCAGACGCCACAGACCACCAGACGGTAGACCGGGTAGGAGAGGGTGTCAGTCAGGGCAATGGCACCGTTGAGGGATTCGGGAATGGCGACAGAATGAACGTCGTCGCCCCACAGAATCGAGCGCGTCTCTTCAAAGATGTAGATCAGACCGAAGGTCATCAGCACCTGGTCGAGGTGGTCTCGGTGGTAGAAATGCCGGAACAGCAGCACCTCCAGCAGCCAGCCCATGGCCACTGTGAGCAATGTGCCCACAACCAAAGCCAGTGCCAGGTTGCCCAGATGGGACGAGAGTGACCAGGCCAGATAGGCGCCCAGCATGTAGAAGCTGCCATGTGCAAGGTTGACCACGCCCATGATGCCGAAGATCAGCGTCAGGCCGGCCGCCAGCATGAAGAGCAGCAGTCCATACTGGACACTGTTGAGCAACTGAATCAGGAAGGTAGCGAAATCCATTGATTCGGGTCAGGAAGAACCAGGACGCAAACTACCGCCTGGCGGCGGCCTGAGGGGCTGCCTCCAGTGCGGTGTCATCGGGACAAGCGAGGCTAGATCAGCCCAGGCGGCAGCCTTTGCCGGAGTCCTCGACAGCCTTGCCGGCCACGCCCAGGACCTTGTTCTCCTTGCCAACAACTTCACGCAGGTACATGTCCTGAATCGGGTTGTGGGCCTTGCTCATCGTCCACATGCCTCGGGGACTGTCGATCGAGGCTCCGTCCATGGCACCGTAGAGTGCCTTCTTGTTCGACAGGTCGCCTTTGACAGCGTTGGCGCCCTTGATGAGCAACTGGCCAGCGTCGTAGCCTTGAACCGCGTATACATCGGGCTGCGTCTTGAACGCTTTGGCGAAGTCCAGACGGAACTGCTTGTTGCGAGGAATGTCCAGCGCGTCGCTGTAGTGCATGGTGGTCAGCACGCCTTGCGCAGCATCTCCCGCTGCGTCCAGCACACCCTCGGTCAGGAAGCCGGAGCCGTAAAGCTGGATGCTCTTGTCCAGCCCGGCGGCTTTGAAATCCTTGAGGAACTTCACCGCACCGCCGCCGGCAAAGAAGCAGGCCACAGCGTCGGGCTTGAGCGCGGCGATTTCGGTGAGCATGGCCTGGAACTCGACGTTGGGGAAAGGTACACCCAGCTTCTTGATGATGGTGCCACCGGCAGCTGTATAACCGGCTTCGAAGCCTTCCATGGCCTCTTCACCAGCGGCGTAGTTCCATGTGATCCAGACGGCCTTCTTGTGGCCGCGCTCCACCATGGCCTTGCCCAGGGCGAGCGTTGGCTGGGAATTTGTGAAAGACGTGCGGTAGACATTGGGGGCGCAAAGCGCACGGGTAGCGGCATGAACGCCTGCGTTGGGGATGATGTTGAGCACACCAGAGTCACGGGCCACTTTGTGGATGCCCATTTGTACGCCGGAGTGAACCGTGCCAATCACAACATCAACCTTGTCACGCTGAACCAGCTTGTTGGCGTTTTCCACGCCTTTGGCCGGGTTGGATTCGTCGTCCACCTTGTAGAACTCAATCTCTCGGCCGCCAAGCTTGCCGCCTTGCTCATTCAACGCCAGCATGAAGCCGTTTTCAATGGCCACGCCCAGTTTGGCAAATGTGCCCGTGTAGGGGAGCATGAATCCAACGCGCAGCTTGTCGGACTGTGCCCGCACAAGCTGCGGTAGCAACAGCCCTGAAGAAGTTGCGCCCCAGAGAGCTGCGCTGCGGGCAATGAGTTGGCGGCGGGTAGTCATGGATCAGGTCTCCTGTCTTTCTTGCGGTCGTGAGGAAAGCGTCATTTCCCGTGGATCGGGGTGATTTCAGCGGATTTGGGCTTGTGTGAAAGGTTCAATAGCGTTGAATGTTGGTTGCACTATAGTGCATGTATTCGGCGTTAGAACAGGGGAAAACCCTTTGAATGAGAACTTGTGTTCATATGGGTGACAGTTCTCTGGTTGGATGGCAAAAGCTCGAATCAAGGGGGTCTTTGTTCATGTCTCGGGTCAAGCCCTATGGCTCTGTCCTTGGTCGCGCGGTCAATCCGGGATGACGGCAGTGACCTCGATCTCCACCTTGGCCCGGTCTTCGATCAGAGCACTGACTTCAACGGCCGTCATGGCGGCGGTGAAGCACCCGATCAGCTCTTTGAAGGCAGCACCGATGGCCCGGGATGCCTCCAGGTATTCCTTCTTGCTGGTGACGTACCAGGTCATGCGCACGATGTGTTCGGGACGGGCCCCGGCCTCTTTGAGGACAGCAACGACGTTCTCCAGCGCTTGCCGGGTCTGGTCTGCCATGTCGTCGCTATGGAAGACGCCTTGTGCGTCCCAGCCCACCATACCGGCCACGTAGACCTGTTGGCCGCGGGCGGCAACGCCATTGGCATAACCGCGTGGGCGAGGCCAGCCGGGGGGAAGCAGAACTTGCATGAGGTGTCTCCGGTACAGGAATAGGTAAAGGGTTAAACGTATGGGTACAGCGATAGCGATAGTGGCCGGGTGAGCGGCTATCGTCAGGCCGCGTCGTGCAACTTGAACCGCTGCAACTTGCCTGTCTGGGTGCGCGGCAGGCGATCGATGAACTGCACGGCGCGGGGATACTTGTAAGGAGCGACTTCCTGCTTCACATGGTCCTGAAGCGTCTTGACCATGGTGGCGTCGCCTGTCTGGCCCGGCCTCAACACCACAAATGCCTTGACGATCTGGCCGCGTTCTTCGTCTGGCACGCCGATCACCGCGCATTCGGCAACGGCAGGGTGGCCCATCAACGCGTCTTCCACTTCTGGCGCGGCGATGTTGTAGCCGGCCGAAATGATCATGTCGTCGGTTCGGGCCTGGTAGAAGAAGTACCCGTCATCGTCCATCAGGTAGGTATCGCCCGTGATGTTCCAGCCGTCCTTCACATAATTTTTCTGACGCTCGTCGTTCAGGTAGCGGCAGCCGGTCGGCCCCTGCACCGCCAGCTTGCCCACGGTGCCCGGGGGCACTTCCTGGCCGGCATCATCGACCACCTTGGCCCGGTAGCCGGGAACCGGTTTGCCCGTGGCGCCGGGCCGGGCGCTGGCCTCGTCGTGCGAGATGAAGATGTGCAGCATTTCGGTGGCCCCGATGCCATCGATCAGCTCGATACCAGTGGCTTCCTTCCACAGGGCCCGCGTCGATGCCGGCAGGGCTTCGCCAGCCGACACGCATTTGCGCAGCGGGGTGCGGCGAAGTTCCACGTTGCGTGCCGCCAGCGTGCGATACGAGGTTGGTGCCGTGAAGAGCACGGTGGCGCCAAATGCCTCGATCCCTTCCAGCAGTTGGGGTGGGCTGGCCTTTTCCAGCAGCACCGTCGATGCCCCCACCGCCATCGGAAAGAGCAGCAATCCGCCCAGACCAAAGGTGAAGGCCAGCGGGGGGCTGCCGATGAACACGTCGTCAGGCTCGGGGCGAAGCATGTGTGGCGGCCAGCATTGGCAGATGGCCATGACGTCGCGGTGGAAATGCATCGTGGCCTTGGGCACGCCAGTGGTGCCCGAGGTGAAACCCAGCAGGCAGGTGTCGTCGGCAGCGGTGTCGACATTGTGAAACTCGGCAGATACCCGAGCCATGGCGGCTTCCAGCCCATCGGGGCCTGCACCATTGAAATGGCGGACTTGCCGAAGCCCTGGGGTGTCGGGCAGGGTCAGACGCAGCTCTTCTTCCAGCGAGGCATCGCACAGGGCGTGGGTCGCCTGGCTGATTTCCACAATGGCCTTGAGCTCCTTGGCCCGAAGCAAGGGCATCGTGGCCACGGCAACGCCGCCAGCCTTCATCACCGCAAACCAGCAAGCCGCGAGCATCGGGTTGTTGGGTGCACGCAGCAAGACGCGCTGACCAGGCACCAGCCCCATCTCTACTACCAGCACATTGGCGATGCGGTTCGCCTTCTCCTGCAAGTCGGCATACGTCCATCTCAAGCCCGGGGCGCGAATGCACAGACGATCGCCACGGCCTTCTGCAACATGGCGGTCCAGCAGCTCCGTTGCGCAGTTCAGTTGGTCGGGAAACTGCAGGCCCGGGAAATCAAACCGGTACTCGGGCTGGTCTTCCCGCGGTGGCAGGTTGTCGCGAGTGAAGGTGTCAACGTGGGCAGTGGGCATGGGCTGGCTCCAGGTCAGACGAGGGGGGTCTTCAACAAGTCGCGGCCGATGATGAGTTGCTGCACCTCGGTCGCGCCTTCGTAGATGCGCAGCGCCCGGATTTCGCGGTACAGGCGCTCCACCGGCATTTCACTCACCACGCCCAAGCCGCCCCAGATCTGAACGGCCGCATCAATGACTTGCTGGGCGCTTTCGGTGGCGGTCATCTTGGCCATGGCGGCCTCACGGGTCACGTTCTTGCCCTGGTCGCGCAGCCAGGCTGCCCGGTAGGTGAGCAGGGCCGCGCTGTCGATGGCGGTGGCCATCTGGGCGAGCTTGGCCTGGGTGAGCTGGAAGTCGGCCAGCACACCGTTGAACATCTTGCGGGAAGCTGCTCGCTTCAAGGCTTCGTCCAGGGCGAGGCGGGCGAAGCCGAGCGACGCGGCGGCCACCGAAGTGCGGAACACGTCGAGGGTGCGCATGGCGACCTTGAAGCCTTCGCCCGCGGCACCCACCCGCTGGTTGGCCGGAATGCGGCAGTTGTCGAAGCGCAGGCGCGCCAGCGGATGCGGTGCGATCACCTCGATGCGTTCGGCGATGGAAAAGCCGGGGGTGCCGGCGTCCACGATGAACGCCGAGATGCCACGCGCTCCCGGGGCTTCGCCGGTTCTTGCGAACACCACATAGAAGTCAGCGATGCCACCGTTGGAGATCCAGGTCTTTTCGCCATTGAGGATGTAGTCGCTCCCATCGACCTCGGCCGAACAGGCCATGGCGGCGACATCCGAGCCTGCATCGGGCTCAGACAGTGCGAACGCCGCGATGGCCTCACCGTTGGCAACACGGGTGAGGTAGCGGTTGCGCTGTTCGGGCGTGCCGTGCAGCGAAATGGCACCCGAACCGAGGCCCTGCATGGCAAAGGCAAAGTCGGCGAGCCCACTGTGGCGTGCGAGCGTCTCGCGAATCAGGCAGATAGCGCGCGTGTCGATGACATCGCTTGCGCCACCGGCATCCTTGCCGGCGATGGCATGGCGCAGCCAGCCGGCTTTGCCAAGAGCAGTGACCAGGGCCTTGCATTCAGCATCGACGTCGTGACTGTGCGATGGAGAAATGTGGTCCTTCGCCCAGGCATCCAGCTGCCTTGCGAGCTCGCCATGGTGTGACTCGAAAAAGGGCCAGTCGAGGTAGGAGGTGTCGCTCATGGAGATGTGTTGTGGTCGCTGGAATCAGTTGCCCTGAAACACGGGCCTTTGCTTGGCCACAAAGGCTTCATAGGCACGGTTGAAGTCTTCGGTCAACATGCAGATCGCCTGTGCCTGGGCTTCGGCCTCGATGGCCTGCTCGATGGTCATGGCCCATTCCTGATGCAGCATCGTCTTGGTGACGCCGTTGGCGAAGGTGGGACCAGCCGCCAGGTCGGACGCCATCGACTGGGCATCGGCCAGCAACGTTTCGGGCGCGCACAGGCGGTTGAAGAATCCCCAGCGCTCGCCTTCTTCACCGCCCAGCGATCGACCGCTGAACAGCAGCTCGCTGGCTCGGCCCTGGCCGATGATGCGGGGCAAGATCGCGCAAGCACCCATGTCGCAGCCGGCCAGGCCGACGCGGTTGAACAGAAAGGCCGTCTTGCTGCGTGCGGTTCCGAAGCGAATGTCGGACGACATGGCCATGATGGCGCCGGCACCGGCACAAACGCCATCGATGGCAGCCACGATGGGTTGCGGGCACCCGCGCATGTTCTTCACCAGCTCGCCCGTCATGCGGGTGAACATCAGCAGCTCTGGCGCCTTGAGCTTGACCAGCGGGCCGATGATTTCATGCACGTCGCCGCCTGAACAGAAGTTGTCGCCTGCGCCCGTGATGACGATGGCCTTGACGTCATCGGCCCACTTGAGCGCATGGAAGAAATCGCGCAGTTCGGCGTAGCTGTCGAAGGTGAGGGGGTTCTTGCGCTCGGGCCGGTTCAGCGTGATGGTGCCAACCTGGTTGCTCACTTCCCACTGGAAGTGCCTGGCCTGGTAGCTTGCGAGAAGCTTGCGGTTTCCAGCCAGCAGGGAAGGGTCGACCATGTTGGCGTTGGTGTCGTTGTTCATGAGGCTGTTGTGTATTCGTATGGCTGAAATGGAGAATGTCGAACGAGAGAGATGGAGGGACTACATGACTTCGCCGCCGGCCACCGAAATGGCCTGACCATTCACGGCGCCGGCATGGGGGCCACACAGCCAGGACACGGCGTCGGCCACCTCGTCGGGCTGGACCAGCCGCGCCTGGGGGTTGGACTTGACCAGTTCGGCGCGCGCTTCGGCTTCCGTGCGACCGGTCTTGGCGACGATGTTGGCGATGCTGGTGGCCACGATGTCGGTTTCGGTGTAGCCAGGGCAAACCGCATTGAAGGTGATGCCTTTGCGTGCAAATTCGAGCGCCAGGGAGCGCGTCAGGCCGATGACCCCATGCTTGGCGGCGCAGTAGGCCGATACATAGGCGTAGCCGGTCTGGCCGGCGGTGCTCGCGACATTGACGACGCGCCCCCATCCGGCATTCAGCATGTCGGGCAGGGCAGCCTGCGTGCAGAGCATGGTGCCGGTGAGGTTCACTGCCAGCATCTGATCCCACAGCGTCTGCTCCGTTTTCATGAACGGTGCGCTGGCCGCTTGCCCGGCGTTGTTCACCAGAATGTGGATGGGGCCGAAACGCTCGCGCGCCAACTCAAATGCCTGGGCGACCTGTGCGGCGTCCGTCACGTCGGCGGCCACTGCCTGCATCCGGTCGGGGTGTTGCCGGGCTATCGCCTGCACCACGTCGAGCCGGCGGCCCAGAACGGTGACCGTGCATCCCTGTTCGACCAGACGACGCGCGATGGCTGCCCCAATACCCTGGCCACCACCGGTGACCAGTGCGTGTCGAACCCAAGATGCAGTAGAAGAGGTCGTCACGTCAGGTGTCCTTCCTCATTGCCCCATCGCCTTTTCGCGGGCGAAGTTCGCTTCCATTTGCGTCTTGCCCGAGCGGTATTGCTTGGGCCAGTCGATCAGGGTGTAGCCGATCTTGGCGGCCTCGGTCAGCGTCCAGGCAGGGTTGGCCAGGTGTGGCCGCGCCACGGCGCAAAGGTCGGCACGTCCGGCCGCGAGGATGGAGTTGGCGTGGTCCGCTTCGCTGATGGCACCCACGGCAATCGTCGGAATGCCGGCTTCCTGGCGAACGCGATCGGCAAATGGCGTCTGGAACATCCGTCCGTACACCGGCTGCTCCTTCTTGCTCACCTGTCCTGAAGAGCAATCGATCATGTCGGCGCCAGCAGCCTTGAACGCCTTCGCGATGAGGACGGCGTCTTCCGGTGTGATGCCGCCTTCCACCCAGTCGTGCGCTGAAATGCGCACCGACATCGGCAGAGGGTTCGGCCACGCCGCGCGCACCGCAGCAAACACCTCCAGCGGGTAGCGCAGCCGGTTTTCCAGGCTGCCACCGTATTCATCCGTCCGCTGGTTCGTGAGCGGTGAAATGAAGCTGGAGAGCAGGTAGCCGTGTGCGCAATGCAACTCCAGCCAGTCAGCCCCGGCTTCGGCTGCCGCCAGGGTGGCGGCCACAAACTCGGCCGTCACATGGTCCATGTCGGCGCGCGTCATCGCTTTGGAAGTCTGGCTCACGCCTTCCAGGTACTGCTGCTCAGACGCCGAAATGATGGGCCAGTTGCCACTTTCCAGCGGCTGGTCGATACCTTCCCAGGCCACCCGTGTCGACGCCTTGGCACCGGCATGCCCGATCTGGATCGCGAACTTCGCATCCGTGTGGCGGTGGATCCAGTCCGCGATCCGCCTGAAGGCCTTCGTGTGTTCGGGGGCGTAGAGGCCCGGGCAACCCGGCGTGATACGCCCCTGGGCGCTCACACAGGTCATCTCGGCAAACACCAGCCCGGCACCGCCCATGGCGCGAGCGCCCAGGTGAACCAGGTGGTAGTCGCCGACCAATCCGTCAACGGCAGAGTACTGCGCCATGGGCGAGACCACGATGCGGTTCTTCAGCGTCACGCTGCGCACGGTGTAGGGTGTGAACATGGGCGGTGGCACCTGTGCGTCGGTGCTCAGGTGCATACCGGCCTGTTCGGCAAACCAGCGCTCATAGCCCCCAAGCCAATTGGCGTCGCGCAGGCGCAGGTTCTCATGGCTGATGCGCTGGCTGCGGGTCAGCATCGAATACATGAACTGGTCCGGAGGCAGCTGGTCGCAGTAGCGCTGGCCGCACACCTCGAACCATTCCATGGCATTCCAGGCGGCGTTCTGAAGGCGCAGGGTCTCGACGCGGCGCAAGGCCTGATAGGTGTTAAGCACCTCGGCAATCTGCGATGGGTCGTTTCCGTGCTGTTTGAATTGGCGCGTCAGTTCGATGGCGTCTTCAATGGCGAGCTTGGTTCCCGAACCAATCGCAAAGTGGGCCGTGTGCACGGCATCGCCCATCAGCACCAGGTGGCTGCCGTGGGGGTTCTGAAGCCACCACTGCTCGCAGGCCACACGCTGGAAGTTCAGCCAGGCCGAGCCTCTCAGGTGGCGTGAGTTGGTGAGGAGCTTTTCGCCTTGCAGGTTCTCGGCGAAGAGTTGCTCGCAAAAGGCGACCGAGGCATCCTGGTCAGCCTTGTCCAGCCCGTGGGCCAGCCAGGTGGCTTCAGTGCATTCGACGATGAACGTGGTGGTCGACTCGTCGAACTTGTAGATGTGCGCCTGGAACCAGCCGTGTTCGGTCCGAACGAAATCAAAGGTGAAGGCGTCGTACAGCTTCTTCGTGCCCAGCCAGATGTAGCGGTTGGGGCGGGTGACGATATCGGGTTTGAAGACATCGGCGTGCTGCGTGCGAATCCGGGAGTTGATGCCGTCACTGGCGATGATCAAGTCGGCGTCCGCGTAATCGGCATCGGAGGTGACCTCTGTTTCGAACACCAGATTCACGCCCAGCCGTTCGCACCGGGCCTGGAGGATGTTGAGCAGCTTCTTGCGCCCGATCCCGACGAATCCGTGGCCACCGGAGCGGATGGTTCGTCCCTTGAACAGCAGTTCGATGTCGTCCCAGTGGTTGAAGGATTCCTGGATCTCTCCCGCGGTCTCCGGGTCCCATTCGCGCATGTTGTCCATGGTGGCGTCCGAGAACACCACGCCCCAGCCGAAGGTGTCATATGGCTTGTTGCGCTCAACGACCGTGATGTCGTTCGCCGGGTCCTGCTGCTTCATGAGCAGGGCGAAATACAAACCAGCCGGGCCGCCGCCAATGCAGACGATTTTCATGTTGCAGGTCGAATTTAGTTCAGCTATAAATAGTTTAGAACTAAACTAAAATGACGATCCTAGTGCAAACCCTCGGTCTCCCCAGGTCGGGCATGAGACGTGTGAACAGGGCTTACAGTCGGAGCCACGTATGAAACAAGCCACTCCAAGGCGTCAGCGAGACCACGCCCCTTCGCTCAGCGATGTTCACATCGGCAAAGAAGCCGGTGTGTCCGGTGATGACCATCAGGCCATTCGCCTCTGGCTGCGCTTGCTGGCCTGCAGCACCCAGATCGAACGGGAAATCAGCCAGCGCCTGCGCAGCAACTTCGGTACGACCCTGGCCCGCTTCGATTACCTTGCCCAGTTGAACCGGCATCCCAAGGGGCTGCGCATGAAGCTGCTGTCCCGGTACCTCATGGTCACCGGGGGCAACGTGACCGGTCTGACCGATCAGCTGGTGTCAGAGGGCTGGGTGCAGCGCGAAGAAGACCCCGATGACCGGCGCGCGCTGGTCGTGAAGCTGACGCCGGAAGGCGCTGTGCAGTTCAAAAAGATGGCAGCCGAGCACGAACAATGGCTGAACGGCCTGTTTGCAGGGCTTGGGCAAGTGGAGCAGGAGGAGCTTTACCGCTTGCTGGGGCATTTGCGTTCGGTCCTGGCGCAGGAAGACTGATGTGACGCCTGCCGAATCCACTGAATCAAATGAATATAGAGCCATAAGGAAGAGCACGCGTCTTCACCCTAGGCGACCCACGGAGAGACGTTTCAACGCAGGAAAGACGCCTTGCCAAAAGGCGACTCGCCAAAGTCATCAGTGACATGACACAGAGCGCAATGGCCAACAGGTCGAATTGGAATTGTTCTCGAGAGGAGGGGTTTTCTGGCCAGAATGATGGCCTGCCCGGAGGGACTCGAACCCCCGACCTACTGCTTAGAAGGCAGTTGCTCTATCCAGTTGAGCTACGGGCAGACAGGCTGTGAAATGCCTGTACCGGTCGCCTACACCAATCGATGTGGCCGGTTTCGATAGAAAAAAGGCCCACGGGTTTAGGGTGGGCCTTTTTCTTTCTTTATGAAATGGTCGGAGCGGCGGGATTCGAACTCGCGACCCTCTGCTCCCAAAGCAGATGCGCTACCAGGCTGCGCTACGCTCCGACTGAATCCAAGATTCTACATTGAATTTCAGATATTTTTGAAGCCCCTCAAAAAAAATTATGATGGACTTCACTTTCGTCGGAAAGTAGCAGCCAGCTGTGCACATTGTGGGTGCCGTCACACGCATGCTTGGGCAAGACCCACCACCACTGAGTCGATGCAAATTTCCGGTGGTCAGATGCCCGTTTTGTCTGCCGTTGATTCCCTGCAAGATACTGGTCAAGGCGCAATCATGAGCACCATGCGGCGCCGGTGTTTGACACAGCCGGTGCCGGACAAGCCAAGCCACTTTTTGCCAAATCAGTCTCCAGCCAGCCATCGCATGTTCGAATCTCTGTTGAGGAAGCGTACCCACCATTTCAGCAAAGCCACCAGCCTTGCCGAGTGGGCCAGCCTCAGGGGGCTGGACTACGCCGAGCTGTTTGACGGCCAGCACGCGATGGGGGGAGAGCTGTTTGGCCGAGCGTTCAGGGCGGAACGCATATCGACCCGCCGCCCGTACATGAAGGGCACAGCCTGGATGGCCAGGTGTGACCTTGGCCTGAGCCCTGAAGTGGAGGCGGTGGTGCTCAACCGCCCCCTCAAGCGGCGCTTTGAAGGCGAGATCGAGGAGATGAGGGCACAGGCGTCAGCAGTGGGTGCGGGCAAGCCGCCGCCAGTGGCCGAAGAACTTATCTGGACGGACGAATTTCCGGATCAGGGATGGAGCGGTCCGGACGACTTTTTCTGGGACCGGTATGCGGTGCTCACCGATGTGCGCGAAGTGGTACGACGTTGGATCAACGAGGAAGCAGTGGACAGACTCATGTCCTGGCCTTCGGCCGTGACACAGGAAACCCCTTTGATGTACATGCTGGTGCGGGGCAAGCTCTACATGCGGATGCAGGCCATGCCCGCTGCAGACCCGGCCGTGGCCTTGCATGCGCTCGACACCATGGAGTTCCTCAGTGGCAGAGCGCTTGCTTTGATGGATCAGAGCAAACGCTGAGCCTGAGGGGGACTCTGGTCGGCATAAAAAAAAAGGAAAGCCCTTGATAGGGCTTTCCTTTTCTTGAACTTGCTCGGGCCAAAGAAGCCCTGAACGTCAGTCAGCAACCGCGTGTCACAGGCATGTCCACGTCTTCCTTCTTGACCATGTGCTTGGCCAGCTCCAGTTTGGCGATGGAGGCGCGATGCACTTCGTCCGGGCCATCGGCCAGGCGAAGCGTGCGCTGGCCGGCATAGGCCTGGGCCAGATGGAAATCGCTGCTGACGCCAGCGCCGCCATGGGCCTGAATGGCCATGTCCAGCACTTCGCATGCCACATTCGGTGCCACCACTTTGATCATCGCGATCTCAGCCTTGGCCACCTTGTTGCCCACGGTGTCCATCATGTAAGCAGCCTTGAGCGTCAACAGCCGCGCCATTTCGATCTTGCAGCGCGCGTCAGCAATGCGCTCGTGCCAAACCGAGTGAGAGGAAATCGGCTTGCCGAATGCCACGCGGCTGTTCAGGCGCTTGCACATGGATTCCAGTGCGCGCTCGGCCGCGCCGATGGAGCGCATGCAGTGGTGGATGCGGCCAGGGCCAAGGCGGCCTTGGGCGATCTCGAAGCCACGGCCTTCGCCGAGGAGGATGTTGGCCGCTGGCACGCGCACATTCTCCAGCAGTACTTCCATGTGGCCGTGCGGTGCATCGTCATAGCCGAACACCGGCAGGTGACGCAGCACCTTGATGCCAGGCGTGTTGGCTGGCACCACAATCATGCTTTGCTGTGAGTGGCGAGGGGCCTCGGGATCGGTCTTGCCCATCACGATGTAGACGGCGCAGCGTGGGTCGCCAGCGCCGGAGGACCACCACTTGCGACCATTGATGACGTATTCGTCACCGTCGCGGCGGATGTCGCACTGAATGTTGGTCGCGTCAGACGAAGCCACTGCCGGTTCGGTCATCAGGAAGGCGGAACGAATCTCACCCTTGAGCAGTGGCTCCAGCCATTGGTCCTTCAGCTCTTCCGATGCGTAGCGCTCCAATGTTTCCATATTGCCTGTGTCAGGCGCGGAGCAGTTGAACACCTCGGAAGCGAAAGGCACGCGACCCATGATTTCGCACATGGGCGCGTATTCGAGGTTGGACAGGCCTTCCGGCGCACGGTCGCTCTTGGGCAGGAACAGGTTCCACAAGCCTTGCTCGCGGGCCTTGGGCTTGAGCTCTTCGATGACCTTCAGGGGCACCCAGGCGTTGCCAGCTGCACGGTTGGCAGCCAGCTCGTCGGCACAGCGCTTTTCGTTGGGGTAGATGTGTTCGTCCATGAACGCCAGCAGGCGTTCGCGCATGTCTTTGACCTTGTCGCTGTACTCGAAATCCATAAGTGCTCCTTGTTGAGTCTGTATTGCTTCTCTTGGGTGTTCAGGGGTGCTGTGTCAGGCGCCGGCACGTTTGGCAAAGTGCCAGGCCAGTTCGGCCATGGGGCGGGCGCCTGCGCCAGACGCCTTCGCTTGTGCACTGGAGGCCGTGCCGTCTTCCACCCGCTTGGCGATGCCCTGCAGGATGGCCGCGATGCGAAAAAGGTTGTAGGCCAGGTAGAAATTCCAGTCGCCTGCCAGTGCTTCTGGCGTGGCAAATCCTGTGCGTTCGCAATAGCGTGCGATGTACTCCGCCTCGCTGGGAATGCCCAGCGCTGCGATGTCCAGCCCGCCAATGCCTCGGAAGGCGCCAGGCGGGATGTGCCAGGACATGCAGTGGTAGCTGAAATCGGCCAGTGGATGCCCCAGCGTTGACAGCTCCCAGTCCAGGATGGCCAGCACCTTCGGCTCGGTGGGGTGGAACATCAGGTTGTCCAGGCGGTAGTCGCCATGAACGACAGACACCAGGCCTTCGTCCTGCGCCATGGCAGGAATGCTCTGGGGAAGCCATTCAATCAGGCGATCCATCTCGTCTATCGGTTGCGTGATGGAGGCGACGTACTGCTTGCTCCAGCGGCCAATCTGGCGAGCGAAGTAATTGCCGGGTTTGCCGTAGTCGGCAAGTCCTATCTGGTCAGGTTTGACCGAATGCAAGGCCGCTTGCACGCGGTTCATCTCATCGTAGATTTCGCCCCGTTGGGCTGGCGTCATGCCTGGCAGAGCCTGGTCCCAGAGTACCCGCCCTTTGACGCATTCCATGACATAGAACGCACGGCCGATGACCGATTCGTCCTCACACAGCACGTGCATTTTTGCCACAGGGACCCCCGTGCCATGCAACGCGCCCATCACGCGAAACTCGCGGTCGATGGCATGGGCGGAGGGGAGCAGTTTGGCTGCCGGCCCGGGCTTGGCACGCATCACATATTCGCAGCCGGGTGTGATGAGCTTGTATGTCGGGTTGGATTGCCCGCCTTTGAACATCTCGACGGACAAGGGGCCCTTGAACCCGTCGAGGTGCTGCTCCAGCCAGGATTGCAGCACGCCGACATCGACAGCGTGCTGTTCTGAAACCGGTCGCGTGCCGGTGAAGTTCTGCGTATCACTCATGCGTGAAAGTCGTCTCCTTGGCGGCGACTTCACGCGAGGGCAGGAATTGCCCTCTTGCGGCGTCGCTCAGTTCTCGAATTCGGCAATGCGCATCAGCATTTCGCGGTCGCGCACCACCAGTCCGCCTGGTTCGATCCGGATCGCATCTTCGCGCTCCATGGATTTGAGTTCCTGGTTGACGCGCTGTCGCGATGCGCCCAGCAGTTGTGCCAGTTCTTCCTGCGCCAGCTGCAAGCCGATCCGTACTTCGTTGCCGTTGTTGAGGCAGGGAATGCCGTAGCTTCTCACCAGATGGAGCAACTGCTTGGCCAGGCGGGAGCGCAAGGGCAGGGTGTTGAGATCCTCGACCAGGCCAAACAATGTGCGGATGCGACGCGCCTGCAACTGAAGCAGCGCCTCGCACAACTCGACATGGCTGCTGAGAATCTTCTGGAAATCGTTGCGAGCCACACAGAGAATCGTGGTGGGTCCGTGTGCATACGCATCGTGCGTGCGCCTGTCTCCATCGAACATCGCCACGTCGCCGAACCACACGCCTGGCTCGACGTATGTCAGCGTGATCTGCTTGCCCGACAGTGATGTCGAACTCACACGCACGGCACCCTTGGCCACCGCCGTCCATTCCTGGGGCGGGTCGCCGCGAGCGACCAAGAGCTCGCCATCTTTGTATCGTTTGACGTAGGCGCATCGAAGTATGTCGTGGCGCAAGGAGGGAGAGAGGTTGCTGAACCAACGGCCACCGTTGATTGCCTCGCGCTCTTCCATTGTCAGAATCGGCTCGTCCATCTGCTGTCTTATGAGTGACTGATTGTCGGGTTTGTGTCGCCGCGGAGACCTGGCACCGCGTGGGCGCTCATTGTTGCACTGCAGCGCATTCTTGGCACTTAGCGATAACGCGGAGTTCGCTTCTCGAGAAACGCCGAGATACCTTCGCCACCGTTGTCGTGGAAAAGGTTGCGCACAAAATGATCGCGTTCGTTGTTCAGGTGTGCGTGCAGCGGGGTCGCGGGCGCATCGTTGACCAGCTCCTTGATGCTGGCCAGCGTATTGGGCGCGCGCCCATTGACGCGTTCTGCCATGCCCAGGGCAGATGCAACCGCTTCGCCAGGGTCGCAAACGGCCGACACCACGCCCAGCCGCTCCAGTTCATCGCTGGAACATCGGTCGCCGAGAAGGAGCAGACGCATGGCTGTGGCACGCGGCAGCAGGTGAGGGATGCTCCAAGTGGCGCCGCCGTCAGGGGACAGGCCGACATTGCTGTAGGCCATGACGAACACAGCATTGCGCGCTGCAACGATCAGGTCGCAAGTCAGCGCCAGAGAAAATCCTGCGCCTGCGCAAGCACCCTCGACAGCAGCGATGACAGGTTTGGAGGATGACCGGATGGTCTCTATCCAGGAATGCAAGCCATCGATGCTGGCAGCCTGGACGTCCCTTCCCTTGTCGCGGTTGCCCAGCAAGCGCTGCAGATTTCCGCCGGCGCAAAAATGCGCACCATCGCCACAAATGACCACACTGCGCACATCGGGGTTGCTCTCTGCAGCGTTGAGGGCTTCGACGCCCGCCGCATACATCTCCGGCCCAAGGGCGTTTCGATGGTCGGGGTTGGAAATGGTCAGCACCATTGTCTGACCTTCACTGTGACTCTTGAGGCTGGCTGCCATGACGGGCGTCTCTCCGGTGGATGCAGGGTGTCTATCTCGACACCAGGTATGGGGTGAGTCAGGCTTCAACGTGGCGCAGGCTCAGTCCCAGCGCTCCCCGGCGACGCAGCCAGGGTGATGGACGATACCGCATGTCACCGTAGACAGTCTGAAGGTTGAACAGAATCTCCAGCACGTTGGTCGGGCCTACAGCGTCGCCGAGCGCCAGCGGGCCGGCAGGGTATCCGAGAGCGAGGGTGACCGCCTGATCGAGGTCCCTGGGTGAGCAAATGCCTTGTTGGCACATGTCCGACGCAATGTTGATGATGTGGCCGAGTATGCGTTGGCTGACAAATCCTCCACTGTCGCGAATGACACTCACAGCCTTGCCATCCGAGGCGAAAAGAGCGTGAGCCGCTGCCTTCATGTCGGAGCGGGTGGCCGGGTTGGTGGCCAGCACTCGGCGCTTGGTGGCTGCATCATCGAGCATCATGTCGATACCGACGGTTCGCGTCGGATCCAGCCGCTCCACCGCAGAGATTGTGGTCACGTCCAGCCCCAGTGGTGCCACGAGGATCAGTGCCTTGTCTGATGGTGCAGTGCCGGTTTCGATGCTGGCGCCAAAGTCTTTGAGAAGCTGGTAGAGCTCGGCCCGACGGGCCGCCTTGGGCGAAACCCACACCGGTGGCTTGTTGGTCACCATCGGGGGAGAAGCCTCCTCGGCCTGGACTGCTTTGCCATCGGCGTAGCGATAGAAGCCCTCTCCGGTTTTGCGGCCGAGCAGGCCACCGGCCAGGCGCTGAGCAGTGATCACAGTAGGGCGGTACCTGGGCTCGTCAAAGTACTGCCTGTAGACCGATTCCATGACAGGGTGCGAGACATCCAGCGCGGTCAGATCCATCAGTTCGAAAGGGCCGATCTTGAATCCGAGCTGATCCCGAACGATGCGGTCAACCGTGACGAAATCGGCAACTTGCTCACTCACGATGCGCAAAGCTTCGGTCGTCAGGCCTCTTCCAGCGTGGTTAACGATAAAGCCGGGGGTATCTGATGCCGATACAGGAGTGTGACCGAAAGATTTCGTGTATTCGGTCAGACGTTCGCAAATGGCTGGGTCGGTCTTGATGCCGGCAATGACCTCAACCAGCCTCATCACTGGAACAGGATTGAAGAAATGGTAGCCCGCGACCCTTTCAGGGTGCTTCAGTGCAGCAGCTATGGCCGTCACCGACAAAGAGGAAGTGTTGGTGGCCAGGACGCATTGCGGGCCCACAATGGCCTCCAGCTCGCCAAACAGCAACTGTTTGGCGTCGAGCTTCTCGACAATGGCCTCAATCACCATGTCGCAGCCCGAGAGGGCTTGCAGTGTGTCTGCGGTATGCAACCGTTTTGTGTGTTCTGCAACGGCCTCAGAAGGGATCTTGCCCTTCGCTGCCATTTTTTCCCACATGCCGTTAATGTGTTGTATGGCCTGATCGGTGGCGCCAGGGGCGGAATCAAAAAGCAGCACCGTGGTGCCAGCTTGGGCCAGGACTTGAGCGATGCCGCGGCCCATGGCGCCTGTGCCGATGACCGCTACTTTGGAAAACAGCTGAAACATATAAATAAAGTACTATTTAAGCCAGAAGCTTCAAAAACTATGACAAAATGTTCCGGATTACGAGAGAGGGGAATTTGACGTGCGCCATCTCTGGCTAGGGTGTATTTTGCTTTCAAGCGTGGTAAGCAGCTCCGCGGTGACTTTGGGTCGCCATAGCGGGGCGGCTGTGCTGGGCAATCCGCTGGACGTTCGGGTACAGGCCATTTTGGGCCCAGAAGACAGCGCCGGCACCTTGTGCGTCAAACCCCAAGTGTATTTCGGTGAGTCCATGGTGCCCTCCAGCGAGGTGGACGCCTCGGTGCAGCAAACGGCCCCCGATGCTCGCCCCTCCCTTCGTATCCGCACCACCCGAATTGTCAACGAACCCATCGTCACACTCGAGTTGACGGTTGGATGCAACGCACCCTTTGCCCGGCGTTACGTGCTGCTGGCCGATCCGGCACCGGCAGTGGCAGCCGCTGAAAAAGCTGCAGCTGCCCAGGAAGCTGCTCGCGCGGCCCAGGCTGCCACGGCCCCAAGTGTGGAAAGCCGCCGGCTGGGCAGTGACCGTCGAAGCAGCGAGGCTTCTGCTGCAGAAGCCGCTCGAAAGCAGCCGTCTGGCAGCGAAGCTCGCCGTCAGACTGGTGGGCAATCGGCATCTTCCGGCGAAGCCAAAACACGCCAGACGCGTCAGCGGCTGGCGAGCACCGAGGGTGCCAAGCCTCCATCCAGTGCGAGTGTGGTTCGCAAGCCGGAGCCGCCCAAACCGGAAGGGCCGCGCCTGACGCTGGAGCCGATTGATATCAATCTTGGTATTGACAGAGACCCTGTTCTTCGCCTGTCTACCGAGTTGCTGAGCACGCCCGCATCGACGCCTGAAGCCAGAGAGGCTGCAGCGCGCTTGTGGAAAGCCATCAATGCGTCGCCTGAAGAAATCATGCGCGACGCGCAAAAGCTGGCAGTGCTTGAGGCAGAAGCCAAGGGGCTGCGCGAGCAGGAAGCCTCCAACCTGGCCACCATTGAAGCGCTCAAGGCAGAGGCCGGCGATAACAAGACATACCGATATGCGACCTACCTCCTGGGCGGGTTGCTGCTTCTGACGCTGGGCGGTCTTTTGCTGGCGTGGCGTCGCAAAGGTGAGGCCGAAGCGGCCGTGAATGCAGAGCCGTTCTGGTACGAAGGCAAGCCTGCTGGTGCTGCAGCGGCTCGGTCGCAGGCGACAGGCGTCAGTCTGCATGAGCTGGATCTCGATCTGGATGACGAACTCGACGACGACAGCGATCTGCAACCGCTTGACTCTGATGCGTCCATCGGGGAAGTGTCTTCTGTGGGAAGGACTTCCCGCTTGCGTGAAGACAGCGCAAATCCGTCGGCAATGGCGCGATCCATGGCAACGGAAGAGCTGTTCGATATTCAGCAACAGACCGACTTTTTCTTGTCCCTTGGCGAGCCTGACAAAGCAGTCGAGGTGCTGGAGAACCACCTCAATGAGAGCAGTGAGCCCAGCCCACTGGCGTTCCTGGACTTGCTTGCGATCTACCACGACCTCGGACGCAAGAGCGACTACGAGTACCTGCGGGATGAATTCAACCGCCAGTTCAACGCTGGTGCGCCTGCTTTTGACGACTACTCGGCAGGCAGTCATGGTCTGGCGGACTATGAAACCGCATTCAGCCGTATCCAGGCCTTGTGGCCACAGCGGAAAGTGCTCGAGGTGATCGAGCAGTCCATCTTCAGGGATCCCGCAGATACCGAGGGCGAAGTCTTCGACCTCGAGGCATACCGCGAATTGCTGCTGCTGCACTCGATGGCCAAGGAGCTCGTCAAGCATGATGCTTCAGACTCAGAGCCGCCCGAAAACGATTTCGAGCATACCGCCATCAAGCCGCTGAAAGCAGTTGGAAGGCGGGGCGAAGATCGGGTGACCGAGCCAATGGGGATTGTTCCGGCTTCGTCCAAGCTGGGACTGGACATCGACCTGGACAAGATGGTCAAGGATGCTGAGTTCGAAGATTCCTTGCCCGAGGCCATGGACCCACCTGTGCGGTCGACCTCCGAGATTGCCAGGGAAGAGGCCAAAAACGAGGGTAACCTGATCGACTTCGAAGTGCTCGACCTGGGGGCGCTTCCAGATGATGAGGACAAGAAGTCCTGACCATGCCCTGACCACGTCCTGGCTCCTAGGGGAGTGGGCAGTTCTCTGGCCTGTCGATCCGGGGAACTGAGCAAGACGTCTCAAATGAAAAAGCTCTCCTTTGGAGAGCTTTTTTCATGGTGTTGGCGGTCTGACTGACCCGCCCGCCAAGGGGGCGACATTAGCGACGCACCTGGAGAGCGCCGGGGTTGACGATATTGGTAGGTGTGCCCTTGATGAAGTTCACGACGTTGTCGAATGCCGACGAGAACAGGGTTTCATAGTGATCCTGTTCCACGTACCCGATGTGCGGCGTACAGACGCAATTCTCCAGCCGGAGCAAGGCGTGCCCTTGAAGAATGGGCTCCGATTCGAACACGTCGATGGCGGCCATGCCGGGTCGCCCTCTGTTCAGAGCAGCCAGCAAGGCCTCCGGCTGGATAACCTCGGCACGCGACGTGTTGACCAACAAGGCAGTCGGCTTCATGCGAGAGAGGTCTTCCAGGGTCACACATCCTGCGCTGGTCGACCCGAGGCGCAGGTGGAGCGTGAGCACATCGGCCGTGGCGAAAAGGCTCTCCCGGTTGGCGGCGATATCAAATCCGTCGGCGGCTGCTCTGGCCCTGGCTTCTTCGCTGCCCCATACTTGCACCCGCATGCCAAAGGCCTTGCCGTAATGAGCGACCATTCGGCCTATCTGCCCGTAGCTCCATACGCCAAGTGTCTTGCCCTGTAGCACCATGCCCAGCCCGAAGTTGGCTGGCATGGATGCTGTCTTGAGACCGGACTGCTGCCAGGCGCCGTGCTTGAGGTTGGCTACGTACTGGGGAACCCGGCGCATGGATGCCATGATCAGCGCCCAGGTCAGTTCAGCCGCAGCCACAGAAGAGCTGCCTCCTTCACTGACAGCCACGCCTTTGGACGTACAGGCATTGATGTCGATGTGGTCACCAACCTTGCCGGTTTGAGCGATCATTTTCAGCTTGGGCAGCTTGTCGATAAGCAGCTTGGTGACCGGAGTCCGGTCGCGAATCAGGACCAGTATGTCGGCATCGCGCAGGCGAACGGACAGCTGACCGACACCCTTGACGGTGTTGGTGAAGACTTTGGCCGGATAGGGTTCGAGCTTTTCTGCGCATCGAAGCTTTCGTACGGCGTCTTGGTAGTCGTCCAGAATCACAATGTTCATGCCCATATTGTGCCTGCTCTTGCAGAGAGCCAGCCAGAACGGGGACCAAAAGCGACTGGGGTAAGCGCAAAAAAAGCCTGCCAGCAACCAGGGCTGACAGGCCAACAAGCCCGTGCACAAAACCATGCGATGGGCAACTGCGAAAAAAGGTGTCTGGCGATGTGCGTCAGGCGGCTTGTGGCAAGCCTGCACTCTCCAGTGCTGCCAAACGATCGAGCTCCGCACAAACGTCACTCATTCGACCAGAGAGGGCAATGCGCGCGCTGGGTGCAGCATCTTGCACTCGCTGGCCCATGACTGTGGCCAGCCGGCAGGGGGCAGGCTTGGATTTGGGCTCACCATTGGCCGCACCTGCCGTCGGTGCGACCGGGTTGTCGCGGGCACGGCCGCGCCCAAGCCATCCAGCGCGGGCAAAGGCCAGCGTCGTCCGGTTGGCGGTGACGGCTTGCGGGCGAGGCTGGCTCGGTTGAGGCAGCAGGCTGTCGATGAGTTGGAGTGGCGCGCGCCAAGACTTGCGGTTGAAGCGGATTCCCATGTGAAACTCCTGTGAGGGGCTGAACATAGGCAGGATTGGTGTCTGAGACTCCGTTCTGCAGGGATGTGAGTGGACCTGAGTGGCCTTGGAGGCCTGTTTCAGGGCGAACTCAACCGCCCGCCACCTGCAGGGGAGGGTAAAAACAGTGAGGAAAGCAGGGTTTAGAGGTTGAAGCTGTTCCGGATCAGTCCGACAGCCAGGCCTTCAATCTCGAAGGGCTCTCCCGGATGGACCACGATGGTCTTGTAGTCCGGGTTTTCCGCATGGAGTTCGATGGCGTCAGGCTTTCGCATGAAGCGCTTGACGGTCACGTCGTCTCCCAGCCGCGCCACGACAATCTGGCCATTCTTGGCTTCCTTGCCGGACTTCACTGCCAGCAGATCACCATCGAGGATGCCGACATCCCGCATGGACATGCCTCGTACCTTGAGAAGATAGTCTGGCTCACGCTGAAACATATGGCGTTCGACATGGTAGGTCTGGTCAACGTGCTCCTGGGCCAGAATGGGTGAGCCTGCTGCCACACGGCCAATCAATGGGAGAGCCAGCTGTGCCAGCCCGGGGATGGGAAGGTTGAGCTGCCGGCCGCGCGTGGCGTTGATGGACATCAGGTCTTCGGACCGAAGCCGAATGCCTCGTGAAGTGCCGCTGACGAGTTCGATGACCCCTTTTCTGGCCAGCGCCTGAAGGTGCTCTTCGGCTGCATTGGCGGACTTGAAGCCCAGCTCGCGAGCGATCTCGGCACGCGTTGGCGGTGCACCGGTGCGGGCAATCGTGTTCTGGATCAGCTCCAGAATCTGTTGTTGCCGGGCGGTCAGCTTCGGGGTAAGACTATTCGAATCAAGCATGTGATCCTCTCGGATTCGTTGGATACTTGCTCTTTGGCGCGGGAAAGCGCTGTGAGCGAAATACTGTTTTCATATCCAGTACCTGTATTTTTAGCCAGTTTTTGGAGTTTGACAAGTGGTTGAGGAAAAAAAACCTGTTTTGGTGGTGCTGGGAACCGGGGGCACCATTTCCGGGGGCGGCAACCGTGAGGGCGAGAACCTGGGATACACAGCCGGCCTGGTGTCGGTCGAGACGCTGGTCGGTGGCTTGCCTGCGCCGTCGGGCGTGGTACTCGAGACGCGGCAGGTGGCGCAGATCGACAGCAAGAACATGTCTTCCTCAGTCTGGCGGGACCTGTTTGAAGCAGCGGTCGCTGCCTTGAACCGGCCGGATGTACAGGGTGTCGTGATCACGCATGGAACAGACACGCTGGAAGAAACGGGCTTTCTGCTTTCGAGCCTTTTGCAAGCCGACAAACCTGTTGTTCTGACCTGCGCGATGCGACCTGCTACTGCCGCCTATCCGGACGGACCGCAGAACCTTGCCGATGCTCTTCAAGTGGCTGCATGCCCCGGTGCGCGCGGGGTGATGGCGGTGTGTGCGGGCCGCATCCATGACGGACAACATTTCTCAAAAGTACACACCTACAGGCTCGACCCCTTTGATTCCGGAGAAGCGGGAGTCATCGGCTATGTGGAGGAAGGCCGGGTGCGTTGCGTTCGTCCCTGGCCACGCTCGGAGCCCACGGAACATTCCCGGGAAGAGAAGACTGTGCTGAGCACCCTTGGCAAGCCTTGGCCGCGTGTGGAGATCGTGCTCAATCACGCCCAGGCGGACGGCCAGGTAGTGACCGCCTTGCTATGGGCAAGCCGGCAGGACGGCGCAGAGCCACTCGCGGGTCTGGTGCTGGCCGGCACGGGCAACGGAACCTGCAGTGAAGGCTTGTCGGCTGCCCTCTCTCAGGCTTCTGAGTGTGGTGTCACCGTGTGGCGTGCGAGCCGGTGCTGCCAGGGCGCTGTATTGCCAACGTCGCTTGACTTGTTCCCTTCGGCTGGCGATTTGCCTCCGGTCAAGGCAAGGATTGCCCTGGCTTTGCATTTGATGGGTTTGGGTCGTGGCGAGGCGGTCGGGTAGGAGGTGATGACCGGGCTGTCGCATGCCGGCCTGAAACGAAAAAGCCCGGCATGCGCCGGGCTGAAAGTCAGATGGGCTGGGCTCAGGAAGCCAGTGCCTGAAGCGCGCTCGCCGTGATGTCCTCGACAGAACCCACGCCGCTGATGGCCCGGTACTTGGGTGCCTGCTCAGGCTCAGACTTGGCCCAGTTGCTGTAGTAGTCCACGAGAGGGCGTGTCTGGTCGCTGTACACCTGCAAGCGCTTCTTGACGGTCTCTTCCTTGTCGTCTTCGCGTTGGATCAGGGGTTCGCCAGTCACGTCGTCCTTGCCTTCTGCCTTTGGCGGATTGAACTTGACGTGGTAGGTCCGGCCGGAAGCCGGATGCGAGCGGCGACCGCTCATGCGCTCGATGATGGAGTCGAACGGAACATCGATCTCAAGAACGTAGTCCAGCTTGACGCCGGCGGCCTTCATGGCGTCGGCCTGCGGGATGGTGCGGGGGAAGCCGTCAAACAGGAAACCGTTGGCGCAGTCTGGCTGGGCGATGCGTTCCTTGACGAGGTTGATGATGAGGTCGTCGCTCACCAGTCCACCAGATTCCATGACGGATTTGGCTTCGAGTCCCAGTGGTGTGCCTGCCTTGACTGCAGCACGCAGCATGTCACCTGTAGAGATCTGGGGGATGCCGTACTTCTGGCAGATGAACGTGGCTTGAGTGCCTTTGCCAGCGCCAGGTGCGCCCAACAGAATCAGTCTCATCGGAATCCTTCAATCAAATAGTGTCTGGTAGGGCCGCTTGTCTCCAGCGGCTGATCTCGGCAGGGGCATACTCCTCGGGGCACCCTGCAAGAGAAAACAGCCGAGGATAGCACGCATGGCTCGCCTGTGGCTTACAGGGCGGCCGGCGCAAAACCGGTGGATAGCCGGTCAGCAATTGTGGGTATTGGCGACAATCTGCCGAACCCGCTCGAGGTCGGCCTGGGTATCGACGCCGGGGCTTGGCACGGTGTCCGTGACATGAACGGCAATCCGGTGGCCATGCCAGAGGGCCCGCAATTGCTCCAAAGCCTCCAGGCGCTCGGTCGGGGCCTCGGCCAACGTCGGAAATTGACGGAGAAACCCCGCTTTATAGGCGTATAGGCCGATGTGCCGCAATGGCGCTGGCCGGGGGAGTGCATTCGGGTTTGTCGCCGCCGGTTTCGACAGGTCTGACATACCCTCGCGGCTCCAGGGGATGGGGGCCCGGCTGAAGTAGCTTGCTACGCCGGTCTGGTCGGTGACGACTTTCACCACATTGGGGTTGAGAAAATCGGCCATGTTGTCGATGGGGTGCGCGGCGGTGCTCACGTCGCAAGCGGGGTGTCGAACCAGAGCGTCTGCCACGGCATCGATGAGCGCTGGCTCGATCAAGGGTTCGTCGCCCTGAACATTGACGACCAGCCTGTCGCCGTGCAGGTCCAGCAGTCCGCAGGCTTCTGCCAGCCGGTCGCTGCCACTGGGGTGATGCGAAGATGTCATCACGCAGTCAACCCCATGGGCCGCGCAAACCGTGGCGATCCGGTCATCGTCCGTCGCGACAACGGTGGCTTCAGCGCCTGACTTGGCAACCTGCCTGGCGACTCTCACCACCATCGGCAGACCGCCGATATCGAGCAAGGGTTTGCCTGGAAGCCGGGAAGAGGCCATCCTCGCCGGAATGAGGGCGACGTAGGATGCCATGGGGCTCAAATGGCAGGGGCTGGCACAGGAATGGCTTCAGCCTCTTCAGCGGTGAGCGTTCTGGCCTCGTGTTCGAGCAATACCGGAATGCCGTCGCGCACCGGGTAGGCCAGTCGCGCTGTACGCGACAACAGTTCCTGATGGTCCTTGTCAAACACCAGCGGTCCTTTGGTGACCGGGCAGACCAGCAAATTGAGCAGATTCGAATCCATGGTGACAATGATAGTGGAGTCTGCGCGTCACCGACGCACCATATTTCACTGCGGAAAGCGGGTGAGAGAGCGGAGCTTGTCGTCCAGTGCTTCAAAAAAGTCTGGCGCGATGGAGAGTTGGAGGCCCACGCTCCAGATGGTCGGATGGGCTGCACCCTTCAGATCTCTGGCCCTGGCCAGCGCGTTGAGTTTGACGGCGTCCTTTTCCGTACAGAGGACGTGAGACTCAGCGGGGAGCTCAAGAACCGCAGCGTATTCGCTTGCACTGGCGTGGTCCGGCAGTGGGTGGCGTTGCTTGATGTGCACGCCAGCGCCTTCGAGCATGTCGAAGAACACTTCCGGGCGTGCAATGCCAGCCACAGCGATGATGTCCTGCGACGTCATGGACGCCAGCGCCTGGACGGTGCCGTTGGCGCTGATGGCTACATTCGACAGCGTCCTCGATGCCTGGTAGGCAGCGATGCCGCCAATGGCCAGGATGTCGATGCCCGGCATCGCATCGCGCCGCTGAACAAGTGCGAGGTCCGGGGCATAGGGAGAGCGAGACGCTGGAGGCCATGGCTCTCTCAGCAAGCCAGCAGGTAAGAGCATGCCATTGCCAATGCCCCGGTCGTCAAAGACCACGATGGACACATCCCGGTGCAGGGCGTAGTGCTGCAGCCCGTCGTCACAGACGATGATGTTGACACCCGGGTGCGCCGCCAGCAATGCCCGCGCAGCGGCAGGGCGCTCGGCGCCGACAAACACCGGGGCGGCGGTGCGGGTGGCGATCAGAAGTGGTTCATCTCCACATTGCGCAGGGTCGGACTCTGGTGTGACGGGCAGGTTTGCTTCCAGCTCATGGCGACCGTAGCCACGGGAGACAACACCCGGGTGCCACCCCTTGAGACGCAGGTGGCGGACAAGCTCAATGGTGGTCGGGGTTTTGCCGGCGCCTCCAGCGACCACATTGCCCACCACGATGACCGGGACAGGCATGGGCTCGGCAGCAAGCCACCCCAGACGGTAGCCCCAATGGCGTCCCGCTACCAGCAGGCGATAAATCAGCGAGAAGGGCCACAGGACCCAGCTGAGCCAGCCGCCTCGCTCTGCGCTGTTCCGCCACTTGGTGTGCCAGCCATGGCTTTGCGACGCGGGCACTGGCACCTTGGCAGTCCTTGGGCCTCAGTTGCCGCCTTGCTTGCCGGCGTTTTGGGTGGCGAAGGTGATCTGCACGAGGTCCGCGCGTCGAGCCGCATCCATCACGTTGATGACCGACTGGTGGGTCGCGGCGGCATCGGCGCTGATGACGATGATCGCGTTCTTGCGCGAGCTGGCCGCTTCGGTCAGCGCAGAGGTCAGGGCCGGCACATCGGCGCCGGGAAGCAGGTCCTGGTCTACCGAGTAGCGGCCATCCGCACTGATGGCGACGATGATCTCCTGTGGCTTGTTTTCCATGGTTTCGGCATTGGCCACTGGCAGGTTCACCTTCAACTCTGTGAACTTGTTGTAGGTGGTGGTCAGCATCAGGAAAATCAGGATGACCAGCAGGATGTCGATGAACGGGATCAGATTGATCTCCGGTTCTTCCCGCGATCCGCTGCGAAAGTTCATGAAAACTCCTCGGTTCTCCGTCCGGATGGTTGGATTGGGGGAATCCGCATGTTCAGCGGCGCAAGCTCAGCAGGTGACGTGCAAACCGGTCCGACGCCAGCTCCATGCCCAGAAGGAACTCGTCGACGCGCGCCCGGAAGTAGCGCCAGAAAATCAGGGCGGGAATAGCAACCATGAGGCCGAAAGCCGTGTTGTAGAGTGCAACGGAAATACCGTGGGCCAACTTCTCCGGATCGCCGCCGCCAGCGCTGATGGCGCCTTCCGTGCTCTGGGAGCCAAAGATCTCGATCATGCCGATCACGGTGCCAAGCAGGCCCAGCAACGGCGCCGCGGAAGCGATGGTGGCCAGCGCGCCAAGGTATTTTTGCAGCTTGGCGGCCGCCAGCCGGCCTGCTGCTTCCATGTTACGGCGCAGGTCTTCTTCCGAGGCGCGCGGATCGGAGTTAAAGGTGCGGAAGCCACTGGCCAGCACCTCGCCCAGAACCGAGTTTTGTTCAAGCTGGGCCACGACATCGGGGCCCGGGATGCCGTTTCGGGAGACCATCATGGCCTCGTCCAGCAGTTTGGGTGGAGCCACCTTTGCCGGTTTGAGGCTGATGAAGCGCTCGATGATCAAGGCCAGCCCAAGGATGGAACAGATGATCAGGGGCCAGATCGGCCAACCTGCGGCATATATGATGGAAAGCAAGTTTGTAGCTCCGATGTTGGGCAGCTTGGCGCAAAGGCGCCACTGCAAAATTTCAGTCCCCGGGCATTATGGCTCACCTCGTTTTCAAGTTCGACCGCCGCTGCTGACAGAGTGTTGCTGACTGTCGCGGCCTGTTCACAAAATCTGTGGATAAGTATGTGAAGAACCCGCTTCGGAAGGTGCGAAAAGCCCGGTGGGGCGGCGGATTCGGTGGATCGATGAGAAATTGAGCAGGCAGAAGAGCTGTGAAATCAATAGCTTGGCGAATTCGTTTCGTGTTTCCAACACTTTTGTACCAAAACGCCCAATGTTGCTGGTGCTGTGGACATGTTTGGCCCGGAGAGCCGCGTGAATGATGAATTTTTGAACGAAGCGCCTGTATCGACGAGGCGTGTGTGGGGAGTTGGCCCGCTGTTGCGCGCCATCGCTGATGCTCTGTCCGCGCGCTTCAATCCGGTGGTGGTGCGTGGGGAAATTTCCGGCTTTGCCCGAGCTGCCAGTGGCCACTGCTATTTCTCCCTCAAGGATGAGGGCGGGCAGCTGCGCTGCGCGATGTTCCGGCGGTCGGCGACCGGTCTGCAGTTCTCTCCTCGGGAAGGTCAGATGGTCGAGGCGGTCGGCCGCCTGGATGTCTATGGTGCGCGAGGCGACCTCCAGTTGATCGTCGAGAGTCTTGAACAGGCAGGTCAGGGTGCACTGTACGAACAATTCCTGCGTCTCAAGGCCAAACTGGAAGGAGAGGGGCTGTTCGATGCAGCACGCAAGCGTGACCTGCCAGTCCGCCCCCGTTCGATCGCGTTGGTTACTTCGGCTGGCGCGGCCGCCTTGCGCGATGTGGCAACGGCGCTCCGTCGGCGTGCACCCCATGTGCCGGTGATGCTCTTTCCCGCTGCTGTTCAGGGGCAGTCCGCCCCACGTGAGATCTGTGCTGCCCTCGACAAGGCATACAGGCGGTACCTGGACAGCGGGGAAGGGGACGTGCTGCTCCTCGTCCGGGGAGGTGGGTCACTGGAGGACTTGTGGTCCTTCAACGATGAGCAGGTGGTGAGGACCATTGCTCGCTCGCCCATGCCTGTGCTGTGTGGTGTCGGCCATGAGACCGACTTCACCCTGTCGGACTTTGTCGCTGATGTCAGGGCACCCACGCCAACGGCTGCGGCAGAGATGGCTTCACCCACGCGGCTGGAGGAGATGGATCGACTGGAAGCTTTGAGCGAGCAGTTGCAGGCGGCAGTCTGGGGGCAGCTGGACATGCGCGCGCAGCGGCTAGATCAGCTCGGCATGAGGCTGGGCAAGCCGTCATCCAGGGTGCATGAAGCCCAGCGCAGGCTGGCTGACCTTTCGCATGGGTTGCAACAGTCTGTTGCAGTATCGCTGGAACGGGACAGGGCCCGGTTGGCCCAGATGGGGCAGCGAATGCCAAAGGCTGTGGGCTGGTTGATGGAACGCCAGGCTGCGCGCCTTGATCGGCTGGGCGGCGCGCTGAAGCATCTGGACCCCCAGCTGGTGCTTGCCCGCGGGTTTTCCTACCTGACCGACAGTGAAGGGCAGACCATTACCAGCGTGGTGGGGGTGACCGAAGAGCAGTCGGTGACGGCGCGACTCTCGGATGGTGTGCTGGACCTCGGCGTGAAGAAGATTCACCGGGATAAACCCTGATCCCTACTTTGGCTTTCAGCTTTTCTACAATGCGTTGTTTTGGCGTGAGCGCTTTGTCCTGAGGACGAGGGCCGTTTCGCCGATGATTCTGATCCTGACAACTTCAAACCAAGAGGAATCCCCACATGGAACACACCTTGCCCGCGCTGCCTTACGGCCTGGACGATCTCGCCCCTCACTACAGCCGTGAGACCCTCGAATTCCACCATGGCAAGCACCACAACGCCTATGTGGTCAACCTCAACAACCTGCAAAAGGGTACTGAGTTTGAAAGCATGGACCTGGAGTCCATCATCAAGAAGTCCAGCGGCGGCGTCTACAACAACGCTGCCCAGATCTGGAATCACGCCTTCTTCTGGAGCTGCATGAAGCCCAATGGCGGCGGCGCTCCATCCGGCGCGCTGGCCGACGCCATCAATGCCAAGTGGGGCAGCTATGACGCCTTCAAGGAAGCCTTCACCAAGAGCGCTGTGGGCAACTTTGGTTCAGGTTGGACCTGGCTGGTCAAGAAGGCCGATGGCAGCGTTGACATCGTCAACACCGGCCCTGCCGGCACGCCGCTGACGACCGATGACAAGGCGCTGCTGACCGTCGATGTGTGGGAGCACGCTTACTACATCGATTACCGCAATGCGCGTCCAAAGTTTGTGGAGACATTCCTCGACAAGCTCGTGAACTGGTCTTTTGCAGAAAAGAACTTTGCCTGACCAGGGCGGGGCCGCGATGCCCCGCAAGAGAAAAAAGCGACCGCATGGTCGCTTTTTTCTTGGTGGACTCAGGGGGGACCGGGTCTTACTGCTTGGTATTGAAGGGCGGGCCTTGCAATCGGGTGTCAGGTCCAAACTTGCGCTTTTCAAACCAGCCCTGGTTCATTTCCAGCACAAAGCGGACAGGCTTGTCCGAGCAATGCTGGGCTTCGCTCATGGGGCTCATTTTCGCCAGGTTGACGATGGTGCCATCGTCTGCCACAAAGGCTGCCGTCAGCGGTATGCGGGTATTGCGCATCCAGAAGCACTGCACGCTGGCTCTTGGAAACACGAACAGCATGCCTTCCTGATCCGGCATGCTGTCTCGATACATCAGGCCGGTCATGACCTGCTCATGGGTTGAGGCCACTTGCGCATGAATGCGGTACATGCCTGCGCGCAGCTCCACCCGGGGAAGGTCCGTCTGGGGTGTTTGCTGGGCATGAACCGATGTGGTCAGCAGGGCGACTGCGCAGGCAGCGGCCATCAAGGCGGACGTCGTGTTCGTTCGCATTGGTTGGGGTTGACGCATTCTCATGGCGGGATGTTAGCTTGAGAAGAATGGGTTCGTGAGCAGACCGCTGCGGCATATCAGCTATTTCCGCTTGTCACCTGAGGGATGACAGTGCGCGTCAGGCTTCGTACAGTCAGACAGGCTAAAATGTACGTTTGTGCATCATATGAAATGATGTTTCAGCCAGTGCAGCGGCTGATCCCGCCATTGCACGCCATCACAACAGCTCTTACCGGAGACCCGCTTCCATGTACAAGCACATCAAGGTGCCCACCGAAGGCCAGAAGATTACCGTCAACGCTGACATGTCGCTCACCGTTCCTGACGAGCCGATCGTTCCCTACATCGAGGGCGATGGCACGGGCATGGACATCACTCCGGTGATGCTCAAGGTGGTGGACGCTGCTGTGGCCAAGGCCTATGGTGGCAAGAAGAAGATCCACTGGATGGAGGTTTTCGCGGGTGAGAAGTCGACCCAGGTCTATGGCCCGGACGTGTGGCTGCCTGAGGAAACGCTTGAAGCCCTCAAAGAGTACGTTGTGTCCATCAAGGGCCCACTGACCACGCCTGTTGGCGGCGGTATCCGTTCGCTGAACGTGGCGCTGCGTCAGGAGCTGGATCTGTATGTGTGTCTGCGCCCCGTGCAGTATTTCGAAGGCGTGCCTTCTCCTGTGAAAGAGCCGCAGAAGACCAACATGGTGATCTTCCGCGAGAACTCCGAAGACATTTATGCCGGCATCGAGTACCAGTCGCAAGGCGAGCAGGCCAAGAAGCTGATCAAATTCCTGCAGGACGAGATGGGCGTGACCAAGATCCGCTTCCCGGAAACCTCCGGCATTGGTATCAAGCCTGTGTCCGTCGAGGGGACAGAGCGTCTGGTGCGCAAGGCCATCCAGTACGCCATCGACAATGACAAGCCAAGCGTGACGCTGGTCCACAAGGGCAACATCATGAAGTTCACCGAGGGTGGTTTCCGTGACTGGGGTTACGCGCTGGCTCAAAAAGAGTTTGGTGCCGAGCCTATCGACGGTGGCCCATGGTGCAAATTCAAGAACCCCAAGACGGGCAATGAGATCGTGGTCAAGGACGTCATCGCCGATGCATTCCTGCAGCAGATCCTGACCCGTCCTGCCGAGTATTCGGTGGTGGCGACGCTGAACCTCAACGGCGACTACATCTCTGACGCGCTGGCAGCACAGGTGGGTGGTATCGGCATCGCTCCTGGCGCCAACCTGTCCGACTCTGTTGCCTGTTTCGAGGCCACGCACGGCACGGCACCCAAATATGCTGGCAAAGATTATGTGAACCCTGGTTCCGAGATCCTGTCCGCCGAAATGATGCTTCGCCACATGGGTTGGACGGAAGCTGCGGACCTGATCATCTCCTCCATGGAAAAGTCGATCCAGAGCAAGCAGGTCACCTATGATTTCGCGCGTCTGATGGACGGTGCGACGCAGGTGTCCTGCTCCGGCTTTGGCCAGGTCATGATCGACAACATGTGACTGGTCTGACCCGTACCATCTGTTGGCGGAAACAACTTTCCGCCAACAGATGAGAAATACGTCAAGAAACCGCTGACTGGCTGGCCAGTTTGGCGGTTTTTTGTTTGGCGGGAGGTGCAGAATGTTTCCATGTCTGCGGTTCATGCATCTTGGCCAGCCAGTCGCCCCCACCGATGGGCGGGACATCGGAACACTGCGCCTGTGTTCCTTCACGCGCCGCTAGAATCTTCCTATGGCCACGCAAAAACCCAAGAAGCCGGAGTTGCCGGCTGCGCCTCCCGGCACCAGCTCCGACGACTCCATGGTTGTCGAGCGGCTCACGCAGCGCGTCAAGCCGCCCCAGATGTACCAGGTGGTGTTGCTAAACGACGACTTCACTCCGATGGAGTTCGTGGTGCAAGTCATCCAGGAGTTTTTCGGGAAGGACCGCGAAACGGCGACGCAGATCATGCTGAAAATTCACCTCGAGGGCAAAGGGATTTGTGGTGTTTACACAAGAGACGTGGCCCATACGAAGGTGGAACAGGTCTTGCAAGCTTCGAGGCATGCAGGACATCCCTTGCAATGTTTGAGTGAACCCGTTGAATAAAGCGAGATCAACCCAATCTGAGCCCCATTGTTCTCCCACCGAACGGCTCGAAACTGGTTTAGGCTTGAAACCTGAAACCTATCGCCATCAAAGGATTTGTCCATGATTGCCCAGGAACTAGAAGTCAGCTTGCACATGGCCTTCGTCGAGGCCCGTCAGCAGCGACACGAATTCATTACTGTTGAGCACTTGCTCCTGGCCCTGCTGGACAACCCCAGCGCGGCAGAGGTCCTGCGTGCGTGTTCCGCCAACATCGACGATCTGCGCAAGTCCCTGACGAATTTCATCAAGGACAACACGCCCCAGGTGGCTGGCACAGAAGAGGTGGACACGCAGCCTACGCTGGGTTTCCAGCGCGTGATCCAGCGAGCCATCATGCATGTGCAGTCCACCGGCAACGGCAAGAAAGAGGTCACGGGCGCCAATGTGCTGGTGGCCATCTTTGGCGAAAAGGACTCGCACGCCGTGTACTACCTGCATCAGCAAGGCGTGACGCGCCTCGATGTGGTGAACTTCATTGCCCATGGCATCCGCAAGAACGAACCTCAGGAACCTGCGAAGGGCAACGAGAGTGCGATCGAAAACGAGGAAGCTGGTGAGGTCAAGAGCAACGAAAAGGCTTCACCGCTCGAGCAGTTCACCCAGAACCTGAATCAGGCTGCCAAGGAAGGCAAGATCGATCCGCTGATCGGCCGCGATTACGAGGTCGAGCGTGTGATTCAGGTCTTGTGCCGTCGCCGCAAGAACAACCCGCTGCTGGTGGGCGAGGCTGGCGTGGGCAAGACAGCCATTGCAGAAGGTCTTGCATGGCGAATCACGCAGGAAGACGTGCCTGAAGTGTTGGCTGAGTCGACCGTGTATTCGCTCGACATGGGGGCGCTGCTGGCAGGCACCAAGTACCGTGGTGATTTTGAACAGCGCCTCAAGGCCGTTCTGAAATCCCTGCGGGAGAAGCCGCACGCGGTGCTCTTCATCGACGAAATCCATACCCTCATTGGTGCGGGTGCGGCTTCGGGCGGCACACTGGACGCATCCAACCTGCTCAAGCCAGCGCTGTCCAGCGGACAGCTCAAATGCATCGGGGCCACCACGTTCACCGAATACCGCGGCATCTTTGAAAAGGATGCGGCCTTGTCTCGCCGTTTCCAGAAGGTGGATGTGGTCGAGCCAACGGTGGAGCAGACCGTGGACATCCTCAAGGGCCTGAAGTCCCGCTTCGAGGAGCACCACAACGTTCGCTACGCCCAAGCAGCGCTGCAGGCGGCGGCTGAGCTGTCTGCCAAGTACATCAACGACCGTCACCTGCCAGACAAGGCCATCGACGTGATCGACGAAGCAGGTGCTGCGCAACGTGTTTTGGCGCCGTCCAAGCGCAAGAAGACGATCGGCAAGAACGAGGTCGAGGAAATCGTGGCGAAAATTGCCCGCATTCCGCCTGCCAACGTTTCCAATGACGACCGCAGCAAGCTGCAAACGCTTGAGCGCGATCTCAAGAGCGTGGTGTTTGGCCAGGACAAGGCTCTGGAGGTGCTGTCCTCTGCCGTCAAGATGGCACGCTCTGGACTGGGCAAGGCAGACAAACCGATTGGTTCTTTCCTGTTCAGCGGCCCCACGGGCGTTGGCAAGACCGAAGCGGCTCGTCAGCTGGCCTATATCCTGGGCATCGACCTGATCCGCTTTGACATGTCGGAGTACATGGAGCGCCATGCGGTCAGTCGCCTGATTGGTGCGCCTCCGGGCTACGTGGGCTTCGACCAGGGTGGTTTGCTGACTGAAGCTGTGACCAAGAAGCCGCACTGTGTGCTGCTGCTCGACGAGATCGAGAAAGCGCATCCGGACATCTTCAACGTGCTGCTGCAGGTCATGGACCACGGAACCCTGACGGACAACAACGGACGCAAGGCCGACTTCCGCAACGTCATCATCATCATGACGACGAACGCGGGTGCCGAGACCATGAACAAGGCGACCATTGGCTTTACCAACCCGCGCGAGTCGGGCGACGAGATGGCCGATATCAAGCGTCTGTTCACGCCTGAGTTCCGCAACCGCCTGGATGCCATTGTCAGCTTCCGTGCGCTGGACGAGAAGATCATTCTGCGCGTCGTGGACAAATTCCTGTTGCAGCTCGAGGGACAGCTGGGAGAGAAGAAGGTGGAAGTGACTTTCACCGACGCTCTGCGCAAGCACCTGGCCAAGAAGGGTTTCGACCCGCTCATGGGGGCTCGGCCGATGCAGCGCCTGATCCAGGACATGATTCGCCGTGCCCTGGCAGACGAACTGCTCTTCGGGCGGCTGACCGATGGTGGGCGCCTGACAGTCGACCTGGAAAGCAAGAAGGGCGAGGATGGCAAGGAAACCGAAGAGGTGACCCTGGATATTCAGCCTTTGCCTGGCAAGAAGGACAAGGCCAAGCCCGAAGAGGCGCCTGCAGGTTGACCTGCCTGATCCTTGGCAGGATCGATCCATCCAACAAAAAACCCGGCCTTTTCAGGTCGGGTTTTTTGTTTTGCCGGGCTGAGCAGTCCGGCATAGCCCGCGCGGGGTCATTCGCGCCAGGACAGCACCGCGTTGGAGAATTTGTTGGCGATCTTGGTTTCGCCAAGCGGGTTGGGGTGGACGCCGTCGTAGTTGTCCCCAACCGAATAGCCCGCTGCCTGATTGACCACCACGATGGGCGAGCGCGATTGCTGGCGTGACGAGGCGACACCGTCCAGCGCGTTGTTGAAGGCGGTCACATTGCTCTTGCTGTTCGGAATGATCTTGGCCAGAACAATGTGGACATCGGGGTTGGCACTTCGAATGGTGTCGATCAGTGCTCCGATTTCGCTTGCGGCACTGCCTGCATCCTGGCCACGAATGATGTCGTTGGAGCCCAGGTGAATCAACACAATGTCCGGTCTGGCGGCGGCCACACGTGAGGCGGCAAGTCCTGTGACTTCCTGGGTGTTGTAGTCCCAGTAGCCTTCGTGGTTCTGGTCGAAGTCGGCATTGGGTGCCGAGGCCGAGCCGGAATTGCGTTTGCCGAGACGGGAGACGCCCGTTTTGCTACCCACCAGGTCCACGTTGCAGCCTGCGGCCACGAGGTTCTTGAAGAAGGAGCGACGATAACTGTTGTGCCCGGCTTCCCCTTCCGTGATGGAGTCGCCCAGCGGCATGATGCGCAGCGGTCCGTCGGTCGTGCCACAGCTGCTCACTTTGCTTGAGGAGGCCACAGATCCACTTGAGCTTTCGTCGTCACCGCCACCACCGCCACAGGCGGCTAGCAGGCAGGCAAGGGCGATAGGGGTGGCAATGTTTCTCAAGCGCATCGGTCGAGTCCTTTCTGGGGGTGTGCTTGCCCGATCAATGGAGGCAAGGTTGTGTCGGATTGGAGATTTGTGGCCGCTCAGCTGACTCTGTCAGCGAAGTAGTGCCAGTGTTCAGGCTCCACGGGGGTGATGGAGAGGCGATTGCCTTTCCTGAGGACGATCATATCTTCCAGTGCTTTTTCTTCTCGCATCCGGGTGAGAGAGACCAGCGGAATTTTGTGCGTTGCCTTGATGTCTACCAGCAGCCAACGGGGATGTTCCCTTTGGGATTTCGGGTCATGGTAGGGCGATGTCGGGTCGAACTGGGTAGGGTCCGGGTAGGCCACCGATGCGACTCTGGCCAGGCCGGCAACCCCGGGCTCCGGGCAGCTGGAATGGTAGAACAGCACGCCATCGCCGGGCTGCATGTCATCGCGCATGAAGTTGCGCGCCTGGTAGTTACGCACGCCAGTCCACGGCACGGTTGCATTCGGTGCCGCCAGGACATCGTCAATGGAGCACTCGTCGGGCTCGGATTTCATCAGCCAGTAATTGGCCATTCGTGTCTCCGTCATGGGCGCTTGCACGGGTCCACCCGTGGTGGACGGGAGTGTTGAGGATAGCCCAGTCCGGAGACACCTCAGTCGCGCATGAAGGAAGTGGTCCCTGACCGCCCCGGGAGATGGAGCAGGGTGCTGGACGGAGCGGACTCTGCCAGCAACTGGCCATCCTTCCACACTTTCAGGCGTGTGGCCCGCAGCCGCATGGCTTCGACGGGATTCCGTGCCTGTAGCAGCACCATGGAAGCCCTGGCGCCCCGGCGAAGCCCGTAGCCGTCGAGTTGCATGACTTTGGCTGCCTGTGTGGTCACGGCTTCGAAACAGGCCAGCATGCCTGCCTGACTGGTCATCTGAGCCACATGCATGCCCATAGAGGCTACCTCCAGCATGTCGCCGCTACCCATTGAATACCAAGGGTCCATGACGCAATCATGTCCAAACGCGACGGTGATGCCAGCGGCCATCAGCTCGGGGACACGTGTCATCCCGCGCCGTTTGGGATAACTGTCATGCCGGCCTTGCAGTGTGATGTTGATCAAGGGGTTGGCCACGGCGCTTACCTGGGCTTCGGCGATGAGCGGGATCAACTTGGAGACGTAGTAGTTGTCCATGCTGTGCATGGACGTCAGGTGCGAGCCGTTGACCCTGCCCTGCATGCCCAGCCGCCGGGCTTCAAAGGCGAGGGTTTCAATGTGTCGAGACAGGGGGTCGTCGCTCTCGTCGCAGTGCATGTCGACGGGAAGGCCGCGCTCTGCCGCCAGCTCGCACAATAGCCGCACGCTCTGTGCACCCTCGGCCATGGTGCGCTCAAAGTGCGGAATGCCGCCCACCACATCGACGCCGAGGTCGAGCGCCTGCGTCAGATTGTCCAGCCCACCTGGTGCCCGCAAGACACCATCCTGTGGAAAGGCGACGAGTTGCAGATCCAGGTAGGGGGCAACGCGTCGCTTGACCTCCAGCATGGCGCGAACGGGCAAGAGGCTGGGGTCACTGGTGTCGACGTGACTGCGGATGGCCAGCAGACCTTTGGCGACCGCCCAATCGCAGTATTGCAATGCGCGGCTGACGAGCGCTTCTTCTGTGAGATGTGGTTTGAGTTCGCCCCAGAGTGCGATGCCTTCTAGCAGGGTTCCGCTCTGGTTGACCCGGGGCAGGCCATAGCTGAGCGTCGCGTCCATGTGGAAGTGTGGGTCGCAAAACGGTGGGCTGAGCAGCATGCCACCGGCATCCACCCTGTCAGCGGCCTCAGCGACCAGTTGAGACTGGATGTCGACGATGCGGCCATCCTGAACCGCGACGGACATGTTCTCCCGGCCGTCGGGCAAGGTGGCATTGTGAATGAGCAAATCGAGCATCAACGCTCTCCCTTGCGGTAGGGTTTCATGAGGGCTTGCGGATAGCTTGCGCGGCGAGCGACCAGTATCAGTGCCACGATGGACAGAAAGTAGGGCAGCGTGAGGTAGACCTGATACGGAAGCCAGGCGCTCCCGGATTGCTGAAGCCTGAGCTGCAAGGCATCAAAGAAGGCGAACAGCAATGCGCCCAGCAAGGCCTTTCCTGGGCGCCAGGAGGCGAAGACCACCAGAGCGACACAGATCCAGCCGCGGCCGTTGACCATGTTGAAATAGAACGTGTTGAACGCCGACAGGGTGAGGAACGCACCGGCAACGCCCATCAGGGCGGAGCCGACCACGATGGCACTCGTGCGCACCATCGCCACCGACACGCCTTGACCTTCCGCCGCTTGCGGGTTTTCTCCCACCATGCGCACAGCCAACCCTGCAGGCGTTCGGTAGAGAACCCAGGCTGTCACCGGTACCAGGGCGAAAGCCAGCCATGTCATGGGCGTCTGGCTGGACAAAGCGGGCAGGGCCAGCCAGTCCATGGGTGCAAACGCTTCGATGGTGGGAGGGCTGTCCACCTTCGGAAACACCATCCGGTAGGTGTACTGGCTCATGGCTGTGGCCAGCATGGTGATGCCCAGGCCAACGACGTGCTGGGAGAGCGGCAGGACCACTGTCATGAAAGCGTGCAAGAGGCCGAACACGGCGCCAGTGGTGGCGGCCGTGGCAACTCCCGCCCAGAGGCTGGCACCGTGATAGACGCTCAGCCATCCAGTCAGTGCACCGGCGACCATGATGCCTTCGATGCCAAGGTTGAGCACACCTGCTCGCTCGCACCAGAGAACGCCCAGGGTGCCCAGAATCAACGGGGTTCCGATGCGCAGCACGGCGCTCCAGAAATCGGGGCTGACAAGAAGTTCAAGCATGCTCGGTGAGTGGGCGTTCCGGAAGTCAGTGTCGCCGGACCCGGTATTGGGTCAGCCAGGATGCTGCGAGCACGGTCAGCAGCGATATCGCCACCATCACGTCGGCCAGATAGGTCGGAACGCCGATGGCGCGGCTCATGCTGTCGGCGCCGACCAGGATGCCGGCCACCCAAAGGGCGGCGAGCGGAACGGCCAGGGGATGAAGGCCTGCGAGCATGGCGATGACAATGCCCGTGTAACCGTAGCCGGGTGACATGTCCAGTGTCACGTAGCCGGTGCGGCCTGCCACCTCGATGGCGCCTGCCAGCCCGGCCACCGCACCAGAGATCATGGCGACCATCACCACCGTGCGTGTGACCGACACGCCAGCGAAGCGAGAGGCATTCGGGTTGGCACCGGCAGCACGGATGGAGAACCCCCACACCGTCCATTTGAGCAGTCCCCACAACATCAGCGATAGCCCCAGCGCCCACCACAGGCCACTGTGTGCCCGCGTTTGGGCGATCACTTTGTCCAGCTCCAGCTCGGGGTGAATTGGCGCGCTCTGCGGCCACCCCATGGCCAGAGGGTCTTTCATGGGGCCGTCGAGCAGCGCTGAGACGAGCAGCAGCACGATGAAGTTGAGCAGCAAGGTGGTGACCACTTCGTCAACGCCCAGCCGCGATTTCAGCAATGCAGGTATCAGCAGCAAAAGCGCCCCGGTCAATGCAGCGGCAATCATCATGGCGACAAACAGTGCCCAGGGCGACATCAGAAGGTCATCGCCGCCCTGCATTCCACCGACAGCGACGGCAGCCATTGCTCCGGCATACAACTGCCCCTCGGCGCCGATGTTGAACAGTCTTGCCCGAAATGCAATGGCGGCAGCCAGGCCCGTGAGTGTCAGCGGTATGGCACGTGTCAGCGTCTCACTCAAGGCGAACACGGACCCGAACGCACCCTTGAAGAGCAGGTTGTAGGTCTGCCCGACGGGAGCACCTGCCCACCAGACGAGCACGCTGGCGACAAGGAAGGTGAAAGACAGTGCTGAGAGCGGTGCGATCAGGATCGCCGCTGGAGAGGGTGACTGCCGACGTTCAAGCCGCATGCGAGACTCCGGCCATGGCCAGTCCAATGCTCTTCCTGCTCCATTCTTGCGCAGGGCGGGCCTCGGTCAGGCTGCCATGGTGCATCACGGCAATGCGGTCTCCCATGGTCATGACTTCATCCAGGTCGTCCGAGATCATCAGGACAGCGGCACCCTGATCCCGCGCCGCCATGAGCTGCTTTTGCACGTAGGCGACCGCTCCAATGTCGAGGCCCCAGGTCGGCTGGTGCGCGACGATCAATGTGGGGGTATGGCTGCCTTCAGGCATGCCTCCCATGAGCGCACGCCCGAGAATGAGCTTTTGCATGTTGCCCCCGGAAAGCGCTCTGGCGGGGGTGTCCAGTCCGGCGCCCCTGACGTCATAAGCGTTCTCGATCGCAGCGGCCTGGCGCCGTGCAGCGTTGCGGCGGATGAGCGGGCCACGGGAGAGGCGGCGGCCGAGCAGATGCTCGGAGACCGCGTTTTCCCAGACGGGAAGGTCTCCAACAATGCCGATGCCATGGCGATCTTCAGGTATGCGTGCCACCCCTTGCCCGACCAGCCAGGCAGGAGATGCACGCAACGGCTCGCCGTTGAGCATCAACGACCCTGAGTCAGGGCGGTACATACCACACAGAAGGGCGGCGAGGGCACCTTGACCGTTGCCGGATACGCCTGCCACCGCCACAATTTCGCCCTTGTGCAGGGCGAGAGAGACGTTTTGCAAGCGCTCTCTTGCACCTTGTGCTGCGCAGACATTGCGCAACTCGCAGACGATTTGCCCGACCGAGTTGGATGGCCGGCGCTGCGCCTCGGTCACGGACTCGCCCACCATCCAGTGGGTCAGCTGGGCAATGTCGGTGTCTGCCGCATTGGCCTCCGCCACCAGTCTTCCGCCACGCAGGACGGCTACCCGGTCCGAGACGCGCAACACTTCTGGCAGCTTGTGGCTGATGAAAATGATGGACAGGCCCTCGGCCACAAGCTTGGCCAGTGTCTCGAACAAGGATTCGCTCTCCTGGGGCGTGAGCACGGCGGTGGGCTCATCCAGTATGAGAATGCGGGCATCACGATACAAGGCCTTCAGGATCTCGACGCGCTGCCTTTCTCCGACACCCAGATCGGCGACGCGTGCGTCGGGGTCTACCGGCAAGCCAAAGCGGGCAGCAACGGTCAACAGTCGCTCGCGCGCGTTCTTGCGGGAAGTCCAGGGGCGCCACATGGCTTCAGTGCCCATGGTCACGTTGTCCAGCACGCTGAGGTTGTCCGCCAGCGTGAAGTGCTGGTGCACCATGCCGATACCTGCCGCCAGGGCTGCGGCAGGATGGCCGGCAGGCAAGCGTCGGCCAAAAGCCTGGATGTGTCCCTCATCCGCCAGGTAGTGACCGAAGAGAATCGATACAAGTGTCGACTTCCCGGCGCCGTTTTCTCCGAGTAGAGCCAGGATCTCCCCCTGGTGCAGGCGCAGCGAAATGCTGTCGTTGGCGAGCAGATGGCCAAACCGTTTGGTGATGCCATCGAGCACGAGGACGGGCGGACTTTCCTCGTCTGTCATGGCGGGGTCGGGACAGGTCGCTGGTTGGGGCAGCATGACAAAAGCTGCGAGCGGAGTGGCCACTTCAAGCCACCCTGACTCGCAAGGCTTGCATCACTGTTTGCTGGACTTGGGTTGTCCGTCATCGATCTTCACGGTGAATTTGCCAGCAAGGATATCGGCTTGTTTGGTGCTGACCCTGGTCATGAGTTCTGCGGGCACTTTGCCCTCGAAGGAGCCCAGTGGTGCCAGTTCGGAACCCTTGTACTTCATCATGGAGTACTGGCCATAGTCTTCTGCCTTGAACTTCCCTTCCCGTGCGAGGGAGATGGCGCGGTCGATGGTGGGCTCCATGTTCCAGATGGCGGAGGCCACCACGGTGTCAGGGTACTGGTCCTGGGTGTTGATGACATTGCCGATGGCCAGTTTGCCTTTTTCCTTGGCTGCGTCCGAGACGCCGAAGCGCTCGGCGTACATCACGTCAGCTCCGGCAGCGATCATCGCGTATGCGGCTTCCTTGGCTTTCGGTGGGTCAAACCAGCTGTTGATGAAGGTGACGCTGAACGACACCTTGGGGTTGACTTCCTTGGCGCCCATCATGAAAGCGTTCATGAGGCGGTTGACCTCGGGGATGGGGTAGCCGCCAACCATGCCGATTTTGTTGGATTTGGTCATGCCGCCGGCAATCATGCCCGTGAGATACGCGGGCTCTTGAATGAAGTTGTCGAAAACGCTGAAGTTGGGTGCCTGCGGTTTACCGGACGAGCCAAGAAGGAAAGAGGTCTTGGGAAAGTCCTGTGCCACCTTGCGGGCGGCACGTTCAACGGCAAACGCCTCGCCCACAATGAGCTGATTGCCAGCGGTGGCATATTCGCGCATGACGCGTTCATAGTCGGCGTTCGAGACGTTCTCGCTGGCTTTGTACTCGATTTCCCCGCGTGCTTCGGCGGCCTTGAGTGCCTTGTGGATCCGGCTGACCCACTGCTGCTCGAAAGGCACCGTGTAGATGGCTGCCACCTTGAGTTTGGCCTGTGCCCAGGAAATGGACGGCGTGGCCACACTGGCACTGAGAGCGGCGACGGCCAGGAGGTGACGGCGTGAGATGAATGAAGCAGGCATGAACGGACTCCTGTGATCAAGGGAAGGGGCGAAGGGATGGGGCGAAGAGATTGGGGGATCAGCTCGGAAATGGTGCGCCAGATCTCGCACCGAAGCAGTCCTACTTGGTGCCAAAGATGCGGTCGCCCGCATCGCCGAGGCCAGGGAGGATGTATCCGTGGCTGTTGAGCTCGCGGTCGACCGCAGCGGTGTAAATGTCGACGTCGGGGTGGGCCTCCTGCATGGCCTTGACGCCTTCCGGGCAGCCGAGGAGGCAGGCAAACTTGATCGATTTGGGCGACATCTCCTTGAGGCGGTCGATGGCGGCAATGGCTGAGTTGCCTGTGGCGAGCATGGGGTCGACCACCACCACATCCCGCTCATGCATCTCGGAAGGCATCTTGAAGTAGTACTCGACGGCTGTCAGTGTTTTGGGGTCGCGGTACAGGCCAATGTGACCAACCCTCGCGCCAGGAACAATGCTGAGCATGCCATCGAGGATGCCGGTGCCAGCACGCAGGATGGAAACGAAGACAAGCTTCTTGCCATCAATGGCTTTGCCGGTCATGGTCTCCAGCGGTGTTTCCACTTCCACATCCTGCAGTGGCATGTCCCGTGTGACCTCATAGGCCATGAGCATGGCGAGTTCGTTCAACAGCCGCCTGAAGGTATTGGTGCTGGCATCCTTGCGGCGCATGAGCGTCAGCTTGTGTTGAACCAAGGGATGGTCGATGAGGTGGACAGTGCTCATGTTTGCTTTCTCGAACTTAGATGTGTTGTTGCAATGTGGATGGGGAGTCAAGGCCTGGCGGGTCAGTGGGATACTCAGAAAACGGTGCCGTCGCTGACGATGTTCAAAGGCGGAAGGCCATCTCGCTTCTCTGCTGCCAACGCCCTTCCCGCGGCCCAGGTGCCACCTTCCAGAATGCAGGCCAGCGGAAGCGGCTTGTCAGGGGGGCATCCCAAAGCGCCGCTAACCAAGGGGGCTAGCTCGTCGAGCAGGGCAATGGTGAGGGCGCGCCATTCAACGATGAGTGGATCACCTGCATACCAGGGATGCGTCAGTGCATTGGGTGCCAGTGGCTCAAGGACGCCTCCGTCAATCAACAGGCCACCGTTGCGGTACTCGGGAAGGGCGGTGAGCGCTTCTTGCCCGGCCACAGTAGAGCCGGCCCACTCAAACGGTTCCAGCAGCGAGTAGGTGAGCCACTGGGAGAGTTTGTGAAATGGCACCCACCCTTGGGTGTCAGCGTCGCCAACGTCTATGCCCACCTTCCAACAGTCACCCATGGACTGCCCGTCAAGGCAGTTGTCGCTGGGCCATATGCTGGAAAAATGGGTCAGCAACGCGGTCAGGATGCCCTGCGCCGTGACGGCGTCTCCTCGGCCGCGGGCTGCCGCTGTGAGGTAGTCGTAGAGGTGGCCGGGGCGGCCATCTTCCCCAAAGACCTGAGGGGCGGCGGCAGTGGCGTCTCCCAGTTTTCGAAGCAGAGCGGCGCGCGAGCTCACTCCGATCAAGGGGTTGCTGTCGCGGACCTGAAAAGCAGAAGCGAGTGCCGCTTCATCGACAGACCGCAACCCCTTGGCATCAGCACGTAGAGGGGTACCTTCGTCACTGGAGAAAAGCCCGTTGCGAAAGGCATGCAAACTGGCCACGCCCAGACCTTCCGAGCGGGAATACCTTTGCGCGGATCCGGACTCTTCATAGGACCATTCAGGTCCAGCGCCCGCATCAAGCAAGACGCTGACGACAGCCAGATCGATGTGTCGCCGTGCGCCTTCTTCGGCATCGACCGGGAAGTCGGTCTGGAGCGCTGCCACGCGATCAAAACCGCCCGCTTCGAAATGCCGCCAGCGGCTGTGAAACGGCACCTTCAGGTCGGGGTAGCGTTGCCGGGTAATCTCGGCCACCTGCCGGGCCAATGGTGCCATGGCCTCATCGTGAACGGCAAAGTGGACAGACTGGCCGGTGCGAGCTCTCTCAAGCAAGATCCGGGATCGAGCCCGGATGGTCGAGGTTTGGCGAAGCAGGTCGACCCGTGGCGATGGAGACGGCGTGAGAACCACCGTCATGGGTTAAGGCCTCGACCTTTGGCCTTCGCCAGCTCAGCCTCGTTTGGCACAGGGCCAGGGGTGAAATACCCGGCTGCCATCTTGGCGTCGATCTCAACACGAGCGTCTTCCGGGATCAGCTCCGCTGGAATGTCGACACGTTCACCGACTTCAATGCCGGAGCCGGTGATGGCGTCGTACTTCATGTTGCTCATGGAAACCAGACGGTGAATCTTGCGTATGCCCAGCCAGTGCAACACGTCGGGCATCAGCTCCTGAAAGCGCATGTCCTGCACGCCTGCCACGCATTCGGTTCGCGCAAAGTACTGGGCTGCGGTATCGCCGCCCACCTGACGCTTGCGCGCGTTGTAGACAAGGAATTTGGTGACCTCACCCAGAGCGCGTCCCTCCTTGCGAGAGTAGGCGACGAGGCCCACGCCACCGGCCTGCGCACCACGAACGCACTCCTCGATGGCATGGGTGAGGTAGGGGCGACAAGTGCAGATGTCCGAGCCAAATACATCTGAACCGTTGCATTCGTCGTGAACACGGGCGGTCAGCTCTACCTCGGGATTGGCCAGGTCTGCCGGGTTGCCAAAAATGTAGAGCGTCTGGCCTCCTATGGGCGGCAGGAACACCTCCAGGTCAGAGCGTGTGACCAGTTCGGGGTACATGCCGCCCGTCTCCTCGAACAGCACTCGGCGAAGGTCAGATTCGCTGCAGCCAAAGCGCCTGGCCACGCCCGGCAAGTACCACACGGGTTCGACGGCCACTTTGGTCACCACGGCAGCTCCGCCTTCTGTGAGCAGCTTGCCATCGGGCAACAGCCGTTTCTTCAGCACTGCATCGATGACCTCAGGCAGCAACACGTGGGCTTTGGTGACCGCAATGGTGGGCCGGATGTCATACCCGTCTTCCAGATCGCCCGCAAACACGCCGGCCACCTCTGCTCCCCACGGATCAAGGCTGACGATCTTTTCCGGATCACTCCATTGCGGATATGGGCCTATGCAGTCGGTGGGGCTGGTGTTGGTCAGGTCGGCCTTGTGCTCGCGCTTGAGTGCACCGGCCGCGACGGCCAGTGCCCGGTAGACGCTGTAGCTGCCGCTGTGCGTGCCGATGACGTTGCGATGCGACCGGTTGGTGGTGGTTCCGACCAGGGGGCCGCGGGTGGCTGCGTCCTGTGCACCCCAGTGGATGGGGATGGCGCCATGCGCCTGATGGTGGGAAGTCAGCCGAATGTGGCGTGACGGTGTGCCGGCTTTGCCGCGTTGCCCCTCAGGAGAGGCACCAGGAGACACGGAAGTGGAATCTGGCATGCAGTCAACCTTGGTATCGAAGTTTTCAATTTCCTTCAATAGCAAGGTCGGTGCCAGATGTCAATGCACCGAAGTCGTGCGCAGGTGGTTCAGCCTTCGAATGCGGCGCGCACGGTTTCTATCCGCGACCGGTTGACGCCGAAATCCTTGCGCCCCAGTCGGCTGGCGCTGCGCAGTTCAATGATCCCAGTCTCCTGGTTGAACCAGAATTCCATGTCATCGACAAACCCCAGCCATGGTGTCCGCGCCTCGGCACGAATGTAGTGTTCGTCAGAAACGCTTACCGCGATGCCTGGCAGCTCGGTCAACAACACGGTCAGCCGCTTCATGGCTGTTGCTGCCGTTTCACCGTCGCGCGGCATCAAAGGAGCAATGGTCGCATAGTCGCCTTGCGGATGCTCAGGGTAGAGTCGAGCCTGACTGCTGACACTGTTTTCAGTCAGTGAAGGCGGCTTGAGGCGGCCGTCCGTCACGCCCAGGTCATCGGGCGGGCTTCCCGCCAGAAGCCCGAGCTGTCCGGCCATCAGCAGTGCTGCCACCAGCATCGCTGCGCCAGCGACAGTGCGCGAGAGCCAGCGGTGCCAGGTACGGCTCATGGTCGACTCCGGGCAGGCTCAGCGACGGCGTCGGGTGCTGCCACCGAGCAGTCCACCCAGAATGCCGCGAACGAGCTGCCGCCCTAGGCCGCTGGCCACGCTTCTCGCGGCAGACTTGGCCATGGTCTGCACCAGTCCGTCGCGCTTTCCGCCACGCGGCCCGGTACTGCCAAAAAGCATGTCATTGAGCATGCCACCCATGCCGCCTTCACCGTCTTCCGATGACTTGTCATCGCTCTTGGCCACACCAGGAATCCGGGGCTTCTGGGATTCTTCGCTGTCGGCTGTCTCGCCCTCTCCGCGTTGACCCGCATGGGCGCGGAACATTTCATAGGCGCTCTCGCGGTCCACGACCTTTTCGTAAACACCAGCGACCAGAGAGCCTTTGATGAGTTCAGCCCTCTGGGATTCAGTGATAGGACCCAGCTGGCTGCCCGGTGGAATGACGAAAACCCGCTCTGTCTCGCTTGGGCTGCCCTTCTTGTCCAGAAAGCTCACCAGGGCTTCGCCAACGGCCAGCTCGGTGATGGCCGCTTCGATGTCCAGACCAGCTTTCGGACGCATGGTTTCAGCGGTGGCCTTGACAGCCTTCTGGTCGCGAGGCGTGAAGGCGCGCAGGGCATGTTGCACCCGGTTGCCCAGCTGACCCAGCACACTGTCCGGAATGTCCAGGGGATTCTGGGTCACGAAATAGACGCCCACACCTTTGGACCGCACCAGTCGTACCACGAGCTCGATTCGCTCGATGAGCACCTTCGGTGCGTCATTGAACAGCAGATGGGCCTCATCGAAAAAGAACACCAGCTTGGGCTTGTCCGGGTCACCGATCTCCGGCAATTGCTCAAAAAGTTCCGAGAGCATCCAGAGCAGGAAGGTGGCGTAAAGCCTTGGGGCGTTCATGAGCTTGTCGGCCGCCAGGATATTGATCACACCCTTGCCATCCACGGTCTGCATGAAATCCTGAATGTCGAGCATGGGCTCGCCGAAGAACTTGTCGCCACCTTGCTCTTCAATCTGGAGCAATCCGCGCTGAATGGCGCCGACGCTGGCCGCTGAAATGTTGCCGTATTCGGTGCGGAACTCCTTGGCGTTGTCTCCAACGTGCTGCAGCATCGACCGCAGATCCTTGAGGTCGAGCAGCAGCAATCCGTGGTCGTCGGCGATCTTGAAGACCAGGTTCAGCACGCCGGACTGGGTGTCATTGAGGTCCAGCATGCGGGAGAGGAGCAAGGGCCCCATGTCGCTGATGGTCGCTCGCACCGGGTGTCCCTGCTCGCCAAACACATCCCATAGTGCCGTCGGGCACTGGTCGGGGGCAGGCAGCTCAATGCCACGCTGCTCGAGAATCTGCGCAATCTTCCCTGACAGGTTGCCCTTCTGGCTGATACCGGTCAGGTCACCCTTGACGTCAGCCATGAACACGGGAACACCAATATCCGCGAAACTCTCTGCCAGCTTCTGCAGCGTGACGGTCTTGCCTGTACCCGTGGCGCCAGTGATCAAACCATGCCGGTTGGCAAGATTGGGCAGCAGGTGACACTGGGCAGCGGCGTTCTTGGCGATCAGCATGGGGTCGGCCATCGGGCGGTTCCTTCTATGGGCTTTTGAGAGGCGGTGTCAGGAAAAGTAAAATCAAGGCTATTAGACCAAATTCCCGTCTGAAGCAGAAAGAAGGATTTACTCGTGGCTGGACACAGCAAATGGGCCAATATTCAGCACCGCAAGGGCCGGCAGGACGCCAAACGCGGCAAGATCTGGACGAGGGTGATTCGCGAGATCATTGTCGCTGCGCGCGATGGTGGCGGTGATGCGAGTGCCAATCCCCGCCTGCGCATGGCCATTGACAAGGCCAAAGCCGCCAACATGCCCGCGGACACCATCAAGCGAAATGTCGACAAGGCCACTGGCAACCTCGACGGCGTCAACTACGAGGAAATTCGCTACGAGGGCTATGGCATTGGTGGCGTGGCGGTGATCGTGGACACCATGACCGACAACCGGGTCCGTACTGTGGCGGAGGTACGCCACGCCTTTTCCAAGGCCGGTGGAAACCTCGGTACGGACGGATCGGTGGCATTCCAGTTCAAGCATTGTGGTCAGTTCGTCTTTGCGCCCGGTACCAGCGAAGATGCCGTCATGGAGGCCGCTCTGGAGGCTGGCGCCGAAGACGTGATCACCGGTGAAGACGGTGCTGTTGAGGTCATCTGCGAGCCGGGCGATTTCGAAGCGGTACAAAAGGCACTCGAAGCGGCAGGCCTCACGGCAGAGCTGGCCGAGGTGACCATGCGTCCTGAAAACACCATTGCGCTGGAAGGCGAAGACGCCGAGCGCATGCAAAAGCTGCTGGACGTGCTGGAAGACCTGGACGACGTTCAGGAGATCTACCACAACGCTGAAATCTGAGGCCGCCCGGCTTCGCCGGGTGTCCATGGCGGCCTCGCTCCGTGCGGGCCGCCACTTTTTGTTGAATTCTGATCAATAGCTGAATCTTCATGAACATTCTTGTCATTGGCGGCGGTGGCCGCGAGCACGCATTGGCATGGCGACTGGCCCAGTCCGAAGGCGTCCAGCAGGTTTTTGTGGCCCCGGGCAATGCAGGCACGGCGCGCGATCCCAAGCTGACAAACCTTGCCATCACCGACAAGGTGGCTCTGCGCGAATGGGCTCAGGGCCATCAGGTCGCGCTCACCGTGGTGGGGCCTGAGGCACCCCTGGCCGACGGCGTGGTGGACGAGTTCCAGGCACATGGCCTGCCGATTTTTGGTCCCCGCCAGGCCGCTGCTCAACTGGAAAGTTCCAAGGACTTTTCCAAGGCGTTCATGAAGCGCCATGGTATTCCGACCGCAGAGTACGAGAGCTTCACCGACCCCAAGGCAGCTCATGACTACGTCGACGCCAAAGGGGCGCCTATCGTGGTCAAGGCTGATGGCCTGGCAGCGGGCAAGGGCGTGGTTGTGGCGATGACGCTGGCAGAGGCTCATGAAGCCATCGACTTCATGCTGGTGGACAACAAACTCGGGGTCGCGCACAACGCCGGCGGAGCCCGTGTCGTGATTGAGGATTTCCTCTCTGGTGAGGAAGCCAGCTTCATTGCCATCTGTGACGGCGACCATGCCTTGGCCCTGGCTTCCAGCCAGGATCACAAGCGGCTGCTGGACGCAGACCAGGGGCCCAATACCGGCGGCATGGGTGCATACTCTCCGGCGCCTGTGGTCACGCCAGAGATTCACCAGCGCGCCATGGAGCAGGTGATCCTTCCCACGCTTGAAGGGATGAAGAAGGACGGCATCCCGTTCAGCGGCTTCCTGTACGCAGGCCTGATGATCAGCCCGGACGGCAGCATCAAGACGCTGGAATTCAACTGCCGCATGGGTGACCCCGAAACTCAGCCCATCATGATGCGCTTCAAGAGCGATCTGGTGCAGGTGCTGCTGGCAGCGACCAGAGTCGAGCTCGACAAAGTGTCTCTGGAGTGGGATGAGCGCGTGGCCCTGGGCGTGGTGATGGCCTCAGCCGGCTACCCGATGAACCCCCGCAAAGGCGATGTCATCACTGGCTTGCCTGCGGACGCTCAGGACGAAATGGTTTTTCACGCCGGAACCCGCCAGGGTGATCAAGAGCAGGTGGAGACATCTGGCGGGCGCGTCTTGTGCGTGACTGCACTGGCCGACTCTGTGGCTGCTGCCCAGAAAAAAGCCTATGCTCTGGCCGAAGGCATCCAGTTTGATGGTGTCCAGTTCCGCAAGGACATCGGTTACCGCGCCGTCTGAGCATTACAGCGCGAACTGAAGTCTGCTCCCCAAGATGCCCATCAGTCAGCTTGACCCAGAGACATCCAAGCGTGCTCGCTGGGCGCGGCGCATGCTTCGCCGACTCGGCTGGGAGGTTCACTTTGATGTCGGCGGCATCCGCCGTGGGGTGGTCACGCTCTACCCGCACACGTGCTACACGGACTATGTGGTCCTGATGCTGGTACTTGTTGCGCTGGACATGCCGGTGAGTTTCCTCATGGAGGGACGGATCACACGTCTGCCGGTCATTGGCCGATGGTTACGAAAAATGGGCGGGATCGTGGTCACCCAGGAGAACCGCCATGCCATGGTTGGCGAACTGCTGGCCAGATTCGCGGCGGCCCGGCAAAGCGATGCCCGGCTGTGGGTAGTCATGTTTCCCGAAGGGGGACGACGCGAGGCAAACGGATGGTTTGACGGGTTCTACCGAGTGGCACAGGGAGCAGACGTACCCGTCATACTGGCTGCACTTGACTATGAGCGGCACGCACTGGAAGTGGCTGGCATCTTGCACATGGGCGACAACCTGGACGCCGAGTTCAAGCGGATCGCTGACGCCTATGGCGCCGTCAAGGGCTTCAGGCCTCGCCATGCCAGCCCTGTCCAGCCACGCACCCCGGTCAGTTTTTGGGACTCAAACGGAGCAACATGAGCGATCACGCCAAAAAGGTAGGTCAGTACCTGAAGGATCTGCAATCCCGCATCACCACAACCGTGGCGATGGTTGATGGTTCCGGATTTACGGTGGACCAGTGGAAGAAACCCAAGGGAGAGCAGCTGCAGGGGACGGGGATTACCCAGATTCTCGAGGATGGCCCCGTCTTTGAGCGGGCAGGGTGCGGTTTTTCGCATGTCAGCGGACCGCAGTTGCCTCCGTCTGCCACACAGCACCGCCCGGAGCTTGCCGGCGCACCGTTTGAGGCAATGGGTGTTTCGCTCGTGTTCCACCCCCGCAACCCTTATGTGCCCACCGTTCACATGAACGTGCGCATGATCCAGGCCAAACCCGCCAAGGGGCCTGCAGTGAGCTGGTACGGTGGCGGCATGGATCTCACACCCTACTATGGGTTTGAAGAAGATGCGGTGCACTTCCACCAGACGTGCAAGAACGCGCTGGATCCGTTCGGTGTCGACAAGTATCCGCGGTTCAAGACCTGGTGCGATGAGTACTTTTACCTCAAGCACCGCAATGAACAGCGCGGCATCGGTGGCGTGTTTTTTGATGATTTTTCCGAACTGGGAGCAGATGGCGGATTCGCCATGATGTCTTCTGTAGGCGATGCGTTCCTGGATGCCTACTTACCCATCGTCGACCGGCGCAAAGGCATGGAATGGGGCGAGCGCGAGCGCAGTTTCCAGCTCTATCGTCGTGGGCGCTATGTGGAGTTCAACCTGGTCTGGGACCGGGGCACCCACTTCGGTCTGCAATCGGGGGGACGGACTGAGTCCATTCTCCTTTCCATGCCGCCTCTGGTGAGCTGGGCATACAACCGTGTGTCTCGACCAGGGACGCCGGAAGAGGCGCTCTACAAGACATTTCTGGTGCGCAAGGACTGGGTGTGACCACTGCATCTTCACGCCCGGACATTCGCCGTGTGGGAATGTTCGGGGGGGCATTTGATCCGCCCCATCTGGCGCACAGAAGTCTGGCGGAATCCGCTCTGGCGCAGTTGAATCTGGATTTGCTGCTGGTGCTTCCAACAGGGCAGGCCTGGCACAAGGCCCGAACCCTGACGGAAGCAGACCATCGCCTGGCCATGAGCCTGCTGGCCTTTGGTGACTTGCCCAACACCCGGGTGGATCCCCGGGAGACAAGGCGGGAAGGGGCCACGTATACTGCCGATACGCTGGGTGAGCTGGCGCGCGAATACCCGGGGGCCCAGCTGTTCCTAGTACTTGGGGCGGATCAGTTGCTCGCGTTCAAGACCTGGATGCGTTGGCAGGACGTCATGAGCAAGGCAACGTTGGCGGTGGCCAATCGTGCTGTACACATCGGGGTGGATGCAGTTTCCGAGGGGCATCCAATGACAGACCTCTCAGGTGTCGACCTCCCGTTTGTCCAGCTCGACATGCCCCCGACCAATGTCAGTGCCACGGCCGTCCGGGCGCGGTTCTCGAGGCCGGTGGGGCCGCATTCGGCGCATGAAGCGCTGGTGCAACCTGCCGTTGCAGACTATATTTCTCAACATCACCTTTACCAGACCCATACATGAGCAGCGAAACAGCGGCAAAGAAAGAGATCCAGCGACTGCAGAAGGCCATTGTTGACGGCCTCGAAGACGTCAAGGCCCACGATATCCAGGTGTTCAACACGCTGGATCTCTCGCCCTTGTTCGAGCGCGTCATCATCGCCAGCGGAAACTCCAACCGGCAAACCAAGGCGCTGGCCGCCAGCGTGCGCGATGCCGTCAAGGACGCCGGTTTCGACAAACCGCGCATTGAAGGTGAAGATGTAGGCGAGTGGATCATCGTCGACTGCGGTGCGGCCGTTGCCCACATCATGCAGCCCGTGATTCGCCAGTACTACCGCCTGGAAGAGATCTGGGGCGACAAACCGGTGCGCCTCAAGAATGCGTCGGCCAAGCGTGCCAAGCCTGCAGCTACCAAGGCCGCAGCAGGAGAGGGCAAGACGCCGGCGAAGAAGGCCGCGTCCAAGAGTCCAGTCAAGAAAGCGCCGGCGAAAGCACCCGCCACCAAAAAGGCCGCTGCCAAAAAGGCACCCGTGAAGAAGCCTGCCGCCAAGAAGGCACCTGCCAAGAAAGCCGCGGCCAAGTCGGCCCCTCGCAAGAAAGCCTGATCGGCTGGCGTCGCAGTCCGATGAAGATTGTGATCGTTGCCGTAGGACAGCGTGTGCCGAGCTGGGCGCAAGAAGCCTACGACGACTATGCCAAGCGCTTTCCGCTCGACTTCAAGGTCGAGCTGCGCGCCGTCAAGACCGAGGCGCGTGGCGGAGGCAAGACACCAGAGGTGCTGATGGCGGCAGAGCGCGATCGCATTGAAGCAGCCCTTCCCAAAGGGTGCCGCAAGGTGGTGCTGGATGAGCGGGGGAAAGCACTGAACACCAAAGCGCTGGCCAAGCAGGTTCAGCAATGGCAACTGGGCGGAGATGATGTGGCACTCATCATCGGTGGCCCCGATGGGCTTGATCCCGCCCTGCGCGAGAGCGCCCATCAGCGCATCAGGCTCTCCGACATGACGCTGCCTCATGCCATGGTGCGAGTACTGCTCATCGAGCAGGTTTATCGAGCGTGGTCCATCAACGCCAACCACCCCTATCATCGTGAGTGACTCACCCGTCGCCTTCGCTGCGTGGTCACTTTGAAGCCTATGTCCTGGATCTACCTTGCCTCTCAGAGCCCTCGTCGCCGGCAACTGCTGGAGCAATGGAACGTTCAATGCGAGTTGCTGCTGCCCGGCGATGACGATGACACCGATGCGGAAGCACTGGAGGAAGTCCTTCCTGGTGAATCCCCTCTGCGCTATGTCGAGCGCGTGACCCGACTGAAGCTCGATGCTGCGCTGGCACGCCTGCGTCGCAGAGGCCTTCCGCCTGCGCCGGTGCTTTGCGCCGACACCACGGTCGCGCTGGGTCGCGAGATTCTTGGCAAACCCGAGTCTCCCATTGATGCAGCGAGAATGCTTGGGCGCCTGTCGGGCCAGCAGCATCGGGTTCTGACGTCGGTGGCCGTCGGGGTAGTCAGATCCCGAAAAGACCAGGCATGGCAGGCCACATCACGATCGACGGTCACGTTTGAAGCCTTGGCGCCTGCGCGTATCAAGCGCTACGTGAACACGGGCGAACCCATGGGAAAAGCTGGCGCCTATGCCATTCAGGGGCTGGCGGCGACCTGGGTCAGCCACATGACTGGCAGTTATTCCGGCATCATGGGCCTTCCTGCTCACGAAACCGCGAAACTGCTGGAGCAGGCGGGAATCAGAGTTTTATGAGCAATACCCATCCGATGACGAACAGCGATGCAAAGGACCAATCAGGTGAAAGTGGCGCTTCAGAGGGCAGCCACCAGCCGCCTGCCAAAGCCCAGCGCTATCTGCACCCCATGAGTCAGGACATTCTCATCAACTGGTCGCCGCAGGAAACCCGGGTGGCAGTCGTTGAACAAGGCGCAGTGCAAGAAGTGCACATGGAGCGCACGCTCGAGAGAGGCCTGGTGGGGAACATCTACCTGGGCAAAGTCTCGCGTGTGCTTCCTGGCATGCAGTCAGCGTTCATCGACATCGGTCTTGACCGTGCCGCCTTTCTTCACGTGGCGGACCTGATGCCCAACATCGCTGCCCGCCATGCAACCCCGCGTACTGCGGCAGGCGTAGGCAAGCCAGGAGAAGGCAAGGGCGAAGGCGAGGGTGGTAGCAACATCAAAGTTCTGGCGCCTGACCCTGTACAACCCATCGAGCGCCAGATCTTCGAAGGGCAGGCGCTCATGGTGCAGGTGCTCAAGGACCCTCTTGGCACCAAGGGCGCTCGCCTGACTGCACAAATCAGCATTGCTGGTCGCCTGCTGGTGTTTCTGCCACAGGACGACCATATCGGCGTGTCGCAGAAGATCCCCCATGCGCAGCGTGAGTCCCTTCGCACCAGGGTGGGGCGGCTTGCCGCCGAAGGCGGAGGTGGATTCATTCTGCGCACCAACGCGGAAGACGCGACCGATGAAGAACTGTCGGATGACATCGCTTACCTGCGCAAGACCTGGCAGAAAATTCGCGATGGAGCCGCGCGCAAACCGCCTGCCAGCGTCCTGCACCAGGACCTGAGCCTGATGCAACGGGTACTGCGCGATCTGGTGAGTGCCGATACCGCGTCCATCCAAGTCGACTCCAGAGAGCAATACGACTTGTTGCGCGAATACGCATCGGAGTTCATGCCGGATACCGAAGGCAAGCTCGAGCATTACAGCGGCGAACGGCCCATTTTTGACCTTTTCAACATCGATGAGGACATTGCCAGGGCGCTGAGCCGCCGTGTCGACCTCAAATCGGGCGGCTACCTTGTCATTGACCAGACGGAAGCTCTGACCACGGTGGACGTGAACACTGGCGGATATGTCGGTGCTCGCAATTTTGACGATACGGTATTCCGGACCAATCTTGAGGCGGCCCAAGCCATAGCCCGCCAGCTGCGGCTTCGCAACCTGGGCGGCATCATCATTGTCGACTTCATCGATATGAACCGGGACGAGCACCGGGAAGCCGTGCTCGCTGAGTTCCGCAAGCAGTTGGGGCGCGACCGTGTCAAAACCATGATTGGGGGTTTCTCGCAGCTTGGGCTGGTGGAGATGACTCGCAAACGCACGCGCGAATCGCTGGCGCACGTATTGTGCGAGCCGTGCGGTGCCTGTACAGGCAAAGGCATCGTCAAGACGGCGCGCAGCGTCTGCTATGACATTCTGCGAGAGATTCTGCGCGAGGCCAGAGCGTTCAACCCGCTGGAGTTCCGGGTCATTGCCTCATCTGCCGTGATCGAGCTGTTTCTTGATGAAGAAAGCCAACACCTGGCAGGCCTGTCCGACTTCATTGGAAAGCCGATTTCGCTTCAGGCCGAGGGCTCCATGACGCAGGAACAATACGATATTGTGCTGCTCTGAGCCCAAGCGGCGGGGTCAAATGGCCTGAATCGGCCTGGATATGCCTTTTCTGGGGACGCGCACAAATTGTTTCGCGCCTTTGCGTGAAAAATCTGTGCATACTGATGCGGCAGCGCATCAAAAGGCGCCATGTCCTACAAAGGTGCTCTTTTTGTCCCGTTAGACTCCTTGGGTACTCAACGGTATTTATGTGTTCCCATTGAAAGAAAAAGGTACTTGCAATGAACCTCAAGCAAAGCGCATTCGCCCTGTCCGTCATCGGGTCGGCCGTATTCAGCATGCAAGCCCATGCAGGCATGGTGAAGGATTCCCACGGTAACGTCGGCTATGACACTGCCGCAGAATGTGATGCCGCCGTCATCGATGGCTCTGCCAAGTTCTACGAGCCTTCCACCAAGATGCCGCCAAAGCGCCGCAAGGGTGAGGTCAAGGTTGTCCCAGGCAAGCTGTCAGACCTGGGTCCCGACTACGAGCGCGGTGCCTGCGATCTGGGCGTCGCCCGTGGCATGGGCCGCAATGGTGTGGCCAAAGCGCTGCAGGGCAAGTATGTCCCCTACAGCCCTGACATGCCGGTCAACAAGTACCTGAACAAGGACGGCGAGACCGTGCGGGTAAGCATGCGTTTCTGCGACAACCGTTTCTCTGAGGACAAACCGCGCCCAGTGCCGGCCCCAGCACCCAAGGCTGCTCCGGCTCCGGCGGCGGCACCTGCGGCACCCGCGCCCGCTGCTGCTGCGCCAGCACCCGTCGAGCCCAAGGCAGCTCCACGCAAGAACATGTACGTTTTCGGCACTGCCGGCAGCGTGTTTGACTCTGTGCGCTATGACGGTGCCCTTGCAGGCCACGACATCAATGACAAGGACAACAAGATCGGCGCGCAGTTCGGTTTTGGCTACCAGTTCAATGACATGTGGGGCGGGGAAGTCTTTTATCAGGGCGGCAAGCGCCTTGAGTACACCGCTGCCAACGACTATGTCGCGTCCATGGGGACACGCATCTTCGGTTTGCGCGCCACGGTTGGCAAGCAACTCTCCGATGCTGCGCGTGTGTTCGGCAAGGCGGGCCTGGCCAACGTGAATCACCACAACAGCTCGGGTCGCTCGACTCACTGGACACAGCAAAATGGGTTGATCGAGTACGACGAGTCCAAGGTTCGCCCGACCTTGGGCGTCGGCTTCACCTATGACCTGAACAGCAGCCTTGCGCTGCGCGCCGACCTTGACCACTACTTCAAGACCGGCTCAGCCAACCCGAACTGGAAAGACGCTACCTACGTGGGTGTGGGTCTTCAGTTCAGCTTCTGAAGCCACTTCAGGCCTGAGTGGCCTCACCTCCGGTGAGGCTGCGTTGTCTGTTCCGGGCACGAGAAAAAAGCCGCTGCGCTGCATGCGTGGCGGCTTTTTCTTTGGGGCTGCCTGAGACGCTCGAGAGTCAACGGCAGCGTGACATCACCGTCCTTGCGGCGGGACCGCAGTCTGTTCGGTGGGGGGCTCGGCGCTGTCGGGTGCTGGGCTTTCAAACCCCTGGGCATGCAGCCTGGCATACAAGCCGTTGGCCCTGAGCAGCTCCAGGTGCGAGCCTTCTTCCACGATGCGTCCCTGATCAAGCACCACGACCCGGTCGGCATGTTCGATCGTGCTCAAACGGTGGGCGATCACGAGCGTCGTCCTGCCCTGCATGAGCCGTGAAAGGGCATCCTGAACCAGTCGTTCGGACTCATTGTCCAGCGCGGAAGTGGCTTCGTCGAGGATGAGAATGGGGGCGTCCTTGTAGATGGCTCGCGCAATCGCCAACCGTTGCCGCTGGCCGCCGGAAAGCTCAGTGGCGTTGTGTCCCACGCCAGTGTGAATGCCGTCGGGCAGGCTGGACAGCAGTTCGCCAAGATTGGCCGAGCGCAGTGCCGCGAGAACCCGCTCCTCATCCATGTCGCCGGATTGCTGCCCGAGCGCGACGTTGGCCGCCAGGGAGTCGTTGAGCATGACCACATCCTGGCTGACCATGGCCATCTGCTGGCGCAGGTTGTTCAGGTCCCATTGAGGCAGAGGTGTGCCATCAAGCGTGATTTCTCCGTTCGACACTTCAACAAAACGGGGCAGCAGATTGGCCAGCGTGCTCTTTCCTGAGCCTGAGGGGCCAACAAGCGCCGTGACCTTGCCCGGGCTCAGATGCAGGCTCAGGCCCGCGAGAGCTGCGCGGCCAAGGCCGTCTTCGTGCTCAGCCTTGGACGTCGCATATCTGACCCAGACATTGCGCAGTTCGATGTCGCCGGCCACTGCATCTGCGCGGTGTGTGCCACCATGCTGGCTGGGTGTGAGCTCGATGAGTTCCTGCGCGCGCTCCAGCGCCGCCAATCCGCGTGTGATGGGGCCGGCAATGCTGGCCAAGTGCCGCACCGGAGCGATCAGCATCAGCATGGCGGTGACGAAGGCGACGAAGTTGCCCACCGTCACCCCGGAGCTGCTGCTTTGCCAGAGCGCAATGGTCACCACGGCAGACAGGGCACCGGCCGCCAGCAATTGTGTGATAGGTGTCATGGCGGCGAAGGCCACCGTGGACTTGAGCGCCAGTCGCTGCAGTGATCGAGCCAGGACGTCGAAACGGTCGGTCTGCTGCTCTTGAGCACCGTGCAAGCGAACCATGCGGTGCGCGAGGGCGTTTTCTTCCACCACGTACGCCAGCTCATCTGTTGCAGTCTGGCTGGTGCGTGTCAGGCGGTAGAGCCGTTTTGAAAGCACCCGCATCACAAATACCAGCGCAGGGACAATGGCCAGCACAATCAGTGTCAGCCGCCAGTTCAGGTAGAGCAGGTAGCCGAGCAGGGCGACGAGGCTGAGGCTGTCCTTTGTTGCCGTCAGCATGGCGTTGACGAGCATGGTGGAGCCGGACTGCACCTCGTAGACGAGTGTGTTGGACAGTTTGCTGGCGCTTTGCTGGCTGAACAGCGACAGGTCGGCCTCATTGAGCGTTCGGAACATGGCCTTGCGCATGTTGAACAAGCCCAGGTTGGCGGTATAGGCCAGTGCGTACTGACCCAGAAAGACCGCAATGCCACGGATGCCAAACAGGCCCATGAGAGCCACAGGCACCATCCACAGCTCGAGATGGCCATCCGAAAAGCCCCTGTCCAGCAGCTGCTTGAGCAACGCCGGTATCAGAGGCTCGGTGGAAGCGCCGATGACGGTGGCGACCGCTGCCATGGTCATGGCGCCTTTGGCGGTAGCGAAATAGGGCCACAGCCGTTTGAGTCGCTGCAGCAAAGTGTTGTTCGAATTGTCTGACGGCATGGAACTTGTTGGTCTTTGGAGGCTCTGCCTCTGTAGCCCGTAAGCCAATTGTGAAATACTGATGTCTGATCTGATGGCAATGCACATCTTGTCACGGATGTGGCTTCAGGTTCCGTTATTATCTGCTCCAGTGGATTGTGCAGTTCTTCAGGGAGCTGCGCCCGCTTCTGGCACCAAGACTCCTGCCTTCAGAATGCATCACCAGACTCGCTCCGACGCTTCCTCTCCTTCCCGGCGCACGCTTCTCAAGCAAGCCGCCACTGCCTCCCTCCTGACTGTCCCTGCACTTGAAGCCCTGGCCCAGTTCCGGGTTGAGGTCACTGGTGTGGGCATGAAGCAGATTCCTTTTTCCATTGCGCCTTTCAGCGGCAATGAAGGACTCAGCCAGGATGTGGCGGCCATCATCCAGGCAGATCTGGAGCGCAGCGGGGAGTTCCGCTTTGTTCCACCGGTTGCAGGCGGTTTCGATGAAACTTCGCGGCCAGACATGGTGCCGTGGCGCGAGCGCTCTACGGACGCGCTGGTTGTTGGCAGCGTCAAGCGGCTGGCCGACGGGCGCTTTGACATCACGGCTCGCCTTTGGGATGTGGTTCGCGGCGTCAACCTTGGCGGCATGGGCTTTACGGTCGACGAGCGAGGACTTCGAATCGGTGCCCACCGCACCTCAGATTTTGTCTACGAGAAGCTCACAGGGGTCAAGGGCGTGTTCTCCACGCGCATTGCCTATGTGGCGAAGAACGGTCGCAACTACCAGTTGCGGATCGCTGACGCTGATGGCGAGAACTCAGCATCCATCTTCAACAGCAACCAGTCGATCATTTCGCCTGCGTGGGCGCCAGACGGCCGCAACGTGGCCTATGTGTCCTTCGAAGCTCGCAAGCCGGTGATCCGTACCCAGAATATCGGTGCGCAGACCCGGCGCTTGCTGGCCAGCTTCCGGGGGTCCAACAGTGCGCCTGCCTGGTCACCCGATGGCAACAGCGTGGTGGCAACGCTATCGCTTTCCGGAAACTCCCAGCTCTATAGCATTCCAGCCGGTGGAGGCTCGCCTCGGCGCCTGAGCCAGAGCAGCGACATCGATACCGAGCCCGCTTTCAGCGGCGACGGCAGCAGCATCTATTTCGTGAGCAACCGCGGAGGATCGGCGCAGATCTACCGCATGGGTGCCAACGGCGGTGCTGCACAGCGCATTACCTTTGGTGGCAACTACAACGTATCGCCGACGATCAGCCCCGACGGCAAATACATGGCGTTCATCTCCCGCGTGAGCGGTGGTGACCGTCTCCACCTGATGGATCTGGCCAGCGGCAACGTGACGGCCCTGACCAACACCTCAGACGACGAGAGCCCGAGCTTCGCGCCCAACGGTCGTCTGATCATGTACGCGACCCGTGTCCAGGGCCGAGAGGCACTGATGACCACCACCCTTGATGGCCGCATTCGGACGCAGCTGGCTCGTGCCAGTGGCGATATCTTCGAGCCGGCCTGGGGTCCGTTTACCTCTCGCGTGTGATGCCTTCGGCTGCTACCCGTTATTTTTCAGTTTATTCAACCAGCAACTCCCAACCTCAGGAAAGGGAAAAACCCATGACACAGAAGCAAACCTCCTCTCGCAGCGCCGCCAACTGGAAGCTGCGCACGGCCGGGCTGCTGATGACTTTGACACTGGCAGCATGTGGCTCGAACGTCAAACTTGACGAGCAGGCAGCCGTGGAAGACCGCAACGCCGCTGGCGCCAATGGTGGCGTCAACGGTGGGGGCGTAGGCGGCGCCAATGGCGGCAGCGTCGATGGCAGCACGCTTGGCCAGCCAGGCGAGATGGAGCGTGTGGTCTATTTCGACTACGACAGCTTCGAGGTTCGCGCAGAAGCCACCTCCATTCTGGAAGCCAATGCGACCTACCTGCGTGGCAACGCCGGACGCTCGGTGGCTCTGGAAGGCCACACCGATGAGCGCGGCAGCCGCGAATACAACCTGGCACTGGGCCAGAAGCGTGCAGAAGCTGTTCGCCGTGCACTGTCCCTGATGGGCGTGGCAGACGAGCAAATGGAGCCAGTCAGCTTTGGTGAGGAAAAGCCTGCGGTGATGGGCTACGACGAAGACTCGTTCGCCAAGAACCGTCGCGTTGAGCTGACTTATCGTTGATCTGCTGGCTGTCTATGCGCATGAAATCGTCTCAAAGGGCCAGCCTGTGGCTGGCCACTTCTACAGTTGTTCTGGCCGGTCTCTGGCCGCTCCAGGCTCACGCCCTGTTTGGCGACGATGAGGCCCGCAAGGCCATCATTGAACTCAGACAGGACTTCAACGCGACCAAGGAGCAGTTCCTCCAGACGACGCAGGACAACGCGAACATGCGCCGCTCCATGCTGGACCTTTCAGGCCAGCTGGAGCAGTTGAGAGGCGAGATGGCCCAGCTTCGAGGCCAGAACGAAGAGCTGCAGCGTCAGCTCAATGAGCTCAAGCAACAGCAGGAGCAGGCGCGCGTTCAACAGCCACCTGCATCCACTGCACCAGCCGGACCACAAGGACAGGGTGGGGCCGTGGTACTGGACGGACGTGAGTTTGAAGCCACGCCAGACGAGCAACGCGACTATTCGGTGGGCCTCGACCTCATCCGCAAGTCCGAGTTTGATCGCGCCGAGATGGCGTTTTCCAGTTTTCTGCGTGTCTACCCGAACAGTGGGTACACCCCGTCGGTGCTCTACTGGCTCGGCAATGCACAGTTTGCGAACCGTGCCTACAGGGAAGCCGTGGGAACCCATCGCCGCCTGATCAACACCTACCCGGATCATCCACGAGCACCTGAAGCCATGTTGGCCTCCGCCAACAGCCTGCTGGAGCTCAAGGAAAAGTCGACGGCCAAACAGACGCTTCAGGACTTGGTCAAGCGGTATCCGGATGCCGAGGCCGCAGGGGTTGCCAAGGAGCGACTTCAATCCATGAGGTAAAGTGTCCGGATTGGCTGCTGTCTGCCGGATTCTCCCGAAAGCCGTATGGTGGTCGCCAATACGGCTTTTTTCTCGCCTGTCGCCTGCTGCTGCGTGACCGCCCTCAATTGTGTTGTCGCCCGTTTTGTGCCGGAACGGGTGACTGCTCTCCTACAATCTCCCTGAATGGACATCGCTGAATTCGAACAACTTCGCCAATGGGTGCTATGGGCGGCCTTTGGGGTAGGTGGGCTGTTTGGCCTGATCGTGCAACGCACGCATTTCTGCACCATGGGTGCGATCAGCGATGCCGTGAACATCGGGTCATGGATCCGCGTGCGCCAGTGGGTCATGGCCGTGGCGGTTGCCATGGCGGGATATCACTTGCTCGGGTACTTTGGCGTGATCGACCCTTCCCAATCGATCTATGCCTCGGGGCACATCCTCTGGTTGTCGGCTCTTCTCGGAGGTGCCATGTTCGGGTTTGGCATGGTGCTGGCGTCCGGCTGCGGCAGCAAGACACTGGTTCGCATTGGCGCGGGCAACCTCAAATCGGTCGTGGTGTTTGCCGTGATGGGGCTAGCCGCTTTTGCGACGCTACGAGGCGTGACTGCGGTATGGCGAGTGGCGACAGTCGACAACATCGCGTTTGACATGCAAGGCGGTAGCCATGTGGGTGCCTGGTTGGGGAGCCTGGCAGGTCTGGCGCCGTCGGAAGCCACGTTGGGGTCTGGGCTGGTGCTGTCGGCGGTGATGCTGGTTTGGGTTCTCAAGGATGCTGAGTTCCGCAGCGAGCTGAACAACTGGGTGGCCGGTCTCGGTCTGGGTCTGGTCATTGTCCTGATGTGGTGGGTCAGCGGCTCAATGGGATTCGTGTCCGAGCATCCCCAGACGCTTGAGGCCGTGTACGTGGCGACGAACACCGGGCGCATGGAGTCGCTGACGTTCACGGCACCAATGGCCTATGCCCTGGACTGGCTGATCTATTTCAGCGACACCAACAAGGTGCTGACGGTCAGCGTCGCGACCGTGGCGGGCGTCGTGGCAGGCTCATTTCTTCAGTCGCGTCTCGATGGCAGTTTTCGCTGGGAGGGGTTTCGGGACACGCAGGACACAGCGCTGCATATCGCTGGGGCTACCTGCATGGGTATTGGTGGCGTCACCGCTTTGGGCTGCACGGTGGGCCAGGGCTTGTCTGGTCTGTCGACAATGAGCCTGACCAGCGTGTTGGCGGTCGTCGGCATCGTGCTGGGCGCACTGGGCGGTTTCAAGTTTCAGATGTGGTTGCTCGAGCGTGAGTGAGCCTCTTGTTGATTTTCCGCTGCCTTCGCCCGATCATGAGCGGCGATTCGGTGGCCTCAGACGTCTGTACGGGGTCGAAGGTGCGCAGCGCCTGTTCCGTGCGCACGTGATGATCGCTGGCCTTGGTGGGGTCGGTTCCTGGTGCGTAGAGGCACTGGCTCGATCCGGGGTTCGGCGTCTGACACTCATCGACCTTGATCATGTGGCCGAGTCCAACATCAATCGCCAGATTCAGGCCACAGACGAGAACCTTGGCAAGTCCAAGGCAGATGCGCTGAAAGAACGCATTGCGTCTTATCACCCCGATTGTGAGGTCGTGTGCCTCGATGCATTTGTAGAACCTGACAACTGGTCTTCACTGTTGAGCGAAGCCGGAGACAAGCCCGACGCAGTGATCGATGCCTGTGACCAGGTGCGCGCCAAAGCCACGATGGCTGCGTGGGCAGCAACTTCGCGCGTGCCATTCGTGAGTGTGGGTGCTGCGGGTGGCAAGCGTCTTGCCCACAAGGTCGAGATGCTGGACCTCGGGGAGGTGACACACGATCCCTTGCTTGCTTCTTTGCGCTATCAGCTGCGTAGGCACCACGGGCTCGCACGCCATGGGCGTATGGGCGTGACTTGTGTGTTCAGTCGCGAAGCGGTCGCGCCTCCGGATGCGTCGTGTGCTGTGGACGGAGGCTCGGCGGACGTTTCACTCAATTGCCATGGCTACGGATCGTCCGTGGCGGTGACAGCAGGCTTTGGCATGTGTGCGGCCGGATGGTTGATGGATCAAATCGCGACCGGGACGAAAAAAATTCCGGCGTCTTTCCAAAACGGCAAAAAAGACGCTATAATCTGAGGCTTCGCAGCAATGAATTCATATCTTGATTCATTGAAGTGAGTGGGACGTTAGCTCAGTTGGTAGAGCAGCGGACTTTTAATCCGTTGGTCGTAGGTTCGAACCCTACACGTCCTACCAGAGACAAGGCGAAAGCCTGAAAAAGCCCTGATCGAAAGATCGGGGCTTTTTTGTTTGGGCCTGGTGCGCGGCAACTGGCAGCTTTTGGCGCAACGGCGTTGTGGCCGGCAAGGGGGCCGAAGGGGGCAGGGCAGCCTTGGTTCAGCAGTGGCTGCGTCGCGCCCTTTGCTTTTTCAGTCGCCTCCTGACTGTGCGGCTTCGATGGCGTCAGTCAGCTCAAGCCATTGCGCTTCGTTGGTATCGAGCTTGTCCTGCACCTGCTTGAGCCTTTTGCCCATGTCGGCAATATCGGCAGGGGAAGCTGGCTCGCACAGTTTGGCTTCAATGCCGGTTTTCTCTGTCGCCAGCGTCTCCATTTCCTTCTCGCAGGCGGCCAGTGCCTTTTTCAGAGGCTTGAGCTTTTCTGCCAGCTGTTGTCGTCGCTGAGCGTCTTCCTTTTTCTGCTGCGCAGTGCGCTTCTGGGCGGGTTCGGCCGGATCGGGGGACGCGGCTGCTGGCTCAGAAGGTGCTTGGCTGATGGCTGTTGCCGTCACCGGTGCCTGCTGCTTCTTGCTGGCCCCTTCGCGCGCCTGTTTGGCGACATCGAGCAGGTAGCGTTGGTAGTCGTCGAGATCGCCATCGAAGGGAGCAATGCCTCCGCGGGAGACCAGCCAGAATTCGTCGCAGACAGAGCGCAGCAATGCACGGTCGTGGCTGACCAGCATGACGGTGCCTTCGAACTCATTGAGTGCAACAGCCAATGCTTCGCGTGTGGCGAGGTCAAGGTGGTTGGTCGGTTCGTCCAGCAGCAGCAGGTTGGGGCGCTGCCACACCAGCATGCAGAGCACCAGTCGCGCCTTTTCGCCGCCGCTCATGCTGCCGACGGCCTGATTGACCTGTTCGCCAGTGAACTGAAAGCTGCCCAGGAATGTGCGCAAGTCGAGCTCACGTGTGGGTTGACCCACCAGCGTTCCTGCCTTGTCACTCTCACGCGCAAGTCGAATCATGTGCGTCAGTGGCGTGTCATCAGCATGGAGAACGTCGAGTTCTTGCTGGGCGAAATAGCCAATCCGCAGGCCCTTGCCCGGGGTGATCTCTCCTGCTACGGCCTGGAGGTCGCCAGCGATGGACTTGACCAGCGTGGACTTGCCCTGCCCATTGGCGCCCAGAATACCAATGCGTTGCCCGGCCATGACGGAGCGGGTCACATTGCGCACAATGACCGTTGGCGCCGCACCGTCTGCTCCGGGGTAGCCGAACTCACCTCCGGTGATGGCCAGCATCGGATTCGGAAGGTTCTGTGGCTCGGCGAACTCGAACTGGAATTCTGCATCGGCCAGCACAGGTGCGATCTTTTCCATGCGCTCCAGTGCCTTGACCCGGCTTTGCGCCTGTTTGGCTTTGGTGGCCTTGGCTTTGAAGCGGTCGATGAAGCGCTGCAGGTGGGCCATCTTCTCCTGTTGGCGCTCGAAAGCAGCTTGCTGTTGGCTCAGCTGTTCGGCACGCATCTCTTCGAAGCGGCTGTAGTTGCCGCCGTAGCGGTGCAGGGTGGAGCGCTCGATGTGGACCGTGACCTGAGTGATGGCATCGAGGAATTCGCGGTCGTGGCTGATCACAAGAAGCGTGCCCTCGTAGCGCTTGAGCCACGCTTCCAGCCAGACCAGAGCATCCAGGTCCAGGTGGTTGGTGGGCTCGTCGAGTAGCAGCAAGTCGCTGGGGCACATGAGTGCGCGGGCCAGCTGGAGGCGCATTCGCCAGCCACCGGAGAAACTGTTGACCGGTCGGTCCAGCTCGTCGACCTTGAAGCCAAGGCCCAGAATCAGTGCTTGCGCGCGGGCAGGCGCGTCGTGGACGCCAGCATCCTGAGCATGCATGTAGGCCGTGGCCATGCGCTCGCCATCACCACTGGCTTCGGCTGCTGCCACCTCGGCTTCTGCTTCGGTCAGGCGCGTGTCCCCGTCGAGCACAAAGCGCGTGGCGCTCTCATCCGTTTCGGGCATGTTCTGGGCGACCTGGGCCACACGCCAGTGTTGCGGAACGGAGAAGTCTCCGCTGTCTTCGTGCAAGGTCCCGTCAAGCAAGCGGAAGAGGCTGGACTTGCCGGCGCCATTGCGGCCAACCAGGCCAACGCTCTCACCGGGGTTGATGGTGCAGCTGGCATGGTCAAGCAACACCTTGGTGCCGCGACGCAGCACGATGTCTCGTAGTTGAATCATGATGAAAGTTGGGACCAGCGGCGCAAGGCGTCCGCCGTCAGCAGCAAGACCTGATCGTCTCCGATGGAGGTATCGAGCCAGAACACCTCCAGTCCAGGGAAGGCTGCTTCAAAATGGGTTTGTTCGTTGCCAATCTCGAGCACGACCACACCTTGCACGGACAAGCGCCCGGGCAGGTCAGCCAGCAGCTGGCGAATGAAGTCCATGCCGTCTTCTCCGCCGGCAAGGGCCAGCTCGGGCTCGGCGCGGTATTCGGCCGGCAAAGCCTCCATGCTGGCGGCATTGACATACGGCGGATTGCACAGCACCAGATCGTATGGCCCCGGGCAGTGGGCGAGCCCATCGGAGTGGACGAGGGTGATGCGCTCCTGGAGGTCATGGCGATCCACGTTGATGCGGGCCACCGCCAACGCATCCTGGGAGATGTCTGCTGCTGTCACCTTGATGTCTGGCCAGGCCATGGAGGCCAGTACGGCCAGGCTTCCATTGCCGGTGCACAGGTCCAGAACGTTGAGGGTCTCGTCCGACAGCCAAGGGTCGATGGTGGCATCGGCGATCAGCTCGCCAATGAAACTTCGAGGCACGATGGCGCGTTCATCGACATAGAAAGAAACGCCTTGCAGCCAGGCTTCATGGGTCAGGTAGGCCGCAGGCTTTCGGGTTGCGATGCGTTGTTCGATGAGTGCGTCAACCGAGGCGATCTGCTCTTGTGAAACGCTCAAAGCTCCGGCCTCGTCGAGGTTGGTGTCCAGAGGAAGGTCCAGCTTCCACAAGACCAGCCAGGCTGCTTCGTCGCGCGCGCAGGTGGTGCCATGGCCATAGGACACGCCAGCGGATTCAAGGCGTTGGGTCACCGCCTGATGGAGTTCCTCAAGCGTCATGCCTGCTCCGCTTCGGCGGCGTTGACGGCCTCAGACAGATTGACGAGTACTTGCCGGTAGGCGTTCTTGAGTGGCTCGATGTCGTTCAGGCACACGTGTTCGTCGATCTTGTGAATGGTGGCATTGGGCGGCCCGAACTCGACAACCTCGGGACATATTCGAGCGATGAACCGTCCGTCGCTGGTGCCACCGGACGTCGAAAGCTCGGTGTCAATGCCAGTGACTTCGGCAATGGCCATGCTGACCGCATTCACCAGGGTGCCGCGCCCGGTGAGAAAAGGCAGGCCGCTGACGGTCCACTCGATGTCGTAGTCCTCGCCAGCATGGAGGTCGTGGCTGGCGAGAATGTCTGCCACCCTGCCTTGCAGGCCCTCGGGGGTCGACTCGGTGCAAAAGCGGAAGTTGAAAATGACCTCCAGCGAACCAGGGATCACATTGGTGGCGCCCGTGCCTGCGTGGATGTTGCTGATCTGCCAGGTAGTCGGTGGGAAGAACTCGTTGCCCTTGTCCCATTCCGTGGCAGCCAGTTCAGCCAGCGCTGGTGCGGCCATGTGGACCGGGTTTCTGGCCAGGTGCGGATAGGCAATATGGCCTTGAATGCCCTTGACGGTGAGCTTGCACCCCATGGAGCCTCGACGACCGTTCTTGATCATGTCGCCAGTGCGCTCGACCGAAGTCGGTTCGCCGACGATGCACCAGTCCAGGCGTTCTCCTCTGGCCTTGAGTGCTTCGCAAACCACCACTGTACCGTCATTGGCCGGACCTTCTTCGTCACTGGTGAGGAGGAAGGCGACATCGATAGGCGCATCAGGGTGCTCGGCGAAGAACTCCTCGCATGCCACCACCATGGCGGCCAGTGATGCCTTCATGTCGCTCGCGCCGCGCCCGAACAGTTTGCCTTCGCGGTGTGTGGGCACGAACGGGTCGCTCGTCCACGCAGTGAGCGGGCCGGTGGGCACTACATCGGTGTGGCCGGCAAAAATCAGGGTAGGGCGTTGACCCGAGCCACGACGGGCCCATAGGTTGGTGACTCGGAAGTCATCAGGGCCACTCTGTGAGACGTCGCACTCGAAGCCGAGTGGGCGCAGTCGTTCGACGATCACCGGCAGGCAGCCGGCGTCGTCTGGTGTCACGGAGGGCAGGGAGATGAGTTGCTCGGTCAGCCGCAGCGTAGCGGTCATTCGTGTTTGACGTCCAGTGAGAACTCGGTGAACGTGGCCTGATCGCTGTGATCTTCTTCCGCCAGCGGCGCGTGAGCCGATGTGCGACCAGCTTGAAAGTCGTTTTGCAGGCGCCACAACAGGTTGTTGGGCGAATCGGCATGGGTCATGGCTTCATCACGGGTGACGAGACCATCGCTGACCAGGCGGGCCAGATCCTGCTCGAAGGTTTGAGAGCCTTCCGCCAGAGACTTCTCCATGGCCTCGCGGACGCCGGAGAAGTCGGCCTTCTGGACCAGGTCGGAGACCAGTGCCGTGTTGAGCATGACTTCCATGGCCGGTACGCGGCCGCCCGCATGGGTGCGCAGCAAGCGCTGCGAGCAGATGGCACGCAGGGCAGCAGCGAGGTCACCCAGCATGGTCGGGCGCACTTCCACGGGGTAGAAGCTCAGGATACGGTTGAGCGCCTGGTAGCTGTTGTTGGCGTGCAGTGTGGCCAGGCAAAGGTGGCCGGATTGCGCATAGGCAATGGCGGCGGACATGGTCTCGCGGTCGCGGATCTCGCCGATGAGAATGACGTCCGGCGCCTGACGCAGGGCATTTTTCAGGCCGACCTGCAAGGAAATGGTGTCGGTGCCGATTTCGCGCTGGTTGACCACCGCCTTCTTGTTGCGGAAGTTGTATTCGATCGGGTCCTCGATGGTGAGGATGTGACCGCTCTGTCGCTCATTGCGGTGATCGAGCATGGCCGCCAGCGTGGTGGACTTGCCGGCACCGGTGGAACCCACCATCAGGAAAAGGCCGCGCTTTTCCATGACCAGGTCTGCCAGCACAGGCGCCACGTTCAGGGAGTCGAGAGCAGGAATTTCATTGGGAACGTACCGGATCACAACCGAGTACAGTCCCCGCTGACGAAATGCACTGACCCGGAAGTTGCCCACGCCCTCCAGTGGAACAGCCGTATTGAGCTCACCGGTTTCGTTGAGCTCTTCCATGCGCGAAGCGGGCATGACCTCGTTGATGAGATTGCGCGGCGCCTCGGGAGGGAGAATCTGGCTGTTGATGGGGACGGTTTGACCATTGATCTTGATCATGGCTGGCGCATGGGCCGAGAGGTAAACGTCTGACGCTTTCTTCTCTGCCATCAGGCGCAAGATGCGCTCCATGGTTCCATTGCTGCTCATGCCGTCCTCCTGTTGTGATTGGATGTGGGTTCGGGGTCAGTGCGATATCAGGAAAAGCTGGCTTCAGGGGCGCAGCAATTCGTTGAGGCTGGTCTTGGCACGGGTCTGTGCGTCGACGCGCTTGACGATGATGGCCGCGTAGAGGCTGTATTTCCCGTCGTCTTTGGGCAGGCTGCCGCTGATCACGACCGAGCCGGCAGGGACGCGGCCGTAGGTCACTTCACCGGTGGTGCGGTCATAGATCGGGGTGCTCTGGCCAATGTAGACGCCCATGGAGACAACCGAATTTTCTTCCACGATCACACCTTCGACGATTTCCGATCGGGCGCCGATGAAGCAGTTGTCTTCAATGATGGTCGGGTTGGCTTGCAGTGGTTCGAGCACGCCGCCAAGGCCCACGCCACCGGAGAGGTGCACGTTTTTGCCCACCTGGGCGCAGGAGCCGACGGTGGCCCATGTGTCGACCATCGTGCCTTCATCCACGTAGGCGCCAATGTTGACGTAGCTGGGCATCAGCACCGCGCCTTTGGCCACAAAGCTGCCGCGGCGTGCCACTGCAGGGGGGACCACGCGCACGCCCGAGGCCTTGAGGTCGGCTTCCGACATATCGGAAAACTTGGTCTGGACCTTGTCGAAGAAGGCCAGATTGCCGCTGCGCATCAACTCATTGTCTTTGAGGCGAAAAGACAACAAAACAGCCTTCTTGATCCACTGGTGGACGGTCCATTGCCCAACGCCTTCGCGGGTAGCGACGCGCAAGTTGCCGGCGTCGAGTTCTGCAATCACGTGCTCGACAGCATCCTGAACTTCCTTTGGAGCCGATGCAGGAGAGAGTTCGGCGCGGTTGTCCCAGGCGTTGTCGATCAGGGTTTGAAGTTGTTGGGTCATGTGTAAGTCAGAGGTCTGAATTCGCTGGATGGCTAGAGTTCTAGGGGGAGTGCGGCGGCTGACCGGTCAGGCAGAGGCGTTGAGGAACTCAACGATCCGGCCAGCGGCTTCCAGGCATTCGGCGGGCTCTGCCACCAAGGCCATGCGGACCCTGCCTTCGCCGGGATTGATACCGTTCACACGTCTTGCCAGGTAACTTCCGGGCAACACAGTGACATTGTATTGAGCCAGCAGCGCCTTGGCGAAGCCTTCATCTGACGTAAGGCCTTTGTCCGGATCTGCAAACCGCTCCGGAACGCCTGCCCAGAGGTAGAAACCGGCGTCCGGCAGGCTGACGTCCAGATGCGGGGCCAACATGGGCGTGACCTGGGCAAACTTTTCCCGGTATTGCCGACGATTGTCGATGACGTGCTCTTCATCATCCCAGGCAGCCACGCTGGCGGCCTGTACCACGGGACTCATGGCGCCGCCATGGTAGGTGCGATAGAGAAGGAAGGACTTGACCAGATCGGCGTCGCCCGCGACAAAACCGCTGCGGAGGCCAGGCACGTTGCTGCGCTTGGAAAGGCTGGTGAACATCAGCAGGCGCCTGAAATCGTGCCGGCCGAGTCGGGTGGCAGCCTCAAGGCCACCCAGGGGGGGCTCGTCCCTGAAGTAGATTTCGCTGTAGCACTCGTCCGAGGCAATGATGAAGCCGTGCTCGTCGCTCAGGTCGAACAGGCGCTGCCACTCTTCGAGGGGCATCACAGCACCGGTGGGGTTGCCCGGGGAGCAGACATAGAGCAACTGGGTGCGTTTCCAGACGTCGGCCGGTACGCTGTTCCAGTCCATGGCGAAATTGCGGGCCGGGTCACTTGGGACGTAGTGGGGTTGGGCCCCGCCGAGAAAGGCCGCGCCTTCGTAGATTTGATAGAACGGGTTGGGCAGCATCAGCGTGGCCCCTGACCCACTGGCGTCAAGCACCGTCTGGGCAAAGGCAAACAGTGCTTCGCGCGTGCCGTTGACGGGCAGGACCTGAGTCGCCGGGTCCAGATTGACCTGATAGCGCCGCTGCAGCCACGCCGCGCAGGCCTGGCGCAAAGCCGGAGTGCCCCCTGTGGCGGGATAGCTGCTCAGGCCGCCGTCGATGGCGTCTGCCAGCGCTTTCTTGAGGAGGTCCGGTGCCGCGTGGCGTGGTTCGCCAATGCCCAGGCTGATCGGGCTGTGGGCAGGGCTGGGCGTCACGTCCGCAAAAAGGCGGCGCAGGCGCTCAAAGGGATAGGGCTGAAGCAGGGATAGTTGCGGGTTCATGGACGCGATTATCCCAAGCCGGCGAGTGCCTGCCTTCTCGCGGGATTCCGGGGCCCGTGTCGGGTTATCATGCTGGCTGCGCCATTGTGGCCCCGGCGAGGGTTTCTCTATATAAATCAAGCGGTTACAAACGCTTTCGGATCGACGTGCGTCTCAACTCCATCAAGCTGTCCGGCTTCAAGTCATTTGCCGAGCCCACCAACTTCATGCTGCCAGGTCAATTGGTGGGTGTGGTGGGTCCCAACGGCTGTGGCAAGTCCAACATCATGGACGCAGTACGCTGGGTGCTGGGCGAGTCCAAGGCGTCTGAGCTGCGTGGCGAGTCCATGCAGGACGTGATCTTCAACGGCACCAACAACCGCAAGCCTGCCAGCCGCTCGAGCGTGGAGCTGGTCTTTGACAACTCAGACCATCGTGCAGGTGGCCAGTGGGGCCAGTTTGGTGAAATTGCGGTCAAGCGTGTGCTCACGCGGGACGGCAACAGCAGCTACTACATCAACAACCAGCCGGTTCGTCGTCGAGATGTGCAGGACGTGTTCCTGGGCACGGGTCTTGGCCCGCGTGCCTACGCCATCATCGGACAGGGCACGATCAGCCGGATCATTGAATCCAAGCCGGAAGAGCTGCGACTGTTCCTGGAGGAAGCGGCCGGGGTATCCAAATACAAGGAACGCCGTCGCGAAACGGCCAACCGCCTGAACGACACGCGAGAGAACCTCACGCGTGTGGAAGACATCCTGCGCGAACTCAACGCCAACCTGGAGAAGCTTGAGCGCCAGGCCGAAGTGGCAGCCAAGTACAACGACTTGCAGGCGCGCGCCACGCTTCGCCAGCACCAGCTGTGGTTCCTCAAACGGGCCGAAGCAGATGCCGAGCAGGCCAAGATCAAGACCGAAGCGGCACAGGCTGCCACCGATCTGGAAAGCCGCATGGCCGATCTGCGCAAGGTGGAGTCCGAGCTGGAGTCCATTCGCCAGAGCCACTATGCCGCCGGCGACAAGGTGAACCAGGCACAAGGCCACCTCTACGAGGCGAGCGCAGAAGTCGGCAAGCTTGAGGCGGAGATCCGCTTTGTGGTGGAAGGGCGAACCCGTATCGAGCAGCGGCTGGTGCAGCTGACCGAGCAGATTGCATCCTGGGCCACCCGCCGAGACGAAGCCAACGTGGAGCTCGAGACCATCGCTGGAGCAATTGTTGAAGCGGAAGAGAAGAACGAACTCCTGGCTGCGCAGGGCGAGGAGCAGTCCTCAAGCCTCCCAGCCATGGAAGACAAGCTGCGACAGGCCCAGAATGCAGCCAACGAACAACGCAGCAGCGTCTCTCAGGTGCAGCAGCAGATTCAGGTGCTGGCAGCCGAGCAGCGCAGCATCGAAGAGCAGTCCCAACAACTGACATCGCGTCGCGAACGTCTGACCAACGACCGCAACGCCCTGGCCACTCCGGATGATGAAAAGCTGGCCATGGCCCGTGAGCAGCACGAAGCTGCCAGCGAAGCAGCCGAGGTGGCTGAAGCGGTACTGGTCGAACTGCAGGAGAGTGCGCCGACGCTTGACGAGCAGCGTCGCGAGGCGCAACGGGCCGTGAACGCCGAGTCAGGCAAACAGGCTGATCTCTCCGCCCGCCTGGAGGCACTCAAAGCGCTTCAGGAGAAGGTGAAGACCGATGGCAAGCTGCAGCCCTGGCTGGCCAAGCATGGCCTCGATGGCCTGCAGGCTTTGTGGAGTCGGCTGCATGTAGAGCAAGGTTGGGAATCCGCCTTGGAATCTGCCATGCGCGAACGCATGAACGCACTGGAGGTCTCGCGCCTGGAGATGGTGCGCTCGTTCGGCAATGACGCACCGCCGGCGAAACTGGCGTTCTACTCGCTCGCTGCTGGAGGTGCCGAAGAGACGGCTTCACGCGACGGCCTCAGGCCACTGGCAGACATGCTCCGGCTGGGGGATGCAGGGCTCAAAGCGCTGATGAATGACTGGTTGGCAGGTTGCTACACGGTTGCCTCGCTGGAGGAGGCCATGGGCTTGCGGGACAAGCTGCGCGCGGGCGAGGCCATTTTTGTGCCGGCCGGTCACATGGTGACGCTCTCCAGCGTGAGCTTCTATGCGCCTGACAGTGAACAGGCTGGCATGCTGGCCCGAGCGCAGGAAATCGAGAACCTGGACCGGCAACTCAAGGCGCAGGCCCTGATCTGCGAAGAGAGCCGGACCGCGCTTGTGCGAGCTGAGGCAGCCTATACCGACGCATCCCAGCGGCTGACAGCCGCGCGGCGCGAAGCCGGGGAGGCCAAGACCAAGGCGCACGAGTTGCAGGTCGAAGCCATGCGACTGACACAGGCTGCCGAGCAGACCCGCTCACGCAGTCAGCAGATCGAATCGGATCTGGGCGAAATCGATGTGCAGCTGGAAGGCTTGCAGGAGCGCAGGGTCACAGCCGAGGCGCGCTTTGAGGAGCTGGACATGCAGCTGGCAGACAGCCAGGAGCGGCACGCGCAGCTGGATGACACCGTGATCGAAGCTGAGCGCCAGCTCACACAGGCGCGAGAACAGCAACGTTCACTGGAGCGTTCGGCGCAGGAAGCCGTGTTTGCGCTGCGAACCTTGCAGGCCCGTCAGGGTGAGCTTCAGCGTTCGCTTGAAACATCCTCAAGCCAGGAGACCTCGTTAGCCGACGAACAGGTCCGCGCCAACGAAGAGCTCGCACGCCTGACCGATGCCGCAGCGCAGGCGGGACTGCAATCAGCGCTTGAGGTCAAGGCTGAGCGCGAGTCGGCCTTGGGTGCGCTGCGCAGCGAATACGACGACCTGACGAACAAGCTCCGTGCCAGCGATGAACGCCGGCTGCAGCTGGAAAGAGCGCTGGATCCCATGCGCCAGCGCATCACCCAGTTTCAGCTCAAAGAGCAGGCTGCCCGCCTGGGAGTGGAGCAGTACACGCAACAACTGGAAGAAGCTGAAGCCGATCTGGCCGCTGTCTCACAGAGCATCGCTGAAGAGAACGTCAAGCTCAGCGGCCTGCAAGGCGAGATTGACCGCCTACACCGGGAGATCCAGGCGCTTGGAGCGGTGAACCTGGCCGCCCTTGACGAGCTGACAGCCGCTCGCGAGCGCAAGGATTTTCTCGATGCCCAGTCGGCCGACCTGATGGAAGCCATCACCACCCTGGAAGATGCCATTCGCAAGATCGACAACGAGACAAGAGAGTTGCTGGGCAACACCTTCAACACGGTGAATCAGCACTTTGGAAAGATGTTCCCCGAGTTGTTCGGTGGCGGCAATGCCAAGCTTGTCATGACTGGTGAGGAGATCCTGGACGCAGGCGTTCAGGTCATGGCGCAGCCGCCCGGCAAGAAGAACCAGACCATTCACCTGTTGTCCGGTGGCGAGAAGGCGCTGACAGCCATCGCGCTGGTGTTTGCGATCTTCCAGCTGAACCCGGCTCCGTTCTGTTTGCTCGACGAGGTGGATGCGCCACTGGACGATGCCAATACCGAGCGATATGCCAAACTGGTGACGGCCATGTCCAGGGAAACACAGTTTCTTTTCATCAGTCACAACAAGATCGCCATGGAAATGGCCGAGCAACTCATTGGCGTGACCATGCAGGAGCAGGGTGTTTCACGTATTGTTGCCGTGGACCTGGAAGCCGCGACAGGCATGATGGAAGCGGCCTGATGGTGTGAATGCCCCGGATGTGTTGAAAACCTGACTATTCAGCCTGAGCAAGCATGAATTCATTTGTCGTCAGCCTCGGCATTGCAGGAGGTTTGATTCTCGCCGGCGTAGTGGCCTACAACGCCTGGCTGACAAGTCGCAACGCGCCGCGCACGGCTCGTGAAGAGCCAGAAACCGATGAGTCAGCTGCGTCTGCCGCGGCACCCATGGCCGGTTCGACGCAAGACTCGCTTGCGCCTGCCGACTATCACGAGCGCATAGAACCGGTACTGGGTGACATGCCTGCCGGGCAGGAGGAGCAGCGCAGCGACCCTGTGATGACAATGGATCAGTCCAGCAGCGAAGCTTCGCTGACCGCATTGGATCACATGCCTCAGCCAAACCAGCGCAACGCACCAGTGCGTGAGGCCACTGCTGAGGACGCGGCAGAAAGGCCCTCTGGGCAACGCGTCGCCGCCGAACCTGCCCAGGAGGCCGGCAAGCAAGCCGGCCGTGTGGCCGTGACGCTGAACACCGTGGTGGAATCTCGCCCGGGACTGGATGCACTGATCGACTCGATCACGCCGCTGCAGCTGGATGCGCCCGTTTCTGGCGAAGCCGTGCTCGCGGCCTACCCCAGTACACGGCGTGTCGGGAGCAAGGCTTTTGCCATTGAGGGCCAGAAGGCGCCGGGCACCGATTGGGTAAGCCCCAAACCAGGCGAGCGCTACGTCGCGCTGCAAGCGGGGGTGCAGCTGGCAAACCGTTCCGGTGCGCTCAATGACATCGAGTTCTCCGAATATGTCATGAAGACACAGGCATTTGCCGATGCGGTCAATGCAGCGCCCGATTTCCCGGACATGCGCGGCGAGGTCGCTCGTGCCCGGGAACTGGATGCTTTTGCCAGCGGCCATGATGCGCAGTTGAGCATCACCCTGAGGGCCCGGCGGGCAGCCTGGAGCCCAGGCTACGTTCAGCAACATGCGGCCAAACTTGGCTTTGTGGCCGGTGCCTTGCCTGGCCGGATGGTGCTGGCCGGCAGTACGCCAGGGGCCGCGCCTATTCTGGTTCTCGGTTTTGATCCCCAGGCAGCCATGGCTGAAGACCCCGAGCAGAGTGCGCTTCGCGAGATCCGGCTGTCGCTGGAGCTGACGCATGTGCCACGGGAAGACCAGCCGTTCGGCAAACTGCGTCAGGCGTCGACAGCGCTGGCAGAGGAGATGGACGGTATTGTGTCGGACGATGCCGGACAGGTACTCACTGCCGAGACCATGGACGGCATCGGAGCCGACGTCGAGAATCTGTACGAGGCGCTGGAGGACCGGGACCTCGCCGCGGGCAGCCCGCAGGCCCGCCGGCTGTTCTCCTGAAAGGCACGTGCACCGGGTAGGCAGGCCATTTGGCCTGGTGCCGGGACAGCCTCAACTTTGCAATCACATGAGCACCCAAGACATGTTCGCCGAGCCGGAAAATGGCCAGGACGGCGCAGCTCAACGAGCCATTGAGCTGCGTGATGAGCTCAATCATCACGCCTACCTTTACTACACGCTTGATGCGCCGGTCCTGCCCGATGCGGAATACGACAAGCTCTTCCAGGAGCTGGTGGCTCTGGAAAAGGCCAACCCGGCGCTGAGATCTGCAGATTCACCTACTCAAAGAGTGGGCGCGAAAGCGCTGGACGGGTTCGAGACGGTCAGGCACGCGGTGCCCATGCTCAGTATCAGAACCGAGACCGATACCGAACCCTCTGGCGCGGAGAATTTTGATACCCGGATCAGACGAGAGCTGGAGCTGGCGCCTGAGCAGCCCGAGCTGGAGTATGTGTGCGAGTTGAAATTCGACGGTCTGGCCATGAGTCTTCGCTATGAAGACGGTGTGCTTGTACAGGCTGCAACGCGCGGAGATGGTGAAGTGGGCGAGGACGTGACCGAGAACATTCGCACCATTGGCCAGATTCCGCTGAGACTCAAAGGCGATGCGCCGCCCGTGCTGGAGGTGCGCGGCGAGGTGTACATGCGCAGGGATGATTTCGAGTCGCTCAACGAGCGCCAGCGCGCCAGAATCGCGGCAGGGGAAAAGGGCGAGAAGACCTTTGTCAACCCGCGCAATGCAGCAGCAGGGGCGGTTCGGCAACTCGATTCCGCCATTGCGGCGCAGCGGCCCCTGAGCTTCTTTGCCTACGGCGTTGGGGACGTCACCGCGCCAGGTGAGGGTTGGCAGCCATTCGAGACCCACTACGAGCTGCTGATGCGCTTGCGGGAATGGGGCTTGCCCGTGGCAAAAGAAACCGCTGTGGTCAAAGGCGCGCGGGGACTGATCGATTTTCACCAGTCCATCGGTGCGCAGCGAGACGACTTGCCATTTGACATCGATGGCGTGGTCTACAAGGTCAACTCCCTGAGCCTCCAGCGCCGCCTGGGGTTTGTGACACGCGAACCGAGGTGGGCGGTAGCCCACAAGTACCCTGCGCAGGAGCAGCTCACCACCGTGGAGGCCATCGACGTGCAGGTCGGACGCACTGGAAAGCTCACCCCGGTGGCGAAGCTGGCACCGGTGTTCGTCGGAGGCGTCACGGTCACGAACGCCACCTTGCACAATGAGGACGAAGCGCGGCGCAAAGACGTCCGCGTGGGCGATACCGTTGTCGTGCGTCGCGCCGGGGACGTGATCCCTGAAGTGGTTTCGACCTTGCCAGAAAAGCGTCAGCCGGGGGCGGAGGTCTTCTCGATGCCACGCCATTGCCCGATTTGCGGCAGTGATGCTGTCAGAGAAGAAGGCGAGGCAGATTTCCGCTGTACTGGTGGTCTTTTCTGTCCTGCTCAGCGCAAACAGTCGATTTTGCATTTCGCGCAGCGTCGGGCCATGGACGTTGAAGGGCTTGGCGACAAACTGGTCGAGCAGCTCGTGGATGCCGGTGTGGTCAAGACACTGGCCGATTTGTACCGCCTCGGACTGAGTTCACTGGTTGCATTGGAGCGCATGGCCGAAAAGTCTGCGCAGAACGTGCTCGATGGTCTCGAAAAGTCCAAGTCCACGACACTGCCCCGCTTCTTGTTCGGTCTGGGCATCCGGCACGTGGGAGAAGCCACTGCCAAAGATCTGGCCCGCCATTTCGGCACGCTGGACGCGGTCATGCAGGCGGATGAGGAAGCGCTGCTTGCCGTTGCAGATGTCGGACCGGTGGTGGCAGCCAGCGTCCATACTTTCTTCGCTCAGGCGCACAACCGGGAAGTGGTGGAGCAGCTGGTTGCATGCGGCGTTCACTGGCCAGAGGAAGCTGTTGATCACGATGCGCCGAAGCCCCTGGCTGGTCTCACTGTCGTGCTGACCGGCACCTTGCCGACCATGGGCAGGGACGAGGCCAAAGCCATGCTGGAGGCGGCAGGCGCCAAGGTGAGTGGCTCGGTGAGCAAGAAAACTGCGTACGTGGTGGCTGGCGCAGAGGCGGGCAGCAAGCTCGACAAGGCTCAGGCGCTGGGCATCACCGTGCTCGATGAAGAGGGAATGAAGGCCTTGCTCGCCACCTCAAGCCCACCGATGGGCGAGTGAGCTCACCGCCCCATCGACTGGCCCGGACTCGAAGCATCAGGGCCGCTTCTTGTCGGCCATGCGCTGCTTGTCGTTGGCGACCTTCTCTCGCAATGCAGACCATTGCCCTTCATAGGTTTCGACGCTGACCGGCTCGGCGACGCGCAATTCTGGATAGGAGATCACTTCCACGGCATCGATGCGTGTGAGGCGACCGTCCTTCATCCAGAGCTGCAGCGGCGGAATGGCGATCGCGCCAGCGGCGACCAGCGTGACAACCCACCTCGTGACCTTCCAGTGGCGCGGGTCGGCCATGTGCAGGTTCGCAGCGACCGCAAAGGCGAGAATGACAATGGCCACTTGAACAGTGATCTGCTTGGGCCAGACCCAGCCAAACGAAAACGCCAGCGTGTCGAGGACGGCGCCGATGGCGTACATGGCCAGCGTGGCGCAGCAAACGATGAGCAGATGGCTGTTGAACTTCGAGGCACCTCTGAGCAGGCGGCCGAGCAAGGCGAAAAAGCCCGCCCAGATCCCAAGAACCAGTGCGCCCGCACTGAGATCCACAAGGTATTCAGGTGCATCTTGTCCAACGGCTCCAACCCACTGGTCCCAGGCAAATGTTGCCATGCATGCCGCCAGTGCAATCGCGGCCCAGAGCCAGCCCCAGGGGTTGGGAAGAGGGCGCTCGTCAGCCAGGGCCCACTGGGTGGACCGCACGCGCAACTGCGTATGGCCGAGACGGATCGGCCTGGCATCTTCGATACGCCAGAAGCGATAACGCTTGCCTTTGACATCCCGGATGCCATTGACGGTATCCAGATCGCGGATCAGGACCTTGCCATCCTCGTCAAGCGTGACACTGGCGTGGTGAGCGGCAACGTATGGATCGTCGACGACGAGATCACACTCGGGTGATCGACCGACGGTCAGCGGCTTTGCACCGAGCGCGCTTCTGGTGGCGACTGTGCCGTCTCTGTGCAGAATTTCAACAAACCAGCTCACGGCAACCTCCGCAGAAATTGATCACCCAGCCGGCGAGCGTTGTCGAAGCTGAATCCACTCATGGTCATCTGGCTGTAGAGCCTTTCACTGGTGCTGTCGACCTGGGTGGCGCGAATGCTGAAATTGAAGATGCCAGGAAACTCTCGATAGGTCTGGAGGCAGGAGGATACCCTGTAGACCCTGGACTTGCCCTGCAAATAGTCCGAGTGACACCGGTCAGGAGTGAGCTCGTCCTGGGCGACGTACGTATTGCGTGAGCTGTTGTAGCCGCTCACCTCCAGAAACTGGGGTGTTGCGAGCGTCTGGTTGCGAATGAGGACATGCGAAATGTTCAGAGAGCCGGTGTACATCCGGCGTGAGACATACACCTCGTCGTTGAGGGCGCACTGAATGCGGTCTTCAAGATAGCGGCTTCCCGGCTCATTGTCGCCATTGGCCCAGCACCGCGTGATGGCGCTGTCCAGCGTCATGACTTCCCGGCCCTCAATGCGCTGGGTGGAGAAGCCGGGCAGCTTGGCCGCTTGTGCGGCCGCAGAAGCATCAGGGCCAAGCAAGGCCTGCGTGAGAAACCCCTGGTGAGCGACCAACTGCTGGCCAATCTCTTTCTGCCAGTCAGAGGGTTTGGTGCTCGTCCAGGCTCGTTCGAGCAGTGGTCTCAGGTATCGCACCGGGACCAGAAAGCTCAGCAAGTCCCCGTCGCGGCGGGTCGCCACATTGACGCCGACCACCTCGCCTGTGCTGTCCAGCGCCGGACCGCCACTCATGCCAGGATTGAGGGCGCCGGAAAACAGCATTTGTTCGTAGAGCCGGTTTTCCACCGCACCGTTGTAAATGCCATCCGATATGAGGAAGCCGAGCTCCAGCGGGTTTCCCAGTGAATAGACGCTGGTGCCTTGCGCGATGGGTGTCGAGCGAATCTCTAGCGTAGGCCACTTTCTCTGCGGCGTGCTGGAGCTGGTGCGCAGGACGGCAAGGTCGTGAATGACATCGATGGCCACGAGCGTGGCGGGTGCCCGTGTCTGGTCAGTGCCTCTGAGCTCTATCTGATAGGCGTGCGGCTGCAATGCCAATTCTGAAACAACATGGTAGTTGGTCACCACCCACGCACTGCCATCACTCTCGGTACGCACCACGAACCCTGAGCCGATGGACGATTGCTCGTTGGCCGATTTCAGCAAGAGTCTGACCTGAACGATGGCGTCCTTGGACCGCTCGAACAGGTCACGGGCGGAGGGCGAAGGCGGGGGAAGCGGTGGTTCCTCCTGTACCGGGGCTGGCTGCTCTGGGGCCGGTGTGTTGTCTTCTTGTGCCCAGCTCAGGGGTGTGAGTGCACAGGCAGCCAGCAGCATGGCAGCCAGTCTCCCTTGGGGTGTTGTTCTCATGTGTGTTGACGTTGCTGGCGCTAAGGCCAGCTGGCGGCCCTTCCTGCCGCCGCTCCCGGTTCTGCCCAGCCATGGGCCAATGAAGAAAGAACTGATCAGTGCATTCCTGATGGATCCATGCTACTTGAACTTGTAGTGATCTCGGTTCAGAACGCCGGCCACTGCGTTGACATCCTCTGGCCAAAGCTGCAGATTGAGTGTCGAATTGCATTGCTCCACCATGCCGCGCAAAAGGGGAGCCGAGTTGATGCGGCCATCGGGGCGGTAGATGGCCGCTCCATCGCCATTCATCTTGCGTGCATGGCACTCAGTGCATTGGTGCTGTTTGATCAGCGTCTCTCCGTGAACATAGTCGGCCGGACTGAGGTCTTTGAAGATCTCGGCACCCTGGGCCGAGGCATGACCGGCAGCCATCGACATGCACATGGCCATGGCAGCAGGAGCAAGAGCCTTTGCACAGCTGCCCATGCGAGTGGGGTTGATGTGTTGCATACGCGCCCTCCATGAAACGGATTGATATCGGACTGACATATTTCGAAACACAGATGAGCCAAAATCAGCAGCTGTCACGCTGACAGGTTTCCTCATCAGCCCTGAGCTTACACCCCTCGATCGGGGAAGTCACGGCCCTTTCTACGCTCAACAATGGCAGTCAAGACCATACTCAAGATGGGTGATCCGCGGTTATTGCGGATTGCCCGCCCGGTGACAGAATTTGATGCAGGCCTGCAAGACCTGCTGCAGGACATGCTCGATACGATGCGGGCGGCTGATGGCGCAGGCTTGGCTGCCCCCCAGATTGGCGTCGATCTCCGCGTTGTCATCTTTGGCTCGGGACAACCCAATCCGCGCTACCCCGAGGCACCGGTCATCGAGAGGACGGTGCTCGTCAACCCGGAGGTCGAAGTGCTGGACAGAACCCAGGAGTCAGGCTGGGAAGGGTGCCTGTCCGTGCCGGGCCTGCGGGGATCGGTCCCACGGTACTTGCGGGTACGTTATCGGGCTCAGGATGCGCAAGGCGCCTGGTTCGAGCGAGAGGCGCAAGGCTTTCACGCTCGCGTGGTTCAGCACGAATGCGATCACCTGGACGGAGTTCTCTACCCGGCGCGGATGCAGGACATGCGGCAATGGGGCTTCACGGACGCATTGCCGGAAGGTTTGTCCGGGCAAGATCAGCTGACAGGACGTTGACAGTAGCTTGATGCTACCGTCAACGGTTTTCTCCAATGCAAATAGAAACGGTTTGAGGTTTGCCATGAAGGCAGGATTTGTCACGATGCGCCGGGCCACGTTGGTCGCCGGGATGGCACTGCTGATTGCCGGCTGTGCCAGTCCAGGCATTCCAGTGATTGAAGAGGCCACGCCAGCTGGCTGGCATGCGCCAGTGTTCGCACACCAGGGCGACAACGCACAGCTTCAGAACTGGTGGGGTCAGTTCAATGACCCCGCGCTCAATCAGGTGCTCTCGGCTGCACAGGCGGCCAGTCCTGACATTGCGACCGCACGCAGCCGCGTTTTTGAAGCGCGTGTGGCTGCCGCAGCCAGTCGCGACGAGCTTTACCCTCGCGTTGGCCTGTCTGCATCGGCCCTGCGCGGCGTGCCCGATCCGACCACCCCACTGAATACGACGGTGAGCGCAGGACTGCAGGCACGCTGGGTGCTGGACCTGATGGGCGGACGCTCTGCTTCCGCTCGGCAGGCCAATGCGCAGGCGGACCAGACGCTGGCAGGCTGGCATGAAGCTCGCGTGCTGGTGGCGGCACAGGCCGCCAGAAGCTATTTTGGCTATCGTGTGTGCCAGGAGCAGTTGTCGGTGGCCGGCGCCGATCGTGATTCACGCACGGCGACAGCGCAAAGCAGTGAAATCACGGAGAAGGCAGGCCTCACCGCACCTGCCGTCGCTGCTCTGGCACGCGCCAGTAGATCGGAGGGCATCGCTCGCTACGCCTTGCAGGCAGCGACGTGTGAAGCGCAGGTCAAGGCCATGGTGGCGATGACGGGCATGGCCGAAACTGACCTGAGGGCATTGCTTTCCCAGGAAACCGCCTGGCCTGATCCCGCCGCTGTGCAGGGAGCACTGGCGGTCACGGAGGTCCCCGCCTCTGTGTTGAGGCAGCGGCCTGACATCTTCCGAGCGCAACGCAGCCTGATGGCGGCGGCCGATGGCGTGAACGTATCCAGGGCTGCCTTGTGGCCCAGCATCAGCCTGTCCGGCAGTGCATTGCGCAATCGCACGAGTGTGGACGGCGTGAGCCTGAACTACAACACCTGGACGGTGGGCCCGATTCAGCTGGAAATTCCGTTGCTCGGACGCTCGGCATTGCACGCGGATGTTCGGGCATCGAAAGCGAAATATGAGGCCGCGGCCTCGGCATATGCCGGCGCACTTCGCCAGGCTGTGGCCGAGGTGGAGCAGTCGCTCGTCACACTGGACAGCCTGAACGAACGCAGCGAGCAAACACAGGTGTCTTTCGAAGGCTATGCACAGTCCTTCAATGGTACCGAAGCCAGGTACAGCGTCGGACTGGCGAGCCTGTCCGACCTGGAAGAAGCCCGCCGCTTGCGCCTGGCGTCTGCAAGCGCCGTGGTCGGTCTCCGACTTGAACGCATCAACGCATGGATCGACCTCTATGTCGCCCTCGGCGGCGGCTTTGATCCAGAACACATCGAATCGCCGAAAGATCCAACATGAGAAGCGTCAAAGAAACTTCAGTCCGTCAACTCCCTCATCTGAGCATGGTCGCCAAAGCAGCGGCACTGAGCCTGGTGCTGGTTCTCGCTGCATGTTCAGGCGGCGAGGAAGCGCCTGCCAAGACCAGCGATGCAGCCAGCCAGGAATCGTCGGCACAGCCAGGTAAGGGGGCACAGGCCCAGCAGAAAGCCAAGGCGGCGATGACGGTCAGCATTGAAGAGCCGACTTCGGCCAAGCTGCAAGTGCAGGTGGAAGCCAATGGTGACGTTGCTGCATGGCAGGAAGCCAGTGTGGGGGCTGAGCTCTCTGGCCTGAGGCTGGCATCGGTCAATGTCAACGTGGGTGATGTGGTCAGGAAAGGGCAGGTGCTCGCTCAGCTGGCTGGCGCCACCACCAAGGCAGAAAACCTGCAGAGCAAGGCAGCATTGATGCAGGCCAAGGCCAGCCTGGACAATGCAAAGGCCGATGCCGACCGTGTGCGATCCATTGCCGACTCGGGGGCTCTGTCTGCCTCCCAGATCGCGCAGTACCTGACCCAGGAGAAGGTGGCACAGTCACAGTTCGAAGCCGCCAAGGCCGCTTACGACGCTGCGCAGGTTCGGCTCGGTAATACACAAGTCCGTTCTCCCGATGATGGCGTCATATCCGCACGCCCGGCGACGGTCGGCGCTGTGGTGGGCGCTGGTCAGGAGCTGTTCCGGCTGATTCGCCAGGGGCGTGTGGAATGGCGAGCCGAAGTCACGCCAGATGAAATTGGTCAGATCGAGGCAGGCCAGATCACCAAAGTCACAGGCGCCGACGGAAGGGAAGTGGAAGGCAAGGTCCGGGCCATCGCACCGGCGGCCGATACCAAGACCCGCAACATCACGGTGTATGTGGACCTGCCGACCGACAGCGGCCTCAAGGCAGGTACGTTTGCCCGCGGCCTGTTCCAGGTGGGGGAAACCCAGGCCTTGACGGTCGACAGCCAGGCCGTGGTGATGCGGGACGGTACCGCTTTCGTCTTCGTGGTGAACGAAGAAAACCAGGCACAGCAGCGCAAGGTTCGAACCGGGCGCCACAGTGGTGTTCGGGTGGAGATCATCGACGGGCTCAAGCCGGGTGAGCGAGTGGCCGTGCAAGGTGCAGGCTTCCTCAATGACGGTGACCAGGTCAAGGTCGTTCAGTAATCGCGAAACACCGGTTCTTTCAAGGGAACAACCACTATGAACGTCTCGTCCTGGTCCATCCGAAATCCGATTCCCACCGTCATGATCTTCGTGATGCTGACGCTGGTCGGTCTGTTCTCCTTCTCAACGATGAAGGTGCAGAACTTTCCCGATCTGGATGTGCCCAACATCACCGTTGTCGCCACATTGCCCGGTGCTTCGCCGAACCAGCTGGAAAACGATGTTGCGCGCAAGATTGAAAACAGCCTGGCTGCGCTTCAGGGGCTCAAACACATCTACACCAAGATTCAGGACGGTGTGGTGACGCTCACCGCCGAATTCCGGATCGAGAAAGACACGCAGGAAGCGCTGGACGATGTTCGGTCCGCCGTGGCCAAGATCCGCGGAGACTTGCCGACGGACCTGAATGAGCCCATCGTCAACAAGATTGAGCTCGCCGGTGGTCCGGTGCTGGCGTACACGGTCAGTTCGGAGCGCATGGATGACGAAGCCATCTCCTGGTTTGTCGACAATGACATCGCCAAGCTGCTTCTTTCGGTGCGCGGCGTCGGCGCCGTCAACCGTGTGGGCGGTGTAGACAGGGAAGTCCAGATCCTGCTCGATCCCCTGAAGCTGCAGGCTCTGGGCGCGACGGCAGCTGACATTTCGCGTCAGCTGGCCCGTGTCCAGATCGAAAGTGCGGGCGGACGTGCCGACCTGGGTGGCAGTCAGCAGCCACTGAGAACCCTGTCTGCCATGCAGTCGGCTCAGGATATCGCTGCCATGCAGGTGGCACTTCCGGATGGGCGCAGCATCCGGCTCGATCAGGTTGCAGACGTCAGGGATACCATCGCCGAGCCGACCGCAGCAGCTTTCCTCGATGGCAAGCCGGTAGTGGGCTTTGAGGTGGCGCGAAGCCGTGGTGCCAGTGAGGTCGAAGTCGGTCATGGGGTTCGCGAAAAGCTCAGAGAGCTGCAGGCCTCCCGTTCCGATCTGAAAATCACCGAATCCTTCGATTTCGTGACACCAGTGGAGGAGGATTTCAACGCCTCCATGACGCTGCTGTACGAAGGTGCATTGCTCGCCGTTCTGGTGGTCTGGCTGTTCCTGCGTGATCTTCGTGCCACCATTGTTTCGGCGGTGGCCTTGCCTTTGTCGGCCATTCCGGCTTTTATTGGCATGCAGTACATGGGGTTCTCCATCAACGTGGTGACCTTGTTGGCCATGTCGCTGGTGATCGGTATCCTGGTTGACGATGCCATTGTGGAGGTGGAGAACATTGTCCGCCACATGCGCATGGGCAAGTCGCCCTACCAGGCCGCGATGGAGGCTGCAGATGAAATCGGTATGGCCGTCATCGCCACCACATTCAGTCTGATCGCGGTGTTCCTGCCGACAGCATTCATGGCAGGCATCCCGGGCAAGTTCTTCAAGCAGTTTGGCTGGACAGCCTCGCTGGCCGTGTTTGCATCACTGGTCGTGGCCCGCATGCTGACGCCCATGATGGCGGCCTACATGCTCAAACCTTTCGTGACCGAAAAGGATGAACCAGGCTGGGCTCGCAACAACAGGCTGCTCAATGCCTTGTGGCGCTGGGGAACCAACCAGGATGAGCCGGGCTGGATCCACACCTACGTGAAATGGGCCGCCTGGTGCATCAAGCACAGGTGGATGACGCTGCTTGGGGCGATTGCATTCTTCGCTGTTTCCATCTTCGGCATTGCTCCTTTGCTGCCCCAGGGGTTCATCCCGGCTGACGACAACTCTCAGACGCAGGTTTACATGGAGCTGCCGCCAGGCTCCACTCTGGCGCAGACCGTCAAGGCGGCCGAGCAGGCGCGCCAGCTGGTAACAGGAGTCAATCACGTCGAAAGCGTATACACGACGATTGGTTCCGGCGCTGCAGGAAGCGATCCGTTTGCGCCGCAAGGGGCCGCTGAGTCCCGCAAGGCCGCATTGACGATTCAGCTGGCCACACGGGGTGAGCGTCCCCGCAAGCAGGTGATCGAAAACGACATCCGGGCCGTGATGGCCAACTTGCCAGGTGCCCGCTTCAAGGTGGGGCTGGGTGGCTCTGGCGAGAAGTACATCCTGACCATTACTGGCAATGACCCTGCTGCCTTGCAGATAGCGGCGCGCGCCATCGAAAAAGACTTGCGCACCATCGATGGGGTGGGCAGCATCCAGTCGACAGCCGCACTGGTTCGCACGGAGATCTACGTCAAACCGGATCTTGCCCGCGCGGCAGATCTGGGCGTGACCAGTGCAGCCATTGCCGACACCTTGCGTGTGGCGACAGTGGGCGACTATGACGCCGCCTTGCCCAAGCTGAACCTCCCGCAGCGGCAGATTCCGATCGTCGTCAAGCTCGATCCAAAGGCAAGGGAAGACCTCGACGTTCTGCGTCGACTGGCCGTGCCCGGCACCAAGGGGCCGGTGATGCTGGGTCAGGTAGCGGATCTCTCTTTTGGCGGCGGCCCTGCGGTTATCGACCGGTACGACCGGTCACGAAACATCAACTTCGAAGTTGAGCTGGCGGGTATCGCGCTGGGTGATCTCAAACTCCAGGTCGAGCAGTTGTCTTCCATCAAGAACCTGCCCGCGGGTGTCTCCGTCAGGGAAGTGGGTGATGCGGAAGTTCAGGGTGAGCTCTTTGCCAGCTTTGGCCTGGCCATGATCACTGGCGTTCTGTGCATCTATATCGTGCTCGTTCTGCTGTTCAAGGCGTTCTTGCAACCGTTTACCATCCTGGCGGCGTTGCCGCTCTCTCTGGGAGGAGCCTTCGTCTCTCTGCTGGCAGTCAACATGGCGTTTTCGATGCCATCCCTGATCGGACTGGTGATGCTGATGGGTGTTGCGACCAAAAACTCGATTCTGCTGGTGGAGTACGCCATCGAGGCCCGGCGGGAGCACGACATGAGCCGCTTTGATGCGATCATTGATGCCTGTCGCAAGCGGGCCCGCCCCATCATCATGACGACCATCGCCATGTCGGCAGGCATGCTGCCCATTGCGGCGGGCTGGAGTTCTGCTGACAGCAGTTTCCGCGCGCCCATGGCTGTGGCCGTCATTGGGGGGCTCATGACCTCTACATTCCTGAGTCTTCTGGTCATCCCCGCCGTCTACACGATGGTGGATGATCTGGGCGACTTCTTTGCCCGTCTGTGGCGCCGGCCCAAGCCAGCAGCACAGCAGGTCGTCGCGGTGTAAGAGGGCGCAGACAATGTGAGCTGAATGAGAAAAGGGGCAGCCCAGGGCTGCCCCTTCTTCTTGTGTCTGGCCCGGAAGGCGTGAGTCGCTCAGTCCTTGATCGCTTCCAGCAGCTCGGTTTCAAAGGCAATCTGCTGCCTGTTGACTTGCAGGCTCGGGCCGCTGACAAGAAAGGTGTCCTCTGCGCGTTCACCCAGCGTCGAAATCTTGGCCAGCTCCACACTGACCTCGTGACGTGCCATGACGCGGGTGATGGCGTACAGCAGACCGGCCCGGTCGCTGGCCGAGACGCTGAGCACCCAGCGCTGGCCTTTCTCATCCGGGCGGAGGTCCACACGTGGGGTCACCGGGAAACTCTTGACACGCCGGGAAAGCCGGCCTTTGACCGGTTCGGGCATTTCGCCGATTTTCACACCCTTGAGGTGGTCAGCGAGGTCCTTCTCCACCATGGCCACCAGCGAGCGATAGTGGTCTTCCAGGTCTGGTGCGACCACCTCGAAGGTGTCCAGCGCGTTGCCGTCCTTGGTGGTGTGAATCCGTGCATCAATGATGCAGAAATCGGACCGGTCAAAGTAGTGGCAGATCCGGGCGAACAGTTCAGGCCTGTCGCACGCGTAGACCAGCACCTGGAGCCCGTCGCCATCCGGGGAAGGGCGTGCACTCACGATAGGAGGGGAGTCACCGTCATGAATGGCTTGCGCCACCTCCTCGGTGGTGTTCTCGCGGGTCGATTTTTCATCTGCCCTGCGTAATAGCTCCTTGCTCAGTACGCGGGTATGCCAGGCAATGTCGTCCGCATGGTGCCGCATGAAATAGCTGACATCGAGGGTTTCCCACAACGCCTCGTGAGATCGCGCCGGCATGGAATGCAGCGCCAGGCGGGTAATGGCTTCGATCTTTCGTCCCTCGACCATGGCCGTCGGGTCGGGCACACCGCCGCCCAGCGCCCGTGAGGTGTACTTGTACAGGTCTTCCAGAAGTTTGGCTTTCCAGCCATTCCACACCTTGGGGCTGGTACCCCGGATATCGGCGACGGTGAGCAGATACAGTCCTGTCAGGCGGCGCTCGCTGCCGATGCGCTTGGCGAAAGCCTCGATGACATCGGGATCACTTAAATCCTGCTTTTGCGCGACATGGCTCATGGTCAGGTGCTCTGCGACCAGGAACTCAATGAGCTGCGCATCGTCTTTGGAGACGCCGTGCTGGCGGCAAAAACTGCGCACCTCCCGGGCCCCGACTTCAGAATGGTCGCCGCCGCGGCCTTTGCCAATGTCGTGGAACAGCGCGGCAGCGTAGAGAATCCATGGCTTGTCCCAGCCTGCGGCCAACTGCGAGCAGAAAGGGTACTCGTGGGAGTGCTCTGCAATGAAGAAACGCCGCACGTTGCGCAACACCATCAGGATGTGCTGGTCCACGGTGTAAACATGGAACAGGTCGTGCTGCATCTGCCCGACGGTATTGCGGAACGCCCACAGATATCGTCCCAGAACAGACGTCTGGTTCATCAGCCTGAACGCGTGCGTGATGCCTTCCGGCTCGCGCAGTATTTTCATGAACGTCGCGCGGTTGACCGGATCGGCACGGAAGGCCGCGTTCATGAGTGGGCGGGCGTTGTACAGCGCCCGCATGGTTCGGGCGGACAGACCTTTGATGCCCAGGGTAGTCTGGTAGAGAAGAAAGGTCTCCAGAATGGCGTGGGGCTCGCGCTCGTAGAGGTCATCGCTGGAAACCTCCAGCATGCCAGCCTTCTCGAAGAAGCGTTCATTGAGCGGCCGCAACTTGGCAGCGGGTTCGAACGGTTTGTCCGGATCGGTGTAAATGGCCTCTTCGATGTTGAGCAGAAGGATGCGACTGAGCTGGCGAACAGCCTTGGCTGCCCAGTAGTAGCGCTTCATCAGCAGCTCGCTGGCCCGTCGGGCGCCACGGGTGGTTGCCTTGCCGCCTGAGGCAGGTGTTGCCTTCAGTCCCAGCGACTCTGCCAGGGCCGTTTGCAGGTCGAAGACCAGTCTGTCTTCCCGACGGCCTGCCGTGACATGCAGCCGTGCACGAATCAGGCTGAGCATGGCCTCATTGGCCCGAGCCTGACGCACTTCGCGCGCATTGGCCACGTCGTGGCGCTCCAGGTCGTCCCAGGAGTTGCCCAGCCCGGCAGCACGGGAAACCCACAGAATGATCTGCAGATCACGCAATCCGCCCGGCGATTCCTTGCAGTTGGGTTCGAGCGAATAGGCTGTGTTCTCAAACTTGTTGTGACGCTGGCGCATCTCCAGCATCTTGGCTGTGAAGAAGGCCTTGGGGTCCATGGCCATGTCCAGCCGATGGCTGACATCTTCGAACGCCTTCTTTGATCCGGCAATCAGTCGCCGTTCCACCAGAGCGGTCTGGATGGTGATGTCGCGCGACGCTTCGTCAACACATTCTGCCGCCGTGCGGACGCTGGAGCCGATATCCAGTCCCAGATCCCAGCAGGCGCCGATGAATGCCTCCAGGCGCGGCTTGACCTGACGGGCAGTATCTGAGCCATCGTCCAACGAGGTGCCGTCCGGCATGAGGACGAGTACGTCGACATCGGAATAGGGAAAGAGCTCGCCACGACCATAGCCACCCACTGCTACCAGCGCAAAGCCGGAAGGCAACTGTGCTCGTTGCCAAAGTGCGCGCAGTGTCTTGTCCGTGATGCTGGCCAGCTCGCGCAGCGTGGCCATGACGCCACGCGTGTTGAAGCTGGGGGCGCGGAGCCGCTCCAGCAGCTTCGCCTTGGCCTCGCGATGGTTTGCGCGGAGGTCGCCGACGTCGATGACGAGCGGCTCGGTCGTGACGTCTTGATCCATCAGGCCCCCGATCCAGCGGTGGCTCCAATAAAGGCTGGTGGTGGTGGAGCCCCTTCGGAAACCGTCAGGACGTCGTAGCCGGTCTCTGTGACCAGCACCGTGTGCTCCCATTGTGCCGAAAGCGAACGGTCGCGAGTGGTGATCGTCCAGCCGTCGTTCATTTCCTTGATGTCACGCTTGCCAGCATTGATCATGGGCTCGATGGTGAAGATCATGCCGGGCTTGAGCTCGGTCAGCGTGCCTGGCTTGCCGTAGTGCAGAACCTGGGGCTCTTCATGGAATTTCTGGCCAATGCCATGGCCGCAAAATTCACGCACCACTGAAAAGCCAGCGCCTTCTGCAAACGTCTGAATGACATGGCCGATGTCACCGAGGCGTGCGCCCGGGCGGACAACTTCAATACCTTTCCACATGGCATCGAAGGTGATTTGGCAAAGACGTTTGGCCTGGATACTGGCAGCATCTTCACCTCCGATCAGGAACATCCGGCTGGTGTCGCCAAACCAGCCATCCTTGATGACGGTGACATCAACGTTGACGATGTCGCCCTTCTTGAGCACCTTGTCGCCCGGAATGCCGTGGCAGACCACCTGATTGACCGATGTGCACAGGTGGCCGGGAAAGGGTGGGTAACCCGGCGGGGCATAGCCGATGGTGGCAGAGACCGTGCCTTGCTTCTTCATGTACTCGGCCGCCAGGCGATCGATCTCTCCGGTCGTGATACCCGGCTGGATCAGGGGTGTGAGGTAGTCGAGAACTTCGGAAGCCAGGCGGCAGGCCACTCGCATGGCTTCGATGCCGGCTGCGTCTTTGTAGGTAATGCTCATGGTTGCAAATTATCCCATTGTGTAGACCGCGTTTCACGGGTCGACATGCAAAGCAGTGCAGTCGGCGCGGGTAAAATCGGGGTTTTCCCGCCCGCCGGTTCCATCTCCCACGCTACACAGGCCCCAACGTGTCCCTGCACCTGCGCTTTTTCGATGGTGGTAACGCCATCAGTGACTTCAAAGTCCAGCAACTGCTGCCTCGTCTTGCAGCCATTTCCGACAAGATCACCGACCTGAGCGCCCGCTTTGTCCATCTGGCCTCGTTCGACAGCGAGCCCGACGCCGATACGCTGGATCACCTGGGCAATCTGCTGACGTACGGCGAACCGGCTTCGCCTGCGCACCTGACAGCGGGCGAGGGCGGGGCGCCATCCCTGTATGTCATGCCCCGCCTGGGTACGGTTTCGCCCTGGGCGTCCAAGGCCACGGATATTGCCCACAATTGCGGCATTGCACTGCACCGGGTGGAGCGGCTGGTGGAGTTTCGCATTGGCCTGAAAAAGGGCTTGTTGTCCAAGGCAGCGCTGACCGAGGCACAACTGCAAGCCGTGGCCGGACTGTTGCACGACCGCATGACCGAAAACGTCAGCACCGACAAGGCGCAGGCTGAGGCCTTATTCACCGAGTTGCACCCTGCGCCCATGGAACATGTGGACGTGTTGGCCGGTGGCCGCACGGCGCTGGAAAAGGCCAACGTCGAGTGGGGGCTGGCGCTGGCGGATGACGAAATCGATTACCTGGTGGACGCTTTCAAGGGTCTGGGGCGTAATCCCACGGACGTTGAGCTGATGATGTTTGCCCAGGCGAACAGCGAGCACTGCCGCCACAAGATCTTCAACGCCCAGTTCACGATCGATGGCGTGCTGCAGGACAAGAGCCTGTTCGGCATGATCCGGCATACGCACCAGACGAGCCCACAGCACACGGTGGTGGCCTATTCCGACAACGCCTCCATCATGACCGGGCACCAGATGGAGCGCTATGTGGCGCGCATCACGGATACGTCTGCCGCGCCCAGCTATGTGGCCGAGCCGGCAGAGCACCATGTGCTCATGAAGGTGGAGACGCACAACCATCCCACCGCCATTTCCCCGTTCCCCGGCGCCGCCACTGGTGCCGGCGGCGAGATCCGCGACGAAGGCGCGACTGGCCGTGGCTCCAAGCCCAAGGCCGGTTTGACCGGTTTCACCGTCTCCAAACTCTGGGGCGGTCTGAGCGACAACGCGGACGGCAAGCCAGAGCACATTGCCAGCCCACTGCAAATCATGACGGAAGGCCCGCTGGGTGGAGCGGCCTTCAACAATGAGTTCGGTCGACCCAACCTGCTGGGCTATTTCCGCGAGTACGAACAGGAAGTGGCAGGGGTGCAGCGCGGCTACCACAAGCCCATCATGATCGCGGGCGGTCTGGGCCAGATCGACGCCGGTCAGACCAAGAAAATCGATTTTCCGGCCGGCACGTTGCTGATCCAGCTCGGCGGCCCGGGCATGAAGATCGGCATGGGTGGTGGTGCAGCCAGCTCCATGGCCACCGGCACCAACGCCGCTTCGCTGGACTTTGATTCGGTCCAACGCGGCAACCCCGAAATTGAAAGGCGCGCGCAGGAGGTTATCAACCACTGCTGGGCGCAGGGCGAGAAGAACCCGGTGCTGTTCATCCACGACGTGGGTGCGGGAGGCTTGTCCAATGCTTTCCCCGAGCTGGTGAACGACGCCGGCCGTGGTGCGCGCTTTGATCTGCGTGCCGTGCCACTGGAAGAGAGCGGCCTGGCGCCCAAGGAGATCTGGTGCAACGAAAGCCAGGAACGTTATGTGCTGGCGATTGCACCTGAGTCTCTGGAACAGTTCAAGGCCTTCTGCGAGCGTGAGCGTTGCCCGTTCGCGGTGGTGGGGGTGGCCACAGAAGAGCGCCATCTTACTGTGGCAAATGAAGAGGCCGTGCGCAGCGCCGGGCCGTCCCAAGCAAGCACAGCCCCCTCGGGGGGCAGCGAACCACACGCAGTGGGGAGCGTGGGGGCCGCGGTGAACATGCCTATGGATGTTCTCCTGGGCAAGCCGCCCAAGATGCACCGCGACGTGAAAACGGTCGAACGTGCGCTCCAGCCGATGGATCTTACCGGCGTCGATCTGCAAAAGGCCGTGATCGATGTGCTCAGCCACCCCACGGTCGCGTCCAAGCGCTTCCTCGTCACCATTGGCGACCGTGCTGTGGGTGGCTTGTCCCATCGTGACCAGATGGTCGGTCCCTGGCAGGTTCCTGTGGCCGACTGCGCCGTGACGCTGGCCGACTATGCTGGCTTTGCGGGCGAGGCCATGAGCATGGGCGAGCGCACGCCGCTGGCCGCGTTTGACGCGGCAGCTTCCGGCCGCATGTCGGTGGCCGAATCCATCACCAACCTGCTGGCAGCACCGATTGAGCTGTCCCGCGTCAAGCTGAGCGCGAACTGGATGGCTGCCTGCGGAGAAGAGGGCGAAGATGCCGACCTGTATGCCACGGTCAAGGCGGTGGGCATGGAGTTGTGCCCGACGCTGGGGATCAGTATCCCGGTGGGCAAGGACAGCCTGTCCATGCGCACCCAATGGACCGACAGCACCGGCGAGCGCCGAAAGGTCACGTCTCCTGTCAGTTTGATCATCACCGCCTTCGCCACACTGGCCGACGTGCGCGGCACTTTGACGCCACAGCTGGACCGCGAAACCGAAGACACCACCTTGGTCCTGGTGGACCTGGGCAAGGGCCAGAACCGCATGGGTGGCTCCATCCTGGGTCAGACCCTGGGCCAGCCGGGCGATGCCGTTCCTGACCTGGACGATGCGCAAGACCTGATCCATCTGGTCGACGCCGTGAACGCCTTGCGTGCCAAGGGCCAAATCCTGGCCTACCACGACCGCTCCGACGGTGGCCTGCTGGCCGCCGTGGCTGAAATGGCCTTTGCTGGCCAGGTGGGCGTGGCGCTGAACGTGGACATGCTGGTCACCGAAGGCGACGGCATTTCTGACAGCCGCATGGACGCCGGCGATGCGAAGAACTGGGCGTCCCAGGTCAGCGCACGCCGCGAAGAGCTCACGCTCAAGGCCTTGTTCAGCGAGGAGCTGGGCGTGGTGCTGCAGGTGCCCACGGCGGTGCGCAACGAGGTCATGCAGACCTTGCGCGAGCACGGCCTGTCCAAGCACAGCCACTTTGTCGGCAAAACGCGCCCCGCATCGTCATCCATGGATGCAGGCAAGGGCCAGCTTCAGGTGTGGCGCGACACCAAAGCCGTGTTCAGCGCCAGCCTGACCGACCTCCAACAAGTCTGGGACAGCGTGAGCTGGAAGATCAACCAGCAGCGCGACAACCCGGCGTGTGCCGATTCCGAGCATGCTGCTGCCGGTGACGCCACCGATCCCGGCATGCACGTGGCGCTGAGTTTTGATCCGCGCGAAGACGTGGCAGCGCCATTTCTGAACCTGGCACGCCCCAAGGTGGCGATTCTGCGAGAGCAGGGTGTCAACTCGCACGTCGAGATGGCTTATGCCTTTGACAAGGCGGGCTTCGAGTCAGTGGACGTCCATATGACAGACCTGCAAAGCGGCCGCGCCAACCTCGACCAATTCAAGGGCGTGGTGGCTTGCGGTGGCTTCAGTTATGGTGACACGCTGGGTGCCGGTATCGGCTGGGCCCGCAGCATCACCTTCAACGCTGGCTTGTCAGACCAGTTCAAGGCCTTCTTTGGTCGGAGCGACACCTTTGGCCTGGGCGTGTGCAACGGCTGCCAGATGTTTGCCGAATTGGCCGACATCATCCCGGGCGCCCAGGACTGGCCACGTTTCACCACCAACGAGAGTGAGCGTTTTGAGGCACGACTGTCCATGGTAGAGGTGCTGGAGTCTCCCAGCATCTTCCTGCAGGACATGGCTGGCAGCCGATTGCCCATTGCGGTGGCGCATGGTGAAGGCTATGCCAACTTCAAGCACCGGGGTGACCAGACCAAGGTCATCAACGCCATGCGCTACGTGGACAACACGGGTGCCGCGACCGAGCGCTATCCGTTCAATCCGAACGGCAGCCCGGCAGGCCTCACGGGCGTGACCACGGCCGATGGTCGTTTCACGGCCATGATGCCGCACCCCGAGCGTGTCTTCCGCAATATCCAGATGAGCTGGGTGGACCATGTTGCAGCAGGTGACATTGATGCCCTTAGCCCATGGATGCGGCTGTGGCGCAATGCCCGCCGTTGGGTAGGGTAAGCTTGGACGAGGTTGATTCTTTTGGATCAGCGTTGACTTGGCTTTGACTCTGTTCTGACTCTGTTTTGGCTCTCTTCGAGCCCGAAATACCATGGCCGCCTCCAGTCTGCTCGCTCTCATTGACGATATCGCCACTTTGCTTGACGACATCGCCACCATGACCAAGGTGGCGGCCCGACAAGGCATTGCTGCTGCTGACGATGTCTCGGCCATGACCCAGGTCGCCGCCAAGAAGACAGCCGGCGTGCTGGGGGATGACCTGGCGCTCAATGCGCAGCAAGTCACAGGCGTCAAGGCAGACCGGGAGTTGCCAGTGGTATGGGCCGTCTTCAAAGGCTCCATGCTCAACAAGGCGATTCTCGTGCCGGCGGCCCTGGCCATCAGTGCCGTTGCGCCCTGGGCCATCACGCCTTTGCTGATGCTCGGCGGCTTGTTCCTGTGTTTTGAAGGTGCCGAAAAAGTGCTGCACACCTTCTTTCATCCCAAGCACGAAGATGACGCGCATCGTGAAGAGCGGGTCAAAGCGGTCGCCAACGCCGATCTGGATATGGTCGCCTTCGAGAAAGCCAAGGTCAAAGGCGCCATTCGAACCGATTTCATCCTCTCTGCGGAGATCATTGTGATCACGCTCGGGACGGTGACAGACGCCAGCTTCATGCAGCGGCTGGCGGTGGTGGCGGGCATCGCCGTGATCATGACGTTTGGTGTGTATGGTCTTGTCGCAGGCATTGTCAAGATCGACGATGCTGGCCTGGCGCTCACACGGAAAGCGTCCGGCGCAGCGCAGGCTGCAGGAAGAGCGTTGCTGGCCCTGGCCCCGAAGCTGATGAAGACGCTTTCCGTGGTGGGCACGATTGCCATGTTTCTGGTCGGCGGGGGGATCATCCTGCACGGAATTCCCTCACTGGGGCATGCAGTGGAGCATTGGTCCGAGGGGCTCGGAGCGCTCGGCGGTCTGGTCAGCAATGCCACAGGTGGGGTGGCCGGTTTCATCGCCGGTGCGGCGCTGGTCTTTGGTCTGAACACCTTCAATCGTCTGCGCGGCAAACCTGCCCATTGATGCCTGTCGTCACCTTTCGGGTGACTTTTCGCGCCGGCGCTTGACCTGCATCAAGCAGGCGTCCAGTGCAATCCGTACACTGAATCAGCAGTCTGGATGAGCGTGCGCCGAGGTGGCGCGTGCAGCCAGACCAGATTCATGTTCGTTCCCCGGACGCAAGGAGGCAGCACCATGACCCATCCTGATCAGAGCACCGGCCTGGACACCCAGGCTCCCCTGAACAATTTTTCCAACTGCCATGCCGGCATTACCAAGCGTTTGCGGTCGTTGGACGAGCTGCCTGCACTGCTGGAGCCTGCCGCACGTGCGCGTCAGATCGCAGAGGAGTCTCTCGAGTTTTTTCGGGAAGCAATCTTTGAGCACCACCTGGAGGAAGAGCGGGAGCTGTTTCCTGCAGTGATGGCAGCAGCCGAGGCAGGAGAAGAGCGTGAAAAGGTCAAGGCCATGGCCAAACGCCTGACTGAAGAGCACCGGTCGATCGAAACCCTGTGGAAGAGCCTGGAGAAGGGCTTGAAACAGGTGTCAAAAGGCCACAGCACCACGCTGGATGTCTCGGATGTTCACAGACTGGTGCAGCACTACACCGATCATGCCAACTATGAAGAGACCGAGTTTCTGCCTTTGGCCGAGCAGATACTGGGGCGAAAGAGTACACACATGGCAGCTTTGGGTCTGAGCTTGCACATGCGCCACGTCAAGCCAATGGCCGCTTACGTCTGAATCAGGATTGAGTCGCAGCAGTGCGGGTGGTGGCTGGGGTCAGGCCACACCGCAGCTGTCGAACTTTGCCGGCCCGGCGCGCCTTTCCATTTCCTGGAAAACGCCGCGATAGAGGCCCAGTTTGTTGAGCCATTCGACCATCACGAACAACGGGCCAATCAGGAGACTGCGAACGTCGTCCATGAAAGCCGGTTTGCGGCCTTCGTAGAGGTGCCCCACAAACTGGATCGCCCAGCCGACCACAAACGTGCCAATACCTGCAGACAGCCACCAAACGGTTTCCTGACGGGCAATCCAGCTGGCGCCAGCCAGTGCAAGTGCCAGGGCCAGCCCCATGACGATGGCCAGGCCAGCGTTGAGCAGACAATAGAAAAGCAGGATGGCCGCGGCCACCACAAAGGCCGGCGTCAGGGGAAGGAACGGTCCCTCCCATAGCACAGGGCGTGACAGCAATGTCGCAATGGCCAGAACGATCAACGGAACGCCAACCATGTGGGTGGCAATATTGCGTTCGTCCCGGTGATAGGCGGCGTACGCCGTGAGGTGGTCGGTCAGGCTCTTCATGTTGGCTCCAATCCCTTCTCCGTTCTTGTGTGCCGGCACGGCCAGGCAAGCAGCTATCGACTGTGAACCGTTGGGAGATTTCCCACGTCACGCATCTTAGCCCCAAGCTGAGCCATTGCGCAGCGGGGCAAGCCCTTAGGTACTTCCCTCAAGCGTGAGAAGCATCACCTGCTACTTGTGTTTCGTCGGCTGAGGCCGAGGCTTGAGCCGCACTTTCTAAAATATGGTCCTTTCACCGCGGCTGCACATTGTGCCGCCACCTTCTTTTCGTCTTGTTCTTGGCTGAAACACAGTGGTCTCTTCGCAAAATCACCCTCCCGAGGTCTGGCGAGTTGACGCAGGCAGTGATTCTGTTGCGCATCTGCACATTCCCACCTTGCTGGAACGGCGACGGATTCTGGATGTGGATGTCACTTTGCTCGTGAACGTCCCGGAGGGTGCGAACGGTGCATGGCACGAGCTGACGGTCGAGTTCGACGGCTTGACCCAGTGGACACGCCGAGTCGAATCACACAACGCGGGGAGCACGGATGGCCTGGATTATCACCAGAGGGTGCGCCTCGAGGTTGAGCAGGATCTGCGCGTCAGGGCAATGGTGAGGGCAGCGGGCGTTGCTGTGAAGCAGTTGGTGATCGAGGCGGTGGAAGACCCCCACTGAAGCGCGGATCTATTCGGGCCAGGAGCGCACACGGGAAGGGCAGGGTGGCACTTTGTGTCACGGTCAGACCGCTTTTCTGGGGCTAGGACACGCATGATGGAGCTAAAGTGCAATTTGGCAGGAGGTTGGGCCGGCCAAGTCTCCACCGGCTGGGCAATAAAATGACATCGATCGCATCTATTGGTTCGATTGCAGGGAGAAACAAGAAATGACATCAGCATGGGCCAGTTGGCTCGGCATTTCATCCCGCCGGGCGACCACAGGGGCGTTGCTGGCGCTGGCATCGATCACGGCCAATGCCGGCGTCGTGAGCGAAGAGAAGGTTCTGGTCCCCTTGGCGGACGAGCAGCGAATCAGCCTGCGGACCAGCACGCTGGTGGCTGATGAGGGCTTCTGGGTGTCCATTTCGCTGATCGCCCTGTCCGACAGCGACACACCGCAAGGCAAGGTCAGCGTTGAGATGTTTCCGGACTCATTGCCGGTTCCTGTACTGATTCCGCGCCATCTCACGCTTGAGGCCAGCGAAGAAAATACCTTGCCCAGGTCGGACAAGCTCAAGGCAGAGCTGGAAACCAGTCTCGAACAGCTCCCTGAGAGCGAACTCGAGGAGCGTATGGGCGTTGCACTTTCCCGCGCGATGCGGACATACGCCAAGGGAGGGGGGAAAGCACTGGGGCGAACCTATGCGTTCCGTTACCCGGCGGCCAATCGCCGCGATCTTGTCTATCGGGTCACTGTGAAAGGCCATGAAGGCAACGTTTATCCCCTGGTGCTACAGGCCACGATGGGCCAGGGGGAAATTCCTGCCAAATACCTGGATGTCTTCGCATCCGCCAATGCCCCGCCGGAAGAGCCGACAAACCCGAGGGCTGTACTGGCTTTGGGCTCACTCATCTTCCTCGCGTTTGCCTACTTGTTCAGGCGTTGGCGAGGCTGACAGTTTGTGCCCTCAGGCCTTTGAGGCGGCTGGTCGCTGTCTGTAGAAGGTCATGGGCACGGCGGCTGGCGCATTGATAACGCCGCGTTTGATCTTGCCCACCACGTGCATTTCGCAGGGTTTGCAGTCAAAACGAAGCGTGAGCTTTTCCTTGCCGTTGATCAGTTGAAGTGGCTCGGCTCGCACGGTTCCCTGAACGCCCGTCACGCCTTTGGCCTGTTTAGGGCACAGGCTCAAGCTGAAGCGGACGCAGTGCTTGGTAATCATGAGGCTCACCTCGCCATGTTCTTCCTGGCTTTCGTAGGCGGCATCGATCACCTTGACCCCGTGAGCGGCATAGAAGTCGCGGGCCTTGTGGTTGTACACATTGGCCAGATAGGTCAGCGAGTCCTCAGGGTAGGGTGCCGGTGGTTCAGTGGCTGGCGCTCGTTCCAGGCGTTGCCATTGCTCAGCGCGTGCGGCTTCAAGCGCGGCAACGGCTTCTCGGCGCAGAGCATTGAGTTGCGAAGCGGGCACAAAGCGTGGGCCGCGCAGTTGCAGCCGGATGTCCAGTGGCTCAAACAGGGTGCCTCCAAATCGGTCCAGGCTTTGACGCAATTTGGCTTCGGCTTGTGCTGTGTCGCGCGCGTCGTCCAGCGAACCCGTGATGTCGGCCGTGGCAGTGTGACCGTCCTCATCAGTGAGGGTGAGCGACAGGCCCGTGTCGGTTTCGACCAGGTCCGCCCAGACCCCGATGTGCCGATCGGATGACTTCTTGTCCAGCCCACGCACCCAGTCCATGTCGCGGTTGCGGTTGATCTGCGTGTTCTTTCGCAAATCCTTGAAACTGGCCATCGGGTCCTTGGGGAAGACGCGCCAAAGGCCAGCGGCTTCATCCAGGGCTTCGACGCGGTTCGCTTGCAGGCCAACGAGCTCTTTTTGCAGGTCGAGGTAGCAAAGGCCATCGCCGTTGTGCAAAACAGTGGCAGGGTCCTCGCACTGCAGTTCGACAAAATTCGCGCCGAGCTGCGTTACCCAGCCGATCGGGCGGCCGGGGTTCTTTGGCGTATCGAAGGCGCCAATGTCGACCTGGCGCCCATTGGTGAAATAGTCTGTGAACTCGCGGTTGAAGTTCTGGTCCGGGTCGGGCGTGAAGGCAAACCTGGTGTGGCCGCTGCTGGCGCGGGCCAGCTCTGGTCGTTCCGCCAGAATTTCGTCAATCAGCAGCCGGTAGTGGGCCGTGATGTTCTTGACGTAGGCCATGTCCTTGTAGCGGCCTTCAATCTTGAAACTGCGCACACCCGTGTCGATGAGTGCCCGAAGGTTGTCCGACTGGTTGTTGTCCTTCATGGACAGGACGTGCTTGTCGTGAGCCACGACCCGCCCCTGGCTGTCCTTGACCTCGTAGGGCAGGCGGCAGGCCTGGGAACAGTCGCCACGGTTGGCACTGCGTCCGGTATGGGCATGGCTGATGTAGCACTGACCGCTGTAGGCCACGCACAAGGCGCCGTGCACGAAGTACTCCAGAATGCAGCGATCCGGGTCAGTGGCAGCGCGAATGGCCTCGATCTGCTGCAAGGTCAGCTCCCGCGCCAGCACGATCTGCGAGAAGCCCGCATCCTGCAGGAACCGGGCTTTCTCTGGCGTTCGTATGTCGGTTTGTGTGCTGGCGTGCAGCTGGATGGGCGGAAAGTCCTCCAGCATCAGCAGGCCCATGTCCTGAACGATCAGCGCATCGACGCCCGCGTCGTAGAGCTGCCATGCCAGTTGCCGGGCAGGTTCGAGTTCGTCGTCACGAAGAATCGTGTTGATGGTGACAAAGACTCGGCTGTTGAAGCGGTGGGCGTGCATGACCAGCCGCGCGATGTCTTCCACGCTGTTGTCTGCTGTGGCCCTGGCACCAAACGAAGGCCCACCGATGTAGACAGCATCCGCGCCGTGGTTCACGGCTTCGATGCCGATGTCCGCCGTGCGTGCTGGCGATAGCAGTTCAATTTGATGAGGCAGCATGGGCGGCGAGAGGGCAAGGAAATGGCAGCAGAGGAGGGCGGGTGCCAGACAAGGCAAAATCGGTGAGTCGGGGAGCGCATCCCCAAACCCGTATTGTCCCGGAGATTGACCATGAACGCAGCCCCATCCACCGCAAAACCGGCATTTGTGCTGGTGCATGGCTCCTGGCACGGTGGCTGGTGCTGGAAGCGGGTGCTACCCCTGCTTCTGGCGCAAGGACATGACGCCTACGCGCCCACACTGACCGGTGTGGGCGAGCGCGCGCACCTGATGAGCCGCGATATTCGCGTGCAGACCCATGTCGACGATGTTTTGGGGCTCATTGAGGCAGAGGAGCTTTCAAGTGTGGTCCTGGTCGGCCACAGCTATGCCGGCAACGTCATCACCTTGGTGGCCGATCAGCTCGAGCAACGCAGCCCGGGCATTCTGCGCCACCTGGTGTATCTGGATGCCGGTATCCCTGACCCAGGGGGCAGCTGGAGCAGCCCACACCCGCCAGAAGTGGTCGCTGCCCGGATCGAGGAAGCCAAAGCCACCGACGGCCTGAGCTTTCCGCCGCCCGATGCCAGTGTGTTTGGGCTGGAGGGAGCGGACCGGGATTGGGTCAATCGCCGCCAGACGCCCCAACCGTTCCGGCTGTATCAGGACAGCCTGGATTTCGATGCCGGGCGGGTGGCCAAAATGCCACGCACCTTCATCGACTGCACCAATCCACCCTTGGCGACCATCGATGCATCACGCGTCCGGGTGCGTCAGGAGCCTGGTTGGCAGGTCTTCGAGATGAACTGCGGGCACGACCCCATGATCAATCGTCCAGAAGAGCTGGCCAGCTTGCTGCTCAAGGTGGGCGCGCAGGGATGAGTCTTCCTCGCGTCAAGGAGCGCTTTGACCGGATAGACATCCTGCGTGCGCTGGCCATGGTCTGGATGACGGTCTACCATTTCTGCTACGACCTGGATTACTTCGGCCTGATCGAGCAGGACATCTTCGGCGACCCTTTCTGGACCACGCAACGAACCATCATTCTGGGAACATTTCTGTTCACGGCCGGACTGTCACAGGCCGTTGCCCTGGAACAAGGTCAGGGCTGGGCGCGGTTCTGGCGCCGGTGGTGGCAGGTGGCCGGTGCCGCCATGCTGGTGACGCTGGCTACCATGGTGATGTTCCCCAGGAGTTTCATTTTCTTCGGGGTATTGCATGGGATAGCCGTGATGCTGATCGTCGTCAGGCTGACCGCGCATTGGGGTCAGTGGCTCTGGCTGGCGGGAGCCGGGTGTGTCGCTGCGGCCAGGTATGCCCCTCTCGCACTGGAAAACAGCAGCTGGAGAGACCTCTTTGACGGGCCGATGCTGAACTGGCTCGGATGGGTCACACACAAGCCGGTCACAGAAGACTATGTTCCACTGCTGCCGTGGCTGGCCGCCATATGGTGGGGGATGGCGGCGGGGCAGTGGATCTTGCGGCATCAGCCGCAATGGCTGGGTGGACAAGGGGCTGGCAGCATCACCTCACCTCTGGCGGTCATGGGCAGGTGGAGTCTGACCTACTACCTGCTTCACCAGCCAATCATGATCGGGTGTCTCTGGCTGGGTCTGCAGCTGTCATGATCCTTCGGCAATGAGGGACTCTGGCAGGAGGTGGGATACCACGTCATCAAGGGCGTCCAACAGCCGGTTGACATGAGCCTCAGTGGTTTGCGGGCAAACGAGCAACATGTTGTGAAACGGGGTGATCATCACGCCCCGATTGAGCAGGCCCAAGTGAATGATGTGCTCCAGCGTGCCGTCCAGAACCTCGCCAGCTTCCGCACCGCTCATCGGAGGAGATTCGCAGAACTGGAATTCCACCCGCGCACCCACCTGTGTCACACACCACGGAAGCCGACGCTTGGCGATCAGCTGACGCAAGCCGTCTGCCAGCCGACAGGACTGCTGGTTCATGCCTTCATAGGCCTTGGGCGTCATGACTTCGCTGAGCGTGGCTCGCATGGCGGCCAAGGCCAGCATGTTGCCGGTCAGTGTGGTGCCAATGCCGCTGTGTCCGGGTGGCGCTTTCTGTTTGGCACTGGCGGCGCGTTGTGCCAGTTCAGCAGTCATGCCGTAGGCCGCGCAGGGTACGCCGCCGCCCAGTGGTTTGCCCATGACGACGGCATCCGCGCGGATGCCGTGTTCGCGCCCGTAACCACCCGGGCCGGTGCTGATGGTGTGGGTCTCGTCGAGTATGAGCAGCGTGCCGTGGCGGCGGATGACTTCTTGCGCAGCGTCCCAGAAACCTTCTGCCGGCAGGACCATACCGATGTTGGTCATCACCGGCTCGGCCAGCACGCACGCCACATCGCCTCCCTGCAAAGCACGCTCCAAGCCTGCCAGGTCATTGAATTCCACGACAACTGTGTGTTCGAGGAGGTCATGAACCTGACCCAGCAGGCTGTCCCGCTGGTGCGGGCGGCCATCGATCAGGTCCACGAAGACGTCTTCGATCGTCCCGTGGTAGCAGCCGTTGAAAACCAGCAGCTTTTTCCGGCCTGTGGCGGCCCGGACCCAACGCAGAAGGTAGCGGTTGGCATCTGTGGCACTCATCGCAAACTGCCAAAAAGGCAAGCCAAAGCGCTCGGCCAGTAGCTCGCCGACCACGCCGGCGTCTTCAGTGGCGAGCATCGTCGTCAGCCCTTTCGCTCCCTGGCTGGCCAATGCCCGTGCGACAGGTTCCGGGCAGTGGCCGAACATGGCGCCCGTGTCGCCCAGGCAGAAGTCGATGAGCTCATGTCCATCGACGTCGGTCACCACCGCCCCCTTGGCCTTTGCCACATGCAGGGCAAACGGAGTGCCCCAGTCGTTCATCCAATGAAGGGGCACGCCAAACAACAAGTGCCCTCGCGCCCTTGTGGCCATTTGCTCCGACAGAGGGTTTCGGGCGCGAAACAACTGTTGTTCGTCCATAAGGAACTGGACAGCACGGCTCCAGTCCAGTCCGATTCTGCTGGTGCGGGCTGCTTCGTGTACCGAGGGGGTGGCGTTTCCGTCCATGGCGATTGATGACAGGGTCAAGGTTGGAGTCGTGCGGTGGCGAGGTTCGCCTGCTCATGCCGCATTGTCCAGCAAAACGACATGAAAAAAAGGCGCCACATCAGTGGCGCCCTTTTTCGGCTTTCGGCTGCGGCATTCAGCACGAATGCCGGCGTGGATGGATCACTCCACCTTGGCCTTTTCTTCCAGTTCGCGCTGGAAAGCCATCAGCTTCTGCTTGCCCATCTGTTCCGCGATGGTGGGCTTGACTTCGTCAAAAGAGGGCATTTGCGCCTCCCGCACGTCATCGACCCGGATGATGTGCCAGCCAAACTGGCTCTTGACCGGCTCTTCGGTCATCTGGCCCTTGTCCAGCTTGACCATGGCTTCGGAAAACTCGGTGACGTAGCTGGAAGCACTTGCCCAATCAAGGTCTCCACCGTTCGCGCCGGACCCAGGGTCTTTGGACTTGGACTTGGCCAGTGCCTCGAACTTGGCCCCCTTCTTGATCTGCGCGATCAGGTCCTTGGCTTCCTTCTCCGTCGGTACGAGGATATGACGGGCGCGATATTCCTTGCCGGCATTGGCTTCGACAAACTTGTCGTACTCCGCCTTGACTTCCTCATCAGTGACAGGATTGGTCTTCTTGTAGTTCTCGAACATCGCCTGGATCATGATGCCCTGGCGTGCGAGCTCCATTTGCTGAGCATATTCAGCGGTCTTGGCGACACCGCGGCGCTCGGCTTCCTGCATGAAAACTTCGCGGAGAATGGCTTCCTGCTTGAGAGCTTCACGGGCATTGTCGTCCACGGGCCCACGGGTTTTCTCGAAATGGGCCACCAGAGCATCCAGGCGTGAGGTCGGCACGGGCTTACCGTTGACAATGGCAATGTTCTGGGCAGCAGCCCAAGGGGTGGCGGAAATCAGCAGGGCCGCTGCGATGGCGGTCAGGGAAGCTTTCATGAATGTCCTCATGCAATCAGAAAAAAGGGTTTGAGCGACCAAACCCGAAATAGTGCCCCAGTCTTGGCTCTGGGATGGTGTCAGATCGTATCAGGGCACCGATTCAGGTCGAAGGAGCGCTCAGGGGGAGCACCTCTATGGCCAACGCATGCAAACCGGCGTCCGTGAATGGACGCAAGGCATCATACACAAGCCGGTGGGCAGCCACACGTGACAGGCCTTCGAAGGCGGAAGAGGCGATCCGGACCCGGAAGTGGGTGCCAAAGCCGGTCCCGTTGGCTCCTGCGTGGCCGGCATGGGCGGCGCTTTCGTCCAGTACTTGGAGGCGGCTGGGCGAGAGGGCACGCTCAAGCGCATTGGTCAATGCCTCTGCCGAGGGGATGGCGTTATCTGTCGCTGAACCCGGACTCGTCATGATTCATCTCCTTTGCTGCTCGCCGGCGCCTGCTTGGCTCCAGCGTTGGCGGTGTCGGGAGACTGGCCGCTGCTGTCGGCGTTGTCCTCGTCATCCTTGAGGTACTTGGCAAGGTACAGCCCCTGACCGACGAGAAAAACAATGGGGAATACATAGCCCCACAGCTTGAAATTCACCCAGTCTTCCGTGGAATAGTAGGCGGCCACATAGGCGTTAATGCCGGCCATGAACAGGAAATAGGCGGTCCACATCAGGGTTGACCTGTGCCAGGCGATCTCCGGTAGCTTCAGTTGGCTGCCAAGCAGCATCTGCAACAGGTTCTTTTTCCAGATGAGCAGCGCCGCGCCCAGAACCAAGGCCATGGCGCCGTACAGTACCGTCGGCTTCCATTTGATGAAGCGGTCGTCCTGCAGCACAAGCGTCAGCGTGCCAAAGACCAGAATCATCCCCAGGGTGACCTTCTGAATGGTCTGGAGTCGACGGTCGATGACATACATCACCCCGGTCTGAACGACGGTGGCGGCCATCAGCACTGCCGTGGCGATGTAGATGTCGTGCATCTTGTACGCCGCCACAAACAAGGCAATGGGAAAGAAGTCGAGAAGGATTCGCATGCGCTGATTATCGCGGGTGTGCGGCACCTGGCTTTGTCAGCGCCCAAAAGCCGGAAAAGCGGGTCATGAAGTGAGAAGGTTCAATTTCGCCGGCCGAACTGCCGATAGGCAATGCAATGGGCAAAAACCTCGAGGAATCGCTCCTTGATGAATACGAAAGAATTCAAGAAGGAGGGCCCAGAGCATCCACTTCCACTTGCAGGGAATCCAAAATGAGCCAAAAAGACGATCAGCAGTTCGAAACCTTCAAAGCCTCGTTGGCACGCTGCCTCCAGCAAACCACGGGGCTGGTGGACAGGGTGCTGGCAGATGAATCGGCCAAAGGCCATCTCAGCCCACTCGTGCCATGGGTTTCCGAAGTCATGTCTGCGTCCATGGAGCGCGAGTTTGTCGAGAAAGTCGCGCTGGCGTATTGGTCGCGCATGGGCATGACGGAGACGTCGACCCCTGCACGCCTGAAGATCATGGAGCTTGACGGGCTGAGCGAGGCCGTGAGCCAGTCGTTGGCGCCGGACAGCGGTGCCACGAGCGAGATCCACCTCCACCTGCTCGAGGTGTGCAGCTTCACGGTTGGAAGTTTGCTCGACGCCATCGGGGAGATGTTCCCGCTGGTTCGCGGCATCCTGCGCTCAACCCAGGACGCCATCGACGTGGCTCGAAGCTGACTTCGTTCGATGCTGCGGGCAGGTGCGCGAACAAGTCGCAGTTACCTGCTGTGTCAACTTGAACTCCACATGAAGGCCATTGCGGTGCAAAATGCTCTGTTGAGACATTGAAACGCACAAGCTGGAAGGAGTATTGAATATGTTGACAAGCAGGGAGACACATACCCGTTGGGCTGCCTGGCTGGTGGCCGGCGCGATGGCCATGTCGGTGGCAGCTTGTGGCGGCAGCGATGACGATCCGATCGATGCCGATACCTCTGAAGACTTGGTGGCCAAATACGTGGGCTCCTGGCTCTCGGAGTGCATCAAGGACGGCAGTGCCTCGGCTGAGATGCGGGCGGACTTCAAGAAGGCCGACGCCCAGACGCTCAAGGGCGATGTGGTGATCTACGGCTTCGTCGGAACCTCTTGCTCGGGTCCGATCGTGGCCACCAGGCGCGTCCTGACCAACCTGGAAATGAGCCATGTGGGCACGTCTACGGTGGATGGCAAAGAAGCTGACCGTTTCCGCGGCAAGTCTGACGAGGACGAGGGCAAGCTCGTGATGCGTGTCGAGGGCAATACCCTGTACCTTGGCGATGTGTCCGACTCCACAGACGATGCTGGCTATCCGCGCCATTTCTATGACGAGACACTCCAGCGCATTGAGTAACTGACGCACTGTGGACCATCACGTCATTGCCCAAGGAGTGTGAATCCTCCTGGCGTGAGTGGCGGTACTCATCAGGCGGTCTTCGGGCCGCCTTTGTTGTTCTGATTCCTGAGCTCGGGCCGCACCTCGGGCGCATTCAACATCGACAGCGTGACAGATGTCGTGCAGCTTTGCGGTTAGCATCAGCTGCAAGATGTCGCATCACCACAATCCCCGCTTTCAGCTGACCAGCGAAACACGCCACTTGCTCGATCGCATCGAACGTTCTGGCCATGTACCCTTGCACGCCCTGAATCCGGCGCAGGCCAAGCAATCCTACGAAGTGGGTGCAGGGTTGATAGACATACCCAGCCATAAACTCCCACGTGTGGAAGATCTGGTCATACCGGCACGCGATGGCTTCGAGCTTCATGCACGCCTCTATGCGCCCCTGGAGCAGGCAGCTCAGAAGGACGCCCTCCCTGTCCTCTATTTCCTGCATGGCGGCGGATTCACCGTCGGCAGCGTGAAAACGCACGAGCCTGTATGCCGTCGTCTGGCTCACCTCAGCGGAGCAGCGGTGGTCTCACTCGAGTACCGGCTGGCGCCAGAAGCGAAATTCCCCACGGCTGTGAATGACGCCTGGGACGGACTTCTGTGGCTGCGTGAGCATGCCGCCCGGCTGGGTCTGAATGCGCAGAAGATTGCGGTATCCGGCGACAGTGCCGGCGGCACCCTGGCCATCGTCACTGCCATCTCTGCGCGGGACGCTCAGATTCCCTTGAGTCTCCAAGTGCTGTTCTATCCTGGTTGTATTGGCCATCAAGACACGGAGTCCCACCATACGTTTGCCAGGGGCTTTCTGCTTGAAGAGGCCCACATCACCTATTTTTTCGAGCAATATTTGCGCTCAGCCTCGGACAGGGACGACTGGCGCTTCGCTCCACTCGATGGCGCGGATGAGTCCGGCCACCGTCGAGATCTCGACGGCGTGGCGCCTGCCTGGATTGGACTGGCCGAATGCGATCCACTGGTCGACGAGGGTGTGGCATTTGGCGACGCCTTGCGCATGGCCGGTGTACCGGTTGACCTGGAGATTTACCGAGGTGTCATACACGGCTTTCTCAATCAAGGGCGAGTCATTCCTGAAGCGCTCAGGGTCCAGGAAGATGCTGCCCGGGCCCTGAAAAAAGTCTGGGAAATGGGTGAATGACGCGACCAGAAGACAGAAAGGGTGCTTGATGCCTTTTCCTTTTATCGACTGAACAGCCAAGGCAGACAGGAGACGGGCATGCAGCGCCAGGATTTTCGTTTTACTCACCGTCTTCGGGTTCGTTGGGCTGAGGTCGACATGCAAAAAATCGTCTTCAATGCCCACTACCTGATGTATTTCGATACTGCAGTGGCGGACTACTGGAAGGCGCTCGGCTTGCCCTATGAAACAGGGCTGAAGTCGCTGGACGGAGATTTGTTCGTCGCCAAAGCCAGCCTGGACTTTCATGGCTCGGCCAGATACGAAGATGAACTGGACGTGGCGATGCGCTGCGAGCGGGTCGGCCATTCCTCGATTGCGTTCAAAGGCGCCATCTTCCGGGGTGAGAACCACTTGATCAGCGCAGACATTGTTTACGTGTTTGCCGACCCGGTGTCACAGAAATCGCGGCCTGTGCCTGATGTGTTCCGATCCATGCTCATGGGTTACGAGGCCGGAGATGACATGCTGACGGTGCGCGTGGGGAACTGGGCTGAGCTGGGTGCGGAAGCGCAGGCAATTCGGTCTGCGGTTTTTGTCGAAGAACAGGGCATCCCGGCTGACCTCGAAGCCGACGAGCAAGATACCCATGCCGTGCATGCCGTGGCCTACAACCGCCTGGGTCAGGCAGTGGGCACAGGCCGAATGGTGCAGCTGAATAAAGGTGAGGTGAAGGTGGGCCGAATGGCCGTGGACCGTGCGGTGCGTGGGGCAGGCATCGGACAGGCTTTGCTCAAGGCGCTGTCTGCTGCAGCGCGCGGGCAGGGTGCCAGACAGGTCACGCTCAGTGCCCAGCGAACTGCGGTGGGGTTCTATCTTCGCCAGGGATACCAGCGCCGTGATGCACCCTACCTGGTGGCAGGTATCGAGCACCAGGACATGGTCACCGACCTCTGAGTACCTGCTTCAACTGCCGGTGTTCGCTATTGGCCCAGCTGGCCGTCTCTGCAGCCGTCTCAGGGCTCGGTGGGTGGGTCCATTCGTCCATTTGCAGCTGTAGCGTGCCATGTTGCGCTGATCCCGTCACCTGCACCACGGTGCTGCATCGTGTGCCATAGCCTTGCGTCGGGATGCTGATGAAGGCGCTGGCCAATGCTCGCTCAGCTTCTGGTGACACACCGGTTTGCGGCAAGGGCTCGTAGGGATCCACATACCGGCTGGCCAGGGCATCCGTCAGCGGGCCGGGTTGTGATGCCAGGTCGTCGCGGTTCTCGGCTACGGCTGAGCGAAGTGCGTTGCGAAGCGTGGCTGTCTTGGGCCATGGTGTATCCAGGGCAGCATTCGACAAGCCATAGGTGCCAGGCCTGAGAGCCTGGACATGGAGTTCCGTGGTGGCAGGCTGATGGGGGTCGGCCGGGCTACGGTTACTGCACCAGAACCAGTTTTGAGTGAAGACATCGCCTATCACCAGATTGAACCCGCCATAGTTTGCTGGCTCGATTTCATTGAGCCATTGCGTTGCCGTGATCTCACCTGAAAGCCAGCCCGTTGTGAGTTCGCCTCGACTGCGCTGCCCCTGCTCGGGCAAGCCTGAGCGCACGTTGGTCAGCATGGCGATACGGCCGTGGTCATTGACCCCAAGCCAGGTTCCGCCGTCCTTTTCGTCGCGACCTGCATGGATGCGGACGCCACTCGCTGTCGACCAGGTGTGCAGGCCTTGCGTGGGTCTGGCAAAGAACTCATCCCGGTTCGACGCCATGACAAAAGGCCGCAAAGTGTCTGAAGCAATGGCGAAGGCGAGCAGGCACATGATCGATGAGGCCAGTGAGCGGGACAGTCGCCCTCAGATGTCTTCGAGCAACGTGTAGGGCAATGGCAGCACCACGGCTTCATGGCCATTGACCTGCAAAGTGTCGTCCGTCGCTGCCGCCATCTGCAACGAGGCCAGTGCCTCCCACTGTCCGTCGGGTGCTGCCGCTGCAGCTGCAACCACCCCACAAGGCTGCTCAGGGTCACTGCTGGCAAACACCTCCTGTCCAGGGCTCATCTCCGCTTCGCTTCGGATGATGTACGCGCAGCGCTTGCGCGTGCCCCTGAACTGGCTTCGCGCCACCACTTCCTGGCCCGGGTAGCAACCCTTCTTGAAGCTCACGCCTCCGACAGACTCGTAGTTGAGCATTTGGGGCACCAGTGCGTCGGCCAATGGAGCCGTGATCAGGGCAACGCCGCTTCGAACCTCCGCCCATCGCCACAGCAACTCGGTCAACGCCGTTGCACTGGCGGGTGGGCTGGCAGGACCTTCGGCGTTGTTGGGAACCACGTGAAGGAGGCGGCGGGCGCCAAGAGAAGGGTATAGCTCGACACTGGCACGCCCATCTTCAGTGGATGTCAGTGACCACGGCGTGCAGACGCTGGTGTCTCCGGGCAGGATCTCTCCGAGCAGAGTGAACTCGTCGGAGGCGTCAGAGAGTTTGACTTTGGCCCGCATGACAAACATCGACAGGCGTTTCACAGTGGCAGCGATGACAGACTTGTCCGCAACGAGAACGATCTCATTAGCTGAGCGTTTGAAGCCGACAAAGCTCGCGAGCATGCGCCCTTTGGGAGAGCAGTAGGCCGCCAGCCGGGCCTGCTCTGAACCCAGGAGGCTGAAGTCCTGGGTCAGCTGCCCGTGAAGAAAAGAGGCAGCGTCTTCCCCTTCGACACGAATGACTCCCCAGCCTTGGAGCGTGGCATAGCCGGCGGGGATGATGGGCGTTTCCTGGGTCATGGGGTCTCTGGGGTGGTCTTGGGTTCAAACGGAGGAGGGCTGCAGCCCGCAAGACTGACAAGCTGTTGCATCGCGTCTGCAAGCCCTGCGACAGTGTCGATTATCATTCCCAATGACCATGGCCGCTGACGCAGGCTGCTGTGCACCCGCCCAGTATGTGGGCTTCTTTGGCTAAAACAATATTCTCCCGAGGCAGCTCGCAGTGTTCCGAACCTTCGCACGTCTTCTCAGCATCCTGACCATTCTGGTACTGGCCGCTGGTGCGTATGCTGTTTGGTGGCTGGACCAACCTCTGACGCTCGGCGAAGGCGCACAAACCCATGAGCTGACTGTCGTTCCCGGCATGAGTGCCAAGGCAGTGGCCAGCGCTGCTGTCAGTTCCGGTGTTCAGACCAGGTCAGACTTCCTTTACGCATGGTTTCGCTTGTCCGGAAAAGGCCGCGACATCAAGGCGGGCACCTATGCGCTGGAGCGCGGGCTGACACCCAAGAGCCTTCTCGACAAACTCGTCAGAGGTGACCAGATACTGCAAAGCGTCACCCTGGTCGAAGGCTGGAACGTGCGCGATGTGCTGCGCGCCATTGGCGAACACCCTGATCTGGAGCAGGACATTGAAGGCCTGACGCCAGTCCAGATCATGGCCAAGATTGACCGGGAAGGCGTGCATCCCGAAGGGCGCTTCTTTCCCGAGACCTACCATGTACCCAAGCATGCGAAGGCCTCGGACGTGTTGCGCCAGGCGGCCAGGATGATGGACGAGAAGCTGGACGAGGCATGGGGCATGCGCGCCGAGGGCACCCCGCTGAAATCCAAGGACGAACTGCTGATCCTGGCCAGCATCATCGAAAAGGAAACGGGAGCACCAGCTGATCGCCCCATGATTGGCGGCGTTTTCGCCAATCGGCTGCGTATCGGCATGAGGCTGCAAACAGACCCTACCGTCATTTATGGGCTGGGGGAGCAGTTCGATGGCAACCTCCGGCGCCGTGACCTGGAGTCGGACACGCCTTACAACACCTACACCCGTGCCGGCCTGCCGCCCACGCCCATATCCATGCCCGGATGGGCCTCCCTGGAAGCCGCTGTGAGGCCCGCTAGCACCAAGGCCTTGTATTTCGTGGCCAAGGGTGATGGCAGCAGCCATTTCAGCAACTCGCTGGGCGAGCACAACGCGGCGGTGCGTCGCTACATTCTCAAGCGCCAATGACCGTCATGATGGAGTCTCCCCAGCAGCAGCCAGGCCTGTTCATTTCCTTCGAAGGCATCGACGGTGCCGGCAAATCCACGCACATATCCGGCTTGGCCGATCTGTTTCGTGGTCAGGGGCGCGTGGTCACGCTGACCCGTGAGCCAGGAGGCACCGAACTGGCAGAAAAGCTTCGTGAGATGGTGCTCAATGACCCCATGGATCCTCTGAGTGAAGCATTGCTGATGTTTGCCGCCCGGCGTGACCATCTTCAGCAGGTGATTCAGCCCGCGCTGGAGCGAGGCGAAGTGGTTCTGTGTGATCGCTTTACCGATGCCACCATGGCGTATCAGGGCTACGGGCGTGGTTTCGACCTGAAAGTGCTGGCACAACTGGAGCAATGGGTTCAGGCCGACGTGTCCAGGCCGCGGGGCATCATCGAGCCGGACATGACCATCTGGTTTGACCTGGATCCAGCCGTGGCGGCGCAACGTCTGGCAGATGCCCGCATTCCGGACCGGTTTGAGGCTCTGCCGGCAGCCTTCTTTGAACAGGTCGCCAAAGGTTATGAGGCACGTGCCAACGCCGCACCTCATCGGTTTGCGCGCATCCCAGCCGACCAGCCCTTGCAAGCGGTCTGGATGGCCGTGCGCCACGCCGTGGAGTCTCGCGGCTGGGCCCGGGGTGCTGCCTGATGGCAACGCGAGGAAGTCAGCCCAAAGCCGCTGCCCCGGTGGTGCTGCCCACGCCACCCTGGCTGCAAGCACAGCTGGAGCGGCTGCTGGCCCAGAAGGGCCATGCTTTGCTCCTGACCGGGCCGTCCGGGCTTGGCCAGTTCGATCTGGCGCTCTCATTGGCCCGCGCTTGGCTGTGTGAGCGTCCCGTTCCCTCAGGGGCATGTGGTGAGTGCGAGAGCTGCCACGCAGTGGACGTGCATACCCATCCCGACATGAGGGTGCTGTTGCCCGACGTCATGGCCTTGGCACATGGCTGGCCGATCGACCCCAAGACACAGGACAAAATCGACAAGAAAGAACTCAAACCGAGCAAGTTCATCCGGGTAGAAGCAACGCGCGAAGCGGTGGCATTCACCCAGCTGACACGTTCCCGCTCGGCGACCAAGGTTGTCCTGGTCTATCCCGCGGAGCGCATGAACCATGAGTCGGCCAACACCTTGCTCAAGACGCTGGAGGAGCCCACAGGCGAAGTCCGTTTCGTTCTGGCAACAGAAGCCTCACACCAGCTGCTGCCGACCATCCGCAGCCGGTGCCAGAGCCATGCCATGAGCTGGCCGAAGGCTGAAGAGGCAACGAGCTGGCTATTGGATGCGGCGAGGGCACTCGACATCAAAGGCGCGAATGAAACCGAAGCACACTCTTGGCTCAAAGCAGCAGGTGGGCGCCCCAACGACGCACTCGCCCTGGCCGAGAGTGGGCTGACAAGTGCTGCCTGGGCAGGCATTCCGGGCGCACTGGCCAAAGGCGACTGGTCAGACCTTGCCGATTGGCCTGCCGCTCGCCAACTGGATGTGATGCAAAAACTGTGTCACGACTTGCTGGCTTGCGCTTCAGGTGCAGAGCCTCGCTTCTTCGATGCCCGAAGCCTGCCAGCGGCAGGTCGCTTGCCTGTGCTGGCTGCCTGGGCGAGAGATTTGTCACAACAGGCCCGGTCAGTGGAGCATCCATACAACGCCCAGCTCATGCAGGAAGCGTGGGCTGCTCGCGCAAAAGACGTGCTTTCCCGCTAAACTAAGGCTTCATGAGCACTGCATCTTCGTCCAGCGCACGCCCGAGCGTTATCCAGCTGTCCATCAAAGAGAAGGCCGCACTGTATGCTGCCTACATTCCTCTGTTCTCGGACGGCGGCATTTTCATTCCCTCCACGCGTGACTACAAGCTTGGCGACGATGTGTATGTGCTGTTGAGCCTTCCTGACGATCCGCAGCGCTACCCGGTCGCGGGCAAGGTTGCATGGGTCACGCCGGCCAAGGCCGCTGGCGGTCGCACCCAGGGGGTCGGCATCCGGTTCCCTGATGATGAGAAGTCCCGTTTGCTCAAGCACAAAATTGAAGAAGTGCTTGGCTCTCATCTGGCTTCTGACCGTCCCACACAGACCATCTGACAGGTCAGCACGGTTCTGGTGCTTTTGCGTTGGCGCTGAAGCCGACGTCATTGAATTCATGGATTGCGCGCCTCTGATACTTGCACCCAGAGCAAGATGTCGATGGCGCCGTGTTGGATTGCCATCATGTTTACCGATTCCCATTGCCATCTTTCTTTTCCGGAGCTCAGTGAGCATTTGCCGCAGATCCTGCAGCGAATGGAGGAGGCCAGGGTTACCCGAGCCATATGCATATGCACGACCCTCGAGGAATTCGAGGCCGTTCATGCTCTGGCGGCCCAATATCCGCAGCTGTGGGCGACGGTTGGCGTTCATCCCGACAATGAGGACGTGATCGAGCCGAGCGCTGATCGATTGGTGGAGCTGTCGGCCAAAAATCGCGTGGTCGGCATTGGCGAGACCGGACTTGACTACTACAGGCTCAACGGGCGCAGTGTGGCTGACATGCAATGGCAGCGGGATCGCTTTGCTGCGCACATTCAGGCGGCCCGAAAGACGGATCTTCCGCTGGTGATCCACACCCGCAGCGCGTCAGATGACACGCTGCGAATCTTGCGGGACGAAGGGGGCTTTTCGTCTGTCTCTGACAACGCCGGCGGCGTGGCCAGAGGTGTTTTTCACTGCTTTACCGAGACCGAAGCTGTGGCAAGAGCTGCGCTCGAGCTGGACTTCTTTGTCTCTTTCTCCGGCATCATCACGTTCAAAAATGCGGCGGACTTGCGTGAAGTGGTCAGATTCGTGCCGCTCGACCGCATGCTGATCGAGACTGACAGCCCTTACCTGGCGCCAGTCCCGCATCGGGGGAAGACCAACTCTCCGGCATGGGTGCCCCACGTGGCTGCCATGGTGGCGGAAATCAAAGGTGTGACAATGGAAGCCGTGGCGGAGGCAACCAGTGAGAACGTTGATTGCCTGTTCTCCCGTATCGTGGCTGATGCCTGATCCGGAGCCAACCCCGATTCTCATAAATCACTTGAAAAAACCATCATAGCGCACTGATTTATAATGGGTTTACTCGGGATGACTTTGTGACTCGGCATCGTGAAAGCGCTCGGAAACGCATGATCCTCCCCTGCGTTTGCATGACAACACCATAGAGACAAACGACATGAGAATTTACTTTAAGAATTCCATGAAGAGCATTGTTTTTGCTTGGGTTTGTCTGTTCTTTTCGCCCATTGCGCAAGCTGATGCCCAAACGGACTATTTCAGGGCCATTTCGGTCGACAATGAGTCGGCGGTGATCGAACTGGCCTTGTTCAACTTCGACCTGAATGTTCTCAACGAGAAGGGTGAACACGCGCTCCATGTGGCGCTGGCGCAGGGGTCACACAGAGTCGCCGCCTTTCTGCTCAAGCAGCGCATCCTCAAGGTGGACCTGCCCAACCAGCAAGGAGAAACACCGCTGATGCTGGCGGCGATCAAAGGGGAGCTCGACATTGCCCGCCAACTGATCGCCAGGGGGGCTGCCGTCAACAAGCCGGGCTGGACGCCGTTGCATTATGCGACTTCCAACCCCGATCCAGGCAGTGCTCAAATGGTGAGTCTCATGCTCGAGCATCATGCCTATATCGATGCCGCGTCCCCAAACAAAACGACCCCATTGATGATGGCTGCGTTTTACGGGAGTGAAGACGCGGCGCGCCTGTTGCTGGAGGAGGGTGCCGATGCGAGCCTGCGCAATGACTTGGGGATGACCGCCATTGACTTTGCGCTCAAGGCTGAGCGTTCAGGCCTGGCTGAGGCGCTCGCCAATGCCATGAAAGGCGCCCAACCCATCAAGGGCCGCTGGTAAATTGCTCGCAATGCCTCTGACACCCTGAGGCCGCAGCCCGCCATCGCAAGCCAACAGGAGACCACGCCATGCCCCATACGCAGCGCCACGACTTTTTGTCCGGCCTGTTGTTCTCCATTCTGGGCATCGCCTTCGCTTGGGGTGCCAGTGCGTACCCGGTCGGCAGCGCGGCCAGGATGCAGACCGGCTATTTTCCCGTGATGCTTGGCGGCGCGTTGGCCGTGGTCGGTCTCGCGCTGACACTGCGCGCCATTTGGCGTGACCGGCGAAGCCAGGGGCGTGCACTGCGAACTGCCGTTGCGCCAGTGGAAGAGGGCAACGCACCTCCCGGTGGAGTGGCTGGCAACACGGCGGCGGGGCATTGGCGTCCAGTGATCTTTGTTCTGGGTGCCAACCTGTTGTTTGGCGTGCTCTTGGCGGGCTTGCCTGCTTTGGGTCTTCCCTCCCTCGGCATGTTGGTGGCTGTGCCTGCACTGGTGGCGACTGCCAGCCTGGCCCAGACAGGCGCAAGTTGGCGGGAAGTGGTCTGGTTGAGCCTCATTCTCACGCTGGGCAGCTACCTGATGTTTGTCCATTTGCTGGGTTTGCAGATTCCGGTGTGGCCCGAGTTTCTGCTCCATTGAGTCTCAATAGCAGTCGAGAACATGCTTGACAATCTCTGGCTCGGATTTGACGTCGCCGTCAGCTGGCAGAACATCGTCTATGCATTTGCAGGCTGTGTTCTCGGCACACTGATCGGTGTTCTGCCGGGCATTGGCCCATTGGCCACCATCGCGATGTTGCTTCCAGCGACCTATGGCCTCGATCCGGTTGCAGCCCTGATCATGCTGGCCGGCATCTACTACGGGGCGCAGTATGGAGGCTCCACCACAGCCATTTTGGTGAACCTTCCTGGCGAAGCCGCGTCTGTGGTGACGGTGATTGACGGCCATCAGATGGCGCGTCAGGGCAGGGCGGGGCCTGCCCTGGCCAGTGCGGGGATTGGCTCGTTCTTTGCGGGTTGCGTCAGTACCTTGGTGGTCGCCGCTTTTGCTCCGGCGCTGGTTCAGGTGGCGCTGGACTTCGGCCCCTGGGAGTATTGCGCCTTGATGCTCCTCGGGTTGATCGGAGCCGTCGTGCTCGCTTCCGGCTCTTTGCTCAAAGCCACGGCCATGACGCTTCTTGGGCTGCTGTTGGGAACGGTGGGAACGGACGCCATCTCCGGTGCCACCCGCTTTACCTTTGGCATTCCGGAATTGTCTGACGGCATTGGTCTGCTGCCCATTGCCATGGGAATTTTCGGCTATGGCGAGATCATCAAGAACCTGTCTGCGCCAGGCAGCGTCGACCGGGCACGGCTCAGCACAAAGGTCGGCCGCCTGATGCCGAACCGTGCTGACCTCAAGGCCATGGCGCCCGCCATATTCAGGGGCACGGCCTTGGGGTCGTTTCTGGGTGTCTTGCCCGGTGGTGGCGCGTTGCTCGCTTCATTCACTGCATACACCATGGAAAAGAAGCTCGGAACCCGGGCTGACGAGGTGCCGTTTGGTCAGGGCAACATCCGTGGGGTCGCGGCCCCTGAGGCGGCGAACAACGCTGGCTCGCAGTCTTCATTCATCCCATTGCTGTCTCTGGGCATTCCGTCCAATCCGGTCATGGCCATGATGGTGGGGGCAATGATTCTCCATGGCATTCAGCCGGGGCCGCAAGTCATGACAAGCAACCCGGATCTGTTCTGGGGATTGATTGTGTCCATGTGGGTAGGCAACCTGATGCTCGTCATTCTCAACCTGCCACTGGTCGGGATATGGGTGAAGTTGCTGACCGTGCCGTATCGTTGGCTGTTTCCTTCCATCGTCCTGTTTTGCGCCATTGGGGTGTTCAGTCGCAACTACAACAGCTTCGACATCTGGATGGTGGCCTTGTTCGGGCTGGTGGGCTATGTGCTGATCCGCTTGCGATGTGAGCCAGCGCCCTTGTTGCTGGGGCTCATTCTGGGTCCGATGCTTGAAGACAACCTGCGACGCGCGATGCTGATCGGCCGGGGTGACTGGAGCCTGTTCTTGACGCGCGGCTATTCGGCGGCTTTGCTAGTCGTTGCGGCGGTACTGTTGGCGATGGTGATGGTTCCGGCCATCAAGCGGACCCGTGAGGAAGCTTTTGCAGAAGAGTCCTGATACGCTGAATCAGGCATCTGTGATCAGTGTGACTGCGTTTGGCATCCATTTAAGTTCTACAATGTATATTATGTTAAGTAGCATGCGCCACCGGATTTCACCGGTCTCCTGCAAATATGTATTGACCTGAGGCAATCCGTTTGGCACAAGAACTGCGTAGGATACATACAATCTTTCGTCATCAGATTTTCACGTTCACACAAAGGTCCATCGCCATGAACACCAACTTGATCCGCCTCAGCCTCCTGACAGCTGCCGTTGCCCTTTCCGCTTGTGGAAAATCCGAGCCGCCAGCGAGCGAGCCGGCTGCAGCGACTCCGGCTCCTGCCGCTGCTGAATCTGCTCCGGCAGCAGCTCCCGCAGAGATGCCCGTCCTGCGCGTTGCGATCGACCCCACCTACGAGCCGTTCACCTACAAGACACCGGACGGTAAGCCCACGGGTTTCGACGTGGACATCGCTGAAGCCCTTTGCGCTGAAATCCAGTACAAGTGCGAATACGTCGAACAGGTCTGGGACAGCATGATCCCCGGCTTGCAGGCCAAGAAATACGACGCCATCATCAGCTCGATGTCCATCACCGAAGAGCGCAAGCAAGTGGTCGACTTCACGGACAAGTACTACAACACGCCGAGCCGCATCGTCGTCAAGGCAGACACCAGCTTCTCGGACCTGGCCTCCCTGTCGGGCAAGAAAATCGGCGTGCTCAAGGGCAGTACCCAGGAAAACTACGCCATGGGCGAGCTCAAGCCAGCTGGTGTGGAAGTCGTCTCATACGAGGCACAGGACCAGGTTTACCTGGATATCAAGGCCGGTCGTCTGGACGGCACGGTGGCCGACTCGGTGGAAGTCACCGGCGGATTCCTGAGCAAGCCGGAAGGCGAAGGTTATGGCTTTGTCGGCCCTGTGCTCAATGACGAGAAGTATTACGGTATCGGCGTGGGCGTGGCGTTGCGTCAGGGTGAAACCGAGCTCAAGGACAAGCTCAACGCCGCCATCAAGGCCATCCGCGCCAACGGCACCTACGATACGATCCAGAAGAAGTACTTCAATTTCGACGTCTACGGCGACTGATAATCGTCGAACGGATCAATGGGCGGCTTGATCCGCCTTTGATGCCCTTCCCTGTCAACCGGCTCCTTCGGGCCGGTTGACTGTTTTCAAGATCAGCGTGTCCGGTTACTACGAATCCATCCTCTACGGCGCCATGTGGACCGTAGCCCTGTCTCTGGCTGCGCTGGTAGTGTCGGTGTTGCTTGGCATGCTTGGTGCGGCGGCCAAACTGTCTGGCAACCCGTTGATCAAAGGTGTGGCCACCCTCTACACCACCCTGATTCGGGGTGTCCCGGATCTGGTGCTGATGCTGCTGGTCTTCTACGGGGGGACCATCGGCCTGAACAACCTCCTGGAATGGGCTGGCAGCAAGGCCACGGTGGATATCAACCCGTTTGCCGCCGCGGTCCTGACCATCGGCTTCATCTATGGCGCCTACATGACGGAAACCTTCCGGGGCGCCATCATGGCCATTCCGCATGGACAGGTGGAAGCGGCGTGGGCCTTTGGCATGGGGCGTTTTCGTACCTTCATGCGCATCACCATCCCTCAAATGGTGCGCTATGCGTTGCCCGGCTTCACCAACAACTGGCTGGTCCTGATCAAGACCACATCGCTGGCCAGCCTCATCGGCCTCAAGGAAATGACGTACCTGGCCAAGCAGGCCAGTGCAGCAACACGTGAACCGTTTACGTTCTTCCTGTTTGCCGCTGCCCTGTTCCTGATCTTCACATCGATCTCCCTGTGGGTGCTCAAGCGCCTGGAGCGTCGATACAGTCTCGGCGCCGTCCGACTCGGAGCCTGACCGTCATGCGCTGGGAAGTCCTGTTCCGTGAGTCCTCTCTGGCCCTCTATGCAGAAGGTGCGGTGACAACAGTCACCCTCCTGTTGTCATCGCTGGCGGTAGGCGGCATCCTGTCCATCCTGTTTGCGCTGGCTCTGACCGGCCGGTGGTCCATCCTGCGCTGGATCGTTGGCGCGTATACCTTTGTGATCCGCGGCACGCCATTGCTGATACAGGTCTATCTCATCTACTACGGCATCGCCCAGCTCGACTGGATCCAGGCGCGATGGGATGAAGTCTGGCCATGGACCTGGTTCAAGGATGCCTCGTTTTGTGCACTGCTGGCATTCAGCCTCAACACGGCTGGCTACACGGCCGAGTTGTTGGCCGGTTCGATCCGTGAGACCCATGCGGGAGAGGTCGAGGCGGCCAAAGCCATGGGAATGACCCCTTGGCAAATCACGCGCCGAATCGTGCTGCCCAGTGCCATGCGACGCACGATGCCGGCGTACAGCAACGAAGTGGTGATGATGCTCCACGCGACCAGCCTTGCGTCGGCTGTGCCGTCGCTCATGGATATCACTGGCGCGGCCAGTCGCATCTATTCCAAGTTCTATTTGCCGTTTGAAGCCTTCATCTTCGCGGCGGTCCTCTATTTGCTGGCCACATTTACCCTGGTTGGCCTGTTTCGCCTGGCCGAACGCCACTTCCTCGCCCATTTGCGTCCCGCCAAAGCCTGATTCCGCATGACGACAGCCAACCAAACCGAAAGCTCGACACCATCTCAGGGTGATCGCCCTCTTCTTCTCGAGGTCGCAGGGATCCAGAAGCGATTCGGCGACAACCAGGTTCTCAAGGGCGTCTCCCTCCAGGCGCGTGCGGGCGACGTGATCAGCCTGATCGGCAGCTCTGGCTCTGGAAAGAGCACCTTGCTTCGCTGCATCAACCTTCTGGAGCGGCCCAATGAGGGAGATATCCGGCTTGCCGGTGAGCAACTGGCCTTGACGCGGAACCGGCAGGGAGAACTGCAGGCCTCGGACCCCAAACAGCTGCAAAAGCTGCGAACCCGCCTGGCCATGGTCTTCCAGCATTTCAACCTGTGGGCCCACATGACCGTCCTGCAGAACGTGATCGAGGCACCGGTACACGTTCTGGGGACGGCCAGGGATGAGGCCGTTGAGCGCGCGCGCCGCTATCTCGAAAAGGTGGGCCTCAGTGGTGTGGAAGACCGCTACCCTTCACAGCTCAGCGGAGGGCAGCAACAGCGTGTCGCCATCGCCCGCGCGCTGGCGGTAGAGCCGGCGGTGATGCTGTTTGATGAGCCCACAAGCGCTCTGGACCCTGAGCTGGTCACAGAAGTGCTCCGCGTCATGAAGCAGCTGGCAGAAGAAGGTCGCACCATGCTGGTGGTAACGCATGAAATGGGGTTCGCCCGAGAGGTGTCGTCCAAAGTGGTGTTTCTCCATCAAGGGCTGGTAGAAGAACAGGGCGATCCTTCTCAGGTTCTGGTTCAGCCCCGCAGTGAGCGACTTTCGCAGTTTTTGCGCGGCAACCTGAAGTAGCTCCCAGTCTCTCCCCAGTTGCCTGTTCGGCAGCAAGCAATCGTCAGAATTGGCGGGAATCCGCTACGTTGTTGACGGGTTTGCTCGCCTCAAGTCTCGCGCACCATTGAGGGCATAGATCGTGGTTCGGTCGCATGCTTTGAAAGGAATGGTCATGAGTACTACCGAGAGCACAGCTGCTGCAGGCTCCCAGCTGAACACCTCCCTGATGGGAATGCTGGTGAGCAAGATCCAGGAAAAGCTCGTCAGCAAGATGGACGTTGACGGCAGTGGCGGCGTGGGTCAGGAAGAGTTCCAGCTCGCATTGGACAAGATGTCCGAAAAGATGGACATGGATCTGTCTGCCGAAGGTGCGGCCATGTTCAGTGCCGCTGATGGTGACGCCGACGGCGAGCTCAATGGCAGTGAGCTGGGTCAGCTGGTTGGTGGCTTCTTTCCGTCGCAGGACAACACACAGTCGTTTCTCCAGACCCGGGCTGCTTGCGGCCACTGTGGACATGGCGCCAGTCCTTTCGACATGGCAGACGCCAACATGGACGGTTTTCTCTCCCGTGGTGAGTTCCAGAGCATGCAGGCGATGGGCATGGGCATGGGCACGTATGGCAGCCCTATGGGTGGAATGTACGGTTATGGCATGCCGGCGCCAATGCCAGCACCGGTGGCAACCCCAGTGGCAGGGATGGGCGGGACCACAGCGGTCTCTGGCGTTGACTCCACGGTAACCAGCTCCTTCGTTGAAGGTGACGGGGCAACCACTTCCAGTGCCACAAGTGATACCAATGCCACCTCGGTTGCAGAAGCCAGCACTGAGCATGCAAGCGACACTGGCACTGTCGTCGCAGGCTCGGATGAAGCCGCTACCAGCATCGCCGAGCAGGAAGCCGATCCGCTGGCCTCTCTTGTCGCAGGCCTTGACAGCGATGGAGACGGAGAAGTCAGCGCCGACGAGCTCAACCAGTTCGTGGCCCAGATGGAGACCATGGTGAGCGACTACAACGGAACCACATTGGCTGGCAACGCTCAGGATGCAATGCTCGACAACATGGCTTGACCGCTTATCCTCGAACCCATCAGCTTCCAGCTGAACAATGGCCCGTGCAGCATGCTGTCACGGGCCTTCGCATTTTCTGGCGGGATGTGAACACGCGATGCGCGCTCAACGATCCGCGATACACATCCAGGATGAGCAGGGTAATGAACCCGGGTTCAGGAGAACAGCACGTTGTTGTTGAGGTTCATGCTCCCGTCGAGCAGCCGGAACTTGATCATCGGGCTGCTGAAATCCGAGAACGGCGCACCCATGGCGATCTCACCATCGCTATGCAACAGGCATTCCTGGCGCCTCAACGAGACCACCGAATCCGAGCCCGAAAAGCGAACCCATGTACCGTAGCTGCTCGTATCCTCCAGCACGTAATTGCCTGAGCGGATGTCGAGTGTGGCATGCAGGCGGGAGACACGCGGGTCGTTGACGACGAACTCGGCCTCCGGAATCCTGCCAATCTTGATTGGCAGGTCAGTCATCTTGAACACACGCTTGTCATCCAGCCAGAACACTTCAATCCCGCCGAAAACCGATTCGCCAGCATCCCTGATGGCATGCAGATCGGAGGGCAAGGTCAGAAACTCGGAGAGCATCTCCGGCTGCCACTCGATGCGAAAGACTTCGCAAGGCTCAACCCTGCCCTTGATGCGCATGGGGCCCAGACTGCGGCTACGAACGGCCTGGCGTGACGTGAGGTTTCGAATGACCTGGTCTGTCACCAGGATCTGCTCTGGCCCAGCAAGGTCACTCAGACGAGCTGCGACGTTGACGGCATCGCCAAAGCAATCACCATCAACCTGCACAACCTGCCCTCTGGCCATCCCGACCTGCATCAGCAGCTTGAGACGGCTAGGCCATTGCGCCACTCGCTGGGCATGCTCTTGCTGGATATGCATCATGCATTCCACAGCGAGCTGGTTGTTGGTGAAGGACAGCAGCACGCCGTCGCCAAGCATCTTGACGACTTTTCCGTCGAATTCCTGCCCCTTGGCCCCGATCCACTGGGTCAGGCGGGTCACCGCTTTGGTGGCGCGGTCGTTCCCCAGCGTCTCGAAGACCGAAACGCTGCCTGTGAGGTCGACAAAAGCGATCGTCAACTCTGCCATTGTTTGTCTGTGCCAGTTTTCCTCGTTGTGCTTACCCGGCTGGGTTTCGGCACTTGCAAGCGCCAGGCGCTTTCCAGATTTGGTGGACAACTGAGCATTTTGTCACAGTTGGTTTCTACCCAATTGCCCGTAAATCTCGATTTTCTGTCTGCTTTTGCGACATAAAGCGAAGATGAGACGCGGATATCGTTGCCTTTGGTACTCGCTGTACTACCCGCTATTGTGCTCAGATATCCCAAAGGTATTCAATCCTTCACGCTCAATCTTAAAGACTTGGGGTAAATACTTGATTCCAATGTTGTTTTTTCGGGTTCAATAGCAAGTAAGTCATTGCGGAAGCCCCACATGAGGCGTACCCTAAACAGGGTAGAGGGTCGTGGGGCCTGAAACCGATAACAGGTGAAACACCATGCGTTGGATCAAACCCAATCTCCGGCACAGCATCTCGGCACTACTTGGTACCGATGTGCGCCGCAAATCACCCGAATCGCTGGAACCCATCAGGCAGGCCATGCTTGACGTTCTGGGAGATGATGGTGCCGAACTCAACCCGCGCTTGAAGCGCAAGCTCCAGTACAGCGGCGATGCGCAAGGGCTATGGTATGCCCGCTCGGAGATGGTGGCCGTACTCAGCCGGATTCACGGTGAGGCCATTGCGGTGAGCAAAGTGCGTGGCCTGACACCTTATTTTCAAGGCTCCATACCTCGCGGCCTGCTCGAAAGCAGCGGTGCATCTTCACCCGCACCGACAGCACTGTACTGAACTCGCCTGAACCAAGGCCTCCAGCCGACGCGGTATGGAGGCCTGTTTTTTTTGGCACCTGCAGTGATCCGACTCGCCTCCGAGGCTCAGTGGCTGTGATGGTCGTGTTCCCAGAACATGAGGGCCTCTCTCCCCTGCACCACCAGATCAACTTTCCGGCCAACCGGCAACATCACCTTTGTGCGCACGTGCCCGAATGGCAAGCCCGCCAGGACGGGCACTTTTGCTTCACGTCTGACCCGATCCATCACACTGTCCAGGCCAAACCCACGGTCGTAGCCCGCAACAGGCTTGAATCCAGTGAATGACCCGAAGAGGATGGCCTTTTGCTGCTTGAGAACGCCGGCCATGTGCAGCTGGCTCAGTGAACGCTCGACGCGATAGGGGTGCTCGTTCACGTCTTCGATGAAAAGCACACCCCCCTTGACCTGAGGAAACCAGGGTGTGCCCAGCAAGGAGCAGAGCACCGAGAGGTTGCCGCCCCACAGGGTGGCACGGTTGGCCAGCATGACGCCTTCCTGGACATCGCCTTTCACCGATTTGGCCAGTGCTGCGACACTCTTGGCGGGCAGGCGCCAGCCAGTGCCCTCTGCCTGTCCGCAGATAACGTCGTCGAAACAAGCCTGGGCAATCTCGTCGACACCCTCTTCCGCGCCAAAATCCTCGATCAGCGACGGACCTGCCCAGCTTGGCGTCCCGGTCTTGGCCAACATGGCCGTTTGCATGGCCGTGAAGTCACTCAGGCCAACCAGTTTCAAGCCCTTTGAAACCGCCTTGTCCAGCACGCGGTAAGGCAAACCGCCGAGAATGCGCGTCAGTCCATAGCCACCCCTGGATATCAATGCGATATCTGCACCGCTGCAAGCCGCGCGTGAGACAGCCTCGAGTCGAACTTGATCCTCGCCTGCGAAGCGCATGTGGTGGGCGAGCGCGGCGGCATCCACCTCTACCTCATGACCAAGCGAACGCAAATGCCTGATCCCGCGCTGGAAGGCTTTGCGGTCTCTGATGGCACTTGACGGAGAAAAAACGTAAATGTGGCTCATTTGCGCAAAACGGATGATGGTTGTTGATACTGGTCGGGCAGTCTTTGCTACGACTGCTTCATGACCGGAAATGGTCGCAGGCCAAGGCTGCGATCTTCAGTCCATGCTCTTGAACAAAATGCCCGGCCTCAGCCATCACGATGGGTTCCGGACAGCCTCGAATACCATCGGCCAGCACAGCCATGGCCTCCGGGGTGAATACAGGGTCCTGTGCCCCACAGACCACCAGGCTTTTTCCCTGCCATTCATTCCGCCAGAATGCACTGGCCTTTCGGCTGAGCTGGGCACCCGGATCGTCAGCGTTGTGTGGAACCATCTCGGGAAACGCCCGGGTGGCAGCACGATAGCCTTTGTCGAGGAAAGGCGCATCGTACGCCAGTGCTTCGCGCGCGGACATGTGCCGATTCCCTCTGAGAAGCAGGCGCCCAATGTCAAAGTCCGGTTTTCGACGGCACATATCCCGCCAGGCGACAAATCCATCGGGCAAGGCGTTCTCTGCTGTCGCGAGATACGTGTTCATCGCCAGCAAACCCTTGTAACGACCTGGAGCCTCCATGGGAAGCGTCAGGCCAAGCAATCCCCCCCAATCCTGCACCACCAGGATGACGTTGGTCAGTCCCAGTTGCTCGACCAGTTCGAGCAGAACCCGGCGATGCCAGACGAAGCTGTGCTCGGCGGACCTTTTCGGCTTGTCGCTTCGTCCAAAGCCGATCAGATCCGGTGCCACCACACGGTCTCCATTGGCGAGAAACCCGGGGATCATTTTGCGGTACAGGTAGCTCCACGCCGGATTGCCATGAAGGCATAGCCAGGTTCGTGCCGCATCGCCCGGTCCCTCGTCAATGTAGTGAAGGCGCAAGCCTTGCAGACTGGGAAGCTCACTGGTGTAGTTGGGCTTCCAGGGGTAGTCAGGTATGCCCTCGAAGGCTGAATCAGGCGTTCTGAGCGCATCATCGCGAAGTGGCTCACGTGCGGCAGCCTTCGACAGCCGCCGCTTCTCGAAGAAGCGTCTAAGGAGTTCTGAGCAAGCTTGTGCGAGCAGCCCCTGCTCTACCTTTGTGCGATGGTTGATGGCGTTGAAGGCAAAGAGGTCCAGCACCGAGCCCGCAGCCCCGGTCTTGGGCTCGGGTGCACCGTAGACCACGCGCTTGAGCCTGGCATGCAAGGCTGCGCCCGAACACATTGCGCAAGGCTCAAGGGTCACATAAAGGGTGCAATCTTCGAGCCGATAGTTGCCAAGATACTTGGCTGCATCACGCAAGGCGACCATCTCGGCATGCGCACTGGGATCGTTCGACGTAATGGGCTGATTGTGGCCACGCCCAATGATCGCGCCGTCAAGCACCACTACAGCACCGACAGGCACTTCTCCCCTGGCTTCAGCTTCGGCCGCCTGAGCCAGCGCCGCTTGCATGAAATGCTCGTCCTGTTCACTCCAGGCGCGTGTCACTTCAAGACCCTCAGTAGTCCTTGAGTTGCTGATCGCGGGACTTCACCAGATCGTTGATCTGATCCCGGTACTTTTCCTGAATCTGGGCGGGAGTAGCACCTTGGTTGATGTCCTTGGCCAAGTCCTCGGCAGCTGTTTCCTTGAGCACCTCCGGCAGTTCAGCCTGCCGAGGCTCAACCTGTGACTTGGCAAGCCACATGACAATGAACAAGGCGCAAACAAGGCTGATCAATCCAAAAATGATTCTCATGGGTCACTGGTCCTGTGAAGCTCAGGTCGGCTTACATGGAGGGGACCGCCCCTTTCCGGGTCATTCCCACTCGATGGTCGCCGGTGGCTTGCTGGAAACGTCGTAGGTTACCCGGTTGATGCCCTTGACTTCATTGATGATCCGGCCAGACGTGCGTTTGAGGAGCGCGTACGGCAGTTCAGCCCAGTCTGCGGTCATGAAATCGCTGGTCTGAACGGCTCTCAGTGCCACAACATACTCGTACGTGCGTCCATCACCCATCACGCCGACACTCTTGACCGGCAAAAAGACGGTGAATGCCTGACTGGTCAGGTCATACCAGCTCTTGCCACTGTTCTTGTCGATGGTCGAGCGCAGTTCTTCGATGAAGATGGCATCGGCCTGGCGCAGCAGGTCGGCGTACTCCTTCTTGACCTCTCCCAAGATTCGCACGCCCAGCCCCGGACCGGGGAAGGGGTGGCGGTATACCATGTCGTGCGGGAGACCCAGGGCAACGCCCAGCTCCCGGACCTCGTCCTTGAACAGGTCGCGCAGTGGTTCAAGCAGTTTCAGGCCCAGCTGCTCTGGCAGACCGCCGACGTTGTGGTGACTCTTGATCGTGACAGCTTTCTTGCTCTTGGCTCCGCCGGACTCGATCACATCCGGGTAGATGGTGCCCTGGGCAAGAAAAGTCGCGCCCTTGTGTCCACCATCACCTGACTTGAGCTTTTCAGCTTCCGCCTTGAAGACGTCGACAAACAGTCGGCCAATGATCTTGCGCTTCTGCTCAGGATCGGCGACGCCTGCCAGCTCCGTCAAGAACACGTCGCTGGCATCGACCCGGATGACCCGTGCGTGAAGCTTGCCAGCAAACATCTCCATGACCATGTCGCCCTCATTGAGGCGAAGCAGACCATGATCGACGAACACGCATGTCAACTGGTCTCCGATGGCGCGATGGATCAATGCCGCTGCGACAGATGAGTCCACACCACCCGACAGCCCAAGAATGACTTCCTCGTCTCCGACCTGTGCCCGGATCTGCTCGACGGCCTCCTCGATGTGGTCGCGCATCACCCAGTCCGGCTCCGCCGCACAAATGTCCAGCACAAAGCGCTCGAGAATGGCTCGCCCTTGCACCGTGTGGGTCACTTCCGGGTGGAACTGAACGGCGTAGTAGTGACGCTCTTCGTCCGCCATGCCGGCAATCGGGCAACTGTCCGTGCTGGCCATCAGCTTGAAGCCCGGTGGCAACTCGACCACCTTGTCGCCGTGGCTCATCCAGACCTTGAGCATGCCGTGCCCTTCGGGCGTCGTGAAGTCAGCGATGTCCTTGAGCAGGCTCGTGTGACCACGGGCGCGAACTTCCGCGTATCCAAACTCACGGTGATGGCCGCCCTCCACTTTTCCGCCCAGCTGCTGGGCCATGGTCTGCATCCCGTAGCAGATCCCGAGGACCGGAACACCGAGTTCGAAAACAGCCTGGGGAGCCTTGTCGGTCGTCTCTTCAAAGGCGCTGGCATGGCTGCCGGAAAGCACCACACCCTTGAGCATGCCATCCGCCGCGAACTCGCGCACCCACTCGTCGGTCACGTCGCAAGGGTGCACTTCACAGTAGACATGGGCCTCTCGAATCCGGCGGGCAATGAGCTGTGTCACCTGTGAGCCGAAGTCGAGGATCAGGATTTTCTGGTGTTGCATGTTGGTTCCGGCGGGAGGAAATAAACGGAAAAGGCCGTCACGCTGGACGGCCTGGTCTTGACTGGTCTGCAGTAACCTCAGGCCTCAGTCTGCGCGGTAGTTGGGAGCTTCCTTGGTGATCTGCACGTCGTGGACGTGGCTTTCGCGAACACCGGCTGACGTGATCTCCACAAACTCGGCACGTGCGCGCATGTGCTCAACGGTCGGGCAGCCGCAATAGCCCATCGCGGCGCGCAAGCCGCCAGCCATCTGATAGATGATGGAGACCACTGAGCCCTTGTAGGGAACCCGTCCTTCAATACCTTCAGGCACCAGCTTGTCTGCATTGGGGTTGCCAGTGCTGGATTCCTGAAAATAGCGATCTGCACTGCCTTGCTGCATGGCTCCGATGGAGCCCATGCCACGGTAGCTCTTGTAGCTGCGGCCCTGGTACAGAATGACCTCGCCCGGCGCTTCCTCAGTACCCGCAAAAACGCCACCCATCATCACGGAATTGGCGCCTGCTGCAATGGCTTTGGCCACATCACCGCTGTAACGGATGCCTCCGTCGGCAATCATGGGAACGCCTGTGGTCTGGAGTGCGGTAGAGACGCTGTCAATGGCCATGATCTGGGGGACACCCACGCCAGCAACAATGCGGGTGGTACAAATCGAGCCAGGGCCAATTCCGACCTTGACGGCATCTGCGCCGGCTTCGACCAGCGCGAGTGCGGCAGCTGCTGTCGCGATGTTGCCGCCGATCACGTCGACCTGGGGGTAGTTTTCCTTGACCCAGCGCACGCGATCAATCACGCCTTTGCTGTGCCCGTGAGCGGTATCCACAATGATGGCGTCCACGCCAGCCTTGACCAGCGCTTCGACACGCTCTTCGGTGCCTGCTCCCACGCCGACGGCTGCACCTACGCGGAGGCGGCCGGAAGCGTCCCGGGCAGCATTGGGGAAGTTCAGCTGCTTGGTGATGTCCTTGACGGTGATCAGACCCTTGAGCTCAAACGCGTCATTGACGACAAGAAGACGCTCAAGCTTGTGCTTGTTCAGAAGCGCCTTGGCCTCCTCTGGCGTGGTGCCTTCCGGCACGGTGATCAACCGGTCCCGCGGCGTCATGATCTCCGATACGGCCAGGTCATGACGGTTTTCAAAACGAAGGTCCCGCCCGGTGACAATCCCGGCAACCTTTCCTGCATCCACCACCGGGAAACCGGAAACACCCAGCTCTTCCGAAAGCTGCATGACCTGGCGCACCGTGGTCTGGGGGGAGATGACCACAGGATCCCTGAGGACACCGGATTCATACCGCTTGACCTTGGCCACCTGTGCGGCCTGCTCCTTGGCCGTCAGGTTCTTGTGGATGATGCCAATACCACCTTCCTGCGCAATCGCAATCGCAAGCCGTGCTTCGGTCACCGTATCCATGGCGGCCGACACAATGGGCAGGTTCAGCTGGATGTTTCGGGAAAACTGAGTCGCCAGCGAAGTGTCCTTTGGAAGGACTTGCGAGTACGCGGGGACCAGCAAGACGTCGTCGAACGTCAGTGCTTTGCCAAGTAGGCGCATAAGGGAAAGCTCCAAAAACACCATTGTACTCGGGTTGACCCTCGGTGATGAGGCTCCACTGTTCGATAAACGCAACTCCCGGGGGGACAAATGGGGTTGGGCAGGCAGTGGAAACCGGGGGATGAGCGTGCAATCGGGCTACACTGAGCACATGAATACACTACCGCTCAAGAAGAGGTTGCCGTGGCGACAGTTTGTGCTGGCGCTCGGTTGTGCGACGTTCCTGGCCGGCAACGCCTGGGGGCAGTGGGGATGGACCAACTCTGCGGGCAAGAAGGAGTTCAGCGACCGTCCCCCTCCGCAAAGCGTACCGGAGGACAAGATTTTCATGCGCCCCAGTGGAGGCGCTGCCGTTCGGGTAGACGGGGAGCCAGCCACGGCTGCTGCGAAGGCACAGCCTGGAGATCCGGCAAAGAGCTTTCTTGACGAGAAGGTTGCGAGTCAGGAGGATGAAGCCAAAGAAAAAGCCGAAGACGAGCGAAAAGCCCTACTTGCCAAGCGCAAAGTCGAGCGTGCTGAGAACTGTTCTCGCGCCAAAGAAGCCAAAGCGACTCTGGGGTCCGGTTTGAGGATCAGCAAGACGAATGCGCAGGGCGAGCGTGTGTACCTCGATGAGCAGGAGCTCGCTGCCGAGAAGAAGAGGGCTGACCAGATCATCAAGAGCGAGTGCGGTCCAGACCCGATGGCCAAACAGCCATAAAGCAGATCAGTACCCGGCCTTCGCGCCGGGTCTTTTTTTGGAGAACAGCCCGGCGCCGCGGCTGCCCTGCCCTGCGAAGCGTTCACGCCTGGCGACTTTGGGGTCCACCCGCAACACGCGGTATACCTCGATTCGGTCTCCCTCCCTGAGCACCGCGTCTCGACCCTGCTTTCTTCCCCATATGCCCACAGGCGCATCGATGGCTAGCGTTACGCCTGACGCCTCGAGTGCCTCGGCCAGAGTGCTTCCTGGAGGAAGATCAAGCGGAATTTCCTCCACCCGCCTGGGGCCGGGAGAATGAACCAGCAGGACTTTCACTCGCCGTACACCTGATCAGCCCGCTTGACGAACGCGTCCACCAGGCTCGATGCAATTTTGTCGAAAACCGGACCAACCAGCTTGGCCAGCGTTGCGCTGGCGAAGCCATAGCTGAGCTTGAATTCAACCTTGCAGGCCCGTTGCTGCCCGTCGCCAAGCGGCGTGAAGATCCACTGTCCTTCAAGCTGCGAGAATGGCCCGTCGACCAGCTCCAGGTGCACTTCCCGGTCTTCAATGTGGCGGTTTCGAGTGGTGAAGCTCTGCTTGAGGCCACTGATGGCCATGCCCACTTCGGCCACCATGCCATCATCGGTTCGCTCGATGACTTTCCCATGGTCGCACCAGGGAAGGAAATCGGGATAGTGCTGGACGTCCGTCACCAGGGCGAACATTTCGTGTGGGCTGTGCCAGAGCAAGACCGACTTTTCAATGGTTTTCATAGAATTGATATCTTGGCGACGCAACGCAGCCACCACCGAGCACTGATCGCACTCTTGCAACTGCTGTCGTTGCCCCCAACTGGCAACTCTTGCCGCCTCGCATCATTTGATTGTAAAGACCTGGCCTTCAGACGTCAGGCGTCAGATCCATGTCCAAGAAAACAGACAAGAAAACCAAGCCGGGAGATAGCCGGATTGCCGAGAACAAGAAAGCACTGTTCAACTACCACATCGAAGAGCGCTTTGAGGCTGGCATGGTCCTCCAGGGCTGGGAGGTCAAAGCCCTTCGCGAGGGCAAAGTGCAGCTGACTGACGGCTATGTGGTGATCCGTGAAGGCGAGCTGTTCCTGGTGGGGTGTCAGATCAATCCGCTGCGAACGGCCTCAACCCATGTCAGCCCTGATGCGGTTAGAACCAAGAAGCTGCTCATGCAAAAAGACCAGATTCGACGCTTGATTGGCAAGGTAGAGCAGCGTGGTTTTACACTCGTGCCCCTGAACCTCCATTGGAAGAACCGCCGCGTCAAATGCGAAATCGCGTTGGCCCGTGGCAAGGCCGAACACGACAAGCGCGACACCATCAAGGACCGCGAAGGCAAGCGCGAGGTGGAGCGCGCGCTCAAACACCGTAGCCGCTGATAGCTTCGGGCGACACCGTTGTCCCGGTGTTCAGTCGAGGTGTCGCAAAGGGTGCTGATCCGCTGACCAGGGGCTTTCAAAGTACCGGGAGACCTGGGCCTGATCAACCTCTTCAGCTTTGGCCGGATTCCATTGCGGTTGATGGTCCTTGTCAATCGCCAGTGCGCGAATTCCTTCTACGGTTTCGCTATTTTCGCCCGGCCGAAGATGGAAACACTGATGAACCATGTCGCGCTCCATGCGCAAGTCCTCGGCCAGACTCATTTGTCGGGCCCGGCGGACCTGCTCAAGGACCACATGCAGCATCGTCGGAGAGCGCTTGCGGAGCAGTTCTGCTGTCTTCTGCTCCCAGTCGCCGGGCTCCGCCTCAAGGCGCTCGATGATGGCCATCACGCCCGGTAGCCCGAAAACATCGTTGATGACTGAAGCAGGCCAGGCCGGCTTTTCAACCGACTTCAACGCATAGGTCTGCACCCATCGCTCCACGGCCTCTCCTGTGGTGAAAGGCGTGTTGGCCAACGAGTCCCAGAGCTTGACCAGGCGGTGGCTGTCCATGCACATGTCAGCCAGTCCAACGGAGAGGGCTTCTGGCGCCCCGATGACCTGCCCGGTCAGTGCCAGGTATTCGCCCATGTGCTGTGGACAGCGGCTGAGAAAGTAGCCGCCGCCTACGTCAGGAAACAAGCCAATACCGGTCTCAGGCATGGCAAGCTTGCTTCGTTCGGTGACGACACGCAGACTGGCGCCCTGACTGATGCCCATTCCTCCACCCATGACAATCCCGTCCATCAGCGCGATGTAGGGCTTTGCATAGCGGTGGATCAGGTGGTTGAGTGCGTATTCTTCGGTGAAGAACGCAGAAAGATCGTCGTCGCCGGTCAATGCTGCACGGTGGAAGAAGCGGATATCCCCGCCGGCACAGAATGCACCGAAAGCGCCCTGCTTGCTCATGCCCCTGACCACCACGGCCAGAACATCATCGTCCTGTGCCCACGATTTCAGGATCTGGGTCAGGGACCTGATCATGGGCAAAGACAGAGCATTGAGCGCCTGGGGCCGGTTCAGCGTTATGCACCCTACCCTGCCGCGCATTTCCGCTACGACCATGGTTTCCACCGCGTCTTCATGGGACATGTTCTGGCCTCCTGACTGGCAAAACTTGATATGAGCCACGGCTCCCGTGCCGCAGCGCCTGCTTGATTTAGCCTTTGGCTGCGCGCTTGCGCTCGTGCTCCTTGAGGAACCGCTTGCGCAGGCGAATGCTCTTCGGGGTGATCTCGACCAGTTCGTCATCGTCGATGAACTCGACCCCATATTCGAGCGTCAGCTCGATAGGCGGCGTGATCTTGATGGCGTCTTCCTTGCCGGAGACCCGGAAGTTCGTCAGCTGCTTGGTGCGTGTGGCATTGACCACCAGATCATTCTCACGGCTGTGGATGCCGACAATCATGCCTTCGTAAACCGCATCGCCCGGCCGGACGAACATACGACCGCGATCATCCAGTTTTCCGAGGGCGTAGGCAAAGATCTCTCCGTCATCCATGGAGATGAGCACCCCGTTCTTGCGCCCTCCGATCTCGCCTTTGTAAGGCTCGTAGCTGTCGAAGATATTGGAAATGAGGCCCGTGCCGCGCGTGAGGTTCAGGAATTCATTGGAGAAGCCGATCAGACCACGGGCTGGAATGCGGTACTCCAGCCGCACACGACCATGACCGTCCGGCTCCATGTTCGTGAGCTCACCTTTTCGCTCGCCAAGCGCCTGCATGACCGCACCTTGGTGGCCTTCTTCCACATCCGCGGTGACCAGCTCGATGGGCTCGCACCGCTCACCATCGATGTCCTGGAAGACAACGCGGGGCTTGGAAACAGCCAGCTCGTACCCCTCGCGGCGCATGTTTTCCAGCAAGATGGTCAAGTGCAGTTCGCCCCGACCGGAGACCTCGAAGATACCGTCCTCATCGGTTTCGCGGACGCGCAGAGCCACGTTGGACTGGAGCTCTTTCTGGAGACGTTCCCAGATCTGACGGCTGGTCACGAATTTACCTTCGCGACCTGCCAGTGGACTGGTGTTGACGCAGAAATTCATGGTCAGCGTCGGTTCATCGACGGTGAGCATGGGCAGCGGTGCCGGATTCTCGATGTCTGTGACCGTGACGCCAATGCCGATGTCGGCGATGCCGTTGATCAAGACGATCTCGCCAGGACCGGCCTCCTGGGTTTGCATGCGGTCAAGTCCCTGGAAAGTCAGCACTTGATTGATGCGGCCTTTAAAAGACTTGCCTTCCGGGCCTTCAGCCACCAGGACGTCCATGCCCGGCTTCAACACGCCAGCGTTGACCCGGCCGACGCCGATCCGGCCGACGAAGGTCGAGAAGTCCAGAGCGGAGATCTGAAGTTGCAAAGGTGCAGCCGGGTCCCCCTTGTGGGCAGGTACGTGCTCGAGCACTGTGTCAAACAGGGCGGCCATGTCGGGGCCCCACTGTTCGCCCGGAGCGCCTTCTTCCATCGACGACCAGCCGTTGATGCCGGAGGCGTACACCACAGGGAAATCAAGCTGTTCATCGGTGGCACCGAGTTTGTCAAACAGGTCGAATGCGGCGTTGATGACCTTGTCCGGGTTGGCACCAGGCTTGTCCACCTTGTTGACGACAACAATCGGCTTGAGGCCGAGAGCCAGTGCCTTCTTCGTCACGAAGCGGGTCTGGGGCATCGGACCTTCCTGGGCGTCGATGAGCAGCAGCACGCCATCAACCATGGACAGCGCACGCTCCACTTCCCCACCAAAGTCCGCGTGGCCGGGTGTGTCAACGATGTTGATATGGGTTCCCTTCCAGCGCACGGCACAGTTTTTGGCCAGAATGGTGATGCCGCGCTCGCGCTCGATGGCATTGTTGTCCATCACTGTGTCGACCACTTTCTCGTGCTCGGCGAAGGTGCCGGATTGGCGCAGCAACTGGTCGACCAGTGTGGTCTTGCCGTGGTCAACGTGGGCAATGATGGCGATATTGCGAATCTGTTGGGTCATGGTTTCTTTCTCAATCCAGTCGTTCAGGCAGCTGCCTGGCTGACGGTTCGGGTTTCTTGAAGCTGTTGAATCTGTTGGATATCGGTTGGACTGAGCAGTCGAACGGGGATCAACTCACCCGAGACGACTTTGGCGGCGCCCAGCAACTGATCGCCGGGGTCAAAAACCGCCACCTTGTCCGCATCAGCCCATTCGCCTCTCCGGCGCATACCGCTGAGGAAGCGGGCACTGTCTTCGGCCGTCAGCTCAATGCGGACATGTTCGGCCAGCAAGGCTTCTACTGGCAACAATCGGGCGACTCGCTCCTGCTCAGGCAAGGATTCCAGAGTGTCCAGGGAAGTGCACGCTGAGGCGGCGAAAGGACCTGTTTCCGTCCTGCGCAAGCTGGACAAGTGTGCGCCACAGCCCAAGGCTGCGCCAATATCTTCACCCAGTACGCGGATGTAAGTCCCTTTGCTGCACTTGATGCGCAGCGTCAGACTCGGTGCATCGCTGACCAGGTCTGCATCGAGCAACTCGAGCTCGTGTATCTGTACCGGTCGGGCCGCACGTTCGACGGTCTTGCCTTCCCTGGCGTATTCATAGAGCGCTTTGCCGTCTTTTTTGAGCGCGCTGTACATGGGAGGGACCTGTTCGATCGGTCCGGTGAAGTCGTCCAAAACCTGCACGACGGTGCCCATCGAGCACTGCACTGGCTTCTCTTCGAGAATGTCTCCCTCAGCATCACCAGTGCTTGTGCGCACACCGAGGCGCAGCACTGTTTCATAGGTCTTGTCAGCGTCGAGGTACAGCTGACTGAACTTGGTGGCTGCTCCGAAGCAAAGCGGCAAAACGCCGGTTGCCAATGGGTCGAGAGTTCCGGTGTGGCCGGCTTTTTCGGCGCGCAGCAGCCACTTGGCCTTCTGCAACGCCTGGTTGCTGGACAGACCAATGGGCTTGTCGAGCAGCAACACCCCATGCACAGGGCGCCGCTGCACCCTGGTGCGTGGCGCGTTCATGTTTAGTCGTCTTTGGAGCGCGAGGACACTGCCTTGGCAATCAGGGCATTCATGTCCGCGGCTCGTTCCGTGGTTCGGTCAAAAATGAAATGCAGCGTCGGCACAGTATGAATATGCAGCCGCTTGAACAGTCCATTGCGCAGAAAGCCTGCTCCGGCATTGAGTGCTTCTTCGGTTTCGTCAGGCTCACCCGTGAGCAAGCTGAAGTAGACCTTGGCGTGCGCATAGTCTGGTGTCACCTCCACCGCATTGATGGTGACCATTCCGACCCTGGGGTCCTTCAGTTCGCGAGCGATCAACTCCGACAGATCCCGCTGAATCTGATCGGCAACACGAAAGCTGCGATTGGGGGTGGATTTCTTTCTGGCTGGCATGCTGCCTCAGCCTCCTGCATTCTGCGGCTGGACCATTGGCAGCCACCAGCGCTGCTTCCTGGGCATATAGAGGGCGTCGGGGTTGTGGGACATGACGACTCTCTCTGCGCGTCCTGTGATCAGGCTGGTATCGACCAACCCGAAAAAGCGTGAATCCCGGCTGTTGTCCCGGCTGTCGCCCATGACCATCACCTGACCCGCGGGGACTTCCACAGCGGAAAAATCGACTCGATGGTTGAACATGGGGATACGCGCAGTCTCGTATCTGGCATCCCCGAGCTGCTCACGCCACACCTCGATCTGCAGCATGCCGCTTTCTGTTGGCACCCAGGCGTCCTCGCTCTTGAGCGAGCGCGTTTGCGCCTGCCCGTTCAGGTACAGGACGTTGTCTTTCATGCTGATGGTGTCTCCGCCCACGGCGACTACCCGTTTGATGAGTGTCTTGCCATCTTCGGGAGACACCAGAATGACCACATCGCCAGCCTTGGGCTTCGACCATCGCAGGATCTCCACCAGGGTAAAAGGAACCCTGAGACTGTAGGCGAGCTTGTTGACAAGGACACGATCGCCGGCCACCAGCGTCGGGTTCATGGACGAGCTGGGGATGTAGTTCCAGTCGGCGATGGCCGAACGGAAGACGAACATGAGCGCGACAAAGGTCAGAAACCGCTTGTGCTGATTCCAGATCTTGCCCATGTTCGTTCTCCCTGCTCTGCCTTACAGCGAGCGGGCGATCTCCTTGACCTCGAAGAACTCCAGCTGATCACCTTCTTTGATGTCGTTGTAGTTCTTGAGCTTGATACCGCACTCGAAGCCTTCCTTGACTTCGCGAACGTCGTCCTTGAGGCGCTTGAGGGATTCGATCTCGCCGGTGTAGACCACCACGTTGTCGCGCAGCAGGCGGAAATGCGCAGAACGCGTTGCCTGGCCTTGCGTGATCATGCAGCCTGCCACCGTGCCGATCTTCGAAGCCACGAAGACGGTCCGGATCTCGGCCATACCGATGACCTCTTCCTTCTTCTCCGGAGCCAACATGCCGGACATGGCTGCCTTGAGCTCGTCCACTGCGTCGTAGATGATGTTGTAGTAACGAACATCCACTTCGTTGTGCTCGGCGAGCTTGCGTGCGCCTGCGTCGGCACGGGTGTTGAAGCCAATCACCACGGCGCCGGACGCAATGGCCAGGTTGATGTCGGATTCGCTGATACCACCCACACCGGCATAGACCAGCTGGATCTTGACTTCGTCGGTCGAGAGTTTCTGGAGCGAAGCTGCCAGCGCTTCCTGCGAGCCTTGAACGTCGGCCTTGATGATGATGGGCAGGGTCTTGACCTCGCCAGCTGTCATCTCGGCAAACATGTTTTCGAGCTTGGCCGCTTGCTGTTTGGCCAGCTTGGTGCTGCGGTACTTGCCAGCACGGTACGTGGCAATCTCGCGAGCCCGACGCTCGTCCGCCAGCACCATGAACTCGTCACCGGCCTGCGGCACCTCGTTGAGGCCCTGAATCTCCACAGGGATGGAAGGGCCAGCTTCTTTGGTCTGGCGACCGTCTTCGTCGAGCATGGCGCGAACACGGCCCGAGGTCTGACCTGCCAGGACAACGTCGCCCACCTTGAGCGTGCCGGATTGAACCAGGATCGTGGCCACCGAACCGCGACCTTTGTCCAGTCGTGCTTCAACCACAATACCCTTGGCCATGGCTTCAACTGGCGCCTTCAGCTCCAGCACTTCGGCCTGGAGGAGAACCTGCTCCAGCAAGTCGTCGATGCCCTGCCCGGTCTTGGCCGAAACCGAGATGAACGGTGAATCACCACCGTACTCCTCGGGCAGCACCTCTTCGCTTACCAGCTCGTCGCGAACGCGGTCCGGGTTGGCGTCAGGCTTGTCTGCCTTGGTCAGCGCCACGACGATGGGTACTCCGGCAGCCTTGGCGTGCTTGATGGCTTCCTTGGTCTGAGGCATGACGCCATCGTCTGCCGCACAAACCAGGATAACAATATCAGTTGCCTGTGCACCACGGGCACGCATGGCGGTGAACGCCTCGTGACCCGGGGTATCGAGGAATGTCACCATCCCGCGCGGGGTATCCACGTGGTAGGCACCAATGTGCTGCGTAATGCCACCCGCTTCGCCTGCGGCCACTTTGGACCGGCGAATGTAGTCCAGCAGCGAGGTCTTGCCGTGGTCAACGTGACCCATGACAGTGACCACGGGCGCACGGGGCATCTGCTCGGCTTGCTGACCTTGCACTTCCTCTTCGGTGAATGCCTCCGGGTCGTCCAGCGCTGCCTGGATGGCCTTGTGGCCCATTTCTTCGACCACAATCATGGCCGTGTCCTGGTCCAGCGACTGGTTGATGGTGACCATCTGGCCGAGCTTCATCAAATGCTTGATCACCTCGGATGACTTGACCGCCATCTTGTGGGAAAGCTCAGCAACCGTGATGGTCTCAGGCACATGGACTTCGATGACCTTGACTTCGGTCGGTGGCACGAAGTTGGATTGAGATGCGCCTCGTGCAGCATTGCGGTCACCCCGCTTGCCACCACGCGGCCCACTGCGCCAGCCTGGACGGCCAGCACCGGTATCACCACGCGTTTTGATCTCGCGCTTGCGGCTCGCATCTTCCTTCCAGGTAGATGACAGGTTTTCCGACCGGATTTCCTTCTTGGTGCCGGCGCCGCCGGAGCGAGCGCCGGTGCCCGAGGGCTTGTGCAAAGTGCCCTTGATACCTTGCTCACCTTCCTTCTTGGCCACCAGGGTCTTGGCAGGGGCTGCCATCATGGCGCGGATGCTCGCTGCCTCCGCTTCAGCCTTGCGGCGGCGAGCCTCAAGTTCCTTGGCGCGAGCGTCTTCCTCCGCTTTCTGGGCAGCCTTGCTGGACTTGTTGCTGGCTTTGGCTGCTTTCGGTGCAGCGGCAACCTCAGGTGCGGGCGCAGAATCCTCTGTGGCAGCTTCTGAGGCAGGTGCATCGGCTTGGGCAGAAGTCTCGCTGGACGCCTGCTCTTCTGCTGCCTTGGATGCAGCGGCATCTGCCTCTGCCTGTGCAGCAGCTTGCTGCGCGGCCTCCTTGGCCTCTTGTTCTTCGCGTTCACGCCGTTTCTGCGCCAGCTCCTCTTCCTGACGGCGAAGGAGCTCGGCCTGGCGGCGCGCTTCTTCTTCGCGACGTGCCAGCTCGGCATCATCGACGACAGGGGCAGCAGCTACCGGCACCTCTTCTGCAGGCGTATCTGCAGCTGGCGCAGCGACGGCTTCTTCGTCACGCTTGATGAAAGTGCGCTTCTTGCGCACCTCCACCTGAATGGTGCGAGCGCGTCCGCTGGCGTCAGCTTGCTTGATTTCCGTCGTGGACTTCTTCGTCAGCGTGATCTTCTTGCGGCCGCCAGTGGATGTGCCGTGGCTGGCTTTCAGGTAGTTCAGCAAAGACTGCTTGTCTGCTTCGGATACGGAATCGGTCGCGGCGCGCTTGCTCACGCCTGCGGCCGTCAGTTGCTCGAGCAACTGAGACGTTGGCTTGTTGAGCTCGGCTGCGAGTTCAGCGACTGTGGTACTTGACATATGGGTATCTCTCTCCGCTCAGGCCTCCGCTGCAATCAGTTGGTTGCAGCAGGCGACTCATCGTCGGTAAACCAGTGGGCGCGGGCCTTCATGATCATTTCAGTGGCCTCGTCTTCGCTCAGGCCGGTCAACTCGGTAAGCTCATCGGTCGCAAGATCTGCGAGGTCGTCTCTTGTATGGATGCCACCATCGGCCAGCTTGCCAATGAGGTCCGCATTCATGCCCTCAAGGTCGCGAAGATCCTGGGAAACTTCGTCAACGTTTTCCTCGTGGGCAATTTCCATCGTCAGGAGGGCGTCTTTGGCGCGAGCACGCAGCTCGTTGACGGTCTCCTCGTCAAACGCCTCGATTTCCAGCATTTCCTGCAGCGGCACATAGGCCACCTCTTCCAGGCTGGTGAAGCCTTCCTCGATCAGGATGTCAGCGATTTCCTGGTCAACATCGAGCTTGCTCATGAACAGTGAGCGGATGCCTTCTGCTTCTTCGGCCTGCTTCTGCGCCGACTCGTCAGCCGTCATGATGTTGATGCGCCAGCCTGTCAGATCGGAAGCCAGGCGAACGTTTTGTCCACCGCGTCCAATGGCAATGGCCAGGTTGTCTTCATCTACCACGACATCCATGGCGTGGCGCTCTTCGTCGACCACAATGGAGACGACGTTGGCGGGAGCCAGGGCGCCAATGACAAACTGGGCAGGGTCTTCGCTCCAGAGAACGATGTCCACACGCTCGCCGGCGAGTTCATTGGTCACTGCATTGACGCGCGTACCGCGAACACCGACACAGGTGCCGATGGGGTCGATCCGCTTGTCATGCGACAGCACCGCGATCTTGGCACGGGAGCCAGCGTCACGCGAGCAGGACTTGATCTCCAGCAGGCCTTGCTCGATTTCAGGCACTTCCTGGCGGAACAGCTCGACCATGAACTCCGGAGCAGAACGCGAGAGCAGAATGGGCGCGCCACGCAGCGTGAGGTCCACTTCCATGATCATGGCGCGCACGCGGTCTCCGCTGCGGAAATTCTCCTTGGGGATCATTTCGCTGCGACGCAGGCGACCTTCAACACGGCCACTCTCGACAATCATGTCGCCTTTGTCCATGCGCTTGACGGTGCCCACGAAGACTTTGTCGCCACGCGACATGAAATCGTTGAGCAGCATTTCGCGTTCGGCGTCGCGGATGCGCTGAAGAATGACCTGCTTGGCTGCCATGGCGCCGATGCGGCCGATCGGCACGCTTTCAACGCCCTTCTCGATGTAGTCACCCACCTCGATATCGGGCAGGTCGTCTTTGGCGTCAGTCAGCAGCTCTTCGGCGTCCGGGTTCTGCAGGCCTGCTTCATCAGGCACCACCAGCCAGCGACGGAAAGTTTCATAGGCGCCGGAATCCGGGTCAATGGCCACACGGATTTCGACATCACCTTTGTAGAGCTTCTTGGTTGCGGAGGCGAGCGCCTGTTCCACTGCGCCCATGACCACATCTCGCTCAACGTTCTTCTCGCGCGAGATGGCATCGATCAGCATCAACATTTCGCGGTTCATTTCACTCGCCCACCTTTCCGTGCGTCTTCTGCAAGTTATTCAAAAAATTCACTCACCGGTGTGATCAACACTTGGCTAGCCGCCCTGAGGTTGTTTCACGCCTTCAACTTCAAATCTGCTTCAATGTCAGTCGTCGGACTTCTTTGGCACTGCCTGGCGACCCTTGAAATTCACAATCGGGGCCAGTCGAGCCTGGGAAATTTCGTCCAGCCTGAATGCCAGAGCCTGCGTCGGCGGCGGCGGCCGCTTCTTGCTGACACGAACGCCTGGCTTTACCGGCGGCGCGTCGGTCCAGACCACCTGCCATTGCTCTCCATCTTCTGCCCGCTCGAGTTCGCCGCGAAACTTCTTTCGATTGGCCGACACCCCGGCGTCAGTCACGCCGATAGGCTCCTTCAACGTGATGTCGACGACCTCGCCCGAGAACCGGATGAAATCGTTTTCGTGTCGAAGCGGGCGATCGATACCTGGCGACCCGACCTCAAGCCGCTTGTAGTCGACACCTTCCACCTCGAGCAGGTACTGGAGCTGTCGGGTGACGAGCTCGCAGTCTTCAACAGTCACAAAGCGCTCAGGCTGGGATGATTCTTCCGGTGACGGCGGCTGCCAGGGCCAGTCAATGGTGACGCGCAGCAGACCGCCGGTCGATCGCTCAAGATCAACCAGGTCAAATCCCATGCCGGTCACTGTTTGTGCCACCGTTTCTTGCCAACCCATGTTTGCCGAATCGCGCTTCCTGTATTCAACGGCCCACGTCCTCTGTTTCCTCCTGCAGGAAAACAGAACGCAGGCCTGATCTTCAATGTGTCCAACGACGCCTGGCTTGCGCAAAACGCATACCGTGGGACGCGTTTTGCGTGCCATTCATCACGTCAACGCTCTCGCTATTGACCTGTGAATTCGGTTCAGCCAAAAAAAATGGGCCGGTTGTAACCCGCCCATTTGGTCGTGAAGCAATGATTGTACCGCTTTTAAGCACTGATTTGCAAGTTGCAAAGACAGAATTGCTGCACTGCGAAGCGACTCCAGTAAGCGACATCAAAGGCACTGCGACTGCGCCCCAAGTTGGTGCACATCACAGCCTGCCCCTCAGATGCCGAGCACCCACTGAATCACGCTCTTGGCAATGAATCCAAGCATGCCAAGTGAGAGCACCAGAAAAAGAATGAAGGTGCCGAACTTCCCTGCTTTGGACTCCAGCGCGAGGTTCAACACGATAAACAGCATGTACAGAATGAACGCGCCAACGCCAAATGTCAGGCCAAACTGGGCGATCTGAGCTTCCGTGTAACCAAATATCGTGTTTTCCATCGTGAAATCAATGCGCGGCCAGCCTCGATCAGGTCGGGTTGGCTTTCTGGTGGCCATCGTGTGGCCGATTGGTGAGATCGCAGTAGGCGTGCCAGCTGGCATGTGCCACCACCGGAACCAGCACCACCAGACCGATCAGTCCTGTTGCCATGCCAAGCCCCATGCAGCCGGCGATGGTCAACGCCCAAACAACCATCGGACCGGGGTATTCGGCCACGGCGCGCCAGCTGGTGGCAACCGCCATGCTCACGGGAACGGAGGTATCCACCAGCATGGGCAAGGCGACGACGCTGGAGGCAAACATCGGAGCGGCAAGCAACGCCCCGAGCAGCACCCACACCTCGAAAAGGCCGACCTTCGGGTTGAGAAATACATGCCGCAGGAAGTCGGCCGGCTTGGTGATCGGTGCCTCTGACCAGAGTGTGATCAGCCCGGCAGATGTCAGAACCCAGCCAGTACCAGCCAGACCCAGCAGAAGGCCGAAGCGGATCAGTCGCCCGTCCCCCGACGTCCAGAGCGCAAAAACGTCTTTCATGCCGACGCAGCGCCCCTGATGGCACGAACGGCTGACGTGGTAGAGGCCTGTGGCAAGAATGGGCGCTACGATGAGGAAGCCGGAAAACGCTCCCGCCAGCAGCCAGAAGTGATTCCAGGCCACGGCCAGCAGGATCCAGCCAAACACTGCCAGCAACGCTCCGTGGACCAGGCCTGGCACAGGGTTTCGGCGCAGATCTGCCCACCCTGCCGCCAACCAGCGCAGAGGAGAAAAAAGGTCAACGGAGGGCGTTTCGCCATTGGGCGAGTGAGTGGACAAACTGTGTGTGCTCATGAATGCAATCCGGAATCAGGGAGCTGTAAAAGCGCATATATCCCGGTGCAAGCCCTTTTATAGAGCGGGCTGCAAGCGGGCAGCTTGACAATTGTCAAGCAAGCATCAGGCCGAAGACAACATGGCAGACCCTGATGGAATGTAGCGCCAAGGCGCATGTCCTGAATGGCCACGCTTGATCAATCCATGCTGGCGCGAACCAGCTCCTGGGTATAGGCTTGCTGCGGTGACTGCAGGACTTGCTGCCACTGCCCGGCCTCCACCACCCGACCATCCTTGAGGACAAGCACCTCATGCGCCATGGCCCGGATCACATCCATGTCGTGAGTGATCAGGAGATAGGCAAGGCCTCGGTCCCGCTGCAGTTGCTGGAGCAAGGAAAGCACCTGCCGCTGCACCGTCACATCCAGAGCGCTCGTGGGCTCATCGAGGACCAGGATCTCAGGCTCAACGACCAATGCACGCGCAATGGCGATCCGCTGCCGTTGACCGCCGGAAAATTCATGCGGATAGCGGCTCAGGAGGTGGTCGGCATCGTCGACCGTCTCGGCCAGGCCGACATCGACCAGCGCCTGAGCTACCCGCGCCATGCGCTCGCTGGTGGGGACCGATGGGTGATGGATGCTCAGTCCCTCCCCCACAATTTCGGCAATGCTCAGTCGCGGCGACAAGGAGGAAAACGGATCCTGGAAGACCACCTGGACGCGTTGTCGAAGCTGCCTTTCCTCGTTGCGGCCATGCACGGCAGCCCAGTCCGTGCCGCCAACGGTCAGATCCCCCGAATGGCGGACCAAGCCCAGCGCCGACAGTGCCAGTGTGGACTTTCCAGACCCGGACTCACCCACTACGCCAATGGTCTGGCCCGGCTGAAGCGCAAAGTCCACGCCCTGCAAGGCTTCAAAGCTGCCCTTCCGAAACCAACCCTTGAATCCAGGAATCGGAACGGGGTAGCTCACGCCGACGCCTCGACCTTTCACCACAGGTTCTGGCTGCGCTCCCGCCGATTCGTTCGCTTCCACCACATTGCGTTCAGGGCGGCTGCTCAGCAGATGCCGGGTGTACTCGTGTCTGGGGGACGTGAACACCTCCTCCACGCTGCCTTCTTCGACCAGAACGCCATCTTGCATGACCAGGACACGATCGGCAAAACCGCGCACCATGTGCAGATCGTGGCTGATCAACATGACGGCCATGCCGTATTCGCGCTGAAGGTCTTCGAGGAGCCGCAGAATCTGACCGCGAACAGTCACATCCAGCGCTGTCGTCGGCTCATCCGCCAACAGCAACCTGGGTTTGCACGCGAGCGCCATGGCAATCATGGCCCGCTGCCGCTGTCCGCCACTGAGTTGATGCGGATAGGCCGACACTCTGCGTTGTGGCTCCTGAATCCCGGTTGCGGCGAGCAGCTCGATGGCCGCCTGCCAGGCCTGTGCCTTGCCAAGACCTTGCTTGAGCTCCAGGACTTCTGTGATCTGGTTGCCAACGGTGTACAAGGGATTCAGGGCGGTCATGGGCTCCTGAAACACCACAGCGACTTCTCCACCGCGCACCCCACGAAGCTCGCGCTCAGGGAGCGCGAGCAGATCTTTGCCGTCAAGCAGCGCCTGACCGCTGACCCGGGCATCAGGAACGAGGCGCAGCAAAGACATGGCCGAAACAGACTTCCCCGACCCGCTTTCACCAACCACCGCCACCTTCTCTCCGGCGCCGATGGAGAAGGAAATGTCTCGGACCACCTCTCGGGCCCCGAACCGCACGGTCAGGCCGCGAACATCGAGCAAGACACTCATGCGTCGGTCTCCAGCTGCTTGCGGGGATCGAGCGCATCGCGCAAGGCGTCACCCATGAAGGTCAGCAGCAGCATCGTGACGACAAGGACGGCAAAGGTCGCCAGCGAAATCCACCATGCATCAATGTTGTCCTTCCCCTGGCTCAACAGTTCGCCCAGCGATGGGGTGCCCGGTGGCACACCCAGGCCGAGGAAGTCCAGCGAGGTCAGTGCAAGCACTGCGGCACTCATGCGAAACGGCAGAAATGTCACCACAGGCGTCAGACTGTTGGGCAGCACATGCCGCCAGATGATCTGCCAGTTGCTCAGCCCCATGGCTTTCGCGGAGCGCACGTAATCGAGCTGTCGATTGCGGAGAAACTCCGCACGTACATAGTCGGCCAGGCCCATCCACCCAAAGAGGCTGAGCAGGATGAGAAGAAGCGCGATGCTGGGACTGAACAAAGCTGACAGAATGATCAGCAAATACAGTTCAGGCATGGCACCCCAGATCTCGATCAGGCGCTGCATGGTCAGATCCAGCTTGCCACCGAAGAAGCCCTGGATGGCACCAGCAACGACACCGAGCATCACGCCCACAGCAGTCAGCGCCAAGCCGAAGTAGACGCTCAGGCGAAAGCCATAAATCAGCTGGGCCAGCAAATCCCGGCCCCGGTCATCAGTGCCCAGCCAGTTCTCGGCTGAAGGTGGGGCTGGGTCTGGCAATGTCGCGAAGTAATTGATGGTTTTCTGCCCGTAGCGATTGGGTGCAAACAATGCCCAGTTGCTGCCATGGCTGATTCGCTTCTGGATATCAGGGTCCAGGTAGTCGGCTGGTGTCTGAAAATCTCCTCCAAAAGCGCTTTCCGGGTACTCCACAGCAACGGGAAAATACCATTCGTTCTCATAGCGCACCACCAGTGGGCGATCATTTGAAATGAGCTCGGCAATGGTGCTCAAAGCGACCAGTGCACAAAACAGGACAAGGCTCCAGTAGCCCAGCCGATGGCGACGAAAGCGGTGCCAGGCCCTCGCCCACGGGCCACTGGAAGCGTGAGCGATCTTGGCTTCAGTCGAATTTGACACGAGGATCCACCCAGACATAGCACAAATCGGAGACAAGCTTGGTCACCAGTCCGATGACCGTGAACAGGAATAATGAACCCATCACCACAGGGTAGTCCCGGCGGATGACGCTTTCATAGCTCAGATAGCCCAGACCGTCGAGCGAGAACAGCGTTTCGATGAGCAATGACCCGGCAAAAAAGGCGCCCACAAACGCTGCGGGGAAGCCTGTGACGATGGGAATCAGGGCATTGCGAAACACATGCTTCCAGAGAACCTGTCGCTCTGTCAGTCCTTTCGCGCGGGCGGTGATCACATATTGCTTGCGGATCTCTTCCAGAAAACTGTTCTTGGTCAGCATCGCCGTCACTGCGAAGCTGCCAAGCACCATGGCAGTGACTGGCAGCGCGATGTGCCAGAGGTAGTCAGTGACCTTTGCCCAGAGTGTGAGCTCATCCCAGTTGGCCGACGTCAGACCCCGCAACGGAAACCACTGAAGTTGACCACCAAAGACCACCAGCAGAAACAGCCCGAGCACAAAACCGGGAATGGCGTAGCCGACCAGGACGATGATGGTGGTCACCAGGTCAAAGCGGGAGCCTGCGCGCACGGCTTTTGCGACACCCAGCGGCACCGCGACGGCATAGCTGATGAGAAACGTCCACATTCCAAGGCTGATGGAGACCGGCAATTTTTCCAGAATCAGATCGCCCACCGATTTGTTCTGCATGAAGCTGGTCCCCAGGTCCAGCCGCGCAAATCGGCCCAGCATCTCGATGAACCGGACATGGGCAGGCTTGTCGAAACCATAGAGTGCCTTGATCTCCTCCAGCCGTTTCGCGTCCACGCCGCTATCTCCCCGGTAGACACTGCCGCCTTCTGCGCCGCCTCTGGTGGCTGCTCGAGCTTCCGCTAGGTACTGCTCTACCGGCCCGCCCGGGACGAACTGAATCACGGTAAACGTCACCAGCAACACCCCCAGCAGCGTGGGGATCATCAGCAATAAACGTTTGAAGATGTAGGACCACATATCCTGTAGGCGGTGGGTTGCTCGATCGGTGAGTGACGCGGGTCAGGGCTGGCGTGCCCACCAGTTGCCGATGGCCCAGGATTCGGCCTGTGCATACGGCGGCATCGCAGTGGGTGTAGCCAGTCTGGTCTGATCATATGCAACGCGATGGGTACTCGCATACCAGGCGGGCACCAGAACGTGCGAATGCATGATGGTCCTGTCAAGCGCCCGACACGCGGCCAGGTAGTCGTCCTTGGTCTCAGCCTGAACCATCGTGTTGATCAGACCGTCAACCGCCTTGGAAGACATGCCCGAGAAATTGCTGGAATCCTCGGTGGATGCCGCCTTGCTGCCGAACAGGTCCAGATATTCGATGCCCGGGTTGGCGGTTCCGCCGAATGCCAGCGACACGATATCGTAGTCGAAGGTCCGCAGGCGTTGCTGATAGAGGGCAAAGTCCACTTGTCTGAAATTCAGCCGGATACCCAGCTTCTCCAGTGCGCGAATCCAGGGTGTGATGGTCCTGATACGACCCTCTCCGCTTTCGAGCATTTCCAGCTCCATCGCCTTTCCCTGCGCATTACGCAGCACGCCGTCCTGGATCTTCCACCCTGACCTGGCCAGCAGCTCGCGTGCTTCCAGCAGATTTTGCCGCAGCGAGCGGTTTCCATCTGTCCGTGGCGCCTCATAGGCTGGCCCCCGCGCATCGGAAGGAATCTGATCCCCGTAGGCCTTCATCAATTCCACCTGCGCACTGTCCGGCATGGCCTTCGCCTCGCACGGCGTATTGCCGAACAGACTACGAACGCGGGTATATGACCCGTAGAACAGCCGGCGGTTCATCCACTCGTAGTCCAGGGCCAGATCCAGCGCCATCCGAACGTTTCGATCGTCCAGAGGGGGGCGTCTGGTGTTCAGAAAATAGCTCTGAAACCCCGCCGGCAACGAGTGCTGGAACTCCTGCTTCACAAGTTCGCCGGAATCGAAGCGCTTTCCTTCAACCCTCCTTGCCCAGTCTCCTGCAGAGAAGAACCGCATCCAGTCGATTTCGCCGGCTTTCAGGGCCTCCAGTTTGGTGGTTGAATCCTTGTAGATTTTGACTGTCACACGGTCGAAATTGTTGGCGCCGACATTCATGGGCAGGTCCCGGCCCCAGTAGTCGGGATCGCGCACATAGGTGATGTCTTTGCCGAAGCGCACAGGGCCGATCTTGTAGGCGCCACTGCCAATCGGGATATCCATCACGACCTTGTCAAAGGTCTTACGCTCGCCTGTCTCGGGGTCGATTTCATCACCCCATTTGTGGCTGAACACTGGCAGCCCCCCGACGGTGAGAGGCAGCTCCCGGTTGGGCTTCTTGAAATGGAAGCGAACTGTTCTATCGTCCACCACCTCCAGACTGGCCACGTCCTGGTAGATGAACTTGTAGCCGGGAGAGGTATGCGGGCCCAGCAGCGTCTCGAAGCTGTGCTTGACGTCTTTGGCGAGCACCGGATCCCCGTTGTGGAATCTGGCTTCGGGACGGAGGCGAAACGTCGCAGACAACCTGTCCGCCGGAACTTCCACGTCTTCAGCGAGCAAACCGTAGGCACTGCCCAACTCGTCTGCAGAGCCGGCCAACAGCGTGTCGAACAACATGCCCGACAGGTACGCCGGCGCGCTGCCTCTCAAGGTGAAAGGGTTGTACTTGTCGAAAGTGGAGCTGCGCACGTTGCTGACCAGGCGCAACTCCCCACCCTTGGGCGCATCCGGGTTGACATAGTCGAAATGCCTGAAATCCGGGCCATACTTCAGATCCCCCCACAAGGCGTACCCATGCCCAGCGAAAGCCATGGCAGGCAGTGACAGGACGCCCAGGACAAACCAGCGCTTCAAATGGTGAAAAAAGAACGTTCGTTCAGGCATGAGACAATTCTGCTGGAATTTTCAACGGAGATAGCACCATGGGTTTTCTTGCCGGCAAAAAATTGCTGATCACCGGCGTATTGTCCAACCGCTCAATTGCATACGGTATCGCCAAAGCATGCCACGCTCAGGGCGCCGAGCTGGCATTCAGCTATGTGGGCGAGCGATTCAAGGACCGCATCACCGAGTATGCCGCGGAGTTTGGCTCCAGCCTTGTCTTTGACTGCGATGTGGGGGACGACGCACAGATCGAGAAGCTCTTCGCCGACCTGTCGCAATCCTGGCCCAAGTTTGACGGATTTGTGCATGCGATCGGTTTTGCTCCGCGTGAGGCCATTGCCGGTGACCTCCTCGACGGCCTCTCCAGAGAGAGCTTCCGGATCGCACACGACATCAGTGCGTACAGCTTTCCTGCCATGGCCAAAGCCGCCATGCCATACCTCAACGAGAAGTCATCCCTTCTGACGCTCTCGTATCTGGGTGCCATGCGCGCGATTCCCCACTACAACACCATGGGTTTGGCCAAGGCCAGCCTGGAAGCGTCGGTTCGCTATCTGGCCACGGCAGTGGGCAAGCACGGCATGCGTGCCAACGGCATCAGTGCGGGCCCGATCAAGACCCTCGCCGCCAGCGGCATCAAGGATTTCGGCAAGATTCTCAAGCACACGGCAGATGCCTCGGCTATCCGCCGCAACGTGACCATCGACGATGTGGGCAACGCCGCGGCATTCTTGCTGTCTGATCTCTCATCGGGCATTTCTGCAGAGATCATGTATGTGGATGGGGGATTCGCTGCCACCGGCGGGTTCAGCGAGGAAGATTGACTTCCCTGGGCAGGCGATCCCTCGCCTGCTTCACTATTTCCTGCTTGGCAACCGCAGGAATGCAAAAGGCACCGCTTGGGTGCCTTTTTCTTTGCGTGCAGTGCCACGGTGCCCCGAGGCCTACGCAGCCGCCTTCTTCTTCAGGTGTTCGTACAACTCGTCCTTGAGCGCGAGCTTTTCCTTCTTGAGCGCCTCAATCTCCAGCTGGGTGCCCGGCTGGATGTGCTCCTCCATGTTGCTGATCTTCTGATCCAGTTCGTTGTGCTTGTCGAAGAGCCGCGTGAAATGGTGATCGTGGCCCTTGAGCTGGGTGATCAACTCACGAAATTCTGGAAACATTGAATCTCCTTGTATCTCAGGGTTGCGGGACGCATTGCCAGATTACCCTTTTTTGACGCAGTCGGCAAAGTAACCGACTGATCCGTCCACCGCTGTCTCAACCACCAGACCATGGATGTCGGTCTCGAAACCAGAACATTCGCGCGCAAACTCCCGGTTGAACTTGAGGTAGTCGACGATTTTCTTGTTGAAGACCTCGCCGGGAATCAGCAGCGGAATGCCTGGTGGGTATGGCGTGACCAGACTGGTCGTGATGCGGCCTTCCAGCTCGTCGATCGGTACCCGCTCGGTGGTCCGGTGCGCAATGTGCGAGAAAGCGTCTGTCGGCTTCATGGCAGGCTGCAGGTCGCTCAGATACATCTCCGTCGTCAAGCGGGCCACGTCGTACTTGGCGTACATCTGGTGCACGTGCTGGCAAAGGTCGCGCAGACCCATCTTCTCGTAGCGGGGTTGCTTGGCACAGAACTCCGGCATGATTCGCCACATTGGCTGATTCTTGTCGTAGTCGTCCTTGAACTGCTGCAAGGCCGTCAGGAGCGTGTTCCATCGGCCTTTGGTGATGCCAATGGTGAACATGATGAAGAAGCTGTAGAGCCCGGTCTTCTCCACCACGACACCATGTTCCGCCAGGAACTTGGTCACGATGGAGGCCGGGATTCCCCAGTCGGCAAAGTCACCATTGAGGTTCAGGCCCGGCGTGACGATGGTCGACTTGATCGGATCAAGCATGTTGAAGCCGGGCGCCATGCTCCCGAAACCATGCCAGGAATCCTCGCCATCGGAGGTCTGAACGCCGTCGGCATCGGTGCGCTTGAGCACCCAGTCGTTGGCGCGGCCAATGCCCTCTTCTGCGAGCTTTTCGGGCCCCCACACCTCAAACCACCAGTCATCGCTACCGTATTCGGCTTCCACCTTGCGCATGGCACGACGGAAATCCAGGGTTTCGGCAAGGCTTTCCTCGACCAGCGCTGTACCGCCCGGAGGCTCCATCATGGCCGCTGCAACGTCGCAGCTGGCAATGATGCTGTACTGAGGTGAAGTCGACGTGTGCATGAGGTAGGACTCGTTGAACAGATGCCTGTCGAGCTTCGTCTCCTGTGAATCCTGAACCAGCACATGACTGGCCTGGCTGATGCCGGCGAGCAGCTTGTGAATTGACTGGGTGGAATACACCACGGTGTGCTGTGGCCGGTTGCGCTTGCGGCCCATCGCGTGGAAAGTGCCGTAGAAAGGGTGAAACGCTGCGTGCGGGAGCCAGGCTTCGTCAAAATGCAGATTGTCGACATAGCCGTCGAGCAAGCCCTTGATCGTCTCGGTGTTGTAGAGAACGCCGTCATAGGTGGACTGGGTCAGCGTCAGGATGCGCGGCTTGATCTTCTCCGGGTCACGCCCCTTGAGAAGCGGGTTGGCCCGCATCTTGGCCTTGATGCTCTCTGGCTCGAACTCGCTTTGCGGAATCGGGCCAATGATGCCGTAGTGGTTCCGCGTCGGCTTGAGAAAGACCGGGATGGCTCCCGTCATGATGATGCTGTGCAGAATCGACTTGTGGCAATTGCGGTCTACCACGACCACATCGCCCGGTGCCACCGTGTGGTGCCAGACCATTTTGTTGGACGTGGACGTGCCATTGGTGACGAAAAAGCAATGGTCGGAGTTGAAGATCCGGGCTGCATTGCGCTCAGACGCGCCGATGGCGCCATTGTGGTCAAGTAGCTGGCCCAGCTCCTCGACGGCATTGCACACATCGGCTCGCAACATGTTTTCACCGAAAAACTGGTGGAACATCTGCCCGACGGGCGACTTCAGAAACGCCACGCCACCCGAGTGACCCGGACAGTGCCAGGAGTAGGAGCCGTCTTCCGCATAGTCGAGCAAGGCCCGGAAGAATGGCGGTTGGATACCTTCAAGGTAGCTCTTGGCTTCCCTGATGATGTGCCGCGCCACGAACTCGGGCGTGTCCTCGAACATGTGGATGAAGCCGTGCAGTTCGCGAAGAATGTCGTTGGGCAAATGCCGGCTCGTGGCCGTCTCGCCGTAAACGTAGATCGGCACCTCGGCATTCTTGCGCCGCACCTCGCCGATGAAATTGCGAAGATTCAGTACGGCCGGATCCAGGTCAGGCCCGTTGGAAAACTCCTCGTCATCGATCGAAAGGATAAAGGCCGAGGCGCGGCTTTGCTGTTGCGCAAACTGGCTCAGGTCGCCGTAACTGGTCACACCGACGACTTCAAAGCCCTCGCTCTCAATGGCTTGCGCAAGGGCACGAATCCCCAGGCCTGACGTGTTTTCCGAGCGAAAGTCCTCATCAATGATGACGATGGGGAAGCGAAATTTCATGGCGATCTCCGGGCTTGATATCTACCCAAGCCTAAACCATTGGACAATGTGGACTCGAGTGTAAGTAAAACTGGGTGCTGTTAGCGGATAACATTCAGTGTTGAAGCAAAATGCGTGTATTCAAGGTGCTCGCGCCCGTGCGCGGCAGAGCTGAACAACAACGCACAAGATCAGGAGAACACACAATGAGCGATGCAACGCTGTGGTGGGTACTGGCGGGAGGCCTGGTTGCCCTGGAACTGGCCACAGGAACGTTTTACCTGCTGATGCTGGCCTTGGGCGCTGTGGCAGGTGCCCTGGCGGCCCATATGGGCTTGTCGGTGACGGGGCAAATCGCCACCGCAGGCATTCTGGGGTTCTTTTTTACCGTTGGCCTGCACCAGTGGCGAAAGCGGCATGAGGACAAATCGCCCGCCACAGCGTCACCTGATGTCAATCTGGACATTGGCAGTACTGTGCATGTGACCACCTGGCAAGCCGATGGCACTGCCCGCGTGCACTACCGCGGCGCCCAGTGGCTGGCAGTGGCACGCAACACCCCTGAGCCGCAGCCCGGCATTTACAAGGTGGTCGAGCTGGAGGGCAGCCGCCTGGTGGTCGAGAAAACCTGAGCTGCCACGCGCAACATCAGCGCCGCAGCTTTTCATCTGAAAGAAGGGATATTCACAGTGGGAACTTCAATCGTATCGATCGTCATTCTCGTGATCGCGGTCATGTTCGTGATCCGGTCAGTCAAGATCGTGCCGCAACAGAACGCCTGGGTGGTCGAGCGACTGGGCAAATACAGTGGAACGCTCAGCCCGGGGCTGAAATTTCTGGTGCCATTCATTGAGCGCGTCGCCTACAAGCACAGTCTCAAGGAGATTCCGCTCGATGTGCCCAGTCAGGTGTGCATCACGCGCGACAACACGCAGCTGCAGGTCGACGGCATTCTGTATTTTCAGGTGACGGACCCCATGCGCGCCTCTTATGGTTCCTCCAACTACGTCATGGCAGTGACTCAGCTGGCCCAGACCTCGTTGCGCTCGGTGATCGGCAAGCTGGAGCTGGACAAGACCTTTGAAGAGCGCGACATGATCAATGCCCAGGTTGTGGCGGCCATCGACGAGGCTGCGCTCAACTGGGGTGTGAAGGTGCTGCGCTACGAGATCAAGGACCTGACCCCGCCAGCAGAGATTCTGCGCGCCATGCAGGCCCAGATCACCGCAGAGCGCGAAAAGCGCGCCCTCATCGCGGCCTCCGAGGGCCGCCGGCAGGAGCAGATCAACATCGCAACCGGCGAGCGCGAAGCCTTCATCGCCCGCTCCGAAGGCGAAAAACAAGCGGAAATCAACAAGGCTCAGGGTGAGGCCGAGGCCATCAAGGCAGTGGCTGACGCCACGGCTCACGCCATCGCGCGGGTGGCGCAGGCCATCCAGCTGCCAGGCGGGCAGGAAGCCGTCCAGCTCAAGGTGGCCGAGCAGGCTGTGGAAGCTTACGGCAAGCTGGCCAATGAGGCGCAGACCACTCTGGTGGTGCCGAGCAACATGACGGAGGTGTCTGCATTGGTCACATCTGCCATGAAAATGATCAGCACCGGGCGCAACAACGCCTGAAACAGGAAAATTGCCTGCTATAATTGAAGGCTTCGCGGAGAGGTGGATGAGTGGTTTAAGTCGCACGCCTGGAAAGCGTGTGTAGGTTCATAGCCTACCGCGGGTTCGAATCCCGCCCTCTCCGCCACGAAGAACTAGCATCAAGGCCGTCCAGCGTGACGGCTTTTTTGTGCCCGGACCCTGAAGAACACCGCGCGCCGCGGGCGCTCATCCTCAGGACTGGAGGTCTTTGCGGTCCCTTTTTTGGCGACCGGGCCAGCCAATTGCCACCTAAGCTGCTTTTGAACGGGTTTCACCTGCAGCTTATGAAAGGCAAGACGCAAGATGGACGAGCTCATGGGGCTCCTGGCCCAGCTGGGGCACAAGGAACAATCGATGGACTGGCAAGAGCATGGCCGGGCACAAGTGCTGCGGTCGAGTTCTCTTTGCGTCATCCGCAACCATGATGAGAGTCAGGCTGAACTCAAGCAGAGCTTCGAAGACCTGTGCAACATCGACATCAATGGCGAGCACTTCTGGATCGGCGTGGATTCGACTGAACGCCTGTACGAGCCACATCCCAGCCCCGTCGTTGTCAGCTACTACACCACCGGTACGCCTTATGAAGCCTGCGCCAAAGAGCTGATTGCTTCCATCGAGGCACTTGGAGCTGAGCAGCCGTACTGCGTCGTTGGCATCGAGAGCGCCGGCACGTGGGAGGCCAACTGCAGCCTCAAGCCAAGCTTCATACTCAACTGCCTGAAAGAACTTCAGCGCCCCGTGCTGTGGGTCGATGCCGACGCCAAACTTCAGCGTCCGCCCCACATCCCGGCCGGATTCGACTTCGCTGTGCACCGGTATGACGGCTGGGAGTTTGCCAGCGGTACGGTCTACTTTGCCTACAACGAACGAGCAATCGGCTTGCTTGAGCGGTGGATCGAGCTGTGCCAGATGCGCCCCATGGTCTGGGATCAGATGCTGCTCGATCAGGCCTGGGCCGAGTATTCCCAGACCCATGATCTCGTCACGGGATGGCTACCAGAGCGCTATACACACGTCTTTGACACGCAGGTCATGTCCAGAGAGCAGCAGGCGCCTGTCATCACGCATTACCAGGCCTCCCGGGCTGTCCCCAACAAGCGGCCAAAGCCCGACATTCCGAAGACAGTGGTTGACCTGCGGCGTCTGGCTTGCGCTCAACCTTTTCAGTATGACGTTGCCTCGGAAAGCGCCCAGGCAGACGGAGAGGCGTCAACACGGTCCTGGCCAAGCATTCAAACGGATCTTGGCGGATTGATGGACTATGTGCACGCGCTACGAGACGGCCAGGACCAATCCGTGCAGTTTCTCCAGGTGGGCGCCATGGATGGGGTGAAGTTCGATCCCCTGTACAAACGCATTCGCGCCCAGCAATGGCACGGCGCCCTGTTCGAGCCCCTGACCGACATGTACGAGCGTCTGGTGGCCAACTATGACGATTGCGAGGGCCTGGTCTTCGTCAACGCAGCCATTGATGCCTGCGATGGCGAGCGAGTGATGTATCGAATCCCGGCGCAGGTGGTCGAGGATGGGACGTTGCCCGACTGGGCACTCGGTATCTCGTCCTTTTATACCGACCGCAACGCCATCGGCGGCAAGAAGGTGGACGAGGCAACACACGACGTTCTCAAGTCGGTTCGGGTCGAGGAAACCGTGTTGTGCAAGTCGTTCCAGACAGCCCTGGACGAACTGGGGTTTGCCTCCCTCGACCTGCTGCAGATCGACACCGAAGGGCACGACTGGGCCATTCTCCAGACCTTCCCGCTGGACAGGATCAAGCCGCTGGTGATCAATTTCGAATATTACAACCTCGGCCCGGGGGAGCTCAGCCAGGCTCTGTCCTGGCTGGAGCGCCACGGATACGCATACGGCATGGATCACAAGGACGTGACTGCCACCCTGCTTCGACTGGGCTGAGGGCAACGACTTGGCCAAAAAAAAGCCACCCGAAGGTGGCTTTTTTTGGTGGGTCCCGGGCAGTTGATCAACCCGGGACGCTGCGACCAAAGTGGCTGCTATCAGCGGATCACAGCGATCTGGGTGCGAGCACCGCCCTTGTAGGTCATGAGGGTCAGAGCACCGTTCTTGATGTCACCCTTCTCGTCAAAGGCGATCTTGCCGGTCACACCCTCGTACTCCGTGGCCTTCAGTGCTGGCAGGTACTTCACAGGATCAGAAGACTGGGCCTTGACCATGGCGTCTGCCATGACCTTGACGGCGTCGTAGACGTAAGGTGCGTACACCTGCACTTCTTCACCGAACTTGGCCTTGAAGTCAGCGCGGAACTTGTCCATGCCAACTTTCTGCTCGCCTTCGACGCCACCAGCTTCCGCGCAGTAAACCTGCTCGTCGGACATGCCGTCGCCAGCCAGCTCAGGCAACTTGCTGGTGCAGATACCGTCGCCGCCCATGAACTTGGCTTCGATACCCAGCTGCTTCATTTGCTTGAGCATCGGGCCAGCCACGGCGTCCATGCCGCCAAAGAACACGACATCAGGCTTCTGTGCCTTCAGGGTGGTCAGGATGGCGTTGAAGTCGGTGGCTTTGTCGTTGGTGAATTCGCGGCCGACGATGTTGCCGCCAGCGGCCTTCACGCCTTTCTCGAACTCGTCAGCCACGCCCTGACCATAAGCCGTGCGGTCATCGATGACCGCCACGGCCTTGCCACCGAGCTGCTCCACTGCGTACTTGCCCAGCGTACCGCCCAGGTGCACGTCGTCAGCCACCACACGGAACACACCGGTGTAGCCCTGGCGGGTGTAGGTGGGGTTCGTGGCGGATGGGGAAATCTGTGGAATGCCAGCGTCGTTATAGATCTGCGAGGCTGGAATCGTGGTTCCGGAGTTCAGGTGACCGATCACGCCAGCCACTTTGGCATCGACCAGCTTCTGTGCAGCAGCGGTGCCCTGCTTGGGATCAGCTGCGTCGTCTTCGGCCAGCAGCTCGAACTGGACAGGCTTGCCTTCGATGGTCAGGCCAGCACCATTGAGCTCTTCAATGGCCATGCGGGCACCGTTCTCGTTGTCCTTGCCGAGGTGGGCAATGGCACCACTGGTTGGGCCGACGTGGCCGATTTTGATCACCATCGCCTCAGCAGGTGCTGGAGCGGCGGCAGATGTTGCTGGTGCGGCGGTCTCAGCGGCCGGTGCAGCCTCTTCCTTCTTGCCGCAAGCGGCCAGAGCAACGGCCGATGCGAGCACGGCGAGTTTGATGTTCATGTGCATAGATACCCTCGGAAAGGAAATAAACAAATCAGTCGGAAAACAGGATATTTCCTGCATCCAACCCTAACGATACTCCAAATCCGGGCGGTTTTTCAAACAGTTGCCATCTTTGGCCTGCTTCACAGGTGACAAAGGGTTGCATCCAGCGGCCCTTTGCATGCGCGAGACGTGTTGCGGCCCCTCAGGCGGAGCTGCCTCCAAGGTCATGCCGGTCGGGCTCGATGCCGGCCTGCCGGTAGGCCATCCAGCGTTGCCTGCCTCCCTGCCTGTCTTCAGGAGCTGCCGTGACGATCTCGAATACCCGCTCGTACCCGTCGATGGCGTCGCCAGGAAAGGCATCCGTGAGGTTGACGAGCATGGTGGCTTCAGGCGCCTGTTCAGGCAACTGTGCAACCAGGCGGACTTTCGAATGCGTCTGCACGGCGGCCGGATCGGTCGGGCACGCATGGCCCACGAAATCCCCTGGGGTCTGCGTCCACAAAATGTGGGAGAGTTGCTCCAGCTGGCGCGGGTCGCCCCATACCAGCATGCGAGCCCCTCTCAGGTACCCCTTGCGCACCAGGCGGGCGCCATATGCCAACTTGTCGTCGGCATTGAAGTGGAATGCAACCTGCGGATCGGCCACGGGTGTCAGACCGAGTTCCTGCTGACCAGAAACTCGAGCAGCAGAGGCACAGGACGACCTGTGGCCCCCTTGGCACCACCACTGTTCCACGCTGATCCCGCGATGTCCAGGTGAGCCCATTCATGCTCACCGACAAACTTCTGCAGAAACTTGGCAGCTGTCACGGACCCGGCCTTGCGGTCGGCCACGTTGGCCATGTCGGCGAAGTTGGACTTCAGGCCATCGGCGTATGCCTCATCCAGCGGCATCCTCCAGCACAGGTCGAGCGATCGCTCGCCTGCATCCGAGAGAGACTGCGCCAACGCGTCTGTCGTCGCATACATGCCTGTGCGGATGCTGCCCAGCGCGATGACGCAAGCACCTGTCAGGGTGGCGATGTCCACAATACAGGCAGGTTTGAAGCGTGCAGCATAGGTCAGGGCATCGCAGAGAATCAGGCGCCCTTCTGCATCCGTATTGAGAATTTCGATCGTCTGCCCGCTCATGCTGGTGACAACGTCTCCAGGCTTGATGGCCTTGCCGTCGGGCATGTTTTCACATGTGGGGATAAGTCCGACCACATTGACAGAAGGCTTGAGTTCTGCCAGCGCGGCGAAGGTCCCGAGGACGCTGGCCGCGCCGCCCATGTCGAACTTCATTTCATCCATGCCCGCGCCGGGCTTGAGCGAAATGCCGCCGGTGTCGAAAGTGATGCCTTTGCCCACCAGCACCACAGGCGCATCTGATTTCTTGCCGCCGTTGTACCGCATGATGATGAAGCGGAGCGGCTCCGCCGACCCTTGGGCGACGGCCATGAAGCTGCCCATGCCCAGCTTTTCCACCTCTTTCGGACCAAGAACTTCGGTCTTGATGCCTGGCTTCTTGCCCAGCGCGACCGCGGCCTTGGCCAGCATGGTCGGCGTGGCATGGTTCCCTGGGCGGTTCGCCCATTCGCGGGCAGTGGTGACCCCCACGACGGCAGCCTGAGCCTTGGCAAAAGCAGCTTTGGCGCTGGCGACAGCGGGCACGCCCAGTTGCAACGTCTTGATGGCTGAGGCCTTGGCAGAGGGTTTGGTCTCCGTGTAGGTGTAGGTTGCATCCGCAGCGGCCATCATGGCCGCCTGAATGGCTGCGTTGCTGTCGGGCAGGAGGCTCAACAGGATTGCAACCTTGCGAGTGGATGCATGACGGACATGCCCCATCGCAGCGGATACAGCACTGCGCACCTGGGCAGGGGTGGCATCGCCGCAGCGGACGAGCACCAGGCGGGAGGCCTTGAAGCCGGGAGCGCGATAAAGCATGAGGCTCTTTCCGACGCCCGCCTCAACCTCCTTGCGGGTGGTGGTGTCGTGCACAAGCTCGGTCAGGGCGTTTCTCTGACCCCGTTTGAGGGAGAAATCGTCCGGAATCAGAACAATCAGAGCATCGACAGCAGCCTGGACGGCTTGCTCGGGTGACAGGGTCTTGATTTCAAAGTTCATAATCGGGGGGTCCTGAGTTGAATCAATGTTATTCCATTCTTCCATCCGCAAAGAGCTCGCACGAAGTTTTGGCGCAACCCTGGTGGTGTTGTTCACCATTGTGCTGACGATGCTTCTCATCCGAACGCTTGGCGCCGCGTCCCGCGGCAGTGTCAACCCGGAGGAGATCATGCTCGTTCTGGGCTACACCGTCCTGGGACGAATGCCCACCATTTTGACACTCGCCCTGTTCATCAGCATCGTTTCCACGCTTTCCCGTATGTACCGGGAGAGCGAAATGATTGTCTGGTTTGCTTGTGGCCGCTCGCTCGGTGGCTTTCTCAGCCCGCTTCTGCGATTCTCCTGGCCAGTCCTTCTGGTAATTGTCGTTCTCATTCTGTTTGCCTGGCCATGGGCCAACCAGCAGACTGACGAGCTCAGAGGCCGTTTTGAGAACCGTGGCGATTTGCAACGGGTGCAACCGGGTGAATTCCAGGAGTCTTCCAGTGGGCGACGGGTGTTCTACATCGACAAGGACACCAATGACGACCTGGAAGGCAAGAACGTGTTCATCTCCAGTATTGAGGACGATGGCCGGGAAACGGTGACATCCGCCAGCTCTGGCCATATTCAGACCATCGACGGGCGACGCTACCTTGTACTGGTCAACGGGCAGCGCCTGGAACGCGACCCGGAAACAGGTTCAGTCAAGATCAGTGAATTTGATGAGTATGCCGCCCAGATCGGAAGCCAGATTGGATATGCAAGCGGCCTGCAGCGGCTGCGAGCGGTGGACACAATTGACCTCCTCAAGGACCCGACGCCACCCAACATGGGTGAGCTGGGCTGGCGACTGGGCGTGGCCCTGACAGCCCTGAACCTGGTGCTGATCGCCTTGGCCGTCACCATCAACAACCCCAGGGCCGGGCGTGGCGGCAACCTGATCTTTACCCTCTTCGCGTTCATGGCCTACTTCAACATGCTCAACTTCAGCCAGCGCTGGATTGCTTCGGGCAAGATGAGCATGCCTGTTCTGCTGTTGCTGACCCACGGCACCGTGTTCATGCTGGCGCTGGGCTGGCTCTACAAACGCCACTATGCGCTGAGCTGGGCGGATATCCTGACGCGCTGGCGGCCAGGGCGTGACCCATCCCAAGGGCGTCCCGCTGCCATGGCCGCAATGGCCGCCAATTCGGGGCCGGAGAGCGAAACCGACCCCGCCTGGGCAGCGCTCTCGCCCATTGATGTGCCAGACAGCCCGGCCGAGACGCGGCACATGCTGGGGGCCGAAACGGACGCGCGGCCTACAGAGCATCAAGGCGATGGACAGGAGGAGCCGGCTCGATGAAGACCATCCGACGCCTCATCTATGGCGAGGTCATCACTTCCTTTGCCTACGTGCTGCTGGCCTTTCTCGCACTGTTTTTCTTCTTTGACTTTGTCGAAGAGCTGAGTGCACTGGGCAAGGCTCCTCGCTCCAACCCTGAGCTGGTCTATGGCATCCGCCACGCCCTGATGTATGTGGCGTTGATGATGCCCAACCGGATGTACGAACTCATGCCGATCGCAGTATTGATCGGCTCGGTCACTGTGCTGACGCGGCTGGCACACAGCTCCGAGTACACCATTCTGAGAACCAGCGGTCTGGGGCCGACTCGTGCATTGAAGACATTGCTGGGGCTTGGGCTCTTGTTCACCATCCTGACGTTTGCCATGGGTGACTATGCGGCCCCGCCAGCGGACCGCTCGGCGCAGTTGCTCAAGGCCAGGTTCAAGGGCAACCTGGTGGCAGGCGAGACAGGTGCATGGCTCAAGGAGCGCCAGGGACAGGCCAATTACCTGGTCAATGTCCGTACTCTCACCACTCAGGGCCACATGGGCGGTGTGCGCATTTTCGAGTTCGACGAGAACGGGGTCATGCTCTCCACGCTGGATGCGGCAGAGGGGCAGATCGAGACCACCGGGTCCTGGACGCTCATTGACGTCAAGCGAATGGAGTTTCGTCGAGTCAAGCTCAAAGCCGATGATGTGCGTCACAGCGATATGCCCACCTACAGCTGGCCAAGCGAAATCACGGCCGAAATGGTCTCAGTGGCGCTGCTCAAGCCAGACCGCATGCGCACAACCGACCTGTTCGAATACATCCAGCATCTGGAAGCGAACGGGCAAACGGCACAACGGTATGAAATCGAGTTCTGGCGCAAGGTGTTCTATCCCTTGAGTTGCCTGGTGATGGTCGTTCTCGCCCTGCCCTTTGCCTACCTGCACTTCCGTAGCGGGGGCGTCATGGGCTACGTATTTCTGGGCGTGATGATCGGGATCAGTTTTTTTCTGCTCAACAACGTGTTTGGCTACATTGGCAACCTCAACCAGTGGCAGCCGTGGCTGGCGGCAGCGGCACCGGCGATGATCTACTCAGTGCTCTCGCTTGGCGCCTTCTTGTGGCTGGTGTTCAGGAGGTAGCAAAGATGCTGGGAGTGGTGATATTTGCCCATGGATCACGTGATCCGATGTGGCGGCAGCCCGTCGAGGCCGTCGCCGACGCGGTCAGACGCAGGGATCCTGCGTCGCGGGTGCGATGCGCCTACCTCGAGCTCAGCGAGCCCGACCTGCCAACGGCAGCTGCGCAGCTGGTAGGCGAAGGATGCCGGCAACTGCGGATACTTCCACTTTTCTTTGGCATGGGCAAACATGCAAGAACCGACCTGCCGGCGCTGGTCTCCACCCTGCAGCGCCAGTTCCCGGCCGTCAACATTCAATGCCTGCCCGCTGCAGGTGAAAGCGAGCGTTTGGCCGCATTGCTGGCAGACATTGCGCTCAATGACGAGGCACAGGCATGAATCTCCACCAGTTCCGGTTCGTTCAGGAAGCTGTACGGCGCAACCTCAACCTCACAGAAGCCGCCAAGGCCTTGCACACGTCACAGCCTGGCGTCTCCAAGGCCATCATTGAGCTGGAGGATGAGCTGGGCATCGACATCTTCGTCCGGCACGGAAAACGCATCAAGCGTGTGACCGAGCCTGGCCAGCAAGTGCTCAAGAGCATCGACATCATCCTGCGTGAAGTCAACAATCTCAAGCGGATTGGTGAGCAGTTCTCTGCCCAGGACAGTGGCACGCTGTCCATCGCCACGACCCACACACAGGCCCGCTATGTATTACCCGGACCGGTCGCCCGACTGCGACAGGCATACCCGAAGGTGGGCGTCAGCCTGCACCAGGGGTCTCCGGATCAGGTCGCCCGCATGTTGCTCGATGAGACGGCAGAGATCGGCATTGCTACCGAGTCCCTTTCGCAATACGCCGATCTTGTGACGCTGCCCTGCTATGAGTGGCAGCACGTGCTGGTCTTTCCTTTTGACCACCCTTTGCTGGCCAAAGAGCACATCACACTCGAGGATCTCGCCAAGGAGCCTCTCATCACCTACCACCCGAGCTTCACGGGCAGAACGCGCATCGACCAGGCCTTCGAACAACGCAAGCTGGCGCCGAGTGTGGTCCTTGAGGCGATCGATTCGGACGTCATCAAGACTTATGTCAAGCTGGGAATGGGCGTGGGCATTGTGGCCGAGATGGCCGTGCAGGGGGAAAACCGGAGCCCGGATCTGGTGGCACGAGATGGGGCGCAATTATTCGGGCGAAATGTTGCACGGGTGGCGTTCAAGCGTGGCGCCTATTTACGGCACTTTGTTTTGCGATTTGCGGAATACCTGAGTGACCGCCTGTCAGCTGACCTGGTCGAAAAAGCCATGAACGGGCATTACGACGACTACGAACTCTGAGAATCATGCCTGCAGATACCCCTGCCACACCTGCTCTTGAATCCCGTTTCCCCAATGTGGGCACTACTGTCTTCACCGTGATGTCGGCCCTGGCGGTTGAGACCGGTGCCGTCAACCTGGGCCAAGGCTTTCCTGATTTTGCCTGTGATCCTGCGCTGATCGACAGCGTCAAGTCAGCAATGGATGCCGGGTACAACCAGTACCCACCCATGACCGGTGTGCCCGCGCTTCGCGAGGCCATCGCTGCCAAGACCACGGCGTTGTACGGACTGCCTTGTGACGCCAACGCCGAGGTGACGGTGACAGCCGGCGCGACGCAGGCCATTCTCACTGCCATCCTCGCCGTTGTTCACCCAGGCGATGAAGTCATCGTTCTGGAGCCCTGCTACGACAGCTACGTGCCGAACATCGAGCTTGCTGGCGGCGTTGCTGTGCGTGTGCCACTGACCCCGGATGGGTTCCGGCCGGATTTTGACGCCATTGCCTCGGCCCTGAGCGAGAAAACCCGGGCGATCATCATCAACAGCCCCCACAATCCGAGTGGACAATGCTGGACGGAAGCTGACATGCATCAGCTCGAAGCGCTTCTGGCTCCTACCGACGTACTGCTGATCAGTGACGAGGTTTATGAGCACATGGTGTTCGATGACCTGGCTCACCAGAGCGCTGCCCGTTTTCCCGGGCTCGCGGCCCGGGCGTTTATCGTCAGCAGTTTTGGCAAGACGTTCCATGTCACTGGATGGAAGGTGGGCTATGTGGTCGCGCCTCCTTCCCTGACAGCTGAATTCCGAAAGGTTCACCAGTTCAACGTGTTCACGGTGAACACGCCTATGCAGCATGGCCTGGCCGATTACCTGACAGACCCGGCTCCTTACCTGAATCTGCCCGCGTTCTATCAGCGAAAGCGCGACCTGTTCCGCCAAGGTCTGGAGAAGACACGCTTTCGGCTGCTCCCGGGTCAGGGCACTTACTTCCAGTGCGTTGGCATTGAGTCGCTCGCGGTACCTGAACGCGAACTGGGGGATGCCGATTTCTGTCAATGGCTGACCCGTGAAATAGGTGTCGCAGCCATTCCGCTCTCGCCGTTCTATGGCGAAGGCTTCGATCAGCGCGTGATTCGCTTCTGCTTCGCCAAGAAGGATGAAACACTGCTCAAGGCGCTGGAGCGGCTGGCCAGACTCTGACGACCGCCTGCCAGCAGTGCCTGGCTACAAGCTGATCTGCGCCCAGGCTTTCTCCAGCCGCTTGATGCTCACAGGTTGCGGCGTGCGCAACTCCTGAGCAAAAAAGCTCACGCGCAGCTCTTCCAGCATCCAGCGCAAGGTGCTCATGCGCTCATCGATCACGCCCTTGCGTTCGCTGACCAGTCGCCAATAACGCTGTTCCTGCGGGCGGAGATCACTCATGCGCGACAGGTCCCTGGCCGGGTCAGCGCGCCACTTCTCCAGGCGCAACTGAACTGCTTTGAGGTACCTCGGGAAATGCTGAAGCTGCGTGTATGACGTCTGCATCAGGAATTGCTTGTGCATCAACCGCTGCAACTGCTGCTGAACATCGCTTTGAACGCCTTCATCAACCCTGGCGTCCCTGAGTTTGCGGACCGCAGCCGCGAATTCGCCCATGATCTCCCCAACCAGGCGGGCAATCTCATTGGCGATGAGGGTCAAACGCGAACGCCCCTCGTCCACCCGCTTCTCGAACGACGGAGCGTCGGTGGGCAGTGGGTCGACGAGAAATGCCCGCTCAAGTGCCAGCAGCAGGATCTGTTCCCGGATGGTTTCGAGCGACCAGTCACTGCCGGCATCCTTGCCCTTGCCCGCCTGCAGGTAGGCCAGAGGGAGCGACTGAAGTCCGGGCAAGTTTTTGTCCAGGTATTTCAGGGCATCTTTGACCTGAAGGGCAAACAGGCGTCTAAGGCCGTTCCGGTGCTTGCCGGCGGCGAGCTCTGGTTCGTCGAAAACTTCGATGTGAACCGAGTCGCCGTTGTCGATCAGTGCCGGGAACCCGACCAGGGTCTGGCTGCCCTTGCTGATTTCCATCAGTTCAGGCAGCTGGCCGAACTGCCAGTCCGTGAAGGTATCGGCGACATCGCGAGCGCTGTTCTTGCCTTGTTTCCGGGCATGTTGACCTGGCTCTTGACCCGCATATCGGGCCTGCTTCTTGTCAGACGCTTGCGCTTGCGCCTGCGCGGCCGCTGGTTCGGCCTTGCGCAAGTCCTGCATCTTGAGGGCGGCCAGGGCCTGAAACGCACCGCGCGCTTTCCCACCCAGCTCACTCTTGAGCGCTCCCAGGTTGCGCCCCTGCCCCAGCTGGCGCCCATGTTCGTCCACCACCCTGAAGTGCATCAGGTGGTGAGGTGAAAGCATGTCCGGCTTGAAATCGTTGCGTTGCACCGGGAGTTGTGTCTTCTCGCGCACCAGCTTGAGCAGCGCATCGACCAATGGCTCCTGACCAAAGGCATCCGAGCTCATCAGTTGTTCAGACATGGCCTCGGCCGTCTGTGGCAGAGGGACAAGCCTGGAACGAGGACGCTGGTGCAAGGATTTCAGCAAGGCCTGTACTTTCTCCTTGAGCATGCCGGGCACCAGCCAGTCACAACGGGCCTCACTGACCTGGTTGAGCGCGAAGATCGGGACAGTGATGGACAAGCCGTCGCGCGGATCTTTCGGGTCGTGCAGATAGCTGGCCGCGCAGTCGACACCGCCCATGCGGATGGTCCTGGGGAAGGCTTGCGTGGTCACGCCCGCCGCCTCGTGGCGCATCAACTCATCTTTGCTCAGATGGAGAAGACGCGGTTGGTCTTTGGACGCCTGGCGGTACCACCGTTCGCATGCAATGCCACTGGAGACATGTCTGGGCAACTGCTTGTCGTAGAAACCGAAAATCAGCTCCTCATCAACCAGCACGTCTTGTCGGCGGGATTTGTGCTCCAGGTCCTGCACTGACCTCACTACCTTGCGGTTGGCGGCCAAAAAGGGCAGCTTGCTGTCCCATGTGTCGTCCGTCAGGTTGGCGACCAGCGCTTCCCTGATGAATATCTCCCTTGCTGCCGGAGCGTCCACCTTGGCAAAGTCGACGCGCCGCTGCTGATACACCGGTAGCCCATACAGGGTCGCCCGCTCCAGCGCGTTGACCCTGGCCGCCTTTTTCTCCCAATGCGGGTCGAGGAGCTGCTTCTTCAGAAGGTGGCGCCCCACCGTCTCCAGCCATTGCGGCTCGATGGCGGCGATTCCACGGCCGAACAGTCTGCTGGTTTCCACCAGCTCGGCACAGACAATCCATTTGCCGGGCCGTTTCTTCAGGTGCGCGCCGGGGTGCCGATGAAATTTGATACCACGAGCCCCCAGATACCAGTCCTCGCTGTCGCTCTTGCAGCCCACATTACCCAGCAGGCCAGACAGCATGGACAAATGCAATTGCTCATAGCTGGCTGGTTCGGTGCCCAGCTTCCAGCCGTGCTCGGCCACGACAGTTTTCAACTGCGTATGGGTATCACGCCACTCGCGCACCCGACGCACGTGTATGAAATGCTGGCGCAGCAGATTTTCATATTGCCGGTGGCTGAGCTTGTGATCCTTGCCATGGCCGCCCCTGGCTTCCTCCAGCCAGTTCCACAGCCGCAAGGTCCCTACAAACTCGCTCTTGTCATCGTCAAACCGCGCGTGGGCCTGATCGGCCTGTGCCTGTTTGTCCATCGGCCTGTCACGCACGTCTTGCACCGACAAGGCGGCCGCCAGCACGAGCACCTCAGAGAGCGCTCCACGCTCCCTGGCTTCCAGAATCATTCGGCCCACACGTGGGTCCAGAGGCAACCTGGCCAGCGTTTTTCCGATCGGCGTGAGGCGAAGCTGCTCATCTACAGCGCCCAATTCCCCAAGCAATTGGTAGCCATCGGTGATGGCGCGCCTGGAAGGTGGTTCGATAAAGGCAAACTCCTCCACAGCTCCCAGGTGCAGCGCCGTCATGCGAAGGATCACGCCAGCGAGCGAACTGCGCAGAATTTCTGGATCAGTGAAGCGCGGACGGGCAGCAAAGCCCTGTTCGTCATAGAGCCGGATGCAAATGCCTTCAGCCACACGACCACAACGGCCAGCGCGCTGATTCGCGGCGGCCTGGCTGATAGGCTCCACCAGCAGCTGCTCCACCTTCTGGCGCAAGCTGTATCGCTTGACCCTGGCGGTGCCGGCATCGATCACGCACCGGATACCAGGAACCGTCAAAGACGTCTCAGCCACATTGGTGGCCAGCACAATCCGGCGATTGCCGTGAGGGTGAAAGATCTTCTCTTGTTCCGCCTGACTCAAGCGCGCGAACAATGGCAGTACTTCTGCCGACCTGAACGCTGGCTGATGGCTCAAGTGTTTGCGCAAATGGTCGGCGGCTTCGCGGATCTCCCTTTCGCCGGGCAAAAACACCAGCACATCGCCTGCCCTCGGGTCGCGCCAGAGCTCGTCCACGCCGTCAGCGATGGCAGCGTTCAAGTCGTAGTCACGGCTTTCTTCGAAAGGCCGCCACCGTACCTCAACCGGGTAGGTCCGGCCCGATACCATGAGCACAGGGGCTTTGGTGGTTGGCCCCCACGCTCCGCCGCTGCGCGGGTCGCTGCCCCCCGGGGGGGCTGATTCACCTTGGGAGCGGCCCTTCGGTGAATCGGTTGGCCCCCACGCTCCGTCGCTGCGCGGGTCGCTGCCCCCCGGGGGGGCTGATTCACCTTGGGGGCGGCCCTTCGGTGAATCGGTTGGCCCCCACGCTCCGCCGCTGCGTGCAGGCTGGGCAAAGTACTCGGCAAAGTACTCGGCAAAGCGGTCGGCATCGATCGTGGCGGAGGTGACGATGACTTTCAGATCCGGCCGTCTTGGCAGAAGCTGGCGAATGTAGCCGAGGAGAAAGTCGATGTTCAGGCTGCGCTCGTGGGCTTCGTCGATGATGAGCGTGTCATAAGCGTCCAGGTTGGGGTCGCTCATGGTCTCGGCCAGCAAAATGCCATCGGTCATGAGCTTGACACTGGCCTGGCGCGACAACCGATCCTGGAACCGGATCTTGTAGCCCACTACCTCGCCCAGTTCGGTTTGGGTCTCTTCAGCAATGCGCTTGGCAACTGACGTCGCTGCCAGGCGGCGAGGCTGGGTATGGCCGATCAAGCGCGGCCTCTGGCCAGGCTTGGCATTGAGCTTGCCTCGACCCATGGCCAAAGCGATCTTGGGTAACTGCGTGGTCTTTCCGGAGCCGGTTTCGCCGCAGACAATGATGACCTGGTGCTCGCGCAGGGCAGCCTCTATCTCGGCGCGACGGGCGGAGACGGGCAGGGATTCGGGAAACTCAAGGACCGGGCGGACGGCGTCGGACGCCCTACCCTCAGATGGCTGGCCGGAAACTGACATGGCATGAATTATCTCCGGGATGCCGGGCATCCGTTCGCCAACCACATGCACGAGTAAGACACGACAGCACCGAGGATGCACCTTCATTCACATCAGGCCTTCGGACAGAGAAGCCCCAGGGGTGTCCACAATTAGCGACAACACAGGCGCATCACGCCCGTGCTGGCTTGCGAAGTGCCTGCCATGCACGCCAAAATAATGGATTGCCGGTGGCGACTGAAGTCTGCCGCTTATCAGTACAGCTTTTCCCACGAATGCCGCAGGCGCATTCAGTGACCCAAATGACGCTCCGACGATCCTCAATCTGTTGATGGCACTCCACCGCCCGGCTGGAATGTGCGCATGCTTTCCAGCCTTGGCTCAGCGCGTTGGCGCACCCAGAAGCCCAGGCTCTTTTGCCGGGCTTTTTTGTTTTTTGGAGTGCCCCACATGAAACGTTCCACCACCGTCACACTAGCTGCTCGCCGACCGCGCAACCCGGTCACCGTTGCTTTGGCTCAGCGCGCCTCTTCGGGCGCTGGCGGCAAACACGAAAAGCCCGAGTCAGCTCGCCGTCGTGCGGAGAAGATCGCTTTGCGCAAAGAATGGCGCTTTGGCAACGATCAGCTCTGACCCGATGCCGCGCCCTCTTCCCATTTGCCTCGAGGCCTTCGCCGGTTTCGAACTTGCGCCACAATGTTGCCTGGGAGGTCGTTCCGCCTTCCCTCCATGCCTCACCTGAACCCCGACATGTCTGACGTTTTCAATTTCACCTTTGTCCCCTGGTTTCGCTCCGTTGCTCCGTACATCCACAAGCACCGAGGCAATACGCTGGTGGTGGGGGTGTCGGGAGAAGCGATCGCGGCGGGCAAGCTCGCACTGATCGCCCAGGACCTGGCCCTGATCCAGAGCATGGGTGTCCGGATCGTGCTGGTTCATGGCTTTCGCCCGCAAGTGACGGAGCAGCTGCAGGCCAAGGGACACACGTCCAAGTATTCGCATGGGATGCGGATCACCGACTCCGTGACGCTCGATTGCGCACAGGAAGCCGCCGGACAGTTGCGCTACGAGATCGAGGCTGCATTCAGCCAGGGCCTGCCAAACACGCCCATGGCAGGCGCGACTGTGCGGGTCATTTCGGGCAACTTCATCACTGCACGTCCCGTCGGCCTGATTGACGGAGTTGATTTCATGCATTCAGGGCTCGTGCGCAAGGTCGATACGTTGGGACTTCAGCGCTCGCTGGATTTTGGCGCATTGGTCCTGCTCTCGCCGTTTGGCTTTTCACCCACCGGCGAAGCGTTCAACCTGACCATGGAAGATGTGGCCACATCCGTGGCCATCTCTTTGCAGGCCGACAAGCTGGTGTTCCTGGCTGAATCCCCCGGTGTTCGCGTCGACATGAACGATCCGGAGAGTGAAATCGACACCGAGCTGCCTTTGGCCAATGCCAAGAAGATGCTCGCCGAATGGCCGCCGGCTACCCAGCCCTCAGAGCCTGGCTTCTATCTCAAGCACTGCATTCGGGCATGCGAAGGTGGCGTGGATCGCAGCCACATTCTTCCGTTTGCCGTCGATGGCGCCTTGCTGCTGGAGATCTACACCCACGATGGCATTGGCACCATGGTGGTCGACGAGAAGCTGGAGAGCCTGCGCGAAGCCACCATGGACGACGTCAGCGGCATCCTCGCCATCATCGAGCCGCTGGAGACCGATGGAACGCTGGTCAAGCGCGATCGCACAGAGATCGAACGCGATGCCGGAAACTACACCATCATTGAGCACGACGGCGTGATCTTCGGTTGTGCGGCGCTCTACCCTTACCCGGAAACGCGCACCGGAGAAATGGCAGCCCTCACAGTCTCTGCCCAGGCCCAGAGCCAAGGCGACGGTGAACGCCTGCTCAAGCGCATCGAATCCCGTGCTCGAGCACAAGGGCTGGAGAGCATTTTTGTGTTGACCACCCGAACCATGCACTGGTTCCTCAAACGCGGCTTCCAGCAAGTCAATCCCGACTGGCTTCCCGAGGCGCGCAAGCGCAAATACAACTGGGACCGCCGCAGCCAGGTACTGGTCAAGAAGCTGTCCTGAAGAAAACTCGCCCGCCGCCGGGTGGATAGCCGGCATCGGCGCGTTTTGACACGGGTCAAGACAATTTTTCCCATCCTCGTCATACTGGAGTTTTGGCTTGAGGAAAGGGAAAAGACATGACCGACCGAAACACTGCCAACTCACCCAGTGCGACCGGGAATTCCCGTTCCAGCGCGACGCCTGCCCGCAAGCGTGCCGCGTCGCGCAAAACTGTCGCCAATCGAAAGACAGCGCCGTCAGAGAAGACGAGGACGGTAGCGCGCGGTGACGTGGACGGCGCCTCTGCCCCCAAGTCGATCGCCAAAGTCACCGTGGACCGCATCACGAATGCCCGGCAGGAATCCCACTATGCAGCTGTCAAGGACATCATGTCCGACAAGAAGTCGAGCCGCAAGGACAAGGCAGCCAGCCTGAGAGCCATCCTCGAAGGTGCAGCGCCCGACGACGCCAAGGCCATCCGGCGATTGCTCAGGGAAGAGGCTGAGAGCAAGCGCAACAAGGCCAAGGTCATTCAGCATCCGGACGAGGTATTGGCCGCTGACTGGCGAAGCGGTGGATACCCTTACCGCAACCTCATGTCCCGCAAGGCCTATGAGGCCCAGAAGTACCTGTTGCAAGTCGAGTTGCTCAAGCTCCAGGCCTGGGTCAAAGAGAACAAGCAGCGTCTGGTCATCTGTTTCGAGGGCCGGGATGCCGCTGGCAAGGGTGGCACCATCAAGCGGTTCATGGAGCACCTCAACCCCCGGGGTGCGCGAGTGGTTGCACTGGAGAAACCTACCGACATCGAGCGGGGCCAGTGGTACTTCCAGCGCTATGTAGAGCACTTGCCCACCGCTGGTGAAATTGTCCTTTTCGATCGCAGCTGGTACAACCGTGCCGGCGTCGAGCGCGTGATGGGCTTTTGCGATCAGGAAGAATACGCCGAGTTCATGCGCCAGGCGCCTCAGTTCGAGCGGCATCTGGTGCGCAGTGGCACACATCTGATCAAGTTCTGGTTTTCAGTCAGCCGCAAGGAGCAGCGCCGTCGCTTCAAGGAGCGCGAAACCCACCCCCTCAAGCAGTGGAAGCTCAGCCCCGTCGACAAGGCATCACTCGACAAGTGGGATGACTACACGAAAGCCAAAGAAGCCATGTTCTTCGAGACCGACACGGCCGATGCCCCCTGGACAGTGATCAAGAGTGACTGCAAGAAGCGTGCGCGTCTGAACGCCATGCGCTACGTGCTTCACAAGATTCCCTACGACAACAAGAATCTGAAGAACATTGGCGGCCTGGATTCACTCATCGTTGGCCGTGCGCATGTGGTGTACGAAGTGGGTGAAATGCCCGGCAACGCCCTGCTCTGACCAGATCAGATAGACAAGCCGGACTCGCGTCCCTTGCCTCCTGCGCGTGAGGAAGGGACGCCTTCTGTCTGCTCAATGCCAGCCGCGACGCTGAGTCAGCATCACAAGCGCGAGCACGATCACGCTTGCAAAATAGATAAAGGACCAGTTGGCGATGGAGAGTCCCAGAAAGGTCCAGTCCACCACAGAGCAGTCACCACTGCCACGAAAAATCATGGGAATGGCCCGTTTGAGCGGGAATGACTCGATCATCCCGTAAAAGTCTCGCCCGCAACTGAGTATCTCTGGCGGGTACCACTGCAGCCATGTCTGCCGGGCTGCGACAAACGCACCAAAACCCGCCAGCAAAACCATCAGAAGCAAGCCGCCCACGCGGACAGATTGGCTGGACAGCAGCGACAGCAGCAGAGCGACCACTGCCACAAGAATGAAGGCATACCGTTGCACCACGCACATGGGGCAAGGCTCCAGCCCTTCAACATGTTGCAGGTAGAGCCCGAAACCCAGCATGGAAAAAGAGGCCACCGCCAAAGCGAGCAAGACCAGGCGCGGGTAATCGCGCATCATGTTCAGCGGAAAAGACATGGCAGACTCGGACCTCCTCTAAGACTTGATCGTACAGGCAAAGCGCGCCTGTGCCACCCTCAATAGGGGAGTGAGAGCGCGAGACACTTCAGGAGTTCCCGCCTCTCTGCATCGCTGTGGTGATCAGCTGTCAGCAAAGGCCCGCTCGATCACGAACTGGCCTGGACGGCTGGTGTTGCCTTCGTCGAAGCCGAGCTTCTCTGAAAGAGCCTTCAAATCACGAAGCATGGCGGGGCTGCCGCAGATCATGATGCGGTCTTCGGCCGGGCTGAGCATCGGAATGCCGAGATCCTTGGCAATCTGGCCACTCTCGAGCAACTGAGGAATACGCCCCTGGTGCACGAAGGGCTCACGCGTCACTGTGGGGTAGTAGAGCAGTTGCTTGTCGATGATCTCGCCCAGGAACTCGTGCTCCTTCAGCGTCTTCTCGAACATCTCGCGGTAAGCGAGCTCCTTGACCTCTCTCACACCATGCACCAGAACGACCTGTTCAAATTTCTCGTAGGTTTCGGGGTCGCGCACGATGGACAGAAACGGCGCAAGACCTGTGCCGGTAGCCAGCAGGTACAGCCGTTTGGCCGGCAGCAGATAGTCAATCAGCAGGGTTCCGGTGGGCTTTCGGCCCACAATCACGGTATCTCCAGGCTGGATGTGCTGCAGACGTGAGGTCAGCGGACCATCCTGAACCTTGATGCTGAGAAACTCCAGGTGCTCCTCATAGTTCGCGCTGGCGATACTGTAGGCTCTCAGAAGCGGCTTGCCATCCACTTTCAGGCCAATCATCGTAAAGTGGCCGTTGGAAAACCGCAGCGCCTGGTCGCGCGTCGTGGTAAAGCTGAACAGACGATCGGTCCAATGATGGACGCTGAGCACGCGCTCTTCGATAAATGCACTCATGAATTCAGATATTGGTTCGACGGTTGGCCCACACCTGCCTTGCATCGGAACACAAAGCGCCGGTGCTTCAGCCAAGGGTGAAACAGAAGGCTCGATTGTAGGAGTCACGCACAGCCAAACATTTGAGATTCGTCATCTCCAAAGGCCCTGACAGGGCTGTTCGTCCCTGAACCTTGTTACAGTGACGTCCACTGGCGCAACAGACTCGAGATGGTGCCGCATTTCTTCATAACGAAGAACGACATTTTTCTCATGTAATTATGCCTAATTAAGAATATAGACAGGACAAGACATGGCACGTACCGTTCAATGCATCAAACTCGGCAAGGAAGCAGAAGGACTCGACTTCCCGCCATACCCGGGCGAACTGGGCAAGCGAATCTTTGAAAACGTCAGCAAGGAGGCATGGGCCGAATGGGTCCGCCTTCAGACCATGCTTCTGAACGAAAACCGTCTGAATCTGGCCGATGCACGCGCCCGCCAATACCTGACGCGCCAGATGGAGAAGCACTTCTTTGGCGAAGGTGCAGACCAGGCGGCAGGCTTCGTGCCTCCGGCCGATAACGGGTGAGCCACCACGCGCTGGTCATTGGCGCAGGCCTGGCAGGCACTGCTTCGGCCAGCGCCCTCGTCCACAAAGGCTGGCGGGTCAGCCTTCTGGAAAGCGGGGACACGCCCGCCTGTGCAGCATCCGCCCTGCCCGTCGGCATCCTCAGTCCATTGCTGACCCGCGCTCCGACAACGCTCTCACGCCTGTCCGAACTGGGTGCGGCGGCCATGCACAAGGAGCTCGCACGTCTTCTTCCGGAAGGCCAGGGCTGGCAGTCTTGCCAGATCCAGAACCTTGGGCATGCGCCAGGACAGTGGCCTGCCGCGATGGTCCAGCCGTCAGTCGTCATCGACGCCTGGCTAAAGGAAGCCCGCGCAACGGGCAGCCTGGAGACAAGGCTGAACACCCCTGTGGACCGCCTCAGCCAATCGGAGCAGGCATCTGGGCCAGGTTGGGAAGCACTCGACGCCAACGGTCAGGTGCTGTGCAGCGCTGACGCAGTCGTCCTTGCCGGCGCCTGGCGCAGCGTTCAGCTGCTGAAGCGGTCAGGTTTTCTCCCCGACAACCTTGACCTGTTCCCACTCCGTCCGGTCAAAGGCCAGATGTCCTTTGCATCACTCTATGGCACGCCATTGGCAGCCAACCCCATGCGCAACAACGGCGTGTTCGTTCCTGATTTCAGTCATCTGCCTCGAGATGGGCAGCCAGCTGAGCGGATATGGGCCATGGGTTCGACTTACGAGCGCGGTGCTGATGATGCCTCCGTCACATGGGAAGGGCATCTGCGCAACCTGACGAGCCTGCGGGCACTTTCAACGCAAGCGGCGGCCACCATGGCCCACGCCATGGAGCCTCCCGCAACCTTGCGTGGCTGGGCAGGCGTGCGTTGTGCGTCGCTGGATCGCGTCCCTCTCATCGGCCAAATGCCGGATCTGGTGCGGTGGGCTGCAGCCCCCAGAAGCAACAGAGGCTGGCCAAGAAAGCTCCAGCCCGAACGGGTTCCCCGTCTGCCTGGCTTCTATGTCCTGACCGCCCTCGGCTCCCGGGGCCTGACCCTCGCTCACTGGGCGGGCAAAGAGCTCGCAGCCCTGATCAGTGGCAGCACCATGGGCTTCGAGGCGGACTTGCAGCTCGCAGTGGATCCGGCACGATTCGGGTGGCGCCAGCTGCGCCAGCAAATCCGGCCCGTCTGAGGCCTGTCAAAGGTCTTCCAGCCAGCGCGCCAGCTCCCACGGGCGTGGAGGCTTGGCCACCAGAGCATGAACACCGGTTCTTCTTGAGCTCTTTTCCATACGCCGGCGACTCCACCAGTCCCCGAGCGGCCCGGCGTGTGCACTCATACCCAGCGTAATGGCTTGAGGATTGCGTTGCCGGAAGGTGTGAGCGAGCATCCAGGCATCCAGTTGCGAATCGTCCATGTTGAACACCGCGCATACATACTCGTAGCGCTTCATGCGTTCCATGGCTTGTTCGTTGGTTTGTGCTTCGTCGATCTCGATCACGGCTGCCAGCGCCAGCCGCCCTTTGAGATACAGACGCTCATCCGCATTCGCACCCACGATCAGCGCTCGCCGGAACCTTGACGGCCGCAAGCCGAGTGAATCATCTGCCAGCGGGCTTGGCGAGGAAATATCCAGGTCGATATGCCCTGAGTCGGCCTGTTTGGCCGCGTAAACCATGTCGAGGTCGCTCAACAGGCTGGCCCAGTGTATTGGACGCTCCAGAACGCGCCAGGCGTGTTCCGGCGGGTTGGCCCCCACCCAGATCAGTCGTTGGCTCTCATGTGCCTCTCGGGCACGGTGTACCACCGCCTCTGCGCACTCGCCGTCCACCAGTGCCACTTCTGCGTCAGGAACTGTCATACCGGTACGACGTCCGGCGCCCCCTGACTGCCAGGGGACATAAGTCGGCTCATGCTCTTCCGACAACCGGAAGATTGTGTTGAGCGCGTGTCGCTCCACGTCGGAGAACCCGACCACGCTGACATAAACCTGGTTGCTGGACATGGCCGAATGTTAAGCCCATTTGATCTTTTCAGAAAGTGAAACAGGGGCAACTCAAACTGGAGCGATCTGTGAGTGGTTGCGACAGGCGGTCGTCATTTCAGAAGCACTTTATTCCACAGCAGAATAAGCGAATTATCAAAAAATAGTTTGGAATATAAAGCCGCACCTCTACAGTCGCGGCTATGCCTGATGCAGCCATCATCTTTGCCGGATTTGCGGTCGGTCTCATTGTGGGACTGACCGGGGTGGGAGGCGGCTCGCTCATGACGCCAATCCTGATTTTTTTCTTTGGCATCAAACCCTACATGGCGGTGGGAACTGACCTGCTGTTCGCTGCGTTCACCAAGGCCGGCGGCACGGTCTCCATGGCCCGACGCGGCCTTGTGCCCTGGAAAGTCGTGGGGCAACTCAGTGCGGGAAGCATCCCGGCCGCACTCCTGACCCTCACGGCGTTGCACCGGCTCGGCCCCGCCAGCCCCCAGGTTCAAAGCCTGATGACCAACACGCTGGGCGTAGCGCTGCTTCTGACGGCAGTTGCCATGTTCTACAAGGCTGTCCGGGGAAAACGCCTTCAGCGCAATGTTGACGGAGCTTTGGCAGATTCAGCCACCAAGGCGCGTCATTGGACGCTTCCGGTACTGTTTGGTGCAGTGATCGGCTCTCTGGTCACCCTGACCTCCGTGGGTGCTGGCGCCATTGGTGTCTCCGTCCTCCTGCTGCTTTATCCCCTGCTGCCTTTGCCACGCATCGTCGCAGCAGACATCGCCTATGCCGTCCCGATGACGCTACTCGCCGGGCTTGGCCACGCCTCTCTCGGGTCTGTGGATTGGGCACTGCTGATTCAGCTCCTCGCCGGCTCACTGCCAGGCATCTGGCTGGGCAGCCGCCTGATTCAGCGAGCCCCCGAACGCCTTGTCCGCTCGGCGCTGTCCGTGCTGCTGGCTTACGCCGGCACCAAACTGTTTACCCTCTGATTGAACACTTCCCACGATGTACCAGTACACCGATTTTGACCGCGAGTTTGTGCAATTGCGTGCCGCACAGCACCGGGACCAGCTTGAGCGCTATTTGGCGGGACAGCTGGCCGAGGACGAGTTCAAGCCCCTGCGCTTGCAGAACGGATGGTATGTGCAACGCTTCGCACCCATGCTGCGTGTCGCCGTGCCGTACGGTGAGCTCAATTCAGACCAGATTCGTGTTCTGGCACGCATTGCGCGTGAGTTCGACCATAAGGAAGCGCACGACCTTGGTGCCGCAGATGCTGGCCTGTCCGACCTGAGCACCCTGCCCGACCGTTGCGCTCACTTCACCACGCGCCAGAACGTCCAGTACAACTGGATTCCACTGGCCCGCTCGGCCGACGTGATGGACCTGCTTGCCTCCGTGAATCTTCATGGCATTCAGACCAGCGGCAATTGCATCCGCAATGTCACCAGCGATGCGCTGGCCGGTGTGGCCGTGGATGAGGTGGCTGATCCTCGTCCTTATGCCGAAATCATCCGCCAGTGGAGTACCTTGCACCCGGAGTTTGCTTTCCTGCCGCGCAAGTTCAAGATTGCGATCACCGGTGCGACCGACGACCGCGCCGCGACGCCATGGCACGACGTGGGTCTGCGCCTTGTTCGAAATGTCGACGGCGACCTGGGCTTTCAGGTAAGGGTCGGCGGCGGGATGGGCCGGACGCCCATCGTGGGCCGCGTCATCCGCGACTTCCTGCCCTGGCAGGAAATCCTCAACTACCTCGAAGCCGTGGTACGTGTCTACAACCGGTTTGGCCGGCGCGACAACATGTATAAAGCCCGGATCAAGATTCTCGTCAAGGCCGAGGGACAGACGTTCATCGACGAAGTCGAAGCGGAGTTCGCGGACATTCAGGCGCACGACGGTGGACAGCACACGTTGAGCGACGCCGAACTGGCCCGGGTCAGCGCCGGCTTTGCCGCCCCCGACCTGACTTGCGATCGCAAGAGTGCCGACGACAAGATCGCCCATGTGCTCAAGGCCGCTGCGGAAGACGACATCGAGTTCGGACGCTGGCTCCAGCGCAACGTGACGGCTCACCGAAATCCGGACCTGCGCGCCGTCACGCTGTCGTTCAAGCGCTTGGGCCAAGCCCCGGGAGATGCCACGGCAGAGCAGCTTGAGCGTGCCGCTGAGCTGGCGGACCGCTTCAGTGCCGGCGAGGTACGCGTGACGCATGAACAGAACCTGGTACTGCCGTGGGTTCGCTGCGACGCCTTGCCCGAGCTCTGGCGTGAAGCACGCCGCCTGGGCCTGGCACGTCCCAACATCGGCCTCATGTCCGACATCATTGCCTGCCCGGGCGGAGATTTCTGCAGCCTGGCCAACGCTCGCTCACTGCCCATTGCCCAGGCGCTGCTCGAGCGCTACCTTGATCTGGACGAGCTGGACGATATTGGCCAGATCGACCTGCACATCAGTGGCTGCATGAATTCCTGTGGACACCATCACAGCGGCCACATTGGCGTGCTGGGCGTCGACAAAGACGGACAGGAGTGGTACCAGGTAACGCTTGGTGGCTCAGATGGTTCTCGCCAGAGTGGTCAGGCTGTTCCAGGCAAGGTCATTGGCCCATCGTTCGCTGCAGGCGAAATGCCCGATGTGATCGAGGCCATTCTGAGCACTTACCGGGATCAGCGCGAAACCGGAGAAGCGTTCGTGGAGACGGTCCGCCGCGTCGGACTGGAGCCCTTCAAAGATGCGACCAATGCCGTGCGGTCCGATACCGCGCGCGTCGCTGCCTGACGCCGTCCGCATTTGCCAGAAAACACTGAACGCCCAAACCATGACCAACTCCACGCTCACCCTCTTTCGCCAGGACACATTTGAGCCCGCCGAACCTCAGGCCGAACGCCTGGTATTGGCCAACGATGCGGACCCGAGGGACTCATCGCTTGAAGGCATCACGGTTGTCGAACTGCAGTTTCCCAAGTTCTCTGACGGACGCGCATTCAGCCAGGCCTTTCTGCTTCGCCGCCGGCTGGGCTTCAAAGGCTCGATCCGCGCCATCGGCGATGTGCTGGTCGACCAGCTGCCGCAAATGGCACGTACCGGATTCTCCGAAGCAGTGCTTCGCGCTGATCAGGACCTCTCTGTTGGCGCACGCCAGATCGAACGCTACGCGTCCCACTACCAGGGAGATGCCGTCCGTGCGACGCCACGCTTTGTCGAGCTCGCCTGAACGCTGCCTCTGTCCCCTTTCGCTGATCCACCCGTCAAGCCAAGAGTCCACATCATGAGTGCCATCGACCTTTACGCCCGCCCCAGTGCCGACTTCGATGCCAAGCTTGAGCGCTCACTGGAGTTGCTCAAGGAACAGTCAGCCATTCGACAGAACATCGCACAGGCATCCAGCCTGGGCGCAGAAGACATGGTCGTTACCCATCTGCTGCATCAAGCAGCGGTGAATGCCGGCGTGTTTGTGCTCGAGACGGGAAAGCTGCATGAACAGACTCTGGCGCTGATGCCCAGAATCGAACAGCGCTACGGTATCAAGCTGAACGTGTACACCCCCAGGAACGAAGCGGTCGTACAGTTCGTGGGCAAGCATGGTGAAAAAGCGATGTACGAAAGCATCGACCTGCGCAAGCAGTGCTGCGACATCCGAAAAATGGAGCCGCTTGCCCGTGCCCTGGAAGGCAAGGATGCCTGGATCACCGGCCTGCGCCGTGAGCAATCGGGCGCCCGGTCCGATGTGGCGGAAGTCGTCCAGGAACCCCTGCGTGTCAAAATCAACCCTTTGGTCGAGTGGACATGGGGCGATGTATGGCACTACATCCGCCTCGAAGGCATCGACTACAACGAACTGCACGACCAGTTCTTCCCCAGTATCGGTTGTGAACCATGCACCCGCGCCATCAGCGTTGGTGAGGATTTCCGCGCCGGCCGCTGGTGGTGGGAGCAGGAAAGCGCCAAGGAATGTGGCCTTCACGTTCAGCCCATCGGTCAATAAGTGCTGGTCAGCCAGCACCCCACTCGTCTTTGCATCATGAACGCACGTACAGAACCCGAAGTGATCCAGTCCGCTCTTGTCCAGGCCCATGGCCACACCCTCAGCAACTCTCACCTTGACGCGCTGGAAGAAGAAACCATCTTCATCCTGCGCGAAGTGGCTGCAGCATTCGAGCGCCCAACGCTTCTTTTCTCGGGCGGCAAAGACTCGCTGGTGATGCTCAAGTGCGCCGAGAAAGCGTTTGGCGCGGGGCGCATCCCCTACCCTTTGCTGATGATCGACACCGGGCACAACTTCCCCGAAGTCACCAACTTCAGGGACAAGCGCGCCAAGGAACTGGGCGCCGAGCTGATTGTCCGCAGTGTCGAAGACTCCATGAAGCGTGGCACTGTGCGTCTGTCCCACCCAGGTGAAAGCCGCAACGCCCACCAGTCGGTCACCCTGCTCGAAGCCATCGAGGAATTCCGTTTCGATGCCCTGATCGGTGGCGCGCGACGCGACGAGGAGAAAGCCCGGGCCAAGGAGCGCATCTTCTCCCACCGCGACAGCTTCGGCCAGTGGCAGCCCAAGGCCCAGCGCCCCGAACTCTGGACGCTGTTCAACACCCGCTTGCAGCCAGGCGAGCACTTCCGCGTGTTCCCGATCAGCAACTGGACTGAACTGGATGTGTGGCAGTACATCGCGCGCGAGAATATCGAACTGCCTGAGCTGTACTACGCCCACCAGCGTAAGGTGATTGAGCGCAAGGGCCTGCTGGTGCCCGTGACAGAGCTGACCCCGCCAAAGGACGGCGAGACCGTCGTGGAACGCGAAGTGCGCTTCCGCACAGTAGGCGACATCACCTGCACCTGCCCGGTGGCCAGCTCAGCCGCTACCCCACAGGACATCGTCATTGAAACACTGGCCGTCGAGGTCAGCGAACGCGGTGCGACCCGCATGGACGACAAGACCTCGGAAGCTTCCATGGAGAAGCGCAAGAAGGATGGCTACTTCTGAGCATGAACGTCTCAGGTTCGCCAATCCTCTGTGCACCCGCCGAAACCCACTGAACGTCTGATCGAATATGAACACCGCCACCCTCGCCCCTTCCGACACTGACACCGATACCCGCGCAGCGCTGCGCCTGATCACCTGCGGCAGTGTCGACGACGGCAAAAGCACGCTTATTGGCCGTCTGCTGGTCGACAGCAAGGCCGTTTTGCAGGACCACCTCGCCGGCGTTCAGCGCCAGGGCGAAGTCGACCTGGCCCAGCTCACCGACGGCCTCTCTGCCGAGCGCGAACAAGGCATCACCATCGATGTGGCTTATCGCTACTTCAGCACCGAAGAACGCAAGTTCATCATTGGCGATGCCCCCGGCCATGAGCAATACACCCGCAACATGGTCACCGCGGCCTCCAGCGCCGATGCCGCGGTGGTCATGGTCGACGCCACCAAACTGCCCTGGCAGGATGCGGGGCTGGCCTTGCTGCCACAAACCCGCCGCCACAGCCTGTTGCTCAAGCTGTTGCGCGTGCCGTCCGTGGTGTTTGCCGTCAACAAGCTCGATGCCGTTGAAGACAGTGCCACCGCATTCGTGCACATCCGCGATGCGCTGACCCGTTTTGCCGAAGACGCCGGCATCACCGCTGTTGGCATTGTTCCGGTCTCGGCGCTCAAAGGCTGGAATGTGGTCGACGCGCCAGAGACAGCCAACTGGTGCGGCTACGAGGGCCCCACCCTTCTGTCATTGCTGGAGCACCTGCCAGTGACTCAAGCCGACACGGGGCTTCCCCTTGCATTTCCGGTTCAATGGGTAGAGAAGTTCAGCGGATCCGCTGACACGTCCCAGGGCCGGCGTGTGTTCTGGGGCCGCGTGGCCACAGGAATCGCCCAACCCGGTCAGGACATCAAGGTCCTGCCCAGTGGACAGACGGCCACCGTCTCCCAGGTGCTGGATCATGTTCGCCAGCCGGGCGACGTAGCCGCCAACCACAGCGCGGGGGTGGTGCTCGACCGCGAGGTCGACGTCTCGCGAGGCGACTGGCTCGTGGCAGCTGATGCCGGCGAAGCGCTCTCGCCAGAGCGCCAGATCAGCGCCACCGTGGCATGGCTGGACGATGAGACACTGGTTCCCGGCCGTGTCTACTGGGCACTGCATGGGCACCGGTGGATCAAGGCCAAGGTCCAGCGCATTGTTCATCGCATCGACATCCATACGCTGGGCGAGCAAGACGCCCAATCGCTGGCCCCCAATGACATTGGCCGTATCGAGCTGGCCCTTCAGGAGCCAGTCGCAGCCCTGCCATATCAACAATCCCGGGCGCTGGGCGCTCTGGTACTGGTAGATACCGCCAGCCACAAGACCGCAGGCGCCCTGATGGTCGCCTGAGCAAGGCCCTGGCGAGGCCGCCCTGCAACGGCCGGGGCCGCCAGGCAGCCAAAAAAGTCCGATTTCCAGACGCGCCCTGTGGCCTAAGGCCATGTGGAGGTCTCGTCCGTCCTACAATTGACGGTTTCTTTTTTTGCAATCCGATCCGCTCCACCATGACCCACGTAGTCACCGAATCCTGTATCGCCTGCAAATACACCGACTGTGTCGATGTGTGCCCTGTGGACTGCTTCCGCGAAGGCCCCAACTTCCTGACCATCGATCCTGATGAGTGCATTGACTGCGCTGTCTGCATCCCTGAGTGCCCGGTGAGCGCCATCTTCGCGGAAGAAGACCTGCCCAAGGATCAGATGCATATGATCGCTCTCAACGCGGAGCTGGCCCTGCTTCCGAACTGGAAGAGCATCACCAAGCGAAAGGACCCGTTGCCCGACGCAGACGACTGGAAAGACCGCACCGGCAAGCTGCCCGAGCTCAAGCGCTGACCAGCGCCTGGTTTCCCTGCACACAAGCAGGAGAAACAAGCCAGCATGACCCAGACCATCGAGACTGAAGCGCTTGTCATTGGTGCCGGCCCTGTCGGGATGTACCAGGCGTTTCAGCTGGGCCTGCTGGAAATAGAGACCCAAATTGTCGATGCATTGCCGGTCGCAGGTGGCCAGCCGGCAGAAATCTATCCTGGCAAACCTATTTACGACCTGCCGGGCATTCCAGCCTGTACGGGAGAAGAGCTCGCATCAGCGTTATTGACCCAGATCGAGCCACTGGGTCAAGCCATGCACCTGGGCCAGACGGTCGAGGCCCTGGAGCGGCAAGCAGATGGCCGCTTTCTGGTTGGTACGCGCCAGGGCTTGAGTTTTCTCACCCGTGTGGTCGTACTCGCGGCCGGCATCGGTGCCTTCGAACCCAAGCGACTCAAGCTCGATGGCCTGGAGCGCATGCCCGCTGACGCTGTTCGCTATCGGGTGCCACCTTCCGTCATGGCGAACACCCGTGGACACGTTGTCATCATCGGCGGTGAGGATCAGGCACTTGAAGCTGCCATTGAGCTCGCCGAACAGAGGTCTGACCAGAGCGACACTGGGTCCACTGTCACCCTCGTGCACCGCCGGGACGGCTTCAAGGCAGACGAAGCCACCGTGGCCCGTTTCCGAGACCTGTGTGACTCGGGTGCCATCCATTTCCAGGTAGGCCAGGCCACTGCCTTCGAATGTGGTGTCGATGGGCGCCTGGAAACGCTGGAGGTCACTGATCCTGAAATGGGTGTTCACCTGCTGGCACTGAACGAGCTCTGGGTGTTGCAAGGTCTCTCACCCAAGCTCGGTCCGGTCGCCCAGTGGTCACTGGCCATGGAACGCAAGCAGCTGCTTGTCGATGTCGAGCGCTTTCAAACCAGCGAGGCGGGTATCTATGCGGTAGGCGATGTCATCACCTACCCGGGAAAACGCAAATTGCTTGTCTGCGGATTCCACGAAGCAGTGATGGCTGCCTTTGCCGTGGCCACCCAGCTACGCCCTGACCAGCCGCCGCAGCTCCAATACACCACCACCAGCCCTCGCCTGCACGAGCTGCTCGGCAGATAGCCCGCACTCACCAGCAGCAAAGAGAGAAGGTCAGCCTTCCTGACTCAGTCGGAAGCGACCAACCGAATTGACCAGTCTCTCGGTCAACGCGTTGACTGATTCAGCGGCAGCGGCCGACTGCTCGGCCATGGACGCGTTTTGCTGGGTTCCCGATTCCAGAGCACTCATCGCCTGGTCAATCTGACCAAGCCCATGCTCCTGCGCGGAAAGAACATTGTCGACCTCGGCGACCAGCTGGCTGACGCGATCCACCGACGTGACGACCTGCCCAATCGTCTGGCCCGCTGCGCCAGCTTCCCTGGCACCTTGCTCCACCTTTTCCACAGTGTCAGCGATCAGCGAAGCGATCTCCTTGGCCGCTTCAGCACTCCGCTTGGCCAGAGAGCGCACCTCGGAAGCCACAACGGCAAATCCCCTGCCCTGCTCTCCGGCGCGCGCGGCTTCCACCGCCGCGTTGAGCGCGAGAATATTGGTCTGGAAGGCGATGCCATCGATGACTCCGTTGATGTCCGCGACTTTGTGCGTCGCAGCCAGGATCTCATCCATTCTGGCCACCAGTTCCTCAACCGAGCGACCACCATCTCCCGCCACCGAGCCGGTTTCACGCGCCTGACCATTGACCTCACGGATCTGCTGACCAATGTGGCGAATCGACTCACTCAGTTGGCTCACGCTGCCCACGGCCTGCTGGAGCGTCGCGGCCTGCTGCTCGGTACGTGACGAGAGATCTCCACTGCCCTGCGACACCTCCTTCATGCTACTCGCCACGGCATGAGAACGCTCTCGCACATCGCCCACCACGGAGGTCAGGCTCTTGCGCATCTCGTTGATGGCGTCGTTGAGTTGTCCAATTTCGTCATTCGCAGTACGGAGGTTCCGGCCAGACAGATCACCCTCTGCCACAAGCCGGGCAGCCTCCACCGCCTGAGCGATCGGCTTGAGAGTCGCCCGCCGGATCATCACAAAGGTGCCAAGCACCACGGCAATTCCTGCCAGGTTGAGCCCAACGACCAGCACTTTGACGAAGTCGGTAGCCCCGGCGACCAAAGGACCGAAGCTGTCTCCCAGTCTGCGTGAGGTCGCAACGTCTTGCGCGACACGCGTGGCTGTCAGCGGCGTGATGAACTCACCTTCCTGAGCTGTCACGACACCCCTGACCCTCTTCAGGTAGACCATGTTCTCCACGGGCAAGTCCACGACAGGCGAAAAGCCCAGCAAGCGGAATGCCGTGACCTCAGGCGCAAACAACTCCTCATCGACACTGCCCGAGATACGGATGGCCTCGTCCAGCAAACTGAGCACCTCGTCCTTTCGAACTTCGCCTGCGCTTCTTCCGCCTTCTGTCACCGTGTCAAACCGGTGCTGCAATGTCAGGATCTGCGCCAGATGCTCTCTTTCGAGGTAGTGAAACCGAGCCGTCTTGCTCAGCAGGCGAACACCGACCATCAGAACCACCGCCACCAGGGCCACGGCGATCAGTCCGATTGTGAACTTGCTCTTCAACGTCATCTGTCTTGACATGGGTTTGAACTCCGGGGTGTATCAAATCTCTCCTGCTTATCGACCGATGCCGGTCATTCTGAACACCGCCAGCCCAAGCGGACCTGAGGAAGCGGGATTCACAGGCATCGCTACCTTTCTTTCAACTTTTTTTCATCAACTTGTCAAAAGCCAAAAAAAGTAGCTATAATCTGAGACTGTTCCCTGATAGCTCAGTTGGTAGAGCGACGGACTGTTAATCCGCAGGTCCCTGGTTCGAGTCCAGGTCGGGGAGCCAAGACATTTAGAGGCCAGTTGGCAAGCGCCAGCTGGCCTTTTTTGCGTCTTGTGCCTCCCTTATGGACATCCCAACCCACAAAATTTCTCGCGTTCCAGGGCTTAGGACCCTCTGCATGGCCTCTGCCATCCGAGTTCGCGGTCAAAACAATATGGATGGCATGCCTGCTTGGTACGCCGTGTGGTCGGGAGGTCTGTGCAAGGGAACAGGTGGGGCAGATGCCCGCTTTGGCCAGAACCTGGAAAAGGACGGGGGCTGGACAGCCCACTGACTTCCACACGAGCCGGACACGCCTGACCTGCAAAGAGCGGTCCCACCAAGAGCGGCTTGCACACGACAAATGCGGGATGCCTCATGCGCCTGCCCCCCATACAAACCCCAGCGTCCAGACATCCCATTTGGTAGGTGTTCAGAACCCCCGTGCTCCTTAACCTTTGATCTGCGGCGCTCAACCCGCCTCTCTTCCCGTCATTCAGTCAGTCAGTCAGTCAAAAGGCCAGCACATGCAACGTCACCTCATTTCACAAAGCACCCGCTCGCTGATCGCCGTCTCATTGGTTTGTTCTGCCTCTTTTGCGCACAGTGTCGAGAACGGTGCTCCGACCACGCCCATCGGCATTTACGACTTTGGCGCAGGTACCCTGCCCCCCCCTTCTGTCGACGTCACTGTCGGCCTGCGGGGCGCAAGCTACAGCAGCAGCGAGTTGCGCGACACATCAGGTGATCGCTCTCCGGTGGGGATTAAGCTCAAGGTCCAAAGCGGATCGGTCGCCATCGTCAAGACGACGGACGTGCCGCTCTTGGGAGGAACTTACGGCTTCATGGCGGTCGTTCCCTATCTGGACATGAGCAACAACCTGTCCATACCGACCCCTGCCGGCCTCATGCCTCTCAAGGGGAAGAACGCCACCATTGGAGACGTCACGCTGACACCGGTCATGGTCAAGTGGACACCGTCGCCGGGTCTGTTCGTCAACAGCCGACTCGAGCTCCAGCTACCGACGGGTTCTTACAGGGCCGACCGTCTAATCAATACCAGCTCCAACCACTGGACGGCGACGCCAGCAGTGTCTTTTACCTGGATCGGGGCCGGAGGCCTGGAAGTGTCCTCGAACATCCAACTCAACTTCCACGGCAAAAACAAGGACACGGGCTACCGCTCTGGCATCGAATACCAACAGGACTTCGCCATGGGTCAACACGTTGGCCCCTGGACCATTGGCGTCGGCGGATACCTGAACCAGCAGCTGACAGATGACAGACTCAACGGCTCGCGTTTTGCCGACGGCAACCGCTCACGCGTGATGGCACTGGGCCCAGCCGTCAGCTTCTTCGATCTGGGCTCCGACTGGCCAGCTCTTTGGGCACATGTCTACAAAGAATTTGGCGCCCGCAACAGGACCCAAGGCACACAGTTCGCGCTTCGTGCAGCCTGGTCGTTCTGAGTTCAGACCTGCCCGGGAAACGAAAGATGAGCTGCGGCGGACGAGAGCACCATGCGAACCAGATCGGATTGACGACGTTGCCCGGTCTTGGCCTGGACCTGCTTGAGTTGCACCCTTGCCGTTCCAACCGAGACACCGCGAAACTGGGCGTATTCCTCAACGGTGCTGCCGGTGGCAATTGCTCCCAGCAGCCTCGCCTCGGTCGGCGTCAGCCCAAACAGGTTTTCCAGGGCATCTGCGGGAAGCTGCTTCACCACAGAGGCAGAGGAAATCACCAGCATCAACGAACCAGGAGCATCACCAGGACGGATGACCAGGTGCAAGGTGCTGTCCTCTTCGCCCAGTCGCAAGTAGCCGATCTGGTGCCCGCCGCCACGCTGCGCGGCGGACAATTCAGCCAACAACGTCTGCGTGTCACGCGGGGTGCGCCCACAAAGATGCTCGCCTCGCAGACGCAATGGAGAACGAGCATTCAAGAGGGCCGACGCTGGCTGGTTGAGCCATTGGACACGACCGGTTTCACCGCAAAGCACCACACCGAACGAGAGCTTATCGAGCAAGCCACGCAAGCGCTCGTCGCGCTCCAAGGACGTCTGGAGTTGATCGGTCAACAGAAAGGCTTGGCCAACGTGCGGCGCCAAGTCCGCCAGACGGTTGATGTCATCGACGGAGAAGTCGCTGCTGTCTTGCACTGGCCGGTGCAAGGCCAAGCCAAGGTACACGCCGCGCCCCACGTCCTGCAAGGTGCCAATGAATCGCCCCAGGCCCAGCATGGCCAGTTGCTGCTGCAAGCGGGGGCGAGCCTCGTCATCGGGGTCAAACAGCAGCTCGTCGCTGGCCACCCGATCCAGACCTCGCAGCACGCGCTGTGGCTCCAGGCGCGGGTTGTGACCGGTGTTGAGCTCGGGCAACTGCGAGGCAGTCACCTCGCTCGTTCGAGAGTCCTGCGCGGACCAGAGGACATGCGCCTGACCGTGTTCGAAACGGAACGCCTGCACAACTGCAGATTGGGCACCAGTCAACCGGCAAAGCCGGTCCATCGACGCGACCCAACGCTGGGGCTGCGCTGCCCCTGCGTAGAGGTCAAGCAGCATTTCGTCCGGTTGTCTGAGAAAGGCGACAGGGATGTTCGACATATGTGACAGAGATTAGCGATCGACCGCCTGCGCGGCAAGGGAGGTTATCCCCCGTGCCATGCGCTCTTGTGAACTTTTAAGCAATCCTCATGCCTGAGACAACCATCTTGCACCACCCCCACATCTGCACCATGGACTCGGAAAAGCCCTGGGTTCAGGCCATCGCAGTCAGCGACGGAAGAATCGTCACCGTCGGTTCGCTGGAGGAGGCCCGCGCCGCCCTGCCTGACTCAGAAGTGCAAGAACTGAGTGGGGCGATGGTGATTCCCGGCCTGGTGGACGTGCACAACCATTTCGTGTGGGCCGGTCGTGCAGAGCTTTACGAGGTCTTCGTACCGCCTGTCTTCTCTCTCGACCAAGTGCTGGACGCCGTGCGAGCAGCTGCAGCCAACAAGCCCCCCGGCGAATGGATTGTGGGTGGAATCTGGGGTTCCGGATTGATCGCCGAGATCGACGTGAACGCGCGGCTGCGCCTCGATGAGGCGGCTGGAGGACGGCCTGTGATGCTGCGCGACGACTCTCATCACAATCGCTTTGTAAGCAGTGCGGCGTTGGCGGCAGCAGGCATCGACCACGGCACACCCGATCCGCTCAATGGACAGATCGTCCGCGATACGGCCACTGGGGAAGCCACTGGCCTGCTGCTGGAGTCTGCCTGCAGTCTGGTGGAGATAGCTGTCTCGCGCGCGTTGGCGGCATCTCCTCACCTGGACGTGGAAGCGGCGGCGCATGCCGTCAAGCGCCTGAACGCCGTTGGCGTCACCGGCATGCAAGAGGCTCTGACCACTCGCGCCGTGATGCGCGCCCTCAAGAGCCTTGACGATGAGGGGCGGCTGACGGCTTGGGTGATGGGCTCCCTGCCCATGACGGAGGCTCCGCTGGCGCCCGGAGAGGTACCAGACGAGCTGCAAGCCCTGCGCGACGACTTCCGAACACGGCACTTCCTTCCCGATGCCGGGAAAATATTTCTGGATGGGGTCCCCACTGCACGCACGGCAGCCATGCTGGAGCCTTACCTTCCCGACGCCTTGCATGGTTGCTGCTTTCGAGGCGGCACCACACTGACTGTGCCACAGCTGGCTCGCGTGTTGTCTGATTGCGAACAAAAGAACATCAGAGTCAAGATTCATTGCACCGGAGATGCCTCGACGCGTGCAGCGCTGGATGCCATCGACGTCTTGCGCAGCTTCAATGGTCCAGGATTGCAGCACCATATTGCCCACGCCACCTTCATTGATCCGGCGGAAATTCCTCGCTTCGCTGCACTGGACGTGGTGGCAGACCTTTCCCCTCCGCTCTGGTTTCCCAATGTGATCGTCGAGGCCATCCGGACGACGGTGGCCCAGTCAGTCGTGGACCGAATGGCGCCGATTCGCTCATTGATCGAAGCTGGCGCCGTGACAGCGGGAGGGTCGGACTGGCCAGTCGTGCCTGACCCGAACCCATGGCCTGCGATGCAAGGCATGGTGACCCGGCGAGATCCTTCCGGAAGTCTAGAAGGTGCGCTCGCACCTGAGCAGGCCATCAGCGTGCACGATGCGTTGCGTGCCTACACCATCAACTCGGCCTCGGCCACTGGTTTGTCCGCTCATGCTGGATCCCTCTCGCCAGGGAAGTCCGCTGATCTCGCGGTCCTTGATCGTCAGATATTCGAGACGGGTGCAGACGAGCTGGGGCAAACGCAGGTGCTGCAAACCTGGTTCGAAGGTCGACTTGTTCACGAGGCCCGTCCATGACAAATGACGCTCGCACACCCGTCACAGTCCTCACCGGGTTCCTGGGTAGCGGCAAGACCACCTTTTTGCAGCAATTGTTGCAGAACGAGCAGTGGCGAGGCACAGCCGTGGTCATCAACGAGCTGGGAGAGACCGCTCTGGACCACCTGCTGGTGCAACACGTCAGCCCTCATGTTCGATTGCTCAAAAGCGGATGCGTGTGCTGCTCGGTACGCGAGGATCTCACGCAAACACTCTCCGATCTGAACGATCTGCGTCAGCGAAAGGAAGTCTCGTTTGACCGGGTGGTGGTGGAGACCACGGGTATGGCTGACCCACTGCCGGTGACGCATACCCTGATGACACACGAGACGCTCGCACCGACGTTCAGGCTCTCCGGCACGGTGACGGTGGTCGATGCCTTCAATGGTCTCGCTACGATTGATCATCATGAGGAGGCCCGGCGACAGGTGGCCACAGCAGACGCAGTGCTGCTGAGCAAATGCGATCTGACGCCCCGTTCAACCCGTGATCGGCTGGAGAAGCGTCTCTCGCTCATGAATCCTAGTGCCGCCATGTTGCGAGTCGCTCATGGCGCTTTGAGCCCGGACGACCATCTCGTTTTGGACCACCTTGACCACCCCTACCCGGCCTGGCGTCCGAAAGTTTCCTCGTCACCCAAGGCGTCCAGTTGGCTGTTCATGGCAAGCACGGGACGCAAAGCGTCTTTGTTCGACGGTAGCCACACGTCCCACACTGCCGACATCCAGACCTTGTGCCTGACCGCGTCTGAGCCCTTTGAAGAACAGCCGTTTCAGCATTGGCTGAGCCTGCTCACCGCGATGCGAGGAGAGCACCTGCTGCGCTTCAAAGGGTTGATCCACATCGCGGAGAAACCTGATCGTCCGCTGGTCGTGCATGCCGCTCAGCACTTGGTGCATCCCCCACTCGCGCTCCCTGCCTGGCCCGGTCCTGACCGGCGCTCACACCTGGTCTTCATCACACAAGGGATGGACCCTGACGTGATTGAGCGCACGCTGCACAAATTCACGGGTTCCCTGGCGGTTCCCGAAGTGCTTTGAAGCGTTCTTGGTCCTCTTCCTTTTTCTCCCAAATATCCCTCCCCTCTCGTCTTTCGTCTTTCGTCTTCCATCTTCCATCTTCCATTTCTGGAGCCTGCCATATGAAACACCACACAGTGCCCCCTGACTGCCCGCAGACGGTCTATCCGCGCCGGAACTTCCTACGCAGTTCGGCTGCCATCGCCGCTGCAAGTGCGTTCCCCGGGTTTGCCATCGCTCAGCGAAAACCTTTGCGAGTGGGGTACATCACTGCATTGTCGGGACCGCGTGCGCCGTTCGGCGTGGCGGATCAATGGCACCTGACCAAAATGCGAGAACTGCTCAAGAACGGACTCGACGTGGGAGGCCAACGCGTTCCGTTGGAGATACTGCTGCGAGACAATCAATCGGACCCCAACCGATCAGTTCAAGTGGCCAGCGATCTGGTGCTGCGCGAGAAGGTTGATCTGATGCTGGTTGAAGACGGCGACGCGTCAACGCCCGCAGGTCAGTTGTGTGATGTGCATGGGGTGCCCATGATCAGCACCATGGCGCCGTGGCAGGCTTTTCTCTTCGCTCGCAACGGGAAGATCAGCAAGGGCTTTCCATATTCCTTTCACTTCTTCTGGGGTGCCGACGATGTGGTGAAGACCTTTACCGCACTTTGGGACAGTGTGGAGACGAAGAAGTCGGTCGGCACGCTTTACATTGACAACCCTCCTGGCGCCGCATTTGCCGATCCGCTCTCGGGCATGCCATCCGCCCTCAGAAAGGCTGGATACTCCGAGTCCACCGGCGGCTTCTTCAAGGTGGCAACAGACGATTTCAGCAACCCCATCGCCAACTTCAAAAAGGCTGAGGCCGATATCGTCTCGGGCTTCATGTACGAGAGCCACTTTGCGACCTTCTGGAAACAGGCACAGCAACAAGGCTTCAAACCCGAGATATGTACAGTTGCTGCCGCTTTTCTGTTCCCCAGTGCCCTCAAGGCCTTGGGATCTGCTGGAAATGGCATGTCGACGGAGGTCTGGTGGACGCCTGCGTTCCCGTTTCGCTCTTCCTTGACCCAGCAGTCCGCTGCCGAGCTCGCTGCGGAGTGGGAGACCTCCACGGGCAATCAGTGGACGCAACCGCTGGGCTATGTCCACGCCATGTGGGAGGTGGGGCTGCACGCACTCAAGACCGCTGGCGATCCCTTCAACCGAAAGGCTGTGCGAGACGCCATCCAGGGCATGACGCTGGACACCGTCGTCGGCAAGGTGGACTTCAAAAACAGCCCGATCAAAAGCGTTGCCAAGACCTCGTTGGCCGGTGGACAGTGGCGCCGGTCAGCGGCGGGTTCCAAGCATCCTTATGAGCTCGTCGTGGTGAACAATTCGCTCGCCCCCTCGATTCCATTGGGCGGCAAGCTGGAGCTGCTCTCCCAGATCAAACAAGACAAGTAGGACTACCTCATGAGTCTGGAAGTCAGGGGCCTGACCAAGTCATATGGTCAGGTTGTGGTGGCCGACCACATTGATATTGAATTGCAGACCGGCCAATGTCTGGGTGTTATAGGCCCCAACGGGGCAGGCAAGAGTTCGCTCTTTCACTTGCTCACGGGGACCGTGATGCCCGATGCAGGTGCCATCTCCTTGGATGGAAACGAGCTTTCGGGCCTGCCCGCTCATCGTCGAGCCCGTCTGGGGGTCGCGCGCGCTTTCCAGGTGCCGCAACCGTTTGCACATCTCAGCGTGTTTCAAAACGCCTTGACGGCCTCAAGCTTTGCAGCCGGTCTACATGGGGAAGCGGCCGCCGCGGCAGCACAGGACGCCTTGAGGGTTTGTGGGCTCGCTTCAGCCGCCGACAAGCTGGCAGGGGCCCTGCCCTTGCTGGATCGCAAGCGCCTGGAAATGGCCAAAGCGGTGGCTGCGCAACCTCGCCTCCTGCTACTCGACGAAGTCGCTGGCGGTTTGACTGAGCGCGAAGTCCATGAAATTGTGGACCTGGTGCAGCAACTGAAGCAGCGTTACGCAGTGATCTGGATCGAGCACATCGCTCACGCGCTGCACGCGGTGGCCGATCGGATCATGGTGCTGCACTTTGGTCGGAAGCTGCTGGAAGACTCTCCGGCCAAGGTCATGGACAGCGACATCGTGCGTGAGATCTACATGGGGGTGCCAGCCAATGCCGCTGCTTGAAGTCGACCGCGTTGAAGTCTACTACGGTGACTTCAAAGCCGTCTCCGGCGTCAGCTTCTCGCTGGCGAGCGGCCAGGTGGAGGCCCTGATCGGCGCCAACGGTGCCGGCAAGACGACGCTACTGCGCACGATCACGGGCCTGCTGAGACCCCGCGCTGGCCGTATCCGGTTTGACGGCGAGGACGTCACCGGCCTGCCAGCGGAGGCATTGGCCTGTCGAGGCATCTCCATGGTGCCAGAGGGCCGAATGCTCTTTCCTTCCCTGACGGTGGAAGAAAACCTGCAAATGGGCACGCTCACTCGTCGAGTTGGTCCCTGGAAGCTCGACGCTGTCTATGACATCTTCCCCGCCTTGAAAGACTTGCGACAACGCAATGCCACCCAACTCTCGGGCGGACAGCAACAGATGGTCGCCATTGGCAGGGCTCTTTTGAGCAATCCGCGCTTGCTGATTTGCGATGAGTTGTCCCTGGGGCTGGCCCCCGTTGTAGTAGAGGAAATCTATCGGACTTTCGAACGCATCCGGGGCGCAGAACTGGCCATCGTGCTCGTTGAGCAGGATGTAGCACGAGCACTTGCGACATCAGACCAGTTGACGTGCCTGCTCGAGGGGCAGGTCACTCTACAGGGCGAAAGCCGGGAAATCACGCTGCCAGAGGTCACGGCAGCCTACTTCGGGGAATGAAATGGACTGGGTATCGACGTTAATCAATGGCTTGCTGTTGGGTGGGCTCTACGCTCTGTTTGGCCTGGGGCTGGCGCTGGTGTTCGGTGTGATGCGGGTGGTGAACCTGGCTCACGGCGAACTCATCGTGCTCGGCGCTTACGCTGGCTTCTTCCTGGTGGGCTGGTTCAGCACCGTTCCCGTCTGGGCCATGCTCTTGCCAGTGGCCTTGATTGGGTACGCTTTCGGCTGGCTCCTGCAAGCCACGTTGCTGAACCGCGCTGTGCGCACTGGCAATGTGTTGACGCCACTCATGCTCACCTTCGGGCTGTCAGTGCTCCTTCGCAACGGCATGGTGGAAGTGTTCGGCGCTGACTCGCGCGCTGTGGATGCCGGTGAACTGGGCAGCGCCAGCATGGACTTGCTGGGTCTCTCGGTGGGCGTCTACCCAGTGATGATGCTCCTGCTCGCACTGGCTCTGTTTGCCACGCTTCAATGGGTACTGCATCACACGCAGTTCGGGCGCACCGTCAGGGCGACAGCTGACTACCCGGATGTGGTCAGGCTCATGGGCGTCAGATCCGAGCGCATCTTCTGCCAGGTCATGGGACTGGCGGCGGCCTTCGCCATGTGCGCCGGATTTCTGCTCGCTCAGCGAACCTTGTTCACGCCGTTCTCTGGAATCGAACGCATGCTGGTTGCCTTTGAAGTGGTCATCATTGGCGGCCTGGGCTCGTTCTGGGGAGCGGTGGCTGGCGGTCTGGTGTTGGGAGTCGCTCAGCTGTTTGGCCAGCGTTTCGACTCCAACTCCGGATCACTGTACGCGCACTTGCTGTTCCTGGCGACCTTGATGATTCGCCCCAGAGGTTTGGCGGGAGGCCGATCATGAAGGCTTGCGACTTGCTCTCAATGGGTTGGACCATTCCCTGCGTCATCGCCACAGCGCTGGCGCCGCTTTGGCTGGACGCTGGCCTGATGCGCCTGGCCAGCGAGGTGCTATTGGCCATCTGCCTCGCACAGATGTGGAACCTTCTGGCGGGCTACGGTGGCCTGATGTCGCTGGGTCATCAGTTGTTCATTGGCGTCGGCGCCTACCTCCTGTTTTACCTTGGCGAGAAGACGGGCCTTTCGCCTTACATGCTGCTGCCTTTGTCTGCCGTCGGCGGAGCGCTGAGCGCCTGTCTGATTGCGCCTGCCTTGTTCCGTTTGCGAGAAGCCTACTTTGCGATCGGCATATGGGTCATGGCCGAGGTGGTTGCCCTGTTGGTTTCCAAGTCCCAGGCACTGGGTGGCAACGCCGGCATCACGCTGGATATGTCCGCACTGGAGGACATCGAGCGCTTTGGCCAGATCAGTTTCTGGCTGGCTGCCGCGCTTGGCATCGCATCGATCGCTGGCCTTCAGCTGCTGATGCGCTCACGCCTTGGCCTGGCGATGACGGCGGTGCGCGACAACGAAGTCGCGGCACGCAGCGTGGGTATTGATGTGCAGCGAGTCCGGTTGGTGGCCTTCATCATCTCTGGCAGCTTGAGTGCTCTGGCCGGCGCTGTGTACTTCATGGGTGGCTTGTTCCTCACACCCACGGCAGCGTTTGACGTCAATTGGGTGGTGATGATGCTCTTTGCCACGCTCATCGGAGGCATAGGCACGATTGGCGGACCGGTCTTAGGTGTGCTGGTCTGGTTCGCACTTCGCGAGCTACTCGCCACCTCGCTCGGAATCTCCGGCGGGTGGACGCTCATCGCCATGGGCGCGGTCGCGGTACTGGTCAGCCTGTGGGCGCCGCGCGGCTTGCTCGGCCTGCGACCCTTATCCACTCTGAGAAAGGCCATTTCATGAAAGCTGTCACTTGCGCCATCACGTTGGCGGCTGCCATCGCTACTGCGAGCACCTCTATTGCCTATGCCCAGAAGAAAGGCCTACCACCCATCGTGGTAGGTGCAGTCAGCAGCCTCACTGGCCCAGGCGCTTCTGATGCCAGCGTCCAGGCCGCGAAGATCTACTTTGATTCCATCAATGAGGCAGGCGGTATCCAGGGAAGACACATTGAGTACCGCGTCATCGATGACCAGATGTCTCCACCACAGGCGGCCCACGCAGCGTCTGAGCTGATCAACGATCCACGGACTGTGGCCATAGTCGGAGGCTCAAGCGCCCTGCAATGCGGCATCAACCAGGAACGTTATGCCCAAGCCAACATCTTCAATCTACCGGGCGCTGGCGGCGATCCGGCCTGCTTTTCAGCAAGCCATATCGCGCCGCTAAACACGGGCCCATATGTGGCAACTGCCACCGCCTTGACCTTCGCTCACCAGGTGCTGGAGCACCAACGCTTGTGCGTGGTCTCTCCTGCGCTTCCGGGCATGACCGAGGCGTTTCAAAAAACGGCTCGGGACTGGGCAAAACGAACACAGGTGCCTGAACCGTCGCTGGACATGTACCAACTTGGCGAAAGCCTGCAACCCATCATTGAGCGTGTGACCCGACGAGACTGCGACGCAGTGATCTATACAGTGCCTGGAGGCCCAGCCATCGAATGGGTGTTGTCGAGTCGGCCAGCCATGCCCAAGGTGCCAGTCATCATGCTCACGCCGGCATACACCACGCAGGCGGCCAAAGCCTTGAACGCAGTCGGTGACGATCTCTACGCGATGGCAGAGTTCGACCCGTGGTCAAGCGGCTCCTTGCAGATCATGCGCTGGCGCCAACTGCTCATCGCTCAGAACGTCGAGACCAGCGCACTTTCACAGGGTGGTTACCTCGCAGCGAGAGCTCTCGTGCATGCGTTGAGGGGGATTCAAGGTCCGATCACGAGGGCCAGCGTCTCGGCGGCGTTGTCCAACATGCCTCCCTGGCGCAGTGGCATGATGCATCAGCCGTTTCGAGTAGGCACTGACGGAAACCGACAGCTCAACCGCAGCGCCCTACCGATGAAACTGGAAGCGGGCAAGTGGCGCATTGCACATACCCGCTGGATCCGCGAATGAATCAGAGGCTGCGCAAACCTTCACCGAAGACGTCCAAGGATTTGAATAGCAGCTTGCGCGGAATAGTCAGAGAAGGCATGACACGCATCACGTTCGTGTAACGCCCGCAAGGCACCATCAGTACGCCATGGCTGAGTACGTGGCCCATCAGCTTGCCCAGCTTCTCGCCTGTCAGCGGCTCTTTGGTCGCCTGGTCCTCAACCAGCTCGATACCGATCATCAGACCCCGACCCCGCACCTCGCCGATGTATGGGCTGTTGAAGCCACGAATGTACTCCTTGGCCTCCTCACCCAACTGCTGGGCGCGGTTGATGAGATCGAGTTCCAGGTCCTGCAACAGGCTGATGTTGGTCAGTGCAACGGCGGCCGACAGTGAGTTGGCTGCAAACGTATTGGGCACCGAACCGTCAGGGATCTTGGCGGCCAGGTCAGAGCGCATGACCAAGCCCGCCATTGGCACATCACCACCCATGCCCTTACCGAAGGTCAGCATGTCGGGCTTCACGCCAGAATGCTCCACGGCCCACATCTTCCCTGTGCGGCCTGCGCCACATTGCACCTCATCCACGATCAACAGCGTGCCGCTCTTGTCGCAGGCCTTGCGCAGCAATTGCAGGAACTCTGGTGAGGGCGGCACATAGCCCCCCTCGCCCTGTACAGGCTCCACGATCACGGCAGCCACGTCATCGGCGGCTGTATACGGCGTGTTGAGCAAGTAATCCACGTATTCTCCCGCAATTTGCTCTGCACTTTTGTGAGAGGTATCGAACGGGAAACGATAGGCGTAGGGATAGGGAGCATGGATGACGCCGCCCATGAACGGTCCATAGCCTTTGCGATAAGCCGTTCCTGTGGTGAGCGCATTGGAAGCGTTCCACACGCCGTGATAGCCGCCATGAAAAGCAACGATCTGATGGCGACCGGTCACGCGTTTGGCAAACTTGACTGCTGCCTCCAGTGCATCACTGCCGCTCTGAGCAAAAAAGGTGATGCAGTCATTGCGCAATCCGTCGGGCATGATCTCCGAGATCTTGGACGCCAGCTCCGTGCGTTTGGTGCTGTTGACCTCCATCGCGTGCATTAGGACTTCCGACTGCTTTCGAATCGCCTCAACCACCTTCGGGTGACAGCGTCCAACGCTGCTTACGCCCACACCGGCAGAGAGATCAACAAATGTATTTCCGTCCGGGTCCTGAATGGTGACACCGAAAGCTCGGTCCATGACGACCGGCATGCGACCGCCACCTCGTGCCATCGACTCTGTCCGCGCTGACAGTGCCAAAGCCTGTTGCGCCTTGGGCCCAGGGAAAGTTGCCGAAATCATTTTCGGAGCATCGGCAAAGCTGAGGGATTCAAATTGAATTTCGTTCACGGAGAAACCTTGGAGAAACTTGTGGTCGGCGATGCGCCAGTGCAAGCAGTTGGCGCATCGAAGAACACAGAGCCAATGGGCTCTGGTGAACAAGATTCTGTTGGTGTGAACGTACGCAGAGTTAGCCCGAATCGGCAAGCGTTGCTCGCGTGCCTCAGGAGCCTCCGCGGGTAGCCCAGAAGGCGTTGGCTTGATGTCCCGGCGTCTGGACGATCAGGCCGAAGTAAACTGCGGGGACGACTCTCTTACCGCCCGCTGTGTCTGTGATGGCAACTCTGCGAACAGATCGTGGTACTCCGACGCGAAGTGGCTCAGGTGGAAGAACCCCCATTTGGCCGCAGCGTCTCCGATGGAGAGTTGCTGCGGCGTGGTGGCCATCAGCTCCCGTCGCACACCGTTGAGCCTCACACTGCGCATGTAGCTCACCGGGTTGGTCTCTGTCACGCTTTTGAAGCTGTTCTGCACCGTGCGGCGGCTGACCCGCAGTCGCTTGCACAAGTCGACGACGCTGGGGGCGTGGGCGGCATCCGAGAGGGTCATCCTATGACATTTCTCGACAATGAAACTGCGAGACGAGCTTCCGTGGCGCTGAGATCTGTCGCAACCGGGATCCGAGATCAGACGCAGCAACTCGCCAAGCATGGCTTGCTCGATCCCGCGCTCCTCCACCGTTGACACGCCCATTGGGGAAGCAATCACCGTATCGAACATCGCCAGCAAACGCTTGCGACTTTGTGCGAGCCGGTGGCCCGGCACCTGCACCACCGGTTGCTTCAAGAGCGAATCAATGCCAGTGGGCCAGGGAGCACCTGACATCACCTGTTCGAACGCTTCGCGTTCGAACGTCAGGGACAGCATGTCCATGTCCATCGGCATATGAAACATGAACTCGTCGCCGCCCTGCAGAACAAATATGCATTTGTCGTCTGCGGAGCGTCCCTGAACTCGTGCTTCCCCTGGGACGGACAGCGGCACCGCAAAGCAAATATGGTCTCGCGGTGCTTCTCCGTGCTGCACCACGCGCTGGTTGATGTGTTCGCGGAAGGCATGCATGCGAGCAGTGGACCACTGCGATAGCTCGCACTGCACGGCACCTGCCGAAATCTGGCTGTAGGTCTGACCCCAGCCGTGCACCGATGTAGCGTGCAGGTGCACATCATTGAAGCGATCTCTACGGGTATTCATGAGGCGTCTGTTCAAAGTAGTGCGAATACAGGCGTCTGCCGGCCTTTTGATCGCGCTCCCTGTCGCTGCAAGAAGTGTGCCCCCGCAACCGGAGGGGGATGTACCCGTGCTAACCCGCAATTTGGGGCTTCGAATGTGACGATTTGCTGATTTGGGCTACTCAGCCGAGGCGCCTCCCCCCCACACTCGCCTCTCGATCCGGATCGACCACTGCGGCTCGACCCAGAAGCGATCCCCCACCTATTCCGCACACAAGCAAACACGCACACCAGACACGATGACCCAGCATTTCAAACACTTCATTGAGGGCGCGCACACCGAATCGTCGGACGCCGGCCGCCTGGAATTGGTCAACCCCGTCAACGAACAGGTGTATGCCACCGCAGCAAGCGGTACGGCGCAAGACGTGGATCGCGCCGTATCTGCGGCAAATTTCCAGCTCTATGGCGGTGCGTGGAGCAAGCTCAACGGTACTCATCGGGCAGCGCTCTTGAACCAGTTGGCGAACCTCGTCGAGCGGGATCTCGAGCTCTTGGCAGACATGGATGCGCGGGCCATTGGTCGCTCCCCCATGGAGCCGCGCATGCTCGATGTTCCCAACGCCATCGCCAACCTGCGTGCCGCTGCCGGGTGGGCCACTCAGCTGGAAGGCAGAACCATCCCCACTGATGGCTACATGGGCATGCGCACTTTGTCCTACACCGTGCGCGAACCGGTCGGCGTAGTGGCGGCCATTGTTCCCTGGAACGCTCCGCTGATGATCACGACATGGAAAGTCGCCGCCTTGCTGGCCGCGGGCTGTACTGTCGTGATCAAGCCCTCCGAGGAGACGCCACAGTCGGCATTGCATCTGGCTGCCCTGTGCCAGGAGGCGGGCTTTCCAGACGGCGTAGTCAACGTCGTGATGGGTGTCGGTGAAGTAGTGGGCAGAGCGCTGTGTGCGCACCCGAAAGTGGCCAAGATCAGCTTCACTGGCAGTCCAGAGGCAGGGGCCACGATTCAACGAGTGGCGGCACCACTATTCAAGCGGGTCACGTTGGAGCTCGGTGGCAAGAGCCCCCAAATCGTCTTCGACGATGCTCGCTTTGACGACGCTGTCCGCGGCTGCGCCATGGGGCTTTTCGTCAATCAGGGACAGGTTTGCGCTGCAGGCTCCCGCATTCTTGTGCAAAAGAACATTGCACAGAAGTTCAGCGAGGCATTGGCACAAGCCGCCAAGTCTGTGACTGTGGGCGACCCATCACTCGCCGGCGTGCAGATGGGTCCTGTGGCCAAGAAGGCTCAGTACGAGCGCGTCAACCGCTACATCCGGCAAGGTATTGCCGAAGGGGCCGAGCTTCTGGCTGGCGGTGTTTCTGAACCCATCCAAGGCTGGTTCGTGCAACCCACCATTTTCAGCAACGCCAACAACGAAATGAGCATCGCGCGCGAGGAGATCTTCGGTCCAGTAGGCACGGTTCTCACCTTCGAGACCGAGGATGAAGCCATCGAGCTGGCCAACGATTCATCCTATGGCCTGGCTGCCACTGTGTGGACAAGCAACCTTGAACGAGCGCACAAAGTTGCTGGCTCGATGCGAGTGGGCGCGGTTGGAGTGAACTGCTGGAGCCCACTCGATGCCAACCTCCCTTGGGGCGGTCTCAAAAGCAGCGGCATCGGTCGCGAAGGGGGGCTGCCCGGGGCGCTTTCCTACACCGAAGAAAAAGTCATCTCCGTGCTATTGCCCTGAGCCCTCTTCCCTCTTCGACCCACTACCTTGACAGGAGACAACAACATGAAGCAGCAGGAGAAGTATCCAGTCAGCATGCGTGTGCTGCACTGGTTGATGGCCATCATCATTCTGGGCCAGATATTCGGGGGGTGGTTCATGACGCCCTACGATGAAACTCGCGAGCCCCTTGTCAGCCAACTCTACTGGTGGCACAAGTCATTCGGCCTGCTGGTTTTCATGCTCGTTTTCATACGGTTGAGCAACCGCCTGCGGTATGTGCCGCCCAAGCTGCCCGCCAGCTTGCCCACCTTCGACCGAAAGCTGGCGCATTTTGCGCACTGGGCCATCTATGCACTCATCGTACTGTTGCCGATCACGGGCTACACCTTGTCAAGCACGTTCGAATACAGCGATGGCATCACGTTTTTTGGCATTCATGTCCCCGAGCTGTTTCCGAAAAGCGTGACGGTCTACGAAGCCGCCGATTGGCTGCACGTGATCTTGGCCTACACACTTCTGGCGGTGGTGGCATTGCACCTCGCTGGTGTGGTGAAACACCGCTTCTTTGACAAAAACCCCAACAACGACGTGCTGCAACGCATGCTGTGAGACCCACATGACGACACCCATCCAAACAAGCCATGAAACTCTGGCCGTGATCCGCGAACGCGTCTCGGCCAGCCACTTCGATCCGACATACTCCATGGATGAAGCGGTCATTGCAGAACTGATCGGCTATGCCTGTGAGGCGCCCAGTGCCTATCATCTGCAAAACTGGCGATTCATCGCGGTGCAGTCGCCTGAGAACAAACAGAAGCTGCGCGAGTTGGCGTATGGCCAGCATCAGGTGTTCGACGCCGCCGTGACAATCATCGTGGTTGGCACGCTGGACGGACACGAACGCATCCGGGACAACTTGCAGCCTTTGCTCAAAGCCGGCCTCATGACGGCCGATGACCTGAACGCCTGGGCCGATGACACCCATCGCGGCATGAGCGGCAAGCCAGCCAAGCAGCGTGATGAGGCCATCCGATCCGGCGCACTGGCCGCCATGAACCTGATGACAGCGGCTCAAGCCATCGGCCTGGCCAGTGCACCCATGGGGGGATTTGACGCAGCGGCGGTGAGCACGGCGTTCGGTATCGTTTCCACCGAAGTGCCTGTGATGCTGGTGGCCATCGGGCGCGCTGCCGCCGGCAACTGGCCCAGGAAGCCTCGTCGACCTGTCAATGACGTCCTGACCTTTGTTTGACCCAGAGGCCTCTGCATTCAGGTCATCTGGATCGAGGCCAATTTCGCAATCAGCTCCGAACTGGAACGGACGCCGACCTTCGCGTAAATACTCTGCACATGACTACGCAGCGTCGGCAGCGAGACATTCAGGTGCCGACACATCGCCTTGTTGCTCAGCCCTGTGACAGCGATCTCCACGACATCCAGCTCGCGGGCTGTCAAATGAAACTGCGCTGACAAACCCGTCCGACTGATGATGCGGCTGGACACATGGATGGCTTCCAGGCTGTACTCAAGGAAGGGCTGAATCTTGTTGAGCTCGGCCACCTCGTCTGCCGAGAATGCCTGGTCAGGCTCACAGCGCACCAGCGACAACACCGCGACGATGCGCCCCTGCTGCCTGAAGAACACATCGCAGTTGTGGAAATATCCGTTGGGGCGGTAGAAGCCCTGGTAGATTTCACTTTCACGCCATTCGGCATCAGATGCCAACATCGAGTTGGTCACCACAACGGTGTCCTGTCCTTCGTACCGGGAAGGATGCATGGGGTCGACGGACCACCATGTTTCCGTGTACTGCCGCAACATGGCATCCAGCCTTTCATTGGATGCGCTGTCCTGCAGAAGCTGTGCCCATGGCACGTAGATGAAGAAGCGGATACCATCCACCGGCAGCAGACGGTGAACCAAGTCAAACATGGCCTGTTTGAAATCGTCCAGGACATCAGTTTTCTTCGTCACCCGATTGGCTCCCGACCCCGACGAAGAATGGCCATGTACACCATGGACGCACTGGCAGGGGCTTGTTCAAACGATTCCTCCAACGAGGAGTGCGGTGGGGGCCATACCCTTCATGACGTTCACGGCATCATGAGGAGTCAGTGTAATCCGCCCCAGACCTGTCAGAACTGACTCTCCGGCAAGTGCACTGTCAGGCCATGGTGATCTTCACGCAAGGTGATTTGACAACACAATCGGCTGTTCGGGTGACTGAATGCAGCGGATTCCAACATGGCACTTTCCAACGCATCGGGCGGCGTCAGCCGATCCGCCCAGGCAGGATCGACACCGCACACGCAAGTCGCACAAGAGCATGAGCCCCCGCATTCGCCGACGACGCCGACAATCTGATTGTCCACCGCCGCCTGCATCAGCGAAACGCCTGGTTCAGCTTGCACGGTGGTGGCCTGTTGAAGGTGATCGATGAAGACAATGTCAATCATATGGATTTGTCATGTGAAGGTTGCGCCCAGAGACCCAGATCCTGTGAATCATCCGCCAGCACGGCCACGGGTACCTCGACGGACGCCGCGACCAGTTTTTTGCACAACATGAAGTCTTTCGGACGATTGACACAGTCGGCGGCGAGCAGGCGACTGCCGGCCAGGTAGAACACGGAGAAGCTTCGTCCGTAGCGAATGTCACCACGAACGACGACCTGATCATGCCCTTGTGACAGACCGACCATCTGCAGCTTCAAGTCAAACTGATCTGACCAGAACCACGGCTGCGCATGGTACTCAGAGGGCTTGCCGCACAAAGTAGCGGCCGCGCAATTGGCCTGCGCCATCGCATGTGGGACCGATTCAATGTGCAAGAACCTGCCATGAGTTGGGCTGAAGAACTCTGTGCAGTCGCCCGCTGCGACGATCTTCGGGTCGCTGGTCTGCGCATGCGCGTTGACACGGATGCCGTGCCCGACCTCAAGATCGGCTGCAACAGCCAGTTCAACGTTGGGGTCGACACCTATACCTACGATCACCAGATCCGCCGGCAAAACGTTATCGTCGTCGCATTGAACCCCGGTGACATCCGACTCGCCGAGAATGCGAACCACTCCTTTGCCACAGCGCACGTCCACACCTTCTTCCTTGTGTACCCGGTGATAGAAATCTGATACCTCTGCGCAGGTCACGCGTTGCAGCAGTCGCGGCATGGCTTCCAACAAGGTGACGCTCCATCCGAGATGGCGCAGGCTTGCGGCGGTTTCCAGGCCGATGTATCCCCCTCCCACCATCACGGCGTGCCCAGGCGCCCTGTTGTCGGTACAGGCCTTGATCTGTTCCAGATCAGCCAGAGACCGCAGCAAGCAAACACCGCGCAGTTCACCCCCAGGCACAGGAAGCTTGCGCGCTCGTGCGCCCAGGGTCAAAGCCAATCCGCTGTAACCAAGCACTTCGCCCGTGCTCAGGATCACTCTCTGTTGCGCCCGGTCAATGCGCTCGGCGCGCACCCCGAGACGCAGTGTCACCCCCGCCTTCTCGTAAGCGGCCGCCTGGCGGATGAGCAGTTGCTCGGCAGTCATGTTGCCAGACAGATAGCCCTTGGAGAGCGGAGGACGCTGGTAGGGCAAATGCGCCTCGTCGCCAACGAGCACGATCTCACCTTGCCAGCCCTGCTGGCGCAAGCCGACCACCAGTTGCGCCGCGGCATGACCCGCTCCTACCACCACCACACGAGATTCATGCATAAACACCTCAGGCTGGAGTGAAGGCCACTGGCAGACGCTTGATACCGTGCACGTGGTTGCTTCGAAGGCGATCAACTGGCCCCGTGAGCGAAATGGAAGCCACCCGTTTGGCCATCTCTTCCAAGAGCACGCTCACCTGCAGCTTGGCCACATGATTGCCCAGGCAAAAATGAGGCCCACCTCGGCCAAATGCCATGTGCTGGTTGGGTGTTCTGTCGATTCGGAACTGGTGAGGCGCATCGAAGTGAGCTTCGTCCCGATTGCCCGACGCGTAATACATCGCGACTTTATCGCCCCTCGCGATCTCTGCGCCACCCAGCTCCGTGTCCGTGGTAGCGATGCGGCGAACAAAGTGGACCGGACTGGCCCAGCGAAAGATCTCATCGGCAGCGACCCGCGCGTCGACACCACCCGCGCGAAAGCGCGACCATTGATCCGGAAAGTCGCAGAAAGCCTTGATGCCGTGCGAAATGGAATGGCGCGTTGTCTCGTTGCCCGCCACGACCAGCATCAAAAAGTAGTTGCAAAACTCCGCATCGGTCAGGGGACGGCCATCGTACACACCCAGCGCAAGTCGGGTCACGATGTCATCGGAAGCTTCGCGTCTTCGATCCTGTGCCAATTGAAGGCCCAGATCAAACGCGTCGAGCGAGGCCGGGTGACCGAAGGGCATCAACCGACGTTGCGCTTCAGGAACGACTGCTACCGCAGGGTCCACAAACTCCGGGTCATCAGACCCGATCAGCTGGTCACTCCAGCGGATCATGTCGTCGCGGCGAGCCTCAGGGATGCCCAGCACCCTGCACAAGGTAACGATGGGCAACTGCTTGGCCAGGACGTCCACCACGTCCACCTGCCCGCTTTGCAACACCTCATCCAGCAAACGCACGGCGGTGCCACGAACAAAGGTCTCGAGCAATGCCACTGCCCGCGGCATGAAGCCAGGAACAGTGATCATGCGCATCTCCGGATGCTGGGGCGCGTCCATCTCCAGCAGCGTCCGACGTGCATCGTTTTGCTCATCGTCAAAGTCGTCAAGACTGATCACACCATTGCGAGAGGAAAACACCGTGGTGTTGCCCGACACGGCCAAAATATCGTCATATCGGGTGACGGCCCAAAAACCCTTTTGGCCATCGCAACGCTCGTTCCAGGCCACAGGTGAATCACGGCGTAAACGTGCGAACTCGTCGGCAGGTACGGCCTGGTGCCATATGCCGGGATCAGTCAGATCGACTCGGGTCTGGGGGCGGTGGGCGGAAATCGTCGTCATGTGGTTCCCTTCAGTAGGCAGATGGAGAGTGGTCGTTCAGGCGAACCATTCGGTGGCGCAGAAACGCCAGAACCCAATGCGCTGCCGGTAGGCTGTCGATGCGTGTTTGCAAGCTCTGCACCGCAGCATCAGTGGCCTCCTTGCCCTGCTCTGCGCGCTGCGACTCATAAATGTCCCGGGCAAGGCGTGTGGTCATTTCCGGATGTGCCTGGATGGTGAGAACGTTGTCACCGATGGTGGTGATCCCAAACGGACAAAATCCATTGCCTGCGAGGACTTTGGTGCCCGGTGCTCCCGTTGTCACCTGATCCTGATGCAGAGCAATCAAACGAAAGGTGTTGTCGTCTGGCAGGTCGTCGGGAGCCCAGTCGGGCGTCACATCAAGCGGATAGTCCTGCACGCCTATCCCCCAGCCCTTGTCCGACCTCTGCACCTCACCACCCAGCGCGTCATGCATCAATTGATGACCAAAGCAGATGCCAATCACCGGTCGGCAAAGCGCAGCGGCCCTCAGAAAGTCCGACAGCGCAGGTTGCCAAGGCAGCCGTTCATGCACGCTCGACGGGCTGCCAGTGATCAACCACGCATCACACCCTTCGGGGTGCGCCGGTAACTCATGCCGGTGAGCCTTGTAAACCGTGAAATCGAGCGATGCGTCAGCGGTGCGCAGAAACGGCGGAAACGGGGCAGCCATCTCTCCGTGTTCTTCAATCCAGTCGGGGCTGGTTTGCCCGCATTCGAGTATTCCGATCAACATGTCGCTCTCAACCCAGTTCAAGGAAGCGACGGCGTTCGTCGATCAGGGACTTGCCCACGAATGATTTCTGTTGCGACTCACGGGTGGCACTGAAAGTCTCCACAAATCGCTCGCCCAACCAGTTCTTTGCACAGGCTGATTGGCGCAGAGCGCCCACCGCCGCCTGCATGCTGGGCTGCAGCGAAGGGCCATGGCGAGCGTCCGCCAAGAAGCCATTGCCGACTGTAGCCTCCGTTGGCTCCAGCTCTTCTTCGATGCCAGCCAAACCGGCTGCAATGCTGGCCGCCGCCGCGAGGTAGTGGTTGGCGTCGGAACACGGCAAGCGGTTTTCAACCCGTATCGACTGCGGGCTTCGACCGACCACGCGCAGGCAGGTGGTCCGGTTCTCAATGCCCCAAGTGAAAGCTGGCGGTGCAAACGTACCTTCTGCAAATCGACGCCAGCTGTTCACCGACGGCGCGAAGATCAGCATCAACTCGGGCAGGTAGCGCTGAGCACCGGCAATGAAATGGCGAAACCACCTGGACATCTGGTTCTTTGCCTCGGCGTCCCAGAACAAAGGCTTTCCCTTGCTGTCCAGTAGTGAGATGTGAATGTGACTGGACTGACTGTCGGCGTCTTCCGACCAGCGCGGCATAAAGGAAGCGGTTTGGCCGCGGCGCATGGCGCAGACGCGCAGAAAGTTCTTCAGCAGAACAGCTTGGTCCGATGCCTGCAAGGCTGAGTTGGCTGCAATGCAAGCCTCCATAAAACCTCCGCCGATCTCCTCGTGCATCTTGGCCAGCTGAATCTGCAGCGGTCCACAAAAGTCGGCGACTTCGTTGTAGAAATCCGATTGTGCGGCCTGGTAGATGATCAGGTCATGGCTTGGGTGAACAGTGGCTGTGCGCAATCCATCGTATTGCTTGGCCTGAAGCGTCTCAGGCGTTTCGTTGAAAAGCGTGAACTCCAACTCATAGCCCAGCTTGGGCACAATGCCCATGCCGGCAGCGCGTTCGAGCACGCGACCTAAGACACTGCGAGGACAGAACGCCTTTGCGTCGCCTGTAAACTCGGCCAGGTACAAGCCCTGGTCGGACAGCGCTTCCCAAGGGATTGACCGTCGGCTGGTAGCGTCCACGGCCAACACGCTGTCGTGAAAGTCACCAGTACCGTCGGTCACGCCCGGCATCTCAAGGAAGACGTCAGTCGGGTCGAGCGCCAACTGAGCGGGCGACATGCCCATGCCTCCATCCAGAATGCCGGGCAACTCGCTGGCGGCCACCTTCTGGCCGCGCAGCAAACCATTGGTATCAACCACGGCAATGGAGACAAAGCGGTCCGGGCTTTCTTGTTTCGTGTTCATGTTCGATGGCTTGAAGAGGAGAAGACATGACATGGATCACTGCATTTGCCTCCATATCGTGTTAAGCAATTCAGTGTAGAAAGACCTGAAAAAATTCACCATCGTCTAATGAGATGAGATGAGATGAGATGAGATGGCTTTGATCAGGCAGCGAACATCAGCAGCAGCCCTCGTCGGCAAATAAAAAAAGGGGGGGATTCCTCCCCCCCATCAACCTTGGACACAGTCACGACCATTCTTTGGGCCGCGGTCCTATGAGCGGCTGGCGCCCATGTTGGCGAACACCTCCGGATTGGATGACCTCAGTCGGTTGGCCAGGAACCAGCCAACCAATGCTGCCAGCGGAATCAGGGACGGAAGCAGCACGCCCAAGCCAGCGCCGTCTGTCCCCGTCAAGTCACCGAAGTTGATGAAGATGTAGACAAAGAGGGCGGCCATCACCAGGCCCGATGCGACCGGCATGACCCAAGCAGTCAAAAGTGTGGCCTCCCCTTGCCGGCGAAAGAACGAGACCACCGCCAGAGATGTCACCGACATCATGCCGAGCACGCCCAAGACCCCCACCTGAGACACCCAGGTGAACATGTTGAGTACCGGGTCAAGCCCCAGGCCTGCAAACACGGCCAACACGATCAGAGCACCAATGCTTTGCGCCACCGAACCGATATGAGGACTCTGATGCGCTGAGTGCGTGCGTCCAAAAGCGGCTGGCAGCAGGCCCTCGCGCCCAGCCACATAGCTGTATCGGGCAATGTAGTTGTGGAAAGCGGAAAGTGCGGCGAACAAGCTCGACACCAGCAGCACGCCGGCAATAGCAGGGACCGGCCCTCCGACGTAGCGACCTGCAAGTTCAAAGAAGTAGGTGGTGGGGTCTTCGAGCCCTTGCAACGTCGGCAACAGATCCGCTGCGCCAACACCCACAACCATCAACCAGGTGGTGAACACGAAGAACAACCCAATCAAAAGAACCGACAAGTATGTTGCACGCGGAATCGTCACGTCCGGATCTCGTGCCTCTTCTGCATAGATTGTGGTCGCCTCGAAGCCCATGAAAGAGCCCAGGCAGAACAGTACCGCCACGGTGAAAGAGCCGGAGGTGATGGCCGACATGTCGAAGATGTTCAGCGACAAGCCGCTGGCACCACCGGAGCCAAGAATGGCGAAGTCCACCAGCAGCACGATCAGATACTCCAACAACACCAGAAGCACCAGCACTTTTGCCGAGAGATCAACCTGGCGATAGCCGAGAACGCCCACCAGAATCACCGCCACCAGGCTGTAGATCCACCAGGGCACGTCAAGACCGAACTGGGAAAACACGCCCGCCGAGACGCCGCCGAGCAGGCCAATCAGGCCGAACTGCAATGCGTTGTAGGCCACCAATGCCATCATCGCTGTGGCGCCACCCCATCGCCCGCCGAGTCCGCGCGCCGCGTAGGCATAGAACGCGCCAGCGTTGCGCACATAGCGCGACATCGCCACGTATCCCACCGAGAATGCCAGCATGATCAAAGTCATGAGCAGGAAGGTTGCCGGCACCCCTGCTCCGTTGCCTAGCAAGAAAGCAATGGGCACCGCCCCGGCCACGCCAGTCAGTGGAGCTGCGGCCGAAATGACCATGAAAGTCACTGCAATCAGGCCCAGTGAATTCTTGCGAAGCTCGTGGGGCCCGCCATGAGGAGGATACGCAGGAGTCTCCTGCGCGGAGGTACGGTTGTCTGCCATAGTTGTTGTCACTGTCTTTGAACTGCCGAATACGAAACCCCGCGCCGGCACAGGGGGTGTCGCGGAACCCCCCGCAACTGTTGCGACTCTATTGGCGCCTGAATGACAGGAGTTAGCCCGGATCGGCAACTTTTCTCACGCTATTGCCAAGGGATCCTGCCTGCGGCCCCGACTTTGCCGATTCGGGCTATGGCACCGTTCCGGCCGACCCGTAGCATGATTTCACGCATAGGCACTTTGGAGAAATAGCCGTGGTCAGACATACACATCCTTCGCCGTATTTTCGCCAGGTCATATCAGGGTTAACCCGATTCGTCTTCACTCTTGGCGTGATGGTTGCAGCCATGTTCCTGAACACTGCAAACGCAGCGGAATTGGTGGTGGTTCAAGTCGCCCCCCAAACAGGAGAGTTGGCTCACTACACGCGTGAGTTGCGCACGGGCATGCAGGTCCACCTGGATCATGTGAACGCCAACGGTGGAATCCGCGGCGACACCGTTCGACTCGTGTCATTGGACGACCAAGCCAAGCCCGAGGAGGCGCTTCAACAGATCAGGCAGGCTGCATCGTCCTTGAACCCTGTGGCCTTCATGTACCTCATAGGGCCTGAGACCATCGCAACCACGTTCGAAGCCAATATCTTTGACCAGTTGGGCATTCCGCTGATTGGCACATCTCCTGCCGCCGTGCAACTGCGCTCGCCAACCCGGCCGCATGTCTTTCACCTCACCCGTGGGGAGGACAGTGAGTATGAGAAGCTCGCCCAACAGCTTCGAACCATCCGGCTTCGCAGGGTATCGCTGATCCATTGGGATGACCCGGCCACGATGGGCGAGGTCAGCTTCTTCGAACAATCAGCGGCCAAAGACCAGCCCATCGAGGTGGTGGCTCGGGCGGCGGTGCCCGCCAGCAGCGGTCAGTTGGACAAGGCTTTTAAACAGATAGCTCAAACCCGCGCAGATGCCATCATTTCCATGCTGCCAGTCGAAGAGACTGCCAAGCTGCTCAAACACCTGCGCAGCGAAGGCGTGTTCACGCCGGTCTATGGGGCCTCCTACAACGAGTCGAGACGCCTTTTCGAGTATGCGGGTGAGAAAGCATCGCGGGGGATGACGGTGACGCAGGTGGTACCCAATCCGTTTGGCGGCTCCCTGTCTCTGGTGCGTGACTATCATGCGCAGATGAAGAAGCATGGCCCCAAGGATGCTCAGCATGGCACACTTTCCATGGAAGGCTTTCTTGCTGCGAGGCTGCTGGTCGAAGCGTTGCGTCAGACGCCCCGCCCCGTCTCCGCCGGAAGTTTGCGAGACACCTTGGAGCAACGCGGCCCATTTGACCTTGGCGGCTTGCGAGCTACCTTCTCGGACACTGACCATGTGGGCCTGGACTTCCTGGATATCGGAGTGGTCACCTTCGGCGGGCGATTGCGCTACTGACCGACCCAGCGGCACCTCATGTCGGGCATGCTCAAGGACGGCCCTGCCACAGACGTTCAATGGCCGCTCGATTGTCAGAGGAGCCGAACCCCGAAATGAATGCATTGACTCGTTTCAACAGTGATGCACTGGCCACCGCGTCCTTGACCCCGACGACATAGACCAACTCATCAGAAATCAAGCCGTTGGGTACGAGCTCGATGCGATCACACCAGGGACTCGAGGGGTGGACCGCTGCCCAATGGAAGATGGGCCGCTCAGCAAAGAAAGCATCGACCTTCCCGTTGACCAGAGCGTCATAGATCAGTTGCGGGTCAGCGTATGAAACCAGGTTGCCAAGCGTGATCCGACCTCCAGGGCGTTGTCGGTTGGCCTCCCAGCGCACGCCCGCCTCCTCAAGGGCTTGCATCGCGCCCAAGTCATAACCGCAACCCAGCACCTTCCCCTTCAGATCTGTCAGTCCGCCGATGCTCGTGTCGCCCCTGCGTTTAGCCAGAATCATCGGGTGCCGGGTGTATGGCTTGGAGTAGGCCAGTCCGCGAAAATCCTCGATGGGAGGCAACGCGCTCCAGATCACATCGACAGGCGGTTCATCGAAACTCCGGCCATGGAACGGAAGACCGAGGCACTGATCCCAGCTCTGCTCTACAAACTCAATGCCGACGCCCAGGGACTTGGCAAATGCACTGGCATAGGCCACATCCATGCCTTGCAAGGGCTCTGCCGACTTCAATCGGAATGACAAGCCAACGAAAGAGGGATCGACAGCCACCCGGAGATAACCTCTGCTCAGCACACTGGCCAGCAAATCGCTTTCCCTTCCAAAGGGCAAATGCCGTCGGCGCATAGCGTCGGACACAGCCTTCGGTCCTTCGGACGACGGTTGCAGCAGAAACGGCTGCAACTCCTCCATGAAGGACGAGGAATCGACCAGGCGCTGCTGCGCGATATGGATGCGTCGCCCCAGTTCTGGCACCGTCTCCGATATCACTCGGTTGGCGGATCGAAGTTGGTCGAAGTCGAAGGAGATGCCGTCAAGCAAGTCGTTCATCTCCGTCAGGCTCTCCCCAATCCGCTCGGACAGTTGGCCAAGTTGGGTTTCGCTGTCCGCTCCCACTCGCTGAAAGCTCTCCTGAACAGGCTTGAGATCCATCTTGTCGACGGCTTCTTTCGCGAAACCAAGCGCATCCGCTGCCAGGCGGCGAATCTCGTTGGCCACCACGGCGAAGCCGCGCCCAGCGTCTCCAGCTCGCGCCGCCTCGATGGCCGCATTGATCGCCAACACATTGATTTCTCGCGCAATGCGGCTGATGGCGTCCATGACTTCCTGCACCGCCTGATCACTTGCCCGCAGGGCGACCGAAGCCTCGGCGCTGGCCTGCTGCAATCGATCGGAGACGCCTTGGGTCTCAGCCACCAAGGTTCGCTTCACCTTGTCGGCCAGTGCTTTGCTTCCTCTCATGCGCTCGAGCGAGCCACCGAGCGTCTGATCGAACGCACCCGCACGACTGCTGACTTCCAGCATGGCAATGCGCATGCTGTCCAAGCAGCGTTGGGCAGCCAGCTCCAGCTGCACAGTCACCTGCAATGCATTCCCCAGCATGACATCGATCCCGCTCACCCGGTCTGCCTCACCTTCGGACGCCAACTCACCAGTTCGCGTGCTGACGCCGCGATTGCGTTTTAACCAGCCCATCAAAGACTCGCCTCCTTCTTTGCTCAGCTTAAACCGCTTCCCAGCACATCAGCAGCCCAAAACGGCAACAGGTGGACGGCACAGTCGTGCCGTTTTGGGCTCACCCATCGCGACCTGTATCCCTAGCATACAAATCACCTGATGCAGGCCCTTGCGGTCCGGCAAAGGTTTCAATTCACCCAAGACAGGGCTTAGCCATGCCTATTCCACGAGAGAGACAAATGATCAAAGCTTTTCCCCACATCGCTGTTGCCATCGCATTGGCGGCCACTGCCGCATCTGCGTCTGCTGAAGGGATTTCCTACAACGTAGGCATCACCTCGTTGTACAAATTCAACGGTATTGACCAGGACGTTCGCGCATCCAAGAACGTTCGGCCAGCCCTGCAAGGTGGCGTCGACTATGACTTCGGCAACGGACTATACGTGGGAAACTGGAACTCCACAGGCCAGTTCGGTGCCATGGGCAAAGCCGACCTGGAGATCGACGTGTATGGAGGCTATCGTGGTGAATTTGGTGAAGGCTGGCGCTACGACGTCGGCGCGATCCGCTTCATCTTCCCGAAAGACAACACCTGGAATGCCAACGAAATGTACGTTCGCTTGGGCTACGGCATCTTCACCGCGCAATTCGGCCACGGCTTTGGCAACGGCAACAAGGCAGCCCGCCTCGGACTTTCTCTGGCTCACCCCATCACAGAGCAGCTGACGATCGAAGCGGGCATGGGCTTTCGCAACAAGGAGAACATGGGCGGCGCGACAGATGCCCACCTCGGTGTGGTCTACGACCTCGGCTCCGGGCTGATGGCTTCCGGACGCATCAGCGGTGCTGAGACGGCCAAGGCAGGTCCCGCTGGCAAGACGCGTTTGGCCGTCAGCCTGATCAAGGTATTCTGATCGATTCGCGATGGCCGGCCTGCGCAATCGTGGGACGGCCATCGGCGCGAAGCGTGTCAGAGGGCCGCTCACCGAACAGCTCTCGGTAATGACGCGCGAAGTGACTGAGATGAAAGAAGCCCATCTCAGCCGCAGCATCGCCGACCGCAAGCACTTGGGACGTTGTTTCGGTCAATCGGCGTCGCACGGCATTGAGCCGCAGATTGCGCTGGTATTCGAGCGGACCGATACCTACCTCGCTTTGAAACGAGGCCTGAAGAGTGCGACGGCTGACGCGCAAATGCGCACAAAGATCAAGCACGCTCATAGCTCTACCCCTGCAGTCTTCCATTAGCTCACGGCTGCGCCGCACGATGTAACTGCGAACCGATCCACCGTAGCGCGTGGTGCTGCGCACATGCTCTGCTGCTTCGAAAAGATCCAGCACAGTGCTGAAGACCATCTCGTCAAGCACACTGTCGACCATGTCCGGTGCACGAGATGTACGCCGCACACCTGTCGGCTGTGCCACTATCCGCAGCAGGGCTTGTCTCAGCCGCCAGACAGCTGCTTCACTCAAGTCCAGGCTGCGAGCACTAAGAGCCAAAGCCTTTTGCGCCTTTGACAAGTGCAGGTCGGCCAGTTGCAAGAACCGCTCGTAGTCGACGTTAGCCGCCACGAGGCTGAGACCCTGCGGGGCGTGGAGCATGAACTCTTCGCAATTGCGCAGCATCACCACCTGGGAATCTGGGCGCCATGCCCATCCGGAAGAGACGTCCCTGGGCTCACTGTCCGAAACAGCTAGGCACAGCCGGCGGTCCGGACATGCGCCAAACTGTGCGACCTGCCGGCTGAAGGTTTCACGAAACACCAGGAATGAGCTGGTCGACACCTGCTGCAGGCTGCTGACCAGGGCCCCTCGGCCCAGCTGGCAGTAGTCTTGTGCCCACCCAGGCACTGCCTGGGCATGCAGGTTCACATCGTTGAAAAGGCGCAAATCGACGTTCATTGAACGGCTCGACAATGGGGCCCCAAGGACCGTTAGCGAACGTGAACTGTGCTCAGATCACAGCGCGATCGACACCAACTTTTCTTCCAGATAGGCGTCCAGGGCCTTGCGCGAGAGATCGGTACCAATGCCACTGTCTTTCACTCCACCCCATGGCAGTCTGGCATCCAGCGGGCTCCAGCAGTTGACTGCCACGGCTCCGGCCTCTAGACATGCGGCCACCCGGTGCGCCGCTGATACATCACGGGTCCAAAGGCTGGCGGACAAGCCATAGCGGTTGTCGTTGGCCAGCGCAATCGCTTCTTCCTCGGTATCGAACGGAATGATCGCGCACACCGGCCCGAACACCTCTTCCTTGGCAATCTGCATGTCTGGCGTCACATCCGTGAAGACGGTGGGCCTCAGGAAGTAGCCCTTGGTAGGCTGTTCAGCCTTATCACCGCTGAGACGGCGAGCCCCCTGCGAAACCGCTGTGTCGATACACGCCTGGACGCGCTGAAGATGCCGAGCGCTGATCAAGGCGCCCATCTGAGCCCCCTCCACATCAGCGCCACCCAGCCGCATGGCGTCCGCCGCCGCAGCCAGAGCCTGCTCCACCTGTGACAAAAGGGAACGATGCACGAGGATTCTTGAGCCGGCCGCACAGGTTTGGCCTTGATTCACAAACGCTCCCATGACCAGGCCAGGGATGGCCTCTTCGAGATCAGCGTCTTCCAGCAAGATCTGCGCAGCCTTGCCGCCTAGCTCCAAGGTGACTCGCTTGAATGAAGAAGCCGCATCCCGCGCAATGATCCGGCCGACGCCAGTGCTGCCGGTGAAACTGATCTTGCTGACATCCGGATGCGCTGTGAGTGCCGAACCCGCCTCGGTTCCCATGCCATGCACAATATTGACCACTCCTGGGGGGAAACCAGCCTCAGCGACCAGGCGGCCGAGCTGTCCCACCGCCACTGGCGCTTCTTCAGACGTCTTGATCACCACGGTGCATCCGGCCGTCAACGCGGGCGCAAGCTTCCAGATAGCGATCATCAAAGGGGCGTTCCAGGGCACAATCAGGGCGGCCACACCGACCGGGTCCAGTCGGGTGTAGTTGTGCATGGCTCGACCCATGAAGCCTGCGGTCGGCACTGTGCGACCTTCCAGCTTATCAGCCCACCCTGCGAAATAGCGAAGCGTATCGACGGACATGGGCAAGTCCATCATGGTCATGTCCAATCGCGGGCGTCCTTGCTCTTCCGCCAAAGTGGTGATGAAATCGGCGGCGTTGGCCTCCAGGAGATCCGCCAGGCGAGAGAGGCAACGACCCCTTTCCTGGGCTGGCATCGTCGCCCAAGCGCCAGCCTGAAGGGCTTGCTTGGCGGCCAGAACGGCGGCGTTGATGTCGTCTGCATTCGACGCACTCACGACTGCACAGGGTCGACCCGAGGCGGGCGCGATCTTCTCGAAGCTGGCTCCCGACAATGCCGGCTGATACTGACCATTGATGAAATTATGCAGAGTGGGAATGGTGTGATTGCTCATGTGGAGTCTCCTGTTATCCTGATTTCTTTTTTAAGTGCTGGCTGCGCTGTGTTCGACCTGGACCAAGATCAAATTCCGGCCATGTTGATGTACTTGACCACGAGGTAGTCATCCATGCCGAGGTGTGATCCTTCGCGGCCAATGCCTGACTGTTTGACACCTCCGAAAGGTGCGACCTCGTTCGAGATCAAACCGGTGTTCACGCCAACCATGCCGTACTCGAGGCGTTCGGCCACACGCCAGACCCGCCCCAAATCGCGAGCATAGAAATAGCTCGCCAAGCCAAACTCGGTGTCATTGGCCATGGACACCACTTCCTCTTCCGTCTCGAACCTGAACACCGGCGCCAGAGGGCCAAACGTTTCTTCTCGGGCCACCAGCATCTCTTGAGTCACGTCGGCCAGCACAGTGGGCTCGAAAAACGTCTGGCCCAGCGCATGCCGATGGCCACCAATGACCAGCCTCGCCCCCTTGGACATAGCGTCTGAAACATGCTGCTCCACCTTGGCCACTGCCTTGTCATCAATCAAAGGGCCTATGCGGACGTCGCTTGCGGTTCCTTCTCCAACCTGCAGCGTCGAGACGGCAGTGGCAAGCTTCTCGACAAACGCGTCATACACCTTGGTGTGCACGTACAGCCGGTTGGCACAGACGCATGTCTGACCTGCATTGCGGTATTTGGAGACGATGGCACCTTCGACTGCAGCATCGAGGTCAGCGTCCGCAAACACGATGAAAGGTGCGTTGCCGCCCAACTCCATCGACACTTTCTTGATGGTCGCTGCCGTGCGCGCCATCAGCTGACGGCCTACCTCGGTGGATCCGGTAAAAGAGAGCTTTCGCACCAGCGGGTTGTCCGCCAATTCGTCGCCGACATCCCTGGCAGAACCGGTGATGACGGAGAAAACACCGGCAGGTATGCCCGCACGTTCGGCCAGAACCGCCAATGCCAACGCGGTGAGCGGGGTCTGGCTCGCCGGCTTCACCACCATGGCACAACCCGCTGCAAGCGCCGGTCCGGCCTTGCGCGTGATCATGGCCGCGGGAAAGTTCCAGGGGGTGATGGCTGCGCAGACGCCGATCGGCTCTTTGGTCACCACGATTCGCTGGGAAGCCACCGGCGCAGGAATGGTGTCACCGTAGACGCGCTTGGCTTCTTCGGAGAACCACTGAATGAATGAGGCGGCATAGGCAATCTCACCACGGGCCTCTGCCAGAGGTTTGCCCTGCTCGGAGGTCATGATGAGCGCCAGATCATCCTGGTTGGCCAACACCAAACCGTACCACTGCGACAAGATGCCGGAACGCTCCTTGGCAGTCAACGCACGCCAGGCAGGCCAGGCCCGATTCGCGGCTTCGATTGCCTCGCGAGTCTCAGCGCCCCCCAGCCGAGGAACAGAGGCGATCACCGCTCCCGTCGCAGGATTGGTGACATCAATATGCTCTTTGCCGGACACCCATCGGCCGCCCAAATAGCATTGGCCAGGAAGCAAGGATGGATCTTTGAGTTCAAACATGTAAGGAACCGTTCAAGAAAAGGAAATCGAGTCGAGATCAGATCTGCGTGACCATCTTGGTCACCAGGAATCCATCAAAAGTCTCAGTGCCACCCTCGCTGCCGATTCCACTGTCCTTGACGCCGCCAAAGGGCAGTTCGGGGTGGGCCATACCAGAGTGATTGATATTCACCATCCCCACCTCCAGCCCGCTCATGACCTGAGTGGCCGTCTTGTGAGATTCAGTGAAAACGTAGGACGCCAAACCGTAGGGGACGCTATTGGCTACCTGAAGAGCCTGATCGGTTTGGTCGAACTTCACCACGGAAGCAACAGGGCCGAACGGCTCTTCTCGCATGATTCGGGCGTGGGTCGGCACGTCGGCAACAACGGTCGGCGAGAAAAAGTGACCGGCCTCGCCCAGCCGCGCACCGCCCGTAAGCAATCGCCCTCCGGAGTCCATTGCGTCTTGCACCAACTCCCGTACCGCTTGCAGCCGTCGATCATGGATCAGCGGGCCCATCTGCGTCTCGGGAGCGAGGCCGTGTCCGACTTGTACGCTCTCAATGACGTCAACGAAACGCTTGACGAAGCGGTCGTAGACACCTGCTTGCACGAACACGCGCGAGGGCGATACACAAACCTGACCCGCGTTGCGGACCTTCATCCGGGCCACCAGCGCAGCCGCCGCATCCACGTCCGCATCATTGAAGACCAGCACTGGAGAATGTCCACCCAGCTCCATGCTCGCGCGCTTCATGTGTTGGCCAGCCAGAGCGGCGAGCTGTTTGCCTACCGGGACGGAGCCGGTGAACGAAACCTGCCTCACGACTGGCGATTCGATCAAATGGCGAGATATCTCGGCAGGCTGACCGAAGACGACATTGAACACCCCCGGCGGTAGACCCGCATCATGGAATGCGCGCGCCATCTCGACGATGGCGCTCGGGGATTCCTCTGGCCCTTTGAGAATCAGACTGCAGCCGGCCCCGATCGCAGCAGAGACCTTCTTGATGGCCTGTCCCAGCGGAAAATTCCAGGGGCTGAACGCCACACAGACGCCGACAGGCTCTCGCAACACCATCTGACGCACCCGCGGGTCTCGCGACGGCACCACTCGCCCGTAGATGCGCCGACATTCCTCCGCATGCCATTCAACATGCTCAGCGCTGTTGAGCACCTCTGCACGAGCGTCTGCCAATGGTTTTCCGTTGTCACGCGTGATGCCGCGGGCGATGATCTCAGCCCGCTCCCGTAGCAACTCGGCAGTCTTTCGCAAAACAGCCGACCGCTCCATGGGTGATGCATTGCGCCAAAGAGAAAACGCCTTCTCTGCTGCCGAAACGGCAGCGTCCAGGTCGGTTGTAGTCGCACATGGCAAGTCGCCCAGATGATCACGCGTTGCCGGATCAGTCACTGCCATGGTCGAGCGGCTTCCCCGCTCGATGAACTGACCATCGATATACAGAACAAGCTTGGGATACATGGGATCTTTCATTGGTATGACCTCACTGGCATGGCTTTACCGCCGGTTGCGCAGGCACATGGCCGACGCGAGAACGCGCCGGCCTTACGTGGCAAGCTGGGCCGGAGCCAACGGGCCTGCTGCATGTGCTTCCGGTTGCACGGCATGGGCAGGCAACACAAGGTCACAAAAACGGCGCAGTTGGTCGACTGCATCTTCAGCACTTCCGGCTGCCGCCACAAAACGGTCTGGCCGAATCAAGACCCAATCCACTTTGCGCTGCTGAAACCAAAGTTGAAGCTGGTTTTCCAGGTCTTGGATCACCGTCACTTCAGGACCACTTGACATGCCCGGCTCGCTCGCGCCGCTGCGGGCTCGAACTCCCACCAGACGGGCGCAACCCAGCGCGTTGAGACGTTCCAGCAGTTCGGCTGGCGCCTGGGCCAAAGGGTTCCCTCGCCATGACAGCAGGGCAAACCGCCCTCCAATCACGTCGTCCATCTTCTCGCAGACGCCGAGTTCGCGCTCGACGTTGGGCTGAATGAACATTCGACCAACCAACTCGTCTTGAGCTGTCTTGCCGCTGTTGAGCACCACCCCCGCCGAGAACCGTGGCATGGGCTTGAACTTCATCTGCAAAACATAGTCCCGGACTTTCGGCAGATGGCGAATGGTCAAGAAGAAACGATCCCGCATCCAGGCCACAAAGCGGTTGCGCTGCGAGAGCACCGCTCCAAACAGATCCGCCAGATCGATCATGGCCTTGGTGTGGGCATGCCGTTCTTCATGGTAGCTTTGGAGAAGCTCAGGCTTCATTCGCCCTTTTACGATCCAGGCGAGCTTCCACGACAGGTTGAAAGCGTCGCGCAGACCAGCATTGAGCCCCTGGCCGATCCACGGTGGCGTGATATGGGCAGCATCACCGGCAATGCAGACCCGTCCAACCACAAACGACTTGGCGACGCGGGAGTTGTGCGTATACACACGAGCCCTGATCACATTGAGGCGAGAGGGATCCGCTACATGGTTGCGCAGAAGATCCTGGACCTTCTCGGGTGCTAGCATTTGCTCGCCATCCTCGCCAGGAAACAGCATGAACTCCCACCGCCGCAAACCATAGGGCAAGCGCAAACAAACGTACGGACGGCGCGGCTCACAATGGAGTGCGGTGTAGGGCGCGTCCAGAGGATCTTGATCGCACTCGATCACCACCCATTTGTTCGGGTGGGTCTGTCCCTCGTAAGGAATCTTGAGCAAGCCTTCGCGGACGGTGCTTCGACCGCCGTCCGCCCCCACCAGATACTGCGCGCGAACGCCCGTGGAGCCTCCGCGCTCATCCTGCAGTATCGCTGTGACCCCGGTCTCATCCTGTTCGATGGATTGCAAAGCGACACCAAGCTGCGTGGTGACATGGGGGTAGCGTTCGAGGCCTTGGCGCAAAGTATGCTCACCCAAAGGCTGAGAGAACAGGTTTCGCCTGAACCAGCCAAATTCGCGCGTACTGGGCAATATCTCCGCAAAGCAGCGTTTGTCCGCCGTGTACATGCGCATCGGTACGTTCTGGATCATGTCCTTGAGCATGATGTCGGCCAGGCCCACGGCCTGAAACGTCCGCAGCGCCTCGTCATCCAGTCCTACCGCACGCGGATAGTCCAGGACCTTCGGGCTGCGATCCACCAGCAGTGTCTTGACGCCGTAGTGGCCCAGCAAATTCGCCATGGACACGCCCACCGGGCCAGCTCCCACAATCAGCACCTCGGTATCGACTAGTTCGTTCATCGTGTTGTCTCCCACGTTGTTGTTCAGGCCGGAGTCATCAGTTGACTCTCCTGGCGCACGAGCAGATGGCGCACCGACTTGCGAAAAGCCGTGAATCGCTCATCTGCCATCAAACGCGCACGGCGCTGACGCCGATCCTCGAAATCTTCAAATGCCCAGAGGTACACCAGTTGGTTGAGGTCGCCGCTTTCCGGATACATGAGGCTGACGAGATTGCCAAGCAATTCGGTTTGCACAGTGCGACCGGCATCGTTGTAGAGACGCAGGTACTCGCGCACGCCACCGGGCACAAGTGTGTAAGTTCTGAGTTCGTGAAGCATGAATGGAATCACCGAGTAAGGGTCAGAAAGGCACGTGCCAGCTTGTGGAACAACGCAGGTTGATCGTCGTGGATGTAGTGCCCTGCCCCGGGAACGACGACACTGCGAATGCGAGGGTTCAACCGTTGCATCTCATTGACCATCTGCGCCTGCAGATAGTCGGACGCTCCGCCCCTGACCACCAAAGTGTCGCAAGTCAACTGCGCCACGTAGAGGCGCAGGTCCACCACGCGCTGAGGGTCCGGGTTGAGGCGGGTCGCCGCGATGCCGACGTGATCGTATTGCCAGGTGAAGCCCCCACCGGAATCGGCACGCAGCATGCTGTTCAGACGCTGTTCGCGAGCGTCTTCACTCACGCTCGGGCGCAAGCCACGCATGAACACTCGTGCTTCCTCCCAACTGGCAAAGTGAGCAGGGGTATTGGTCAGCTCTCGACAAATTCGAACCGCCCCGGGACTGGCCTCAAACGCACCAGGACCCGCATCTTCAATCAGGAGTCGGTTCACCCGAGACGGATATCGGGCGGCATAGACAATCGCATTGATGCCCCCCATGGAGTGGCCCAGCAAGTCGAATCGACCAAGCCCCAAAGCATCCGCCACCGAATCCACATCATCGACGTATGTATCGGTGTAGTAGTTGTGTTGCGGATCCCAATCTGATCGGCCACGTCCTCGCTGGTCGAACGCGACCACTCGGCAGTCGGGCTGCAGCGCAGCAGCGATACCGGCAAACGTCTCGGCATAGCCGCGAATGCCGTGCAGCATCACGACAGGCGGTGCCGTTTCTGCGCCCCACTGTGTAACGTGCAAACGCAGCCCATCGCGCGTCAATACGGTTTGTTCACGGCGTTCCATCACAACGCTCAGACCAGTCCGTCGACGCCCTTGACGTCAGCGGCCTTGAGCCCGCCGAGTCGGGCATTCAAACGGCCTCGTGTCGCGAAAGCCCAGCACACCAACACCTCGTCACGGTTGGGGGCGTCACTGAAGCTGGCGCTGATCGTGTCGTAGTGCGAGCGAACGTACAGCGCGTCCTTGTAAGCCAGCGGAATGTCGAGCACCGTCCCGGGCACACCACGCTTGCCACTGGAAGGCACCCAAGCCTTGCCGCCGCCGAGTGCAGCGCGAATGGGGTCAGCCGCCGGATTGGTGAGCAGTGCATTGCCATGCTCGTACTCGCCATCCAGGCCCACCAAAACAGCCTTTCCATAACTCTCAATCTTCTGAGAGCCCGCTGCCTCCTGGATGCGACGCCCAAACTCGCGGCCCAACTCTGGAGAACCTTTAATCCAGGTACTCAGGTCCTGCTCATATCGGCCGGCATACGGGTTGTGGATACATGCTGCAATCACAATTTTTCGCAGCGGTTCACCGTCGGCAGGTGCGCCGGTTTCGCCGGCGAGGCTGTCCTCTACCTGCAGGAACCACTTGCGGATGTGATAGATACCGAAATTTGGAGATTTCATGTTGTGTCGTCTCGCTAAGACTGAAAAAAAACGTCAGAGTGGCTGCAAATCGAAGGGGTCGCTCGGAGCGTTGTATTGCCCGATCACACGCTTGCCTTCGTCGTCGTCGTGAATGGTTTCTAGGAAGAACTCGAATCGATGTCCGTCAGGGTCGGTGAAATAGAGTCCGTAGCCGACCTTGTGGTCTGTCGTCTTGACCACCGGCACATTGCGCGCCAGCAACATGCCGTAGAGACGACGAAGGTCGTCCAGATCTCCGTCGATCTCCAGCCCATAGTGCTGCATGTTGATGTCGCCCAGTTGCTGAGCTCGCAGCATCGCCGGGTCGGCCTTGATCAAGGCGATGTCATGGTGCTTCTTGCCGAAAGACATGAAGACCCAGCGCGGCTCTCGCGCCGTCACCTCCATGTCCAGGACCTCCTCATACCAGCGAGCGCTGGCCTCCGGATCCTTGACATACAGCGCAAGATGGGTGCGAATGATGCGCGGTTTGACGTTCATCGACGTCGTGCTCATACCCAGGTCCTCCTTCAGTTGATGGATTGCGGGTGTGCCTTCACGGGAGCCACGAAAGGCGTCCAGGCGACTGCAGTGATCTCGCTAAAGTCCCGCCATTCCTTGAACCATGTCTTGCCCCCGTCCGTTGAGCGCAGCAAATGGCCATACTTCGTCCCCGCAAACAGCAGCGAAGGATCGGAGGCGTGGCCCCCAAAAGCCCACACAGTCGAATTTGGGGCGGTGTGGAGCAATGCGGGCGTCCAGGTCTCGCCTCTGTCATCCGATCGGTAGATACGGGTTCGAGTACCTGGCGTGCCATCACCAATCGCCAGCAAGAGCTCTTTTCCGTCAGCGTCGACCACTTGCACGGTCCGGGTGTAATACATGCCGTCAAAGCGCTCCTTTGAGGCTTTGCCCACCCAGCTTTGGCCATCATCGTTGCTTGTATAGACCGTATTCACCGTCAACACCAGGTTTCGCTGCGGATGGCCATCGACGGGAGGCAACACGGCAATGGCATGGATATCTGAGTTGCTGATCGCACTCTCAGGCTTATCCACACGCACCCAGGAGTTGCCGTTGTCCTGGCTGCGCCAGGCGCCACCCTCTTCCACTCCAAACCACACTTCCCCGCTGCGCACCGGATTCACGCAAATGGTTAAAATACGGGGCCGGTTCACGCCCTGGCAGAACTCTGGGAGCTCAATGCCCAGCTGCTCCCAGGACTGTCCGCCATCAACGGATCTGTACATGCGCGCTCGCGATGGTGCCCCGGAGCCAGCGAACACAATTTGCGGGTTGCTGGGATCAAAGGCAATGGCCCAGACCGTTTGGTTGTTCAAGGGCGAATCTACCCGCTTGAAATGAGCACCGCCGTTGAGGCTGATACAAAGGCCGGCGTCTGCGCCAGCCAGAACTCGCGAAGGGTCGGAGGGATCGACCGCGAGGCTTCGCACCACGCCGTCAAATTCGATCGCTTCCTTGAGCCCCAAGCGATGCCAGGAGGTGCCGTTGTCCACACTGCGCAGGATGCCTTGGCCTGCAGTGCCTACCAAAATGGTTCCGTTCATGTTGCAGTTCCTGTATGAGCTGATAGGTGTCAAATGAAGATGCCGCGAGTGATGCCGCCATCCACCGCGATCGATTCGCCGGTGATGGCCGACGCACGCTCAGAAGCCAGGAACAGCACGGTGTCGGCAATCTCGTTGGGTTGCAGCACGCGCCGAATCGGGGTGACCTTGGCGTAGTTGGCCTCCACCACTTCCGGGGTCAGGCCCTGCAACTTGGCCTCTTTCGCGTACAGCTCGTGGATATGCGGGGTCTCCACCACGCCGGGATGAATTACGTTGACAGTGATACCCGAAGGGCCTAGCTGGTCAGACAAGGTCTTGGTCAAATGGCAAATCGCCACATTGCGCATTCCCGAGAGTTGCTTGCTGCCGCGGCCGGTGAGACCACCGATGTTGATGATGCGACCGTAGCCCATCTTCTTCATATGAGCAGCCGCGGCCTTGGCGCATCGCATATAGCCCACCACCTTGATGTTGATGTCTTCCAGCAGCCCTTCGGGATCGGCGTTTTCAATCTCGCTTCGCACCAGGCCGCCCGGATGTGCAGCGCCGTTGATCAGAATGTCCAGGCGTCCAAACTGACTGGCGACCTTGTCCATCATGGCCTGCACTTCGTCCGTCTTGCTGACATCAGCAGGGGCCGCCAGGACCTCCACGCCCGTTTCACTGGAAATCTCGCTGGCGGCCTTTTCAAGCGCATCCCGACTGCGAGCGACGATGGCCACCCGAACACCTTCCTTTGACAGCGCTTCGGTCACAGCTCGACCAATACCAAGACTGCCCCCCGTGACCACTGCCACCTTGCCTTTGAGATTCAGATCCACAACGTCTCCTTCAAATGAATGGGAAGGGTCGGCACGATGCCGACCAAAAAATAGTTCGACTCGCGGGTGACGTCAGAGCGCCATCTCAATCAGCATCGGACCGCGCGTGGAGAAGCCCTGCCGCAGCAACGCGAGCAACTCCGCTGTGGTGCTGGCTCTGCCGCCAGGCACGCCATAAGAGCCGGCGAGCATCACCCAGTCGATGCAGGGGTTCTCCAGACTGGTCATTTCGGCGGCACGACGCCCCAGTTCCGCGCCCCCTCGACGCAACTCGTTGCGCAAAATCGCATATTGGTGGTTGGCAGCAATGAGCACCAGCACATCCAGATCCTCATGGGCCAAAGACCACAAAGTCTGGATCGTGTACTGCGTACTTCCATCTGAGAGAAGTGCCACCACCTTGCGATCCGGGCAAGCGACAGCAGCACCCATTGCGACTGGCAAACCCTGGCCAATGGCGCCACCTGTGTTGGTCAGCGTGGTGTGCGGCCGAGCACCGGCCGAGGCTGCATAAAACGGGTAGCCACATGTGCCGCCCTCAACCGACACGATGGCCTGCGCGGGCAGCTCATTGGCCAGAGCCAAAGCGATGCGCGCAGGCGTCAAGGGGCCATCTTCGGGCGGGCTCAATGTGACCGCAGGCGCTTCTGCCTCGCCCGCACCCAATAGTCGAGCCACCGATTCCAGGCGCTCAGCAGCATCTTCCCCCACCTCCGCCAAGGTGAGCAGACGATCGGATGTCACCAGCAGGCTGGGATGCCCTTCGTACCCAAAATAGGTCACTGGCGGCAGCGCGCCCACCAACACCACCAAGTCCGCTGGATCCAACACGTCACGGGCAGGCTCAGGGAAGTACGGCAGGCGATCGAAGGCTGGCAGCCCCTGACCGCGCTCCGAACGAGATGGGAAGGTCTCGGCGAAAGCGCTTGCGCCCAAAGCAGTGCAGATTCGCTGAACAGCCTTTTGAGCGCGAGCGCCCAGACCACTGAGCTCACCCCCACCGCCGAGGAGGAAGACGATTCGCCCGGCCTTCTTCAAGCGCTGCACAGCGGCATCAGCGTTGAAGTCAGATCGAACGGACGGTTTGCCCTCGGATGCCGGCAGAATCAGCGGGACCTGCTCACCGGCGGGCTGCGCTTGGAAGTCGGCGGGAACGATAAGGGTCGCGCCTTGCCCGCCACCTGAAAGGCTTCGCTTGACGGCTTCGCGTGCAACCGCGTCACTCTGCTCCACTGCACCGATGCGGTGAACCCATCCAGATACCGGCCGAGCCAAAGACTCGATGTCAGACGTAAGCGGCGCGTCGTAAGGCAGATGCCACGTGGTGTGGTCTCCGATCAAGTTGACGATGGGCGTGTGCGCCCGCCTAGCGTTATGCAAGTTGGCGATGCCGTTTGCAAAGCCCGGGCCGAGATGCAAAAGCGTGGCCGATGGCCGCCCTGTCATTCGCCCATAGCCATCTGCGCCACCGGTGCAGACGTTTTCCTGCAAGCCGATCACGCAGCGAATCCGCTCCTCGCGCTCCAGCGAGCGGACCAGGTCCAGCTCCGTGGTGCCTGGATTGGCGAAGCAGACGCCGACCTTCTCGTCGGCCAGCGCGGAGACGAGAGCATCTCCACCGGTCATGTGTTTGCGATTCATCATGATGCTACTTTATCATTTTTTGATAATGTGGCAAATCTTGATATCTTCTTATAGTCTTTTCGATGCCTATTTATCTTTATAGAATATTGTTGTATGGGATCTCTCATCAACGGTGCGGCCACAGCCTCGCTCTGGATGAAAACCTGCTCAAGCCTGTAGAGGCATCACGCACAAGATGAGGCCGTGAGACAAGGATCTGGTCGTGCGGCAGGACGGCACAATCGAGCCATGCAGTACAGACACAAGCCCCCAGCCCTCATCGCGCACAACCCGATCGGCACCTGCCGTAACGGGCGAGGCACAAATGACGCCCACGGGTAAGGGCCAAACTCCAGCTTTCCTCGGATAAGCTCCCTCCCCTCCTTTGCAACAACAGAACCACCCGTATGAATAGCCTTCGCCGCATGCTCGACATCCTCAATCTGTTCAAGCCTGGACAGCCAGTTATCGATGTCGAGACCATCTGCTCGCAGTTGGGCTACGCGCAGGCCAGTGCCTACCGCTACGTACGAGAACTCAGCCATGCCGGGTTGCTGGTAAGACTCCCGAGGGGCTACGCTTTGGGCCCGCGAGTGATCGAACTCGACCGCCACATGACCGAGTACGATCCTTTGATCACCTGCAGCCGTGATCTGCTGGACGAACTTGTCGCGCGCACCGGCATGCATGCCCTCATCAGCGAGCTCTACAGCTCAACGGTGATCAACATCCTTCAAGAGCATGGCAGCGAGACCGAGGCCTTGAATTTCGGCCGCGGCCGACCCATGGCCCTGTTCCGCAGTGCCACGTCCAAAGCCATCCTGGCCTATTTGCTGCCCAGGCAACTCAAACGTGTGTATGAAAACAATGCAACCGAACCAGAGTTGAAGCGACTTGGACCAAGTTGGAAGGAGTTTTCCAAGGCTATGCAAGTCATCCGAAAGCAAGGCTACTGCATCAGTGCCGGAGAGCTGGATCCTGGAAAGACAGGCTTGGCAGCGCCCATCTTCGACGAGAAGTCGCGCATCCTTGGGGCAGTCACATTGGTGGGTAGCAACGAGCGATTCGGCGCATTTTCCCAGGAGTACCTCGTCAAACTGGTCACCAATGCTGCCTCTGCCATCACGGCTCGCATCGCCGCCGAGCAGCCAGCGGACTGAATGGAGTCAATAGCGCCGAGTTTCGCTCAAGAGCGCTAGTATCGACCGGACCGGCCAAATGCTGTTGGGGCGCGTGAAACGGGAGGATCTGGAGCCGCACCTGCGCCGGAGGTGAGTCATGGCCGCGCGGATGGACAAGGACCTTGTCTACTCACATAGTTCTTAGCTTGGGATCACAGCATGCACCATACCGACCAGACGAATCTTTGGATCAAAGCATTGATCTTGGCATTTTGGGCAGCTGTCGTTGCGGTCGGCATTCTCTCGCTCCTACCGGTTGAGGCGCTGCCCTCACCCCTCCTCAACTGGTGGGACAAGGCGCAACATGCACTAGGATTCCTCGTTCTTGCCACGCTGGGTTTTGCGGCCTTTGCAAAGAAGACCACGTTGGTCGCGGTATGGCTAGCCATCTATGGCATGTTGATCGAGTTGGCACAGGCTTTCACCGGATGGCGTTACGGGGACATCATGGATTGGTTGTCCGACCTAGCAGGCATTGCGCTGGCCATGATCCTCCTCGCTGTCATTCAAAAGTACTGGCCGGCGCTCTTTCGTGTGTGATCATTGGCAAACTACAGTCAAATCACCAACCCGCCCGGCAAGTTCCACAGGCATTGACCACACAAGCATTCGGATTTGCGGAAAAATCGAGGGATGTCGTTGGCCCCTCCCTCACCCCTGCCCTGGCTTGAACCTGGTCAGCCATTTCCGCCAGTCGACCAGGCCTGGGGGCCGAACGACCCCGCGCCAGGACTGCTCGCTGCTGGCGGTGTGCTCGATGTGGAGACGCTCATTTCTGCATACAGCAAGGGCATCTTTCCCTGGTATGGGGAGGGCCAACCCATTCTGTGGTGGTGTACCGACCCGCGCATGGTGCTCGACCCACTCGAATTCAAACTGCATCGGTCCCTGCGTAAAACCTTGCGAAAACTGCTGCGTGAGCAGCGGATCGAAATCCGGATGAATCACAGCTTTGACCGAGTGATTCGCCATTGCGCTCAGGTGCCCAGAAATGGCCAAACCGGCACATGGATTCTGCCGGCGATGGTTCAGGCCTATACCAGGCTCAATCGTGCCGGCATCGCCCACAGCGTTGAGACCTGGATTGACGGCGAACTGGCCGGCGGACTCTACTGCATCAACCTCGCGGGAACCATCTTTGGCGAATCGATGTTTGCCAAGTCACCCGACGCATCAAAGATGGCGCTTGCCGCACTGGTTGCCTTTGCCCGAACCCACCACCTGCCCGTGATTGACTGCCAGCAGGACACACCACATCTGGCATCGCTTGGAGCCCGCCCCATCAGTCGCCAGGACTTTGTCCGTCGGATGCGACAAGCCTCTCATCTGAGATCGCCACGCTGGCACTTTGACCCCGTATACTGGTCGAAGCTCCTGCCACCGAGCACAGATCAGGCGTGACGTACCCGAAGGACTTACCCCTCGAATCGCTGCAGTTCTATGCCACTGCACCTTACCCTTGCAGCTACCTCGAGGGCAGGCTGGCTCGCTCCCAGGTCGCCACGCCGAGCCATCTCGTTCACAACGACGCTTACTCCGATCTGGTCGAGCACGGGTTTCGCCGGAGCGGGATGTTCACTTACCGCCCTTACTGCGATGGGTGCCAGGCCTGTGTTCCGCTGCGCATTCCGGTCGACGAGTTCCGACCCAACCGGGCGCAAAAACGCTGTCTCAAGCGACACGCTTCTTTGCGTTCCAGGGTCTTGAACCTGTGCTTTGTTCCGGCCCATTACGAGCTCTACCTGCGCTATCAACGCAGCCGCCACTCAGGTGGCGGCATGGACCAAGACAGCATCGACCAATACACCCAGTTTCTCCTGCAAAGCCGAGTGAACTCCCGTCTGGTGGAGTTTCACGAGGATCTCGGAGATGGCAGCGAACCACAACTGAAGATGGTCTCGATTGTCGATGTGCTCAACGGCGGCCTCTCGGCGGTCTACACATTCTTCGACCCGGACACGCCCAATGCCAGCTATGGCACTTATGGTGTGCTCTGGCAGGTTGAACAGGCAAAGCAGCTTCGGCTGCCGCACGTGTACCTGGGCTACTGGATCTCCGAGAGCAGCAAGATGGACTATAAGTCCGGCTTTCAGCCTCATGAGCTCTACCAGAATGGACAGTGGCAACGCGCTGGCGGTGGCTGAGCCGTGTCGAAATTCATGCTTGCCGACGACCTTGCGGCAGCGAAGCTGAATTTCATCCTGTAAAATGCGCTCAAGGTTGAAACCATGAGCAAAAGAAACGATTCCCTCCCCGCGGCACCAACGGTCCAGGTCATTGAACGCATGTTCAATCTTCTGGAGGTGCTCGCTTCAAAAGAAGACCCCGTCTCCCTCAAGGAAATCAGCGAGAAGACTGGCTTGCACCCGTCAACGGCACACCGGATTCTCAATGACCTCACCATTGGCCGGTTCGTAGATCGCCCAGAAGCCGGTAGCTACAGGCTCGGCATGCGGCTGCTGGAACTGGGTAATCTGGTGAAGGCCCGGTTGAACGTACGGGATGCCGCCATGGGCCCCATGAGGGACCTGCACAAGCAGATCCAGCAACCCGTCAATCTCAGCGTACGTCAAGGCGACGAGATCGTGTATGTGGAGCGCGCCTATTCAGAACGCAGTGGCATGCAAGTGGTTCGTGCCATTGGTGGCCGCGCTCCGTTGCACCTCACCTCGACCGGCAAGCTGTTTCTAGCCGCTGACGAGCCTCAGCGCGTGCGCGCCTACGCCACCCGCACCGGGCTCGCTGGCAACACACGAAACAGCCTCACACAGCTCAACACCCTCGAGCACGAACTCCATCAGTGTCGGCTGGCCGGTATTGCACGCGACAACGAGGAACTCGAGATGGGCGTTCGCTGCATGGCTGCCGGCATCTACGACGATCAGTCCCGCCTGGTAGCAGGACTCTCTATCTCGGCGCCGGCTGACAGGATCGATGAGTCCTGGCTACCCAAGCTGAGGGAAACTGCGGCTGAAATTTCGATCGCCCTGGGCTGCCCGGAACCTCAGGCAAGGCATCAGGCCATGCCCTGAGCCGTTCATTGACTCGTACTACAAGCCATAGTCAGTTCCCCCTCGCTTCACACAAAAAAAAGAAGGCCTTTCAGAGGCCTTCTTCAATGGGGGCGCAATTTTTGTTTGAGCAGTATCAACTCTGCACGCGACCTGCGTTCGCTTGAACGGGCAGTGGCAGCGATTCGACATAGCGGCGAACCCGCTGAGCGTCCTGAATGCGCGCTCGCTTGCCCGAGGAATCCAGAAATACCATGATGATGCGTCGGCTGGCCACGTTGGCCTGCATGACCAGGCAGCGGCCTGCTTCAGAGATGTAACCCGTCTTCTGAAGGCCGATGTCCCAGTCCGATCCACGCACAAGACGATTCGAGTTGACGTACTTGAGGGTGCGTCGGCCCACCGAGACCTGATGGCTGGGGTCGGTAGAGAGCTTGCGCAGCACCGGGTGCTGGTAGGCGGCTGACACCAGAGTGGCCAGATCACGCGCGCTGGACTTGTTCTGGCTTCGCAGTCCCGTCGGCTCGACATAGCGCGTGTCATACATGCCGAGCTGACGTGCCTTTTCATTCATGCGACGGACAAAGGCCCTCATGCCACCGGGGTAGGTGCGACCCAAGGCGTGAGCTGCGCGATTCTCGCTGGACATCAGGGCCAGATGCAGCATCTCACCACGAGTGAGGCGTGCCCCAACAGCCAGGCGCGAACGACTTCCCTTGTAGGTATCGACATCGGCCCGGGTGATTCGGATGCGCTGACGCATGTCCAGATCCGACTCGGCAATCACGAGACCGGTCATCAACTTGGTCAGCGACGCAATCGGCAGTACCGCAGAGTCATTCTTGCTGAAGAGCACTTCGTTGGTGTCCTGGTCGAGTACCAATGCCACTGAAGAGCTCAGATCCAGAGAGTCGTCACCAGAGCGCAGGCCACTGACTTCGCCCACCGACCGCGGGGCAGGACGAGAAATGGCTACTTGCTGAACATGGCGTGCCTTGCTCGAGACGGGACGTTTTGCGTAGCGGGCCGAGAGACGTCGGGTGGCGGCATTGGCTTCGCGTTTGCGCTGTGCAGTCAGCGTCACCCGTTTGCGCGAAGACTTGCGTGCGGTCTTGCGCTTGGCCGCCTTCTTGGCAGAAGCGGACTTCGAAACCTTGACCTTGGCAGGGCTGCCTGAAGCCGCAAGACTCGGCGCTGTGCCCATGGCCAGCGCGCCCAGCGTCACCGCGCAAAGCGCGAGCTTGACGAGGTTTCGAATCCGGCGGATTTGTAACAGCATATCGCAGCCCCCAACAGCATTAGATGTCTAGTGTCGGAGTATAAGCTGCATTGAAAAAACTAGCAATATCAATCGCTTGTATGAGAGTCCTCATTCATCGCGATAAAAACCGGCGAAAAACGCTCTTGTTTTTCGGTTTGAGCAAATGTATTGCTCAAGTGCTTGATTTTGTTAATCTTTTTTGAAAAACAAAAGGCCTTGCTGCCAAAGCAGCAAGGCCGTCACAAGGTGTTTCACGTCAGCCCTGGGCGGCAACCCGATCGTCTTGTGCATGCAACTTGTTCAAGGCGCTGAGGTAGGCCTTCGCCGAGGCCACCACAATATCCGGATCGGCGCCCACGCCGTTGACGATACGGCCGCCATGCTGCAGGCGCACGGTGACTTCGCCCTGGCTTTCCGTTGAGCCACTGATGGCATTGACCAGATACAACTGCATTTCGGCACCACTGTTCACATGCGATTCAATGGCTTTGAGGGAGGCGTCCACCGGTCCATTGCCCTCGGCTTCGCCGGTCAGCTCTTTACCATTCGAGGTAAACACCACGCTGGCATGCGGGCGCTCGCCCGTCTCGCTGCGCTGGGACAAGGATACGAGCTGAAATTTCTCCTTCTCCGATGCCCTGCTCTCGTCGCTGCACAAGGCGATGATGTCTTCATCGAAGATTTCGCTCTTGCGATCTGCCAGTTCCTTGAACCGTGCAAACGCGTGGTTGATATCACTCTCGGATTCCATCTCGATGCCAAGCTCCTGCAAGCGCTGCTTGAACGCATTGCGACCGGAAAGCTTGCCGAGCACGATCTTGTTGGCGCTCCAGCCGACATCTTCCGCGCGCATGATCTCGTAGGTGTCGCGCGCCTTGAGAACGCCGTCCTGGTGAATACCGGAGGCATGGGCAAAGGCGTTGGCACCCACCACAGCCTTGTTGGGCTGCACCACAAAACCAGTGGTTTGGCTGACCATGCGTGAGGCAGGCACGATCTGACTCGTATCAATGGCCACGTCGAGGCCAAAATAGTCGCGTCGCGTCTTGACGGCCATGACCACTTCTTCGAGCGAGCAGTTGCCCGCCCGCTCACCCAGGCCATTGATGGTGCACTCCACCTGCCGGGCACCGCCAATCTTCACACCAGCGAGCGAATTCGCCACGGCCATGCCGAGATCGTTATGGCAGTGAACACTCCAGATCGCCTTGTCGGAGTTGGGGATGCGCTCGCGCAGTGTCTTGATGAACTCGCCATAGAGCTCAGGAACCGCATAGCCCACGGTGTCGGGGATGTTGATGGTGGTCGCGCCTTCAGCAATCACGGCTTCAAGGACGCGGCAGAGAAAGTCCACCTCGCTGCGATAGCCGTCTTCGGGGCTGAACTCGATGTCGCCGCAAAGGTTGCGCGCAAAGCGAACCGATTGCTTCGCCTGCTCAAGGACCTGCTCAGGGCTCATGCGCAACTTCTTTTCCATGTGAAGCGGGCTGGTGGCAATGAAGGTATGGATACGAGCGCGATTGGCGTCCTTGAGCGCTTCGGCCGCCCTCGAAATATCGCGATCATTGGCTCGCGCCAGCGAGCACACCGTGGAATCCTTGATGGTGTTGGCGATCGCCTGAACGCAATCGAAATCACCATTGGAGCTTGCAGCAAAACCGGCTTCGATCACGTCCACCTTCAGTCGCTCCAGCTGACGTGCAATGCGCAGCTTCTCGTCTTTGGTCATGGAGGCGCCGGGCGACTGTTCGCCATCGCGCAAGGTGGTGTCAAAAATGATCAATTGGTCGCTCATCGTATTTCTCCGGTGTGCAGTCTTTTGAACTGCTCTTGAATGCCCCCACAGTTCCAAAACAAACGGCCCGCTGCAGAGGTGCAAACGGGCCGTGTGTGGTGTCAACCGCGCGCGCTATAGCGCCTGCCCGTATGGCAAACCCAGTAGTAGAGCGTGGTTGATGAAATGCATGGCAGGAAATGTATCACACTCTGTCGGATTCATCCCATAAAAGAAATGCATCTCCGCCATAGCCTCAGGCGTCTTCGTGAAGGCCTCGCTCCTCCGGCTCATCCGTTGATGTGCTTATCACGCTGGTGGGGCGGCCTTTGGCCTTGCGCCAGCCGTACACGGCATAGCCGGAAACGGAGTACAGCACGAACAGGCCGAACAGTACTGTTGGCGGGTGAATGTTGATGACGGCAATCCCGAGTGCAACAAGGACAATGGCAGCAAACGGCACGCTGCGCTTGAGGCTGATGTCTTTGAAGCTGTAGAAAGGTACATTCGTCACCATCGTGAGACCGGCAAACAGCGTCAAGCCAAAGACCACCCAGGACAGTTCCGCACCGGGCACCTCGGCTTCGGTCATCAACCAGACGAAACCACTGACCAGAGCTGCGGCAGAAGGCGACGGCAAGCCCTGGAAATACCGCTTATCCACCACCGATGTGTTCACGTTGAAGCGGGCCAGGCGAAGCGCCGCACAGGCGCAGTACACAAAGGCGGCAAACCAGCCCCAACGACCAATGTCGCGCAATGCCCACTCATAGGCGACCAGTGCAGGCGCAGCGCCGAAGGACACCATGTCTGAAAGGGAATCCATCTGCTCACCAAACGCGCTCTGGGTGTTCGTCATACGCGCCACACGCCCGTCGAGGCTATCGAGCACCATGGCAGCGAAAATACCCAGCGAGGCGAGATCGAAACGCCCATTCATGGCCATGACCACCGAAAAAAAGCCGCCAAACAGGGCCGCCAGCGTGATCATGTTGGGCAAGACATAGATGCCCTTGCGTCGCTTGGGTTTGTCCAACTCGAAGTCGGAGTCGGAGTCAAAGTTGGGTTGGGTTCCGTCGTGCATTCTTCTCGGTCTGGAAACTCAGATCTACCGGTGCCACAAAGGCGACCGGTTCGCGCAGTTTACGCCAGGCCACCTCCCCTGACCAGAAAAGAAAGGCCACCGACAAGGTGGCCCTTCCTGACACGAGTGACCTGCAAGGCCACCCGCCTATACGCGGCAATCAGTTGCGTGACTGGTCAACCAACTTGTTCTTGGCGATCCAGGGCATCATGGCGCGCAGCTGAGCACCGACCACTTCGATCTGGTGATCTGCCGTGTTGCGGCGGCGAGCGGTCATGGATGGGTAGTTCAGGCGACCTTCCTGGATGAACATCTTGGCGTAGTCACCGTTCTGGATGCGCTTGAGTGCGTTGCGCATGGCAGCGCGGGACTCTTCGTTCACCACCTCTGGGCCGGTCACGTACTCACCGAACTCCGCGTTGTTGGAGATCGAGTAGTTCATGTTGGCGATACCGCCTTCGTAGATCAGGTCGACGATCAGCTTGAGCTCGTGCAGGCACTCGAAGTAAGCCATTTCCGGAGCGTAGCCGGCTTCAGTCAGGGTTTCGAAGCCCATCTTGATCAGCTCGACGGCGCCACCGCAGAGGACAGCCTGCTCGCCGAACAGGTCGGTCTCGGTCTCTTCCTTGAAGTTGGTCTCGATGATGCCGGCCTTGCCGCCACCGTTGGCCATGGCGTAGCTCAGGGCCAGGTCACGGGCCTTGCCGGACTTGTCCTGGTGCACAGCCACGAGGTGAGGCACACCGCCACCCTGGGTGTAGGTGTTGCGCACGGTGTGGCCCGGCGCCTTGGGGGCGACCATCCACACGTCCAGGTCAGCGCGGGGCACGACCTGGTTGTAGTGCACGTTGAAGCCGTGTGCAAAGGCCAGTGAAGCGCCCTGCTTGATGTTGGGCTCAACGTTGTTCTTGTAGACCTCGGCGATCTGCTCGTCGGGCAGCAGAATCATGACGACATCGGCGCTGGAGACAGCGTCGTTGACTTCCATCACGGTCAGGCCAGCCTTGCCAACCTTGTCCCAGGAAGCGCCGCCCTTGCGCAGACCGACCACGACGTTGACGCCGCTGTCGTTCAGGTTCTGCGCATGTGCGTGGCCCTGAGAGCCGTAACCGATGATGGCAACCTTCTTGCCTTTGATGAGGCTGAGGTCGCAGTCCTTGTCGTAAAAAACTTTCATGAGCTTGCTCCGTTTGAAATCTGGATGGTGGTGTTGTGCGGTAAACCGTGTATGTTAGCGCGTTCGGCCTACGGGCCTCAAACCCGCAGAATTCGTTCCCCGCGGCCAATGCCGCAAGGGCCGGTACGGACGGTTTCAAGAATGGCGCTGCGGTCGATGGCCTGCAGGAAGGCATCGTTCTTGGCCTGGTCGCCCGTGAGCTCGACCGTGTAGCTTTTTTCCGTCACGTCGATGATGCGGCCACGGAAGATGTCCGTCATGCGCTTCATCTCTTCGCGCTCCTTGCCCACGGCGCGGACTTTGACCAGCATGAGTTCGCGCTCTGTATAGGCGCCTTCTGTCAGGTCGACCACCTTGACCACTTCGATGAGGCGGTTCAGGTGTTTTGTGATCTGCTCGATGACATCATCCGAACCGGTGGTCTGGATGGTCATGCGAGAGAGGCTGGGGTCTTCGGTGGGGGCCACAGTCAGGGACTCGATGTTGTAGCCACGAGCCGAAAACAGGCCTACCACGCGGGAAAGAGCACCTGCTTCGTTCTCGAGCAGGACTGCAATGATGTGTTTCATGTCGTCGATTCCTCTTCTCGCCGCCCTCCCCCGTCACCGGTAAGTGACGGACTTGGCGGGCAATAGATTCGTCTTAGGGGTTGCCGGGGCGGACGCTGTGCGCCTGCGCCCGGCAGTCAATTCGTGAGGCTGGCGCCTGTCTGGTCTGAAGCGGAGCAGGATCAGAGATCCTCGCCGCCCAGCAGCATTTCCGTGATGCCCTTGCCAGCCTGAACCATCGGGAAGACGTTCTCGGTCGGGTCGGTACGGAAATCCATGAACACCGTGCGGTCCTTGAGCTTGCGGGCCTCGCGCAGTGCCGGCTCGACATCTTGTGGACGTTCGATCAGCATGCCGACGTGGCCGTAAGCCTCCGCCAGTTTCACGAAATTGGGCAAAGCATCCATGTAGCTGTGGCTGTAGCGACCGGAGTACTCGATCTCTTGCCACTGGCGCACCATGCCCAGATAGCGGTTGTTCAGAGACAGGATCTTGATCGGAGTGTTGTACTGCAAGCAGGTGGAGAGCTCCTGAATGCACATCTGTACGGACCCCTCACCCGTCACACAGTAGACCTCGCTCTCGGGTTTGGCCAGCTTGATGCCCATGGCGTAGGGAATACCCACGCCCATGGTGCCCAGGCCACCCGAATTGATCCAGCGACGCGGCTGGTCGAACTTGTAGAACTGCGCAGCCCACATCTGGTGCTGGCCAACGTCGGATGTGATGTAGGCATCCGCCTCCCTGGTCATGTTCCACAGGGTTTCAACCACCATCTGGGGCTTGATCACGTCCTTGTTGTTGCGGTCGTAGCTGAGGCAGTCGCGCGAACGCCAGCCTTCGATGGTCTCCCACCAGGCGGACAGTGCACCTTCGTCGGGCTTGGCGTCCGTCTCGTCGAGCATCTTGAGCAGCTCGGTCAGCACGTCCTTGACGTCGCCTACGATAGGCACATCCACCTTCACACGCTTGGAGATGCTGGAAGGATCGATATCGATGTGGATGATTTTGCGGTCGTTTTGCGCGAAGTGCTTGGGGTTGCCGATGACGCGGTCGTCGAAACGGGCACCCACTGCCAGCAGCACGTCGCAGTTCTGCATCGCGTTGTTGGCTTCGAGCGTACCGTGCATGCCCAGCATGCCCAGGAACTTGCGCTCCGTGGCCGGGTATGCACCCAGGCCCATCAAGGTGTTGGTGACCGGATAGCCCAGGCGATCCACCAGCGTGCGCAGCTCTTGCACCGCATTGCCCAGCAGCACACCACCACCGGTATAGATGTAGGGGCGCTTGGCGCTCAGCAACAGCTGCAGTGCCTTGCGGATCTGGCCGCCGTGGCCCTTGCGCACCGGGTTGTAGGAGCGCATTTCCACGCTCTCGGGGTACCCGTTCCACGCCGTCTTGTTGAAGGAGACGTCCTTGGGGATGTCGATGACCACAGGGCCTGGACGGCCGCTGCGGGCAATGTGAAACGCCTTTTTGACCACTTCAGCCATGTCACGCACATCCTTGACCAGGAAATTGTGCTTGACGATCGGGCGGGTGATACCTACGGTGTCGCACTCCTGGAAGGCGTCCAGACCGATGGCGGCCGTGGGGACCTGTCCCGAGATGATGACCATCGGGATGCTGTCCATGTAGGCAGTGGCAATACCGGTCACTGCGTTGGTCAGCCCCGGGCCGGAAGTGACCAGAGCGACGCCAACGTCGCCAGTGGCACGGGCATAACCGTCGGCAGCGTGCACAGCAGCCTGTTCATGACGCACCAGGACGTGCTGGATGGTCTCCTGCTTGTAAAACGCGTCGTAGATGTGCAGCACAGCGCCGCCTGGGTAGCCCCAGATGTACTGGACGTTTTCAGCCTGGAGGGATTTGACGAGGATCTCGGCGCCGCGCAGTTCAGGAGCGCCAGAGGATGCAGCAGCCGCTGCCGATGCCATTTCGGCCTTGTTGATTTCCATTTCGATGAACCTTTCGAGAATTTCGGAAGCGAAAAACCTAGGGTGCCCCTTCAACCACTCTTGTGAAGCGCTGTCGGGACTTAAGGCCAGTGGACATGGGCGAAAACGTTAACTCGCCGGACCAAGGCCCGTTTGCCTTGTTTTGAATTGCAGCCCACCATTATCGTGCACTGCAATAAGATCCGTCCACCAAAATCTTGCGTTTCACGTTCTATAGGGGGCCAGATGAGACAATACGGGCCTGTTTTTTGCCAGAAATCCCGTTTTCCTTCATCGAATGAGTTCCACTGACACCCCTGCCACTGAAGCCCGGATGGGCTTTCTGGCCCCCCCATTGAAGCGCCGCATGGCGTGCTGGATGTACGAAGGCGTTTTGCTCTTCGGTGTGGTGTTCATTGCCGGTTACCTGTTCTCGACACTGACACAGACCAAGCACGCGCTTGAGAACCGGCACATGCAGCAAGCGTTTCTTTTTGTGGTGCTGGGCATCTATTTCGGCTGGTTCTGGTCGCGCGGCCAGACGCTGGCCATGAAAACCTGGCATATCCGAGTCGTGGACCGTTCGGGGCGCAAGCTCTCCCAGTGGCGCGCCGTCCTTCGCTATGTGCTGTCGTGGGTCTGGTTCCTCCCTCCTCTGGCTGCTGCCGGTCAGTTCCATCTTGATGGCTATGGCATCACTGTGCTGACGCTGGGCTGGGTCACCGTGTGGGCCCTGCTCAGCCGCTTCAACCCTGAGCAGCAGTTCATCCACGACCTGCTTTCGGGTACTCGCCTGGTTCACTACAAGCCACCAGAGCCGGCCAAACGCAAAAAAACTGACAAGAGCAACGAGAGAGCATGACCCAGATGAATGACCAGAGCACCGGCCAGGAAGCGGTGGATGCACAGAAGAAGCGACGCGGCCTGCACAGGATTTTTCACGCTTTTGGCTACTCGCTGGCGGGCCTTCGGGCCGCCTGGCACGAGACAGCCTTTCGCCAGGAGGCCATACTGGCCATGGTGCTCGTACCCCTATCGTTCTGGCTTGGTCAGCACTGGACAGAAGTAGCCTTGCTGGCCGGGTCGGTCGTGATGGTCATGGTGGTGGAGCTGCTCAATACCGGCATTGAAGCGGCAATTGACCGCATGGGTCCGGAATGGCACACACTCTCCAAACAGGCCAAAGACATGGGCAGCGCTGCCGTACTGCTGTCGCTGCTCTTGTGCGGCGGCATCTGGGTCGCTGCGCTATGGCAACGATTTGTCAGCTGAGTCTGTTCCTGGCCAACTTTCTCCGTCTGTTTCACTCAATCTACGGATTCCCTGCATGAGTCGACCGAGCTTTTCTGTTTGCGTCTATTGCGGTTCGCGTGCCGGGCACGACGAGCAATACACCCGGTTGGCGGAGGTCGTTGGGCAATGGATTGCGCAGCATGGCGGTCAACTGGTCTACGGCGGAGGAAGTGGAGGCCTCATGGGGGCCGTGGCGGCGGCAACCCTGGCCACCGGTGGCCGGGTGGTGGGCATCATTCCCAAGGCTCTGGTGGAGAAGGAGTGGGCCAAGAACGACTGCACAGAGTTGCATGTGGTGGAGAACATGCACGACCGCAAACGCATGATGGCGGAGCGGGCCGACTGCTTTTTGGCATTGCCCGGCGGCATCGGCACGCTGGAAGAGTTCTTTGAGGTATGGACTTGGCGCCAGCTCGGCTACCACGACAAGCCCATCGGACTGCTCAACGCAGGCGGGTTTTACGACGGCTTGCTGGGCTTCATGCGCCATTGCACCACCCAGGGCTTCATGGGCGAGTGGCAATCAGACCTGATTCGCAGCGAGGCCGATCCACTGGTGCTGCTGCCAGCATTGGTTCAGGCCGCAGGTCTCTCGGACCCGGTGGATACCTCGGAAATCTGACGGCCCTCTCGCCGCCAGACAAGGCTCAGCACAAAAAAAAGCCCGGCCTGTGAGCCGGGCTTTTTCGCCTGAAGCATGCACTCAGATAGCGGACTCGTCTTCCTCTCCGGTGCGGATACGGACGACTTTTTCAACTGGCGTGACAAAAATCTTGCCGTCGCCGATCTTGCCGGTTCGGGCGGAGCGCACGATCGCGTCCACACAGCGCTCGGCATCGGCAGACGCCACCGTGACTTCAATTTTCACTTTGGGCAGGAAGTCGACCACGTACTCGGCCCCCCGATACAGCTCGGTATGCCCCTTTTGGCGTCCGAACCCTTTGACTTCCGTCACGGTCAGACCAGTAACGCCTTGCTCAGCCAGCGCTTCGCGGACTTCTTCGAGCTTGAATGGCTTGATAACAGCGGTGATTTGCTTCATGCAAACGACTCCTCGGACACTCGGGCTATTGAATAGAGATCTGAATGTATCACGTCGCGAATCCGCGGCCGCCAGGCTGCATCTTTTTGCGGTCGGTCAAATGGGGTCGTCATGCTTTAGGCGTACAGTAGTTTCATGAGCGCACAAACGGTGGTCGTCGCTGAAGACGACGCGGAAGTGGTGTTCCGCGCAAGAGGGCTGACCAAGACCTACACCATGGGTGAGGTCGAAGTGCGTGCGTTGCGCGGGGTCGACCTGGATCTGCATGCCGGCGAGTTTGTCGTGCTTTTGGGCGCTTCCGGCAGCGGCAAATCCACCTTGCTCAACATCCTGGGCGGCCTGGACATCCCCACCAGCGGCGAGGTAACCTGCCAAGGGCATCGCCTGACCGGGGCCGGTGATGATGCCTTGACCGCCTTCAGGCGTGAGTCGGTGGGGTTCGTGTTTCAGTTCTACAACCTGATTCCGAGTCTGACCGCCCTTGAGAATGTCGCACTGGTCACCGACATTGCCGACAGCCCGATGCCCCCTGAAGAGGCTTTGGAGATTGTGGGGCTCAAAGAGAGGATGCACCACTTTCCGGCACAGATGTCTGGAGGTGAGCAGCAACGTGTGGCCATCGCTCGCGCCATCGCCAAGCGCCCGGCAGTGCTGTTGTGCGACGAACCCACCGGCGCGCTTGATTCGCGCACAGGTGTGCTGGTGCTCCAGGCTCTGGAGCGCATACACGAGGCCACAGGCGCATTGACGGTCATCATCACCCACAACGCCGGCATCGCCGACATGGCTGACAGGGTCATTCACCTCAGCGATGGCGCCATCGTCGACGAACAGCGCAACGCCCAGCCCAAGCGTGCCGAGGAGCTCAAGTGGTGAAGGCCCTGCATCGCAAACTGCTGCGTGACTTCTGGCAGTTGCGCGGGCAGTCACTGGCGATTGCACTGGTGGTGATCGGCGGAATTGCGACCATGGTCATGGCGGTGACCAACCGGGACGCCTTGTTGCAGACCCGTGCCAGCTTCTACGAGAGTTATCACTTTGCGCAAGTCTTTGCCAACCTCAAACGGGCACCCAATTCGATAGAGCAGGAGATTCGGGAGATCCCGGGCGTTGACCGCGTGCTGACGCGCGTTTTCGCCTACGTCACGATCGACATGGCTGACTTTGACGATGCTGTCACAGGCTTGGCCATATCCCTGCCGGAGCCCGGCGACGACCCGCTCAACAACATTTATCTGCGTGAGGGCGATTTGCCCTCTCTTCCCGACGAAGTGGTGGTGGGAGAGGCGTTTGCCGAGGCACACGGCCTGCACCCTGGCGACACCTTGCCAGCGAACTTCAACGGACGCAGGCAAATCCTTCGCATCAGTGGCATCGGGCTTTCGCCCGAATACATCTACCAGATCCGCTCAGGCGACATGTTTCCGGACTTCGAGCGTTTCTCGATTCTCTGGATGCAAAAGACGGCCCTGTCGACGGCTTTTGACCTCGAAGGCGCATTCAATCAGGTTTCACTCACTCTGACGCATGACAGTAGCGCCCAGTCCGTGATCGACCGGCTCGATGATGTGCTCAAGCCCTATGGTGGCGTCGGCGCCCACGACCGTCACCTTCAGATGTCGCACCGGTTTCTGGATGAAGAGCTCAAGCAACTGGCCACCATGACTCGCCTGTTCAGCACCATCTTTCTCGCTGTGGTGGCCTTTTTGCTCAGCGTGGTCATTGGCCGCCTCATCGGCACCCAGCGCGAGCAGATTGCAGTTCTCAAGGCGTTTGGCTATACGCGCTGGCAAGTGAGCCTCCATTACGTCGAGCTGGTCTTGCTGATGGTGAGTGTGGGGGTGCTTCCAGGGATGGTCATCGGGTCATGGATGGGCAATGGAATGGCCAACATGTACATGACTTTCTACCGGTTCCCCTACCTCGAGTGGGAGATCTCACCCGTGGTCTGGCTCATGGCGCTGGCCTTTGCCGTTTCCGCCGGTGCACTGGGCACGGCACAAGGTTTGTGGCGGGCCTTTCGACTCCCTCCGGCAGAGGCCATGCGTCCCGAGGCTCCACCGACCTTCCGTCGCACCCTGTCGGAGCGCCTTGGCTTGGGCCACTGGCTGGATGCCGCGGCACGAATGGTCCTGCGCAACCTGGAACGTCGCCCTCTTCGCTCGCTGTTCTCCATCATTGGAATGGGGCTGTCCTGCGGCATTCTGGTCATGTCCAGCCTGCAGGAGAACGCGATTGAAGAGATGCTTGCCGTCCAGTTCGGGCTGGCCTTGCGTGACGACCTGAGCGTGCATTTTTCGGATCCGCGTGACCGACGCACCCTTCACGAACTCCAGTCCATCGAAGGCGTTGAAGCCGCTGAGCCATTCAGAACGACTGCCGTCAAGCTACGCCTGGGGCATCGCGAGTACACCACTTCCATTCTGGGCCTTGAGGAGCGCAGCGACCTGCGCCGGGTTCTCGATACCCGATTGAGAACCGAGCAGCTGCCAGAAGAAGGCCTGCTGCTCACGGACTATCTGGCCGACGACATTGGCGCGAAGCCGGGAGACATGATCGAAGTCGAATTCATGGATGGTCGCCGCGAACACCTGGAAGTTCCCCTGGCAGCCACCGTGACTGAATACCTGGGTGTCGGAGCCTACGCACGGCGTGACTGGCTCAACCGAATCCGCCAAGATGGGGACTTGCTCTCAGGCGCCTATTTACGCGTGCCAGAAGTCCACCAGGCCAGAGTGGTAGCCGACCTGCGAAATCGCCCACTGGTGGCGGCCGTCAGTGACCGACAGGCCAGCATCGACAGTTTTCGCGACACCATGGCCGAGAATATTCTGGCATTCACGTTCGTCGCCACGCTCATGGCAGCCAGCATCGCCGCAGGCGTCGTGTACAACTCGGCCCGTATCATCCTCTCCGAGCGCGCTCGCGATCTCGCCAGCCTTCGAATCCTGGGGTACACCCGAGCAGAGGTCAGAGGCTTGCTGCTTGGCGAACTGGCCACCCTGACCTTGCTGGCTCTGTTGCCGGGGTTTGGCATGGGCTTCGGACTGAGCTATCTGCTGGTGGAAGGCATGCAGTCCGACCTGTATCGGATACCACTGGTGATCCGGCCCTCCGGGTTCGCTTTCGCCGCCACCGTACTGATCGTGGCCAGCGCCGCTTCTGCCTGGCTGGTGCTGCGCCGACTGGACAAACTGGACCTGATTGCTGTACTCAAGACACGCGAGTGACCCCCAATGCAAAACAGACAGACCGCCCGCTGGTTTCGCTATGCCCTTGTGTTCGCCGTGCTGCTTGGCCTGATCGCCATGGCGCTGTGGCCGACTTCCCTGAAAGTGGATGCCGCCACCATTGACAAGGGGCGCGTGCGACAGGTCCTTGAGGCGCAAGGCCAGACAAGACTCCAGACCCCGTATCTGATCACTGCGCCGGCCGCGGCAAACGCGCGCCGCATTCGGCTCTCCCCAGGCGACGCCGTCAAAAAGGGCGACCTTCTGGTCGAACTGGAACCGGTACAGGCAGTGGCGCTTGACGCACGCAGCCGCGCCGAAGCGCAGGCACGGCTGGCTGCAGCCAGGGCCGCCGAGAAGGCAGCGCTGACCGAGGTGGCCCTGGCCACGGCGCAGGCCGCTCAGGCAAGCAAAGAGCTTGAGCGACTGTCTCCACTGGCAGACCAGGGCATGGTGTCCGCCAGCGCATACGATCAGGCGAAGACCGCCCAGAAGCAAGCAGCCTTGTCGCTGCGCAGCGCCGATTTCCGTGCGTCAACGGCCAAGGCTCAGGCCGAGGCTGTCAGCGCCCTGCTCACCCAGCCTGGCCAGGCCGGGCCGGACGTATCTGCAAATGCAGAGGCGTCGGCTGGCGTGGTCCGACTCTACGCCCCCATCGACGGCGTCGTGATCCGTCGCCACATTGACAGCGACCAACCCGTCGCTACCGGAGCCCCCCTGCTGGAGCTCGGTGACATTGCCAACATGGAAGTCCAGGTCGACGTTCTGTCCGCAGATGCCGTCAGGTTGCGTGAGGGCATGCAGGCAGAGTTGCTCAGGACCGGTGCACAGGGCGTCCTCCAGGGCGTCATCACACGAATCGAGCCGGCCGCATTCACGAAGGTCTCGGCACTGGGCGTGGAGGAGCAACGCGTCTGGGTCATCATCGGCATCAACAGCCCGCGCGCCGAATGGGCAAAGCTCGGCGAGGGCTACCGTGTCCACGCGCGCTTTGTTCTGGAGCAAGCCGAGGAAGCGCTTCGGGCACCGGGAAGTGCCGTGTTCAAGCATGGTGATTCGGCAGCCGTCTTCCGTCTGGTCAACGGGAAGGCCGAGCTGACGCCCGTGACCATTGGCCTTACCGGAGAGGGCTATCGTTCGGTGAAAGAAGGCCTGAATGAAGGCGATGTGGTCATTGTTCATCCGCCAAGAGATCTGGCCAGTGGCACTCGCGTCACGGTGCCTTGAGATGGCACCTGTCAGTCTGAACGTTTGTACGGAGGCAGCCGGTCGCCACAGTTGCGACAGAAGTGGGCATCGGGGAGGTGTCCCTCGGTCAGGCAGGCGTGGCAGGTTCGGGTGGTGGCCGTGTCCTTCAGACGGCTGACATTTCCCATTTCAACCGTCACGATGCCTGTGGGCACCGCCAACGTTCCCCAGCCGACGAGCATCATCAAGGTCGCGATCAGGCGCCCTACGCTCGTCGCCGGCGAAATGTCGCCGTACCCCACGGTCGTCATCGTGGTAACTGCCCAGTAAATGGCGGTCGGAATGCTCGTGAAGCCGTTCTCCGGGCCCTCCACCACATACATCACGGTGCCCAGAATGATGGTCACAATCACCACAAACGACAGAAAGATCAGGATCTTGCGTGCGCTTTGCCGAATCGCCATGGCCAGCCCATAGTATTCGCTGACGTAGGCGCTGAGGCCGAAAATGCGAAATATCCTCAGCAGGCGCAGCACGCGCACATCAATCAGCGCATGCAGGCCCGGAAAGAGAAAAGCCAGGTATGTCGGCAATGCCGACAGCAGGTCAACCACGCCGAAGAAGCTCCTCGCGTAGTGCAACGGATGGCGGACACACGCGAGGCGGATCAGGTACTCGAGCGTGAACAGCCCTGTGAAAAACAGCTCGAGCTTCCAGAAAACGGCACCGTAGCGCGCATGCAGATCAGCGACCGAATCGGCAAACACCACGGCGACGCTGGCCACGATGGCCAGCAGCAGCGAAACGTCGAACACCTTTCCAGCACGGGTGTCTGCTTCGAAAATGACCGTGTAGGCTTTGAGCCGCCAGCCATCGAGCGGCCGGCCGAAGTCGGCACGTCGGTGGTCGCGCTGCTCGTGCGTCTCGTCACCGTGGGTCATGCACGCCACTTGCTCGTGATCGGGTAACGCCAGTCCTTGCCGAAGCTGCGGTGGGTCACGCGTATACCCACTGGCGCCTGGCGCCGCTTGTATTCGTTGATCCGGATCAGCCGAACCACCTTGTCGACATCTTCCTGCCGATAACCCAGCCCGATCAGCTCGGCGGGGCTTCGGTCGTTTTCCATGTAGTGCTCAATGATGGCATCGAGCACCTCATACGCTGGCAAGCTGTCCTGGTCGGTCTGGTCCGGTCGCAGCTCGGCACTGGGTGGCCGGGTGATGATGCGCTCCGGAATCGGATTGTCCGCCGTGCGATAGGGATTGTGCTGATTGCGCCACCTGGCCAGGCGGAACACCTGGGTTTTGGCCACATCCTTGATCACGGCGAAACCGCCAGCCATGTCACCGTAGAGGGTGCAATACCCCGTTGCCATTTCGCTCTTGTTGCCCGTGGTCAGCACGATGGAACCGAACTTGTTGGACAAGGCCATGAGCAACACCCCTCTGATCCGCGCCTGCAGGTTCTCCTCGGTGGTGTCCTCTTCCAGCCCGTCAAAAAACGGCGCCAGCGATGACTTGAAAGCCTCGAACTCGGGAAGAATGTCCACTTCGTCATAGCGCACCCCGACGCGTTGTGCCATGTCGCGGGCATCCTGAACGGATATGCCCGCCGTGTAGGGTGAAGGCATCATCAGCACCCTGACCTTGTCCGCGCCCAGTGCGTCCACAGCAATGGCCAGCACCAGAGCCGAGTCAATGCCGCCGGAGAGGCCAAGTACCGCGCCGGGAAATCCGTTCTTTCCAATGTAGTCGCGCACACCCAGGACCAGCGCGTGCCAGAGATCGGCCTCGTCGCTGTGCGGCCGGTCAATCTCACCGGAAATCGTCAGTCCGCCCCTTGGCGCATTCGCCACCTGAACCTCGAATACCGACTCCTCAAAGCTGACCGCCCGGGCCACCAGCTGGCCAGCAGCATCGAGTGCAAAGCTCCGCCCCTCAAATACGATCTCGTCCTGTCCGCCTACCAGGTGGGCATAGATCAGGGGCTTGCCAGTGGCTTTGACACGTGCACGCATCTGTTCTTCGCGCTCGTTGCCTTTGCCAGCGTGGAAAGGCGAAGCATTGATCACGGCCAGGACGTCTGCTCCGGCAGACACGCATTCAGCGGCAGGCTCCTCGAACCAGGCGTCTTCACAGATAAGCAAGCCTACCTTGATGGCAGAACCGCCTTCGACCGCCATCTCGAACACGCACTCCCGGTCACCCGGCACAAAATAGCGCCGTTCATCAAATACCTGGTAGTTCGGCAAGTGCCGCTTGGCATAGGTGTGGATGACCCGCCCATGATGAATTACCGAGGCGGCGTTGTGCAGTCCGACCACTGAAACGCTTCGCTTGCGCAGGCTTGAACCCACATGAGAGGCTGGCCGGTCAGGGTGACCCACCACCAGGTAAAGGCCTTTGAGGTCTGCCGTCTGCTCACTTACCCATTTCAGGGCATCATCACAGGCATCGATGAAAGCAGCACGCAGAAACAAGTCTTCTGCTGCATAGCCGCATAACGCGAGTTCCGGGGTCAGCAGCAAAGTGACGCCATTGGCGTGTGCCTCGCGAGCGGCCGTGACAATGCGCTGTGCATTGCCTTTCATGTCACCCACCACAAAATTGAGCTGGGCCACACTGATTTTGAGAGTCATGGATTCAACGGCCCTGCCGGCCGGCGTGCAAAACGGAACCTGGCCCGGGCCTCGCTGCCGCGCCCGGGCCGGCGGTGGCACGCGGCCAAACCGGAACCACCAATGACAAAAATGGATTATGGCATCGCGCTGCACCATGGTCTGGAAGGAATTCCGGCCAATGCGTGGAATGAGCTGCTGGCGCAACAGGCAACATGGAGCCCGTTCATGCGCCACGAGTACCTCGACGCCATGCATGCCAGCGCAAGCGCTTGTGACGATACCGGCTGGACGCCCCAGTATGTAACGCTCTGGGCAGGGGATGAACTCGCAGCAGCCGCCCCGCTCTACATCAAGCACCACTCCTACGGAGAATATGTGTTTGACTGGGCCTGGGCCAACGCATATCAGCAGCACGGCCTGGACTACTACCCCAAAGGGCTTGTTGCGATCCCCTTTACTCCAGTCCCCGGGCCAAGGCTGATGGCCAGATGCGAACAGGCACGCAAGGCTCTCATTGAAGCGCTGCTGGCGACGGCACAGAACCAGAACCTGTCTTCCTTGCACATCCTGTTTGCCACAGAGAATGAGCTTCAGGCCTGCCAGGAGGCCGGAATGATGCGACGCCAGACCGTGCAGTTCCACTGGGAAGACGATGCGCCTCCGGCCACGTTCGAAGACTTCCTCTCCAGCCTCAGGCAAGCCAAGCGCAAGAAGATCCGACAAGAGCGCCGAAAGGTGGAAGAAGCCGGCGTGCGTTTCTCCGTCCATGAGGGGAGCGAGATCACTGAAACCGACTGGGCCTTCTTCTACCGGTGCTACCGGCAAACCTATCTGGAGCATGGCAACCCACCCTACCTGAGTCCGGATTTCTTCGAACGCATGCGAACCACCATGCCAGAGAACTGGGTACTGTTCATCGCAGACATTGACGGTGAACGGGTTGCAGCCAGCCTGATCGCCATCGATCCGGTCAATCGCGTGGCGTACGGCAGGTACTGGGGAAGTCTGGCTGCCATCAGCTGCCTGCACTTCGAGGCTTGCTACTACCAGCCATTGCAGTGGTGTATGGGCAACGGTTACAAACGTTTCGAGGGAGGCGCCCAAGGCGAGCACAAAATGGCCAGAGCTCTCATGCCCGTCATGACCGGCAGCGCTCACTGGCTGGCCCACCCCGCTTTTGCTGACGCCGTCGAGCGCTTTCTGGAACGTGAGGGCGAAGGGGTCGACATGTACCTCGAAGCATTGCAAAAGAGATCTCCCATGCGGGAGCGCCATATCGGCGACTAGGCACAACACTTGAGGCATACATGTCACTACAAAGTGACAATCTCCATGCTTTCTCAATGCGAGACGCATGTACAACGTAATAACTGGTTACAACATGGCTACACTTGGGCCTATGGACGATACAGATGCGTTCTTCACCCACACGATTGTCGGAGAGCCCCGGTCACTCCTGCTTGGCAGGCGGCTGCGCCCTGCGCAGCTCAGCGAACACGGCGTCGAGGTTCCCATGGAGCTTCACCCGCCTCGCTTGAGCCAGGCCTGGCAGGACTGGATCATTCTCAGGCACGATGACGACGCGCCAGGCACCCCTCGCCCCCGTCCCGGCGCGGCGCGACGATTCATGGAGCGCTATGCCCTGCTCATTGCGATGGCTGGACTGATCGCCATCGCAGCGGCGCTGGCATTGACCTATCTGCCCGGGGTATTCGCACGATGAAGGCACTGCAGGACACCCTGACCATCGACCCCATTGCCATGGGCGTCGTGAACCGTGTCGCCCCTGGCGCGCGGCTCAATGGCGAGCTGCACTTTGAGGGCGGCCTGCTCGTTCAGGGCGACATTCATGGGCAGCTTCGCGTCAATGGTCCGCTCATCGTCTGGAAAGGCGGCGCAGTTCGCGGCCGCATCCGGGTGCAAGGCGATCTGTTTCTGTTTGGCCATCTGGGCGCTGAAGAAGGCGGTCCGTCGGACACCTATCTCGAATGCCTTGGCATGGCTTACGTTTCGCAAACTGGTGTATCAACCGGCACCCTCATGGCCCGCCGACTCCAGCTATACGACGGTGCTGACCTGCGTGGTCCGTTCAAGACGCTCAAGTTGGGTAGTAACCTACCCGTGTTGCAAGAAGTGCAGCAACCGAAAGCCTGAAGCGCTCAAGGACCAAAGCAATGAAAGCACGACGACACATCAAATCACACAAATCCAACCCACCCAGTCCACCTGCATCTCAGGAAAGCGCAGAGCCAATGACCGACGAGAACATCGATTCACCGGACAACCAGAACGCCGACGCATCAGGCGACGCTGACATGCCTTCGGCCATTGAGGTCGATGTGGGCAAATCCATGCCGACCACGCAGGCTCAGAACATCCCGACACTGGGCGCCAGTGCTGCCCCAGGCACCATGATCGACGCCACAGAGGCCACTCATTCGCGCAGCATGCTGGCCGAGGGGATGCACTTTGTGGGCAACGCCAAACTCCGAGGCCCGTTCAGCGTGGCCGGGCAGATCGAAGGCAACCTGGAGCAGGCCTCGGACACTCAGGTTTCCGTGGTTGTGACCGAGACAGGCGAAGTCAAGGGCGACATCACAGCCCACAAGATTTCCGTGATGGGCCGTACCGAAGGTGTGCTGGATTCCGGCCCTGGCGAAGTCGCCCTTCATGACTCTGCCAGCGTTCATGGTCTGGTGCGCTATGGGCGCATTCAGGTCAACGGCGCCGACCTCAACGCCACGCTGGAACGCGTTGGCGGCCCTGCCAAAAAAGGCGCTTGACGCGCCCAACCAATGCAGTGAACTGTTTGCCGGCTTCGCGAGTTGTCAGTGAGTCCCGTCGTTTTTCCGCCAGAGCACGATCCCGACGCTCTGCGCCGGGCCGTGCTCGAAGCCAGCTGGCGACGAGATCGGCGTGTTGTGCGTCGCCGCCTGGCGTGGCGCTGGGTGGCCTGGTTTTTTGCCAAGTACGGCCTGTACCTGCTGTTGTTTGCGGCAGCAGGCTATGGCCTGTGGACTTGGCAGCAAACCCCTGCTTCGGCACCATCGCCCCGACAAGACGTCCCGTCCGAAGGCTCGGATACAGCGCCAGCGGCAGCAACGGCGACTCCCGTCGACCAACCGTCTCCAGAGACGGCGACTGCCCAGCAACCGGGAAGCGATCCGTCCATTGCAAGCCTCGAGCAAGCACTGCCCCGAGAAACGCCACTGGCAGACCCTGTCGCGCTGAAATTCAGCGCCTGGGGCGCCGGCAAGACATCTTCACCCTCTTCCGCAACTGCCAACCGGGCGCCTGTCAGCCCAGTTGGCGAGCCACTACTCCAAACCGAAATCTGGCTGCACAGCAAGGAGCCTTGAAATCATGAGCCAAAAACCAACCTCTACCCGGCTTGTTCCCGCAGAACGCCTGTCGGCCATCACCAGCCTGATCGCAGAAGGCGCCGTTTTTGACGGCAACTTCCACACCTCCCGCGACCAGGGCATCAAGGTCGACGGCCAGCTCAAGGGCAATATCACCTTTGAGACCGGGGGCACACTTCACATCGGCCCGACCGGTGTGATCGAGAACACCTGCCTCGAAGCCGACTATGTCTTCATTGAAGGAAAAGTCATCGGTCAGGTCATTGCCCGCAAAGCGCTGGAGATTACCGGCACGGCAACGCTCATCGGCGATGCCAGCTACGACGAACTGATCGACATGCACCCCCGAGCGCGGGTCCGCGGCAAGATCGATTACCGTGGCGACATCGATTCAGAGCCTTTGCCAGCGCCTGCTGCTGCCTCTGGTGGGTCAGGCGACAACAACGGCGACTTCAGCAACAACGCCTACTGACCGTTCAGTCGCCCGCCTCTGCCCATAAAAAAAACCTGCCGCATAGGGCAGGTTTTTTTGTTTCTGTCCGCTTTGCAAACGTCGATCAGCCCAGCGACTTCTGGTAGGCAGCCATGCCGTCCACGATTTCCTTGCGAGCAGCGTCAAGACCTTCCCAGCTCTCGACCTTGACCCACTTGCCCTCTTCCAGATCCTTGTAGTGCTCGAAGAAGTGCTCGATGGCGCGCAGGCGCATGGGCTCCACGTCTTCAGGCTTTTCCCAGGCCTTGTACAAAGGCAGAATTTTGGTGGTGGGAACAGCCAGCACCTTGCCGTCCTCGCCGCCTTCGTCAGTCATGCGCAAGATGCCGATGGCACGGCATGGGATCACAACGCCAGGCATCAGCGGGAAAGGCGTCACCACCAGCACATCCACCGGATCGCCGTCGCCAGCAATGGTTTGCGGCACATAACCGTAGTTCGTGGGGTAATGCATGGCTGTGCCCATGAAACGATCCACGAACACGGCGCCGGTGTCCTTGTCGACTTCGTACTTGATCGGGTCGGCGTTCATCGGGATTTCGATCACAACGTTGAACGCTTCTGGGGCTTTGTCGCCGGGGGTGACTTTGTCGAGGGACATGGTTGTTTCGTCTCTTGGTTTAACTGGAATTGAAAAAAGCTGTCGAGAATCGGCGGACGTCGGGCAGACGTTCAGGGAGCCATATGGCCCCCACTGGCACCCGTCAGCACTTGACAAGGCGCCAACACACGCCGCCTCCCGAGACGGGATGACCGCTCGGGATTAACCCTGATTTTACTGATATGAGCCTGACACCCGCTTGCCGAGGCGGTTCAAGCTGCAAAAATGGCCCTCGCAAGGGCCATTTGGGGAGATCTGCACAAATCGCAGTGGCGAGGCCTATGAGGCCCTCTCCGGTACTGCCTCTGGCGTATCAACCGACAGCACCAGCGCCCGCACGACCTTGGCGGCCAGTGGCGTGAGTGTGGGCAGGCTATCCATGGTGTCGCGCTCGATCATCCTCAACACCAGCTCGTTGATGGCGCCAACCGCCGCCGTGGCCATGTCGTGGGACAGGGTTTTCTGCTTGGGCGCACCAGGATGCTCCCGGTTGACCGTTGAACACATGAAATTCGCCATGTCGTTGATGACCTGACGGCGCGCCTCTTCCCCTTGATGACCCAGCTGGAAGACCTCGACATGCAGGGTGCGCAGCATGCCCGGCGTGGATGACAGGTGTTCGAAATAGCGCGTCAGTGCCTCCTCCAGTTGAGGTTGCCATGGCTTGTCGGGGACGACAGAGTCGCGCAGGACGCGCAGGCCCGACTGGCTGGCCGCGCGAAACAGCGCCAGAAAGCAGGCCTCTTTTGACTCAAAGTGCTCGTAGAAGGTACGCTTGGATACGCACGCATGACGGACGATGTCTGCGATCGTGACAGATGCGTATCCTTTTGCTCCAACCGAGACCGCCATTGCCTTGAGCAAGCGAGCCCGGTGATCGGTGACCTCCCTGGAGCTGGATATTGTTTTCATTGTCCAGTGACTCCTTCTCCACATGATAGTTGGCATTTGCTGTTTTTCTGCTGACGTGAATGTGCAAATGCATACAAAATTTCATCTATTCAACCTCTAAATATCGGTACTTGCACGTACCCCTTGAGATGAAAGATGTCACGAATGTCTCAGCTGACGATTCGAAAACTTTTGATTGACCTGGAACCTCCTTTGCCGCGGCACTGGTGTAATGGGGACGCTTTTCTGACAGCCTGGTTCAATGCCTTGTCGATGAGCTTCCCCAAAGGTGAACAGTTTTTCATTGATTCGGTACGAAGTGGTTTCTCCGCATTGACAGCCGATTCCAGCGTACGCTTCGAAGACGAGGTCAAAGGCTTCATCGGGCAAGAGGCCACTCACCGGCACATCCACGCCAAATTCAATGCGCACCTGGAAAAGCAAGGCCTGCACAAAGGATGGGAAGCGCGCATTGAACGACGCCAGGCTCGCCTCAAGCAAATGAACATGCTGGATACGCGCCACACACTCGGCATCACCGCCGCGAACGAACATTTCACCGCCTTGTTCGCTCACTGGCTGCTCACACACCCGTCTTTGCTGCAAGATTGCGAGCCTCGATTGCGCTTGCTATGGGAGTGGCACAGCGCAGAGGAGTCAGAGCATCGCTGCACAGCATTCGATCTGTACCAGGCGCTCGGGGGCAACCACAAGTGGCGAACACGCTGGATGCGGAGCACCACTTTCTTCTTTCTGGCCGACGTCTTTCGCCAGACAGCAGACAACCTCCGCCGCGATGGGACTTTGTGGAAATGGAGCACATGGCGCAGCGCCTACAGGCACCTGCTCTCAAAGCAGGGCCTCTTGCGGCAGACATATGCCGGATGGCGCGCGTATTTCTCGCCTGATTTCCACCCCTCCAGGCAAAGCGATGAGCCTTCGCGCCGCTGGCTGGCAGAAAACGCGGACTCGCTCAAGCCCGTAGGTGCCTCTGCCTGAGAACATTCCATGCCCCAAGCCTGTGTTTCACCGAAGATAGCAACGTGGGCTTGCCACCAAGGGCGATAATCGACAAATGACAGATCGTGTGATCCCCTTGCTGGATGAAAGCCGCCAAGGCCTGCGAGCACCTGTACGGCCACATGCAACAGCCCCCTCAGGCCTGGTCCTCGATGGGCTCAAGCGGCCCCTGCGCGACCTTCGCATCAGCGTGACTGACCGCTGCAACTTCCGCTGCAGTTATTGCATGCCCAAGGAAGTGTTCGACAAGGACTATCAGTACTTGCCACACAGCTCTTTGCTGAGCTTTGAAGAAGTCACGCGTGTCGCCCGTCAATTCGTTGCCCATGGCGTGCAGAAGATCCGTCTGACCGGAGGCGAGCCGCTGCTGCGCAAGAATGTCGAAATACTGATTGAGCAACTCGCTGCGCTGCGCACACCAGAAGGCCAAAAGCTCGATCTGACACTGACCACCAACGGCTCCTTGTTGCGCAAGAAGGCCCGGGTGCTCAAGGATGCCGGGCTCGACCGGGTCACCGTCAGTCTCGACGGTCTCAATGACGCGATCTTTCGCCGCATGAACGATGTGGACTTCCCGGTGGCTGATGTGCTCGATGGGATTGAGGCAGCCCAGGAAGCGGGACTCGGCCCGATCAAGGTCAACATGGTGGTCAAGCGAGGAACCAACGAACAGGAAATCCTGCCCATGGCCCGCCATTTCCGCGGGACTGGTGTGGTAGTGCGGTTCATCGAGTACATGGACGTCGGCGCCACCAACGGCTGGCGCATGGACGAAGTCATGCCCAGCGCCGAGGTCATGGCTCACATCAACGAATCCATGCCTGTGGTGCCACTGGAAGCGACTGCGCCCGGTGAAACCGCGCAGCGTTGGGGCTATGCGGGCGCTGACGGCCAATACGACCCGTCCCTGGGCGAAGTGGGCGTCATCAGCAGCGTGACGCAGGCGTTTTGCAGCGATTGCAACCGTGCCAGGCTGTCGACCGAAGGCAAGCTTTACCTGTGCCTGTTCGCTCATCAGGGGTACGACCTGCGCGAGTTGGTGCGTGGTGGTGCCGATGACGCCGCGCTCGCCGGTGCCATCGCCGCCATCTGGGAAGGTCGTGCCGACCGGTATTCCCAGTTGCGCGCCAGCATGCCGCCCGACCAGGCGGCCAAAAGCGGACGTCGCATCGAGATGAGCTACATCGGCGGGTGATGGGCGAATCCAATTTGGATCACAAGGCACTGATCACCGCTCTGGTCCTCGCTGGTGGCCAGAGCTCTCGCATGGGCGGTGCGGACAAAGGCTTGCAACTGCTTGGCAAGCGCACCTTGGTGCACCATGTGATCGATCGTCTCAGTGCACAGGTCGCCATTGCATCGACCGCCATCAACGCCAACCGGCACGAGAACGAATACGGCGCCTTTGGCCTCCCCTTGTGGCCCGACGACGCAGCAGACAGGCCGGGCCCAATGGCCGGCATCATCACCGGACTGGAGCGATGCCAGACCCCCTGGTTGCTGGTCGTGCCATGCGATGCACCTCTGCTACCGCTGGATCTGGCAGATCGCCTGTTGGAAGCAGCCACCCGCTCGAACGCGGACATCGCCATGGCATGTAGCCAGGATGCCGCCACAGGCCGTGAACAACCTCAACCCGTCTTCAGCCTCATTCACCAGCGCCTGCTGGACAGCGCCCGCGAGGCTCTGGCCAACGGGGAGCGCCGTGTTCTGGGGTGGGGGCGTCAGCATCGGCTGGCGTTTGCCCATTTTGAAGACAACCTCGAATCCGGCATCGGACCCTTTGCCAACGCCAATACCTTTGAAGAACTGGCACGCCTGAAGCCGCATCTGACAGAGACTCCCAACCCATGACCTACAAGCCCACCCCTCCCAGTCTGGACGAGATCGCTGCTGCCTTGCAAGGCTACGACCCCAAGGCCTTGCGCGCAGATACCGTCAACGCTTTTCTCGCAAAGCTGGTCTCTCCCGTGCAGGCATCCGAGGACGTTGGCGTGTTTGACGCACTCGACCGGGTGCTGGCTGAAGACGTGATTTCACCAATCAGCGTGCCGCCGCACGACAACTCCGCCATGGACGGCTTCGCCTTTCGGGGCTCCGAGCTGAAGGCCGGACAGTCGACCAGCTTGCGCGTGGTCGGTACCGCCTACGCTGGCAAGGCCTATGCAGAGCCGGTGGGCGCGGGTGAGTGCGTGAAGATCATGACAGGGGCGGTCATGCCTGAAGGGCTGGACACCGTCATTCCAGTGGAGTTCACACAGATCGAGGGTGAGGTGCTTTCTTTCGCCGCCGACGTGGTTCGCCAGGGCGACAACCGCCGATGCCTGGGAGAAGACCTCATGGCCGGCCAGCCAGCCCTGCGCAAGGGAGACCGAATCGGCCCTGCTGCGCTGGGTCTGATCGCCAGCCTGGGCTTGCCTGGAGTGAAGGTGTGGCGCAAGGTCAAAGTGGCCTACTTCTCGACCGGCGATGAAATCCTCAGCCTGGGTGAAGCACCGCGTGAGGGCGCCGTGTACGACAGCAACCGCTACACCGTCTTTGGGCTCCTCAAGCGGATGAATGTGGATGTGCTGGACATGGGTGTTATCGCCGATGAACCCAAGGCACTGGAAGCCGCGTTCCGTTCTGCTGCCGCCAACGCTGACGCCATCATCACCAGTGGTGGAGTGAGCATGGGCGAGGCGGATTACACCAAAGCCATGATGAAGAAGCTCGGTGACGTGGCATTCTGGCGCATTGCCATGCGACCGGGACGGCCCATGGCAGTCGGCCGGCTTGAAGAGAATGGTCGCTCTGCGGCTCTCTTCGGTCTGCCCGGCAATCCCGTGGCGGTGATGGTCACGTTCCTGGCTTTCGTGCGTCCCGCGTTGCTCAAGCTGATGGGCAGCGAGGCACCAGCGCCGGTCTACCTCAAGGCTCGCAGTGCAGAGGCTTTGCGCAAGAAACCAGGTCGCACGGAGTATCAGCGTGGCGTGGTGACTCGCGAACCCGATGGAGGACTCACTGTCCGCATCACGGGCAACCAGGGTTCAGGCGTGCTGCGCTCGATGGTGGAAGCCAACGGTTTGATCGTGCTGCACCACGACCAGGGCAACATCGTTGCCGGAGGTGAAGTGGACGTGATGATGTTTGACGGCGCGATCTGACATTCGTTCGCCTCTCCCCGCCCAGCTCCACTGACCAGTTCCACAAGAAAAAAGACCCGGTCCTGCACTGAATCTCGGTGCAGGACTCCGGCCTTCTGTTGGTGCAATCTGGCGCCAGGGCCAGCCCCAGCGCTTGGGAATCAGTCGTGCGTGAGAGGCTTGTCCGTGAACAGGTAGTCCTTGAGTTCCTTGTTGAAGGCAGGATCCTTGCGACGAATCCACTCCAGCACCATGGCTGCGTGTTCCTTTTCTTCATCGCGGTTATGCGCCAGGATAGCCGCAAGCTCCTTGTCCTTGCATGCGTCTACGCGTTGCTGGTACCAGTCCACGGCCTCCAGCTCTTCCATCAATGAAACGATGGCGCGATGCATGTCGCGCGTCTCATCGGACAGCTCGCTCACTGGCTCATGGTAGCCCTCATTCGACATATGCTTCTCCTGTGCAAATTGTTCGTGGAAATCACATCTTAAGCCTGCCGCAGAGCTACGTGCGACATACCCCCTGTGATACCTCAGCCGGGGGAGCGGTCATCGTTCATCGAAGGATAGAACGACCTTTTCCGTGAGCGGGTGGGCCTGGCAAGCCAAGACAAAACCCTGAGCCACCTCAGCCTTGTCCAGAGCATGGTTGCGATCCATACGCACTTTGCCCTCCAGGACTTTTGCGCGACAAGTGCTGCACACGCCCGACTTGCACGAATACGGCACATCCAGACCGGCTCTCGATGCCGCGTCGAGAACACTGGGGTCTGATTCAGTGAAGTCCACATCACGCCGCAATCCATCGCGGATGATGGCAATGCGGGCATGCACGGCGTCACCCGCCTGCACCTTGTGCTCTGGCAACTGGCCCGGCTTGGCATCCGGCACGCCGAAGCGCTCCACCTTGATTCTGTCTTCCTTCAGCCCGCCCGCCAGCAATGCTGCATGCGCATCATCATTGAACCCGTGCGGGCCGCAGACAAAGGCTTCGTCGACCTGAGACAAAGGAACCAGTGCCGCAAAAAAAGTGGCCAGCTTGTCCTGATCCAGACGCCCGCTGCTCAAAGGGGAATCCATGTGCTCCCGCGAAAACACGTGATGCAGGCTCAGGCGGCTCATGTACCGGTTCTTGAGGTCCTCTATCTCTTCCTTGAACATGGTGGAGGCCGTGTTCCGGTTGCCATAGATCAGCGTGAATCGGCCTTCAGGCTCGCGCGTCAGCACACTCTTCATGATGGACAGGATGGGCGTGATGCCGCTGCCTGCTGCGAGCCCCACCACGTGGCGGCCTGGCTTGTCACTTGCCTGTGAGACGAAATGACCCTGTGGCTCAATGACCTCAATGCTGTCGCCGGCCTTGAGGGCTTCATTGGCCCAGGTCGAGAAGACGCCCCCCTCCACCTTCCTCACGCCGATGCGCAGCTCGGGTTCGTCCGGGCCCGCACAGATGGAATAGGAGCGTCGAACGTCTTCGTCGCCAATGAGCTTGCGCAGTGTGAGGTACTGGCCCGGCTGCCAGGTGAAGGCCTGGCGCAAGTCTTCGGGCACCTCGAATGAAATGGTGACGGAGTCGGCTGTCTCGGGGCGGACGGCGCTGACACGCAATGGGTGAAAGTGCAAACTGCTCATGCGGTGTTGAGGGTTCTGTGTATCCATCAGATGGGCTTGAAGTGCTCGAAAGGCTCCAGACAACTCAGGCATCGGTGCAGCGCTTTGCACGCCGTAGAGCCAAACGGAGAGAGCTGTTCGGTGCGGTCGCTGCCGCAGCGAGGACAGGGCACGGCCGAAGCGCTGCGCCTGCCGTAAACGTGAATGGGGGCCTCGCCAGCAGCAAGCATGGAGGCGGTCCGACCGGGTGGAGCGATGCCATAGGCACGCAATTTCTGCCGACCTTCTTCTGATATCCAGTCGGTGGTCCAGGCCGGTGCGCGGCGCAACACAATGCGTGATGGCCCCAGACCTGCCGCGTTCAGAGCAGCAAGCGCCTGCTCCTCGATCAGCTCTGTCGCCGGACAGCCAGAATACGTGGGCGTGAGGATGGCCTCGAGAACGCCATCCTCTGCCACCTGAACATCACGGACAATGCCCAGCTCACACAGAGAGATGGCGGGCACTTCCGGGTCGGGCACCAACTTCAGTGCCGCCCAGGCCTGCTCGCAGCGCTCAGTGGCGGCCTGGTTCACCAGGCGCCTCCAGGATAGGCACGCTGCAGGTACTGCATCTCTGCCAGCAGGAAGCCCATGTGCTCTGAATGCACGCCTTGCTTGCCCGCGCTGCGAAACGCGCGGGGCGCGGGCACCTGCAAACCGGCCTGTGTCAGCATGGACCCCATCTCGGCTTCCCACGCCTCGCGCAGATCACTCGAGCGCGGGCCAAGCCCTGCCTGTGCGGCTGCGCCGTCCACCTCATCGTCTTCGAACAGCTCTGCGGCATATGGCCAGAGCACAGCCACAGCATCGCGCATGCGGCGTGCCGATTCGTCCGTGCCGTCGCCCAGGCGCACCACCCAGTCGCCCGCATGCGACTGGTGATAGCGCGCCTCTTTCACAGCCTTGCCGGCAATGGCTGCCAGCTCTGCGTCACTTGAGCTCTGCAGCCTTTGCCACAGCAGTTTGAGCAATGTGCCCACCATCGCGTTGCGAAGCACGGTGAATGCAAAATCCCCGCGCGGCAGTTCAACCAGCGTAGGATTGCGATAGTCACGCTCCTCCCGCAGGAACGCCAGCTGGTCCTCATCAAACGCAGTGCCGGTGTCCTCGGCATTGAGTTGCCCTGCCCGCGTCAGCACGGCACGGGCCTGCCCGACCAGGTCGAGCGACATGTTGGTCAGCGCAATGTCCTCCTCGAGGATGGGTGCGTGCCCACACCACTCGCCCAGGCGCTGGGCCAGGATGAGGCAGGTGTCGCCCAGGCGCAGCAGGTACTGGACGTCGGCGCGACGACTGGGTGCAATGGATGGTGTTGTCATCGTCTTGGCTCCGGCGCTCACATGTGGTCGACTTCGGGGGGCAGCTGATAGAAGGTGGGGTGGCGGTACACCTTGTCTTCCATCGGGTCGAAATACATGTCTTTGTCACCCGGGTCGCTGGCCACGATCTGATCGGCACGCACAACCCACACACTGCAACCTTCCTGACGGCGGGTGTATACCTCGCGGGCCATCTTCACGGCCATCTGGCCGTCAGCTGCATGCAGGCTGCCGCAATGCTTGTGATCCAGTCCAGCTTTGCTGCGGACGAAAACTTCCCAAAGCGGCCATTCCACCTGGCTGCCACTGGTGCTGCGGTCATTTGTCTGTTCACTCATCGTTTGGCTCTCTTGATCTGTCTCTTCTCACGTCAGGCGGCTTTGCGCATGGAGGCGGCCTCGGCCTCTTCTTGCTTGCGCGCGTGGGCCATGGCGGCATCGCGCACCCAGGCACCGTCGTCCCATGCGTCCACCCTTGCTTGCAGACGTTCACGATTGCACGGGCCGTCTCCACCAATCACGCGCCAGAACTCGTCCCAGTCGATGGCGCCGTGATCATGTGCTTCGCGCTCTTCGTTCCAGCGCAAGTCCGGGTCTGGCAGCGTTACCCCCAGTACCTTGGCCTGCTCCACCGTGGCGTCAATGAATTTCTGACGCAAGGTGTCGTTGGAAACGCGCTTGATGCCCCAGCGCATGGATTGCGCAGAGTTGGGTGACTGGTCGTCCGGCGGGCCGAACATCATCAGGCAAGGCCACCACCAGCGGTTCACTGCGTCCTGCACCATGGCCTTTTGCGCTTCGGTGCCGCCTTGCATCATGGCCAGCAGACTGTCGTAACCCTGGCGCTGGTGAAAGCTCTCCTCGCGGCAAATGCGGACCATGGCCCGCGCATACGGGGCGTACGAACAGCGGCAGATGGGCACCTGGTTCATGATGGCAGCGCCATCGACCAGCCAGCCGATCACGCCCACATCTGCCCAGGTCAGCGTGGGGTAGTTGAAGATGGAGCTGTACTTGGCCTTGCCGGTGTGAAGCGCATCGAGCATCTGGTCGCGGCTTTGCCCCAGCGTTTCGGCCGCGGCGTAGAGGTAGAGGCCGTGGCCACCCTCATCCTGGATCTTGGCCAGCAAAATGGCTTTGCGTTTGAGCGTCGGGGCCCGGCTGACCCAGTTCCCTTCGGGCAACATGCCCACGATCTCACTGTGCGCGTGCTGACTGATCTGGCGCAGCAGCGTCTTGCGGTATTTCTCCGGCATCCAGTCTTTGGCTTCGATGAAACCACCGTCGTCGATGCGCGCATCGAACCGCGTTTGCAGCTCGGCTGGCTCGGCATGGGCGTCATCGCCGGCGGGCTTGCCGCCCGGAATGTCCATGGCTTGGGTGTACATAGGGGTTCTCCTGTCTGGGATGCGATGTCTCAGCGCTTGCGCATGTCAAACACCCGCCGCGCCTTACCGGTGAGGGTTCGCTCGATGCTGTCGGGCGGCAGCACGTCGACGCTGGCTGAGACACCAATCAAAGTCTTGATGCGGTGGCGCACCCATTCGGCAACGCTGTCGACATCGGCTGGCGCCGTTGAAGCACCGGGCTGCAGTTCGCATCGAACACTCATTTCGTCCAGGGTACCGTCGCGTGAGACCTGGATCTGGTATTGGCCGGAGAGGTGTTCGTGCGAAAGCACGATCTCTTCCACCTGCATCGGGAACAGATTGACGCCGCGGATGATGAGCATGTCGTCGCTGCGGCCGACGATCTTTCCCATGCGCCTGAAAGACCGGGCCGTGGGCGGCAGCAGTCGCGTGAGGTCGCGCGTTCGGTAGCGGACGATGGGCATGGCCTGCTTGGTCAGGGAGGTGAACACCAGTTCGCCCTCCTCGCCATCGGGCAGCACTTCGCCGGTTTCCGGGTCGATGATCTCGGGGTAGAAATGGTCTTCCCAGATCACAGGGCCGTCCTTGGCCTCAATGCACTCATTGGCCACGCCGGGGCCAATGACCTCGGACAGGCCGTAAATATCCACCGCATCAATGCCGGCTTTGGCTTCGATTTCGGCACGCATGGCCTCGGTCCAGGGCTCTGCACCGAAGATGCCGACCTTGAGCGAGCTGGCCGCCGGGTCCAGGCCCTGGCGTTGAAACTCTTCAACGATCACCTGCATGTACGACGGCGTGACCATGATGATGTCCGGCTTGAAGTCCTGGATCAGCTGGACCTGCTTTTCGGTCTGCCCGCCCGACATCGGAATCACCGTGCAGCCGAGCTTCTCCGCGCCATAGTGCGCGCCCAGCCCCCCGGTGAACAAGCCATAGCCGTAGGCCACATGAACAATGTCGCCAGCGCGCCCGCCCGACGCCCGAATGGAGCGCGCCACGAGCGTCGCCCAGGTGTCGATGTCCTGCAAGGTGTAGCCCACCACTGTGGGCTTGCCGGTGGTGCCCGACGAAGCGTGCACGCGCGCCACCTGCTCTCTGGGCACGGCAAACATGCCAAACGGATAGTTCGCGCGCAAGTCCGCCTTGGTGGTGAACGGGAAGTGCCGCAGATCGTCCAGAGACTTCAGGTCATTCGGATGCACGCCCTTGGCATCAAAGGCTTGCCGGTAATGCGGCACGTTCTCGTAAGCATGGGCGAGCGACCACCGCAGGCGTTCGATTTGCAAGGCCTGAACTTCATCCCGGCTGGCCGTTTCAATCGGCTCGAGCTCGCCGGGAGCGGGCGCGCGAACAGTCATTTGTTGTCTCCTTCGATGGATCTTGCTGGTGATCTTGTTGTGGTTTTTTCTGTTTCTCATTGAGCGTTGTCGCCCACCGCCGGCCTTCCCTTGGCACGATAGGAGCGCCCGCGAAACACGGCTATTGCGACGCCATCCTGGTTGTGCACCGACACGTCGTAAACACCAGTGCGGCCTTTGGCGCTCACCTCGACCGCCTTGGCAGTCAGCACATCACCTTCCCGGCCGGGCGCCAGGAAATCCACTGAAAGTCCGGAGGCCACCGTCAGCTCGTTGCAGGCATTGCACGCAAAGGCAAACGCGCTGTCGGCCAGTGCGGTAATCAAACCACCATGACAGGTCGCATGGCCATTGAGCATTTCTTTGCGAACCGTCATGGTTGCAGTGGCTGTGCCAGGGCCAATGGCGATAACGTCGATGCCCAGCCACCGGGTGGCGGCATCGTTGGCCAACATTTGCTCGCGGACATGTTCGGCGGTTTGCTGCGGTGTCATGGTGTTGGCAATGTCCCTTCGGTGTTCGGTGCACCGGTAAAACGATCCGTGAAAAGTCTTTGACCGACCGGTCGGTCGATAATAAACTGATACGCTTGAGTCCTCAAGCAGCGAGCGCCTCTGGAAAACCCTAGGTCCCTCGCATGATCTCCGCATCCACCTCTCCTGACATGGGCCGCAACCGATCCGCCAACTACGAAGACCAGCGCGAAGCCATCCTGGCCCAGGCTGCGGCACTCTTTGCGAGCCAGGGCTACCCTGGCACGTCCATGAATCAGGTAGCCGCGGCTTCCGGCCTTTCCAAACCCACGCTCTATCACTACTTCAAGGACAAATACGCTCTGCTGGTCCACATTGCCGAGGGCCACGTCAAGGTGCTGGAGCAAGTGGTCATGGAAGTGGAAGCTATGAAATTGAAGCCGGACGCTGCCCTACGCGAAATGATCGAGCGTTTTGTCATGGAGTACGCGGGCGCCGCCGATGCCCACCGGGTCCTGACAGAAGACGTGCGCTTTCTGCAAGAGCCCGACCGTCAGCGCATCCTCGGGCACGAACGCAAAGTGGTGGAAGGCTTCGCCGATGCCATCGCCCTGCTCCGCCCTGAGCTGGACAAAGCCCACCTGACCAAGCCTTTGACCATGCTGCTTTTCGGCATGATCAACTGGATGTTCACCTGGGTCCGCGCCGATGGACACGTCACCCATGAACAGCTTGCACCCATGGTGGCCGACCTGTTCTTTGGTGGTCTGCCTGCCGTTGGGCTGCCTGCCATCAAGCGGAAGCGGTAACGGTCTCCACTGGCTCGTTCATGAGCTTGCGGGGGCGGGACAGCATCATGTACATCGGCGGCACCACAAAGATGGTCAGCAGCGTGCCAAGCGACATGCCGCCCACAATGACCCAGCCGATCTGCTGACGACTCTCCGCGCCTGCGCCAGAGGCCAGTGCCAGCGGGATGGCCCCCAGCACCATGGCGCCAGTGGTCATCAAGATCGGACGCAGGCGCATGGAGGCTGAACGACTCACCGCCTCCAGCTTGTCCACGCCCTGGTCTCGCAGCTGGTTGGCAAACTCCACAATCAAAATTCCGTGCTTTGTAATCAATCCGACCAGCGTCACCAGACCAATCTGGCTGTACACATTGAGCGTGCCGCCGGTCAGACGCATGGCCAGCAAGGCGCCCAGCATTGACAAGGGAACGCTGAGCATGATCACCAGCGGGTCGACAAAGCTCTCGAACTGCGCAGCCAGCACCAGGAAAATGAACAACAGAGACAGGCCAAACACCAGTGCGAGCGAGCCCGAAGAGCTGCGAAACTCGCGACTCTGTCCACCCAGATCCGTGGTGTACCCGGCTGGCAATACGTCCGCCGCAATGGCATCCATGGCCTGCAGTGCCTCACCCAGAGAAAAGTCCGGGCTCAAGTCAGCGGTGATTTCGGCGCTGCGGCGTTGCGAGAAGTGGTTCAGCTCTCGCGGAACAACCACCTCACGGACATGAACAAGCGAGGCCAGTGGAATCATCGCATCGCCACGCCCCCGCACAAACAGGCGATCAATGTCCTGTGGTGCGTTGCGCTCGTCGCTCTCGGTTTGTACCACCACGTCATACTGCTCGCCACCACGCTTGTAGCGCGTCACCGTTCGTCCGCCCAGCAGCGTCTCCACGGTGCGTGCAATGGCGTCCACGTTGACGCCCATGTCCGCTGCGCGCTCTCGGTCCACGTCAAGTCGGATCTCGGGCTTGTTCAGGCGAAGGTCGGTATCTACTTGTTGGAAGCCCGGGTTTTGCTCCAGTCGTTCCTGGAACTGGCTGACCACTTTGGAGAGGTTGTCGTAACTGTCCGAGGTAACGATGAGGTACGTCACTGGCCGTGAACGAAAACGTTGACCCAACGACGCGGGTGTGATCGGGAACGCACTCACACCCGGAAGGCCTGCCACCTTGGGCATCATGTCGCGAGCAATGTCTTGCGTGCTGCGAGTCCGCTCGCCCCATGGCTTGGCCCGCATGAACATCAGGCCCTGGGCCACCGACGGGTTACCCACACTGCTGAAGATGGTGGTCAGTTCCTCATATTGCTGCCCTATGCGCTCGATCACGCGGGCGTACCGTTCGGTATAGGCCAGCGTGGCACCGTCGGGGCCGTTGATACTGACCAGCACCAGCCCTCTGTCTTCCTTGGGTGCCAGCTCCTGCTTGGTCTGGTTGAACAACCAATAGCCGCCAGCGGCCAGCATCACCATGAACACCACGACCACTGGCCTCCCTCGCATCACGACGCCAAGGGCACGCTCATAGGACCTGGTCAGCCCGCTCAATGCGCCTTCCATGAATCGGTCAAACCGGCCTGGGTGGGATTGATGCCGCAACAGCCTGGAGCACATCAGGGGCGAGAGCGTCAGCGCGACAAAGCCAGAAACCACCACAGCACCAGCCAGAGCCAGCGCAAACTCGGCAAACAGTCGACCAGTGCGGCCAGGCGTGAACGCCAGGGGCGCATAGACAGCCGCCAGCGTCAGGGTCATGGCGACCACGGCAAATGCAATTTCGCGGGCTCCCTTGAAGGCTGCCTGCAGTGGAGCCATGCCTTCCTCGATGTGCCGGAAGATATTCTCCAGCACCACGATGGCATCGTCCACGACCAGGCCAATCGCCAGAACCAGCGCCAGCAAGGTCAGTGTATTGACCGAGAAGCCAAACAAGGCCATCAAGGCAAATGAGCCGATGAGACTGACCGGAATTGTCACCAGCGGAATGATGGATGCCCGCAGGGTGCGCAGAAACACAAAGATGACCAGGGCCACCAGAAGCACCGCTTCGCCGATTGTCTTGTAGACCGCCTCGATGGATTCTTCGATGAACACAGAGGTGTCGTTCGCAATGCGGATGGTCACCCCTGGCGGCAGGTCCTTCTGGATCTTGTCCAGCAAACCGCGAACCCCCGCCGACAGATCCAGAGGGTTGGCGGTGGCCTGTTTGATGACACCCAGTGCCACCGTATCCTGCCCATCGAGGCGAACTTTGCTTCGCTCATCCTGCGGTCCCTGCTCTACCCGTGCCACATCGACCAGTCGAACAGGCAAACCATTGATGCGCCGGATGGTGATGGCTCGAAAGTCCTCGGTCGACCTCAAGTCCGTCGAAGCAGTGACGTTGAACTCACGCAACTGGCTTTCGATCCGTCCAGCCGGCACCTCCAGATTCGAGCGCCTGAGCGCCTCTTCGACATCCTGCACCGTCAGGCGGTAGGCGGCCAGTCGGTCAGGGTCAATCCACACCCGCATCGCATACTTGCGTTCGCCGTACACGCGCACATCTGCGGCGCCGGGTGCTGTTTGCAGTACCGGCTTGACCAGCCGGTTGGCAAAGTCGGAGAGTTCGAGTGGACCATGGCTGTCCGAGCTGAGCGAGAGCCAGATCACAGGAAAGGCATCGGCCTCGACCTTCGCAATCACGGGCTCGTCGATGCCCTGAGGCAAGCGCTGTCTCACGCGGCTGACCTTGTCTCGCACATCGGCCGCCGCCGCATCAGGGTCGCGGTCCAACCGGAACTCCACGCTGATCCGACTGCTCTCCGGGCGGCTGGTGGAGGTGATGACTTCCACGCCCTCAATGGCCGCCAGTGAATCTTCCAGCGTCTTGGTCACCTGGGACTCGACCACCTCGCTGGACGCACCACTGAAAGTGGTACTGACGGTCACGCGCGGCTCCTCGATCTTGGGATACTCCCGCACCGCCAGGCCGCTGTAGGCGACCAGGCCGACCAGCACGATCAGCACGGACAGTACGGTGGCCAGCACCGGACGGCGAATGGAGATTTCAGCCAGCTGCATGTCCGAGAGCCATCATCAAGACACGGGCGAAATGTGTTGGCGGCGAAATCTCATGGCGGTGAAATGTCATGGCTTGGCCTTGTCCTTGTCGGCGGCTGCCCCCTCTACGACATCTCGAGCCGGCGTCAGGGACTGCAGATCCACCACTTTCACCTCCGCTTTTTCTCCCTTGAGCCGCTGCTGACCAGCGACCACCACTTGCTGCCCGGCGGATAGCCCTTGAGTGACCTGCACTTTGCCCGCCTGACGGATGCCCAGCGTCACTGCGGTTCGACGAGCCAGGGTCGGACTGGTGGCATCCGCAGCTTGTGAGGCTTCTACCCGGTACACAAACTGCTGGCCGTCGTCCGGCACCACCGCCTCTTCAGGCACCATCAGCACGCCTGTTTGCTCGCCGAAGACGACGGTCACCCGGGCAAACATGCCTGGTCGCAATGGTGTGTTTTTAGCAGCAGGCAAAGAGGCTCGCACAGCCACCGCACGGCCATCGGCGTCCAGCAAAGGGTCGATCGCCTTGACTTGCGCGGCAAACGCCTGACCAGCCAGGGCGTCAAAGCGAACATCCACCGGTTGCCCCACGGCCAACTTGTCCAGATACCGCTCTGGCAAACGAAAGTCGACCGTGAGCTCGGAAGTATCCTGCAGTCCCACCAGATCAGCCCCAGCGGTCACAAACTCGCCAAGGTTGATGGACCGGAGGCCCACGGTCCCGTCAAACGGAGCGAGAACGCGCATGCGATCCAGCCGCGCCTGCGTCAGCACCACTTCGGCCTCAGCCACTTCCAGTGCAGCTTTGCTCTCTTCCAGCACTCGCTGCGCCACAAATCGCTGCGCCACCAGTTCCTGGTTGCGAACATGATTGGCCCGGGCGATGGAGAGTCGTGCCTGTGCCTGCCGCAGCTCGGCGCGCTGCAGGCTGTCGTCCAGCCCCACCAGCAACTGTCCCTTCTTCACTGGAGCGCCGTCATCGAAGCCGATATGGGCAATCCGCCCACCCGTCTCAGGCTTGAGCGTGACACTCCTGACCGCGCGCAAAGTTCCGACAGCCTGGGCTTCGTCACGCAGGTTTTCTGCCTGAACCTCGGCCACCTCGACTGCCGAAGCCCCCCAGGCACCACGTTTGGCCGCTGCACTGCCTCCCTGTGGCCCGGCAGTATGGCCCTGAGACTGCGTCCACCATGCGACGGCGCCTGCGACAGCGATGCCAGCGGCGAGCAGCCATGTCAGCGTCGATTTCTGGGCCATGGGTTCTTCCGGTTTTCAATCAGTCAAGACAATCGGACAAAGATCAGTCCTAAACGCGATGCCAGCCTCAACGGGCGCCCGCAGATGCACTATAGGGGCACGCCCCGGTTGGCCAGGGCGTCAGCGCGCTCGTTACCGGGATGACCGGAGTGCCCCTTGACCCAGTGCCAATGTATGTCGTGTACACCATCGTGCACCAGCTCGTCCAGTCTTCGCCACAGGTCGGCATTCTTGACCGGTTGCTTCGAAGCCGTTTTCCAGCCCTTGGCCTTCCAGCCATGTATCCATTCCGTGATGCCCTTTCGAACATACTGGCTGTCCAGATGCAGATCAATCCGGCAAGGGCGCTTGAGCGCAGACAGGCCTTCGATCACCGCCATCAACTCCATGCGGTTGTTGGTTGTCTCCGCTTCACCGCCCCACAACTCTTTTTCGTGCCCACCCGATTGCAAGAGCACGCCCCAACCACCAGGCCCGGGATTGCCTTTGCAGGCGCCATCGGTATACATCACCACTGTGTTCAACTCGTTGTCCGTTCTGTTCTGTTCAGTTCAGTTGTGTTTGCTATCGAAGAATAAAGCGATGCCAGTCGACCCGGGTCACTGGCCAGGCCTTTGCTGTCATTCTCTCTTGGCCTGTACAGGCTCGCTGACAGGCGCCAGCGTTTTGTTGGCGATGGGAACCTGGGCTGCTGCACGTGCCGGCCTCGGTTTCCACGCCGGACCGAGCAGGTGCATGCCACGAACCCGTTTGACAGCCACCAGGAAAAACACGGCGCCGAAGATCGGCCACCATCTTGCACCCATCCGGTCCATCCAGGCCCAGCGGGTCAGCCATTTCTCAGACCGGACCGCTGGCCGGTAGCAACCATAACGCTCAGACTCGACATCGAAGCTCATGAGCTTGAGCCAGTCACGCAGCCGACGAGTACCGATGAAATCGCCTGCTTCAGGCAGATACAGCGCACCTGCGCGCGTTGCGCCCAGACCCAGGCCTGACAGCAATCTTCCACGCGCTTGCCGCAAACCCCAGAGGCTGGTCGGATTCAGGCCAGAGATCACCAGCCGCCCCTCCGGCATCAGCACTCGTTCTGCTTCGCGCAAGACCTGGTGTGGATCGGCGCTGAGTTCCAGGGTATGGGGCAGTACGAGCAGGTCCAGGCTGCCAGCAGGAAAAGGCATGGCAGCGGGGTCCGTCATCAGTGCTGCCACGGGCTTTCGCCCGTCACCCAGAGACCTGGACGAAGCATGCGCTTCATCCGCTTCTCCTCCGACAAAGCTCGGCGGTGGCTCAGGCAACGCCAGCCAGCGGTGCGGCATTCGGTTGGCCTGCAAGGTATCCAGTTGCGGCACGCCCATTTGCAGGGCATTGAAGCCAAAAATATCGGCCACAGCCACATCGAACTGCGCCTGCTCCCACTCGAGCAGGTACTGTCCTGGCGGCGTCTGGAACCAATGCTGCAAACCTATAATGGATGGATTCATGGGCTTAGCGTGGATTCAGGCCAAATGTCCGTTGGGAACTCCTGCCTGCGCACGGAATCCACCACCCAGCTGTTCGCCTGTACCAACGTACTCTACACGCCCTTGACCGTCAGCATGCATTCTTCTCCAGTAACCGGAATGACCCTCCACCCGGTCCCGGCTTTCAACGACAACTACATCTGGGTACTGCATGACGCCAGCCACGCGCTGGTGGTCGATCCAGGCGAAACTGCGGGCGTCATTTCCTACCTCAAGGAGCACAAGCTCACCCTTGAAGCCGTCTTGATCACCCACCATCATGGGGACCATACCGGTGGCGTGGCCGAGCTGCGCGAGGCGATGGGCTGCCAGGTATTCGGGCCTGCCCTGGAGAAGATGCCCGAGCCGCTGACCCGCGTTCAGGGTGGGCAGCGCATCGGGCTGCTGGGACTCGAGTTCAAGGTCATGGACGTGCCGGGCCACACTGCCGGCCACATTGCTTACTTTTGCGATCAGCTCGACAGCGGCCCGCTCGTCTTCTGTGGTGATACGCTCTTCAGCGGCGGTTGTGGCCGGCTGTTCGAGGAAACGCCTCAGCAGATGCACGCTTCACTGGCTGCGCTGTCGTCCCTGCCCGCTGAAACCCGGGTTTGCTGTGCGCACGAATACACGCTTGCCAACCTGGCTTTTGCCGAGGCCGTGGAGCCAGGCAATGCCGACTTGCAAGCCTATATCGCGCAATGCAAGAGCAAGCGTTCCCAGGGCATCCCGACGGTGCCCAGCACGATAGACACCGAACGACACATCAACCCGTTTCTTCGTGCCTCACAAGCGGAAGTGATCCAGTCGGCCCAAAAACATGCGCCGGCCACCAGCGCTGACGAGATCAGCGTCTGGACCGCATTGCGCGAATGGAAGAACCAATTTTGAACAAATCTCTGTTGACGGCCCCCGGGCCGCTGATCCGGCGCTGCCGAACCCTGTTTGGCGCTGCGTCCATTGTCATTCTGGCGGGATGTAGCACCGTTGCACCCAATGCGCCAGCGCCACGCCCGGCCGAACCGGTCGGCGAACCCAGAGTCAATGTGACCCGAGGATCCGAGTCAGACATCCCCAAGGGACCGCTGAACCAGATCACCACGGCAACCATTCACTCACCGGAGGTGACGGCACTGACACCGCCTGCGGACGTCTGGGAACGCATCCGACGCGGCTTCAAGATGCCGGATCTGGAAAACGACATCGTCCGTGACAAGGAGCAGTTCTACGCCAGTCGACACGACTACATGCAGCGCATGACGGCGCGCTCCGAGCGCTATCTGTTCCACATCGTCGAGGAGATTGAACGGCGCGAGCTTCCCATGGAGCTGGCTTTGCTGCCCTTCATTGAAAGCGCCTTCAACCCTGAGGCTGTCTCCAGCGCGCGCGCTGCGGGCATGTGGCAGTTCATGCCTGCAACGGGTCAGCATTTCGACCTGAAGCAGAACGCATTCCGCGACGACCGCCGTGACGTGCTGGCATCCACCAACGCGGCGCTGGACTACCTCACACAGCTGCACGAACGCTTTGGTGACTGGCACCTTGCCCTGGCAGCCTACAACTGGGGGCCGGGCAACGTGGGCCGCGCTCTCTCGCGCAATGAGCGAGCCAACATACCCCTGACCTACCAGGCCATGGAGATGCCGCGTGAGACGCAGCATTACGTGCCCAAGCTTCAGGCCATGAAGAACATCGTGGCCAGCCCGGTGCGCTATGGTGTCCAGCTACCAACCATTGGCAACCATCCGTTCTTCGACACGATCGCACTTGACCGCGACATGGACGTCGATGTCATTGCCAGGCTCGCCAACATCAGCGAGCAGGACTTCAGAGTGCTCAACCCCTCCATCAAGCAGCCCATCGTCATGGCAGCTGGGACACCTCACGTTCTGCTGCCCTGGGACAATATCGGAATCTTCCAGGACAACCTGCGCCACTACAGCGGTCCACTGGCCTCGTGGACTGCATGGGTCGCTCCCAGGACCATGAGCGTCAAGGATGCGGCCAAATCCGTTGGCATGGACGAGCTGGAACTGCGCCGGGCCAACGACATACCTCCGCGCATGCGAATTCGCCGTGGATCCAGCTTGCTGATTCACCGCAATGGCAAGCACAACGGGGACGTCCCCGAGCATGTCGCCGACAACGGCACGATTTCGCTACAGCCAGACAGCGTTCTGCAGAGCACACAGATCCGCGTGCGCAGAGGCGACACACTCAGTGGCATCGCACGCCGCCACGGCATCAGTACGGCAAGCCTGGCGAGCTGGAATGGGCTTTCGCCCAGGTCACACCTGAAGATCGGCCAGCGCCTCAAAGTCCATCTGCCCAAGAGCGTGCGCCTGGCATCGACGTCCAAGTCAAGCGCCAAGCGCCGTGTGTCCTCCAAGTCATCCCGGAAGAAAAGCACCTCCAAGCGCCGTGTGCCATCGAAGGTCAAAGTGAAGTAACGGCTGGAGGGCCTGGGCCGTCAGCTGCGCACCAGCTCCATCGCCTTTTCGGCGAACAGGTTGGTGAACGTGCTGTCCAGCGCCAGGCGTTGCACCGGTAGAGAGACCTCCGTGCGCGCCATCACTTTTGCCAGCGTCAGCGCCGCGTCTGGCGGCATGGCGCCATCATTTGACCAGGCCTGCCGGGACCTGACAAAGGCCGCCAGATAGACACCCCGGTCGCCCCCGAAATAGCTCTCTGGCACAGTCTTGACCACATCAAGCGGACCGGCAGTCTGAATCCAGCGGAGCGCCCGCACGACGCCATTGGTCAGGCCCTGACAAACCGCAGGACTGGCCTCAATGGTTCGTGCACTTGCAATCAGGCACCCGGTGGCCACAAGCCCCCCCAACGCAGCCTTGCAGCCGTCTGTGGTTCGCAGGTCAGCCAGAATGCGCATGGTGCCTCTGCGCTCGAACAGCGTAGCCACCGGGTCCGGGTAGCAAATCGCATCCACCTGCCCGGACTGAAACGCCGCCATCGCGCTGCTGGGGCTCGCTATGGCCTTGTACTGCGTGGCCGGTCCGCGCCTGCCCTGCACAGTCTGCTGGCGATCGACCAGATACCGGGCAAGCCTGTGCGCATCGGACCCCAGAGCCGCCACGGCCACGGTCTTGCCGCGCCAGTCCATTTCCCCATCGGCCCCGACTGCCGTCGCCTTGGCGCCCAGCAACATTGAAGGGGAGCGCCCCTGCACCACAAACGACTGCAGGGACTCTCGCCGCGCGATGCCTCGATAGTCGCTGTTGGCCCGGTTGATAAGCAAATCGCTGAAGCGGCTGGAGATGACCTGCACCTGGCCTCTTCTGAGCAGTCCGACGGCATGGGCGTGGCTCTGGGCCTGCACCAGCTGGACACTCAGGCCTTCGTCAGCGAAAAAGCCCAATCGCTGTGCCAGCACCAAAGGCAGCTCGCTGAAGGATGAGGGGTCAACGGTTGCAATGGAAATGTTTCGCGACCAGCGCGATGCGGCCGAGGCAAGCGAAGCCACCTCTACCGCGCCAAGCGCAGCGAGCAGGCCTCCCGCCATAACCGATCGTCTGGTCTGCACATCCGCCCCTTCCGTTGATGACCTATTGGCCAGGAGCACGGGCACTGCCACGCTCCGACAACGCATTCACCGAATGCGTCAGACTCAAAGCTAACGGTGTGGTCAACGGTTGGGAATCAGGGCCTATCCCAAACGGGTTTGTACCGAGGCATTTCGTCGCAATTCGCTACAGCTCAACGGCGATCGACCAGGGCATGGGCAATGGTGCCCAGATCGACGTATTCAAGCTCGCTGCCGACAGGCACTCCCCGCGCCAGCCGTGTGACTTTTACGCCACGTTGTTTGAGGCCCTGCTGGATTACGTGGGCAGTGGTTTCGCCCTCAGCGGTGAAGTTCGTCGCGAGAATCACTTCTCTGATGGGCTCCGCACCCACCACGCCATCGATCCGGTCGAAAAGCTTGTCGAGGCCGATGTCCCGAGGGCCGATGTTGTCCATTGGGCTAAGTTTGCCCTGGAGCACAAAGTACACACCCTTGTAAGCCCCGGTGCGCTCCAGCGCCGACTGGTCTGCCGGGGTTTCCACCACACAGAGCTGGCTGTGGTCACGGCGGGGATCGAGGCAGGTGGCACAGACCTCAGCCTCAGTGAAGGTATGGCATTGCGCACAGTGCTGCACCTGGTCCACGGCCCCTTCGAGCGCGGAAGCCAGTGCGCGCGCGCCCTCCCGGTCGTGCTGGAGCATATGGAAAGCCATTCTCTGTGCCGACCGGACGCCAACACCTGGCAAACGCCGCAGCGCCTGAATCAGCCGCTCAAGCGACTGGTTATCGGCCATAGGTCCTCCGGGCAGCCCCGGTCTCCCGGAACATCAGAATGGGAACTTCATCCCGCCTGGCAGTCCAGGCATGCCGGCCGTGAGCTTGCCCATCTTTTCGTTGGAAGTCTCTTCTGCCTTGCGCACGGCGGCATTGAACGCCGCAGCAACCAGGTCTTCGAGCATGTCCTTGTCATCTTCGAGCAGGCTGGGGTCAATGGTCACCCGTTTGACGTCGTGTTTGCAGGTCATGAGTACCTTGACCAGGCCCGCTCCGGCCTCGCCTTCCACCTCGATGGTGGCCAGCTCGTCCTGGGCTTTCTTCAGGTTGTCCTGCATGGCCTGGGCCTGCTTCATGAGGCCGGCGAGTTGTCCTTTGTTGAACATGTGCTTCCTTGTGGATACCAGTTGATACGAAAACGAAAACAAGAATCGCAAGCTTGTGCTGCGAAGACGAGGACGGATGGCAAGTCAGTTCATGCCACGCGCCCATCAGGCCCATCAGCCGCAGCCTTGAGCGACCCAGGCACAATTTTGCCGCCAAAGTCACGCATCATGCGCTGAACGAACGGATCATCCCTGAAGACCCGCTCGGCCTCTTCCAACCGTGCGGCAGCTTGCGCCTCCTGTCGAAGCGAAGGGCTGTCGTGCACAGGTCCGATCTCAATCGTCAGGCGCACTGCATGACCTGCGCCAGCCAGTGCAGCACAGAGCCGCTCCCGGGCATTGGTGTTGTTCAATGAACCGTTCTCGATCCGCAGATGCCATTGGTCGGTATCCCTGGCCACCAGCTGGGACTGCAAAGCCAGTTGCCGCACCAGCGCCGTGATGGCTTCAGCTGCTGCCAACTCGCTGACCAATGCAAACCAGAACGCGCCCTCGTCCGTCGGGCGAAGTTTTTGCGCTCGGGTCACCCCGCTATCAGAAGGGCCACTGCGTTTCTCGGCACGCTGCTGTCTATCCGCCTCATCTCTGACGGGTAGCGACCTGACTCTCTGATCCGCGTCGGCAGCCGCTCCAGGCGGGTGCTCGGGTGGGTGCCGGCGAACCGGAACAGCCACCACCTGGCCACTGCCATGGTTTTGGCGCCCCATCAAGGCGGCGTCATCCTCCATTTCAGCCTCGGAGATCACGTCTGACCCCATGTCTTCCCAGGGCGGAGCAGATGATGAAGCACTCACTGCAGGCGGCGGGTCGGCCGGCACAGGCGCCTTCCGCTGAGCAAGAGCGGGCGCATTCGAAGGCAGGTTTTCCGGTGGCCGTGCGCTGGCGGGAAGTGCCGCGGGCGCTCTTTCAGGCGCTACCGGAGCCGTTCTGACCGGCTCAGTGGCCGGTTTCAGAGTTTTTTTTTCCGTGGTGGCGACGTTGCCGGCAGGCTTGAAGGCCAGCAAACGCAGCAACACCATGGTCAGGGCCGCGTATTCATCGGGAGCCAGCCCCAGTTCGCCTCGGCCATGCAGACACATGCTGTAGAGCAATTGCGTTTCGTCGCTTGGCAGCAAGTCGGCCAGCCGGTCGATTTCGGCCTGATCCGGGTCCGAGCTGTCCTCGGTTCGCTGGGAAGCTGGCACAGCCTGACTCACTGCCATGCGCTGCAATACCGTCACCAGTTCCTCAAGGGTGGAAGCCGCATTCAGGCCATTGTCCCGAAGGGTATCCACAGTCCCGACCACTCCAGCACCGTCCGAGGCGGCCAGAGCTTCGATCAGGCGGAAGACATAGGTCCGATCCACCGCCCCCAGCATCTGGCGCACGGTTGCATCCTGGAGCTGCCCGCCGCCAAAGGCAATCGCCTGGTCGGTCAGCGACAGCGCATCTCGCATGGAGCCACGCGCAGCGCGGGCAATCAGTCGCAAAGATGTCGGGTCGGCGTTCACCGACTCCGCCTGCAGAACGCTCTGCAGATGCTCGCTGACCGTTTCTGGCGCCATGGGGCGCAAGTTGAACTGCAGGCAGCGAGAGAGCACCGTCACTGGTACTTTTTGCGGATCCGTCGTCGCCAGCACAAATTTCAGATACTCAGGCGGCTCTTCCAGCGTTTTCAACATGGCATTGAACGCATGGTTGGTGAGCATGTGCACCTCGTCGATCATGAAGACCTTGAAGCGCCCCTGCACCGGTTTGTAGACCGCCTGCTCCAGCAAAGACTGCACTTCTTCAACGCCACGGTTGGACGCGGCATCCAGCTCGGTGTAGTCCACAAATCGGCCCGAATCGATATCGGTACAGGCCTGGCAAACCCCACAAGGCTCAGCGGTGATGCCACCTTGCCCGTCCGGTCCCACGCAGTTGAGCGACTTGGCCAGAATCCGCGAGACCGTGGTCTTGCCCACCCCTCGCGTCCCTGTGAACAGGTAGGCGTGGTGCAGACGCTGGGTCTCCAGCGCATTGGTCAAAGCCTGCACAACGTGCTCCTGCCCCACCATCTCGCTGAAGATGCGGGGCCGGTACTTGCGGGCAAGAACGACGTAGGACATGGAAAAGGATTCTACGGGAAGCGAACTGTCCGTCACCGGAGTCCCGCATCGCCTACAATAGTGGGTGACGGGCCTTCCCGCATGGCAAAGCAGCCAACCGGGTCAGGTGGGGAACCAAGCAGCCCTAACTGTGGCGTCAGTGCCGGGGTCAAGGCTCGTCACCCTTTTCTTTTCTGCCGGCCATGGCTTCTTCGCCACCGCTGTCGGTCAGCTCTATCAGCCGCCCCTTCGCGTTCACAAAGCCTGCCCGCACCGCAGCGCCGGGCTTGGCGACCTGAACCAGCACCCGATACCGGTTCAGCTGCCCCCTCAAGCTCTCTGATGACTCGGGCCGCAAGGCGCTCTTGTAGTCAAGCACCCACCATTCATTCGTTCCGCGGCGTTTGACCAGCCGATCCAGGCGCACCACTGCGCCCGCATCCCTGAGCTCCATTTCGTTGGCGGCGAAGTCCACCGCCTGATCGTCCCAGGCCCATGCAGCCTCCCCTCCAATCATGGCAGCTGCCATCTGGCGGACATGGGGCATGTCAGCCGGTTGAACGCCAAACTCGCGGCGAACAGCCGTCCAGTGTCGCTCGTCCCACTCGAAACCTTTGGACGGAGTCGGAACCCACTGCAGCGCCCGATGGAGGGCCTGACCCATAGCCGCCGTTCGCTCTCGCTCTGCGGCTTCTGCAGTCCCGTCCGACTGAGACGCTTTGCCGGTTTCCTCCGCCGACATCAGGGCAGCCTCCGCTTCCACAACAGCTGTCAGATCTGGCAGCGCCCACAGAAGGTGTCGGTGCGGGTCCTTCTCGTTCTCGAGCTTCTCCTTCGCTACCTGTCCGTCCTCGCCGACTGCCCGCATCGGAGTGTCGTCGACCAGCTCGGCTGGCTCACCATGTGGCGCAAGGCGTGCATACCAGCTCGGTACCGTTGCACTCTTGCGCCGGGATTGAACGCTGGATATCACCAGCCGCTCCTCGGCGCGCGTGAGTGCCACATAGAGGGCATTGAGTTCTTCCAGCCCCCTGGCCTGTTGCTCCGTGGCCAGAAGGTCTTCCGAACACACTGGCGGGTGCTTTTCACTGGCCAGAAACACCAGCTGGACCGGATGCGGACTCTCCCCGGGCCAGTCCACCAGCACGTCCATCGTGTTGGCCCTGGGTGGCGCAGCATCTGTGTCCATCAGGACCACGGTGTGAGCCTCAAGGCCTTTGGCACCGTGAATCGTCAGAAGGCGCACGGCCCCCGTCTGGGCGGTGGAGCTCATCGTGGGATTGGTTTGGCGCATCTGGTGCACAAACCGGTACACGCTCAGGTAGCGCCCACCTTCGAACGCCAGCGCCTCGCCAAGCATGGCCTGTAGCTGTGCATGTATGGCGGGGACCGTGGCAGCCTCCGAGCGGCGAGCATAGGCTGCATAAACGTCCGAATCGGAAAAAATCAGCGAAAGAACGTCATGTGGCGGCAGCGCCTGCGCCCACTGCTGGTACCTCTGCAGACGTCGCGCCGAGTCGACCGCCCAGGCGGGAGCACCTTCGGAGCGGGACCATCTTTGCAAAGCGGCCCACCAGCGCACCTTCTCCGAAGTGGCCGGTTCGAAGGAGTTGCCCGATGGGCTTTGAACACGCAGTGCCAGAGCTGTGAGAGCGCTGTCGTCCCACCCGAACAAAGGCGAACGCAATGCTCTTGCCAGGGAAAGGTCATGGCCGGGGGAAACGAGTGCATCCAGCAGCGCCAACACGTCTTGCGCAGCGGGCAAGTCGGCAAGCCCGTTTTTCTCAGGTTGCTCACTGGGAATGTGAAGCGCTCGCAGGGCCGCATCCACACCAGCGAGCCGACTGCGCCGACGGGAAAGCACCATGAAGCTTTCCGGAGGCCTCCCTTCGATCACCATCCTCTGGTGAATCCACTTTGCGACCCGCTCGCCCTCCAACGCCGCCACCGAGGCTTCCACCTCACGCCTGGGCACATTGAGGCTGTCTCGCCACTCCTGTCCATGGCTGTGCGAATCATCGGCCTCACCTTCGTCCTGGTGTGCGTCGCCCTTTTCGGCTTCCAGTGGTGCAAAGCAAAGGACTTCGCCCTCCGATTCGCTGCCCGTCGTGTGTGCACGAAACCCCTGATAGCCAGTATCGAGTTCAGCCTGCGCCATCACGGAATTCAACGTTGCGACCACCCCGCTCGCACACCGTCTTGTGTGGTCGCAACTGAGCACCGCCCCCTCCAGCGCCTCGACAACAAACCGCTGGGCCGCCAGGAACACTTGTGGCTCGGCCCGCCTGAAGCGGTAAATGGACTGTTTGGGATCTCCCACGAGAAACACACTTGGGGCTTGCTGGCCTGCACCCGCACCCGCATACCCGGACAACCAGCCATACAAGGTCTGCCACTGCAGAGGGTTGGTGTCCTGAAACTCGTCAATGAGCAAATGCCGCACCTGGGCGTCCAATCGTTGCTGAAGCCAGCCCGACAGCTCAGGATCCGTCAGCAAACGGCTGGCCGCGAGCTCCACATCGCTCATGTCGACCCATCCGTGGTCACGCTTGACCTGGGCATAGATATCAATCAAGGACCGTGCCAGGGTCATCATGCGCTGCTGGTGGCGCCACGCCGCATGCTGGCGCACCGCCGCAAGTATCGGCTGCAACTCCGCTTCGGCCTCAAGCGCTGCGTCGAACTTCTCGAGGTTTTTGGTGATCCGGTCTTCCGTGGCCACCATGACGGCACTGCGCAGCATGGCCAGGCGCTGAGACATGTACCCGGCTTCGTCAGGCAGCTCAAACGCATCGACGATCTGGTTGGCCGCGGTCTGAGGCGTCTTGTTCTTCTCGGCCCCGAGGATGCGGGCTCTGGCAAGCCAACGCTCTCGGCATGCATCACCCATCAGTGCCTGCTCCGGCTCGGTCAGCCCTGCCAAAGCAGGAAACCGCTCGGCAAAAGTCCCCACCGACCGCTGCACAACCCCCTCGCGATCAGCCAGGGCAAACTCGACGCGCTTGGACAGCGTCTTGGCGAGGGCATCGAGCGTGGCGCTGCGGCCAAAGGTCATCACCGAGTCATCGAAAGCCTGCTTGAGCTCGGGGTCAGAGGCCACTCGCACCATGAACCGGCGCATGGCAACGGCCACAGCAGGCGCCTCATCTTCCAGTAATTCATAATCGGCTGGCAGCGACAGGTCGTGCAACAGCGAAAGGGGCGCCGCCTTGAGCAAGGCGGCAAACCAGCTGTGAAAAGTTCGAACCTGCACCGCCCGGCCAGTGGTCTGAACCTTTGCCCGCAGCCCTTTCAACGCAGGCGCCAGCTTCCTGGCCTGATCCGCGTCCAGGCCTCTACTTCGCAGCTCCGATTCGCATTTCTCCAGCTCTGCCTCGGAAAACGTCGCCAACCAGTCTTGCAGCCGCTCGCGCATCTCGCCCGCGGCCTTGCGGGTAAATGTGATGGCCAGAATATCCTGCGGCGGACAGCCTTCAAGCAGCGCCCTGAGCATGCGCGAGACCAGCATCCAGGTCTTGCCGGCGCCCGCACAGGCCTCCACAGCCACACTGCGCGAGGGGTCACACGCGATCGCATAGAAATCTGAAGGCGACGACAGTCGTCCGTTGACGTGATAAGCCAGGGACTCTTTCATGACACCTGCTCCCAGAAGTCACGCCGGCACAGCCCCCGCGCCTGACAGTAATCGCAGACTGAGCCTTCACCCATGGCCTTGAGCGGGTGCCCGCCCTCGATGCGCGACAAGTCAGCGGCGATACCTGTCAGCAAATCGTCTCGCACAGCCATCACATCCGCTTGCTCGACCATGGTTGTTGACCTCTTCCTGGCCCCTTCATCTCTGGCGTCTGAGACACACAGGTAGGCGGCTCGCACCCTGGGTTCGTTCCCGAGAAGCGCGGCGTAGAACGCCGTCTGGGTGTCCTCCGTCGGATCAGCCACCTTTTCTCGCAGGCTTTGCAGTGAGCCAGTCTTGTAGTCAATGACCCATGGGCACCCATCTGGCCCGCGATCGATCCGGTCGATCACACCAACCAGTTCGTAAGGGCCTGCTCGTCCCTGGAACCTGGCTTCGCCTTGCTGAAAGACCAACTCCGAGCCACCACCTTCTTTCATCGTCCTGGACAGCCAGCCAAGATAACCATCCCTCACCCTTGGCCATGCCGCCACAAATGGGTGGAACTCACCTGCCTGCCCATCTGATGCAAGCCCTGCTCGAGACATTTCGTCCAGCAGCAGCTCATCCAGCCTGGCTGCTTCAATTGCCGGCGCTAGGGAGCCATCGCGCCTCTCCTCGTGAAATCGGCGCAGCACAGCATGCAACACCGTGCCCCACTCCCGCTTTCCCGGCGCCTGCTCCAGCTCTTGTACCGGCTGCAGATCCAGCAACCGAATGGCGAAATAACGATAGGGGCAGTCCCGCAAATCCTGGTAGTGCGTCGCAGATACACGAGGTACCCTCAGCCCTGATGCCTCTGGCGCTGGCTGGCGTTCTACGGCCTCTGCCAACACTTCGATTCGCTGGCATGCACTCGGTGAGACAGACGGCACGCCACTCTCTCGCAACTGAGTCTGCAAGTCCTGCACCCATACAGCCGGTCCGAGGTGCTCACTGCCTTCGGCAGTCCTCCACAGGACATCCAGCCAGGCCTGCCCTAGCACGTGTCGCCAGGCCTCGCGCGCCTGCGTGGCCAGCGCGGACCGGTCGGGCAGGCCCAAAGTCTCTCGCTGCTCCTGGGTCCATGTGCCCACCGGATCCGGGCTGGCGCTGAGGTGGGCTTCATCGCATCCCGCCATGACGCAAGCGGCGAAGACACGCCCGGGAAGCTGCGCCATGGGAAGAACCACCACCTGGGCCTGCCGGTCATCTCCAGGCACGAACGTGGCACTCTCCAGCGCCTGCCTCACCCAGGCGGTAAAGCCCCCCAGTGACATGCGCTGCGGCAAGAGCTCATCTCCCAGCGTCAGCCGCCACTCCTGGGCGCCGTCGCCATCGAGCCGCAGACTCGCCATGACTCTCTCTCCTGCAGCATCCTCTGCCCATCGCTTTTCCCACCCGGTCGCAGCAAGCCATTGGTGCATGGCCTCCAGCCAGCGAACCAGTGGTTTCGGGGCTGAGAAATCCTGAAGGGCCGTCATCAAGCCGGACGGCAGCATGTCCTGAAAATCCGGATGGGCGATCAGGGAGCTCCAGCGGCTCACCTGGTACTGGCGAGCGCGCGCCTCCAGGGCACACACCCAGCCCTCCGCTCCCCCACCAGACAGGTCATCGCCAGCCACCCTATCGTTCGCCAAGGGCATGGATTCGAGCAGCCAGGGCGCAGAGGGTTCACAGAGCTTGAGAAAGTCGAGCACATCGTCAACTTTGGCCGAGGACTGGGCGGCGCGCAACAAGGCCATCAGCTGCGCAGCAGCGTGTGTGGTCGACAGTTTCCAGCCGGTTTCGTCGCGCAACCGAACCCCCGCACCACTGAGCAACGCGCTCACCCGCCGGGTCAGCACCCGGTCCTGGGCCACGAGCGCCACGGGTGAGCGCCCCGCGTTGATGTGTGTCACGGCGCAGGCTGCAGCCTGCCTCGCCTCCTCGTCGACGTCTGCACAGGAAATGGCGCGAACCTGCGCCGGCACCAGCTCGGCAGCACGCGGCGCAAGCCCGGGCAGCACGAGTGCGGCTTCGCCCCAACGCTTGACCAAAGCCAGGGTCAACGGGTCATGTTGCAGGCCTGGGATCACCAGCAGACAGTCCGCGCCCACCCCGGGACCTGACTGTGGCATCCAGAGCCAGTCGGTCACAAACGAGGAAAGCCCGACCCATGTCAGAGCCACAGTGGCGCTCAGGCTCTCCCAGTAAAGGCTCTGCATGGAAGAAGAAACCAGCGCCTTGTGCGACTGGGACCAGCCGCTGCGCAAGGCAGGGGCCTGGGCAGCGGCCAAAGGCGCCAGTTGTCTGGAGCCTTCCAGTACCCTTTCAACAAGAGCGGCGCGCATGGTCCCGTTCAGTCGCTGCTGGGTCGACTGCCGTATCAGCGTCTGGGCCACCAGGGCATCGCGGGCGGCATCACCCGTCCAGTCAGTGGGCGAGGCAACGTAGGGGCCTGTGGCCATTGCCCAACTGCGGGTGGTCTCAAACCTGGGAGGAAAGCCGGCTGGATGCAGGCTTGCCCAAAGCCGCCTGGCGGGCTCAAGTAACTGTGTGTATGGAAGCAACACCAGCGTTCTTGCCGGCTCCACCTCCTTGGCAGAGATCACATCAAAGGCTTGCTCCAGTGCTTTCCCCAGACTGCCTGGCACCGGATAGCCTGGGACAGCTGTCACCTCGGGCACAGCAGCAGCTGCACCGGCAAAGGGCAAATCAAACTGTGGTGAATCTTCTGGCGACATCATGTTCCGTCGGTTTCTGTCACAATGGGCGTTCCAACAGCACGCAAGCACTGGGCTGTGATGGTCATTGGCGTCTCTCTACCGAGTATGCCGCCACCGGCCACCCCCGAGGCTTGCCACCAACCGAATTTTTCTCGACCCCTAGGATGACTCATGGCTAGCGACCTGATCAAACACGTTTCCGACACCAGCTTCCAGGCTGACGTCCTCGATTCCAGCGCACCGGTACTGGTGGATTTCTGGGCCGAATGGTGCGGCCCCTGCAAGATGATCGCGCCGGTCCTCGACGAGATCGCTGGCGACTACCAGGGCAAGCTGCAGGTCACCAAGATCAATGTGGACGAAAACCGTGAAGTGCCAGCCAAATTCGGCATTCGCGGCATCCCTACGCTGATGATCTTCAAGGATGGTCAGCTCGCCGCTACCAAGGTTGGCGCCGTCAACAAATCCCAGCTGACCGACTTCATCGACCAGCAACTGGGCTGATCTCCGTCCCCGCACCGGATCGACAGGATCCGGTGCATGCGGTTTACCCCCGTTACAAGTCCGGGCAGAATCCTGTCATAATCCGGCCTGAGTCGGCCAGCCAAGCCCGACGACCCCTCTGACAGCCGCGCAGCGTCCTCCCGCAGGACCACAGCGCCATACCCCCCAATCAAACCACTTGTGTGAACTCCATCTGGAGTGAATTCCATGCACCTTAATGAGCTCAAGGCACTGCATGTGTCTGAAGTCCTGAAGCAGGCCGAAGCCCTCGAAATCGACAACACTGGCCGCATGCGCAAACAGGAACTGATGTTTGCCATCATCAAGAAGCGCGCCAAGGCCGGCGAACAGGTGTTCGCCGACGGCATTCTGGAAGTGCTGCCGGACGGGTTCGGTTTCCTGCGCGCCATGGACACCAGCTTCACGGCCAGCACGGACGACATCTACATCTCGCCGAGCCAGATTCGACGCTTCAACCTGCACACAGGTGACATGATTGAAGGCGAAGTGCGTATCCCCAAAGACGGTGAGCGCTACTTCGCCCTGAACAAGCTCGACAAGGTCAATGGTCTGCCCCCGGAGCAGAACAAGCACAAGATCATGTTCGAGAACCTGACGCCCCTGTTCCCCAAGGAACAGATGCGCCTGGAACGCGACATCAAGAGCGACGAGAACATCACCGGTCGCATCATCGACATCATCTCACCGATCGGCAAAGGCCAGCGCGCCCTGATCGTGGCACCGCCCAAGAGCGGCAAGACGGTGATGATGCAGCACATCTGCCACGCCATCACCGCCAACCACCCCGAGGTGGAGCTGCTGGTGTTGCTGGTCGACGAGCGCCCGGAAGAAGTGACCGAAATGCAGCGCACTGTCCGCGGTGACGTGATCGCCTCCACTTTTGACGAGCCTGCCGCCCGCCACGTGCACGTCGCTGAAATGGTGATCGAGCGCGCCAAGCGCCTGGTTGAGCTCAAGAAAGACGTGGTCATCCTGCTGGACTCCATCACCCGCCTGGCCCGCGCGTACAACAACGTGCTGCCCTCTTCCGGCAAAGTGCTCACCGGCGGTGTGGACGCCAACGCCCTGCAGCGCCCCAAGCGCTTCTTCGGTGCAGCCCGCAATGTCGAAGAAGGCGGCTCGCTGACCATCATCGCCACGGCCCTGGTCGACACCGGCAGCCGCATGGACGAAGTGATCTTTGAAGAATTCAAGGGCACTGGCAACTGCGAAATCCACCTGGATCGCCGCCTGTACGAAAAGCGCGTCTTCCCCTCCATCCAGCTCAACCGCTCCGGCACCCGCCGCGAAGAGCTGCTGCTGGCCCCCGAAATCCTGCAAAAGACCCGTATCCTGCGTCAGTTCATGTACAACATGGACGAAATCGAGGCCATGGAAACGGTGCTCAAGAGCATGAAGGCAACGAAGAATAATTCAGAGTTCTTTGACATGATGCGACGAGGGGGCTGAGCTTCTTGCACCTGTTGCTGCCTGACCGGCTGCGAGGCTGGTTTCGGGTTTGAGCTCTTTTGAGAAAGGCTGTCTCTGGTGAGATGGCCTTTTTTGTTTCTGCGTTATGCAGCAGTGCCACGGGCAGCGGACACGTCTCTGCGTACTTGCCACCTCTTTCAACCTACCTTTTTCTCCCCCCCTATCCCCCCCGCCCCTTTCCACCCCCGCCGGGGCGGAAAGGGGAGCCTTTAAACATTCGGCTACTGGTTTCTGGACGGGCGGCTACTGGCGGGAGGTTGCCTCTGCTTCTGGCTCGCCACGGTTTCTCCACCGCTGTCGTAGAGACTTCGCCTGCCCTTGGTACGCCCACGGCAGTCAACCAGCATTGCCGCTGCGCGGCTCGCCGGTTGCCTGCGAGCGAGACATTGCAGGCCAACGAGATTGGCAGCGCGTGAAGCAAGCGCCCAACTGACAAGCCGCAAAGCGGCAACGTCAGATGGGCGCCGTGGGCCTGAAGACCAAAGCCGAGGCTCCTACGACAGCCTCAGCGAAATGCATGTACCCCCAACCACGGTGGCGACGCATCGAGCCGTAGACACCCAGTCGGCGACCAGAAGCCAAATGAGAGCTCCCCCTTTCCGCCCGGCGGGGTGGAAAGGGGGCTGGGGGGATAGGGGGGGAAAGAAAAGGATGAATTGAGAACAAATATTGTTTCAAGGAGCCCAAAACACCAGAAATAATGTCGTTCATATCGATTTCTAGTGAAATTTGAGGCGCCAAGAGGGTCGCCCACCCTCCCCCTCCAACCCCATTCCCTCCACCCCCAAAAAAACATATAATTCAAGGCTTTGCAACTTGCAGCAAGTACGGCGAAATGGGTTCGCCGCGGCTGCCGCACCTGACCTTAAGGACTTGCCATGAAAGAAGGCATTCACCCCAACTACCGCGAAGTCTGCTTCGTGGACCTTTCGAACGAATTCAAATTCGTGACCCGCTCTTGCGTGAACACGAAAGAGACCGTCAAGATGGATGACGGCCGCGAGCTGCCCCTGTACAAGCTGGATACCTCCAGCGAGTCCCACCCCTTCTACACCGGCACCCAGAAGAGTGTCGACAGCATGGGTGGTCGCGTGGAGCGCTTCCGCAACCGCTACGGCAAGACCGCTTCCAAGTAAGGCACTGAAGAAGCGATTCATGCCCGCTGCCAGCGTCGCAGTCTGGACTGATCACGGTCCAACTGCCTCGCCCGGCGAGAAGAAAAGCAGCCGGACTTCGGCTGCTTTTTTTATTCCATCTTCTTTCCCCGTAGACTCAGGGGCAATTCGGCGTGGCAGCTGCGTCTTCGCACACCGGCACCTCTGAACACGTCTCCCACCTACCTTTCGCCTGCTTTTCGTGAACCACACGTCTCCCGCCATTGTCAGTCAGACGGCCGTTCGCCGGCTTCCGCGCCTGGCCTTGCTGCTGTTCTGCGCGGCTTACGTGCTGCCTGGCTTCATCGGTCGCGAGCCCTGGAAAAACGCCGATGTCAGCGCGTTCGGCGTCATGTACCAGCTGGCCCAGGGCAACACGTCATGGTGGCATCCGAGCTTTCTGGGTGCTCCACTGGAGGATGCAGGCGCTCTTCCGTATTGGCTGGGCGCCCTGTCCATCCAGGTCTTCAGCTTCCTGCCGGCGGATCTGGCCGCCCGGCTGCCGTTTCTGCTTCTGCTGATACTCACCCTCTCCGGCACCTGGTACGCCATTTTCAACCTGGCGCGCCAAAAGGCAGCCCAGCCGGTCATGTTTGCCTTCGGAGGCGAAGCGCACCCCACCGACTACGCACGGGCATTGGCGGATGCCGGGTTGCTTGCGCTGGTGGCCTGTCTTGGTCTCGCGCAACTGTCACACGAGACCACCCCGGCAATGGCACGTTTGGCGCCCGTCGCCGGCCTTCTCTTCGCGGCCAGCCGCTTCGCTTTGCCTGGCAACGGGAGAACCGACTGGTTGGCCATGCTCATCTGGGCGGCCTCTTCCGCCGCACTGGCCATGGGTGGTGGCGCTGTACTGGCAGGCTTCCTCGGCACCGGCCTGCTGGTGTTTTCCTATTTGACACTGCAGCAACAGCAGCAGCGGGAAGCCACGGCTTCCACCGCCACGCCCCTTGTTCTGGCCCTTGGCATCCTTGCCGTGTGCGTTGGACTGGCCCACCAGACTGGCCAGATCAACACCCCTCCGGTGCGCTTCCCGACGGACTTCAGTGAATGGCAACGATGGTTGCGGCTGTTGGTCTGGTTCACGTGGCCCGCCTGGCCACTGGCCATGTGGACCCTCTGGGGGTGGCGCCGGCAGTTGCTTCGGGCGCATGTGGTTCTGCCTCTGTGGACGGCTCTGACCAGCATCTTCACCAGCGCCGTCAACCCCGCTTTTGACCGTGCGCTCCTGCTGGGTCTGCCTGGCTTCGCTGCCCTGGCCGCGTTTGCCCTGCCCACGTTGCGCCGGAGTTTCTCAGCCCTCATCGACTGGTTCACCCTGATCTTCTTTACAGGATGTGCCCTGGTGATCTGGGTTGTCTGGATGTCGATGATGACAGGGTTCCCTGCCAAACCCGCTGCCAACGTGGCTCGTCTGGCTCCAGGCTTCACACCCAGCTTTTCCTTCTGGCTCTTCTTCTTTGGTGCTCTGGCTACCCTAGCCTGGCTGTGGCTGGTGAGCTGGCGTGTGGGGCGCCACCGACAGGCGATCTGGAAGAGCCTGGTCCTGCCTGCCGCTGGCGCGACCCTGTGCTGGTTGCTGCTCATGACACTGTGGTTACCGATGCTGGACTTCGCACGCAGCTATGGCCCCATCGCGCGCCGGGTCGCGTTGATCCTCCCCAAGATCAGCTGCGTGGCTGCAGACGGACTCTCACAGGCTCAGATGGCCTCGCTGATCTACCAGGGCAACATGGACATCCGTCGAATCGAGACGCCGGATGCCCAGGACTGCCAGGCTCTGGTGGTGGCCGAAGAGCAGCAGCCCAGCCTGAGTGAGCGGATCGAACTGACTGAATGGGCTTATCGGGCCAAGGTTCACCGGCTCAATAGCCGGCAGGAAGCCATCCTCGTGTACATCAGGCTCAGCCCCTGACCCAGCCCCTCTCCGTGACTGGCCCGCCCGCATCAACGGATGCAAGGGCCCTCTAGCGGTCGTCCATGTCGTCGTGAACCATCACCCGAGCAGCTGGTGCCTGGCCCATGCCCTTTTCCCGGACACGGGACGGCGGAAACACCAGCGTGAAGGTAGCGCCCTTGCCGAGTTCGCTGACAACATCCAGACGGCCGCCATGGCGTTGCGTCACATGTTTGACGATGGCCAGACCAAGGCCCGTGCCGCCGGTCTCGCGTGAGCGGCTGCGATCAATGCGATAAAAGCGCTCGGTCAGTCGTGGCAAGTGCTCCATCGCAATGCCAGGTCCGGAATCCTTGACCGAGAACTCTGCCCAGCCATCGTCGCGCAAACGCCACCCCGCCTCGATGTGGCCTCCGGCAGGCGTATAGCGCACCGCATTGCTCAGAAGGTTCGACATGGCGCTGAGAATCTCGGTCTTGGCGCCGGCCACCCAGATACCGGCCTCGCCCACGCTGGCGAGCTCATGGACCGGGCTGGCGATGGCTGCACTCAATCCGCGAGCTTCTTGCAGCACATGTGCCAGGAGCTCATCACCGTCATTCCAGTCACCGCTGCCGGGCGACGGACTCCCCTCCAGGCGAGACAAGGTCAGCAAGTCACTGACCAGGGTTTGCATGCGCTTGGCCTGCTGACTCATCATGCCCAGGTACTTTTCCCGCTCGTCCTCCTCCAGCGCAATGCTCTGCATGGTTTCGACAAAACCACTCAGTACGGTCAGAGGTGTTCGGATTTCGTGCGAAACATTGGCCACAAAATCGCGGCGCATGGCTTCAGCCAGCTGCACGGCTGTCACGTCACGGGTCAGCAGCAGCTTGCGTTTCTTCCCGTATGGGTGGACCTGAACAGAAAGGCGCACCGGATGCGCCGGACGCGAACCAGGCCCGTCAATCTGCACTTCGTGATCGAAATCCCCCTCACTCATGTACTCGCTGAACGCGGGCGCGCGCAAGAGGTTGCGAATGTACTGGCCCAGATCGCGCTGAGGATCGATGCCCAGGTGGGCAGCAGCGGTTTCGTTGGACCATTCGATGCGGCCTTGTGCGTCCAGCAAAATGACGCCATTCGGCGACGCCTGGATGGCAGCTAGAAAATTCTCGAGCCTGGCCTCGCTGTTGGCCGACTTCTTCTCGAGCTTCTTGACCAGCTTGCGCGAGCGATCCAGTATGTCGCCCCACACGCCAGAAAAAGTGGGCTGACGAGACAGGTCGCCCTTGGAAAGCCAGGCCAGCACGCGCTTGGCTCGCAGGCTGTCATGGACCAGCCACACCACAGCGCCGCCAAAGGCGCCGGCGAAAGCCCACCCGGCGGCGTCCTGGGTCCAGCCCCACACCCCTCCCAGAACGATCAGGAGAAGCAGCTCAACTGCGCGGAGAATCATGCCACCGGTTAGCTGGCTGCGTCGTTGCTGGCAGTTTCGGCAGGAATGTTGGCGGTGAGCCGATAACCCGCGCCGCGCACGGTCTCGACCATCTTGGCAGCCTCTTTCAGAGACTCTCTCAGGCGTTTGACATGAACATCCACTGTGCGCTCCTCGATGAAAACATGGTCTCCCCAGACCTTGTCAAGGAGCGTACCACGGGTGTGGACCCGTTCGGAATGCTTCATGAAATAAAGTAGCAGCTTGAACTCCGTCGGTCCGACTTTGAGTTCGTCGCCCTTGAATGTCACGCGATAGGTGCCGGCGTCCAGTGTCAAGTCTCCGACTTCCACCGTCTCGCTGGTGATCTCAGGGGCGCGCCGGCGCAGCACAGCGCGAATGCGTGCCAGCAGTTCGTTGGTCGAAAACGGCTTGGTGATGTAGTCGTCCGCGCCGGCATCGAGGCCCTGCACCTTGTCTGACTCCTCACTGCGAGCCGTCAGCATGATGATGGGCACACCTCTTGTTCGCTCCTGGGCACGCCATTCACGGGCCAAAGTAGCCCCGCTCTTGCCCGGCAGCATCCAGTCCAGCAGGATCAGGTCGGGCAGAACGGCGTCCACTTCGCGCTGAGCCATTTCACCGTCATACGCCACTGTGGGTGCAAAGCCGTTGTGCCGCAAATTCACCGCGATCAGTTCGGCGATCGGCGGCTCATCTTCCACAACCAGGACGCGGGGCAGCTTTCTCATCGAACAACAGACTCCACTTCGACCAGAGGGGTGTGACGAACATCCTCGCCTTTGACGATGAAGATGATCTGCTCGGCAATGTTCTTTGCATGGTCACCCACGCGTTCCAGTGCCTTGGCCAGGAACAGAAGGTTCAGGCTGGGTGAAATGGCACGTGGGTCTTCCATCATGTAGGTGATCAGCATGCGCAAAGCACCTTCGTACTCGCTGTCCATGCGGTCGTCTTCCTTGATGATGGAGACGGCCATCTCCGTATCCAGACGCGCAAACGCGTCAAGCGTCTTGCGCAGCATGCTCGCTGCCAAGTCTGCGGCCATGCCCAGTTCGGCCACTGGCAGCGAACGTGGTGTGTTGCCGCTGGTGAGCCGCTTGACCATGCGTGCCACACGGGCCACCTCGTCACCGGCGCGCTCCAGGTTCTGGGTCGTGCGGGATATCGCCATCAGGAAGCGCAGGTCACGAGCGGTCGGCTGACGCCGCCCGATCGTCGAGATGATCTCGTGATCAATGTGTACTTCCATCTCGTTGAGGCGCTTTTCGTTCTCCAGCACCTGATCGGCAGTCTCTTCGCTGAAATGCACGAGCGCATAAACGGCCTGATGCAATTGACTCTCGACCAGCCCCCCCATTTCCAGCACATGGGTGGAAATGGAATTGAGCTCGGCGTCAAACTGACTGGATATGTGTTTGTCTGGCATGGATCAACCGAACCTTCCTGTGATGTAGTCTTCGGTAGCCGTCTTGGTGGGCTTGAAGAAGATCTGTTCCGTGGAGCCAAATTCGATCAGCTCCCCCAGGTACATGTAGGCCGTGAAATCGCTGCAGCGGGCGGCCTGCTGCATGTTGTGTGTCACGATGGCGATGGTGTAGTCCTGCTTGAGCTCATGCACCAGCTCTTCGATCTTGCCTGTCGATATCGGATCCAGAGCCGAGGTCGGCTCATCAAGCAGCAGCACCGATGGCTTGACGGCCACACTGCGCGCAATGCACAGGCGCTGCTGCTGACCACCCGAGAGTGAAAGACCGCTCTGATTGAGCTTGTCTTTGACTTCGCCCCAGAGTGCGGCTTTTGACAACGCCCATTCCACCCGGTCGTCCATCTCGCTCTTGCTCAGCTTCTCGTACAAACGGACGCCAAAGGCAATGTTGTCATAAATGGTCATCGGAAACGGCGTCGGTTTCTGGAACACCATGCCGATGCGGGCGCGCAGCAGGTTCAGATCCTGCTTGGCGTCAAGAATGTTCTCGCCATAGAAGCTGATCTGGCCTTCCGCCCGCTGCCCCGGGTAGAGCGAGTACATGCGGTTGAGCGTGCGCAGCAACGTGGACTTTCCGCAGCCGGACGGACCGATGAATGCGGTCACCTTGCGTTCTGCAATGTCCATGTTGATGTTCTTCAGACCCTGGAAGTCGCCGTAGAAGAAATTCAGGTTGCGCACTTCGATCGCATTGCGAAGCGGCGTTTCAGGCTGGTCCGCCCTCGCGGATTCAACAGTGGTTTCGGTATCGGCAAGCATCAGACTTTGACCTTTTCGCGGAAGAAGACTCGGGCAAGAATATTGAGGGCCAGCACGGTCAGGGTGATCAGCAGAGCACCGCCCCATGCCAGGCGAATCCAGTTGTCATACGGGCTCATGGCGAACTGGTAGATCACCACAGGCAGGTTGGCCATGGGCTGAGACATGTCGGTGCTGTAGAACTGGTTGTTCAGCGCCGTGAACAGCAAGGGTGCCGTCTCGCCGCTGATTCGTGCCACAGCCAGCAGCAAGCCGGTCATGACACCGCTCTTGGCGGCGCGCAATGTCACCATGGTGGAGACCTTCCAGCGCGGCGCACCCAGCGCAAAAGCGGCCTCGCGCAGGCTGCCAGGCACCAGGCGCAACATGTTCTCCGTGGTACGCACCACCACAGGCACGGCGATAAGCGAAAGCGCAAGGCTACCGGCATAACCCGAGAAGTTGCCGACCGTGGCCACTGCAATGGCGTAGACGAACAGGCCCAGCACGATGGATGGTGCGGACAACATGATGTCCGTCACGAAGCGTGTGGCACTGGCCAGCTTGCTCTGATCACCGTATTCGCACAGGTAGACGCCTGCGAGAATACCGATCGGCGTGCTGACCGCCACGGTCAGCGCAACCATGAGCAAACTACCGACAATCGCGTTGCGCAAGCCGCCACCTTCGGTGCCAGGCGCAGGCGTGTCCTGAACAAACATGTTCATGTCCACGGCCGCCAGGCCATTGGAAAACAGAACATACAGGATCCACAACAGCACCGAGAGGCCGAGCGCCATCGCTCCCATGGACAGTGTCAGGCCCACGGCGTTGGCGCGGCGGCGGCGTTTGTAAAGGGACTGGTCAATCTGGGTCATTTGAGTACCTTCTGCCCTTCCCTCATACACCCTTGGCCCGCTCGCCACGCTTGATCATCACCTTGGCCAAGGCCAGGACGACAAACGTGATCACGAACAGCAGGAAGCCGAGCGCAAACAATGTGGACAGGTGGAAATCGGCCGCTTCGCCAAACTCGTTGGCCAGCAGGGAGGCAATGGATGTGCCATTGGAGAAAAGAGACTTCGGCAAGCGCGTTGCATTGCCGATGACGAAGGTCACGGCCATGGTCTCGCCCAAGGCACGCCCCATGCCCAGCATGACGCCACCAATCACGCCCTTTTGCGTATAGGGCCACACGATCTTGCGCACCACTTCCCATGTGGTGCACCCGAGTCCGTAGGCCGATTCGCGCAGGATGGAAGGAACGATCTCGAAGACATCGCGCATCACGGCGGCGATGAATGGCAGGACCATGAACGCCAGGATGATGCCCGCTGTGAGAATGCCGACACCGGTCGGAGCACCACCGACCAGCGTGCCAACAATTGGAATGCCCCCCAGAAGCTCTTTGGCCGGGATCTGCACATAGTCGGCAAAAAGCGGCGCGAAAACGAAAAGGCCGAACATGCCGAAGATGATGGATGGCACTGCGGCGAGCAGCTCAATGGCTGTACCCAGCGGCCTGCGCAGCCAGGTCGGGCAGGTCTCCGTGAGGAACAGTGCGATGCCGAAGGCCAGAGGAACCGCCATCAACATGGCCAATGCCGCGCTGACCAGGGTACCGACGATGGCGATCGCCGCACCAAACTCCTCGTTGACCACATCCCATTCGACTCGCCACACAAACGGCAAGCCAAATTTCTGGAACGCGGGCCACGCATTGACAAAAAGGGAAACGAGAATGCCTGCCAGTGCAAAGAGCACCAGCAAGGAGAAACCTTGAGTCACGCGATGAAAAATCGCATCCTCGATACGTTGACGTCTTGCAATGGATTCCATGCCGGGATTATCAACCTCTTGAGGAGCAATGGTTGCAGCCGGCGAATTCATGGTGGTTCCAAGACTCATGGCGATGCCCACTTTCCAGTGGTCTGGTTCAGCTTGTGGGATTTCATCCCAAGCCGTTCAGACCTGTTTTTTGCAATAGCGCTAACAACGGAGCGGGTAGCAGGGCCAAACAAAGGGCCATCTGCTACCCGCATGCTATCAACTATCTAGCTAAGCGCCATCAGTTGCTGGCACCAATCGTGCTCCACACTTTGGTACGGATTTCGCCGACGAGGGAGTCTGGCAGTGGCACGTAGTCCAGATCGGTCGCCAGTTGCTTGCCGCTCTTGAACGCCCAGTCAAAGAACTTGAGCACTTCGTCAGACTGCGCCTTGCTCTCAGGCTTCTTGTACATCAGGATAAAAGAAGCGGTCGTGATCGGCCAGCTCTGCGCACCCTTGGCGTTGACCATGGAAGCGCCCATGCCAGGAGCAGAGTTCCAGTCCACGCCAGCGGCGGCGGCAGCAAAGGTCTTGTCGTCAGGGGAGACGAAGTTGCCGTCAGCGTTCTTGAGCATCAGGTAAGGAATGTTGTTCTTCTTGGCGTATGCGTACTCCACATAGCCCAGAGCACCCTTGAGGCGGCTGACGTTGGCGGACACGCCTTCGTTGCCCTTGCCACCCATGGAGCTGTCAGCAGGCCACTTGACCGACTTGTTCGTGCCCACGGAATCGGCCCACTCCTTGCTCACGGAAGAGAGGTAGTCGGTGAAGTTGTAGGTCGTGCCAGAGCCGTCGGCCCGGTGAACGATGGTCACAGCCGTCGCAGGCAGCTTCTTGCCTGGGTTCAGGGCAGCCAGCTTGGGGTCGTTCCACATGGTGATCTTGCCCAGGAACATGTCGGCCAGGGTGACGCCGTCGATGCGCAGCTCACCAGGCTTGAAGCCTTCGAGGTTGAACACAGGCACCGTGCCACCGATGATGGCGGGGAACTGGGCCAGACCGATTTCGTCCAGCTCTTTGCCGCCGAGAGGGGCATCGGAGGCACCGAAAGTCACGGTCTTGGCCTTGATTTGCTTGATGCCACCGGAAGAACCGATGGACTGGTAGTTCAGGCCCGTGCCGGTCTCTGCTTTGTAGGCCTCGGCCCACTTGGCGTAAACAGGGTATGGGAAGGTGGCGCCGGCGCCGGTGATGTCAGCGGCCAGGGCGGCGCCCATGGCCATCGTGCTCAGTGCGGCTGCAGCAACAGACTTGAGCATTTGGCGTTTCGTGATCATGGATGTCCTCTTGAAGTTTGGTGAAAAATCAATCACAAGATGGACTTTAAAAAGGCAATGTGACAGCCTTGTGACACAAAACAATTGTCATTTTTTCGTCATGCGACATCTGGGGCGCCAAGCCGTCTTCTTTCGGGCCCATACGGCCGAATGGGACGCAAATCAGTCACAATCCGGGTAATCCCTTCCATCGATACGGGGCGGCTGCGCTGCTCCCAGCACAGCTCACCCTATGCAAAACGGCACCCTTCTTGCCGCCATTGACCTCGGATCCAACAGTTTTCGCCTGGAGATCGGCCGCGTGCAGGTTGGTCATGTGGAACGGGTGGAATACCTCAAGGAGACGGTGCGGCAAGGCAGCGGGCTGGACGAAAACAAAGTCCTGAGCCAGGAGGCCATGCAGCGGGGCTGGGACTGCCTTGCCCGCTTCGCCGAGCGGCTTCATGGTTTCAAGAAAGCCCAGGTCCGTGCCGTGGCCACACAAACACTGCGCGAAGCCCGGAACCGCGAGGATTTTCTCAGTGAAGCTCAGGCTGTGCTGGGCTTTCCGATCGAGGTGATATCCGGGCAGGAGGAAGCTCGACTCATCTACCAGGGGGTGTCCCATCTGCTGCCGCAGTCTGAAGAACGCCGTCTGGTGGTCGATATCGGAGGCCGCTCCACCGAAATGATGCTGGGTCAGGGCTATGAAGCCCGTGCCATGGAAAGCTATCGGCTGGGCAGTGTGGCCTGGTCCGCGCGTTACTTTCCCAAGGGGCAATTCACGAACTCTGCCTTTCGCACCGCCGAAGTGGCGGCCAAAGCCGTGCTGGATGAAGCGCTGGACCGGTTTCCGCCCACTGAATGGGAAGTGGCCTATGGCTCTTCCGGCACAGTGGGAGCCGTTGCGGACGCGCTGGCATCCAACGGATGGGCAGCTGGCGTCATTACCCGTTCGGGCCTGGAATGGCTACAGGAAAAGCTGATCAAGGCCGGCAACGTTGACCGCCTGAAGCTCGAAGGCATCAAGCCGGAGCGAAAAGCTGTCATCGCGGGCGGCCTGAGCGTGCTGCAGGCCATATTCGACCTCTTCGGGATCGATCAGATGCTGCCGGCGCAGGGTGCCCTGCGGCAGGGAGCCCTGTACGACCTGATTGAGCGGGACACCGAGGGCGGCGATGTCCGCGAGCGAACCGTGCAATGGCTCGCTCAGCGATTTTCCATTGATGCTGCACAGGCGGACCGGGTCTCCAAGGTGGCGAAAGCCCTGTTCGTGCAAATTGCCCAGGACGACGCCGGAGACGGCCGCTATTCGCGCAAGTTGGAGTGGGCATCCCGCCTGCACGAAATCGGGACCCACATTTCACACGAGCGCTCGTATCACCACGGTGCCTACATTCTGGACAATGTCGATGCCCCCGGCTTCTCCATGCCCGAACTGCACCGCATGAGTCAGCTGGTCCTCGGCCAAAGAGGAAAGCTCAAAAAAGTCGGCCCCGTCCTTCGCGAGGAGCTGTTTGCCAAACAGCTCGCCTGCCTCAGGCTGGCCGTCATCCTGTGCCATGCGCGCCAGATGCCTGAATACGAAGCCGTGACCCTGGGCTTCGACGGCGGCAAATTCAGGCTGGGCACCTTGTCCGGCTGGGCCAAACGCTATCCGCAATCGGCCTGGCTGCTCAGCGAAGAAGCCAACGCCTGGCGAAAAACCGACTGGCAATACAGCGCAGATATCCGCTGAATCACCACACCAGGCGGTAATCGGTCACATCTTGACCCCGCTTACCCCACGATTGGGCATGGATTGGGCGCAATCAGGTAGCACAAAAAGTACACCTCCGTATCATGTAGTAACCGCCTACCTCTGGTTTGCTCCGCCCTGCCCGCTTCATGTCACACCTTCTGATCGTCGATGACGACCCCGGAACGCTCAAGCTGCTGACAGTGGTGCTGCGGCACCAGGGCTATGGCGTCGACACGGCAGAGACAGCCGAACAGGCCTGGGACAAGTTCAACAGCCAGCCACCGGATCTCGTCATATCGGACATTCATCTGCCCAGTGCCAGTGGCCTGGACTTGCTGGCCCGCATTCGGGGCGACATGCGCCACACACTCTGCCCCGTGATTCTCCTGACCTCCCTGAATGACCGGCAGCACATGCGCTCAGGCATGCAATTGGGCGCCGATGATTACATCACCAAACCGTTTCGTGGACCCGAGATCGTCGAAGCGGTGCGCGCCCAGCTCAACCGCCAGAATGTGCGCAATGCTGCGCAGGAGCTCAAGAGCCGCGCCAGCATGGAACGTGCCTTGCAGGAGCAGGCACAGACGCTCGGCGAGAACTACGAGCTGCAGCTGGCACATACGCTCAGCGAGCAATGGGCCAGTGCCACAAAGGACGCTGAAACGGAGCGTCTGGACCACGCCTGTGTGGCCTCGTTCGGACTGGTTGACCACGAGGCATACGTCGAGCACATGCCACCCGACCAGATGGCGCGTTGGCTCAAGCGGTTCCACGAAGCTTGCGGCGATGCGGCCTCACTCTTCGGGGCGCTCAATGTGCATTTTCTCAATGAAGGAGCCGTGGCTGTCTTCGCGACGGATGAGGACGACCCTGCGCTCAACGCGAGTAGCGAAACCGCCTCGTCAGGCCACGCAGTGGGGACTGCCACCATCAAGGGTGAACTCAGAGCCTTGAAAGCGGCATACGCCCTCAGTCGCTCGATGGCAGGCATCCGCGACTTCGTCAAACGCGAATGGCCAGAGCTGGATCTCCCTCCACCTGCCTTGGCCGTCGGGCTGCATTCCGGCGCCGTGGGCCTGTCCAGACTGCACGGGCTTTCCGGGGGCGCGGTGATCACGGTGCCTGTCGGGCACACGGTCAACCAGGCGACGCTTCTGCAGAAGCTGTCGCTGCGCCACCGTGGGACAATCACCATGACGGCCGATACGCTGCGCCAGGTCACTGGCGCCACCAAAGTCGTCAAACGGGAGCTGGTGACAATCGCAGGGCAGGCCAAAAAGCTGGATGTGTGTTGGGTCACAGCCCCTGCACAACCCTCCTGACGCCTCCAGTTGCCGGCCTGACCTCGCTCTTTCCTCTCCGTGCCATTGAATACAGCCCCCTCAGAGACAGCTCAGGCGCACAACATCGCCGCCAAGGCCAAGCGCCGTTTGCCGTTGGGTCCGTCCCTGGTCGCCCTGCTGCTCATCGCTGCACTGCTGCCTGCTGTTGCCGTGACCTGGACGCTGTCCAACAGCAGTGCCGAGGCCATTCAGACCCTCGCGGAAAACACCATGCGCCAAGCCGTCAGACGGATGGATCTGGGCGCTCTGAACCACCTTCGCCAGGCACAGACAGTGCTCAATGCGCTGGCTGACCCACAGGTCTCGCCCCACCAGGCGTCTGCCCGTGGCACGCACTGGCTGAATGACGACGAGGGCTTTGAACGGCTTGCCTTCTCATTGACCGAACAGGCCCGGCATGTGCCCTATGTGTACTTTGGCAAGCCGGATGGCACTTTCATCGGTGTCGAGCGAGAAGAAGCCGGTCATGTGGTCCGGATCATTCGGCCTGGCCAGGGCAACAGGCAGCATTTTCTCGCCAGAACGCCAGGAGACCGCACGAAACCACTGCTGACTGAAGGGGGTGTCTACGACCCACGGGAACGCCCCTGGTATCAACTCGCACTATCGCGGGGTAACCGCGTCTTCACGGACGTATACAGGTCCGCCGTCAAACAACAGTTCGACCTCACACTGGCACAACCCATCTTCGACACTCGCAGCGGAAGGCTGCTGGGTGTCGTCGCCACTGACCTCAGCCTCGACCTGGTCAACCAGCTCGTGCGCAGCACCCCCATCAGCGACAACGCCGTGAGTTACCTGGTGGACAGCCAGGGGCTCATCGTGGCGTCATCAGTGGATGAAGCACTGACCATCGAGCAGGAAGGAAAGAGAAGCCGTCTGTCGCCCGACCAAAGCCGCAACGCGCTCGTCCAGACATCCTGGGCCCAGTTGCGGTCGATCGCTCCGGCGCAAGCAGGTGGCATGCAAGTGCTCAATGCACAGGAAGGCAGCTGGCTGACCGATCTGGCCCTCAATGACCGGCGCCTGCTCGCCATGAGCCAGCCCTTTGGCCAGGAATATGGGCTCAACTGGCGACTCGTCGTGGTGGCTCCGGAGCTTGACTTCACCGCTCAGGTTCTCAATGCACGAAGGTGGTCGTTCACCGTGCTGGCATCTCTTCTTGTCATCAGCGGCCTGATCGCCTATCTGGTTGCCAACGGCCTTTCCCGGCAGTTCAGGAACCTGAGCCAGGCGGCCAGCAGGCTGGGATCAGGTGAAGTGCCAGACATCCTGGAGCGCACGCCCTTCGAAGAAGTCCACGACCTGTCAGGCGTGATGCACGCCAGTGCGGTTCAGCTTCAGCAGACCGCGCAGGAAGTTCAGGAGAAGAATGAGGCCTTGCGCCGGGCAGCCAAGACACTCGAAGCCCGTGTCCAGGCTCGAACAGCTGAGCTCACAGCGTCCCGCGCGGACGCACTGGCTGCGGCCGAGGCCAAAGCGGGTTTCCTCGCCGTGATGAGCCACGAAATCCGCAACCCGCTCAACGGCGTGCTTGGCATGTCCGAGCTACTGGGGCAGTCAAAGCTCGATGCGACACAGACCGAAATGCTGGACGTGGTGCGCACCTCTGGCGTTCAGTTGCTTGCCGTTGTAAACGATATCCTTGATTTCTCGAGAATCGAAGCCGGAAAGCTGGAGCTGGACCTCCATCCGTTTGCCTTGGCTCCCTGCATACAGGACGTCATGCGCATGGTCGAGCTGCAGGCAGCCGAAAAGCAATTGCCCCTGACGGTTGATATCGACGAGCGCTTGCCCGGATTTGTCATGGGTGACGCCATACGCATCAAACAAATCCTTCTGAACCTGCTGAACAACGCCGTCAAGTTCACGTCCAGCGGAGGCGTCACGCTGACGGTGCAGGCCACGTCACCAGCCGATGGCCAGAGCGGGCCGCAGGTGCATTTCGAGGTGTCCGACACGGGCATGGGCATCAGTGCAGAGAGCATGTCCCGCCTGTTTCATCCGTTCGCACAGGGTGATTCATCTACCACGCGCATGTTTGGTGGCTCCGGTCTCGGCCTGGCCATTTGCCACCACCTCGTCGCCATGATGGGCGGCCAGTTGCAAGTCAGAAGCACGCCGGGCCAAGGAAGCCATTTCTGGTTCGACATCGACCTGCCTGCTGCCAGGGCACCTGTGAGGCTGGCCCCGTCTGCCTCGAACGCCGATCATGACAGCACAACACGCGATCTGCGAGTCCTGATTGTTGATGATGACGAGACCAATTGCCGTGTGGCAGGCGCCATGATTGAGCAACTGGGGCACGCCCATGCGTCAGTCTCCAGAGCGAGCGAGGCCATCTCACTCCTGGCCATGGCTCAAACCGGTGAGACCATGCAGCCGTACACCCATGTGCTCATCGACCGGCACATGCCCAAGCTCGATGGCCTGGAAGCCGCCAGGCGCATGCGGTCGGTGCTGGGCGATCAGGTTCCGGTGATCATCGGGATGTCGGCCTCGTCTCTTGGTGAAGATCAGAACAAGTGCCTTGAAGCAGGCATGTCCGCCTACCTGAGCAAGCCGCTTTCCCTCAATGTGCTGGCCAACGCACTGAGCGGCAAATGGCAGAAATCTGCCATGCCAGCCAGCAATGGGAACCTCCCCTCTTCCCTTCTGCCCTGGATCGACACAAGCCGCCTTGATGACTTTGCGGCTTTCGACGACGAGAACGGGACCCTGCGCCGAGAGGTGCTGACCGATTTTCTTCGTGTCCAGGAAGCCCATTTGCTCCATATTGGCCAAGCCCTGACTGCGCCCGATGCCTCACCGGCCCAGCTCTCCAAGGCGATCCACGCACTCATTGGCGCCGCAGAAAACGTTGGTGCCAAACGCCTCGGCCAGCGGTGTTCGGAGCTGGAGATGCAGGCTGCAGCGGGCAAATTCCTTCATGCGGACCTGCTGGCTTTGACGACCATGGTGGAGCACACCCGGGACGCCATCCTTCAAACGCTCAAGCAGGCTTGAGGCCGAGCAAGGAAATATGCCGGGCTTGTGGCTGTCACTCAGCCGATCAAAGCATGTCCGGTGCCATCACGCAACGCACCACCACGGTCGACTCATCATCCCGCTCGCGATAGCGCAGCCACCACACAGCGCCCTTGCGCACCGAGCACTCCCCGGGTGCCATGTCCAGCAGGCGCGCCACCACCTGACCCAGGGATGGCTGATGCCCCACCAGCAAAACGGGCAGCCTGGACTCAGGCCAGCGACAGGCGTCCAGCAATGCATCTGCTGAAGCCCCCGGGCGGATCTGATCGTCGAGCCTGTACTTGCGCCCCAATGCAGCCACCGTCTGCTCGGCCCGGCGCGCAGGGCTCGAAATGATGCGGGTACCCTGTGGCAGCAAGCCGTCCAGCCAGCGTGCCATTCGCGCGGCTTGTTTCTCGCCTTTGGGCGTCAGGCGCCGTGCCATGTCTGCGTGGTCGCCCTGATCGCCAGCAGCACCCATCGGGTGGTCCTGAGCTTCCGCATGGCGCCAGAGAATCAGGTCCATTGGAATCAGCTCAGTTGAGTTCAGCTCAGCGAGCTGCCATACCGTGCCATCAATGTGTCCTGGGCAGAGATCTTCGCCTTGGACCTGGAGCGCCCTCTTGCGCCGCGTCCTCCCGGGCGCTCAGTGGCCCGCACGTAGCGACCATCCGGCTGGAGCAGCCAGGAATCCCGGTCGTCCTGCAGGTACAGCGTCAGGCATTCGTCGATGATTCGCTGCCTCAGGTCGGCGTCCGTCACCGGCCACGCCAGTTCGACCCGGCGAAGCATGTTCCGGTTCATCCAGTCGGCGCTGGACAGCCAGAGCTCCTGTTTGCCATCCACTTCAAAGAAGAACACGCGCGAGTGCTCAAGCAAGCGCCCGATGACCGATCGCACCCTGACGTTCTCGGTCACGCCTGGCACACCGGCAGGCAGGATACAGGCACCACGCACAATCGCATCCACCTGCACCCCTTGCTGGGATGCCAGGGCCAGCGAGCGAGCCAAAGGCACATCGGTCAGCGAGTTCATCTTCAGCACAATGCGCACCGGTTTTCCGGCCGCTGCCGCTGCCCCCGCCTTCTCGACCTTGTCCAGCATCAGTTTGTGCAGGTGAAACGGCGCGATGACCGACTTGCCCAGCTTCGTCAGTCGGTTCTGGCTGGCCAGGTGCAGGAACACGTTGTCGACGTCGGCTGTCAGCGCGTCATCGGCTGTCAGATAGCCCAGGTCTGTATACAGCCGGGCCGTACCCGCGTTGTAGTTGCCTGTGGACATATGGGCATAGCGCTTGAGGCGCCCTCGTTCGCGCCGAGTGATCAGCATCATCTTCGCGTGCGTCTTGAGCCCCACCACGCCATACACCACCTGTGCACCGACCGATTCCAGACGTTCGGCGTAGCTGATGTTGGCTTCCTCATCGAACCGCGCCTTGAGTTCCACCACGGCCGTCACTTCCTTGCCGCGACGCACCGCCTCGCGCAGCAACTCCATCATTTGCGACTTGGCACCGGTACGGTAAATGGTCTGCTTGATGGCAAGCACGTTGGGGTCTTCAACCGCCTCCCTCAGAAAGGCCAGAACGGCATCGAAGCTCTCATACGGGTGGTGCAGCAACACATCTCCCTGTTGCAAACGCTCGAAGAACGATTGCCCTGGCACCAGATCCGCAGGCCAGCCAGCCTCATAAGGTTCAAACCGCAGTGCAGCGGCCCCGGCATTGTCGATCAGCTGGTTCAGCCGTACCAGATTCACGGGCCCGCTGACGCGGTAGAGCGCTTCCGGCGGCAAAGCAAACTGGCGCAGCAGAAAATCTGAGAGGTACTCCGAGCAGCCTGCAGAGACCTCCAGGCGCAGCGCTTCGCCATAGTGACGGCTTTGCAAGCCTTTGCGCAAAGCCGTACGAAGGTTCTTCACCTCTTCCTCGTCCACAGCCAGGTCGGAATGACGTGTCACCCGGAACTGCGAAAACTCGGTGACCTGGCGGCCAGGAAAAAGGTCCGACAGGTGCGAGCGGATCAGGCTCGAGATCGAAACAAAGTGAATCTGCCTGGACCCCCGCACCACGGGCAGCTTGTAAAAGCGGGGCAGAATGCGCGGAATCTTGACAATGGCGACCTCATTCTCCCGGCCGAACGCGTCCTTGCCGGTGAGCCGCACGATGAAGTTCAGGCTTTTGTTGGCCACCTGGGGAAACGGGTGCGCGGGGTCCAGGCCCACCGGCATGAGCAGGGGCTGGATTTCGCGCTGAAAAGTCTCCTTGACCCATTTGCGCTGCCGGGCATTGCGCTCGCCGTGGCTGATGAGCTTGATGCCCTTCTTCTCCAGCGCAGGCAATACCTGCTCGTTGTAGATAACGTATTGCTCAGCCACCATGCGGTGCACCTGCTCGCTCAGCGACTGATAGCTTTGTGCGGTGTACTGCCCATGGGTCTCGTTGGTCTTGCGGGCGGCCAGCTGCGGCGCCATGCGCACCTCGAAAAACTCGTCAAGATTGGACGACACAATGGCCAGGTAGCGCAGGCGCTCGAGCAAGGGGACATCATCTCTGCGGGCCCAGTCCATGACCCGCTCATTGAAGGCCAGAATGCTGTGATCGCGATCAAGAAATGGAATGCGGTTGGTTGGGTTCTGGCTCATTGGCCCATTCTATTCAACAGTCGCGTTTCAGTGCTGGGCCCTACCTGTCATCCGTGTACTGAACACCGCTGATCGGTGCTGCGGGCCGGCCGGAACCAGAGACGCCAGAAACAGGTGAGTGGCTGCTCGCCAGCTGAACTTCTCCGCCCGCTGCCTGGCACGGACCCGGGAACACTTGAGTGCCGCCGCCCAGGCTTCATGCAAGTCGGTGCTCAGCGCTCCGGCCTGGCTCTCACCAATGACTTCCGTAGGTCCTTCCACCGGCAGCGCGGCCACGGGCGTCCCAGCCGACATGGACTCCACCATCACCAGCCCGAAAGTTTCGTTGGGGCTAGGGAAGACCAGCACGTCGGCGCTCGCATAGACCTTGGCCAGCTCATGGCGTGGCAGTACGCCCAGCCAATGTGCCGCAGGGAAACTGTCCTGCAGACGACGCCTCAGCGGCCCCTCCCCACACACGACCTTGCTGCCCGGGATATCCATCTCGAGAAACGCCTGCACATCCTTCTCGTACGACACCCTGCCCACATACAGGCTCACAGGCCTGGCCAGCCGCCCGAGCCTCGCATACTCCGTGGGTGTCTCATGAAAGCTGAACAGATCCGTATCGACGCCATGGGTCCAGTCCACCAGCCTCTCGAAGCGGCGTTCACGCAAGAACTTGCTCATGCCACGGGTCGGCACCATGACTGCCGAACTGGCAGCGTGAAAGCGACGCAGCAAGGCATAGCCCCAGCTCGCCGGAATGCCAGTCGCCGCCTCGACCACCTCTGGAAACCGCGTGTGAAACGCGGTGGTAAAGGCCAGCCCTCGGCGCTTGCATTCACGCCGCGCCGCCCAGCCCAGGGGACCTTCGGTGGCAATGTGAATGGCATCTGCCTTGAGAGATCGCAGTCGCCTGTACATTTGCCTGCCGGGCAATACCGCCAGGTCGATCCCGGCGTAGCCCGGGCAAGGCATGGTGCGGAATCCACTGGGCTCGATCACGGTCACTTCGTGGCCGAGTGAGCGAACATGCCTGACCAGCTCGACCAGGGTGGTAACAACGCCGTTGACTTGCGGCATCCAGGCATCCGTGACCAGAACAATGCGCATGCTTCAAGCCCCTCCTGCCGCCACACTGACGGGAACATCTGTGCCAACACCCGCAGGCAGCTGGCTCTCTTGCGCCCAGTGAATCAGGCGCATCTCGCCCGAATGCGTCTCAGCAGCGGCGGAAAGACTCTCCACCCAGTCGCCGTCATTCACATACAGGACGCCGTTGATATCGCGCATTTCTGGCCGGTGAATGTGCCCGCAGACCACCCCGTCGTAGCCTCTGTTCTGCGCCTCTTTGGCCACCGCGACTTCGAAGTCGGAAACATAGTTCACCGCCTTCTTGACCTTGTGCTTGAGGTACTGCGAGAGCGACCAGTAGGGCAGCCCCATGCGCGCACGCGCAGAGTTGAAATGCCGGTTGAGGCGCAGCGCAAGCCCATACAGGTGATCCCCCAGATGAGCCAGCCAGGGCGCACATTGCACAACGCCGTCAAACTGATCGCCGTGCACCACCCACAGGCGACGACCATTGGCCGTCACATGGGTCGCTTCATTGCGCACCTCGATGCCCCCAAAATGATGGCCGTCGAACTGGCGCGCAAACTCGTCGTGATTGCCCGGCACGAACACTACCTTTGTTCCCTTGCGGGCCAGCCTCAGCAGCTTTTGCAGCACATCGTTGTGTGCCTGCGGCCAGAACCACTTTCTGCGAAGCTGCCAGCCGTCGACAATGTCGCCCACCAGGTAGATGGTCTGGGCAGGGTTGTACTTGATAAAGTCCAGCAGGGCCCCCGCCTGGCAACCGGGCGTACCGAGATGAAGGTCAGATATGAAAACGGCCCGATAGCGCCAACGCTCATCAGGCCGTGGATTGGCAGCAGTGCCACCGGGGACAAAAGGGCCCGGCGGCGGCTCAGCGCCCCCTGCCGTCCCCATGCGCCAGGTTTGCACGGTTTGCGCTGGCGTCATCATGGTCACAGTCCCAGAAAGTGCTTGCGGTAACGTGCAGGCAGATCTGCCAGACGCATCATCATCGGCAGGTCCGCCGTATTGAAGTCCGGGTCCCAGGCAGGCGCTCCCAGCACCTTCGCGCCCAGCCGGAGGTAACCTTTGACCAGCGCAGGTGGCTCCACATCCAGTGTGTCATCGAGCTGATCCACTGGCAGCGGCAAGCGCGGCAACACGTGGTACTCGACGGAGGCCAGGTGCTTCTCTCGCACCTGACGCCAGATGCTCGCTGCGGCATGTCCACCATCGATACGCCCATGTGGGCCCTCATGGTGCATGGGTACGCTGGCGCAGCCGACCATGATGTCCAGCTGATTGCGGTGCATGAACTCCGCCAGTGCCCCCCACAGTGCCATGACCACACCGCCATGTCGGTGGTCCTTGTGCACACAACTCCTGCCCAGCTCAACCATGCGGTCGCGAAGGAAGCGCAGCCGCGTCAAGTCAAACTCGGTGTCTGAATAAGTACTGCCGGCGCGTCGGGCCTGGACGGGCGTCAGCACCCTGTAGGTGCCAATGACTTCGCGCGTCTGTGTATCGCGCACCAGAAGATGCTCGCAGTAGTCGTCGAACAGGTCCACATCGTGCCCGGGCAGCTCACGGGAGAGGATCGCGCCCATTTCGCCCGCAAACACCTGGTGGCGCAAACGCTGCGCTTCGCGCACCTCGTCCTGATGCTTGGCCCAGCGCACTTCAATGCCTGCCACAGAGCCGTCGCGCGGGCGTGTCTTGACCGCAGGTGCAGGGAGGACCGCTGGAGCGCCACTGACTGTTTTGGATTCTGATGAAGCCGGCTTCTTGTTGCCGGCCGCCAGCGCTGTGATCCGCTTGATCACGCTCACTGCCTGCGCCTGTGGTGACAGGTCAAAGGTGGGCGTTGGCAGCTCGCGAATGCTGGGGCTGTCCTGAATGGCCTGAGAAATCAGTTTCGATGGATGTGTGTCTTGTGTCTTCATGAGACTGCAGTTTTCACCGTTGCAGTGTCAACCACATGGCAATTTGATGAATTTTGCGTGACAGGGACTGGCGCAAACACCTCGTCATTGAGCAGCTCAGTACACGCTGTTGCCTTTCAAACATCGGTCTGATATATTTCAATCATTCAAGAATCATTGAAATAAATACCCCTGCTTGCCATGCCTAGAACGATCAAAGCCGCAGCCCTGGAAGACCAAGCCATCGCCAGCCTGGCGGCACTGGCTCAGCGTCAGCGCCTGCGCGCCTTCCGCGCACTGGTCGTCGCCGGGCCACAAGGCATGACCGCAGGTGAAATCGCGGCTGCGCTCGACCTCAGCCCCAGCGCCCTGTCCTTTCATCTCAAGGAGCTCGCTCATGCCCAGCTCGTGGATGTCGAGCCTCAAGGCCGCAACATGCTGTATCGCGCCCGTTTCGACACCATGAACGGGCTGCTCGACTACCTCACAGAGCACTGCTGTGCCGGTCAGGCTTGCATGCCGCCGCGCGCAGCCAAACGCGGTTGCTGACCTTTCAAGAAGACCCGCCACCTCTGCTACACCATTCACATCGAACAGGACTCCCCATGAACCGCCTCCACGTCCATCTCAACGTCAAAGACCTCGACGCCAATGTCCGCTTCTACAGTGCGCTTTTTGGCGCTGAACCTGTGCGCATCGAACAGGACTACGCCAAATGGCTGCTCGACGATCCGGCCGTCAACTTTGCCATCTCCACTCGGGCAGGAACCGAAGGTCTTGACCACCTGGGCTTTCAGGTCGACGCCCCCGAGCAACTCTCCGAACTCAAGCAACGCGCACAAAAGGCCGACCTGGCCATGCTGGACGAAGGCGAAACCACCTGCTGCTATGCACGCAGCGACAAACACTGGATTCAGGATCCTCAGGGGCTTCCTTGGGAGCACTTCCTCACCCTGGACCAGATCCCCACGTTCAACGACCGGGAGGTGGCCGGCGACGCAGCCGCTCAACCAGCTTGCTGTGCCTCCGCTCCTGCACCATCACCGGCAGCGGCCGGTTGCTGCGCCAAGCCTGCCACGCCCTCCAGCGCCAAGTCTTCCTGCTGCTGAACCATTCCCCAAGCCTTCCTTCCTACGCCTTCCACCATGAGCCACGCCCCTCTGAACGTGCTGTTCTTGTGCACGCACAACTCTGCCCGGAGCATCCTCTCGGAAGCCGTGCTGAACCACCTCTCTCAGCGTCAGGCCAGCGGTCGCTTCAAGGCCTACTCGGCCGGCAGCAGCCCACGTGAAAACCAGCAGCCCAATCCGCTGGCCATCGAGGCGCTGAATGCAGCGGGCATCGAAACCAACTACCTCACCAGCAAGAGCTGGGACGCCTTTGCTGGCGAGAATGCACCGCACATGGACTTGATCATCACCGTATGCGACAACGCCGCCAATGAGGTCTGCCCGGTTTGGCCCGGACACCCGGCCACAGCGCACTGGGGCTATGCCGACCCTTCCCTCGTTCAGGGCAGTCACGAGCAGCGACTGGACGCATTCAGGAAAACACTGCAAATGATCGGTCAGCGGCTGGAGCTGCTTGTGCAGTTGCCCGAGCATGCCCTCGAGGCAGAGGCTCTGGCCCAATCCGCACGTGAACTGGCCGGAAAGGGTTGAACCATGGGACTGTTTGAACGCTATCTCACCGTCTGGGTCGGGCTGGGCATTCTGGCCGGGGTTGGCCTTGGCCTGATCATGCCCGGCACTTTCGCCACCATCGCATCGCTCGAGCTGGCTCACGTCAACCTGGTGGTGGCCGTGCTCATCTGGATCATGATTTACCCCATGATGATCCAGATCGACTTCGCTGCAGTGAAAGACGTTGGCAAGCGCCCCCATGGTTTGCTGCTCACCGTTGTCATCAACTGGCTCATCAAGCCCTTTACCATGGCCGGGCTCGGCGTCCTGTTTTTCCAGTACGTTTTTGCCGGTTGGGTCAGCCCGGAAACGGCCAGCGAGTACATCGCCGGCATGATCCTGCTGGGTGTGGCCCCGTGCACCGCCATGGTGTTTGTCTGGAGTCAGCTCACCAAGGGTGACCCCAACTACACTCTGGTCCAGGTCTCGGTCAACGACATCATCATGGTCTTTGCCTTCGCCCCGATTGCTGCATTTCTGCTGGGCGTGACCGACCTCACTGTTCCGTGGGAAACCCTGTTGCTCTCCACTTTGCTGTACGTCGTGCTCCCACTGGTCGCAGGTATCGCCACCCGGCAGAAGCTCAAGTCCAGCCGAGGCGACGAAGGGGTGAACCAATTTGTGGGCAGACTCAAGCCCTGGTCAGTTGTCGGGCTGATCGCCACTGTGGTGCTTCTGTTCGGCTTCCAGGCCGAGACCATTGTGGCCCAGCCCCAGGACATCGGTCTCATAGCGATACCACTGCTCATACAGACTTACGGCATTTTTGCCATCGGATACATTGCTGCACGCTGGATGCACCTGCCGCACCAGATAGCCGCTCCCGCATGCCTGATCGGCACTTCAAACTTCTTCGAGCTCGCAGTGGCTGTGGCGATCTCGCTGTTTGGCTTGCATTCAGGTGCTGCACTGGCCACCGTGGTGGGCGTGCTGGTCGAGGTTCCCGTCATGTTGTCGCTCGTGAGCTTTGTCAATCGCACCCGCCACTGGTTTCCCGCATCCACCTGACGCTTGGCCAATAAGGACCGCAGGGCTCGCCGCGCCATAATGTGCACATGAGCCCACGATTCTTCAAGCATTCAAGCCTCCAGCTGCTGGCAAGCCTTACCGTGCTTGCCGGCTGTACAAGCGTCTCGCTCGATCCGCCGGCACCCGTCGAGGACCGTTCCGTCCAGCGCCCCGGGCGCGCCAACTCCCCGGCCCCGGTGATCAGCCGCGACTATCCGTCGGCTTCCACCAGCCAGACCGCACCAGTTGCACAAAGCCGCCTCGAAGAGCGATCGCTGGACGCGCCAGCCAGTGCACCCGCTGCTGCCCCCGTCTACAACGCCCCTCTCAACCGCGAGAAGACCTACCCCTACTCCACCGATGGGAGTTTTCAGGGTGAGATGGTCGGTCGCCCGGCAGAAGGGACCGCCTTCTCCAAGATCAGGATCGGACACGAGTTCCAGTTCGTGCAGACCCTCATTGGCGCTCCTCAGCGGGTCTACACGCAGGAGACCGGCAAAGCCTGGATCCCGTTCTACTACGGCAATGACGCCAGCCGCATTATTGCGCTGTATCCGGGCGAGGGTTGCCTGACTTTCACGGGCGGCAACAAGCTCGGCTGGGGCGCCAACGAGCTCATCCGGATCGAAGTCGACCCGTCCGGCAGCTGCTACCAGCCCTGATGTTGTCCGCGCTGACCCGGACATGATGGATTCACACCATGCCGCCAGCTGGCCTGAGGTGCCGCTGGCCCTGCAAGCGCACCCGGTCACGTCTGCCCCATGGTCCGGCGGACTCAGCGTCCACATTGCCCTGGTCGAGACGCCAGAAGGCCCCCATCTTCAGCTGGAGTACCTTCTGCAGGGGCCCATCGCCCGCTTGAAATGGCCAGAGCCCAACCCGCAGGCAGAATTCACGGACGGCCTCTGGCAACACACTTGCATGGAGGCTTTCGTGGGTGCGGCAGGCAGCGAAGCCTATCGGGAGTTCAACTTCTCCCCGTCTGGCGATTGGGCCATCTATGACTTCTCTCGCTGCCGTGAACGCACGACTTCGGCCTTGCCCGCGCTGGCGCCCGCCATAGCCTGCACGCCACGCGAGAGCACCTTGTTGCTGACCGCACGGGTGCCATTCGCAGATGTGCCCTCAGGTCCGTCACTGCAATGGAACCTCAGCGCCGTGCTCGAGGACCATGATGGACAATTGAGCTATTGGGCCCTGGCCCATCCGGCAGACAAGCCCGACTTCCACCATCCCCAGGCACGTGCGCTGACGACACCGTCCATTGCACCCTGCCCCTGAACCTTCGCCACCGACATGAAATTCGGCATCGAACGCCTGCTCGAAGACGCCTCGCTCCGCGCGCCCCTGAAAGGTCGCCGCGTGGCACTGCTCGCCCACCCCGCTTCCGTCACCCGTTCATTGACGCACAGCCTGGACGCTCTGGCCACGTTGCAAGACATCAACCTCACGGCTGCTTTCGGCCCCCAGCATGGTCTGCGCGGCGACAAGCAGGACAACATGGTGGAGTCGCCCGATGACACCGATCCGCGTCTGGGTATTCCCGTTTTCAGCCTGTACGGAGAGGTGCGTCGCCCCACCGATGCCATGCTGGACAGCTTCGATGTCCTGCTGGTGGATCTGCAAGACCTCGGCTGCCGCATCTACACTTTCATCACCACATTGCGCTATGTGCTCGAGGCGGCTTCACGGCTGGGCAAGTCGGTCTGGGTGCTCGATCGGCCCAACCCCGCCGGCCGTCCGGTGGAAGGCCTCACGCTGCGCGAAGGCTGGGAGAGTTTCGTCGGCGCAGGCCCCATGCCCATGCGCCACGGCATGACCATGGGCGAGCTCGGTCACTGGTTCATTGCCCACCTGGGCCTGAACGTCGACTACCGCGTCATCGCCATGGAAGGCTGGGCGCCAGATGATGCGCCCGGCTTCGGCTGGCCATCGGGCGAACGCAGCTGGATCAACCCCAGCCCCAACGCGCCCAACCTGTCCATGGCACGCGCCTACGCCGGTACCGTCATGCTTGAAGGCACCACGCTGTCTGAAGGGCGCGGCACGACGCGCCCGCTGGAGCTTTTCGGCGCCCCGGACATCGACACCCGACGCTTGCTGGCCGACATGCGCTCATTGGCCCCACAGTGGCTCGAAGGCTGCGTGCTGCGCGAATGCTGGTTCGAGCCCACATTCCACAAACACGTCGGACAGTTGTGTTCGGGCCTGCAGATTCATGTGGAAGACCCTTTGCACTACGACCACGGTGCGTTCAGACCCTGGCGGTTGCAGGCGCTGGCCTTCCGGGCCATCCGCCTTCAGTTACCAGATTACCCGCTCTGGCGCGACTTCCCCTACGAATACGAGCACGATCGGCTCGCCATCGATCTCATCAACGGCAGCCCTTTGCTCAGGGAATGGGTGGACGACGTTCAGGCAGGGCCCGAGCAGCTGGATGCCATCACGGCGCCAGATGAACAGGCCTGGGAAGAAACCCGCCGGCCGCATCTGCTGTACTGACCGATGCCTGTGCGGGAACACGGGCACCGTTAAGCGGCCTGCCTCAGCGCAACCACTTCTGCATGAACTCGGCCACACCCTTGGCCGGGTCCAGCGCATAGCCGGCAAAACCCACCCGCTCATACAGCCGCTTGGCAGGTGTGTTCAGTGACAGCACTTCCAGCGTGAGCTTGCAGGCGCCACGCTCGCGCGCCATTTGCTCTACCGCCTCCAGCATGCGCTCGGCAATCCGTTTGCCCCGCCAACCGGGCACCACCACCACGTCGTGCACGTTCACCAAAGGCGCACAGGCAAACGTGGAAAAACCTTCGAAGCAATTGATCAAGCCGACCGGATCGTCTCCGGCAAATGCCATCACACTGAATGCTTCGGGGCGCACAGCCAGTGCACCGGCCAGCTTCGTTTTGACCTCGTCACTCAACCCTTCGCCTCCACCCGCCGGGTCACGGGCATAGGCGTCGAGCAAAGCGACCAGCGCCAGCGCATCCCCGGCGTCGCGGTAGTTCACTGCCCGGACCGAGATGTCGGCTACTGGCCCGCTCATGCCTGTTCACCTGTCAAGGCATCGGCCATGGACTGCGCGCAACGGTGTGCCAGATTGGCATCGCGCGCTTCAACCATTACCCGCACCACCGGCTCGGTACCGCTGGCGCGAATCAACACACGACCATCGTCTCCCAGGGCCTTCTCCGCCTCGGCGCGTGCAGCCTTGAGTGCCGCGCTGGCCTGCCAGTCCTGGCCAGGCTTGAGCCGCACGTTGATCAATGTCTGTGGAAACAGGTCCACGCCGTCGAGCAACTGCTTCATCGGCTTGCCACTGCCTACACAGGCTTGCAACACCTGCAAAGCCGAGACCAATCCGTCGCCGGTGGTGTGTCGGTCCAGCACCAGCAAGTGCCCCGATCCCTCCCCGCCCAGCGTCCACCCATGGTGCTCCAGCGCTTCCAGCACGTAGCGGTCGCCCACCTTGGCCCGGACAAAACGGACGGCCAGATGACCGAAGGCGATCTCGATCGCCATGTTCGTCATCAGGGTCCCCACCACACCCGGGACCACATGGCCATGGCTGAGCCGGTCTTTGGCTATGAGGTAGAGAAGCTCGTCGCCGTTGTAGAGGCGACCATCCGCGTCCACCATCTGGAGCCGGTCAGCGTCACCATCAAGCGCGACCCCGTAATCAGCCTTGTTCGCTTTCACGGCTTCGACCAACGCCTCGGGATGCGTGGCTCCCACGCCCTCGTTGATGTTCAGTCCGTCGGGGGAGCATCCGATTCGGATCACCTCCGCCCCCAGCTCGTGAAAAACATCCGGGGCAATGTGATAGGCCGCGCCATGCGCGCTGTCCACCACCAGCTTCATCCCCTTTAGCGTGAACGGCGAAGGGCAGGTGCTCTTGCAGAATTCGATGTATCGGCCGGCTGCATCATCAAGCCGCCGCGTCTTGCCCAGATGAGCAGAATCCGCCCAGACAGGGTCCTGGGCCAGCGCCTCTTCCACCGCCAGCTCCCAGTCGTCGGGCAACTTCGTGCCCTGTGCACTGAAGAATTTGATCCCGTTGTCCATGAACGGGTTGTGGCTGGCACTGATCACCACGCCCAGACTTGCCCGCTGCGCACGGGTCAGATAGGCCACAGCCGGTGTGGGCACCGGACCGAGCAACACCACATCCACACCGGCAGAGTTGAAGCCCGATTCCAGCGCAGACTCCAGCATGTAGCCGGAAATACGCGTGTCCTTTCCGATCAACACCCTGGGACGCTCTTCCGTGCGGCGCAGCACCCGACCCACCGCGTGGGCCAGCTTGAGAACGAAGTCAGGGGTGATGGGCGCCTGGCCCACCGTACCGCGGATGCCGTCGGTACCGAAGAATTGTCGGGTCATGCGCCTATTGTAGGCGTCAGCCCTCCTCAGCCTTCGTCAACTCCCGTCAGCCCACCGCTCGATCGCTCTCCGCCTCGGCCTGCCATGCAGCAGTTCTTTGCTGCTCTTCCGCGGCGGCTTGCGCCTCCCGGTCAGCGTCGCGAGCATCTGCCTGCGCCAGCGCTTCTGCTGACTCTGCCATGCCCTGATTGGCCGCCTGAGTCGCAGGCACGGAAGCCACCTTGGGCTGTGGTCCATCTGTTTGGGCGAAGCGTATCTCGCCACCGTCGACCTTGAAGGCATTCAGACACGTCATCTCGTTGGCCCTGGCTAAAGCAGCCACCCGGTAGCTGGTGGCACTCAGGCCACGGTCCCACTCAAGACCCCCTCGGCAGGCCGTCGCCGCCACTGCATCACGAGAGTCGGCCAGCACCTGTCGTGTTTCGGGCCGGCTGGCATCCAGGCTGGTATGGGGCGCTACCCCACGCTCGGTCCGAGGCGGAGTCAACCCCCTGCGCTGCATCTCCGCTTCCACCGCAGAGACATGCCCGCTGTCGCGCCAACGCTCTGTTTTCAAGCGTTCCAGTGTGGCTTCGTGATGGTGCTCGCTGATCATGCTGCCGACCAACGGGATCTTGGAGGGCTCAGGCCCCCGCACGCTCAGCAAATCAATCTCTCGAGTGCCCTCTGCCACCTCTGAGCTGAAGCGTCGCCATGCCGCTTGCAAGGCAGCGTCGGAATATTCGCCGTACCTGGCTTCTGGCACATAGGGCAAGCCTCGTGCCTCCACTTCTTCGTGGACGGCGTCGCTGTAACCTGCGCGAACAGCGTCAGCAGGTTTCAAACCCGCTTCCAGTCGCGTCTCGTACGCATCGACCACGTCATCCTTGTCCAGGTCAGGAAACCGCGTCGACATGGCCTGCCATTGCGATTCAATCAGACCACGCCCCTCGTAATACGCGTTGTTCTTGTCGACCTCAGCCTTGAACTCGGCCCCAACTGCCGCCAATTCAGCCTGAATTTCTGCCCGCTCCGAAGCATCTGTCGATTCGGCCAGATCTTCTTTCAGCGACTCAAGTCGCCCCAGCAAGCGGCCTTCGCGTGAAATGTGGTCGTAGCTGAGCGCCCCCAACTCCCGCCCCACCGCACGGGTCCATTGCTGCAAGCGCGAATCTTCATAGGCCTTTTCAGCACCATAGGCTGCCGCACCTCCCCCCAGGACAGCACCAGCAACCGTGCCCGGCCCAGGCGCCAATGCCGACCCGCCCAATCCACCCACGGCACCACCAGCCACAGCCGCCGTACCCGAGACACCACTGCGTACTGCCAGGTCTGCTCCAGACTCATAAGCCCTGACGTGCAAATCCCGGGTCGAAGTGGCACTGTCGATCGCATCCTTGAACTCGCCATAGCCCTGGTACAGGCCATACGCCGTGCCCGCGTAGCCCAGACCTTTGAGCACAGCGGGGCTAGGGAGTCTCAAGCGGCTCGGCGCATCGTCGGCACCTGCCGCAGCCGCTCGCGCTGCCTCGCGAGAGAGCAGTTCATCCACCTCCAGCTTCAGGCGACTCTGCCCCTGCTCGATGCGCGCCAACTGATCCGCCGACTCGTACGGGTGTGGTCCCTTGGCCATGTCAAACGCGACATCATTGGCCGCCACCCGGGGTGGCTCGGTGTAGGGCGTACCCTCAAACAGCTGCCCGGGGTCCACGCGATAGCGATCGGCACCTTTGACGTGGTCACCCGCATCTGCCCATCGCATCTCCGACATCAGTCCGCGCGAGGAGGCCTGCACAGCCTTGTTCACTTCGCTGAGCTTGGCTGAGACATCACCGGGGGTCGACGCATAGATGCGCTGATAGGCCTCCAGCGGAACACCATTGATGTGCGTCACGTTGGGGTTCTTCAGCAGTGCAGGCAACTCCACACTGGCAAACACCTTGTGATCTTCCGCCAGTGAAGTCAGGGTGCGCACATCGCCTGTGGCTCCCTCGGCCAGACGCCGGCTGGCCCGGTCCCAGATGCTCTCGACCTTGCTGCCGTCGGGACGGACACCCGCGTTAAGTTCCGCGAACAACTCCGGATGCCCAGAACCGATGGTTCCTTTCAGCGCGGACGTGAATCGATCGTCATTCTGCAGAAGCCCGATATCCGTATTGCCAATGGTGACAACACGGCCATGAGAATCCGTGCCAATGCTCTCAGCCAACTGCCAGTTGCCTTGAACATTTCCTGCATTGCCGCTGTACAACAGCGTGACAGCATCAGCCGCTTGGTCCGGAACTCGCGTGGAGAGCCCATCCAGCCGATCGAACAAGTCTGCCTTGAAGGCTTCGAAACCGCCTGGATAGCGATCAACACCGCCGTCCCGCCGAACTTGGTTCAGCCAGTCAATGACGGCGGTCTGTTGATCATTCAGTTCACGCGCCATGCTTCGCTCTCCAGTACTCGGTATCTAACCGAGCGTCTTTCAATTCAAGCCGAACACCTTTGACCCAGGGAAGGTTTGGCCCATCGTCCCTGACATAGTGGGCCTCTTCAATCATCGCAATGATCTCGTCCTTGCGTGGGTACAAGGTAGGCGGCAAATACAGGTACACATTGGTCAGGAGCTCAATTCTGTTTTGGCTGCCCGTTCTCTCGTCAGCGCCCTCCAGCATCTCGACGCCTGTCTGATGAACAATGCCAACCGACTGCCCCTCCATCAGAAACGTGGTCCAGTGCGTCACCTCGGTGTTCGCTTCGCCAGCAGCGCGCGCATCGGTCTCTCCTCCGGCCAATGCCACCTGACGTTGTTTGTCGATGGTCCATGGCCCCAAGGGCCACCGGTTCAAATGCAACGGGGAATAGAGCGGCGCCTTCTCAAAGTCCCAGTTGTCTTTCACCCCAGGTGGAACGTCTTCCACCACAAAATTGGACGGGGCTTTGGCTTGGTCAACGAGGTAGGTCATGAAAGACTGCTCCTGGGGGAATCTTGAAAGGAGTTGGTTCGACGGCTCAGGCTCAAACTACCCGGCGCGTCGTTGAGTCCTGCCGCGTGCGGGCGGCGTTGATCGTTCGGTTCAGGCACCATGGTTCGCTCTCCAGTACTCGTTGTCCAAGCTTGTTCGACCAGATAGGTCATGAATGAATCTGCTGCTCCGCGTCTGAAGAAGCCGGCCACGCCGGCGCTGGCTAACACCTCTGAGGGTCAACGTCGATCCAGTTTACCCAGAACGTCACTGAACTCTTCCTGGATTCCCGCCAGTCCCGTGTACTCTTTGGGAGGTGCCGCAGTGGCGGTCGGAGCAGGCGCTGATGCCGGTCGGGCTGAAGCCGCCACAGCGCTGCTCGCAGCGGCCAGCCCTGCCCTGCCCGTGTTCATGCCGCCAGCAGTGGCTGGCGCGGCTGTGCTTCGCCGCTTGGGAAAGCCGGTCGGCGCTGAGGCGCTGCCTCCCGGCAGCTTGAGCTTGGGCACCGTCAGTTTGGGCTCCAGCCGAACTGTGAAATCCTTGTCCTGGTAGTAGCGAATCTTGTCGGCCATGACCGGGTGGGCCATGCCTTCGACCATCAGGATCTCCTTGTTGTCTCCCATCGCCTTGAGCTCCTGCGGCAGCATCAGCGCCCTGCGCTCTTCTGCGGTGCTCTTGGTCACACTCTTTTCGCGCCCGCGGTTGCGGCTGATACTGTCCTTCTTCACGCCCACATAGCCCAGCATTTCACTGTATTCGTTGGCGTCGCGCTGTTCACGTGGCGCATAGAGAATCTGCAAGGCATGGTTGGTGATCAGGGTCCGCGCCACCTCGGGGCCATAGGTCGACTCCAGCTGAGACAGACTCTGGATGATGGGCAGCAAGCGCATGTTGTAGCCAGCCATGAAGCTCACTGCGCTTGCAATGATGTCCACCCGGCCGATGCTGGTGAACTCGTCCATGAGCAGCAGGCACTGGTGCTTGAGCTCGGGGTTGGCCTGCGGCAACTCCTTGACGTTCTGGTTGATGAGCTGACTGAAGAACAGATTGAGAATCAGGCGGCTTTCGGCCAGCTTGTTGGGCTGAATTGCCACATAGATCGTCATCTTCCGCTTGCGCACATCGCGCAGATCGAAATCGTTGCCACTGGTGGCAGCGTCCACTACAGGGTTCAGCCAGGGGTTCAAAGGCTCCTTGAACGTGCCCATGATGGAGGCAAAGGTTTCCTTGGCCTGGCCTTGCAAGGTGGCGAAGGCGGACCGTGCACTCTGGCTCAGGTGCGGCCAGCTGGCCAGCTCGTTGAGGTACTCCCGGAAGTCCTGCCCGGGCCTGCCGGAAGCCAGCCTGAACAGGCTGCCAATCGTGGGCGTCTCCGCGGCTTCCGGGCCAAAGTTCTTTGTCAGGTATTCGGCTTGCTCAAAACCGTACAAGGCAAATGCCACAAAAGCGTTCTGAGCCTGGTTGGACCAGAACGGGTCTTTGGCGCCTTCATGCACCGGATACAGCATGGCGGCAATGCTCTGCACGTCGCTCACCCGGAAATGGGGGTCGTCCGAGACATAGCTCAGCGGGTTCCAGCGGTGTGTGCGCAGGTCTTCGGCAAACGGGTTGAACAGGAAAACGTCCTGCCCATACTTGGCTCGGAAGCCACTGGTGAGGTCGAAGTTTTCCTGCTTGATGTCCAGCACCACCACAGAGCCCTGGTAGCTCAGCAGGTTGGGGATGACAATGCCGACACCCTTGCCCGACCGGGTCGGGGCAGCCAGCAACGCGAACTGCTGGCCATTGAAGTAGATGTACTTGCCGTTCTTGCGGCCGACCACCAGTGCGGTGTCGTCCGGGTCGAGCATTTTCTTCTTCTTCAGGTCAGCCAGCGTGGCAAACCGGGCATCGCCATAGATGTTCTGCTTTCGGTTGATCAGCGCCCACAGCGCGCCCGCGGCGAAGATCAGAAGCGGAACACCAAAGCCGACAAGTCCACTGTTGCGGATGGTTCGGCCAAAGGCCGCACTGTCGCCGTGTGCCCACCAGTAGCGGGCATACGTCGTCAGGCCCAGATCGTCGGTCGCCATGTCCAGCCGCCACAGCATGATCAGGCCGCTGAACCAGGCGCCGAACAGCAGCGCCACCACCAGTGCGAACACTGCCAGGGTCCACTTGAGCTTTGCGTTCACGGTGTCACTCCTTGGAGCGAAGAGCATGCGTACCCGGCAGGCTCTCCCTCGATTCGACGCGCATTGTCACGCTGTGACCCATCGCTTTCACGTCCAGGTCTTACTGCTTGGCCACAGCCTTGTCGGCATCTGCAGGCTCAGCAGCGGTTGCAGCTGCTGCCTCGGGCGCTGCTTCAGCGGCGGGCTTCGCAGTCGCCTCTTCACCGGCATCATCGGCCGCCATCGTCTCTGCCAGGCGGGCATTGCGCAAACGGTACTCGTGCAGCTGAGCGACCGACAGGTCATAGCGGCACGCTTCGATCGCTGAGTCAAACAGCTTGCGATCAAACCCCTGCTCGCGCACATAGGCGTTGCATCGCGCATCGCGGTAGCGCAGCCATGCGCGATGCTCCACATTGGTGTTGCGCACAAAGCGCGCAGCATACTGCTTGTTCTTGCTCTCCGTCAGCACGCCCTGGTAAGACTTGCCATAGGTTTGAAGTTCACCCTTGAGCGTCTTCTCCAAAGCCATGCGGGACTTGCGGCAAGCCTTGGCATCAGGGGTTGCACCTGCACAGCCGGCATCGGCATCGAGCACGTCGTCAGCCGACAGCGGAGCGATCTGAGCCACCCACTGGCCTGTCTGCTTCGAGTAGCAGAAGTTCTGGCGATCGGCAGCACCCTCCGCTGTGAGCGCGCGAGTGACCTGAACACAGCCGGGCGCGGCGCGAGAAATCTCACCCAGGCCGGAGAGTTTGCCAACCGGCGCAAAACGCTCGGCCTTGCTGTCGTACTCGTACAGGCTCATGACCGTCACGCCGTTGGTCATGCGATGCGGCACCATGAAGTCCTGCCAGCCATCGTTGTTCAGATCGCCAAACTGCATCCAGCCCTGGCGGTCGAGCGCGCTGCGTGGCAATTCAAAGTTGTGGGCAATGGCCTGCACCTCTTTGCCATCCTGCGTCACGACGATGAAGCCGGCGCCGAAATGCTTGGAGCTGGCGGTGCCAGCACCATCGCCGAAGACGAAGTCGAAGTGATAGGTCACGGCGTCAGACGCCACATTGACCTTCTGGGGCTCCAGACCTTTCGTGGGCTCGGCTGGCGCCACATTGGCCTGCATGCCGGGCAGGGATACGCATCCGCCCAGCACGCCCAGCGCCAGAACCACGCCCCCCATACGAAGAGAAGCGCTGGCACGTGAAGCTGTTTTGCGCAGCGAGGATGCTGCCCTGGTTGGTGTCATGTCTTGCATGGCTGTCATGTCCTTTCTCATTTCCCCAATCTTTAAACTGGCGTTCAATTTCAAGTTCGATCTCTATCGATATTTCTAGCGCCATCTCTGGCGCTATCTCTGGCGCTATCCCGGTCTTCTTCCCAGCCTCAGTCTCGGTCCGGCCAGCATTGCGCTATCAGGTCGCACCGCCTTCGGCACCACTGCTGCCGCCAGCCGACCCACCCGAGGCCATTTGCATGGCCGGCCCGGCGCTCTGTTTGGATACGCCGGGGACGGCGGGCGCCTTGCCCTGCGCATGCACCATGGCTTGATTCAGGTGCTCATGTGCACTCGACGAAAAGGCCTCGCCGACCGCAAAATCCCACATCACCCCCACCGTGTCCCGCATGCCCACGCGCTGGCCGTCCAGGCTCACCCCCATCCATGCCACGCCGGGCCCCATGTGCTTTTCCATGGCCACCCGCACCGCATAGGCCTGCACCTGCTCCACCATGGACGGTTCCATTTCATGCGCCATCAGCGCCGCGCCCAGACGATCCTCCGCATGGGCCTGAAACAGCCCCGGGATCCCGGCCAGGACCGGCAGAGGCTCAGGCAGCACATCGGGCACCGGCGCAGGCATCTCTGGCGAGCCAGGCATGGCTGCACCAGAGTCAGGGAATGCCGGAGCCTCTTCCATAATGTGAGCGGAGTCAGTGATATCAGCCAGTCAGCGCAACCTGGCTCAGATGCAGCGCACGAACACGTCCGTGTTCATGGTGTCCTTGCCATCCACCACCACCGGTGTTGACCAGTACAGCTTTCCATTGCGGGTCGAGAGGCCGAAGCTCTTGAGCTCTTTGGCTGCTTCGTACGGAAACACGTCGCTGAGCGCCTGCATGCGCCAGGCTGCAGCCGTCGCAGGCTCCACCTTGGTGACAAACAGGATCTCGTCTTCATGCGCTTCCCTGAGCTTCATGATCTGCACGTCGGAAACAACAATCGCACCCGGTACATGCTCACCGTTCTGGCGCAGCTTGTAGGTCAGGCACAGGTGCTGGCCCATGTCGCTGTCCTCGAACCAGATTCCACGCAGTGGCGTGGGCGTCAGCACCTTGCCTGCGGCCAGAGCCGTCGAGAGGGTCACAGCAGACAGGCTCGCCACCAGAAGGGCTGAACGAACGAAAAGTGATTTCAAAATTTTCATCAGGTTCTTTCTTGTGCCAGCCATTTGGGGCAGGCATGCCAACGCATCAGGTGGCACTCAGGCGCATCCTGCGCACCGGATCAAAATCAATGCCGGTGATGTACCGCTTGCCTGCATGGGCCTTGATGTGCACCACCACATCAATGGTGAGCAGCAGCAGGCGCTTGATCTCCGGAAACGCGAGGCCCGAGCCTTCGGGAGATGCTTTCACCATCAGAGCCATCTGATCCCAGGTCTGGTCGCAGCTGCCCGCGTGGCAGCTGGTGATGGAGCCCGGGTGACCGGATGCGCAATTGCGGATGTAGTAGAAGGATTCGTCACCCCGGATCTCGGCGAGGATGATGCGGTCGGGCTTCATCCGGAGACAGGCCTCCATGCAACCCTTGGCAGTGACGTTGGCAGCCCCCTGCCCCCCACGCGAATAGATCAGGTGCACAGCATTGGGCTGGTCAATGAACAGTTCGCGCGCATCCTCAATGGTGATCAGCCGCTCATCCTGCGGAATGTGCGTGACCAGAGACTTCATGAACGTCGTCTTGCCGCTGCCGGTGGCGCCGCTGACCACAATGTTCTTCTTGTAGTGCACCGCCTTGCTGAAAAAGCCATGGAAGTCGCGAGCCTTCTTCAGCTCGAGCAACTCCTTGTCCATGTCCGTCAGCTCGTCGGTGTCGTCAAGGATCTCGTTGAAGAAGCCGTCTTCCTGGTACTGGTTGAGCGTTTTCGTCCAGCGCGATGGGAGGCGAATGGTGATGGACGCCGTGTCCGCGGGCACCGCGGGCGGCAAGACAAACTGCGCACGCTGACCGGTCGGAAAGGTCAGCGAGACCACCGGGTCGACCGACGTGATGCGCTGGCCGGTCTTGCTCTCGTTGACCACCGTGGTACAGAACTGCCGCGCCCGGTCGAAGGTGAGCTGCGGCACTTCCAGCCGCTGCCAGCCATGCACCGTTTCCAGGAACACCTCCCCTGGCCGGTTGATGCAGATCTCGGTCACCTCAGGGTTGTTGAGGTACTCCGTGATGCCCAGCACGTGGTACTGGTACTCAAGGAACTCGGTCGAGATATTGGCGATCGGTTCAGCGATTTCCTCGATCAAACCCCTGACTCCCTCATACCCGGACCGGTTCCCTTGTACATGTTCTTGGCTGGCGCGCGGTGTGTCACTGCAACACCGTGGAGAAGTCGACGTCCCGCGCGGTGAAGATATTGATCACCGTACCGTTCATGACCGTCACAGTGGCCTTGCGGTTGGCAGAGCGGGCCAGCATCTGGGTGGCGGCTGCCTGCGCAGTGTCGGCCGTGCGCGACTTCCACGGATCGTAGGTCTGCGCCACGTAGCCGTTACCGTACACCGTGCTCGACTGGCCCTTGATGTCATTCTTCTCGGCAATCTTCTGCGACGCCACATCGATGGTGTCGGCCAGCAAGCTCACCAGCATGGCCGAACCGATACGCTCGCCCCAATGGCCGTCGTACTCGCCGGGAACGCCAGCGCCGCCCAGAGTGTCGGTGCCAGCGCTGTCAATGCGAACATCCAGGCCGGTGGTGGTGAGAATCCGCGTCCAGACAATGCCGATGCGGTCGTAGTTCTCGTCCACATACTTGTACTCGCCCGTGACCTTGGAGCCCTTGTCGATCAGGAGTCGTCGGCCGTTGGTGGAGTAGATGGGTTCCGTGACCACGCAGGACGTCATGCCCGGCAAGGTAGAGACCACACGGGTCTGCAGCGCGCAGCGGATGAAGGTGCCACGGGTGAGCATCATGTCGGCATTGGCCATGACTTGCACCGCGCCACGCTTCACAGACGAGAACTCGTCTTCGAAGAAACGGTTCTCGGTGTTGCGCCCTTCGGTCTCCGGGATCAGGTTGTTCTGGCTCGCCATGCGACGCATGAGCAGGTCGTCCGGCTTTTCCGGTCCGGCTGGCTTGGGCACTGGAGGCGGCTTGATGGCCGCCATCTGCACGGGAGGCTCGGCCAGCATGGGCTCTTCCGGCAAACGCAGCACCGGCTTGTTCGGCACTTCCACGTCTTCGAACACCACCCGGTTCTTTTCCTTGTCGTCGGCGGAGAAAGCCACATTGGCAACCCACATGCTCATCGCCACCACACCGATGGCGACTGCACCGATGTAGCCCAGAGCCATCTTGTTGACGCCCCGGCCAACGCCGCTGTTCAGACGCGGCATGGTGTCATTCATTTGCGGCGCCGCTGCACCGTTCTGGTCAGGCATTTGCATGGCGTTGTTTCCGTTGTTCATCATCACTTGTTCCTCCGAAGGGCCACCACGTCTGCACCGAGGCGCATGACGATGTAGGGGTAGACCCCTTGCACGATCATCACGTCGCCTTCGCTGTGCTGGTTCACGATGTATTCCTCAGCCACCTCCCCGTTGCGGCCGAAAACCGCCGGGAAATTGGCCAGCTTGGGGAAATGGATATAGGTGAACTGGCCGTTGTCGTACACGCGAAGCGGAACGATCACGGATGCATCACCCAGAGAGCTGGCGTAGTCATAGTTCAGGTGATAGTCGCCTTGTGAGTCCAGTGCAGCAGCCGAAGGCGAAAGCACCTGATTGACCTGTTGTGCCTGGCTCCCCTGCTCGGGTTGCTCGCTCGGGTAGATGAAGCGCACCTTGTAGTACACGCCGGCCTTCTTGGCCTCGTCCAGCGTGCGCCACTTCGTCGCCGAGACCCGCAGGTCGATCAGGTACGAACGCATGTTGGTGCGGATGTACATATTGGTGTCCACATCCACGTTCTTGGGGCGGATGTAGAACACGTTGTCACGGCGCACCAGCTCCCAGCCATCGGTGAATCCGGTGCCGAAGTCCTTGATCTGCTCCTGTGGGCTGATCTCGATCTGGGTGGCGATGCCCAGGCCCGTGTTGACCCGCACCACCGCGTCGCGCCGGTACACCACTTCGCGCACTTCCTGCACTTGTGATTGCGCCTGCACGGAAGGCACGGCGGCGAACATGCCGAAAGCCATGAGCATGCCGGTCATGGCCTTGCTCGTTGCCCTCCAGATGCCGCGCCCGGCGGTGGATTTCCCGTGTTGCTGATCGTTGCCTTGCTGTTTGCCTTGCATCGTCACTTCCTGGCTGTTGCCGTTGTTGTTGCTTCTGCTTCTGCTGCTGTTGTTCGCGAGTCGCTTGCCTTGCTGCTGATTCGTCATTGCTTTGCCCTCCCCGCTCAGCGTGTGGACGGTGTCGGCGCCGCACCGGGAAGATCCGGCTGGCCGGATGCCTCATCAGTGCTGCTGGAAATGTCCGACCCCTCACCCCGGTTGAGCTGGCCGTCGCTTTCCTCGATCAGAGGCACGCCACCCGTCATTTCCTCGCGCTTGAAGGTCGGCGCGTTGAACTCGTCATCCACCTTGTAAGTCGTCACCTGGAAGCCCAGCGGGTTGCGCAGGCGCAGGTTTTCATTCATGCGCAGGTTGGTCTTGTATTCATAGTGCATGGTCGCCACATGGCTGCTCATGTACTTGCTCACACCCGAGCGCTTGTCGAACTGCCACTTCTCGAACCGGACGGTGGCGCCCGTGGGCCGGATGCGCTGTTCTTCGTTCAGCCCGTGGAACACGATGCTGTTGACCTTGACCCGAATGGCCTTGTCCCGGCCCCAGCGCTTGTCGGGCGAGTTGGGCGTGCCGTCAAACTGCTTGACGAACAACTGCTTGACGCGATCGTTCGACATGGCAGCCACGAATTCCCATTCATGCTCCTGAATGGTGTCCCAGTCATAGCCTTCACGCGCCTGCACAAAGCGCGCCACATGGCTGCGGTTGAGTGCCTCGCTGGCGTAGATACCAGTCATGGCCACGTTGTCGCGCAGATGCGAAATCGTGCTGGTGCTTCGCTTGAGGTCCACGGTCACCAGATAGGGGACCTTCTCCTTGAGCGGCAGCATGTACACAATGGCGCCGACCAGGGCAATGGTCACCACCAGAGAGCATGCCGCCACCCACCAGGCCAGGCGCTCGCTGCGCTTGACCATGGTGATCTGGGCCGTCTCGAAGTTCACCGATTTCTTGATGATCTCCTGATTGGCCTCTGAGAGGTCGCGTTTGAAAATGGGCATCTTGGTCACTACTTGGCTCACCTGTTCCCTGACTTAGATGGGCTGCTCATGCGGCCCGAATCAGTTGTTGTTGTTCTGTTTGGGGACTTGCTGTTCTTTCCTGTTCCTGGCCGTGGCTGGCCCGCTCACCAGATTTCCAGCGGGCGGGCGGGCTTGGCCGCCACTTTCTGGTCGGCTTCGGCCTTGGCCTTCGCAGCGGCGTTCGCTTCCGCCTTCGCAGCTTCAGCAGCATCTGCTGCAGCCCTGGCTTGCTCGGCTTCACGCTGAGCAGCCGCATCAGCAGCGGCAGCCTGCTCGGCCTTCTTCGCTTTCTCTGCCTTTTCCTTCTCTGCTTCTTCAGCAGCGCGGCGTGCCTTGGCAGCCTCTTCTTCCTCCAGGCGCTTCTCCTCGGCCGCTGCCTCACGCGCTTCGCGTTCTTCTTCAGCGCGCTCCGCGGCTTCTTCTGCCTTGCGCTTCTTGGCCATGGCCGCCTTGCGGCCCGGCAGCTCGGTCACCAGCATCTTCTTGCTGGAGAACAGGCGCACCCGAACAAACTGGTCGGCATACACCTTGCGCACCACGCGCAGCGCCTTGTTCAGGTTGTTTTCCTTCACATCGCGCAAGTCGCGCACCAGCGTGAGGTCGCTCGGGTACTGCCACTCGAGCTCACCACCGTTTTCATCCGCCCAGCGCTGCAGCATGGAACGCAGCGTCACATCGGTCGGCAGCATCTGGAACTTGTGCAACGCCTCTTCTTCCGCCAACGGAATCGCCTGCGGCGTGGTGTCGCGCGTGTTCACCGGTTTCCAGTTGGTGGGAATGGCCGGCGGGGGTGGCGGAGGCGGCGCCTGGGTGGCGCAACCCTGCAGAATGCCGCCGGTCAACGCCACCGCCAGCGCCATCGTGGCCACGCGGGCGCGGCGCGAAATCGAAGAAGAACGGCTGGTGTTGCTATTCGTGCTGGGGTTCATGGATTCGGTTCCCTGATGACTGTTGTCCATAGCGTTGCTGGCTGTGTTGTTCTTCATCTTGTGGTTCTTCATCTAGCTAGTTCTGCGCGTTCGGTCTCTGGTAGTGAGCAGCTCGGTACATGTACAGCACTACGCCTAAGAACCGTGTGGCTTAGCCCTGCGGTTATCACCGGTGAAGGACTCAACCGGTGGTTGATTTCCCAAGGTTCGCGCGCGGTCTGCAGGCGCACTGCCTCCCACCGTCGTGCCGCTATTGGTCTGGTCAATGGCCGCCGTGCTTGCTTGCACGCGGGAAAAATTGTCTGAGGCGTATCCACCTGTGGAGCGTGTTGCAGAGTACGACAACTGCGGGCGTTGTTCTCGCATCCCTTGATCAATCAACTGCTGTCTTGCTGCTCCTCGATCCGGATCATAGTTTTCTGTGAGCCGGTTAAGGAAAGGCCGCCGGCCGCCATCTGCATCGAAGCGGCTCGCTTGCCGCGTGATGGCGTCGTCCTGGGACATGACATTGCTGTTGGCGGCGTTGGCCAGATATTGCGCGTTCTGGCTGGCCAGGTTCACGGAGCCTCTCTCGCCCGGCGCACCGTTCATGCCTGCCATGCCCAACTGGGGGGCCGCGCTATAGCCGGGCGCACCTGCTGGGCCTGCCGCGCCGTTGGCACCTGCCGCGCCGCCTGCACCGCCGCGGGCCGCCATGCCAGCCATCGGGCTGTAGATGCCCGACAAGATACTCTGCGCATAGCCCATGGCCGAGCCAAACAACTGCATCACCACAGGCGGCACCGCGATGATCAGAACCGAGAACAAAGCCCCCATGGCGCCGAGGCGCGTCATCCCGGCGGCAACGTCCGCACGCGAAGCGCCGCCGGTGAGGATGATCAGCCCGCCCTCGGCCAGCGAGTTGCCGCCCGCCACGCTGGCTGCAGCGTTGAGCACGGACGACAGCACCACCAGGATGCCGTAGCGGAACGTCCCCTCAAGGGCGATCTTGGCCACGATGCACAGGAAAGCCATCGTCACAAACGTGCCGGCCACAAACTTCAACCAGCTCCAGAACATCTGCGAAGTGGATTTGAACAGCAGGAAAAACAGAAACAGCGGCGCCAGCATCATGCACACCGCAATGGCCACCTCGGAAATCATGACCAGAATGGAGGTCATGATCGGCGGGCCGGACTGCCCGGCAATCGCCAGCCAGTCAGACGTACCGCCCTGACGGTCGACCGAGCCACCCTGGATCATGTTGTCTTTGACCAGACTGAGAATCTGGCTCACGGCCATGTTCATGTCGATCAACTCCACCAGGTTGGCGTCGTCACCCGTGACAATGGCCGTGATGTCGTCTCGCCATTGGTACGCGGTATGAATCACCGTGTCGGTTTCACTGCTGATACCGACGATCAAGGTCATGACAACGACAATCTTGACACCCTGGGCCACCAGCATCATTGCAGGCTCTTTGCTGGTACCTGAGACGAGCTTGATGCCCGCCCAGACGATCCAGAGCGTGACAAAAACCACCGCCAACACCATGATCACGGTGGAAATGCGGCCGATCACTTCTCCCATCCAGAAGTCGATCATGGAGTCGTACAAGACGTAATTGCGGATCTCGCAATAGAACGCTGCGTCCGACAAGGCATTCGCGTACCGAGCGGGCATGAACGTGCTGGTCAGGTTCTGAATCGAACCCGCCAACATGTCACCCACAGCCAGCGCACCGCAGTCCGGCTTGTCAATGCCGAGATCATCAACCGTCAGAGCCATGCGAACTCCTTGCCTGTGCTCTCTGCCAGGCTGGCTGCATCAGGCTCCCGCCCCAGCAACACTGTGATCAATGCGGCCACTGTGGCGCGAAGACGATCGGCAGCCCCTGCAGCAGGGCTGCATTCGATGCTTGTCTTCGCTTTTGTCCTCAACTTGCTCATGATGCTGACGCTTGCTTTCCCTGATCGTTGTTCTGAACTAATGGCTGCGGAACGCTGTGTAGTGGTCTTGCTCTGACTCGCGCGCCTTACCTCAGAACAGTCCCAACGGATTGAACACCGGCGCCTTGGCGTCTGCCGCTTTCTCATCGTCACCGGCACCAATCTGCGCGTTTCTCGCTTCCTGCTGCTGCGTCTCGTACATCTTCTCGCGCTGCTTGTAACCATCCATCAGCACCTGCAGCTGCATGGCGTCGGTCTGCATCAAGGCCTGAAGACCTTGCAGTTCGAACTGGTAGCGGGCGAGCTGACCGGCGCTGTCATTTACGCCACGCGAGTCTTCAATCAGCGTCTTGATCTGCGACCGGCGCTCTTTGACGTTGTCGAAGATCACCTTGGCCTGGCGCAGCGTGTTCAGCCGCATGTTCCGCAGCCCAATACAAGCTTCGTAAAGCTGTTCGTTCGCTTTCTTGTCTCCGCAGGTGGGTTTGGTCTTGATGAACTTCTTCAGCTCTTCCTCAGACTCGAAGCCACCTTTCTCCAGGGCAAAGAAATCTTCGTCCAGCAACTTGAGCTTGAGATCGTCGTTCTCGGTGTAGGCCTTGAAGCTTCCTCCAAGGTTGGCTTTATCTCCTCCGAGCTCCCTTGTATTGTTGATTTGCTCGAGCTTTAGGTTGGCTTCGTGGTCGTACACTGCCCACTGAGCATGCGCGGGGGACGACAAACTGGCGAGTGCGCAACAATAAACCAGACCAGCCAGACTGAACAGATAGTGCATAGCTTTATTCATGTTCCCACCTATTTCCGCTTCCCCACCTGGTTTCACAACAAGCTTCGTGAGACGGTAGGCCCATTGGTAGGATTGAACTCGATACCTTTAGCCTCGCGATTGTTCTCACCTTCCGTTCCATAGGACACCCAGAGCCTTCCTTCGGAGTTCGTCCACACCTGCGATGAGTCTTTGTCAACGTCGTTGGGCGGGCCCCCAACCATTTTTTCAACGTCAGCACTTCGAACGCCTACACCGGCCGGCAAGTTGTCATAGGTGTACTTCAACCGATAGCCATTCGTCCCATCGTTCGAATCCGTCACATCCAGCGGATCGCTTCCACCGCCACACGCGGCCAGCACCGCACTCGCCGCACCGGCCAACACTACATGGCCAAAGAAACGGCGACGGCTGGCGATGGTGGTGGTGGTGACGGCATCGACTGCCGAGCTGTTGAGGTCAAGCTTCTTGGCGCTGTTGCGTTCGGACATGGAGTCGGTTCCTTTGAGCGGTGACAAGTCAGTGAATGAAAAAGATGAAGAACGAGAAAAACAATGCAAGCAATAAAGACAACCAGGAGTCGAGCGCCCTGTGGCGGATCTTCTCTTTCGGCACTCGCCGGCTGGTGTTCGCTTCGCTACCGGGTGCGCCGTTCAACTTGGTTTGTTTTGGTTTGGCTTGGTTTGACCTGCGAAGAGCTGCCGAGTCCTGAGCGCTGGCGCACAAACAACAAAGAAGGGACGCAGGCTCAACACAAAGACAACACGAGGCCATCCGAAACCAACCGAAGCCAAACCAAACCGAGGTGACGGCAACGATGACGAAGACGATGAAAAATGAAAGTTGGCAATTTTTGGCCCGGTACACACCGCGCCTGAGACCACGCCCTCCCCGACGTTGATTGGTCAAATCTTCAATTTTTCGGACCCGGGGACCTTGTGTTGCCGAACCGGCATGCACCCTCCGCCCAGGTGAATCGATGCGCCGCCCACATGGCCTTCGTACGCATTCACCCACTGGTTCAAAGCACATGCCACGATGCTCGTCACACCGGGCGAACCCCGAAATCTCACGACCTACTTTCTGCACGGCCATTGCCCTGAAAACAGGTACCTAAGCAGTAGTATTTCGTTGTTCGTGCATTTTCTCACAGACTAGACGCAAAGGCCGCGCCCACCCTGTCAAAATTGCCAAAATCTATACACAAATTTGTTACATACTGCGACCAGGCCAGCATGCATAAGGCTTAAGCCCTGTGGCAAAACCGTCAAATCCGGGGCTCCGGACCGCAAATACTCGCTTTCGGGCCGTCAAACGCCTTGTTCTTGGCTCGTTCTTGGCTCGTTTTTGAGCCTTGCCTTGCCTCGCCAGGGGCGGCCTGTTTCGTTAGCCAGAGGGTTCGGCGGCAGACCGATGGCTCAGGAATGAGCTGCCGCCATCACATCAGCCCAAAGACAAAGCGCCATGGCTGTAGTCGTTGCCGTGCTCGGCGGCTGCCGGGGTGAGCGCCCTCTGGTGCGCCGACATCTCCCGCTGGTCTTCGGCCTGCACCGCCTCGCTCAGCAGTGCGTGCCCGGCTGGGTCGTTGGCCGCCGCTTGCATCAGGCGATCAAACTGAGCCTCCTGCCCTGGCATGCTGGCCGCTGCCAGGGTCTGGTCGAGCCAGGTGTCGAGATTGCCGAAGCTGCCGAACTCCCCCGGGGCAGCGGCCAGAGCAGGTGAATCTTCAGCCGTTGCAGCACCATGCACATCGACCTTGCGGCGGCCGCGATAGATCGGGTCGCAAATCGTGCTCGCGGGGTCGCTGGCATTGATGGCGTTCCCCACTGCATCGTCAAAGACAGTGGCCCCAGGGCCACCACCGGGTGCCGGCATCATCTTCGCGCCGGCCAGGCCAAGCACCGCACCCACAGTGGATTTGCACAGAAGCCGGTTTTGCTCAGGCGTCAGCGGGCCGTTCTTCACAATGTCCGCAGCTGTGTCCACATAATCGCCGGCAAATTCTTTTGCCCATTCTTTGGCCGAATGCACGTGCCCTTGCACTGTCTCGCGCCGCTCAACAGCGCCGTCGACATGGTGCGTCTCGGTGGGCGTGTTCACGGGCGCAAGGTGAACGTGCTTGAGACCATGTTCCGTCTTGAACATCTGAAACTCGCCTGCCAGCGCCCAGTTTTTGTCCCGGCTGTGCTCCAGTGCCAAGCGGTCGTAACCCGGCAGCTCTCTGACGGTGCCGGTACGACGGTCGTAGCCCGCTCCGTTCTTGAGTTGCTGATCGTACTGGTCGCCCTTGGCCCAGTATTCCTTGTCTTTGTCCAGAAAGTCGTTGTAGGCCTTGGCGGCTTTGAGCTCTTCCAGGGCGGCGGCTGTGGCTTGGGGGGCGAGTGACGGATCATCTTGAACTGCTCGCGTCAGATCTCGTTGGGTAGCGGTTGCCCCTCTCAAAGCAGACTGCAAAGCCCCTACCTCTCCAGCCCACCCCTCTTTGATCGCATCAAAGTTGGCAGGCAACGAGCTGCTTCGTGTTTCTGACATACTCACTCGCCCTTCCCTAGATCAACACAATCTTGCAAGTTGGGCTCCCATGCTGCCAGCTCGCTTAAAGTCTCCCTGTTGTGCTCGTACAGGCTATTTGACTGCTTTCGCATCATGCGGGCGATTTCATCGATGGGGTCTCGGAAGTAGAAACGGTCTTCCATCACCATCCAGCAATACAGTCGCTTCACGTTGGCGTCATCCTCGAAGCCCTTTGATTTGTAGAAAAGGATAAGACTGCCAACTCCGTGCGCGTAACCGGCCTTCCGACCCCGAAAAATCAACTCCAGGCCGCGAGCTGTGTCCTTCGTGTAGCCAACCCCGCGTAGTGTTCGACCACCCAAAGAAATCAAACACTCTGGGTGCCCCAGCTCCGCGCCACGCTCCAGCCACTTCCTGGCCGTGGCTTCGTACTGCTTCCAGTCGAGCTGAGCGGCCGTGACGTTCACCAAACGGTCAATCAAACACATGGCGCCCGCATCGCCCTGCTCTGCCAGCACCTCCAGACGCTTGATCGCAGGCGTGAGTTCGTGCGCCTTGCCTGTGCGCGGCTCCAGCACGGTGAGTGTGATGTGCGCCAGCTCCAGCCCTTCATCGGCCATGGCCTGCCAGCGTTGTTCCCGGGCAGCAATGCCGGCTTGGTCCGGGTACTGGCGGCTGCCCATGTTCCACACCTGAAGCTCGCTGAAGAGTTCCTGCTCCAGCGCTGCACGGCGCTCGGCACTCAGTTGGGCTACCTTGCTGGCGTCAAACGCCTTGACGCCAGGGCGCAGCGGCAGTGGCGTTGACTCCGGCTGCCGTGAGGTGCAAGCAGTAACAGCCAGCAACACGACAATGAACAACAGTTCGATAGCCTTCAACTCTCCCACCTTTCCGCAGCGAAGCGATCGCATCTAACGAGGCCTGTCGAATTCAGTGCATGGACTCGAGGATCACCTGTTCGACAATGAGGTCCAAAGTATACAGACCAGTTTTGACAAAAATGCAGAACCATGCGCCTGCTGGTTTCAGCCGGGTGCGCGCATGTGCGCTCGCCGGTCTTCTCGGTCAAGCTGACCGACGCTCCTTGACGTTGTCAAAAGTGACTTTGGCCTGACGCAGCGTGTTCAGCCGCATGTTCCGCAGCCCAATACAAGCTTCGTAAAGCCGTTCGTTCGCTTTCTTGTCGCCGCAGGTGGGCTTGGTCTTGATGAACTTCTTGAGTTCGTCGTCGGATTCAATTCCTCCCTTATCTAGGGCGAAAAAGTCCTCCTCTAGCAACTTGAGCTTGAGGTCGCTGTTCTCCGTGTAGGCCTTGAAACTCCCATCCAGATTTGCTCTATCTCCAATCCCTGAAATGTTGTTTACCTTTTCTACCTCTAGATGCACAGATTCGTCATACACGGCCCATTGGGCGTGTGCTGACGACGATACAAAGCTCGCCAGGATAAAGGCCCCAACCAGCTCCTTAAACATTACCCGCCACCCACTCGAGTTCGGCACTGTCGTTTGAGTTGTACTTTGCGCCATTCACCACTCCTTCTTGCGTAAAAGTTACCAACAGGCGCTCTCCATCATCGTCTGTCCAGATGTGAGTCGTACTCGTGCTAGTGGTGTTCGGTTCGGCGCCAACCAGAGCAACAACGTCTCCACTTCGCATCCCATCCTTAAGGCGGTTGAATGCGCTTTTCAAGTCAAACTTGTCGTCTGAACTGCTACCGGTAGGTTCCAGCGGATCGCTTCCACCACCACACGCGGCCAGCACTGCACTCGCCGCACCGGCCAGCACCACATGGCCAAAGAAACGGCGACGGTTGGTGATGGTGGTGGTGGTAGCGGCATCGACTGCCGAGCTGTTGAGGTCAAGCTTCTTGGTGCTGTGGCGTTCGGACATGGAATCGGCTCCCTTTGTTTGCGGTGAAGATAAGTACGTGAAAGAAGAAGAAGAAGTAGAAGGACATTCAGGGCCGCTTCTTGCCGAGGCTGGCGCCGGTGACAACCACACAGCCGACCTGAACATCTGCCTTGGTCAGATACCAGCCCTTGGGCAGCCGGCCGCGTACCAGGCTGACAGCATAGGTGTCCGGTTTCTGGCCACTGCTCGTGACCGTGGCAAAGACGCCTTTGGTTCCGCGGACGTTGGCATACAGCTTGCCCGCCGTGACCGCAGCCGCGGCGGGCTCACACAGATTTCCGCTACCGCGCAAGAGCCTCTTCTGCAACCGTCTGATGACTGTCTTGCTCCTGCGCCTGCGCTACGTTGTCTGCGCTGCTCCCTTGAGGGGTGATGGGCAGCGGCCGCAAGTGAGGAGGCAGGTCAACATCGGCGTTGGGATCGGCTTCTGCGCGTTCATTGGCCGCCTCATCGGCCTGTTGCGTCTGCCTGGCCGCCTCCTCCCCCGCTGCTGCATGGCTTCTGCCTTCAGGCGCGCGAGGTGCCATCCTCTGGTCTGCCACGTCCATGATGTCCCACACGGGTGCCGACTTGAGTGTTCGGTGCTCTGTGGCCTCTACCCTCCCCTGGTCGTCCAGGCGGCTGGTGTACATCTCTACGTATCCGGCGACACCGTTCTGCTGAACCAGCGTCACCTCCAGTGGCTCACCTGTATTGGGATGTGTGAACGACTTGGTATAGACCGTCCCGTCCATGCCTTCAAACTGCCGCCATCCCGATGGCGACGTGCTGGCCTCTCTGGCGTCACCCGTCAACTGCCGGGGTGCGTCGAGCCCATCTGTGGGCTCATGCGTCACGGGATAGTCCGGCGAGCCCCAGATCGGCATGTCGCGTTCATGGTGAACCACTGCCTGCCCGTCGAACTGACGGTCGGCGGGCAAGTCGCCCAGATCCAGACCTGATCGTTTGAGCCAGCCCAGGGAGTCCTCCGCCACCATGGCAGCGATTCCCTGGTCATAGCCGCCACCAATGTCGCAATGGTTGCCCATGACAGGCACCACGGTAACGCCTGGGTGATCACTGTGATCCACCCCTTGAAACGGCGTGCGGTACTCGTTTTGCGCTTGCACCACTGTGATGTTTTGCGAGGTCGGGGAAAACGCATCGTTGCCACGCTGACCCGTGGTGACGGGGTCGTAGATCATGGCAGCCGACAAGCCCAAGCGGCCGGGAGGAACGAGGACTTCACCCGAAGTGGCGTCTGCCAATCCACGTTCGTAGAGCAATTGGCTGAACAAGGCGGCCGTACCACTGCCTCGGCTGAAACCAGTCGCTACAACTTGCAGTGCCTCTTCCGGGTTGGCGTCAGGATGCTCTCGCAACCAAGCAGAGGCATCGACGGCGAACTTGTCATAGGCGCGTTCCGCTGTGCCTCGCATGCTGCCATTGGGATCGACGCCTGCAGCCCACCCTCCTTCGCCAGGATTGGCGCCAACCCCAACTTGATAGTAGCTTCCGAAATTGGGATTACTCTCGGCAATGGGTTCCGCCAAGTCGGAGATCAAGCCCACATTGGTGCTGAACTGAGAGTCGGCTAGCGCGAGGTTGTTCTTGTCGTTGTTCGTCCCATCAAAGTGGGCCAGGAATACAAAATGGGCGCCACTACTCGCATCAAGCTCAGCCACAGGTGAAGCTCCGATTGCGCTTGTCTGCTGCCTCGCCGACTCAACTTCTGATGGCGTTAGGGTATGTATTACTTCCGTGACCATGAGCCCCTCCTTGTTTGTTCTTTAACTCTTTGGCATTCGCCCTTAAACCTTCGTCACGGCACAATCAGCCCTTCGGGTGAAACACCCCACAGTTTCAGCAGCGATTTGGAAAACCTCCCACGTGGACGGGGAGGTGAGTTGTCTGGGTAGAGTGTCTTGACATCCAAGTGCGCTGTCTTGCTCGGCCCATTGGGGACCGTACCCTCCGGACGCCTGCCGACACTGCGATCTTTGTAGTCAGTGGCAGGGACCAGATACACGTACAGCTTGTTCTCAAACTGGTCGACGAGGAAATAAACGGTTGTCTCATTCATCGCTTTCGCACCAGGCAAGCGGGATGCCATGTCCACGGTTTCCTCGTAGACCTTGTCGGTGCGCTTGTCGCGCCATTTGACCGTCACCTGGTCAGGCAAGGGCAAGTCACCGCCAATGCTCGGGCTGGGCACGCCACCAGATCCGGGCGCGGCCGAGCGTTGCAAACCACCTGGGCCTTTCTTCGCCTGGCCGTAGTGGAACTCCAGCACTTCCAGATCGGGCGAGTCGCCACGAAAATCCGCGCTCACCGTGTGAACAGCGAAGGTTGGCTGGTTGGTTGTCGAACAAGCGGTTTGTGTTCCCATGGTAAAGCTCAGGATAGGGATCAAAAGAAAGAAGAGAGATTTGCGCATGTCGTGAGTGTAGAAAGGTTGGGCCGACGTCTCAGCATGCCCGCAGTTTAGGCGCCCGAATCAGCGCCATCCGATGCAACGGCCAATCTGATGTAACCAGACGAAAGACAATTCAAGCTGCCGCGTCACTGATAGTGCTCGCAAGTGGCCAGACCATTGGCGCTGTTCGGGTCTCCCTTGTACTGCAGGGGCGAGCCCGGGCCTTCCCATTCGCGGTTGGGCTTGTCGGCACGTACACCTGCGGCGCAAATGGCTTCGTAAGAGGGAATCCACTGAGGGTTGACCGGGTAGCACACCGGCGTCCAGGCTGGGGGAACGGTTGCGGCCCAGCAGTGCGCTGGATAGCCGAACTTGCAGAAACTGAAGACGTCCTGCTCGTAAGGCAGCGGCATGAGAAAAGCGCCCTGCCCTTTGCCCTGCGCCAGCGCATCGCATTTGTTGCCCTGAGCCATGGCGCCGCCGCTGGCCAGCAGCGAAGCGACGGCCACCAAAGCAGTGGCCAGCCAGGCAGACGCTCTTCTGGGCGCGGGGAAACCGGTCGGTGCAATGGACATGTTGAAGCTACCTCTCTGATGCATGTTTCTCGGAAATCACTCGGGTGAGGTCAGCCTTCATCCGGCAGGACTTCGGCCGTCTCGGCGTGACGCAAGAACTCGTGGTTGTTGGCCATGTGCATGTCGCGGCGGCGCTTGAGGCCTTTGCGGCGCGCATGGAATTCGGGCAACCAGGAATCCGGGTCTTCGGGTGTGGGGTGACTCGCCAGCAGCTCGTTGAGAATTTCGACGTTGTCGCTGGAGCCCGAGAGCACGGCGAGTTCGTCGTCCATGCCGTTGAGGTTGAGCTGGCACAGCACGGCGTTGTGGCCTTGCTTGACCAGGAAGCAGCGGCTGCGCTCGTCCAGCTTGACGATGAGCTCGTACTCGGCGCGCGTGAGCTTGAGCCCCTCCAGATAGTCGCGCTCGTCGGCGTTCGGGTTGGGCAGCAGGATCATGGTGGCGGTCTGCTCGATGAGCGCTGCCGAGATGTCGGTGTTGATGGCGTCCTGTGGGCTTTGCGTGGCGAAGATGCCCAGGCCGTTCTGCTTACGGATGGTTTTCTGCTTGTTCTTGGCGAAGTCTTTGAGGCCACCCTTGCCTTCGAGCACTTTCCAGAATTCGTCCATCACGTAGATGAACGGTCGGCCATCGATGAGCGATTCCATGCGATGCAGCAGGTATTCGATGATGGGCTCGCGGGTGCGGTCGTCTTCAATGACCTCGGTGTAGTCGAAGCCGATGATGTTGGCGTTGCCGAAATCGATGTTGTCGACGGGGTTGTCAAACACCCAGCCCGACGGCCCGCCCTGACACCACAAGGAGAGTGCCTCGTACAGGCTGCCCTCGCCCATGTTGGGCAGACTCTTGCGCAGGTTGGTCATGGTGCGCAAGTGCATGGGCGTGTCGAGGATGGCCCGCACCGCACGAATGAGGTCTTCCTGCTCGGTGGCGGTGTAGCGGTCTTTGCCACAAAGGGTTTGCAGCAGCTCGATGATGAACTGCTCGTTCTCAGGTGTGTTTTCGCACTGCAGCGGGTTGAAACCGGTGGGCTTGCCTTTTTCCAGCGTGAAGTAGCGGCCACCACAGGCCTGGATGAAGATCTGGGCGCCTTTGTCCTTGTCAAAGAAGAACACGGTGGGCTCCGGGTCGAGCTTTTGCAGCTCGGCGAGCAGGAAGTTGATCAGCGCAGTCTTGCCGGTACCGGACTTGCCGATCACCATGGTGTTGGCAATGGCCTTTTCACCGATGGAGTATTCGTGCGGCTTGGTCGCGTGGAAGTTGAAGTGGAAGGCCTGGTTGTTCAGGGACTGCAGCACCGTGATGGACGGTCCCCAGGGGTTGAAGTTGGCCTTGCCGGTGGCGAAGTTGTGCAGCGGGCTCAGGCCCAGGAAGTTGAGCGAGCTGAGGTTGGCCAGGCGTGGGCGGAAGCGCCAGTTGGCCGGCAACTGCGCATAGAAAGCCGCAGCCACGGCCACGTCTTCCTTGACGGTGACGAAGCTGGCACCGGAGAGCTGCGCCCGGGCCTGCGCTACGTACAGGTACAGGTCGTCTTGCGTGGGAGCGAAGATGGCCAGATTGAAGTGGTACTGGCCCAGCACGAAGTTGCCCGAGGCCAGCTGGTCCATGGCGTGGTCGAGCTCGACGATCTGGCTGACGGCCTTGTCTTCCGAGGAGATCATCGCGCCCTTGGTTCGCTGCAGCGCTTTCATGGAGTCAAAGCGACTCATGGGCGAGAACGAGTGGGTGACGATGTACTCGAAATCGAGGTACTTCAGGCCATTGAGAATGCCGGGGTAAGAGCTGTCGGCATACTCCTTGATGTTGAGCATGGCGCCGTAATGGTTGTCGCCATCGGGGGTGCGGATGGCGAAGTCGCCACTGCCCGGCTGGAACATGTGACGGCTGACCGGCAGGTAGTCGTAAATGGGTGACGGCAGCACTGGCACCGGCTCGTCCACATGGTTGAGCAGGTAGCTGTAGAACTCGAGGTTCTCAGAGAACAGCTGGCCGTGCACGCTCTCGTAAAGGCCGAGGCGGTACGGCGAATAGTCGACCAGCAGGGCTTCGACGTTGCCAGCGAGTTCGTAGATTTTGTCGAGTGCGGTTTTTTCCTGCTGCTTGAGCACCTCGGTATCGCGCGAGAGCCCGGCGAATTTCTTGCCACTGACCATGGGGCGATAAATCATGGTCAGGTACAACTCGTTTTGCATCAGGCGCTGAGTGGACAGGCGCTCGTAATACTTGGAGTGAAGCTGCTGGCTGAATGTGGCGCGGAAAGACGCGTCATCCTTGATGGGCCGGCGACGGCGCACGTCGTGCGACCAGAACGAGAGATTCTCGAAATCCGGCGCACGCAGGCTTTGCAGCAGCGCGTTGAAGGTCTTGTGACGATGCTCCAGCTCCCAGTCTTCCCGGCCAACGAACGGGAAACCGCTGAGCAGCCAGGTGATCATGTAGTCGCCCTCGCGGGTTTTGATCACGTGGGTGTCCACGTGCGTGCTCAGCGGAATGAAGTTGCTGTAGTTGGCATCAGGACTGAACATGGTGGCGACTCAACAGGAAAACAGGGTGAAAGCAAAGGCGGACGGAGACCGGCGGGCAAGACCTGGGGTGCAATGCCTGAACCGGTAGTGGCAAACCTATTGGTCATAGCCGCGCATGCGTACCGCATCCTTGCGGTACTTGTGCGGCGTGAAGACCCAGGCCTTGCCGTAGAGCTCGTGGTTGCGGGGCAAAAAACGGAACACGAGATTCAGGCCCAGCAAGCGGAAGATCATCTCGTCCTTCTTGGCCATCATCCGCATCACGAAAATGGTGAACGGGATGAGCAAGAGGAGCGCCAGGTGGAAGTACATGGCGAGCAGCAAGGGCCCGCCAGCCCCGATGAGAAACGGGATGTAGGGCACCCCGAGAATCATCGGGGGGCGTGTGCACCCCCGGAACAAGGCGTCTTTCTTCATGTGATCAGGCGGTGCGGATGATCACCATGCCCGGCACGTGAATGTCGTTGAACGCACAGGAGGCATCGGCAGAGGTCCACTCTTCCACGAACCAGCCAGCGATGGTGGCAGCGCCGCCGATGAGCAGGCCGCCCACCAGGATGGGCGCCACTTCGGTCAGGCGCTTGTGGGCAAAGGCGATCTGATAGCCGGCAAACACGATGGCAATGGTGACGATGGACACCGAGGCCACGCGCAGCATGGTCTCAAAGTTCTTGAAGAAACCTTCAACGTTCTCGCACGCTCCCTGGAAGCCCTCCACCGTCTGGGCGAAGGTCTCGGGGGCAGCGGCGATGGCTGCGGAAGCCAGCAGTGCCAGTGACAGGACGCGGAATGCGGAGGATTTGGACAGTTTCCCGAAGTTCATGTTGACGCTCTCTTTCTTTCTCTCTCGAAGATGAATGTTGTGAAGCTGGGTTAGAAAACAAACGATTTGTCAGACCCGTCTGATGGCGGGGTGGCTGACGGTGTGGTCGAGCTGTCCGGCTGCGCCCTGGTGGGCACGGCCGTGACAGCTGTCTTTTCAGGCATGGCTGAAGACTCGTTGAACACCGGGGCCGAGGCTTCCGGTGCTTGGGGTGTGGGGGCATCTGTTGTGCTCAGCAGACTTCCTCCCTTGCGGGATTGGGCCGACCCGGCATTGCGTGAAGCGCGTGCGTTGCGGCTGGAGACGACCAGCTTGCCGACGTCTTCCACGCCGCCGGCCTTCTCAGGCGCCGCACCCTTCTCCTCAGACCGGGCAGCTGAGGCCGAGGCAGGCAAAGCGTTGGGGTCTGGCAAAGGCAACTGGTCGGCCGGCAGGCCAGCTGTACCGCTTCCGGACGCCCTGGCCGAGCCCGCCGCTTCGGCTGACTCTGCGCCGGGGTTGTGGCCCGACCGTGGCACAGGGCCAATCAGGCGTGTCTGGCGCGGATCGCCGTTGACGCCGACGACTTCCACCGGAACCTTGGCGAGCAAATCGGCCAGGGAGCTGCTGGGCTTGGCTGGCGCCGCACCTGCTCGAGCAGCAGCGCCAAGGGTGGCAGCCGGCGCCTGGCCGGGCTGTGCAGCCTGCGCAGAGCGGCTGGCAGAAAGTGCAGGCATGACTGCTCCGGGGCCTGGCACCGGAATGGCCGGGCGGTCTTCAGTGGTGTCGATGTCTTCTACGGCACCAGCCTTTGCGGAGACGTTGGGGCTTTGAATCCCGGCGGCTGGCTGGTGCTGGCGCACCGCATAGGGCTCCGGATAGGCTCCGGGCACGGTGACGGCCAGGCCCCCAAACATGGTGACAACTTCAGGCTCGGGCGTGGCAGGCAGGGCCGGCGCGGATGCCTGTGGCGCTGGTGATGCCGGCACGGATGCGCGCAGAGCCACCCCATCGTCCCGGGCGCCTTTCTTGCGGGCATTGCCCTTGCTGTTCTTGTAGGGAATGACCTCGATGCCGGCGGGTGCGGCGGCGATGGCCGGTGCACTGCCCTTGCGCATGGAGGCGAAGATCTTTTGCACGTAGCCGTGCTCGAAACCGGTGACGAAGTTGCCAGAGTAATAACAGCTGAAGGCTTTGCCCCAGTCCTGTGCCCGGTCGTAGCACTCGCGAAGAATGCGAGAACCGGCCCGCAGGTTGGAGCAGACGTCGAAGGCCTGCGCATAGCTTGGCAGGCCATATTTGGCGAGGTTGTAGCGATTGACCTGCGCGATGCCTACCGAGAAGTTGTAGCCCTCGGATTTAAGCATTTTGACTGTGGCCAGTGCTTCATTGAGGTTACGCGGCTGGCGCGCCAGATACCCGCCCACCACGCCAATGGCGTAGGGGTTGCGCGAGGATTCCACGTGCACGACGTGCTGCATCACCTCTTGCGGAACGGCAAGATCCGGGCAATCAAGCATGATTTGCAAGGGCTGCGGCCATGGTGCAAGGCGTATGCAAGCACCAAATAGACAGTGAAGCTGCGGCTTGGACTTCTCTGCGTCCTCCCATGTCGCACCCCTTCTTCCTGTTATTTCCTGTTTTTCCTGACAGTTGGGTTTTGCGAGGTATTGTAACTTATGTACTATGAGAAATGTCACACCTCACTGGGAGATCTGACAGGGTGCCCCCTCAAAATTGGCAGGAAATCAGCGCCCGAATTTCCACTATGCGGGAAATTGGGCGTTCTGTCGCTCTCCGCGAGTGGCAGCCCACACCGCCAGCGCATCGGCCGTGGCGCGAACGTCGTGGACCCGAACCACGGACGCCCCGTTCTGAACGGCGATCAATGCAGCTGCCACACTGGCCGTAACACGCGATGAGGCGCTGTCGCGCCCCGTGACCACCCCCAGCGACGACTTGCGGGACCAACCCGCCAACACGGGAAACCCGAGCGTCCGGAGCTCGCGCTGACGCGCCAGCAGCTCGAAGTTCTGCTCCACCGTCTTGCCAAAGCCGATGCCAGGGTCCAGAACAATGCGGTTGGCCTGGACGCCCGCACCGGTCAGCGAAGCTGCGCGCTCCTGCAGAAAGCGCACCACTTCTCCCACCGCGTTGCCGCTCATGGGTGCGCTCTGCATGGTTTGGGGGTTGCGGTGCATGTGCATGAGGCACACACCGCAATTGGGATGCTGTGCAATGACTTCCGCTGCATGCGGCTGCCGCAGGGCCCATATGTCGTTGATGATGTCGACGCCCATGTCCAGCGCCTCCTGCATGAGCTCAGCCTTGTAGGTATCCAGAGACACCGCGGCGCCCAGCTTGAGCAGTTGCTCCAGCACCGGCATCACCCGCTCGCGCTCTGCTTCCAGCGGAACTGGCGGACTTCCGGGCCGGGTGGACTCGCCGCCGATGTCGAGAATGTGTGCCCCTTCGTCCAGCAGGCGCTCCGCATGGGCCAATGCTGCCTTCACGCCCAGATATTTGCCGCCATCCGAGAAGGAATCGGGGGTGACGTTGACGATGCCCATGATGCGGGGCTCGCTGAGATCGATACGGTGACGGGTGGTTTGCCAGATGGAAGAGAGATGACGGAAGGGCACGGAGATCAGGCAGCTGTAAAGAGGTGAACGATAACGGGAACGGGTTGGGGATCAGGTGCGCCCTGCATTCTGGAAACAAAAAAACGCCTACGGTGAGGCAGGCGTTTTGATGTTGAGTGAGGCCATGGATCAGGCCGTGGTCGGTGCTGGATCGGTGGTCACTGCCGGGGTACCGCCACCACCGCTGTCGTCCCCGGTGGGGCTGGGCGGTGTCCAGTCTTTCGGTGGGCGTGGCGGCTTGCCGGCCATGATGTCGTCGATCTGCTCAGCATCGATGGTCTCCCACTCGAGCAAAGCCTTGGCCATGGCGTGCATCTTGTCCGAATGCTCTTCGATCAGGTTGCGTGCCAGGGTGTATTGCTCGTCGATGATGCTGCGCACCTCGCCATCAACCAGTTGCATGGTCTGCTCGGAGATGTTGGTGGTCTTGGTGACCGAGCGGCCCAGGAAGACTTCACCTTCATTCTCTGCATACACCATCGGGCCCAGCGCCTCGCTCATGCCGTAGCGCATGACCATGTCACGGGCAATGTGGGTTGCACGCTCGAAGTCGTTGCTGGCGCCAGTGGTCATCTGGTTCATGAACACCTCTTCCGCGATACGCCCGCCGAACAGCATGGCGATCTGGTTGAGCATGTATTCCTTGTCCTGGCTGTAGCGGTCTTGCTCAGGCAGGCTCATGGTCACGCCCAGAGCGCGACCACGCGGAATGATGGTGACCTTGTGGACCGGGTCGCACTTGGGCAACAGCTTGCCGATGAGCGCGTGGCCTGCCTCGTGGTAGGCGGTGTTGCGGCGCTCTTCTTCGGGCATGACCATGCTCTTGCGCTCGGGGCCCATGAAGATCTTGTCCTTGGCCTTTTCGAAGTCCTGCATCTCGACCAGACGCGCATTGCGGCGCGCAGCCATGAGGGCAGCTTCGTTGCACAAGTTGGCCAGGTCAGCGCCACTCATGCCGGGCGTACCCCGGGCAATGATGCTGGCATTGACGTCGGTGCCCAGGGGGACCTTGCGCATATGGACGTTGAGGATCTGCTCGCGGCCGCGAATGTCGGGCAGCGTGACGTACACCTGGCGGTCGAAACGGCCGGGACGCAGCAGCGCGGCGTCGAGAATGTCGGGGCGGTTGGTGGCCGCCACGACGATCACGCCGAGGTTGGTTTCAAAGCCGTCCATCTCGACCAGCATCTGGTTGAGGGTTTGCTCGCGTTCGTCGTTGCCGCCACCCAGGCCAGCGCCACGCTGGCGGCCGACGGCGTCAATCTCGTCGATGAAGATGATGCATGGAGCGTTCTTCTTGGCGTTCTCGAACATGTCGCGGACACGGGCTGCACCCACACCGACGAACATTTCAACGAAATCAGAGCCGGAAATGCTGAAGAACGGCACCTTGGCTTCGCCAGCAATGGACTTGGCCAACAGCGTCTTACCGGTGCCTGGAGGGCCAACCAGCAGCAGGCCGCGCGGAATGCGTCCGCCGAGCTTCTGGAACTTCTGAGGGTCCTTGAGGAAGTCCACGACCTCCTTGACCTCTTCCTTGGCTTCGTCGCAGCCAGCAACGTCAGCAAAGGTGACCGAGTTGTTGTTCTCGTCCAGCATGCGGGCCTTGCTCTTGCCGAAACTGAACGCCCCGCCCTTGCCGCCGCCTTGCATCTGGCGCATGAAGTAGATCCAGACGCCGATGAGCAGCAGCATGGGCCCCCAGCTGATCAGGAGGGTGGTGAGGAAGGAGCCTTCCTCGCGCTGCTGCACGTCGAACTTGACGTCACTGTTGATGAGGTCGCCAACCAGACCGCGATCCAACTCGGTCGCGCTGGTCTTGATCTTCTTGCCATCCTGTGTGGTCGCGACGATCTCGGTGCCGTTGCTGCCCTCGACGATGGTGGCGCTCTTGATGCGGTTGTTCCGCACATCCGACAGGAAGTCGGAATAGCCCACCGGGCTGGCGGCAACGTTCACCCGGCCTTCCACAGTGCGGAAGAGGACGAACATCGCCATGAGAATGACGAGCCAGATGGCGATTTTGGAGAACCACTGGTTGTTCAAGTGCGGCTCCTTGAATTTCGTAGGTAAGGGCTGGAAATCCAGCAATTTGGGGTCATTTTAGGCTTTTCAAGAGATGGAAGGCTTGCATTTGATCAATGCCCTGTCTCCAAAAGGGTAAGTGGCGGCCCAGCTGACGCCTGGCTGGCTGGCGGCCGGCTGGAACCAGTGACTGGATGCGGTCATGCTACTTGAGTCCCTTTCCGATCAGAAAGGTTTCCGAAGACCGGTCCCGGGATGACTTGGGCTTGAGCGGCTTGACGGTCTTGAAGGTCTGGCGGAACAGCTTGACCATGTCGTCGTAACCTGCGCCATGAAACAGTTTGACCACCAGAGCGCCATCGGGCACCAGATGCCGCGATGCGAAATCCACAGCGAGCTCGACCAGGTGGCTGATGCGGGCGGCATCTGCGTCGGCAATGCCTGAGAGATTGGGTGCCATATCGGAGACCACCACGTTGACAGCCTCCATGCCCTTGGCCTTGAGCGTCTCCTCAAGCTGGGCGAGGACGTCGTCATCCCGGAAGTCACCCTGAATGAAATGCACACCCTCGATGGGTTCCATGGGCAGGAGGTCGAGCGAGATGATGGTGCCGTTGAGCGCACCCACGGCTGCTCCGTCGGGGTTGAAGCGGCGGCGCACGTACTGGCTCCAGGCACCAGGCGCCGAACCCAGGTCCACCACACAGTCGCCGGGCTTGATCAAGCCGAAGGTCTCGTCGATCTCCTTGAGCTTGTAGGCGGCGCGAGCACGGTAGCCGTCTTTCTGCGCCTGGCGCACGTACGGGTCGGTCACGTGCTGGTTGAGCCAGGCTTTGTTGACCTTTTTGCTGTTGGTCTTGACTTTGATGCCCATGGCGCCAGATAGGAAGGATCGAACGGATGCGTAGAAATACGAAGATTGCCAAGCTTGCCAGAGATAGCATGCCCGCAAACGTGGAAAAAAGCGCCATTCACCGGGTTTGGCGGTGGCGTTCACCGATAATTGTCCCATGCCTCAAATTCAACTGACCCCAGCCCAGCGCAAAGCCTTTCGCGCTGATGCCCACCACCTCAATCCGGTGGTGATGATCGGCGCCGATGGCCTGACGCCCAACGTGTCCAAGGAAGTGGACGCTGCGCTCAAGGCGCACGGCCTGATCAAGGTGCGTGTCTTCAGCGACGACCGCGCCGGCCGCGAAGCCATGCTGCAGCAACTGGCCGATTCGCTCTCTGCCGCTCCGATTCAGCACATCGGCAAATTGCTGGTGCTGTGGCGCCCGGTGGAAGAGAAGGAGCGCGAACTGGATGAAGACCGCATGCGCGGCCCCAAGGATGTGAAGATCCTCAAGTTCAGCAAGCGCGGTGGCCAGAAGCCGGAAATGAAAGTGGTGCGCGTACTGGGCAACCAGCGTCTGACCAAGGGTGGCCAGGTCAAGCGCGCCAAGCAACGCCAGAAAAGCCTGAAAAAAGGCGGAAACGCCTGACCCCGCCCTCACCACCTTCCCGCCCCTGCCGAGCCAGACACTGACGAATCCGAATGACCACAGAAAACACCAACCCGCTGCTTGCCATCCGCGACCTTCCGGCTTTTGATGTCATCAGGCCTGAGCATGTCGTGCCGGGCATTGACGCGCTGCTGGCTCAAGCCGACCAGTCATTGGAGAAAGTGACGGCGGCGGACTTTCCGGCGGACTGGACGGCATTGTCCAAGGAGCTTGGCGTAGCGACCGAACGCCTGGGTGAAGCATGGGGCGCGGTGAGCCACCTCAATGGCGTGGCCGACTCTCCGGAACTGCGGGAGGCCTACAACGCAGCGCTGCCCAAGGTGACAGATTACTGGACACGGCTGGGCGCCGATGAGCGCCTTTTTGCCAAGTACAAGGCCATTGACCCCTCTTCCCTGACAGACGAGCAAAAGCAGGCACTGAAGAACTCGCTGCGCGCCTTTGTGCTCGGCGGTGCCGAGCTGCAGGGCGAAGCCAGAACACGGTTTGCCCAGCTGCAGGAGCGGCAGGCTGAACTGACGCAGAAGTTCAGCGAGAACGCACTGGACGCCACGGATGCCTTTGGGCTTCTGGTGGAGGAAAGCGAGCTCGAAGGTCTGCCGGAAGACGTCAAGGGCGCCGCTAGGGCTGCTGCCGAAGCAGACGGCAAAAGCGGATTCAAGCTCACGCTGAAGATGCCTTGCTACCTCCCGGTGATGCAGTTTGCCAGGAGCAGTGCCTTGCGCGAGAAGATGTACAAGGCGTATGTGACCCGCGCCAGCGACCAGGCCGAGGGTGACGGCACGCAGTACGACAACACCGCCATCATGGTGGAGCTGCTTGCCTTGCGCCACGAAGAAGCCCAGTTGCTGGGTCATCGGCATTTCGCCGACGTGTCACTGGTGCCCAAGATGGCAGACACGCCTGAGCAGGTTGCCCAGTTTTTGCGCGACCTGTCCACCAAGGCGCGGCCTTATGCGGAAAAAGACCTGGCCGACATGCGCTCATTTGCCGCCCAGCAGCTGAACCTGGCTGACCCTCAGCCCTGGGACTGGCCGTTCATTGGCGAAAAGCTCAAAGAGGCTCGCTATGCGTTCAGTGAGCAGGAGGTCAAGCCGTACTTCACGGCGCCCAAGGTGCTGGCCGGCCTGTTCGGGATCGCAGAGAAGCTCTTTGGCGTTCAGATCAAGAGTGACACCGCGCCGGTATGGCACGAAGGGGTGAGCTTCTACCGGATCGAGCGCACAGGTACCCAAGCGGGTGAACTGGTAGGCCAGTTCTACCTGGACCCGTCTGCACGCAAGGGCAAACGCGGTGGCGCCTGGATGGACGATGTTCGCGGCCGCTGGCTGCGTCCCGACACAGGAAAGCTGCAAACGCCTGTGGCCCATCTGGTCTGCAACTTTGCCGAGGGGCTGGTCAAAAATGGCGTTCGTCAGCCGCCTTTGCTCACCCACGACGACGTGACCACCCTCTTCCACGAATTTGGGCACGGTCTGCACCACATGCTCACACAGGTGGACGAGTCCAGCGTTTCGGGCATCAGTGGCGTGGAATGGGATGCCGTGGAGCTGCCCAGCCAGTTCATGGAGAACTTCTGCTGGGAATGGGATGTGCTGCAGCACATGACCGCCCACGTGGAGACAGGCGAACCGCTGCCGCGCGAACTGTTCGACAAGATGGTGCGGGCGCGCAATTTCCAAAGCGGTCTGCAGACGCTGCGCCAGGTGGAGTTTGGCCTGTTCGACATGCTGCTGCACAGCCGAATGGTGCCGCCAGCAGACGGCGCGGACATCCTGGGCCTGCTGACCGAGGTACGCGAGGAAGTGGCTGTGATGCTGCCGCCCGCCTACAACCGCACTGCGCATACGTTCAGTCACATCTTTGCCGGTGGCTACTCGGCCGGCTACTACAGCTACAAGTGGGCTGAAGTGCTGTCGGCGGATGCTTACGCTGCCTTCGAGGAAGCGGCCAGGGGCGGCGCAGGCAGCACGGTCGACCCGGATACCGGCGCGCGATTCAGAACCACCATTCTGGAGGCAGGCGGCAGCCGGCCGGCCATGGAGTCGTTCAAGGCGTTTCGGGGGCGCGAGCCGAGCATTGACGCCCTGTTGCAACACCAGGGCATGTCTGAAAGCACTTCCGCCGCATAATGCGGGCTAAGGAGTTTTTCACGCGATGAGAACAGCCAACACCTACCGCAAGACTTCACTGGCACTGGCCTCTGCCCTGGCTTTGGCGACCAGTTTGTTTGTTGCGCCTGCCCAGGCCGAGATCTACAAGATCAAGAACCCGGATGGCACTGTCACATTCACGGACAAGCCGCCGGTCCAGGGCAAGGGGTTGAAAAATGCAGAGGTAGTCGGCTCCACAGGCCGTGCCAACGTACCTTCCAACTTCCCAGCGACCCTGCGAAAAGCTGCAGGCGACTTCCCCGTAACGCTCTTTGCCACCAAAGACTGCACGGCTTGCGACAGCGTTCGTGACCTTCTGCAAACCCGAGGAATACCTTTTTCGGAAAAGTCGGTTCTGACGCAGAAAGACGCCGCAGAGCTCAAGAAAATCGCCGGGACAGCAAGCACGCCGGTGATCCGGATTGGATCCAAGGTGCTGCCAGCTCCGTCGGGGGACACTGTGCACAAGTATTTGTCGGCAGCGGGCTACCCAAAAGATTCAGAGCTGCCGCAAAGTTACAGGCCTTTGCCAGCCGAACCGCTCACGACAGCGAACACTGCTCCGGAGGCACCAAAGGGTGAACCTGAGCCAGCTGAAAACAAGCTGCCGGAGGCGCCGGGCGGCTTTCGGTTCTGACGCCAGCTGGGAAGCCTGTTTGCACAGGCGAGTAAGCCCCTTTAATCCCAGAAAAGAAGCCGCGGTTGACCGCGGCTTCTTCGTTGTGCGCCGATCAGAATGACAGCGTTTTCACGCCTTCGCTGGTCCCCAGCAAACAGACGCTGGCTTTCTGGTGCGCGAAGACCCCCACCGTGACCACGCCTGGCCACTGGTTGACCTCGGATTCGAAGCCGAGCGGGTCGGTGATGCTCAGACCTGTGACATCCAGGATGTGCTGCCCGTTGTCAGTCACCAGAGGCTGGCCGTCCTTGAGGCGAAGCACCGCCTTACCACCCTTGGCTTCGAATTGCCGGGCCACACGAGCCGCCGACATGGGAATGACTTCTACCGGCAGCGGAAAGGCGCCGAGGGCCTTGACCAGCTTGGACTCGTCCGCGATGCAGACGAAGCGGCTGGACTGCGCAGCGACGATCTTCTCGCGGGTGAGCGCAGCGCCTCCGCCTTTGATCATGTAGCCCTGATGATCGATTTCGTCGGCGCCGTCGATGTACACGGACAACGCATCAACGGCTTCGGCCTCGAAGACGGGAATGCCGGCAGCCTTGAGCCGCGCTGTGGACGCCTCCGAGCTGGAGACTGCGCCTTTGATCTGGTCCTTGATACCTGCGAGGGCATCGATGAACTTGTTGACCGTGGAGCCGGTGCCAACGCCCACGATTTCTCCAGGGGTGACGTATTGCAGGGCTGCCTGGCCAACCAGGGCTTTGAGTTCGTCTTGGGTCATTTGCGACAATATGCGGGTTAGGCAGAAACAAAAATCAAAAGAAACATCAGAAACACAGCTCCGACGCTCCGAGTTTATCCATGTCGCTCATTCCATACGCACTTGCCCGCAAAGCACTCTTCACTCTCGACCCTGAACATGCACATGAATTGACGCTGGACAGCATCGCGCGCTTTCAGAACACACCTCTGACATGCCTTTACAGTGAAAGCCGGGTCGATGATCCGGTCACTGTTGCGGGTGTGCGCTTTCCCAACCGTGTGGGACTGGCCGCAGGCCTGGACAAGAATGCCCGGTGCATCGACGGACTGGCAGCGATGGGATTCGGATTTGTCGAGGTAGGCACCGTCACACCCAAGGCTCAGCCAGGCAACCCCAAGCCACGCATGTTTCGCCTGCCGCAGGCCAATGCACTGATCAATCGCCTTGGCTTCAACAACGAAGGTCTGGATAGTTTCATCCGCAATGTGCAAAAAGCCAGATTCCGGAGCTCGGGCGAGAGCACGCCCATGGTGCTGGGCCTGAACATTGGCAAGAATGCAGCCACCCCCATCGAGGCAGCCACCAGCGACTACCTGACCTGCCTGGACGGCGTCTACCCGCATGCCGACTATGTGACGGTCAATATTTCAAGCCCGAACACCAAGAACCTGCGAGAGCTGCAAAGCGATGAAGCGCTGGATGCCTTGCTGGGCGCCGTCATGGAGCGGCGCGAGAGCCTGATCAGCAGCAGCGGCAAGCGCATTCCGGTGTTTGTGAAGATTGCGCCCGATCTGGACGATGCCCAGATCGGCGTGATCGCGCAGACCTTGCGGCGCTATGGACTGGGCGCGGACGGAAAGGCCAACGATGCGCTCGGTGTGATCGCCACCAACACGACATTGAGCCGCGACGCTGTCGCAGGCATGGCGCATGCGGATGAAGCCGGCGGCTTGTCTGGCGGCCCCGTGCTGGAGGCGAGCAACCGCGTGATCAAACGCCTTCGCGATGACCTCGGCAAGGGCTTTCCCATCATTGGCGTGGGCGGCGTGCTCAGTGGCGCGGACGCAGTCAGCAAGATTCGCGCGGGGGCTGACCTTGTCCAGATTTATACCGGCCTCATCTACAAAGGCGCGGCACTGGTCAAGTCATCGGCGCAAGCGATTCAGCGTGAATGCCAGGTAAGCCGCTGAAGCGGCTAATTCAGGCAGCCTCAGCCACCATGGCCGCCACCCGCTCACCAATGGCGAGTGCACTGGTCAGCCCCGGCGATTCAATGCCCATCAGGTTGACCAGGCCCGGCAGGCCGTGTTGCGCCGGGCCATCGAGCCGAAAATCGGGTGCAGCCTGCCCTGGCCCGTGGATCTTGGGGCGCATGCCCGCATAGGCGGGTACCAGGCTGCCTTGAGGCAATCCCGGCCAGTAGTGGCGGACGGCGCGCTCAAAAGCGATCGCGTGCGACGCATCCACCGTCAAGTCGTCAGGTTCCTCTGTCCAGTGCATGTCGGGGCCAAACCTTGCCTGCCCGGCCATGTCCAGCGTCAGGTGCACGCCGAGCCAGCCCGGCGGGGCTTCAGGATCTGGCACAGGATAGATCAGGTGAGAAAACGGCGATCGGCCTGGATAGGCAAAGTACTGGCCTTTGCCAAAATGTGCTTGCGGGATACGGCCAGAGTGAAGGCCTTCGGTGGCAGCCGCCAACTCGCAAGCCCCCAGCCCCGCAGCATTGATCACCCATCGTGCGCCCAGCAAAGTGCCGTCAGCGGTGTGAACCACCCATCCGCGCCCCTCATCCGGCGTGAGCCGTTCCACTCTCGTATGGCAGACCACCTGTCCACCATCGCGCTCGAGGTCGCCCTGCAAGGCGAGCATGAAACTGTGGGCGTCAAGAATGCCGGTCTCCGGGGAGTACAAGGCCGCGACGCAGGCCAGTTCAGGCTCCAGAACGCGGGCCTGCGCACGCGTCAGCATGACCAGGCCTTCGGCACCGTTGTCCTGGCCCTTGGACTGCAGCTGAGAAAGCGCGCCTTGCTGCGCTCCGGTGGTGGCAACAATCAGCTTGCCTGTACGGCGATGAGGCACATGCCTGTCGCGACAGTAGGCATAGAGCAAATGCCTGCCGCGAATGCACAGGCTCGCCTTCTTTGAGCCAAGCGGGTAGTAGATGCCGGCATGGATCACCTCGCTGTTGCGCGAACTGACGCCCTGCCCGATCGCCGCTTGCGACTCCAGCACCATGACCTCAAGTCCTTGCAGTGCGAGCGAGCGCGCAACGGCCAGGCCCACGGCACCTGCGCCTACCACGACCGTATCGACTCGTTCCAGAACTTGCATGGATAAATTGTGCGCCGCAATGCTGTTCGCCAGAGCCCTTCAGGGAATGCCGGCGTGAAAGACTTTGCGACAAACCAAAGAAAAAGCCCCAAGCTGGCGCTTGGGGCTTTGACTGGTGGGCGGTGCAGGGTTCGAACCTGCGACCCCTGCCGTGTGAAGGCAGTGCTCTACCACTGAGCTAACCGCCCGATATTCGCTTGTGTCACCGAAAATCGGGGAAGCTGGGATTATAGCCTGAAAAAACACCTCCTGAACAGAGGGCCGGCGGTTTTTGTTCAGTTGCCCAGTTGGCGCCAGACCGTGGCACCTTCACTTTCCTTGTCGAGCAAAGCCAGCATTTCTTCATGGGCCAGCGCCTCGGCTTCATTGGCCTTGAGAACCGGCAATACAAGGCTGCGCAGATCCACGCGCGCCACCTGCTCGCCTTCTCCGCCCTGCTCCTGCACGTCCATCAAAAGCGCGTCCTGACCGCGCGTCATGTTGATGTAGACGTCGGCCAGCAGTTCGGCGTCGAGCAAGGCGCCGTGCAGCGTTCGGCCAGAGTTGTCCACTTCCAGACGATCGCACAAGGCATCGAGGCCATTGCGCTTGCCCGGGAACATTTCCTTGGCCATGGCCAGGCTGTCGATGACATTGCCAACGATGGACGTGATGGGCGGCAGGCCCAGCAATTCCATCTCCTTGTTCAGGAAGCCAATGTCGAACGGAGCGTTGTGGATGATGAGCTCGGCACCGCGAAGGTACTCCACAATTTCATCGGCGAGCGCGGCGAACTTGGGCTTGTCCGCCAGAAACTCGTTGCTGATGCCGTGCACCTTGAGCGCGTCCTCATGGCTCTTGCGCTCAGGGTTGATGTAGTGGTGCAGATTGTTGCCCGTGAGCTTGCGATGGAGCAGCTCTACGCAACCGATTTCGATGATGCGGTCACCATCTTCCGCCGACAGGCCAGTGGTTTCCGTGTCCAGGACGATTTGTCTCATGAAAGCAGTGTACCCCCACGCTCCGCCGCTGACGCGGGTCGCTGCCCCCAGAGGGGGCTGATCCGGCTTGGGGCGGCCCTGCGCCGGATCGGTTAGCGGTCTTGATGCGCTACTTCAAGCGAGGTTTCAATCAACGCCAGCAGTTTCACCGCCGGTCCGCCCCAAGGTGAAACGCGCCCCCTCGGGGGGCAGCGACCCGCGTCAGCGGCGGAGCGTGGGGGCCAAAATTCTCAATGGTTCTCTTTTGCGTGATTGATCGTGTACTTCGGAATCTCGATCGTCAGGTCTTGCTGGGCGAGGATGGCCTGGCAGGACAGACGGGAATTGGGCTCCAGACCCCAGGCTCGGTCGAGCAGATCTTCTTCCTCTTCTTCGGCGTCGTCCAAGCTGTTGAAGCCCTCGCGCACGACCACGTGGCAGGTGGTGCAGGCGCAGCTCATTTCGCATGCGTGCTCGATGTGGATGTCGTTGTCGAGCAGAGCTTCGCAAATGGACGTCCCTGCGGGGGCTTCGATCACGCCACCTTCAGGAAGCAGCTCTGCGTGGGGAAGAATCTTGATCTTGGGCATTTTCTGGATGGTGTGTTCTATTGCGTGGCGTCAACAGCGGCTCTCAGACTTCTTCAACCTTGCGGCCAGAGAGTGCTTGCTGGATGCCCTTGTTCATGCGCATGGCGGCAAAGGCCTCGGTGCCTTTGGCCAGTGACTCGGTGGCGGCTTCGATCTCGGCAGCTGAAGCTGCCTGATTGTCGAGAAATGCCTGCAGCACTTTCATGCGTTCGTCGATGTTCTGCCGCTCTTTCTCGCTGAGCAGGCCGGCGTCGGCCGTCAGTGCGCTCTGGGTGGCCACAATCATGCGCTGACCGTCCACGCGAGCTTCCACCACTGCCCGAGCAGCCATGTCTTCTTCCGCCGTGGCAAAGCTCTCTTGCAGCATGCTGGCGATCTGCTCGTCGCTCAGGCCATAGGACGGCTTGACTTCGATGCTGGCTTCGACGCCCGAGATCTGCTCCTTGGCGGCAACCGACAGCAAGCCGTCGGCATCGACAGTAAAGGTCACCCGAATGCGGGCTGCACCGGCGGCCATGGGAGGAATGCCGCGGAGTGTGAATTTGGCGAGGCTGCGGCAATCAGCCACCAGATCGCGCTCGCCTTGAACCACATGCAGCGACATGGCGGTCTGGCCGTCCTGATAGGTGGTGAAGTCCTGAGCCAGTGCGGTCGGGATGGTGCTGTTGCGCGGGACGATGCGTTCGACCAGCCCTCCCATGGTTTCAATGCCAAGGGACAGTGGGATGACGTCGAGCAGCAGCAGGTCACCTTCCTGACTGTTGCCGGCCAGCGCGTTGGCCTGGATGGCAGCACCCAGGGCAACCACTTCGTCCGGGTTGAGATTGGTCAGCGGCGTCTGGCCAAAGAACTCACCCACCGTGCGACGAATCACCGGCATGCGAGTGGAGCCGCCCACCAGAACCACGCCCTTGATGTCCTGCGCGTCCACATCGGCATCGCGCAGCACCTTGCGCACAGCGCGCATGGTGCGATCGGTCAGGGGTTTGGTGCACGACTCGAACTCGCCTGGCGTCACGGCTTGCCCGATGGCAGTACCGGAAGACAAGTTCACCGCGAAGGTCTCGCTCTCCACGTCTTCGCCGGAGAGCGCCTCCTTGACCCGGCGCGCTTCGCGGTGAAGTCGGGCACGGTCCGATGCATCGAGCGCACCAGCGCCCTGACCAGCCTGCTCCAGCACCCAGGCGGCAAGCGCCTGGTCGTAATCGTCGCCACCAAGTGCGGAATCCCCGCCCGTTGCCAGCACCTCAAACACGCCTTGTGTCAGACGAAGAATGGACACATCGAAAGTGCCTCCACCGAGATCGTAAATGGCGTAGACACCTTCCGCCCCGTTGTCCAGCCCATAGGCGATGGCTGCAGCAGTGGGTTCGTTGATCAGCCGCAGCACTTCGATGCCAGCGAGCTGGGCCGCATCCTTGGTGGCCTGACGCTGTGCGTCATCAAAATAGGCTGGCACCGTGATCACGGCGCCGAACAGGTCATCGTCAAAGCTGTCTTCTGCTCGAAAGCGAAGTGTGGCCAGGATCTCGGCACTGACCTCCATGGGGGTCTTGTTGCCGGCCACCGTCTTGACCACAGCCATGCCATCGGCATCAACGACATCATAGGAGAGCTTCTCCACATCGGCCACCTGGGCACGCGTGCGGCCCATGAGGCGTTTGACCGAGCTGATGGTGTTGGCAGGGTCTTGGGCTTGTGCAGAGAGCGCGTCATGACCGATCTGGCGGCCTGCCCCACCTTGCGCCGGATCGAGGTAGCGAACCACGCTGGGCAGAATGACCTTGCCCTGTTCGTCGGGCAGGCATTCGGCCACGCCATGGCGCACCGAAGCCACCAGGGAGTGCGTCGTACCCAGATCGATGCCCACTGCCACGCGGCGCTGATGGGGGTCGAGAGACTGTCCGGGTTCGGAAATCTGCAGAAGTGCCATGAAAACTCTGAATTCTTTAGGGTCTGCTGAACGCAGGCGCCACCCTCTCACTCACTCCGTATGAGCTTCAGGCGTCCATCTGCTCCAGCCGGTTGTCCACGTCCTGAGCGAAACGCTGTACGAACATCATTGCCCGCACCTGCTGCGCCAGACTGGCAAAGTCGTGTTCATCGTCAGCGAGCCTGCCCATGTCATTGAGCATGCTGCGGCGTCTGGCGGCCACTTCGTCTGCCAGGGACTCCATTTGCTCAACGCCATCCGCCTCTTCCAGCGCTTCACGCCACTCCATCTGTTGCATCAGAAACTCAGGCGGCATGCTGGTGTTGCTCTCCGCATCCACGGCCTGCCCGTTGAGCTCACAGAGGTAGGTGGCGCGCTTGAGCGGATCTTTGAGTCGTTGATAGGCCTCATTGATGCGCACCGACCATTGCATGGCCTGACGCTGGGTTTGCGCATCGGCCGTGGTGTGACGGTCGGGGTGGACTTCACGTTGCAGCTGCTTCCAGCGTTCGTCGAGCTGCTGCCGGTCCAGGCCGAAGACCTGAGGCAAATCAAACAGTTCGAAGTCGTTGGACTGAAGGTTCATGTCAGTGGAGCCGCGAAGCGTCAGACGCGGAAGCTCTCACCGCAGCCACAGCGGTCACGCTCGTTGGGATTGTTGAAGCGAAAGCCCTCGTTGAGGCCCTCTCGCACGAAGTCCAGCTGCGTGCCATCGATGTACGGCAGGCTCTTGGGGTCCACCAGCACCTTGACACCGTTGTCCTCGAACACGATGTCCTCCGGTGCTGATTCGTCCGCGTATTCGATCTTGTAGGCCAGGCCGGAGCATCCGGTGGTCTTGACACCAAGGCGAACACCAATGCCCTTGCCTCGCTTGGCAAGGTACCGGTTGACGTGACGGGCAGCTGAATCGGAAATCGTGATGGACATGGTTTCTTTTTTCTGTTGGCCGGGCTGAACGAGATACAAACGCCCGATCAGCCGGTGTGCTTCTTGCGGTAGTCGTCGATGGCGGCCTTGATGGCGTCTTCAGCGAGGATGGAGCAATGCACTTTCACCGGCGGCAGTTCCAGCTCTTCAGCGATGGTGCTGTTCTTGAGCCCCGCCGCCTCATCCAGCGTCTTGCCCTTGACCCATTCGGTCACGAGCGACGAAGAAGCGATGGCAGAACCACAACCGTAGGTCTTGAAGCGTGCGTCTTCGATCACGCCGGTCTCGCTGTTGACCTTGATCTGCAGCTTCATGACGTCACCACAGGCGGGGGCTCCCACCATGCCGGTGCCAACGGTGTCGTCGCCCTTGTCGAAAGAGCCGACATTGCGGGGGTTTTCGTAGTGGTCAACGACTTTTTCTGAGTAAGCCATGTTCGTTTCCTTTCACCAGCCGGGGGACAATTGCTTCCGGCGCGTGTCAAATCAATTCAATCTGCGTGTTCTGGGCAAGCAGGATCAGTGCGCAGCCCACTGGATGGTGGAGAGATCGATGCCGTCCTTGTACATCTCCCACAGGGGAGAGAGCTCGCGCAGCTTGGCCACGTTTTCCTTGATGGTGTTGACGGCGTAGTCGATCTCTTCTTCGGTGGTCCAGCGGCCGATGGTCATGCGCAGGCTGCTGTGAGCGAGTTCGTCGCTGCGTCCAAGGGCACGCAACACGTAGCTGGGCTCCAGACTGGCCGACGTACAGGCAGAGCCAGACGACACCGCCAGGCCCTTGATGCCCATGATGAGCGATTCGCCTTCGACGTAGTTGAAGCTCATGTTCAGGTTGTGTGGCACACGCTGGTCTTCATGACCGTTGATGAACACCTGCTCCACATCTTTGAGGCCGGCGAGCATGCGGTCATGCAAGGCCTTGATGCGCTTGTTCTCGTCGTGCATTTCTGCCTTGGCAATGGCGTAAGCCATCCCCATGCCGACACACTGGTGCGTGGGCAAGGTGCCGGAGCGCATGCCGCGCTCGTGGCCACCGCCGTGCATCTGGGCTTCCAGGCGGATACGAGGCTTGCGGCGAACGTACAGCGCGCCAATACCCTTGGGGCCATAGACCTTGTGAGCAGTCAGGCTCATGAGGTCGACCGGCAGGGTTTTGAGGTCGATATCGACACGCCCGGTGGCCTGTGCTGCGTCGACGTGGAAGATCACGCCTTTCTCTCGGCAGATGGCACCGATGGCGGCGATGTCCTGGATGACGCCAATCTCGTTGTTGACGAACATGACGCTGGCCAGAATGGTGTCTGGGCGAATAGCGGCCTTGAAAGCGTCGAGGTCCAGCAGGCCGTCGTCTTTGACGTCCATGTAGGTCACTTCAAAGCCCTGGCGCTCCAGCTCGCGGCAAGTGTCGAGCACGGCTTTGTGTTCGGTTTTGACCGTGATCAGGTGCTTGCCCTTGGACTGGTAGAAGTGCGCCGCGCCCTTGAGGGCGAGGTTGTCGGATTCGGTGGCACCGCTGGTCCAGACGATTTCGCGCGGATCAGCGCCGATGAGGTCGGCCACCTGAGCACGAGCGTTCTCGACCGCCTTTTCAGCCTCCCATCCCCAGGCATGACTGCGGGAAGCCGGGTTGCCAAAGTGCTCACGCAACCAGGGAATCATGGCATCCACCACCCGCGGATCGCAGGGGTTGGTGGCGCTGTAGTCCATATAGACAGGGAAATGTGGAGTGGAGCTCATGACGATGAATCTGTCAGGGTTGTGGGGCTGTCTTTGTCGGTTCTTTTGTCTTGGCTGAGCAATCTGGCGCCCGAAGAGCGCCAGAGGTCGCCGGTCACTTGCTGGAGCCAGCGGCCATGCCGCCCAGCGCAAACACCGAGTTCGGCGCGTTCACCCGGATCGGCTTGACGACCGGTGCACTGGAGATGGCCTTTTTGATGGTGGGCGCGCTTTCGACCACTACGCCTTTGGCGATCTGGTCGTCGACCAGTGACTGCAAGGTGACCGAGTCGAGGAAGTCCACCATCTTGGCGTTGAGCGTGGCCCAGAGCTCGTGCGTCATGCAACGGTTGCCTTCGCCCAGGCAGTTTTCCTTGCCGCCGCACTGGGTGGCGTCGATGGGCTCGTCGACCGAGACGATGATGTCAGCCACGGTGATGCTCTCGGGCTTGCGTCCGAGCGAGTAGCCTCCGCCCGGCCCGCGGGTGGACTCCACCAGCTCATGGCGGCGCAACTTGCCGAAGAGCTGCTCCAGGTAGGAGAGCGAAATTTGCTGACGCTGGCTGATCGCGGCGAGCGTGACGGGACCATTGTTCTGGCGCAGGGCCAGATCGATCATGGCGGTGACCGCAAAGCGGCCTTTGGTCGTGAGGCGCATTACAAGCTCCTTTTATTGACTGGCTATAGTCACTGTCGTGTTACCAGAAGGGCAGCGATGACACGGCATGCTGCCCTGCTTTTCCACCCGCCCGACCACCGTGAGGTGGCCTCCGACAGAAGTGTTCCCGACTGTTTTTGTCGATTATAGCAAAAGTCCGACTGCTTTTGTCGGCTAAGTCAAAAGTGAACGGTTTGGTACCGCTCAGACAGGTGCGTCGGACCCCGGTGCGCCAAGCACACGTTGCTTGAGTTCGTGTAGCTGATCGCGCAGCCGGGCCGCCTGTTCGAACTCCAGATTTCGGGCGTGCTCGAGCATTTGCTTCTCGATGCGCTTGATCTCTTTGGCCAGATCCTTCTCGCTCAGGGCCTCGGCCTGCTCGCGGGCCTGTGCCTGGTTGGCCAGTCGCTCTGCCTCTTCCCCGGCCTTTTCGCTGTAGACCCCGTCGATCAGGTCCTTGATGCGTTTGACAACCCCCTTCGGGGTGATGCCGTTTTCTTCGTTGAAGGCCATCTGTTTGGCACGGCGTCGCTCGGTCTCGCCGATGGCTTTCTTCATCGACTCGGTCATGCGGTCTGCATACAGGATGGCCTTCCCGTTGAGGTTTCGGGCGGCACGGCCAATGGTCTGTATCAGGCTGCGCTCGGCACGGAGAAAGCCCTCCTTGTCGGCGTCCAGAATGGCAACCAGCGAAACCTCCGGGATGTCCAGACCCTCGCGCAGCAAGTTGATCCCCACCACCACGTCAAAGGTACCGATGCGCAGGTCCCGGATGATTTCGACCCGTTCAACCGTGTCGACATCCGAGTGCAGGTAGCGCACCTTGACCCCGTTTTCTGCCAGGTAGTCGGTGAGCTGTTCAGCCATGCGCTTGGTCAATACCGTGATCAGAACGCGTTCGCCTTGCTCCACTCGGCTGTGGATTTCCTGCAGGACATCGTCCACCTGGTGGGTAGCAGGGCGCACCTCCACCACCGGGTCGACCAGGCCCGTGGGCCGCACCACCTGCTCCACCACCTGACCGGCATGGTTTTTCTCATAGTCGGCGGGCGTGGCGGAGACAAACACGCACTGGCGCATCCTCTGCTCGAACTCCTCGAATTTGAGCGGCCGGTTGTCCAGCGCACTGGGCAGACGGAACCCGTACTCGACCAAGGTGGTCTTGCGCTGGCGGTCGCCGTTGTACATGGCGTTGAGCTGCCCGATCATCTGGTGGCTCTCGTCCAGGAACATGATGGCGTCCCGCGGCAGATAGTCCGTCAAGGTGGCCGGTGGCTCGCCCGGCAGACTGCCCGCCAGGTGGCGCGAGTAGTTCTCGATGCCTTTGCAGTGACCCACCTCGCTGAGCATTTCCAGATCGAAGCGGGTGCGCTGCTCCAGTCGCTGGGCTTCAACGAGCTTGCCCATGCCCACCAGTTCCTTGAGGCGCTGGTCCAGCTCGTCCTTGATGGACTCCACCGCCTTGACCACCTGCTCGCGCGGGGTCACATAGTGACTGCTGGGGAAAACGGTAAATCGCTTGAGCTTTTGCTTGACCCTGCCGGTGAGGGGATCGAACAACTGGAGGGTTTCGACCTCATCGTCGAACAGCTCGACCCGCACCGCCATCTCGGAGTGCTCGGCCGGGAAGATGTCGATGGTGTCGCCACGCACCCGGAACGAGCCACGGGAGAAGTCATGGTCATTGCGGGCGTATTGCATGCGCACGAGCTGGGCGATCAGGTCGCGCTGCCCTACTTCGTCGCCTTCCCGCAAGGTGAGCACCATCTGGTGGTAAGCCTCCGGGCGGCCAATGCCGTAGATGGCAGAGACCGTGGCCACGATGACCACATCGCGGCGCTCCAGAATGCTCTTGGTACAGGACAGCCGCATCTGCTCGATGTGCTCGTTGATCGCGCTGTCCTTTTCGATGAACAGGTCGCGCTGCGGCACATAGGCTTCAGGCTGGTAGTAGTCGTAATAGCTGACGAAGTACTCGACCGCGTTGCGCGGGAAGAATTCGCGAAACTCGCTGTAGAGCTGCGCGGCGAGCGTTTTGTTCGGGGCAAAGATGATGGCCGGGCGCCCCAGTCGCGCAATCACGTTGGCCATGGTGAAGGTCTTGCCTGAGCCGGTCACACCCAGCAGGGTCTGAAAGACCTCACCGTCTTCAATGCCTTCAGTGAGCAGCCGAATGGCTTCGGGCTGGTCGCCCGCAGGTGGGAACGGCTGGAACAGCTCAAACGGCGAGTCGGGAAAACCCACAAACTCCCCTTGAGGAGGCTCTTCCTGAGGAGCTACATCTACCGGCGCCGCCACGGCGGTGTGGTCGACTTCAGACGCTTGCGCTGGGTTTTGTCGGGGGGCGCGCTTGGAAGTTGCCATGGGACGATAAAATCTCAGGGGAAACCCGAAAGACTACCCCATTTCTCCAGATGGCGCAGGCCCGGGATTCCGCTTCGCCTCCTTCCTCTTAACCTCCTCCCTCCTCCGGATCAACATGTCTGTCTTTTCCGCCGTCGAAATGGCCCCCCGCGACCCCATCCTGGGCCTGAATGAACAATTTGCCGCTGACACCAACCCCAACAAGGTCAACCTCGGCGTCGGTGTGTACTTCGACGACGCAGGCAAACTGCCTCTGCTTGACTGCGTGAAGGCGGCCGAGGAAGCCATGATGGAAACACCGGCCGCCCGGGGCTACCTGCCCATCGACGGTATTGCGGCCTACGACGCCGCCGTGAAGGATCTTGTGTTCGGTGCTGGCAGTGACGTGGTCAGCAGTGGCCGTGTTGCCACCATCCAGGCCGTCGGCGGAACGGGCGGCCTGAAGGTCGGCGCAGACTTCCTGCGTGGCCTCAACCCCTCCGCCAAGGTCCTGATTTCCGACCCCAGCTGGGAAAACCACCGCGCGCTGTTCATGCGCGCCGGATTCACCGTCGAGACCTACGCCTACTACGACGCAGAGAAGCGCGGCGTGAATTTCGAAGGCATGCTGGCCGACCTCAAGGCCGCAGCACCAGGCACCGTGGTCGTACTGCACGCCTGCTGCCACAACCCGACCGGCTACGACATCACTGCCGAACAGTGGGACCAGGTCATCGAGGTCATCAAGGCGGGTGAGCTGACCCCGTTCCTGGACATGGCATATCAGGGTTTCGGCGACGGCATCGCCGAAGACGGCGCTGTGATCGGCAAGTTCACGGCAGCAGGCCTGAACTTTCTCGTCGCCACGTCTTTCTCCAAGAGCTTCAGTCTCTACGGCGAACGCGTCGGTGCCCTCTCCGTACTGTGCGCCGACAAAGAAGAAGCTGGCCGGGTATTGTCCCAACTGAAGATTGTCATTCGCACCAACTACTCCAACCCGCCCACCCATGGTGGTGCCGTGGTCACCAAGGTGCTGAGCACGCCAGCCTTGCGCGACATGTGGGAGAAGGAGCTGGCCGGCATGCGTGTACGCATCAAGGAAATGCGCCAGAAGCTGGTCGACGGCCTGAAAGCGGCCGGCGTGACGCAGGACATGGGCTTTATCACCACCCAGCGAGGCATGTTCAGCTATTCAGGCCTGTCCAAAGACCAGATGGTGCGCCTGCGCAGCGAGTTTGGCGTTTACGGCACCGACACCGGTCGCATGTGCGTTGCCGCTTTGAACAGCAAGAACATCGATCACGTCTGCAAGGCCATTGCCGCCGTGGTGGCCTGACCTGTTGACGGGTGCCCTGTCAGATAAAAGCCGCTGCCAACGCAGCGGCTTTTTCTTTGGCCTGACGCGGCCCGGATCGCCAGGGGCTCAAGCGCCCCAGATCACAGAGCGCATGGAGATGGACGCCAGCTGAAAACCGGTGTTGAACATCTGCGGCTTGTCCTGGTCTGCATCGATGGCGCCTGCCACTGTGGCCAGTGGCAGAAAGTGATCCCATGACGGATGCGACAAGCGGGCAGTCTCCCCTTGCTGTTGCGCCTTGCCCAGGTCAGCCAGGTTGCCGCTATCGACGCGTGAAGCCACCCAGTCATCAAAGGCCCGTGCCCAGTCATAGGCCTGATTGTCGGCCGCCTGGCGCTGCAGGGCCCGCAGGTTGTGCACCACATTGCCGCTGCCAATGATCAATACCCCTTTGTCGCGCAGGGCCGCAAGCTGACGACCCAGGGCGAAATGCTCAGATGCCGGGCGGTTGAGGTCAATGCTGAGCTGAATCACCGGGATGTCGGCGGCAGGGAACATCGGCTTGAGCACGCTCCATGCGCCATGGTCAAGACCCCACTCCAAGTCATCCAGCACCAGCGGTTTACCCGAGTCCGGCTGGGTGACTCCGGCGCTGATATCGGCAGCCAGACCTGGAGCCCCTGGCGCAGGGTATTGCTGGTCAAACAACGACTGCGGAAAACCGTAAAAATCGTGAATGGTGCGTGGCTGCTCCATCGCTGTGAGCTGCCACCCCATGGTCATCCAATGGGCAGACACACAGAGGATGAGCCGTGGTCTGGCCGGCGCACCAAGCAGACGCTGACCCATCGCTTGCCAACTGCGGCGCCATGCGTTGTCCTCGATCGCGTTCATGGGGCTGCCGTGGCCCAGAAACAGCACTGGCATGCGTGGGCTGGAAGGCCATTCTTCCCACGACATGCCTGTCTGACGGCGCTCGCGCTGATTCGGATGGACGGATTGGGTCATGTCTTGTCCCTGGGGGCCGGTTTGAGCTGGCGAGGCGCTGACGGCTTTGGCCACCATTGCGCCAAGCGTACTGCCGAGTACCATGTGCAAGGCTGTCCTTCGCTGCACGTCAAGCCTCCTTGAACCTGTTGCATATTGAGAAACAGAACCGCCGCTTCCCGGCGTTTACCCCCGATTCTTTCACGAAGGTGACAACTGACGTAGGGATTAGGTGTTTCTCCCCTGACGCAACCCCGGACATACTGCTATATTGCACTGCAACATAACGATTTCGGAACGGTCCCAGCCATGCTCTACCAGATCTACGAAACCCAGCGTTCGATCATGGAGCCCTTTGCCGATTTGGCAGAAGTGGCATCCAAGATGTTCAGCAATCCGCTGCTGCCTGCCGGCCAGCTGCCCATGGCGCCGCGGATCTCTGCAGCCTATGACCTGATGCACCGACTGGGCAAGGACTACGAAAAGCCCGAGTTCGGCATTCGCACGGTGGACGTCGATGGTGTGGATGTGGCCATCTACGAGCGGATTGAAGTGGACAAGCCCTTCTGCGAGTTGCGTCGCTTCAAACGGTTCACGGACGATCCAGCCACGCTGGAGAAGCTCAAGGGTCAGCCCGTGGTCCTCATCGTGGCGCCCCTCTCTGGCCACTACGCCACCTTGCTGCGCGATACCGTGCGCACCATGCTCAAGGACCACAAGGTCTACATCACCGACTGGAAGAACGCTCGTCTGGTGCCCATGAGCGAAGGCGAGTTCCATCTGGACGACTATGTGAACAACGTCCAGGAGTTCATTCGCTATCTGCAGGACAACTACGGCAATTGCCACGTGATGAGCGTGTGCCAGCCCACCGTCCCTGTGCTGGCAGCCATTTCCCTGATGGCATCGCGCAAGGAAAAAGAGCCACTTTCCATGATCATGATGGGAGGCCCGATTGACGCACGCAAGTCTCCCACAGCGGTGAACAATCTGGCCACGCAGCGCAGCCACGCCTGGTTCGAGAACAATGTGATCTACCGCGTGCCGGACAAATTCCCGGGCGCAGGCCGACGCGTTTACCCTGGTTTCCTGCAGCATTCCGGCTTTGTGGCCATGAATCCCGACCGGCACGCGAACAGTCACTACGACTACTTCCAGGACCTGATCAAGGGTGACAACGAAAGTGCGGAAGCACATCGTCAGTTTTATGACGAGTACAACGCGGTACTCGACATGGATGCCGACTATTACCTGGAAACCATTGCCGCCGTCTTCCAGGATTTCCGGCTGCCAATGGGCACATGGCATGTGGTCAACGAAAAGGGCAAGTCAGAGCATGTCAAGCCTGCCGACATAAGGCACGCTGGGCTGCTGACGGTCGAGGGAGAACTGGACGACATTTCCGGCTCTGGCCAGACCAAGGCGGCGCACAATCTGTGCACCAGCATTCCCGAAAAGCACCAGATTCACTACGAAGCCAAGGGTGCGGGGCACTACGGCATCTTCAGCGGCCGCCGCTGGCGAGAGTTTGTCTACCCAGTGGTCAAGGATTTCATTGCCTCGCACGAGGCAGCAGAAGTGGCAGGCAAAGGCCAGCCTTCGGCCAAGGCGAGCACAGCAGCCGCTCCTGCCCGCAAACGGGCAGTCACTGCACGAAGATCCACAAACGCGAAAGCTCCCGCCACCAAGGCGTCTACCGCTCCTCGCAAGCGCACAGCAGCCAAAAAAGCCAGCAAGTCATGAGCGAGGTGCACTCGCCTGAAAAGGCGGGGTCCCTGGCAGACCGGATAGACGCCGCACTGCCGCAGACGCAATGCCAGCGCTGCGGCTTTGCTGATTGCCGCGCCTACGCAGAGGCGATTGCGTCCGGCACCACCACCATCAACCGATGTCCGCCGGGCGGTGCCGAAGGTGTCGGCCGCCTGGCCTCGATCACCGGGCAGCCCGCCACCGAGCTGGACCCCGACTGTGGGTATGAGGGGCCGGTCACCCTGGCCGTGATTGATGAGGAGTGGTGCATCGGCTGTACCTTGTGCATCAAGGCCTGCCCGACGGATGCCATTCTGGGCACCAACAAAATGATGCACACCGTGATGGAGCCCTATTGCACCGGTTGCGAGCTGTGTATTCCGGTGTGTCCGGTCGATTGCATTTCACTTGAGCCGGTCAATGCATCGCTCTCGGGCTGGGCTGGCTGGAGCGAGGCGCTCGCCCAGCAGGCGCTGGAGCGCTACCGCGATCGCCAGACGCGCCTGGGCCGCGAAAGGGCCGAACATGAGGCTCGCCAGACTGCCAAAGCCGAAGACAAACTGGCGAACCTGGAATCGCACTCCAAGCATACCGACCCAGCCACGCTGGACCGAAAGCGCGCCATCATTGAAGCAGCGCTCAAACGAGCCAAGGCACGACGCTCAGCAGACGACCACTGAGCGAAGTGCTCTTCAGGCAGCGACCACAGTCTTGTAGACGCCGCAGCCGACATACACGTCGTCGACTTTGGATACGAACGACATCTTGGTCTGCACGGCCTTGGTCGTCGGGTTGACGATGTCGTACTGCACCCATCCGGGTTCGTTCTCGCTTTGCTTGACAATGGCCTGCAAGAGCGATTCGCCGTCGACCCCGGGGATGTCCTGTACCCGGCTGCCGACCTTGGCAGGGTTGCCACCGAAGGCCACGTACTGACCTGAACGGTCGAGCGCAAACACATACATGTCACGATCGTAGAACGGCCCATCGGGGTCGGTCAGGGACGAAAGAAAGCCATCGCGACCACGCTCGCTGCGCATCTGCACCGCCAGCTTGACCAGATCCATGGCTTCTTCGGCTGTGCCCTGCTGAAGTTTGAATGAAGAGACCGCCTTGGCCAGATTGGCCGCCTGGTCTTCCAGCTGCACGGCCTGGTTCACGGCGCGTTCGACCATCTGGGCATTGCGCTGTGTGATCTCGTCGAGCTGGCGCACAGCCGACGAAATTTCGGTCAGGTTGCTGCTTTGCTCTGCACTGGCTGCGGAGATCAGCGACATGTTCGAGGCCACCCCCCGAACACCGTTGACAATCTGATTGATGTTCTCGCCAGCGGTACGGATCTGGCCGACACTGGTTCCGACCTGTTTAGAAGAAGTCTCGATCAACTCACGAATCTCGCGGGCTGAGGCAGCGGATCGCTGAGCCAGTGTGCGGACCTCAGTGGCCACCACTGCAAAGCCTCTGCCCTGTTCACCAGCACGTGCTGCTTCCACTGCCGCATTGAGCGCCAGGATATTGGTCTGGAAAGCCAGGCTGTCGATGACGCCGATGATCTCGTTCATCTGCTGGGCGTGGCGCTGAATGATCTCCACCGATTCCACAGCTTCGCGCATGGTGGCCACGCCGCCTTCTGCAACGTCGCGAACCTTGGAGGCCTGACCATCCGAATCGACGGCGGTCTGGGAGTTTTGCTCCACCGTCGACGAAAGCTCTTGCACGCTGGCTGCGGTCTGCTCCAGGTTGGCGGCCTGCTGCTCGGTTCGGTCAGACAGCTCACGGTTGCCATTGGCCAGGCTCTTGCCTGCGAACGCGACCAGAGCCGAGTTGCTTCTCACGTCGGCCACCATGGCCGAGAGGTTGCGGATCATCTTGTCGAGCAGCCCGGTCAGCTCGGCCAGCTCGTCCTTGCCTCGCGAAGCGATGGTGGCCTGCAGGTTGCCGGAGGCGACTTTCCGCATGACCTCCACCAGCTGGCGGAAATCGATCACAAAGCTGAGCAGGAAGCTCATGATGAGGTAGACCACCGTCACCACACCCAGCACAGAGGCAACCACTGCCACCTGGCGAAGCCATGTGTCACTCGCAAGGCGATCATCCAGAATCTGGTGCAGGTGCTTGCGTGCCTCGATTTCGAAGGCGCCGACACTGGCGATGGCTTGCGTACCTGCCTGGAAGTACGCCTCGCCTGTGGCACTGGTGTCGCCATTGATCACCTTTCGGGCCATGGCGAGAAATGCGGATGCATCTTCCACGGCCTTGGGGCCGGTGGGGTTGTCGACCTGATACCTCGCCGTGAAGCGCCGGTGATAGCGCACGTCTGCCGTCGCCACCTCGGCCTCGGCCACAATGGCCTGGAGTTTCGCCCGAACATCCGGATCATTGGCTCCACTCGCAAGGTAGCCAGCCCCCATGCCTCGGACCTGGCCGAGCAGTTCGGCCCAGTTGGGCGTCTGGGAGACGATCATGTCCATGAGGAAGTAGCTGCCCGGCTCCGGATCAAACAGCAATTGCGAACGCTCGCCAATCGCATACACAAAATGGCGAAGATCGATGACGATGTCGGAATGGCGCTTGAACGACTGCGGGCCCGTCATGCTGCCCGTTTCTTCCAGTACCTTGATCTGGGAGACGATGGACCCCCACTCTTCCTGAAGATCAAGTGCCGGGTTGGCCTTGAGCATATCGCCAACGGCTTGCGTTTCCTTGGCCAGCGTATCCCGCTCGGCCTCCAGCTTGTCTGCCACACCGGTGTTGCCGCCATGGAGCATGGCGCTCATGCCCCGGTGTCGCTGCACTGAATGGATCACATCCGAGGCTTCAGCCAGAAGATCCACGCCAACCACCTCGGACTCGGTAAAGGCGATGTCTGCAGAAAGGCGATTGACCAGGACGATGGTGATGACCACCATGGGCAGGGTCAGCGTCAGGCCCAGAGTGCCCAGCTTGACAGGCAGACGAAGCTGCCTCATGAGCATGACACCGGGCTTGAATGGCTTGAAAGAAAACATAGATTGGACTCGAGTGGTGAGTTGCCTCAGCGATGATCTGACATATGGTTATTGTTCTTTCATCGGCCAGTGGTTATGGATCTTGACCCCCTGCTAACCCGCAGTTCAGTGGCGCCAGTTCCTGCCCGCCTGGTGTGCTTCAAAAAAGCGGAACAGCTGCACAGCGATCAAGCGCAGGCCGTCGTCGGCCAGACTGTGCGCGTCCACCAGCTGCTTGAGCGCATATTGCCGGTCGCCGATCATCATCACCTGGCTGACAGGCATGCCGTGACTGGACATGCGAAGGCAGAACGCCTCGAGCAGCCCCGGAGGCCAGGGCACTCCTACACGACGCTCCTGCCAGGCAGCACTGGCCCGCTCCCAGCGAGAGAGATGCGCGTCTGTGGACCCGTCACTCGCCTCCTGATGCAGATCGCCCGGCATGGTGGGCAAATACTGGGCGTGTAGATGTTGCGACGATGGCTGCTGACCCGAGAATGGAGTTGGCTGATTCATGTTCGCCTCCGCGAAGTACAGATGATTTCCTGACTTCCCGGGGTTGGACTGACTGGGACAAAGGACCCATGCCAAACCCCGGATCCTGCAAGATCAAATGTAGGCACACGGTTGCGACGCAAAAGCCCGATAAATGCACGGATTCAGGGCCAACTCCACCCCGAACTGCCGGACTCCTCAGTACCTTGTACCAATGACCTACAGCACAAAAAAACCCACTTCCCGTCCGGTGAAGTGGGCTCGTGCGTGGGCAGTGTGCGCCCAGGCATGCAAACTGATTCAGGGCTTCACGCCATCACCGATGCCTCCAGCCTGGCAAACGCATCGACGACTTCTGGTGGCGCCTGTACCAGCTCAACCAGCACCCCTTCCCCACTGATGGGGAATTCTTCATTGCTCTTGGGATGCAAGAAGGTGATGTCGAAGCCGGCAGCGCCTCTGCGAATACCGCCAGGTGCAAAGCGCACGCCCTGCACAGTGAGCCACTCCACAGCAACGGGCAGGTCGTCGATCCACAAGCCCACATGGTTCAGCGGCGTGGTGTGCACGGCCGGCTTCTTGTCCGGGTCCATGGGCTGCATGAGGTCTACCTCTACCTTGAAGGGCCCCTGCCCAATCGCGCAGATGTCCTCGTCCACGTTTTCACGTTCACTCTTGAACGTACCGGTGAGCTCCAGGCCAAGCATCTCGACCCACAGCTTTTGCAAGCGCTGCTTGCTCGGGCCGCCAATGGCGATTTGCTGGATACCCAGCACCTTGAATGGACGCTGCATTGCGGTCTTGCTCATGATTCAAACTCCACGATGGGCTGGTCGACGACAAGGCTTTCACCCTTCTTGGCCATGACCTTGGCCACCACACCATCGGCGGAGGCGAACAGCACGTTCTCCATCTTCATGGCTTCGATCACGGCGACACGCTCACCGGCCTGCACCTTCTGACCCACTTCCACCGACACATCCACCAGGAGGCCAGGCATGGGTGAGAGCACGAATTTGCTCATGTCTGGCGGCGCCTTGAACGGCATGAGCTGGTGCAGCTGAGCCATGCGCGGGGAGACCACCATGGTCTCCAGCTTGGTGCCGTTGTGCTGCACCACCAGCGACAGAGGATTGGCAGGCGATCCGCGTTCCATCTGCGCGGTGAATGGTTCGCCATTGCAATCACCCAGAATGACGATGTCGTTCAGGCGCGATGGCGAGTTGATCTTGTAGCGCTTGACGTTGTCGCCCTTGCCCACGACAACGGACGCGTAACCGGTTTCTCCCACGAACTCGTCTACGTGGACAGGTGTGTACTTGTGCTGGCCGTCGGTGGCCAGACTGATCACGGTGTAGTCCTTGCCGACCTTGACACCATAGCCGGGCAGTTGCCCCGAGATGCCCAGCGCCCGCTCACGGGATTTACGCCTGACGAAGGCAGCCAGAGCGATGAGAAAATCCGGGTCCGAGTGCGGGACATCTTCCGCGCGGAAGCCATCGGCATAGTGCTGCGCAATGAAGCCGGTGTTGAACTGGCCAGAGACGAAGTTCGGGTGCGCCAGCAATGCCGCCTGGAACGGGATATTGCTGTTGATGCCGCGAATGACAAATCCGTTGAGGGCTTCGCGCATCTTGGCGATGGCGTCGTTGCGGTCTTTTCCGTGCACGATGAGCTTGGCGATCATCGAGTCGTAGAACATCGGAATTTCGCCGCCTTCAAACACACCCGTGTCCACACGCACGCCATGGGTATGCGCCGTATCGGCCTGCCACATGGTTTCTTCCGGTGTGGTGAAGCGAACGAGCCGACCCGTGGAAGGCAGAAAGCTGCGGAACGGGTCTTCAGCATTGATACGGCATTCGATGGCCCAGCCATCGCGCTTGACGTCGGCTTGCGTGAGCGGCAGCTTCTCGCCAGCAGCCACGCGGATCATCAGCTCCACCAGGTCCAGGCCGGTGATGCACTCGGTGACCGGATGCTCCACCTGCAGGCGGGTGTTCATTTCCAGGAAGTAGAAGTCCTGGTCTTTGCCGACCACGAACTCCACCGTACCGGCGCTCTCGTACTTCACCGCCTTGGCCAGTGCCACCGCCTGCTCGCCCATGGCCTTGCGGGTGTCGTCACTGATGAAAGGCGATGGTGCCTCTTCGATCACCTTCTGGTGGCGACGCTGGATCGAGCACTCGCGTTCGTTCAGGTAGACCACGTTGCCATGGCTGTCGCCGACCACCTGGATCTCGATGTGCCGCGGCTGCTCCACAAACTTCTCGATGAAGATGCGGTCGTCGCCGAAGCTGTTGCGGGCTTCGTTCTGGCAGGCGGTAAAGCCCTCCAGCGCCTCCTTGTCGTTGAAGGCCACGCGCAGGCCTTTGCCGCCACCGCCGGCAGACGCCTTGATCATGACGGGGTAACCAATGCCTTTGGCGATATCCACCGCTTTCTCGGCCGACTCGATGGGGTCGTTGTAGCCGGGAATGGTGTTGACCTTGGCTTCGTTGGCCAGTTTCTTCGACGCGATCTTGTCGCCCATGGCGGCGATGGAATGGGCTTTGGGGCCGATGAAGGCAATGCCCTCCTTTTCGCAACGCTCGGCGAAAGCCTCGTTCTCGGACAGGAACCCGTAGCCGGGGTGAATGGCTTCAGCGCCGGTTTTCTTGGCGGCTTCAATGATCTTGTCAGCAACCAGGTAAGACTCGCGGCTGGGTGCCGGGCCGAGCAACACGCCTTCGTCGGCCAGGCGCACATGGCGCGCTTCCTTGTCGGCTTCGGAGTAAACCGCCACTGTGGCGATGCCCATCTTGCGGGCGGTGGCAATCACGCGGCAAGCAATCTCGCCACGGTTCGCAATCAGAATCTTTTTGAACATGGGGATGTCCTACTTCTCAACAAATGTGGGTGCACAAGGGCCGCAGTTTCGAGAACACCGCAGAACCGGCTTCGCCGGGCTGCTGGTGTTGCCCCCTTGAGGGGGTGGCGCGAAGCGGCGCGGGGGTGGGCAGGTTCACAGAGGGATATTGCCGTGCTTGCGCCATGGGTTCTCTATCTTCTTGTCCTTGAGCATCACCAGCGAGCGGCAGATGCGCTTGCGGGTCTCGTGCGGCAGGACGACGTCATCGATGAAGCCACGGGCACCGGCGACGAACGGGTTGGCAAAACGGGCTTTGTATTCGGCTTCGCGCTGGGCGAGCTTCTCCGGATCTTTCTTCTCTTCACGGAAGATGATTTCCACCGCACCTTTGGCTCCCATCACCGCAATTTCAGCGTTGGGCCAGGCCAGGTTGACGTCGCCACGCAAGTGCTTGGAGGCCATCACGTCATAGGCACCGCCGTAGGCCTTGCGGGTAATGACGGTGATCTTGGGCACCGTGCATTCCGCATACGCATACAAGAGCTTGGCACCGTGTTTGATGATGCCGCCATATTCCTGGCTGGTGCCGGGCATGAAGCCGGGCACGTCCACAAAAGTGACCACCGGGATATTGAACGCATCGCAGAAGCGCACAAAGCGCGCGGCCTTGATGGAGCTCTTGATGTCCAGGCAGCCCGCCAGCACCAGCGGTTGATTGGCCACGATGCCAACGGTCTGGCCGTCCATGCGGGCAAAGCCGATCAGGATGTTCTTGGCATAGTCAGGCTGCAGTTCGAAGAAGTCCCCATCGTCGACCGTCTTGAGGATCAGCTCCTTCATGTCGTAGGCCTTGTTGGGGTTCTCTGGCACCAGAGTGTCCAGGCTCATCTCCATGCGATCGATCGGATCACCGCTGGGGCGCACGGGCGCTTTCTCGCGGTTGCTCAATGGCAGGTAATTGAACAGCCGGCGCAGCATCAGCAGCGCTTCCACGTCGTTCTCAAAGGCCAGATCGGCGACACCACTGCGGCTGGTATGGGTCACGGCCCCACCCAGCTCTTCTGCGGTCACCTCCTCGTGTGTGACAGTCTTGACCACTTCCGGACCGGTCACGAACATGTAGGAGCTGTCCTTGACCATGAAGATGAAATCGGTCATGGCCGGTGAGTACACCGCGCCGCCCGCGCTGGGGCCCATGATCATGCTGATCTGCGGCACAACTCCGGAGGCCATGACGTTGCGCTGGAACACCTCCGCGTAGCCGCCCAGAGAGGCCACGCCCTCCTGAATGCGAGCACCACCGGAGTCGTTCAGGCCGATGACGGGTGCGCCCACCTTCATGGCCTGGTCCATCACCTTGCAGATCTTTTCGGCATGGGCCTCGGACAGGGCGCCACCGAAGACGGTGAAGTCCTGGCTGAAGACGAAGACCAGGCGGCCGTTGATCATGCCGTAGCCGGTCACCACGCCGTCGCCCGGGATCTTGTTCTCGGCCATGCCGAAATCGGTGCAGCGGTGCTCGACGAACATGTCCCACTCTTCGAAGCTGCCCTCGTCCAGCAGCAGCTCAAGGCGCTCACGGGCGGTAAGCTTGCCCTTCTTGTGTTGCGCTTCGATGCGGCGCTCACCACCGCCCAGTCGGGCTGCGGCGCGCTTTTTCTCGAGTTGTTCCAGGATGTCTTGCATGTTGTGCTCTCCAGATGGATGCGAGGCTTGAAATGCCGTTGGGTTGATCGTGTTGGATGTATGGAGTGGAGCGACCGGGCGGTATGCCCTGATCAGTCAAACAGCTCCAGCAGCTGCCGCGCCGCAGTGGACGCCGGCATGTGGCCGTCAATGACGGCCTGTGAAACGTTGGCCAGCTGGGAGCGCACTTGCGGGTGCTCTCGAAAGCGTGCCTTGAGGCCCGCCTCGATGCGTTCCCACATCCAGGCTTTGGCTTGTTGTTGTCGCCGGCTGGCCACTCGGCCGTTGGCGGTTTGCAGTTGTTTGAAGTTGGAAACAGCGTCCCAGAAGCTGCCCACACCGTCACCGCGCAGTGCGCTGATCTGGATGACTTGCGGGTGCCAGATCTTCTCGTCGTGATGAATGTGGTCAGGGTTGCCGTGCAATCCAAGGAGCCGCACCGACGAAGTGATCTGCGCACGCGCACGCGTCGCGGCATCCGGGTCGATATCGGCCTTGTTGATGACGACCAGGTCGGCCAGTTCCATTACGCCTTTTTTGATCGCCTGCAGGTCGTCGCCGGCATTGGGCAGTTGCAGCAGGCAGAACATGTCGGTCATGCCATGCACGGCCGTCTCGCTCTGGCCCACACCCACGGTCTCGACGATGACGACGTCATAGCCTGCCGCCTCGCACACCAGCATGGCTTCGCGCGTTTTCTCGGCCACGCCACCGAGCGTGCCGCTGCTGGGGCTGGGGCGTATATAGGCCTCGGCCTTGACGGAGAGCTGCTCCATGCGGGTCTTGTCACCCAGAATGGAGCCGCCCGAGACCGACGAGGTCGGGTCGACGGCAAGCACTGCCACGCGATGCCCTTGCCCGATCAGGTGCAGGCCAAGCGCTTCGATGAAGGTGCTCTTGCCCACGCCTGGTACACCGCTGATCCCCAGGCGCAGACTGTTGCCCGTGTGTGGCAGCAATGCCGTGAGCAACTCGTCGCCCTGGGCCCGGTGGTCAGCACGGGTGGATTCCAGCAGCGTGATGGCCTTGGCCATGGCACGGCGCTGCACGGCTGCGTTGCCATGAAGAATCCCGTCCAGATAAGTGCTTGATGTGGTCATACCCAGCATGTCAACAACCCAGGACACCGCGGAACTGGCTCTGCCAGGCCGCTGGTGCCGCCCCCTTGAGGGGGTGGCGCGCCGCGCCGCGGGGGTGAATCAAGAGATGGCCTTTTTGATCTGCTCGAGCACGTCCTTGGCACTCGCCGGAATCGGTGTACCCGGACCGTAGACGCCTTTGACCCCTGCTTCGTACAGAAAGTCGTAGTCCTGACGCGGCACCACTCCGCCGACAAACACGATGATGTCGTCAGCACCTTGCTTCTTGAGCTCGGCGATGATGGCCGGCACCAGTGTCTTGTGGCCTGCCGCCAGCGTGGACACGCCGACTGCATGCACATCGTTCTCGATGGCCTGCCGCGCGCATTCTTCGGGCGTCTGGAACAGAGGGCCCATGTCGACGTCGAAACCGAGGTCTGCGTAGGCCGTGGCCACCACTTTGGCACCTCGGTCGTGACCATCCTGGCCGAGCTTGGCGATCATCACGCGCGGGCGACGGCCCTGGGCGTCAGCGAAATCGGCGATTTCCTTCTTGAGTTGTTCCCAGCCTTCGGCGGAGTCGTAAGCGGCAGCGTACACACCAGTCACCTTTTGCGTATCGGCGCGGTGGCGCCCGAAGACCTTTTCCAGCGCGTCGGAGATTTCGCCCACAGTCGCGCGCAGGCGCGTGGCTTTGATGGAGAGGTCAAGCAAGTTGCCCTCGCCTGATTCTGCTGCTGCGGTCAGCGCTTCCAGCGCCGCCGCGACTGCCGCGTCGTCACGATCGGCACGCAGCTTCTGGAGCCGGGCGATCTGCGAATCGCGCACCTTGACGTTGTCGACCTCCAGGATCTCGACCGGGTCTTCCTTGGCCAGCTTGTATTTGTTGACGCCCACAATGACGTCCTTGCCGGAGTCGATCCGTGCCTGTTTCTCTGCGGCACTGGCTTCGATCTTCAGCTTGGCCCAGCCGCTGTCCACGGCCTTGGTCATGCCGCCCATGGACTCGACCTCTTCAATGATGGCCCACGCCTTGTCGGCCATGTCCTGGGTCAGCTTCTCCATCATGTAGGAGCCAGCCCAGGGGTCCACCACATTGGTGATGTGGGTCTCTTCCTGAATGATGAGCTGCGTGTTGCGGGCAATGCGGGCCGAGAACTCGGTGGGCAACGCAATGGCTTCGTCAAACGAGTTGGTGTGCAGCGACTGGGTGCCACCGAACACGGCAGCCATGGCCTCGATGGTGGTGCGCACCACATTGTTGTATGGGTCTTGCTCGGTGAGTGACCAGCCTGAGGTCTGGCTGTGCGTGCGAAGCATCATGCTCTTGGGGTTCTTTGCGTCAAAGCCCTTCATGATGCGTGCCCACAGCAGACGGCCGGCGCGCATCTTGGCGATCTCCAGATAGAAGTTCATGCCCACCGCCCAGAAGAAGGAAAGCCGCGGCGCAAAGGCGTCCACGTCCAGCCCCTTGGCCATGGCAGTCTTCACATACTCCTTGCCGTCAGCCAGGGTGAAAGCCAGCTCCAGCGCCTGATTGGCGCCGGCTTCCTGCATGTGATAGCCCGAGATGGAGATCGAGTTGAACTTGGGCATGTTCTGCGCCGTGTACTCGATGATGTCGCCGATGATCTTCATCGACGGCTCCGGCGGGTAGATATAGGTGTTGCGGACCATGAACTCCTTGAGGATGTCGTTCTGGATGGTCCCCGAGAGCTTGTCCTGCGTCACGCCCTGCTCTTCAGCAGCAATCACGTAGCCAGCCAGCACCGGCAGCACGGCACCGTTCATGGTCATGGAGACCGAAATCTTGTCGAGCGGGATGCCATCGAACAGGACTTTCATGTCCTCGACACTGTCGATGGCCACGCCTGCCTTGCCCACGTCGCCCGTGACACGCGGGTGGTCACTGTCGTAACCACGGTGGGTGGCCAGATCGAATGCCACCGACACGCCCTGCCCGCCCGCTGCCAGCGCTTTGCGATAAAAGGCGTTGGACTCTTCGGCAGTGGAAAAACCGGCGTATTGGCGAATCGTCCAGGGCCGAACCGAGTACATGGTGGCCTGTGGGCCACGGACAAACGGCTCCATGCCCGGCAATGTATTGGCATAAGGCAGGCCGCTGAGATCATCCGCGGTGTACAGAGGCTTGACGGTGATGCCTTCAGGGGTTTGCCAGTTCAGGGCGTCAACGTCTCCACCCGGTGCAGACTTCTGGGCCAGCTTGGTCCAGGCTTCCATGGATGGCGGATTGAATTCGGTGGGCTTTTGGCTCATGGCGAATAGGTGTGCAAGTGCAACAAATAAGGACTGTTCATTTTACGTCATTCATAATTATTGATGCAAAATATTCAGGGTCGCTTACAATCAGACTCCACTCTCCCGATCCCTACCCCGTCTGCATGTCCGCTGTGTCCCTTGCCCCCCGCGCCCTTTATCAGGAAGTTGCTGAGCTGCTCCGGCAGCGCATCTTCAAGCGCGAGCTTCAGCCAGGGAGCTGGATTGACGAGCTCAAGATCGCCGAGGAATACGGTATCAGCCGCACGCCGCTGAGGGAAGCCCTGAAGGTCCTGGCCGCCGAGGGGCTTGTCACCATGAAGGTCCGCCGCGGCGCCTATGTCACAGAAGTCTCGGAGAAGGACCTGGCCGACGTCTATCACCTCCTCAGCCTGCTGGAGTCTGATGCGGCGGGCGTGGTGGCCTCCCGGGCGGACGACGCTCAGCTCAAGGAGCTGCAGGACATGCACGAGGATCTGGCCGCTGCGGTAGACGACCGAGAGCGCTTCTTTGCCATCAACGAGCAGTTTCACCTCAGACTGCTGGAAATGGCGGACAACCGCTGGCGCCAGCAAATGGTGGCGGACCTGCGAAAGGTGATGAAGCTCAACCGTCACCACTCCCTCTTCAAGACAGGCCGCCTGCACGACTCCCTGAAAGAGCACGCGGCCATCATGGCAGCCATTGCGGGGCGCGACAGCACACTGGCTGCGCAACGCATGCGTGAGCACTTCACCAACGGCCTGGAAGCCGCAGCCTGAGCCCACTTGCCGGGCATGCTCCGGCCCCTTCGATATTGCGCCGCACCAAAAAGGCACTGCGCGCCTTTTGGCTCATCTCCTCAGGTACCAATTCGGTGCATTTCCTTCAAGCGGCAGCCGACTTTTCGCCTGGCACGCGATCTGCTTGGAACTGATTGTCAGCAACGGTCCAATGGCGGACAGGTGCTGATGCAGCAGTCCCGCATTCACCGCTGCATTTAAGGACAACGGCGTCCCTGCTCTTCGATGGCCTTCGAGCCCACTCAAGAGATGGGGCCGCCGTTTCTTTTTTGTTTGAACCGAGGGAACGCTGTGATGTGCTCCGCCAAAAGCGGACCGCAACCAACGGACCGGCTATCAACCCAGCAATGAAGGAAACGCACCATGGCATACCTAGCACCAGCGGAATTCGTGACCAAAATGGTCGACGCAGGCGAGTCCAAGCTCATGATGTCGACGCGCGACACACTCATCCGTGCCTACATGGCAGGCGCGATTCTCGCCCTCGCCGCCGCTTTTGCCGTCACCATTGCCGTCAACACCGGCAACTTCCTGATCGGCGCCCTTCTGTTCCCGGTCGGCTTCTGCATGCTGTACCTGCTCGGATTTGACCTGCTGACCGGTGTGTTCACGCTGGCACCGCTCGCTGTGTTGGACAAACGCCCGGGCGCCACCTGGAGCAGCGTCATGCGCAACTGGTCGCTGGTCTTCATCGGCAACTTTGCCGGCGCCATGACCACGGCCGTCTTCATGGCGATCATTTTCACCAACGGCTTCAGCGAGGCCCCCAATGCGGTCGGCATGAAGATCGGCACCATCGGTGAATCACGAACGGTTGGCTACGCCGAACACGGATTTGCCGGCATGCTGACCCTGTTTGTCCGGGCTGTGATGTGCAACTGGATGGTGTCCACCGGTGTGGTGGCAGCCATGATGTCCACTTCCGTCTCGGGTAAGGTGATCGCCATGTGGATGCCGATTCTGGTGTTCTTCTACCTTGGCTTCGAACATTCCATCGTGAACATGTTCCTGTTCCCGTCCGGCCTGATGCTTGGCGGCCATTTCACCGTGATGGACTATCTCTTCTGGAACGAAATCCCGACGGTGCTGGGCAACCTGGTTGGTGGACTGACCTTCGTCGGGGCCACCCTGTACTCCACCCATTACAAAACCGCACCCAAGCGCGCCGTCGCCTGATTCGGTCTGAGCATCTGCCTGGCCTCGAAGCCGGGCGCATGCCCCACCAGGGGTCGTGAAAGGGTCACCCCGGTCACGACCCCTGTTCTATTTCCGCCCAATTGGTTCGCGTGATTACCCATGAACAACCAGCACAAACTGAGGGTCAGGGTTGGCCAGTATTCAGACAAGGGACGCAAGCTCCAGAACCAGGATTTCCACGGTCTGTGTGTGCCCGATGACCCACAGCTGACATCCAAAGGGATCGCCATCGCCATCGCCGATGGCATCAGCTCAAGCAAAGTCAGTCACGTCGCCGCCGAATCTGCCGTTGCCAGCTTTCTGGCCGACTACTACTGCACATCCGAAGCCTGGAGTGTCAAGCGCTCGGCCGAAAGGGTCATCTCTGCTGCCAACTCCTGGCTGCACTCGCAGACACAGCAAAGTCAGTACCGCTTCGACAAGGACCGTGGCTATGTTTGCACTCTCAGCGTGATGGTGCTGCGCCAGAACACAGCACACCTGTTCCATGTGGGCGACTCACGCATTTACAAGCTGCACGAGCGCAGCCTGGAACAGCTGACCGACGACCACCGCGTCTGGCTTGGTGGAGACCAAAGCTATCTGGCGCGCGCCATGGGGGCCCATTCACAACTCGAAATCGACCATCGCCAGGTCGACATGGCCACGGGCGATGTCTTTGTCCTGGCCACTGATGGTGTCTACGAACATGTCGACGCCAAGCTCATCCATGAGGCCATTGCCTCGCACCCGGAGGATCTGGATGCCGCAGCAAAGCACGTGGTCGAGCAGGCGTATGCGCAGGGCAGCGAGGACAACCTGACCATCCAGATCGTCGCGGTAGAGGCCGCCCCCGGTGCCGGCGATCTCGGCTCACGCCCGCCCGAGGCCATGCTGGCGATGCCTCCCACCCTGCAGCCGCGCATGCGCTTCGAGGGCTACACCATTGTTCGGCAACTTCACCAGACGCACCGCAGTCAGCTGTTTCTCGCCACCGATGACGAGACTGGTGTGAAAGTGGTCATCAAGGTGCCCTCAACCGAAATGAAAGACAAGGCGGCAGAGCTCGAGCACCTGCAAATGGAGGAATGGATCGCCCGCAGGGTGGACAACCTGCACCTGCTCAAACCTCACACCAGCGGCCGTGAGCGCAAGCACCTGTTTGTGGCCATGGAATACATCGAAGGCCAGACGCTTGAGCAGTGGATGACTGACCACCCGGCACCGTCGCTCGAAGAGGTCCGAAGCATCATCGAGCAGACCGGCAAGGGATTGCAGGCGTTGCACCGCATGGAAATGATCCACCAGGACATACGCCCGGCCAATGTCATGATTGATCAAAGCGGTACCGTCAAGATCATCGACTACGGCACTGTCAGGGTCGCCGGGCTGGGACAGGTTGCCCCAGAGCACGCTCCCGTCCCCGGGTTCGTCCAGTATGCGGCGCCAGAGTACTTCACCGGAGACGGTGGATCAGCCGCCTCAGACCTCTTCTCCCTGGCCGTCATGAGCTATGAGATGCTCAGTGGCCGCCTGCCCTATGGGCTCGACCTGGCCAAAACCAGAACCCGTGGAGAGCAACGCAAGCTGACTTATCGCAGCGTCGTGGACGACAACCGCCCCATCCCGTTGTGGCTCGATGGCGTCTTTCGAAAAGCACTGCACATCGACCCATTCCGGCGCCACCAGGAGATCAGCGAGTTCACCCATGAGCTGCGGCACCCGCCCGAAGGCCTGCTTCACGCACGTCGGCCACCTTTGGCAGAGCGGCATCCTGTTCTGCTCTGGAAGGGCATCTCGCTGACCCTTCTGCTGCTGGTGCTGTTGCTTTTGTCCACTCATCCCTGGGTTCGCGAGCTTTGAATCGGGCGCTTTCCGTGAAAAAGCACCGAGCCAGCATACTGACTGTCGCACACGCGTCATCAGACGGGGCATGATGGCGCAGAGCCAGTCGTGGCCCGGATTGACCCGGGTCCGGCCCGTTGCCCATTCCCCGGAGTGCCCGCGCATGACCGTTGCCCACCTCGCCCAACCCGGCATACTCGCCCCGATTCCCTCGCACGCACGCTATCTGAGCCTTCAGTTGCGTGTCGGCGCTGATCCGACCACGGCGCTGCGCCGCCTGGCAACGCAAGCCGATGGGGATGAGACGGTTGTGGCCATCGGGCCATCACTGGTACGCGTCCTGGGCAAGGAGATTCCAGGCTTGCGCGAGTTCAGGGGCATTGACGGCGCACGGGTCAAACTGCCTTCAACACCTGTCGACCTGTTGCTGTGGCTGCGTGGCAGCGAGCGCGGCGAGCTTTTGCTGAGAAGCCGTCATCTCGAAACGCTGCTGGCCCCTTCGTTTGAAGTGGTGTACATCACAGACGCCATCCGTCACGGCGACGGACGTGATCTGACGGGTTACAAAAACCAGGCCGAGCGGCTCGTGGGCGAATCGGCTGCCGAAGCGGCCATGCTGCCATCGACAGCTGGTGTCCTGGCCGGCAGCTGCTTTGCCACAGCCATGCGATGGCACCATCGGCTCAGCCGTTTTGAGGCCATGTCCCGATCGCAGCAGGACCATACGTTCGGACGGGAGCGGGATACCGGTGAAGCGATCCCTGATGCGCCGCCCTCTGCTCACGCGAACCGGGTGAATCACCGGAGTTTCAGCCCGCCAGCCGTGTTGCTGCGACGTTCGATGCCATACGTCGATGGCAATGAGGGCGGCTTTGCCTTTGCCTGCTTCGCCCCTTCATTCGATCCATTTGAACGCCTGCTCACCCGCATGACCGGTGCGGAAGACGGCATTGTGGACGCGCTGTTCAGCTTCTCCGAGCCACGTACCACGGCCTACCTATGGTGCCCGCCGGTCAAGGAAGGCTGGATGGACTTTTCGGCTCTTGGCATCTGAGTTGTGGTCTTTTCACTGACGGGAATGATCGAGTCACGGGTTTTCCCCATGTGAAAATTTGATATTTGTCATGCTCCCATAAACCCCTGGGAGTATTATGAACTCGTCACGTATCACACCTGAGGAGTTCAACCCCATGGCCCGTATCGTCATTCTGGGCGCCGGCATCGGCGGCATGCCCATGGCTTATGAGATGAAAGATCTGGTCGGTCCGTCCGATACGGTCACTGTCATCAGCGAAAGCCCCAAGTTTCACTTTGTCCCTTCCAATCCCTGGGTTGCCGTGGACTGGCGAACCCGTGGCGACATTGAGGTCGATATTGCCGAGGCGCTGGGCAAGAAGAGGATTGAGACCTTCATCCAGGCGGCCAAGCGCGTTCACCCGGAAGAAAATCAGGTTGAGCTCATGGACGGCACGCGGGTGGACTACGACTACCTGGTCATCGCCACGGGCCCCAAGCTGGCGTTTGATGAGATCGAAGGCCTTGGCCCGCACGGCGGCCATACTGAATCGATTTGCCATGTGAACCATGCCGAGGGGGCCAAGAGCGCCTGGGACAAATTCGTGCGGGAGCCAGGCCCCATCGTGGTCGGTGCCGTGCAAGGTGCATCCTGTTTTGGCCCCGCCTATGAGTTCGCCATGATCATGGACACGGATCTGCGCAAGCGCAAGATCCGGGACAAGGTGCCCATGACCTTCGTCACCTCCGAGCCCTATATCGGGCACCTGGGCCTGGGCGGCGTGGGCGACTCCAAGGGCATGCTGGAATCGGCCATGCGACAGCGCCACATCAAATGGATCTGCAACGCCAAGGTCAACAAGATCGAAGCGGGCAAGATGTTCATCACCGAGCACGACGAGCGCGGCAAACCTGTGCAAGACCACGAGCTTCCATTCAAGCACTCGATGATGTTGCCCGCCTTCAAGGGTGTGGATGCTGTTTTTGGTATCGAAGGGCTGACCAATCCACGTGGCTTCATCACCATTGACGAACACCAGCGAAACCCCAAGTACCGCAATATCTTCAGCGTAGGTGTGTGTGTGGCGATTCCGCCCGTGGAAGCCACCCCTATTCCCTGCGGGACGCCGAAGACCGGCTACATGATCGAATCCATGGTCACGGCCACCGCCCACAACATCCGGGAACTCATGGATGGAAAGGAGCCCACACACCATGCCACCTGGAACACCGTCTGCCTGGCCGATTTCGGCGACACCGGTGCTGCCTTCGTGGCCCTGCCGCAGATTCCCCCGCGCAATGTGAGCTGGTTCAGCGAAGGCAAATGGGTACACCTGGCCAAAGTGGCCTTCGAGAAGTACTTCATGCGAAAAATGCGCAAGGGAACCTCTGAGCCGATCTACGAGAAGATCGTCATGGACTTCATCGGCATCACCAAACTCAAGGGAAAAATCACTGGCAAGTGAAGTACCCGCAGCCCGACGGCTCCGGAACAGAAAAACCCTCTGCTGACCTTGATCAGGGAGGGCTTTTTCTCTTGTTCTTCTTTCTTTTTTTCTGTTGGCAGCTTCCTCGATCGGGCGCGACTGCCAGTGCCGATACGTGACTTGCGATTACTTGCCAGCCACGCCCAGCAGTTCAACCTCAAACACCAGGGTTGCATTGGGCGGGATCACGCCGCCGGCTCCCCGAGAGCCATAGGCCAGTTGACTCGGGCAGGTCAGCTTGGCCTTGCCCCCCACCTTCATCAGCTGCACGCCTTCTGTCCAGCAAGGGATGACGCGATTGAGCGGGAAGTCGATGGGCGTGCCACGGGAGTACGAACTGTCGAACTCCTTGCCGTCCGGGAAAGTGCCTTTGTAGTGCACTCGAACCTTGTCACTCGCAGCCGGGCTGGCGCCGGTGCCCTCTTTCATTGGCAGGTAGACAAGTCCACTTGCCGTGACCACGGCGCCCTGCTCGGCAGCCGCAGCATCCAAGGTGGCGTTCTGGGCCATGGCATTGACGCCTGATGCGAGACCGCATGCCAGCACGAAAGAGCGAAGAAGAAAGGTGTTCGGGAAAGTCATTGTGTAGGTCAAAGTGGATTCAAATGTTGAGGCCACGAGCATACGCGCCAAAGGCCATGCCAGCGGCCATCAATTGTGAGAAACGGAAACCTGTTCTTTTGCGCCGGCATGCATGCCGCCATCACTGGCACTCCGGCTCACATGTGCCTGAGCCATCGCCCAGACTTCGCGCGCCGGCAGAGGCTTGAGCCGGTGGTCACTCCACACTTGCCGCCACTTGCGCGCGCCACGAAGACCGTGACGCAGACCCAGCATGTGGCTGGCGATGGAATACCAGTTGACCCCATCTTCGGCGGCAGCGCGCTCCATGTAGTCCACCATGGCCAGCTCAATCGCTTCGCGGTCCGGCACCAGCGAGGCGGTGTCTCCATAGAAACGACGATCCCAGTCCACCATGAGCCAGGGGTTGTGGTAAGCCTCGCGCCCCACCATGACGCCGTCCACCTGCTCCAGCTGAGGGGCGATGTCGTCGTTGGTCTTGAAGCCACCATTGATGGCAATGGTCAGGTGTGGAAACTCCTGTTTGAGGCGATGCACCAGCTCATACCTCAGCGGCGGAATCTCGCGGTTTTCCTTGGGAGACAAACCCTTGAGCCAAGCGTTGCGTGCATGCACGATGAAGACCTGGCAGCCGCCCTCGGCCACGGTCCCGATGAAGTCCCTCACAAAGTCATAACTTTCGATCTTGTCAATGCCGATCCGATGCTTGACTGTGACCGGCACATCCACAACGTCGGCCATGGCCTTGACGCAATCTCGCACCAGCTCGGCTTCACCCATCAGGCAAGCGCCAAAAGCCCCCTTGAGCACGCGCTCACTGGGGCAACCGCAGTTGAGGTTGATCTCGTCATAGCCGCGCTCCTGCCCCATCCTGGCCGCTCTGGCCAGATCAGCAGGTTCGCTCCCCCCCAGTTGCAACGCCACGGGATGTTCTTCATCGTTATAGGCCAACAGCTGGTCCGTGTCGCCATGGATGAGCGCACTGCTGGTCACCATCTCCGTATAGAGCAAGGTATGGCGCGTCAGCAGCCGATGAAAAAACCGGCAGTGCCTGTCGGTCCAGCCCATCATGGGCGCAACGGACAGACGCCACAGGCTGTGCCCCGTGGCGGTCACAGGCAGCAAAGCGGAGGAAGCAGTAGAGGAGGCAGCACAGGTCGACATTCCCCGATTATCCCAGCGCCACGAAAAAACCCCGCCAAAGCGGGGTTCTCCTTGTATGTGCCGAGTGCCGGATGGCAGGGCAAAAGCCGCTTCAGCCCATGTGCAATCCACCGTTGACCGAGAAATCGGCACCAGTGGAGTAGCCGCCTTCTTCACTGGCCAGCCAGGCAATGATGGACGCGATTTCGCTCGGTTCGCCCAGTCGCTTGACGGGTACGGTGGCCACGATTTTCTCCAGCACGTCAGGGCGAATGGCACGAACCATGTCGGTGCCAATATAGCCAGGGCTCACGGTGTTGACCGTCACTCCCTTGGTGGCCAGCTCCTGCGCCAGTGCCATGGTAAAGCCGTGCATGCCTGCCTTGGCAGCCGAATAGTTGGTCTGGCCAGCCTGGCCCTTTTCGCCGTTGACCGAAGAAATGTTGATGATGCGGCCCCAGCCTCTTTCCACCATGTCAGGCACAACCTGCTTGGTCACGTTGAACATGGAGTCCAGGTTGGTGCTCATCACGGCATCCCAGTCTTCCTTGGTCATTTTCAGGAACATCCGGTCCTTGGTGATACCGGCGTTGTTGACCAGAACGTCGATCGGGCCATGCTCTGCCTTGGCTTTCGCAAATGCATCCACGGTGGACTCCCACTCGGCCACGTTGCCGACAGAAGCATAAAAAGTAAAGCCCTGAGCCTTCTGCTCGTCAAGCCACTTCTGGAAGTCGCGGGTTGGTCCGCAACCAGCGATGACCTTGAAGCCCTCTTTGTGCAGGCGCTGGCAAATGGCAGTACCGATGCCACCCATGCCACCGGTGACATATGCGATGCGTTGAGTCATGATTTTCTCTCCTCTTACCCTTGGATAAACAAAAAACTGTCAGGTCTGCGGTCCAGCACACGGCACGCCATTGCACGCCGCACTGCTGACCAATGTAATGCGCAATCAGCGCTCGATAGCGAGGGAAACCCCCATGCCACCGCCAATGCAGAGGGCTGCAACGCCCTTCTTGGCGTCGCGGCGCGCCATCTCGTGCAAGAGGGTGACGAGAATGCGGCAACCAGATGCACCGATCGGGTGACCGATGGCAATGGCGCCACCGTTGACGTTGACCTTGGATGCGTCGACGCCCAGCACTTTGTTCACAGCACAGGCCTGCGCTGCAAACGCTTCATTGAGCTCAAACAGGTCCACGTCTTCAGCCGTCCAGCCAGCACGTGCCAGCGCCTTTTGAGTCGCCGGCACCGGGCCCATACCCATGGTGGCCGGATCCAGGCCACTGGTGCCGAAGGAGACAATGCGCGCCATGGGCTTGAGGCCCAGTTCCGCCGCTTTCTTCGCGCTCATGACCATCACGGCCGCCGCACCATCGTTGATGCCAGACGCATTGCCCGCCGTCACCGTGCCGTCTTTGGCGAACGCTGGTTTGAGGCCACCAAGCGCCTCGGAGCTGGTCTTCTTGTTGATGAATTCATCGTCCTTGAACACCACCGGATCGCCCTTGCGCTGCGGGATATTGACAGGAACGATCTCCTCCTTGAATTTGCCAGCCTCTTGCGCAGCCCCGGCTTTTTGCTGGCTCTTGAGCGCCAGCTCGTCCTGCATGCCACGGGTGATCTCATGCTCCTTGGCGACGTTCTCGGCAGTGATGCCCATGTGGTACTGGTTGTAGACGTCCCAGAGACCATCGACGATCATGGTGTCGACCATCTTCCAGTCACCCATTCGCTGGCCGTTGCGACTATTGGGCACCACGTGCGGGCTGGCACTCATGTTCTCCTGGCCGCCTGCGATCACGATGTCGCTATCACCCCAGGCCACCGCCTGAGCCGCCAGCATCACAGCCTTGAGGCCGGACCCGCAAACAGCGTTGATGGTCAGCGCAGGCGTTTCCTTGGCGATGCCCGCTTTCATCATGGCCTGGCGAGCCGGGTTCTGGCCGACACCTGCTGCCAGCACCTGACCCATGATGACTTCGCCCACGGCATCTGGCGCGACGCCTGTGCGCTCCAGCAACTCTTTGATCACCACGCTGCCCAGTTCGGGCGCAGACACCTTGGCCAGGCTGCCGCCGAACTTGCCAATCGCGGTGCGAACCGCCGAAACGATCACGATGTCTTCCATTACAGGTCTCCTATGAAAAATTCGATATGAAAATCAGGCTTTGACTTTGACGTAGCTGCCAGGGGCTGGCTCGATTGCCGCATAGGCTTTCGCGCGGCCATACGTCTTGGGTGCGGCTATCTGTTTTCCGGCTTGCGGCTTGAGCCAAGCGGCCCAATCGTCCCACCAGCTGCCCGGGTGCTCCTTGGCACCATCCACCCACTCGTCCACCGTCTCCGGGAACTTGTTGGCGGGCCCCGTCCAGTGACTGCGCTTGCCCTTGGCCGGCGGATTGATCACGCCCGCAATGTGGCCAGATGCGCCCATGACAAACCGCTTCTTGCCCGGCAGCACATGGGTGCTGGCGTAAGCGGCGGCGATTGGCACGATATGGTCCTCGCGCGACCCGTAGATGTAGACCGGCAGCTTCACCTTGGTGAAATCCACCTTCTCGCCACACACGACCGCTTTGCCTGGCTGGATGAGGTTGTTTTCCAGGTACGTGTTGCGCAGGTACCAGGCGTAATAAGGTCCAGGCAGGTTGGTGCTGTCCGAGTTCCAGTAGAGCAAGTCAAACGGTGGCGGTGTCTCACCCTTGAGGTAGTTGCCCACCACATAGTTCCAGACCAGATCATTGGGGCGCAAAAAGCTGAACGTGGTGGCCAGATCCCGGCCGGGCATGATGCCGCCCTCGGCAAACTGCATCTCCCTGAACTTCACGAAGTTCTCGTCAATGAACACGTCCAGAATGCCGGTGTCGGTGAAGTCCAGCAACGTGGTGAGGAACGTTGCGCAGTGCACGGGATGCTCGCCTCGTGCTGCCAGTACAGCCAGTGCGGTGCCCAGCATCGTGCCGCCCACACAGAAGCCCAGCGCATTGATGTCCTTCGCACGGGTGATGTCCTGCACCACATTGATGGCCTCGATCACAGCGCCTTCGATGTAGTCGTCCCATGTCTTGTCGCCAAGCGATTCGTCGGGATTGCGCCAGCTGACCACGAAGGTGCGGTGCCCCTGCTCCACTGCATAGCGGATGAGTGAATTCTCGGGCTGAAGATCCAGAATGTAGAACTTGTTGATGCACGGAGGCACCATCAGGAACGGGCGCTCGTAAACCTTGGCCGTCAGCGGCTTGTATTCGATCAGCTGAAACAGTTCGTTTTCATAGACCACGGCGCCTTCGGTGGTGGCCACGTTCTTGCCCACCTCGAACACGCTTTCATCGGTCATGGACACGTGGCCCTGGCGAATGTCATGCAGCAGGTTCTGTACCCCTTGGGCAATGCTCTCGCCCTTGGTTTCCAGTGCCTTGCGCTGCGCTTCCGCATTGAACGCCAGAAAGTTGCTCGGCGCGCTGGCGTCCACCCATTGCTGGACTGCGAAGCGGACACGGGCGCGCGTCTTCTCGTCCCCTTCCACCGCTTCGGCCAGGGACATCAAGGTGCGCGCATTGAGCAGGTACAGAGCGGCCGCAAATGCAGACACCGGATTGCTGGCCCACGCGTCAGCAGAGAAACGCCGGTCTTTCGGGGGCTTGACATCGATGCCCTGGTTCCAGATCGAGGCGAGTTCGCTCAGATAGGTTTTCTGGATCTCAATGGCCTTGGCCGGGTCCAACTGAACGGATCCGCCCGACGCCTTGGAAAACCAGTCCTCAAGCTGCGAAACCGCACTGCCCCCCATTCCCGGCGGAGCCCACTGTCCTGTTGGCGCCCATTGCTGGGCCATCTGACCCCACTGCTGCATCCATTGCTGCTGAAAAGCCTGCGTGGCGTTGAGCCATGCCTCGGATGCGTTTGACGCATTGTCCATGTCTGTCTCCGTCCTTCCACGTGCGACGTATCATCGCGTTGAAACCAGTCTACTGTCTACGATAACGCTTTTCCGTTCAGTGTCGGCTTGATGCCTTCCAGAAACCTGACGTTTATCAAACGAAGCCTTCGTCCCGCATGCATTTGATCGTTATCGCATGGCTTTATGTCGTGCTCATGATGGCCGTCGCTGAAGCCACCAACAGCAATGGCACCGTCATTGGCGCCATCATGACCTTTGTCCTCTACGGCCTGCTGCCGATATCGATCCTGCTCTATCTGCTGCGCACACCGGTCCGGCGCAAGACCCTGCGCGACAAGGAAGCCGCGGAACGTGCCGCGACCCAGAATGAGCAAGGTTCAGGCCAGCCAGACACAGGCAGCCATCCGCCCACTGCTGCCGAGGCGGACAGCGTCCCGCCGGTGGGAAAAGAACCGCGCTGACTGCCGCACGGTGCACCAGGCATCGCTGCCATCATTGCCAGAGACCGATGTCACACCCATCTCGGCCAGTCGCCAGCGCGCGATCTGCTGCAGATCGCATAGCCACTTTCCCCCTCTGGGCAAGGGCTTGAAGGCATCTACATGCGCCGGGTGCGCTTCCATCATCGCCAGCCGGACGTCATCGCCCACTTCGAACTCACCTGGTCCAATGCAAGGCCCCAACCATGCCAGCAAGTCACCTGACGCAAGGCCCTGACCTTGATCGTCCGATGCCTGACCCATGGTTTCTTTCATGGCCGAGACACAGGTCTCCAGAATGCCTACGCCCTCGTTCCCTGCCAGCCCGCGCCAGCCCGCATGCGCCGCACCGACCACACGCCCCTGGCGGTCGCTGAACAGCACGGGCAGACAGTCGGCGACCATGATGGTGCACGCCATCCCCATTTCTGTGCTGAAACAGGCATCCGCCTCCTGGCCGTCTTCGCTACTCTTGTTCAGCCGGCTCACACGAAGCCCATGCACCTGGCGCAGAAACACTGGCCGGGCGGGGATGCGGGCTGTGAGGATTTGGCGGTTGTGCTGAACTGCTGCCGCATCGTCCCCCACATGACCCCCCAGGTTCAGGGTGTCATAGGGAGCGCTGGAAATGCCCCCGGCCCGGGTCGTGAACAAGGCGCCGACGCCGTCCGGCGCTGGCCACTGAGGGACGATCCAATCCTGACTCACCGGGCTCAGCGGCTTATTCCGCCGCGTCAGGGCAAGCTGAAGGTTGTGCCTTCTGAAAGGCTTCCAGTGACATGCAGGCATCGAAGGCAGCCATGGTCAGAGGCAAGCCGTCGAGGGGCGTTTCGAACCGGCGGGCATTGAAGATCTGCGGCACCAGGCAACAGTCTGCCATGGTGGGTGACTCGCCAAAGCAATAGGTCGACCTGGGCCCCGCCGCCAATTGCCGCTCAAACGCTTCCAGCCCCTCGCGTACCCAGTGACGGTACCAGGTGTCTCGCTGCTCATCCGGCACTTTCAGCTCACGCTTGAGGTACTGGAGGACACGCAGATTGTTGAGCGGATGGATCTCACAGGCCACCACTTGCGACAGTGCCCTGACTCTCGCTCTGTCCAGCGCTTCAGCCGGCACCAGTCGGGCGCCTCCCGGGCAGGTCTCGTCCAGGTACTCCATGATGGACATGGACTGGGACAAGCGCGTGCCGTCCGGCATCTCGAGCAGCGGCACCATGCCTTCAACGGCGATATCCCGAAACGCGCTGTCCTTGTGCTCGCCCTTGGCCAGGTGCACGGAGACGTACTCGTAGTCCAGGCCTTTGAGATTGAGCGCAATGCGAACGCGGAAAGAGGCTGATGAGCGGAAATAGTTGTAGAGCTTCATGCGCGCAAGCATAACGCGAGAAGGGCTCCTCCCGGAGCCCTTCATGCTTTGCCCATGGCGCCGCCGGCGCCTTTGCCCCGGAGACGATCAGTCGTCGTCTTCCTTGTCATCGTCGTCGTCACTGTCGTGATCGTCATCGTCGTCGTCATCGCTGTCATGGTCGTCATCATGATCGTCATCGGACTCGTCTTCCAGCTCATCGTCCTCAACGTGTCCGCTGCAATCATCATCTCGATCGTCATCGTCGCAATGGTCATCGTCGTACTTGACCGAGTCCGCCACCAGTGTGCCGTCTACAAATGCTCCCTCCACCTCGACATAGCTGCCTTGCGCCAGGTTGGCAGGGATCGCAGCTGCCCCCGTGGCATCCACCGGAACCCCTTCCACACTGAAATGGGTAGCGTCGGTATAGGAAGTCACCAGCCCGGTCAGGTCGCCATCCTTCGGGTCCGCGTCAATGGACGCTTCATCCGAGCCTGAGCCACCACATGCTGCCATGCCCAGCACCAGTGAGACCGCTGCAGCCAGCCGGGCCAGGCGATGGCTTTTCGAGTGGGTTCGGACGGATACATTCATGGCTTCTCCTTTGCGTTCCTTGCGTGGGTTGTCTTCACGGCAACGTGCGCATTGCCCAACGCAATGCGACCTGTCACCGTCAACTGGCAGTCTCGGCGCCAAACATTACGTCCACCTTAAGCGCACTGCAAGCAAACGCAACGCAGCCCGTCGCCCGACCAGGATCACCGCAGTGATTCGGCGACCATGGATGCGACGGAAACAACATTCGTCGCATGCGGTACGGCATCCGTGCTCCACACATTGGCCACGCCAGCCTGCTTCAACAGCTCCAGAGCATTGCCCGCAAACAAGGCATGCGTGACTGCAACATCCACCTGGCGGGCGCCAGCTGCTAGCAGCAATGAAGCAGCCACCACCAGCGTACGCCCGGAACTGGCCACGTCGTCCATCAGCACCACATCCCGACCTGCCACCGCAATGCCTGCGGGCAAATCGATGGTCACGTCCCGGTCGCCACGGCGCACTTTCGTGCAAACCCACGAGGCCCAGGCACGTGATTGCGCCGCCTGAGCCACCCATTGCGCCGACTCTTCGTCCGGGCCGACGATCACCGGGTCTTCCAGACGCGAAGCAATGTGCCCGGCCAGCAAAGGTGCTCCGCTCAGCGCAATGGCCTTGGCCACAGGAATGGCCTCCTGCAAGTCGTGCACACGATGCAAATGCGGGTCGATGGTCACGACGCGATCGAACAGGCTGGCCAACCAATCCCCCACGATCCTCTGACTGACAGCTTCCCCTGGCTCAAACGCCATGTCCTGCCGCATATAGGCCATGTACGGAGCCACCAGCGTCAACTCCCTGGCGCCCAGCTGCCGCGCAGTCCGGGCCGCGAGCATGAGCGTGACCAGCTTGTCGTTGGGTTGGTTCAACGACTGCCAGATCACCACATGCTCGGGAAGGTTTGGTGGCAGGCGCACTTTCACTTCGCCATCAGGGAATCTGTGCACAGCCATGCGGCCGAACGCCCAGCCGTTGAGCCCTGCGCAATGCGACGCGCTCGCCTGTGCCCCCTCATCGGAGAGGACTAATACTTTCTCAGTCATCAAAACTCCACGAACACTTTGGGTACGTCTCCCTCTACTCCGATGCTGAATCCACTGTCTGCTTCACTGGCTTGCGAGGCAAACGCCAGATCTGACGGGTAGCTGGCGTAAATGCGGTAGAGCACATCGCCCACTTGCACCGGATCGCCCAGTTTCCGGAAGATGTCGACCCCCGCCTCCCTGACCTTGGGCGCTCCTGCCAGCCTTGCGATACGCGCCATCTGCAGGTTGTCGATTCTCGTCACCACGCCATCCGAGACAGCCTTGACCTCCAAGGTCAGCCTGCCCAGCGACGGGTGCTTCCAGTCAAAACCCTGAGCGCCTTGTGCCTTGACGATGGCCTGCATCTGAGCGAGGGCCCGGCCGGAGTCCAGGATGTCTCTGGCAATGGCAAAACCGTCACCCCCACGCACATCAGGGCTGCACTCGATCAGACGGCCAGCCAGTCTCAACGACTTCTGGCGCAGATCGTTGGGTGCATCGGGATCACACTCGAGCACCTGCATCACATCGCGCGCCTCGAGGACAGGCCCAACGCCCCGCCCCACCGGCTGGCGACCATCAGTGATCACGACATCAAGGGACAGCTGCATGCGGTCTGCCACGTACTCGAACAGACGCCTGAGCCGCTGAGCTTCTGGCATCGATCGCACCTTGGCGCTCGGGCCAATCGGAATGTCCAGCACCAGATGGGTAGCGCCAGCGGCGATCTTCTTGGACAGAATGGAAGCAATCATCTGCCCGGGCGAATCAATGGACAGAGGCCGCTCGACCGAGATGAGGACGTCATCTGCAGGAGAAAGGTCGGCTGTGCCGCCCCAGGCCAGACAGCCGCGATGCTGTTGAACGATGCGGGTGAGTTCTTCGAACGGCAGCTCCACCCGGCTGAGCACCTCCATCGTGTCAGCCGTGCCCGCGGGCGAAGTGATGGCGCGCGATGAGGTTTTGGGGAAAACCAGTCCATACGCAGAGACAATCGGCACAACGAGCATGGACGTGCGGTTGCCGGGAATACCGCCAATGCAGTGCTTGTCCACGACCAGCGATTCGTGCCAATCAAGGCGACGCCCACTCTCCACCATGGCATCGGTGAGGAAGTACACCTCCTCCCTGTCCAGCTCGGACCGGTTGCAGGCCACCACAAAAGCCGTCAGCTCGATCTTGGAGTAGCGATGCTGCGCAATGTCGCGGACGATGGCGCCGAAATCATCCCGCCCCAGCCGCTCGCCATTGATCTTGCGAAACAATGCGGGAATGGACTCTGCCGGCTCGGCCTGTGCAATGAAGGCCTGATGTCCATTGGGCACTTCGAGCTGTTCGAAAGCATCTTCGGATACCCCCAACTCATGGCACCCGACGATGGAAGTGTCATCCACCACATTCAGGGTCGCCAGAATCCGTTTGCCGTTGGCACGCACCTCCACTTTTGACAAGGCCTGGAAACCCTCAGCCCTGTACACCGCACAATCCCTGTGCAGGTAGGCGACGTTTTCGCGGTAGGTATCGATGGCCACGCGCTTGAGCGAAAGAGATGCTCCTTCCTGCGCAGCTGATCCACAGCCGGTGACGATTTCTGTGTTCTCCATCCCCTGACGATACACCTGTCCGGCCAGCTCCAGCACCTTCAGCTTTCATAGCGCAAATGCCACACAATACAGGGCTCGAGGGTAATACCGGAGGACGTGCCTGCGTTCAAGCGTTACGGTTGAACATCTGGCAAACGTAGTCTCACGGGCCGATCAAGGAAATACAAAGGAGTTAGAAGCAATGATTCAGAGACGCACCCTGCTGCAGTCGGGCGCAGCAGTCGCCTTTGGCGCACCGGCCCTGGTGGGCTTTGCCCAGCAGACGGTCACACTCAAGTTCCACACCTTCATGTCTCCCCAGTCCAACGTCTGGAAGAACATGCACCAGGCCTGGATGGAGAAGGTGACCAAGGAGTCCGAAGGGCGTATCAAGTTCGAGCCCTACCCTGCCATGCAGCTCGGGGGCTCACCCGTTCAGCTTTTCGACCAGGCCAAGGATGGCGTCGCCGACATCATTTGGACCTTGCCAGGCCTCACCGCAGGGCGGTTCCCGCGAATCGAAGTGTTCGAGCTGCCTTTCATCATGAACAATGCCGAGGCCACGTCGCGTGCCTTCTGGGAGTACACCCAGACCATGGCGGCCGACGAGTTCCGTGGCGTCAAGCCGCTCGCCCTGCAAGTGCACGGACCCGGCATGTTCCACACGCGCAGCAAAATCATCAAAACGGCAGATGATCTCAAGGGCATGAAACTGCGCGGCCCCACCCGGCAGGTCACCAAGATGCTCGGCTACCTGGGCGCTGCGCCGGTAGGCATGCCACTGCCGCAGATCCCCGATGCCCTGTCCAAGGGCGTCATCGACGGGTGTGTCATCCCCTGGGAAGTGGTGCCTGCCGTCAAGGTCCATGAGCTCGCCCCCAACCACAGCGAATTCGATCCTGCAGGTGGCGCCCTCTACACCACGACTTTCATCATGGCCATGAACCAGGCCAAGTACGATTCCATGCCCGCCGACCTCAAGGCCATCATCGACAAGAACAGCGGAATGGAGACCTCTGCCTGGCTGGGTCAGGTGCAGCAAGGCGGGGATACCCCCGGCCGGGAAGCCGCCGTCAAGCGCGGAAACAACATCTACACCATCCCCGCCTCAGACGCTCAGGAGTTCCGCCGCAAGGCGCGCCTGGTCGAGGTCGAATGGGTCAAGGACATGGATCGTCGAGGTTTCAAGGGCGAAGAGCTGCTCAAGACGGCCAAAGACCTGATTGCCAAGTACGGCAAGAAGTGACGCCATTCGAAACACCGAAGGCGATGGATCGAGGGGCCCTTGAGGCCCCTTTTTCATGGGCCATCCCGTAAACTCTCCTTCATGTCACATGCGCCCATCAAGTTCTGCCGCAGTTGCGGCTCCGCAGTGGAGTATCGTCACCCTCCAGACGGCGATGAAAGAGAGCGTGCCATCTGCGTCGAATGCGAGACGATCCACTACCAGAACCCGCTCAATGTCGTCGGCACTGTTCCCGTCTGGGGCGATTCGGGAGAGTTCGTCCTGCTGTGCAGGCGCAACATTGAGCCACGCTGGGGCAAATGGACGCTGCCCGCAGGCTTCATGGAACTGGGCGAGTCAACAGAGGAAGGCGCCATGCGCGAAACCCGCGAGGAAGCCGGCGCCAACATCGAGCTTGGCGATCTGATCACCCTCATGAGCGTGCCCGACATCGGTCAGGTTCACATGTATTTCCGCGCCAGGATGCGAGACACGAGCCTTGCACCTGGCCCCGAGACCATTGAGGCCCGCCTGTTCCAGCAGCACGAAATCCCCTGGGATGAGATCGCCTTCCATACGGTCAGGCACACGCTGGAACACTATTTCGACGACCGCGCCAAGGGGCAGTTTGGCGTGCATGTGTTTGACATTGTCCACCGCAGAACCACATCGCCATCGCCATCGCCATCAGGCTGAACGCCTGAAATGAAAAAAGCCCGAAGCAGACAAGCTTCGGGCTTTTTCGTATCAATGGTCGGCGCGGCGGGATTCGAACTCGCGACCCCTTGCACCCCATGCAAGTGCGCTACCAGGCTGCGCTACGCGCCGACAAGCCTCACATTATAGCGCGAAAACTTCATCTCGATGATGGCGTGACCAACAAATTTACCGACTGCTCAACGTGTCGGATGGTCTGATTGCCCAGCCATCAACAACGCACGAATTTCGCTCAGTTCGCGCCTAAGGTGCACCAGGGACACTGAACCGAGTGCTGCCTCGGAGGCCTGCGAGCCGCTCGGAGGATTCGCCTGAGTCGAAGCACCATCCGCGTTCAGTTCGATCACCTCCACCTCACCTGCGGGCAAGGTACTGATGTCGAACGCATCGTCCTCTCCGTTGGTTTTGTCCTTTTCCTTTTCCTTTTCGGCTTGCGCAATTTCCTGGAGCTTGTTCCTCGCACCGCTGATCGTGAAGCCCTGCTCATACAGGAGCTCCCTGATACGCCGGATCATCAACACCTCATGATGCTGGTAGTAGCGGCGGTTTCCGCGCCGCTTCATGGGGCGCAGCTGAGTGAACTCCTGCTCCCAGTACCGCAGCACGTGAGGCTTGACGCCACAGAGCTCCCCTACCTCACCAATGGTGAAATATCGTTTGGCCGGAATAGGTGGGAGCGCTTTTTCCATAGAAATCAAGGCAGTAGAGCCTGAACCGATGAATTTACTCCAAGTTCAGGCGAATACCACCCCCCCGGACTGATTTCCTCTACTTTTTGTTGCAAACAGCGCGACTCAAAGCCCCACCCATGCAGAAGCCAGGACGAGCCGCCTTCATGGTCTGACCACAAGTCACAAATGGCTGATACGCCCCAGGCCCGCCTCCCGCGGGCAACCGGCGGCAGTGTCAGGCCCCGCCGCCGATGACAGCGGCCTGAACCTGCTCTTTGAGTTTGGGGCTCGCGTGAAACGTCACCACACGACGTGCGGCGATATTGACCGGTTCACCGGTGCGCGGGTTACGACCTGGTCTGGCCGCCTTGGTCCGGATCTGAAAATTGCCAAAACCGGAAATCTTCACATCCTGTCCGTCCACCAGACTGTCGGTGATGAGGTCGAAGAACGCATCGATCATGTCCTTGGACTCGCGCTTGTTCAAACCAATCTGCTCAAACAGCATTTCGGCCAGTTGCGCTTTGGTAAGCGCCGGGGTTTCCAGACTCTCGACTGCCAATTCCATCTCTTGCATCCTCCTACCAGTTGCACAACTTGCTTTCGGCGCAAGCTGACACTCAGGCCCTCAAACGTGCACCCACACAATCGCCAAGCGACGACAGTACCTTCTTGACCGTTGCGTCGATCTCCTCTTCGGTGAGCGTCGCATCGTCACGGTTGAGCACCAAGCGCACCGCCAGACTCTTTTCGTCCTCAGCCAGGCCACCGCCAGCAGCTTTGGGTCGGTAGACATCAAACAGCACTGCGTGGCGCAACCACTGTCCGCCACCGGCTTTGACTGCTTCCATGACCTGAGCATGTGTCACGCTTTCTGTGACCACAATGGCCAGGTCGCGTTCCACCGGCTGGTAGCGACTCACACGCTCAAACGTGGGCACTTCGCGATCGAGCAAGACCTCCTGGTCGAGCTCGAACATGACGGGTGCCAAGGGCAGATCATACTCTTGGCGCCATTTGGGATGGAGCTCGCCAACGTGACCAATGCAACGGTCCCCCAGCCAGACTTCGGCACATCGTCCAGGATGCATGGCCGGGTGCTCGCCAACTTTGAATTCTGGCCTGCGCGGACTGAGCAAGGCCTCGACATCGCCTTTGACGTCAAAGAAGTCGACTTTGCGGTCAGCCGTGCCCCACTGAAGCTCATCGTTGGCGCCATAGGCAAGTGCGGCAACGCGCGTGGGCTGATCGAAACCCGCCACTGTAGTGTCCGATTCCTGGACCGATGAGTCCTTGCGAAAAACCCGGCCCAACTCAAAGACACGAACGCGCGACGCCTTGCGGTCGAGGTTGTACTTCAATGCTGCGACCAGGCTGCCAAGAAGTGAAGAGCGCATCACGCTCATCTGGCTCGCGATCGGGTTGAGCAGCCGGACCGGATCAGCGTTACCGGCGAGATCCCGCTCCCACTTCTCTTCGACAAAGCTGAAGTTGATGGTTTCCTGGTAGCCCAGATGCGCCAGCTCCCGGCGCAATGCATAAGGCCCCCGGCGCGCCTCCTTGCGGACCTTTGCCGTCACGGGCGCCTGTGGCGGTGTGGCCGGCAGGTTGTCGTAACCCACCACACGTGCCACCTCCTCGATCAGGTCTTCTTCGATTTCAAGGTCGAAGCGGAAAGATGGTGGAACAACCGTCACGGAAGCAGACGCCCCCTGCCCCTCGGCCGTCGCATCCAGACCGAGCCCTTGAAGCGCCTTGAGGCATTGATCCTGTGTGAGCGGCATGCCCAGCACTTTGCAGGCTCGCGCGACCCGGAGACTGACAGGCTTGGCCTTTGGCAACTCGGTCGTCTGATCGACAATCGGCCCGGCCTGGCCGCCGCAGACGTCCAGCACCAACTGGGTAATGCGCTCAATGTGTTCGACCGTCTGCGCCGGATCGACGCCACGTTCGAAGCGATGACCGGCATCGGTAGAGAAGTTGAAACGGCGCGAGCGGCCTGCCACGGCCTTTGGCCACCAGAATGCTGCTTCGATATAGATGTTCTTTGTGTCGTCAGAAACGGCTGTGGCATCGCCCCCCATGATGCCAGCCAGCGATTCGACTTCGCGATCGTCAGCAATCACGCCAACCTGCTCATCCACTTCGATGGTGTTGCCATTGAGGAGCTTGAGCTGTTCACCCTTCTTGCCCCACCGAACCTGCAGACCACCGTGAATCTTGTCCAGATCGAAAATATGCGAGGGGCGACCGAACTCGAACATCACATAATTGGAAATGTCCACCAGCGGCGACACGCTGCGCTGGCCGCAACGAGCCAGTCGATCCACCATCCAGGCTGGCGTCCTGACCTGGGTGTTCACACCCTTGACCACGCGGCCAGAGAAGCGGCCACACAAATCGGCATCCTGAACGTCCACCGCCAGCGTATCGCCGATGCTTGCAGCCACTGCCGGGAAGGACGGGTCCTGAAGCGGCGCACCGGTCAGGGCAGAAAGCTCGCGGGCCACGCCGTAAACACTCAGGCAATGCGCCAGGTTCGGCGTGAGCTTGAGCGTGAACAACATGTCGTCCAGATTGAGCTGTTCACGGATATCCTTGCCAGGTACGGCATCGTCAGCCAGTTCCAGCAGGCCATCAGCATCCTGCGAAATACCCAGTTCTCGGGCCGAGCAAAGCATGCCGAAGCTCTCAACGCCACGAAGCTTGCCCTTCTTGATCTTGAAAGGCTTGCCGTCCTCCCCTGGCGGCAATTGCGCGCCGACCGTCGCGCAGGGAACCTTGATGCCCACTCGAGCATTGGGCGCACCGCAGACGATGCTCAGTGGTTCTGCCGCACCAACATCCACTGCGCAAACACGCAAGCGGTCAGCGTCGGGGTGTTGCTCAGCCTTGAGAATCTGACCGACGACCACACCGGTAAACGGAGGCGCCGCAGGCTCCAGTTCTTCAACCTCCAGACCCGCCATGGTCAGGGTGTCCGCCAGCGCCTGACTGGACAAGGGCGGATTGCAGAAGGCACGTAGCCAGGACTCGGGAAATTGCATGGTCTTAACTCAACCGTTCAGTATGGGTTTGTGGCCCCTTCCCTTCCAGGAAGGTTCAACGGGCCAGAAATCAGGTGTTCCGCATGTTCAACGCGGCTGTGGTGCGATTCGATCAATTGAACTGTGACAGGAATCGAACGTCGCCATCAAAAAACAGACGCAAGTCGTTGACGCCATAACGCAGCATCGTCAAACGATCCGGGCCCATGCCAAACGCAAAACCAATGTAGCGCTCTGGATCGAGCCCCATGTTGCGGACCACATTGGGGTGAACCTGTCCGGAACCGGCGACCTCCAGCCACTTGCCCGCCAGAGGGCCTGCCTGGAACTGAATGTCGATCTCTGCACTCGGCTCTGTGAACGGAAAGTAGCTGGGCCTGAAGCGCAGCACCAGATCGTCTGACTCAAAAAACGTGCGGCAGAAGTCGGTGAAAACGAACTTCAGATCCTTGAAGCTGATGTTCTCCCCAATCCACAGGCCCTCGCACTGGTGAAACATGGGCGAATGCGTGGCATCACTGTCGACCCGGTAGGTACGGCCCGGCGCAATGACGCGAATTTCGGGCATGGATTCACCCGCTTCAATCACGCTCTTGTACCGCTTGACATGCTGCACCGCGTGGCGGATCTGCATGGGGCTGGTGTGCGTGCGCAAAAGGTTGGGCGCCTCGGCCGAGCCGCCTTCGACATAAAACGTATCATGCATCGAACGCGCGGGGTGATCCGCAGGCGTATTCAATGCCGTGAAGTTGAACCAGTCCGACTCGATTTCGGGGCCTTCAGCCACGTCGAACCCCATGGAGCCGAAGATGCCTTCAATGCGCTCCAGCGTCAGGCTCACCGGGTGCAAGCCGCCATTGCCGCGTTCGCGCCCAGGCAGGGTCACGTCAAGCGCCTCCTGCTTGAGTTGCTTGGCCAGCTCTTCATCGGCCAGGGCCTGACGGCGGCCATTCAAGGCGGCTTCGATGGCCTGCTTGGCTTTGTTGATGGCGGCGCCCCGGGACTTCTTCTCGTCCACACTCAGGCTGGCCATGCCCTTCATCAGCTCGGTGATCCGGCCGGACTTGCCCAGAAACTGGGCTTTGGCATTCTCCAGGTCACTGGGCGTGCCAGCGGCCGCGAATGCGGTGGTGGCATTGCCAATCAGGACTTCCAACTCGTCGTTCATGTCAATTGTCTGGTTCGGAAAAACAAAAAAGGGGCCGAAGCCAGCGAGGGAGTTCCCTCTCAAGCTTCAACCCCTTTGAGCGACTGGCAAGGCGCACATCTGCACGCCTTGCGTCGTGAATCAAGCGGCCAGCTTGGCTTTGACTTGCTCCACGATGCTGCCAAAAGCAGCCGGGTCGTTGACGGCCAGATCAGCCAGAACCTTACGGTCGATTTCGATCTGGGCCTTCTTCAGGCCATTGGCGAACTGGCTGTAGGTCAGACCACAAGCGCGAGCACCGGCGTTGATACGAGCGATCCACAACTGGCGGAACACGCGTTTCTTTGTACGGCGATCACGGTAGGCGTACTGACCAGCTTTCATCACCGCCTGTTTGGCGATGCGATAGACGTTACCGCGGCGGCCGCGGAAACCTTTGGCCAGAGCCAGAACTTTCTTGTGTCGGGCGCGAGCCGTGACACCACGTTTGACGCGAGGCATATGAGTTCTCCTTGTTCGTCAGTGATTACAGGCCAGCCATCGGCAGCATCTGTGCCATTTGTCCCATGTTGGACTCATGCACATTCACTGCACCACGCAGGTGACGCTTGTTCTTGGTGGTCTTCTTGGTCAGGATGTGACGTTTGAAGGCTTGACCGCGCTTGACGGTTCCACCTGGACGAACACGAAAACGCTTTTTCGCGCTGCTCTTCGTTTTCATTTTGGGCATTTAAATGCTCCTTCTTGATTTGTGCTCGTGAGGCGCCGCGAACCATCCGCGGACTTGAGGGCCCCGAGCCACTTTTAGACAGACCGCCCGAGAGCAGTCTGTACGGCAGCAGGCTTTCGCCATTTGCCTCGCGCCGACTGTTCGTGTTGCCACGAACAACCGGCTCGAACCGGTCATGTGGATGCTGTTTCCTGCGAAGCGTCAGCACTCTTGGCCGACTTGCCAGCGCCACCACCACCGCTCTTCTTGCGAGCCGGGGCGATCATCATCACCATCTGGCGGCCTTCGAGCTTGGGAAACTGCTCGATCAGCACCGTGTCTCCCAGCTCGTCGCGAATGCGGTTGAGCAATGCGAGGCCGAGTTCCTGGTGCGTGATCTCGCGACCACGGAAGCGAAGCGTGACCTTGCACTTGTCGCCGTCCTCAAGAAAGCGCCGGATGTTGCGCATCTTGATGTTGTAGTCACCTTCGTCCGTGCCCGGACGGAACTTGACTTCCTTGACGTCGATGGTCTTCTGCTTCGATTTGGCTTCCGCGGCCTTCTTCTGTTCCTGGTACTTGAACTTGCCGTAGTCCATCAATCGGCACACAGGCGGCGTCGCATTGGCAGCGATCTGGACAAGGTCAACATCCAGTTCGCCAGCCATGCGCAGGGCTTCCTGCAGACTGACAATACCCAGTGGTTCGTTCTCGGGGCCATTGAGGCGGACCTCAGGGGCCATGATTTCCCGGTTCAGGCGATGAGCACGCTCTTCACGTTGGCGGCGGTCGCGGAAATTGGTAGCGATGGTGATTCCCTCTTTGATTCAGAAACAGCAAACACACAAAAGGCCGCGAGCCTCCCACGGGAGGCCACAGCCTGTTGATTCAGGTTAAACGCCGGCAGTCACCCACCGACACGCGCCATTTCGGGATGAAGGTTGGGCCAGTCAACAGCGATCAACGCTTGTTGGTCCGGTCCGAAACCACCAGCTGGGTGAAGTCATCAAGAGACATCACACCCAGGTCCTGATTGCCCCTGGCACGCACAGCAACGCTGCCAGCCGCCTTCTCTTTGTCACCCACGACAAGGATGTAAGGCACCTTTTTCAGCGCATGCTCTCGTATTTTATACGTAATTTTCTCGTTGCGCAGGTCCAATTCAACCCTAAGCCCTTGATTTTGCAGCGATTTGGCCACTTCTTGGCAATATTCGGCCTGTGAATCGGTGATATTGAGCACCGAAACCTGCACTGGAGACAGCCAGACAGGCAGAGCACCAGCGTATTGCTCGATCAAAATACCAATGAATCGCTCCAGGCTGCCCACGATGGCACGGTGCAGCATGATGGGCCGGTGACGGGCACCATCCTCCCCCACAAACTCGGCGTCCAGCCGCTCTGGCAAGTTCGGGTCGACCTGGATCGTGCCGCACTGCCATTCGCGCCCCAGGGCGTCCTTGAGCGTGTATTCGATCTTAGGCCCGTAGAAAGCGCCCTCGCCTGGCAAGTAGGTGAACTCGCAACCTGATGCGCGCAGGCCCTCGGCCAGTGCCTCTTCGGCACGATCCCAGCTTTCTTCGGAGCCGATGCGCTTCTCGGGCCGCGTCGAGAGCTTGTAAATGATGTTCTCGAAGCCGAAATCCTTGTAGACCTGCTGCAGCAGTTTGGTGAACGAAGCCACTTCAGCCTGAATCTGGCCCTCGGTACAAAAAATATGCCCGTCGTCTTGCGTGAAGCCACGCACACGCATGATGCCGTGCAAACCACCAGAGGGTTCGTTGCGATGGCATTGCCCGAACTCACCATAGCGCAGCGGCAGGTCGCGGTAGCTCTTGATGCCCTGGTTGAAGATGAGAATGTGCCCCGGGCAGTTCATCGGCTTGAGCGCATAGTCGCGCTTTTCCGACTCCGTCACGAACATGTTCTCGCGGTACTTGTCCCAGTGGCCGGTTTTCTCCCACAGGTGCTTGTCCAGAATCTGTGGTCCCTTGACCTCCTGGTAGCCGTTTTCGCGGTACACGCGGCGCATGTACTGCTCCACCTCCTGCCACAGCGTCCAGCCCTTGGGGTGCCAGAACACGGTACCGGGCGAGTGTTCGTCCAGGTGGAACAGATCGAGCTCGCGGCCGAGCTTGCGGTGATCTCGCTTCTCTGCCTCTTCCAGCATGTGCAGATACTGCTTGAGCTCATCTTTGGACGCCCAGGCCGTACCGTAGATGCGCTGGAGCATCTCGTTGCGGTGGTCGCCACGCCAATAAGCGCCCGCCACCTTCATCAGTTTGAAGTGCTTGAGCTTGCCCGTGCTGGGCACGTGCGGGCCACGGCACAGGTCCTCAAAACCACCTTCGCGGTAGAGTGAAACATCTTCATTGGACGGAATGCTCGCAATGATCTCTGCCTTGTAGTTCTCGCCCAGGCCCTTGAAATACGACACAGCTTCGTCACGGGGCAGCACGCGGCGAACCACAGGCTCATCCTTGCCGGCCAGTTCGCTCATCTTCTTTTCGATGGCCGCCAGGTCTTCAGGCGTGAACGGGCGCTTGTAGGAAAAGTCGTAGTAGAAGCCGTTCTCGATCACCGGGCCAATGGTGACCTGGGCATCCGGAAACAGTTCCTTGACGGCATAGGCCAACAGGTGAGCCGTGGAGTGACGAATCAGCTCAAGGCCTTCCGGGTCCTTGGCGGTCACGATGGCGAGTTGCGCGTCACCTTCGATGAGAAAACTGGTGTCGACCAGATGGCCATCAACCTTGCCGCCAAGCGCAGCCTTTGCAAGACCGCTGCCAATGGATGCAGCGACATCAGCAACGGTGACAGAGGCGGGAAACTGGCGCTGTGAACCGTCTGGGAGCGTGATGTTGATCATGACTGTTGTGAGTGAAGCAGAAACAAAAAACGCGGCCTGGGCCGCGCTGTATCAAGATTTGAAAAGCCAATCAATGCAGGCGCGACACAGCCGACCCGTGAGGGGTCTCGATCCAGGTTGCCGTAGTTCGCGGTGTCATAACCCGTGCTGCCTTTCTCGCTCTTGATGGGTTCTTGAAAACCGTCATTGTCCCACATTCGCCGCGCAGCGGCGAACGGGGCAACTCCAGCAGCGTCTTCAGCCCAGACAGACTGCGGGCAGGTCTTCCAGAACTTCGCAGTCCACCCCGCCCTTGCCCTCGCAGGAGCGCGTGGCCTTTTCAATGGCATCGGACTTGTTGTCGTCGGCACCGACGCCCCACTGGCCGTTGGAGGAAGCGACAAATGCGCCACAGGTGTCTTCACCATCGAACTGCAACACCAGAGCGCAGCCAGTTCCACACTTGCTCATCGCTGCATTGGCGGCTTCCACGGAAGTTTCGTAGTTGTATGCACCGGCTGCGACGCCGGTGTCCGAGCTGTAGGCAATGGCACCATACAGGTCATCATTGCCACCACATGCACTCAGTGCCGCCGTTGCCGCGACCAGGGTCGCCACACGAATCCAACGCGTCATCTTTGCCATTCTTCGTATCCCCAACTTTGATTCAACACAATGAATCATTGTACGGCGGCATTTCAGCAGCCATAACTGCCACCCTGCCAGACCGTTGTCACCGGAAGCAGCGCCTGACACAAACAAGAAGACAAACAAAAAGCCTCGAAGCGAAATCGCCTCGAGGCTGTCTCCTCTTCCCTGCAGGTCATGCAGGAGTGGGGCATCAGCTGACCGACGCCCCTTCCATCATCAATGGAACTGTTCTTCTTCGGTAGAGCCGGCCAGGGCCTTCACGGAGGAAGAGCCGCCCTGGATCACGGTGGTCACGTCGTCGAAGTAACCAGCGCCAACTTCCTGCTGGTGCGACACGAAGGTGTAGCCCTTCTCGCGAGCAGCGAATTCTGGCTCCTGCACCATCTCGGTGTAGTGCTTCATGCCCTCGCCACGAGCGTAGGCGTGCGCAAACTGGAACGTGTTGTACCAGTTGACGTGGATACCGGCCAGCGTGATGAACTGGTACTTGTAGCCCAGCGCAGCCAGGTCTTCCTGGAAGCTGGCAATTTGCTTGTCGTCCAGGTTCTTCTTCCAGTTGAAAGATGGCGAGCAGTTGTAGGACAGCAGCTTGCCTGGGCAGGCAGCGTGAACAGCCTGAGCGAATTCACGGGCAAAGCCAATATCTGGCACACCGGTCTCGCACCACACGAGGTCAGCGTAAGGTGCGTATGCAACACCGCGGGAGATGGATTGCTCCAGGCCGTTCTTGACGCGGTAGAAACCTTCCTGGGTGCGCTCACCGGTCAGGAATGGCTTGTCATTCTCATCGTAGTCGCTGGTGATCAGGTTGGCAGCTTCTGCGTCGGTACGGGCCAGAACGATGGTGGGCACGCCCATCACGTCGGCGGCGAAACGGGCAGCGATCAGCTTCTCGCAGGCTTCACGGGTAGGCACCAGGACTTTGCCGCCCATGTGGCCACACTTCTTCACAGCAGCGAGCTGATCTTCGAAGTGAACGCCGGCAGCACCAGCGCCAATCATGTTCTTCATCAGTTCGAAAGCGTTGAGAACGCCACCGAAACCGGCTTCAGCGTCAGCAACGATCGGCAGGAAGTAGTCGACAAACTCGGCGTCACCAGGATTCACACCCTTGGCCCACTGAATTTCGTCAGCGCGCTTGAAGGTGTTGTTGATGCGGCGAACCATGGTTGGCACGGAGTCGTAGGCGTACAGCGACTGGTCGGGGTACATGGTTTCCGACGTGTTGCCGTCTGCGGCAACCTGCCAGCCAGACAGGTACACGGCTTCGAGGCCAGCCTTGGCTTGCTGCATGGCCTGACCGGCAGTGATGGCGCCGAACGCGTTCACGTAGCCCTTCTTGGCACCACCGTTGACCTTTTCCCACAGCTTCTCGGCACCACGCTTGGCGAGCGTGTACTCGGGCTGCAGGCTGCCGCGCAGGCGGACGACGTCCTCGGCGCTGTAGCCACGCTTGACGTTCTTCCAACGTGGGTTCTCTGCCCAGTCTTTCTTCAGGGCTTCGATTTGCTGTTCGCGGGTCAGTTGTTGAGACATGAAATGGCTCTCCGGTAGTTGAATGAAAAGGACAATCGACTCAGGGATGGCATCCAGGCCATCCGATGACAAGACTTTAAGTCTTATAGAAGACTTTGTGAAGCTCTTATGTCTTATATAAGAGAAATATTTTCACATTGAAAATCATAGACTTAAATGGACATTTCTCAATGTGAATTAATCTTTCTTGTATTGAGAAAATATTTCGCACCGCAGCATTGTTGATTTTCATATATCGAAAATATATTCTTGTCATACAAAACCAAACCGTCTGCGTGTCCACCCAATATGCGGCATGATCGCCCACTGTGATGACAGCCTCCACCACCAGCCCCACCCACCTCCATCAGCCACCCTGGTGGGCCTATGGCGCACTCGGGCTGAGCATGTCGCTGGTCGGCAGCTATGTGGCCCTTTCCAAGCCTCTGCTGGTGGTGTTCCCGGTGTTTCTGCTTGCCTGGCTCCGCTTCGGCATCGGCGCCCTGGCCATGGCGCGCTGGATCAAGCGGCCGGAGCACGAGCCCACTCTGGAAAGGCGCGAGCGACAGCTGCTGTTCCTGCAGTCATTTCTCGGCAATTTCCTGTTCTCGACCTTCATGCTCTTTGGCGTGGCCATGACATCTGCCGTTACTGCCGGCCTGATCATGTCCGCCCTACCCGGCGTTGTCGCCATTCTCAGCAGGACTTTTCTGAAGGAACAGTTGCAGCGTCAGACCATAGCGGCGATTGCGCTCTCCGCCATGGGCATCGGCCTGTTTGCCTACGGGCGCCAGGAGCCGGCTCATGCAGATGCCTTTCAAGCGCATTGGCTCGGCCCGCTGCTTGTTTTCGCTGCTGTCGTGTGCGAAGCCTCCTACGTGGTCATTGGCAAACGCCTGACGGCTCGCATTTCCCCTCGCCGCATCTCAGCCATCATCAATCTCTGGGGCTTGCTGCTTGTCACGCCCATGGGCCTGTACGCCGCATGGCATTTCGACTTTGGCACGGTGGCCGCGCCACTTTGGCTGCTGGTCCTGTTCTACGGCATGGCGGCGAGCGTCTGGACGGTGTGGCTCTGGATGAAAGGCCTGCAGCATGTACCGGCCGCCAGGGCGGGTGTCTTCACCGTGATGCTGCCCGTCTCGGCGGCGGCCATTGGTGTCCTGCTTCTGGGTGAGCGCCCCAGCCTGCCTCAGTGGGTGGCCTTCGGGCTGGCCATGCTTGGCCTCTGGGTGGCTACCCGCAAGACACGCAACCCTCTGGCGGCCCCATTGTGATGAAACGACTCAACGGCCTTGAGCCTTCAGGCGCACCACAGACCCGTAGGCTGAGTGATGCCCATCCATAAAGCCCACCCAGAGGCGCCTGCCAGGGCCAGCCCTGCCAGCCGGATGGCCCAGGCGCCTGAGCGCCCTCCCCTGAGTTTGAGCAGGAGCCAGGGCCCGGCTGTCAGGGACACTGCCGTGCCCGCAGCAAACAGAGCCATGATGCCGGCCCCTTGAAACGCGTCTGCCGACAAGGATGCCATCAACAAGGCTGAGTACAGCAGGCCGCAGGGCATCAAGGCCCAAGCAGCGCCCAGCACAATGGGCGCGCCTGCCCCCATCCGGGTGAGCACCGGCCGTGCTTTGCGCCAGATGCTCTGCCCGAGGTCATCGATCCAGCCAGGTTGGCGCCCTCGAATCAGCAGCGCCAGTCCCAAGGCCAGCGCAGCGACATGGAAAGTGGTCCAGACGGGTCGGACAACAGCGGTATTCTGACCAAGCCAGGCAAGCCCTTGCACGGAGCCTGCAGCCAATGCACCCAGCAAGGCGTAGCCCGCCACCCGGCTGAGCTGGAAAAGCCACAGTGCCTGGGTGCTGCGCTCCCCTGCTGCATGGCCAATGCCAGCACAAGCAGCGCCGCACATGGCCACGCAATGGGGTCCTCCCACCAGGCCCATGAAAAGCGCCGTCATGGCCATCGAAGTTTGCATAGCTGGACTGTATCAGCGCGGCGGGCCCGCTAGGGGCCATCGCCCGGCGGGCTCAGATGATCTTGGAGAAGCGTGCCCGGTCCAGATCGGTCTGGATGTACTTGTCGAACACCATGGCGATGGCTCTGACCAGGTACCAGCCCTGGGCGGTCACGCGGATGCTGCTGTCATCCACTTCGACAAGACCATTGGCTTCAAAATCGGCCAGCGATTCGATTTCGCGCGCAAAGTAGGACTTGAAATCGATGAGATGCCCCAGTTCGATCGACTCAAACTGCACCTCACCCTGGCACATCACAGACATGATCACTGAGCGGCGCAGCAAGTCGTCACGGGTCAGTGCAAGGCCACGCACAATGGGAAGTCGCCCCTGGTTGAGCGCGTCGTAGTACTCATCGAGCGTTTTGGCGTTCTGGCTGTAGGTCGCACCAATGCGCCCAATGGCCGATACGCCCAGTGCAATCAGATCACAATCCGGCTGCGTGCTGTAGCCCTGAAAATTGCGGTGCAGGCGTCCCTGCCTTTTTGCCACGGCCAGCGCATCGCTTGGCAGCGCGAAATGGTCCATCCCGACATACACGTAGCCGGCTTCGCTCATGGCGTCGAGCGATCTGGACAGCATGGTGAGCTTGTCTGCAGGACTGGGCAGCTCAGCGGCGGCAATCCGGCGCTGGGGTTTGAATCGAGCCGGCAGATGAGCGTACGCGTACAAGGCCACCCTGTCGGGCCGCAGATCGTTGAGCTGGGACAGCGTTCGTGCAAAACTCTCCGGCGTTTGCAGCGGCAGGCCGTAGATCAGGTCGACGTTGACGGATTCGAAGCCGATTTCACGCGCCGCCTTGACCAGATCGAACACCTGCTCGGCCGGCTGCACGCGGTGCACGGCTTTCTGAACCGCAGGATCAAAATCCTGCACACCAAAGCTCAGGCGATTGAACCCGAGCCGGGCAAGTGTTTGCAGCCTCTGGTCGGTCACTGTGCGCGGATCAACCTCCACCGAATACTCGCCGCCAGGCACCAGGGTGAAGTTCCGGCGGATCATTGACATCAGGTCTTCGAGCTCCTCGTCCGAGAGGAAGGTCGGCGTACCGCCGCCCAGATGGAGCTGCGATACGTTGTGCCCCTTGCCAAAGTGCTGAACCTGCAACTCGACTTCACGCGACAGGTAACGCAGATACTCGGCAGCCTTGTCGTGGTGCTTGGTAATGACCTTGTTGCAGGCGCAGTAGTAGCAGACCGACTCGCAAAACGGAATATGCACGTACAGGGACAAAGGCAGGGCCATGGACCCGGCGCGCCGCTGCTCCAGCGCCTGGATGTAGTCGCCTTCTGTAAAGGCTTCCACAAACCTGTCTGCTGTGGGGTAGGACGTGTAACGAGGCCCTGGAACGTCAAAACGCTTGAGCAAATCGTCGGAAATCGCGTGGCTCACTGAGAATTCTCCATTGATGGCATGGCACTTTGCCTCAATGTGAGAACGATCCCATTGATCTTCATCAAGCCCTGCGACCTTCCCCGGGTTTGCCCTGACTGACATTGGATGAGGTGCAAAGGCCGTGAGAGCGGTTTCCAGACAGGGGGATTGCAGCCGCCAATGTGTCTTTGGGTTAAGCTTGCCACCTCAACGATGAATATACGTATGGACGGAACCAGCATCAAAGTCGCCTGTTCGAGCTGCAACCTTCGCGAGCTCTGCTTGCCCATGGGCCTCAACGAAGAGGAAATGACCAAGCTCGACAGCGTGATCACCACACGCAAGCGGATCAAGCGGGGCCAGTCCCTGTTCAGCGTGGGGGACAAGTTCACTTCCTTGTACGCGGTCCGCTCCGGCTTTTTCAAAACCTGCGTCACCAGCGCCGATGGACGCGACCAGGTGACCGGTTTTCAAATGACGGGCGAGATCATCGGCCTCGATGGCATCGTCAGCGACCGCCATTCCTGCGATGCCGTGGCACTTGAAGATGCTGAAGTCTGCGTGATGCCTTTCGACCAGGTGGAAGAGCTTTCACGTGAGTTCACGACGCTGCAGCACCACGTGCACAAGATCATGAGTCGCGAAATCGTGCGTGACCACAGCGTCATGCTGCTTCTGGGTAGCATGCGCGCCGAAGAGCGGCTGGCGGCGTTCTTGCTCAACCTGGTCCAGCGCCTGCACGCCCGGGGCTTCTCGCAATCAGAGCTCATTCTTCGCATGACGAGAGAAGAGATCGGCAGCTATCTGGGCATGAAGCTCGAGACAGTGAGCCGCACCTTTTCCAAGTTCGTGGACGAAGGCATCATCGACGTCAAACAGCGCTACGTCCACATCAAGGACACGGACGGCCTCAAACAGATCGTCAACCCGCAGCAGTGCTCCTGAAATGGCTTGCGTCGGGCTGACCAGTCGTCAGCCGCAGCTGCTGCAGTCCCCTGCCCCGCCGTTCTTCACGCAATTCCGAGGTCGCTCGTCCGCAGGCACTGGGCAGCGATTCACTTCAAACGGAGACATGGCCAGCAAGGTCGTCAGGGCACTCGAAGCCATGGTGATGGCCCAGAACACAAAAAAGCCGATCGTGTAGACGGCTTGCCGCGACAGCTCGAGCGGCTCACCAAACCACTGCAGATCACTGGGATCCACCATGGCAAACACCAGAATCTCCAGTACACCCGCCACGAGGAATGCTGGCCAGGCGATCCACATCCAACGTTGCGCTTTCATGTGTGTGTCTCCTCAGATCCGTGTGAAATGGTCGTGCCAGGTTCGGAGGCCTCAAGGTGCGAGCCCCAGGACCTGCACCTTGGTCATTGACTGTCTTGCCCGGCACTCTTGCCGGCAGGCGCAACTGTCGGTGAGGCCGCATGGTTGCGCGCCTGATGGGCCGGCACCATGTTGGCAGTACCGGCTTCCGTGCGATCCAGCACGGGGTCAGGGTTGCTGGCCGCAATGATGACGGTGGTCACGCCGGCGATCACGGCAGCGGCAGGGCCGCCAACAACCAGCCACATGATGGGTTCCTTCCACCAAGGGCGCGGCGTGCTGGCTGGCACAGGGGTAGTTGATTGGGAAGGCATGTTCAGGACTCCGGAAGACATATGCTGGGTCACTCCAATGAAACAGTTTAGCGGGGAACCAGGAAGGCAGCCTTTTCAACGACCTCGTCCGGATCATCACCAGAGGCGGCCCGAACAGTGAAGCGAATCGGGTGAGAACCCGGCTCTGCCGTATTGGGCGGAATCTGCACCCGAACGGCCACCGCGCGAGCTTCCGTTGGCTGAACTTCGATTTCATTCCCGGAGGCAATCATGATGTCCGGCAGGCCCTCCACCGACACCACGTAGTTCTGTGCGGTCTCCGTGGCATTCATCACCTGCAGACGGAACACGTTTTCAATCCGCCCTCGCTCGACCATGCGCGCCAGCGCGCCCCGGTCCCGGATCACGTTGACCTTGAGGGGGGTGCGCACAAACAGTCCGATCACAATGGCTGCCGTGATGGCCATCAGGATGGACGTGTACACAAGAACGCGAGGCCGGAAGGCATGCTTGACCATCTCCTGGGTGGTCCAGCCTTTGGCGACACCGTTTTCGGTGGCATAGCGAACCAGCCCGCGCGGATACCCGACCTTGTCCATCACCTCGTTGCACACGTCAATGCAGGCTCCGCAACCGATGCACTCATATTGCAGGCCATTGCGAATATCGATACCCGTCGGACAGACTTGCACACACAAGGTGCAATCGACGCAAGCGCCCAGACCCAGCTCCTTGGGATCGGCCTTTTTCGACCGTGGACCTCTCGGTTCTCCACGGGCAGCATCGTAAGTCACGATCATGGTGTCCTTGTCGAACATCGCGCTCTGGAAGCGTGCGTAAGGACACATGTATTTGCAAACCTGCTCGCGCATCCAGCCAGCATTGCCATAGGTGGCAAAACCGTAGAAGAAGATCCAGAAGGTTTGCCAGGGACCGAGCGCGCCAGCGACGGAAAGACTGGCCAACTCTCGAATCGGGGTGAAGTAGCCGACGAAAGTGAAACCTGTCCACAATGCAAACAGGATCCACAACGCGTGCTTGAGCCACTTCTTGCCTGCCTTGCCAGCTGAGAGGTCGGACTTGTCCAGTCGCATGCGCGCCGAACGATCACCCTCCACCTTCTTCTCGATCCAGAGAAAGATCTCGGTGTAGACGGTCTGTGGGCAAGCGTAGCCGCACCAAAGGCGCCCCGCCACTGCCGTGAACAGGAACAAGGCCAGTGCAGAAATGACCAGCAGGCCTGTCAGGAAGATGAAGTCCTGCGGGTACAGAACCACACCAAAGAGATAAAACCGCCGGGCTTCCAGATCAAACAGGACTGCCTGGCGGGCATTCCACTCCAGCCAGGGCAGGCCATAGAACAGAAGCTGCGTTGCCCAAACCAGCAACCATCGCCACTTCGAGAAGAACCCGAACACTGCCCGGGGATAGATCTTCTTGCGCGAGGCGTACAACGACACCATGACTTCGTCGTCTGCGGGCACCCCTTTGGGCACATCAGCGAGATCGGTGGTCTTGTCCGCGTTGGCAGTTGGATTGGCGTTGGTCACGTTGGAACTCTCGGGAGTATCTGGACGGATATCAAAAAAGCCCGGGGATGGCCCCGGGCTTGGTGCCAGTATCAGTTGGCCGATGGACTGTTCGACAGACCCCAGACATAGGCGCCGAGCACCTTGATCTGAGACTCGTTGAGCAGAGCAGCCTGAGGCGGCATGTTGTTGTTGAAACCGTCGGTGATGGCCCGAACAACCGCATCCTCGCCCCAGCCATGGAGCCAGGTGTCATCGGTCAGGTTGGGAGCACCCACCGCCTGCATGCCCTTGCCGTCCATGCCGTGGCAGGCAGCGCAGGCGGCAAACTTGGCCTTGCCGGCAGTTGCAGCGACTTCGTCGTGCGGGCTTCCAGAGAGGCTGAGCACGTAGTTGGCCACGTTGCGAACGTCGTCCGCAGTGCCCAGGGCTGCGGCCATGGGAGGCATGACGCCGGTGCGACCGTTGGCAATGGTCGCCTGAATGTAATCAGCACCTTCGCCGCCCAGCCAGTCACCATCGGCGAGGTTGGGGAAGCTCTTGCTGCCGCGAGCATCGGAGCCATGGCACTGGGCGCAGTAATTCAGGAACAGGCGCTCACCGATGGCCTGGGCCTGTGCATCTCCTGCGATCTGCTCAGGCGTCATGCCGTCGAACTTGGCGTAGATGGGAGCGATGTTCTCTTCCATCTTCGTCACTTCAGTGGCGTGCTGCCCAGCCGAGGACCAGCCCAGGGCGCCGGCGAACTTGCCGAACATGGGGTACATCGCACCATAGACCAGTGCAAAAACCACGGTAATGATGAACAGATAGACCCACCACTTGGGCAGCGGGTTGTTCATCTCTTGCAGGTCGCCGTCCCAAACGTGGCCAGTGGTGTTGTCGGCAGCCGGCTTGACTTTTGCCGTGCCGCTTACCCACAGCAAGACCGCGCAGGCGAGGATGCTGACCAGGCTGGCGAGCATGACGAACCAATGCCAGAAATCGCTAGTGAAATCGCTCATGATATTTCTCTCGTAGTTGTCGCGTCTCAGTCTTCATTGAAGGGCAGCTGTGCTGCCTCATCAAATGCCGCCTGATTGCGCTTCGACCATGCCCAGATCACGATACCCACAAATGTCAGCAGGCTGACCGTGGTGACGATGCTCCGAAGATCATTGATATCCATGGTCGTTGTCCTTTAGTTGCTGGCTGCGGGTGCAGCATCTGCTGCAGCGGTTTTTTCCTGGGCCGCCAGAGTGGATGCGCTGCGCGCAGTACCCAGAACCTGCAGGTAGGCGATCAGTGCGTCGAGCTCTGTCTTGCCCTTGGCGGCCTCCGTCGCACCGGCGATTTCTTCATCGGTATAGGGGGCACCCAGCGTGCGCAGGGCTTCCATGTGCTTGGGCAGGCTCTCGGCGTCCACGTTGCGACCAGCCAGCCAGGGGTAAGCCGGCATGTTGGACTCAGGGACCACATCGCGTGGGTTGTTCAGGTGAACGCGGTGCCACTCGTCAGAGTAGCGCCCACCCACACGGGCCAGATCAGGACCGGTACGCTTGGAACCCCACTGAAAGGGGTGGTCGTACACGAACTCGCCAGCCACGGAGTAAGGACCGTAGCGGAGGGTTTCCGCCTGGAAGGGACGAATCATCTGCGAGTGGCAGTTGTAGCAACCTTCACGCACATAGATGTCCCGGCCTGCCACCTGCAGCGCCGTGTAGGGCTTGAGGCCCTCGATAGGCTGGGTGGTGGATTTCTGGAAGAACAGCGGAACGATTTCCACGATGCCGCCGATGGCAACCACCAGGGTCACCAGGACAATCATCAGGAAGTTGCTGGTCTCGATACGCTCGTGCGTAAAGCCTTTTGGTGTCGAATGATCAGACATTGTTGTTCTCCTTCTTTAAGCCTGTGCTGCGCTGGGAGCGGGAATACGCACCGGCTCAGCTCGGCCTTGCAGTGCTGTCATGATCACGTTCCAGAGCATGAGCACCATGCCGCCGAGGTACAGCAAACCACCAAGCAGGCGAATCACGTAGAACGGGAAAGTGGCTTTCACGGACTCGACGAAGGTGTAGGTAAGGCTGCCATCGGGGTTGATGGAGCGCCACATCAGGCCTTGCATCACACCGGCGATCCACATCGCAGCGATGTACAGCACGATACCGATGGTGGCCACCCAGAAGTGCAGTTCAATGGCGGGCACGGAGTACATCTTCTTCTGACCGAACAGGCGAGGAATCAGGTAGTACAGGGAGCCCATGGACACCAGGCCCACCCAGCCCAGGGCACCAGAGTGCACGTGACCAACGGTCCAGTCGGTGTAGTGAGACAGGGCGTTCACCGTCTTGATGGACATCATCGGGCCTTCGAAGGTCGACATGCCGTAGAAAGACAGGGAAACAATCAGGAAGCGCAGGATGGGGTCATCACGCAGCTTGTGCCATGCACCGGAGAGGGTCATGATGCCGTTGATCATGCCGCCCCAGCTGGGAGCCAGCAGGATGAGCGAGAAGACCATGCCGATGGACTGGGTCCAGTCTGGCAGCGCGGTGTAGTGAAGGTGGTGAGGACCTGCCCACATGTAAGTGAAGATCAGGGCCCAGAAGTGCACGATCGACAGGCGATACGAGTACACGGGGCGCTCGGCCTGCTTGGGGATGAAGTAATACATCATGCCCAGGAAGGCTGCAGTCAGGAAGAAGCCCACCGCATTGTGGCCGTACCACCATTGCACCATGGCATCCTGAACGCCGGCGTAGGCCGAGTAGGACTTCCATGCGCTCACTGGCAGCTCAGCGCTGTTCACGATGTGCAGCAGGGCCACGGCGATGATGAAGGCACCGAAGAACCAGTTGGCCACATAGATGTGACGAACCTTGCGGATGCCGATGGTGCCGAAGAACACGATGGCATAGGCCACCCAGGTGACGGTGATCAGCAAGTCGATCGGCCACTCGAGTTCAGCGTATTCCTTACCGGTCGTGATCCCCAGCGGCAGCGTGATCACCGCGCCGACGATGGCAAGGTTCCAGCCGATGAAGGTGAACCAGGCCAGCGAGTTCAGGAACAGTTTTGTATGACAGGTGCGTTGCACCACGTAGTAGCTGGTGGCGAACAAAACGCTACCACCGAACGCAAAGATCACCGCATTGGTATGCAGCGGTCGCAGACGACCGTAAGTGATCCACTCAATGCCCATGTTCAACTCGGGCCAAGTCAGCTGAGCAGCGATGATCACGCCCACCAGCATGCCAACCACGCCGTACACGACGGACGCAATGGCAAACCAGCGAACAACGCTGTCGTTATAGACCGCCGAACTGTCGGTCTTTGTTATGCCGGACATACAGAACTCCTCATAAATGTCACCGCTTTGAAGTGTCTCCAGAGTGCCCCTGAGGCGCCTTGACTTAAGTCAATCGCTCTTCAGAATGCGCTCCCCCTCTCGCTCCACGTTGTCGAACTGGCCGGATTGAAGCGCCCACCAGAAGACCCCGATGATCAAAAAGACAAGCAGCAAAGACAGAGGGATCAACAAGAAAAGAATGTCCATGTCATGACTCCTGAAAGACAGTTAAATCGTTTCGGCCGACATCATCCATCACGGCGCAGTCGCTTCGGCCTTGGCTGCGGCTGGGCGTGCATCGGCAGGCGATCCACCCGAGAGGCGCATCGCATTGACCACAACCAGCAGCGAGCTCGACGCCATGCCCAGGCCGGCCAACCACGGCGGCATCATGCCTGCAAGTGCCAGTGGTACCGTGATGGCGTTATAGGCGCCCGCCCATGCCAGGTTTTGCTTGACAACACGCATGGTGCGTTTTGCGAGCCAATGGGTGTTCGCGATTTCCGCGATGTCACCGTTTTGCACGACGAAATCCGATTGCGCCTGGGCCAAAGCGGCCGCATGCCCCATGGCAAATGCGGCGTCAGCCCGTGCCAGTACCGGGCCATCGTTGAGCCCGTCACCCACCATGACCACTTGGCGTCCCTCTGACTGCAAAGACTCCAGATACTGGAGCTTGGCCTCAGGCGAAGCATCAGCCAGTACGGCATCAATGCCGACCGCCCTGCCGATTCGCTCAGCAGCTGCGGCACGGTCCCCCGAGAGAAGCAGGCTCTTGACGCCCTCACTCTCCAGCGCCTTGACCGCCGTCACAGCGCCTTTGCGCAAGCACTCGGCCAAGCCAAAGCTGGCAACCCAGCCGGTGTGCTGCAGCCACAAATGGGCTTTGGGGCCGTCCGGCATGCCGTCGGTCGCGTCACTGGGGGCATCGCAAAAAGCTGCAGACCCCAGGCGAACCCGGGTGCCATCGGCCAGTCGACCCTCCAGGCCCTGCCCTGCGACCTCCCGCATGCCGCTCAGCGAAGGCAACGGCTCTGCCAGATCCTGCGCTGACCGCGCAATCGCCTGTGACACAGGGTGGCGGGAATGCCCCCCCATGGCCGCGGCCACAAGTGTCATCGCGTCCCGGTCTTCGCCTGGCCTGACCCGAACCTCTCCCAGGGCGAGCTGATCATGGGTCAGCGTGCCCGTTTTGTCGAACACCACCGTATCTGCACCCGCCAGAACTTCAAAGCCCTGAAGCCTGCGCACCAGTACCCCTCGTTTGGCCAAAGCACCCGCGGCAGAAAGCATGGCGGCAGGTGTGGCCAGTGACAAGGCGCAGGGACAGGTGACGATCAGGACCGAGACCGCTACGGCCAGCGCCTTGCTTTGGTCTTCCTGCCACCAATAGACACCAGCCACCAAAGCAGACAACAGCACCAGCACCAGGAAGGGGCCGGCAATGCGATCGGCCAGCACGGCCAGGCGTGGCTTCTCCGTAGAGGCCTTCTCCATCAGGCTGACGATCTGCGAAAAACGCGTGTCCTTGCCAAGTCGCTCCAGTTGAACCAGCGCCGGGCCTTCGATGTTCAGACTGCCGGCAATGACGCCGTCACCCCGATGGCGCGACAACGGATCAGACTCCCCCGTCAACAGTGCTTCGTCCACCGTCGCTGCTTCGCTCAGCAGCTTCCCGTCACCAGGGAATGCCATGCCAGCCGCGACCCTGACCACATCACCAACCAACAGTCGCCGGGCGGAAACGGTTTCAAACTGCCCGTCATCGCGCTGGCGCTCAGCCGCTTCCGGCAGGCGATTCATCAGTTCGTCCAGGGCCCCTGCAGTGCGGTCCCGAGCCTTCAGCTCGAGATAGCGCCCTCCGAGCAGAAAAAACACGAACATGGACATGGAATCGAACCAGACCTCACCACCCCATGGGCCCGAGGGGTCGAAAGTCGCAGCAGAACTGGTCAGGAAGCTCACCAGAATGCCCAACGACACGGGCGTATCCATGCCCACGCGCACCCGCTTCAGGTCTTTCCAGGCGTTGCGAAAGAACGGTCCGCTGGCAAAGAAAACCACGGGCAGACTCAGCAGCCAGCTGGCAAAACGAAGCAGCTGATCAATATCGGCAGGAATCTCGCCTGGCCTGGTGACATAGGCCGGAAGCGCATACATCATGACCTGCATCGCGCAGATGCCCGCCACAAACAGGCGCCAGAGCGCCATTCGGGTTTCTTTGAGCCGCTCGCTGATCGAGAGCGCCTGGTGCAGAGGCAGCAGGCGATACCCGGTCTGCCCCACCGCTTGCGCCAGCAAGGACATTCGCGTGGCCGAGGGATCCCACCGGAGTGTCAGGCGCCTCGTCGCCGCATGGACCTGCGCAGATGTCACGCCGGGCAGACCCTGTAAGGCGCATTCAACCGTATCGGCGCAAGCCGCACAGTACATTCCCTGCACCACCAGCACCGACTCCGCCGTGGCTTGCCCGTCTCGCTCGGCAAAGGTCGTGAAATCCCCCTGCTCTACCGGGTCGTCCAGAACCGCGAAATCGTCCTCGACATTGAGCGGCCCGCGATGAGCGCCAAATATGCCGTCGTCCTGGCGTGCGGACGCGCCACGGGCGTCAGCCGTGGAAGACATCGCTGCTGTCATCTCCGACGAGGACAGGGACACGGCTTCGCTCATGCAGGGAGCTTAAACGGGATACAGTCATGGTCACTTGATTTACGTCAATCGACTCCGCGCCAGGCCAGATAGGCTATAACAACACAACCCGATTTTCGAGGAGTTCGAGCACATGTACAAACGCATTCTGGTTGCCACTGACGGCAGCAAACTGTCCAAGAAAGCCGTCGACCACGCCATTGACCTGGCCGACCTCACAGGCGCTGAAGTGGTCGCACTCAAAGTCGTGCCCAAGTACCCCCAAACCTATTTTGAGGGTGGTGTTGCCGTTGAGGCAAAGGAAGTGGCCAAAATCGAGCAGCAGTGGGTGGCTGAAGCGCAGGAAGCCGTCAACGCGGTGCAAGCGCTCGGGCAGAAGCGCCAGGTCAAGGTCAAGCCCATGACCGTCAAATCCGATTTGGTGGCAGAAGCCATCATTTCTGCCGCCAAACGCAGCAAGAGTGATCTGGTCGTGATGGCATCGCATGGGCGCAAAGGCATCAAGCGCCTGTTGCTCGGCAGCGAAACGCAACATGTCCTCACCCATTCGCACATCCCCGTGCTGGTGTTGAGGTAAATCCTGGTACTGCCGGTATCACCCGGCAGTCAGCAGAGACCCCAGTGGGCTGCGCGCCTCACGCTTGATGCGCACAGCCAGCCAGTCTGCCTTCAGGCGAACGTACTCTTGAATTGTTCGCGCAGCAGGTTCTTCTGGACCTTCCCCATGGTGTTGCGGGGCAGTTCGTCCACCACATAGCAGCGCTTGGGGACCTTGTAGTTCGCCAACAAGGACTTCAAGTGAGCCAGAACCTCTGACGGGCTCAGAGATGCGCCTTCGCGCGGCACCAGCAGGGCCACTCCCACCTCTCCAAAGTCCGGATGAGGGATGCCAATGACCGCGCTCTCTGCCATGCCCTGAAGTTCGTTGAGAATCTGTTCGATCTCTGCCGGGTACACGTTGTACCCCCCTGAGATGATGAGATCCTTGCTCCGTCCGACAATGGTGACGTAGCCATCGGCATCTACCTGCCCGACATCTCCGGTCCTGAAGAAGCCATCCACGGTGAATTCCTGCGCAGTCTTCTCAGGCATGCGCCAATACCCCTGGAATACGTTTGGCCCGGAGACCTGGATATCGCCGACCGCTCCTGCCGGCAAGAGGCCTCCTTCTCCATCGACCACTCGAAGCGATACGCCGGGCAGCGGAAATCCCACCGTCCCGCCCCTGCGCTCAGCCAGGCCGCCGTGACGCGCGTCCGGGCCACAAGGGTTGGACGTGAGCATCACCGTCTCACTCATCCCATAGCGCTCCAGAATCGTGTGCCCGGTGCGCTCCTTCCAGGAACGAAACGTGTCCATCAGCAATGGAGCGGAACCCGACACGAAAAGGCGCATATGGGAAGCCTGCTGGCGCGTCAGCGCCGGCAGCGCCAACATGCGCGTGTACAAGGTAGGCACCCCCATGAACACGGTCGCCCTCGGCATGGCCTCCACCACCTTCGCGGCATCGAAACGGTTGAGCCACAACATGGGGCTGGCGTTGAGCAAGGCGCCGTGAATGGCCACAAACAGGCCATGCACGTGAAAAACCGGAAGCGCATGGATCAAGACGTCGCCAGGCGTCCAAGCCCAGTAGTCCTTCAGCATGCGCGCGTTCGACAACATGTTGCCGTGCGAGAGCATGGCACCCTTGCTACGCCCTGTTGTTCCGCTGGTGTAGATGATGACGGCCAGGTCGTCAGCTTCGCGAGGCACAGTTTCATGCTCATCAGCGCAATGGGCAGCTCGCTGGAGAAGAGAACCATCGCGGTCGCCTCCCAGTGTGAACACCCAGTCAACACCAGCCTTGAACGCCAGCTTGCTGGCCCAGCCATGATTGCAAGGCGTACAGACCAGGACCGAGGGCTCGGCGTCGCCGATGAAGTACTCGAGTTCCTTGGCCGTGTAGGCCGTATTCAACGGCAGATAGACATAGCCTGCGCGAAGCACCGCCAGATAGAGCATCAGGCATTCGACAGACTTCTCCACTTGCACTGCGATCCGCGCACCCGCAGGCAGATCAAGCGAGTCCAGAAGATTGGCCAGCTTTGCCGCTGCCTTGTCCAGATCCTGCCAGCTGTACCGGAGCCCTTCGCCCGGTCCGTCAAGCACCTCCACCGCCACTGAATCGAGGTCACTCGGAAAGGCAGCACGCAATGCGGCATACAGGTTGTGTTGAGCAGCTTCTGTCATGACCGGTAGAAAAAAAATGGTGCGCAAGTGTCAGCCGAACTTGGCGGGACGCTTCTCCAGGAAGGACGAAATACCCTCTCGATGCTCCGCCGATGCTGCGTAGTCATAGGCTGTGCGCAAGATGTCATCCATCGTGCGACCAGCTTGCAAGGCGCGAAGCGTCTGCTTGTTCAACCGGGCAGCTTGCGGACTCAGGGCTCCCACTTGCTTGACCAGCTGCTCCACTGCATCCCCAAAGCGGTCTGGTTCGACCAGATGTTGCAAGAAGCCGCGACCGGCCATCTCCGGTGCGTCGAGAATGGCACCCGTGAGCAGCATCTCTCTTGCCGTCGCTTCACCCAGAGCGCCTGCGACGAGTTGGGCCTCGCGAGGAGCCATCGGAAACCCCAACTTCGCGATAGGCGCCCCAAATCGCGCAGACCGCTCGGACAGCCGCACATCGCAACAGCTGGCCATTTCGACACCAGCACCCATGCAATTGCCCCGAATCGTCGCGGCGATGGGCACATCACAAGCCAGCATGGCCTGCAGGCCACCCCAGACTTCGTCTTCGTGGAATTCACGCAACCGCACCGGATCAAACCGAAAGTCGGGATACTCCGATATGTCCCCCCCGGCGCAGAAATGCTGACCCTCACCCGCCAGAACCACCAGTCTGAGGCCCGCTTCTGCCTGGATGCCCTCGAACACCGCCTTGAGGTCGCGCCACATGGCACGGGTCATGGCGTTGAAGCGAGGCGGGTTTGAAATGGTGACGGTGGCGACCCGCTCCTGAACGGCACACTGGACCGATGGACCCTGTCCCTTGGGCTCGACCCCACTCATGCGTGCGCGCCTGCCATGGGCTGCGAGCGACCACGCCACCAGAACACGAAGCCACCAAGAATCATGGGCACGCACAGCCACTGGCCCATCGTCATGCCGAGCGCCAGATAGCTCAGGTGTGCATCAGGCTCGCGGAAAAACTCCGCGATGAAACGGAACACGCCGTAGCCGAAGAGAAAAGCACCGGTCACTTGTCCCAGTTGCCGAGGCTTGCGCGCGTACAGCCAGAGCAAGACAAACAGCAACAGGCCTTCCATCAGGAACTGATAGATCTGGGAGGGGTGACGCGGCGCATCTCCTGCTCCGCGAAATACCATGCCCCAAGGCAGGGCAGGATCCGCAACCCGCCCCCAAAGCTCACCGTTGATGAAGTTGCCGACGCGGCCCGCGGCCAGCCCCGTGGGCACACAGGGGGCAATAAAGTCCGCCACGGCCAGGAACTGTCGGTGGCGGGTGCGGGCAAACCAGAGCATCGCCAGGCCCACGCCCAGCAGGCCCCCATGAAAACTCATGCCGCCATCCCAGACCTTGAAGACGTCAAGCGGGTGAGCAAGGTAAAAAGCCGGCTTGTAGAAAAGGCAATAGCCGAGTCGTCCGCCAGCCACTACCCCCATCACACCAAGGAAGAGAATGTCCTCCACGTCTCTTCGCGTCCACGGTGCGGGCTTGGAAATGGACGCATACGGCTCGTGCTTGAGCCGCTGCACGCCCAGCAGCATGAACAACAGGAAAGCGGCGAGATAGGTGATGCCGTACCAGTGGACCTTGATAGCCCCCAGCTGAATGGCAACCGGATCAATTTCGGGATGGATCAACATGGTGGTCCATTGTGCCTGCAATCAGTGCAGGCACATTTGAGCAGGCACTCAGTCGCCGAGTTGGCCGAGATCGCGCACAGCGCCCTTGTCAGCAGAGGTCGCCAGCAAAGCATAAGCCTTGAGTGCGGCCGACACCTTGCGCGGGCGTGCCTTGACGGGCTTCCACCCCAGCTTGTCCTGCTCGAGACGGCGCTGCCCCATCTCTTCCTCGGAGACGAGGACGTCGATAGTGCGATTGGGAATATCGATCCGAATCATGTCGCCATCGCGCACCAGGCCAATCGCGCCGCCGGCTGCTGCCTCAGGGGAACAATGGCCAATCGACAAGCCGGAAGTACCACCAGAGAAACGGCCATCGGTGAGCAGCGCACATGCTTTGCCAAGGCCTTTGGACTTGATGTACGAGGTCGGGTAGAGCATTTCCTGCATACCTGGACCGCCTTTGGGGCCTTCGTAGCGCACGATGACCACATCCCCTGCTTTGACCTTGTCGTCGAGGATGTGCTCCACCGCCTCGTCCTGCGACTCCACCACATGGGCAGGCCCCTCGAATACCAGCAGTTCGTCATCCACACCTGCCGTTTTCACCACACAGCCATCGAGCGCGATGTTTCCGTGGAGAACAGCCAATCCGCCCTCTTTGGAAAAAGCGTGTTCGTAAGAGCGAATACAGCCTTCGGCGCGATTGTCGTCCAGGCTGGGCCAACGGGTGTTCTGACTGAAGGCCACTTGCGATGGCACCCCGGCCGGGCCGGCCAGGTAGAAGTTCTTCACTTCATCTGATGGCTGGCGCGCAATATCCCACTGATCGAGTGCTTCTTTCATGGATTTGCAATGAACCGTCGGCACATCCGTGTGCAACTTGCCTGCCCGATCAAGCTCGCCCAGAATCGCCATGATGCCGCCGGCACGATGCACGTCCTCAATGTGGTACTTGTTGGTGTTCGGCGCCACCTTGCACAACTGAGGAATCTCGCGCGAGAGGCGATCGATGTCTTTCATCGTGAAGTCGATTTCCGCTTCCTGTGCGATGGCCAGAAGGTGAAGAATAGTGTTCGTTGACCCACCCATGGCGATGTCCAGCGCAATGGCATTCTCGAAGGCCTTGAAGCCGACAGACCGTGGCAGAACCGATTCATCATCCTGCTCGTAATAGCGACGGCAGAGACCAACTGCCAGGCGACCCGCACGCTTGAATAGCTGCTCGCGATCGGCGTGGGTCGCGACCACCGTGCCATTGCCAGGCAAGGAAAGGCCCAGGGCCTCCGTCAGGCAGTTCATGGAGTTGGCTGTGAACATCCCTGAACATGAGCCACACGTCGGGCACGCGGATCGCTCAACCTGGGCCACGGTTTCGTCAGACACCTTGTCATCCGCCGCCATGACCATGGCATCGATCAGATCCAGCTTCTTGATTTCAATGGTTTTGCCCGTCGCGTCTGCCAGACGCGTCTTGCCCGCCTCCATCGGCCCTCCCGAGACAAAAACCACCGGGATGTTCAGCCGCATGGCTGCCATGAGCATGCCTGGCGTGATCTTGTCGCAGTTGGAAATGCACACCAAGGCGTCGGCACAGTGCGCGTTGACCATGTACTCGACCGAGTCGGCGATGATGTCGCGAGACGGCAGCGAATACAGCATTCCGTCATGCCCCATGGCAATGCCGTCATCCACCGCAATGGTGTTGAACTCCTTGGCGACGCCGCCAGCAGCTTCGATCTCACGGGCAACCAGCTGGCCCAGATCTTTCAGGTGCACGTGACCTGGCACGAACTGGGTGAACGAGTTGGCAATGGCGATGATCGGCTTGGCAAAGTCGTCATCCTTCATGCCGGTGGCACGCCACAGCGCACGGGCACCGGCCATGTTACGGCCAGCAGTGGAAGTCTTTGAGCGATAAATGGGCATCGGAAATTGGGGCCCTGCGGGAAGCGGGTCAGCTATCAGCGATCGCCGTCAGCCGCATGGGGCTTGAAAACGGTAGGGAATGGGAAAAGCAGCAGAGGATTATCGCGCAGCGTGCGGCCTAGCGCCGCTTCTTGACCCGCATCCCCAGCGACTCGCGTTGCTTGTCGAGTCGATCCTGCTTGCGCTTTTCCATTTTTTCCATGGCCTTGCGTTTGGTATAGCCGGTTGCATCCGCCCATACCCACCACACGGCCGCAGCCGCAAATGGGGACCAGATCCACCACCAAGACCAATCGGCAGCAAAACCGACGCCAAAATACTTCATTGCCAACAGCACCAAGCCAAGCAACAACAAATACATCACACTCTCCAGTAAAGCTCGGATGAAGCCAGAAAGAAACTGTAACCGCAGGTTTCTCGGCACGCCATTTCGATAGAATTGCGCTGTGAGCTTGTCTATTGAGAACTTTAAGGACACAACGATGAAACGCGCTCTTCTGATTATGGCCGCTGTGGCGGCAGTTTCGGCACCTGCGATGGCCGATCAGGCTCTGGCCAAGGCCAAGAACTGCATGGCTTGCCACGCTGTTGACAAGAAGCTGGTCGGCCCTTCATACCAGGATGTGGCCAAAAAATATGCAGGCGACGCAAAAGCCGCAGACATGCTGGCCGCCAAGATCATCAAAGGCGGATCGGGCGTATGGGGAGCCATCCCGATGCCTGCCAATGCCCAGGTCAATGAGGCAGAAGCCAAGAAGCTGGCTGCATGGGTGCTGAGCCTCAAGTGACTCCGAACAGGTCTTTACCCACGAAAAAGCCCGCCTGAATTCAGGCGGGCTTTTTTTGTTCTATGTCGCAAGCAGCCCACATTTCTATGCACTGAAGAGGCTCTTCCGCGTGAGCACATCACATGGCTTCGCCATATGAGTGCTCCCCTGCCCACAGCCATCGGCGCTGCGCACTGGCCACCTATCGGCGGCCTCTCGATCAGTTGGTCTGGGCCAACTGATGATCAGATCGAGTGGGTTCTGGTGAGCACATCACATGGCTTCGCCATATGAGTACTCCCCTGCCCCCAGCCATCGGCGCTGCGCACTGGCCACCTCTCGGCGGCCTCTCGATCAGTTGGTCTGGGCCAACTGATGCTCGGGATGAGGGGTTCTGGTGAGCACATCACATGGCTTCGCCATATGAGTGCTCCCCTGCCCCCAGCCATCGGCGCTGCGCACTGGCCACCTCTCGGCGGCCTCTCGATCAGTTGGTCTGGGCCAACTGATCGAGAATGGCTGGGTTCTCCAAGGTCGAGGTGTCTTGGGTGACTTCTTCACCTTTGGCGATTGAACGCAGCAGGCGGCGCATGATCTTGCCGGAGCGGGTCTTGGGCAAGTTGTCGCCGAAGCGGATTTCCTTGGGCTTGGCGATCGGGCCGATTTCCTTGCCGACCCAGTCGCGCAACTCCTTGGCAATCGCCTTGGCTTCGTCACCCGATGGCCGTGCGCGCTTGAGCACCACGAAAGCGACGATGGCCTCGCCGGTCACGTCATCCGGACGGCCCACCACGGCAGCTTCTGCCACCAGATCGGTCTTGCCGACCAGTGCGGACTCGATTTCCATGGTGCCCATGCGGTGACCGGATACGTTCAGCACGTCGTCAATACGACCGGTGATGCGGAAGTACCCGCGATCCGCGCTGCGCACGGCGCCGTCGCCGGCCAGGTAGTAGCCACCCAACTCTTCCGGGAAGTAACTCTTCTTGAAGCGCTCAGGGTCGCCCCAGATGGTGCGGATCATGGAAGGCCATGGCTTCTTGACCACCAGAATGCCGCCAGCGCCATTGGCCACATCACCACCGGTTTCGTCGACGATGGCAGCCTGAATGCCTGGCAATGGCAGCGTGCAAGAGCCTGGCACCAGAGGGGTGGCACCTGGCAGCGGCGTGATCATGTGGCCGCCCGTCTCGGTTTGCCAGAATGTGTCCACGATCGGGCAGCGCTCGCCGCCCACATGGCGGTAGTACCACATCCAGGCTTCGGGGTTGATCGGCTCGCCGACCGAGCCCATGATGCGCAAGCTGGTCAAATCCCAGTTCTTGGGGTGGACCTTCTCGTCGCCCTCGGCCGCCTTGATCAGCGAACGGATCGCGGTCGGTGCGGTGTAGAAGATCGTGCACTTGTGGCGCTCGATCATTTGCCAGAAACGGCCAGCGTTCGGGAAGGTTGGCACGCCCTCGAAAACGATCTGGGTTGCGCCAGCAGCCAGTGGACCGTAGGCGACATAAGTGTGGCCCGTGATCCAGCCGATGTCAGCCGTACACCAGAACACGTCATCAGGCTTGATGTCGAAGGTCCACTGCATGGTCAGGTTGGCCCACAGCAGGTAGCCACCAGTGGCGTGCTGCACACCTTTCGGCTTGCCGGTGGAGCCGGAGGTATAGAGCACGAACAGCGGATGCTCTGCACCAACCATTTCCGCCGGGCATTCTGTCGACTGACCTGTCAGCGCGTCGTGCATGAACACATCGCGACCTTCGACCATGTTGACTTCGGTCTGGGTGCGCTGGAACACGATGACGGACTTGAGGGATTCGCAGCCGCCCATGCCAATCGCTTCGTCGACGATGGACTTCAGAGGCAGCTCTTTGCCACCACGCATCTGGTAGTTGGCCGTGACCACGGCCACAGCGCCGGCGTCATGAATGCGCTCCTGCAATGCCTTGCTGGAAAAGCCACCAAACACCACGCTGTGGGTAGCACCGATGCGGGCACACGCCTGCATGGCCACCACGCCTTCGATGGTCATGGGCATGTAGATGACCACACGGTCACCCTTTTTCACGCCCTTGGACTTCAGCGCGTTGGCGAACTGGCTGACCTTGGCCAGCAGCTCCTTGTAGGTCACTTTGGTTACCGTGCCGTCATCGGACTCAAAAACAATAGCGGTCTTGTTCTCGACCGGCGTGCCCATGTGACGGTCCAGGCAGTTGTACGAAGCGTTCAACTCACCGTCTTCGAACCACTTGTAGAAGGGCTTGTTGGACTCGTCCAGCACCTTGGTAAAGGGTTTGCTCCAGGTCAGCGTCTCTTTGGCCAGCTTGGCCCAGAACCCTTCGTAGTCTTTGTCAGCTTCAGCGCACATGGCCTGATAGGCCTCCATGCCCGAAATGCGAGCAGCCTTGACAGTGGCTTCGCTCGGTTCAAACACACGGTTCTCGACCAATGTGGATTCGATCGACGACGATGGTGCGGACATGGGTAGTCTCCTCGGATGTTTTCGGAACAATTGAGTTTGCGAATGTGCGCAAACGCTCTTACGAGCCACTTACATTGGGCAACGGCTGGCCCGGGCCGGGTCAGATTGACCTGCCGACCTCAAAGACGGTTTCAGCCCTCCTACAATACAGCAGCCGCCCTTTGCAGGCGCGGCACAACCGTTTCAACTTGCACACTTTTTTTGCCATGACCGCCCCACAAAAGGCTCCCCGCAGTCTTGCAGCCCTTCCCAACCTCATTTTTGCGAGCCGCTGGCTGCAACTTCCGCTCTACATCGGCCTGATCGCTGCACAGGCAATCTACGTCTTGCATTTCTGGGTTGAACTGGTCCATCTGGTCGAAGCCGCACTGGGCGACAAGGAAGCCCTGGCTATCCTCATCAAGGCTGTGGGCTACCAGAGCGAGGCCGAAGTCACTGGTCTGAACGAGACCATCATCATGCTGGTGGTGCTTGGCCTGATCGACGTGGTCATGATCAGCAACCTGCTCATCATGGTGATCGTCGGAGGCTACGAGACCTTCGTCAGCCGGATGAACCTTGAAAACCATCCGGACCAGCCAGAGTGGTTGAGCCACGTGAACGCGTCGGTCCTGAAAGTGAAGCTGGGCACCGCCATCATCGGCATCAGCTCAATCCACCTCCTCAAGACTTTCATCAATGCGGCCAACTATGACCAGAAGACGCTGATGTGGCAAACCGCCATTCACGTCACCTTCCTGCTCAGTGCCATGGCGATAGCGGCCACCGACCGCATCCTGCACCCTGCTGGCCAGAAACACGACGCCCCGCATTAAGCGGGCGGCGCCCTGGCACACATTTGCGATTCACCTCAAGGCGCCAGCCAAAAGCGAAGCGCCCCTGAAAACCGGAGCCCCACCATGCCAACATCCATCAAACAAGAAGACCTGATCGACTCCATTGCCGCATCGCTGCAGTACATCAGCTACTACCATCCTGCTGACTATATTGCCCACCTCGCACGCGCCTACGAGCGGGAACAAAGCCCGGCAGCCAAGGACGCGATCGCACAGATCCTGACGAACAGCAAGATGAGTGCGACGGGACACCGTCCGATCTGTCAGGACACCGGCATCGTCAACGTCTTTCTGAAGATCGGAATGGATGTTCGCCTGGACGGCTTCACCGGCAGCCTCGAAGACGCCGTGAACGAAGGTGTGCGTCGTGGCTACAACCACCCGGACAATGTGCTGCGAGCCAGCGTCGTGAACGACCCCTTGTTCGCCCGCAAGAACACCAAGGACAACACGCCTGCGGTGATCAATGTCGAAATCGTCCCCGGCAACACCATCGACGTGACGGTGGCGGCCAAGGGCGGTGGCTCCGAAAACAAATCCAAGATGATCATGATGAACCCCAGCGACTCTCTGGTCGACTGGGTGCTTAAGACCGTTCCCACCATGGGCGCTGGCTGGTGCCCGCCTGGCATGCTGGGCATTGGCATTGGCGGCACGGCTGAAAAAGCGGTGCTGCTGGCCAAGCAAAGCCTGATGGACGACATCGACATGTACGAGCTGCAGGCCAAAGCCTCCAAGGGTGAGAAGCTCTCACAGGTCGAAGAGCTGCGTCTGGAGCTTTACGAAAAGGTCAATGCACTGGGCATTGGCGCGCAAGGCCTGGGCGGACTGACCACCGTGCTGGACATCAAGATCAAGATGTACCCGACGCACGCTGCCTCCAAACCGGTGGCCATGATCCCCAACTGCGCAGCCACCCGCCATGCGCACTTCGTTCTCAAGGGCGAAGGCCCGGTGTACCTGGATGCCCCAAGCCTGGATCTGTGGCCCAAGGTGGACTGGACGCCTGACACCGAAAAGAGCCAGCGCGTTGACCTGAACACGCTGACCAAAGAGCAAGTGGCGAGCTGGAAGCCTGGCCAGACCCTGCTGCTCAACGGCAAGATGCTCACCGGCCGTGATGCTGCGCACAAGCGCATCCAGGACATGCTGGCCAAAGGCGAGCCGCTGCCGGTCGACTTCACCAACCGGGTCATTTACTACGTGGGCCCTGTCGACCCCGTTGGTGATGAAGTGGTCGGACCTGCCGGCCCCACCACAGCCACCCGCATGGACAAGTTCACCGACATGATGCTGGAGAAGACTGGCCTGATTGCGATGGTGGGCAAGGCCGAGCGCGGCCCGGTCGCCATCGAATCCATCAAGAACCACAAGAGCGCCTACCTGATGGCCGTGGGCGGTGCCGCCTACCTGGTCTCCAAAGCCATCAAGCAAGCCAAGGTGGTGGGCTTCGAAGACCTCGGCATGGAAGCCATTTACGAATTCGACGTGGTCGACATGCCTGTGACGGTGGCAGTGGATGCCGGCGGCACCAGTGCTCACATCACCGGCCCAGCCGAGTGGGAGAAGCGCATTGCCTCTGGCGAGTTCAAGGGCATCAACATCGCTGGCGCTTGAAAACCATCGGCGTCTATGACAGCGGTGTCGGCGGCCTGAGCGTCCTCAAGGCGCTCATGGCCGAAGTGCCTGACGCCCAATATGTCTACGTGGCAGATACGGGCTTCGCGCCATACGGTGAAAAGCCCGAGTCGGTCATACGTGACCGGGCGCACTTCATCACGCAAAGGCTGAGAGAGGAAGCGCCCATAGATGCACTGGTGGTGGCATGCAACACGGCCACTGCACACGCGATCGACTCGCTGCGGCTGCTCTACCCTGATCTCCCTTTCATTGGCGTAGAGCCCGCGATCAAACCTGCAGCAGCGCTGACCCGGTCGGGGCACATCGCGATGCTTGGCACAGCCGGTACTGTTGGCAGTCAACGATACCGCAAGCTGTGTGACCAGGTCCAGAGCGCGAGTCCACACGTGCATATTCACAGTGTGGCGTGCAATGGGCTGGCCGATGCGATCGAGAACGGGCGCGACCTTGACGTGCGTGCCATGCTGCAGCGCTACCTCGATGCAGCCGGCCTCCCACACTCTCCGTCTGCAGCGCAGGAAAACGGTGTCGACGTCGTGGTGCTCGGCTGTACGCACTACCCTTTCGCCAGCGACGTGGTCTCATCCCTCTGCGGTCCTGGGGTGACGATTCTGGAAAACGGTCAGCCAGTCGCTCGACGCGTTCGCAGTGTGCTGGGCTTGACGGACTTCGACATGTCACCATCCCTGCCAACGGTGACCCTGCACAGCACAGGCACTGGAGAACGGCTGAGCGCTGCAGCCTCGCGCTGGCTACAGCTTGACATTCCGGCACAGCAACTTCGCTGGTAACCCCGTGGCTCGCCCCTGACAGGAAAAGACGCTCCGCTTCGTTTCGAGTTGTTACAAGGCAACTCATTCAAATTCAGTACATTGGATCAGGGTGGTCGCCCCTGTGAAGTACAGGCCGTGACCCGAATTCGGACCATCAACGAACAGGAGCCGTGTCATGGCCAATAAGCCAATCGAAGATGTAGAAGGAATCGGACCCACAGTGGGAGGCAAGCTGCGCGACGTCGGCGTGAAGAACACGGATGCACTGTTGGCACAGACGCGAACCCCGGCTTTGCGCAAAAGCCTGGCCGGCAAGACAGGCCTGTCGCCAAGGCAGATCCTCAAGTTTGCCAATATGGTCGACCTCTATCGCGTCAATGGCATCGGCTCAGAGTATGCAGAGCTTCTCGAAGCAGCAGGCGTGGACACCGTGCCGGAGCTGCGCCGCCGCAACGCAGTGAATTTGCAGCGCACGATGGCGACGCTCAACGAGACCAAGAAGCTGGTGCGCCGCACGCCTACCGAATCTGAAGTCATGGGCTGGATCCAGCAGGCCAAGGGTTTGCCCCGGATGCTTGAGTACTGAGCAGGCTTCAGGCTTGCCTGCAGCCTGCATTTGCCTACAGTTGGAGAGGGTCTGACGCCAGAGCCCGGGCTCGGCCCCGCTCCATCTGCACGGGCAGCAGAATCAGCAAACCGGCAGCAAACAACACCGCTGTCGAAGCAATGGCAATGCGATGGTTGCCGCCCGTTGCCCAGGTGATCAGACCATAGCTCAAAGGGCCAATGATGCTGGCCAGTCTCACTGCGAAAGTCCACAAACCGTAGAACTCGGCCAGTTGCTTCGGTGGAGCAAACATGCCTGCCATGGCTCGCCCGGATGACTGGCTGGCCCCCATGCACACGCCGGCGATCGCGGCCGCCCACCAGAAGCCGCCTTTGGTCGTGGTCAGCGCAGCGATGATGCAGGTGGCGACCCACCCCACCAAAGTACTGCCCAGAGCCAGCTTGTGGCCGATCCTGTCCTGCCAGTAGCCAAAGGCAAAGGCCCCCAGGGCTGCAGCGATGTTGAGCACGAAGATCAGCACCATGGTTTCGAGCTTCTCGAACCCGATCACCTGCTCCGCGTAAATGGCCGCCAGCGCAATGGTCACGGCCACCCCTCCCTGGTAGGCCACCGTACAAGCCAGCAGCCACATGAAGTCGGGGTAGGAACGCGCGCGGCGAAATGTCTCCAGCAACTGCGCAAACGAGGCCCTCAAACCGGTCTTGCGGGCGTCCTGACGCAGACTGGGTTTGGCGTGCTCGCGCAGCAATGCGAATGTCACACCGGCAGCCAGTGCAAAAACGGCCGCAGTGATCAGCATGGTCACGGGGACGAACTCGGCGGCAGGAACATCATTGGCCTGAGCCTTGAGGACATAGGCCAGGCACAAGCCAAGAGACAGCATGCCACCCAGGTAACCGAAGCTCCATCCCCAGCCACTGACTTTTCCCATTGAGTCAGCCTTGGCCAGCTCCGGAAGAAAAGCCGCAATGATGGACTCCCCCCACGCAAAGCAGGTATTGGACAGCACCACCAGCACCAGCGCCAATGCGACATCGCCCGGCCCGACCCAGGCCAGCGCGGCGGTTGCCAGGACGCAGCCGACAGTGGTCAGGAGCAGCACCGGCTTCTTGCTTGCATGCTGGTCCGCCCATGTACCAATGACCGGAACGGTCAGCATGACGATCAGGCTGGAAACACTTAGCGCCAAAGTCCAGGCGAATGTTGACCATTCGGCATTGCCCGCCACCCCACCGACAAAATACGCGGCAAACACAGCTGTCAGCACGACAGTGGTGTAGCCGGAGTTCGCGAAGTCGTACATGGCCCAGCCAAACACTTCGCGCTTTCGCACACCTGGATTGAGGTGTGCCTGGGCAAACAAGGACATGACGCGAATCTCCGGAAGGAAGACCTGAGCGCTCAGCTGGCTCTGCGATCAGTGCAAGTGGCGAGGCTTGCGCGGCCCCCCGTGGCCAGATGGTGGTCCGCCATGGCCTCCTCTCGGTGGGCGGCCCAGTTGCATGGAGTTCACCAGGTCATCGAATCGGCGAGTGAACAGGTTGTCGATCGCCGTGACCACCTCGGTCAGTTCGGTGGTTTCGAAGTGGCGCTCCATCAGACCCACCACGTCCTGAACCAGCAGGTCTCGCTGGATCTGCATGATGGCAGCGGGCGTCGGCCCGACAAAGCACATCATGAAGTCATCTCTGGCTTCTGCGGGGTTGGATTCGTCGTCCTCGTCATACTCGGCGTCGTAGAAAGACACCTCGATCGGAGCACCTGAGGCCGCCAGATCATTGATGCCCATGCAGGTCTCTTCGACGGCCTGGCGGAAGTCATCGTCGCCTGTCACCGTCCAGCACATGTGAAGCACATGGGCCTGCACATCGATCCGGATACCAGGCTCATCCTCATAGTGGCTGCCAGCAGCCGAAGCCAGTGACGAGGCACCGGCATAGCGCCAGAGAGGCTTGAGCGCTTCTTCCACCTGCTCGTACGCGATGTCTTCACGCAAAGGAACGTCCCCATGCACGTGAATCTCGAATGGCGCGTTGAATCGTGTCATGCAATCTCACTCAGAAAGCGGCTCGGCACGGGTCCGCAAGCCCGCACGTGGTGCCTCGAACCGGAATCGAACCGGTACGACCTTTTACGGCCGGCGGATTTTAAGTCCGCTGTGTCTACCAATTTCACCATCGAGGCCTGACCTGCATGGTGAAAGCAGCGTGTGAACGGGCAGCTTGCCCACGCCACCAACCACCGAAGGTCATGGTGCGATTGTCGCAGGTTCGTCATGCCCGATTTTGCACAATGCTCCGGAGCATTTTCGCAAAGAGCCACTGGCCGCATGAAACAAAAGAAAAGGCCCCGACGAACGGGGCCTTGCAAGAGGCTGGAGGCGCGACCCGGAGTCGAACCGGGCTAGACGGATTTGCAATCCGTTGCATAACCGCTTTGCTATCGCGCCGCTATGCGATTCACCGATCTACCGCACATATTGTGCAGCACCCGATGGAAAAAAAGGGAAGCGGCTTGCTTCCCTTTTTCGGATGTGTGGAGCGGGAAACGAGGTTCGAACTCGCGACCTCAACCTTGGCAAGGTTGCGCTCTACCAACTGAGCTATTCCCGCATTTCCTGAAGAGTTCTTGTCGTCGTCCTCAGAAGCTGAAATTCTACAACAAAAAAAGCCGTGTTTTCAAGTCCCCCAAAAAAATTTCGACTTTTTTAATGTGTCAGCGGATCTGGGGATGGCCCCGACGAGCGACGAGCCTTGATCTGAGCTTCCACTTCCTCTTCGGTCAAGGGGACGGGTTGACGCTCGAGTGCAATGGCCAACACTTTGTCGATCCATTTCACCGGCACGATTTCAAGCCCACTCTTCACGTTCTCGGGAATCTCCGCCAGATCCTTGACGTTCTCTTCCGGAATCACCACCGTCTTGATGCCACCGCGAAGCGCAGCGAGCAACTTTTCCTTGAGTCCGCCGATAGCCGTCACCTCACCCCTCAAGGTAATCTCGCCAGTCATGGCGACGTCGGCACGGACCGGAATTCCGGTCATTGCAGAGACCATGGAGGTTGTCATGGCGATGCCGGCACTCGGGCCATCTTTCGGCGTGGCTCCATCAGGCACGTGAATATGGATGTCGCGCTTCTCGAAGGTCTCGTCCTTGATGCCCAGTACGCTGGCGCGACTGCGCACGACGGTACGGGCAGCCTCGACCGACTCTTTCATCACGTCGCCGAGCTGGCCGGTTCGCGTCACATTGCCTTTGCCGGGCATGAGCGCGGCCTCAATGGTGAGCAGGTCACCACCGACTTCCGTCCACGCAAGACCCACGACCTGACCGACCTGGTTCTCTGCTTCAGCACGGCCATAGGTGTACTTGCGCACGCCGAGGAACTCCGAGAGGTTCTCCGCAGTGACTTTCACCGTTGGCTCATAGTTTTTCAGCAAAAGGCCTTTGACCACCTTGCGGCAAATCTTGGACAGCTCACGCTCAAGCGAACGCACACCAGCCTCACGCGTGTAGTAGCGCACCACATCCCGCACGGCCTCTTCGCTCACTTCCAGCTCACCCTCCTTGATGCCGTTGTTCTTCAGCTGCTTGGGCAACAGGTAGCGCACTGCGATGTTGGTCTTCTCGTCCTCGGTATAACCCGAGAGGCGAATCACCTCCATGCGGTCCAGCAATGCCGGCGGAATGTTCATGGAGTTGGAGGTGGCCACGAACATCACATCAGAAAGGTCAAAGTCGACTTCCACGTAGTGATCAGCGAAGGTGTGGTTTTGCTCCGGGTCCAGCACCTCCAGCAATGCGCTGGACGGGTCGCCACGGAAATCCGTTCCCAGCTTGTCGATCTCGTCAAGCAGGAAAAGCGGATTGCGTGTGCCAACCTTGTTCAGGCTTTGAAGCACCTTGCCGGGCATGGCACCAATGTAGGTACGACGGTGCCCACGGATCTCGGCCTCGTCACGCATCCCTCCCAGAGCCATGCGCACGTACTTGCGCCCGGTGGCCTTCGCCACCGACTGGCCAAGAGACGTCTTGCCAACGCCTGGAGGCCCGACAAGGCAGAGGATTGGCGCTTTGACCTTTTCAACGCGCTGTTGCACAGCCAGGTACTCGAGAATGCGGTCCTTGACCTTCTCCAGCCCATAGTGATCGGCGTTCAACACTTCCTCGGCATGGCCAAGGTCATGCTTGATCTTGGTCTTCTTGCGCCACGGCAAACCCACCAGCACGTCGATGTAGTTGCGCACCACCGTGGCCTCGGCCGACATGGGTGACATCAGTTTGAGCTTCTTGAGCTCGGCTTCCACCTTCTTGCGGGCATCGGCCGGCATGCGGGCAGCTTTGATCTTTTTCTCGATCTCCTCGATGTCGGCGCCCTCTTCTCCTTCGCCGAGCTCTTTCTGGATCGCCTTGACCTGCTCGTTGAGATAGAAGTCGCGCTGGTTCTTCTCCATCTGGCGCTTGACCCGTCCGCGGATCTTTTTGTCGACGTTGAGGATGTCGACTTCGCGCTCGAGTTGCTCGAAGAGGTTCTCCAGTCGCTTGGTCACCGGATCGAGGTCGAGCACGACCTGTTTGGACTCGAGCTTCAGCGGCAAATGCGCTGCGATCGTGTCTGCCAGGCGGCCAGCATCATCAATGCTGGAGATCGAGGTCAGGATCTCGGATGGAATCTTCTTGTTGAGTTTGACGTATTGGTCAAACTGCTGCATCACTGCGCGGCGCAGCGCTTCCACTTCAGTTGCCTGCGTTTCGCGCTGCTCCCGGGCGGGATCGGTCGGCGCAACATTGGCGAGGAAATGCTGTTCGTTCTCGCTGATACCCAGCACTTTGGCACGCTGAACACCTTCAACCAGCACCTTGACGGTTCCGTCTGGAAGTTTGAGCAGCTGGAGAATGGTCGCGACACACCCCATTTCGAACATGTCTTCGGCCGTGGGCTCATCCTTCGCCGCTGCTTTCTGGGCGACCAGCATGATCCGGCGCTCCGACTCCATGGCAGATTCCAGCGCCTTGATGCTCTTTGGCCGGCCCACAAACAGCGGAATGACCATATGGGGGAACACCACCACGTCCCGCAATGGGAGCAACGGCAATTCCACCGGAGTGCTTGGCAAGGGGGTTTGACCAGACATTGCTTTACCTCATCAAAACAGGTAGCTGGGGGCCAGAGAGTGAAAATCAACCACCCTGACGCCCTCAGACCTACCCAAAGGCTAATCGGCTTGCGCCCTTCAGGCTTTTTTGGCCGCTTCCTGATAAACCAGTAGCGGTGCCTTGTTTTCATCGATGGTGGATTCGTCGACCACCACTTTCTCCACATTGCTCAGGCTGGGAAGCTCGAACATCGTGTCGATCAATGCGTTCTCCAGAATGGAGCGCAGACCACGAGCGCCCGTCTTGCGCAGCAACGCCTTGCGAGCGATCGCCTTCAGCGCTGCCGGACGGACTTCCAGCTCGACGCCTTCCATGGACAAGAGCTGCGAGAACTGCTTGACCACAGCGTTCTTGGGCTGCGTCAGGATCTCGACCAGCGCTTCCTCCGAGAGTTCGGCCAGCGTTGCCAGCACGGGCACCCGGCCAACCAGCTCGGGGATCAGGCCGTACTTGACCAGGTCTTCTGGTTCGACGTCCTTGAAGGTTTCAGTCAGGCTGCGTTGCTGTTTGCTCTTGACCGTGGCGCCAAAACCGATGCCAGAGGCTTCGGTCCGGTTCTCGATGATCTTCTCCAGCCCGGCAAACGCACCACCACAGATGAACAGGATGTTGGTCGTGTCCACTTGCAGGAAATCCTGGTTGGGGTGCTTGCGCCCGCCCTGCGGCGGCACAGAGGCCATGGTTCCCTCGACCAGTTTGAGCAAGGCTTGCTGAACACCCTCGCCAGAGACGTCCCGGGTGATCGACGGGTTGTCTGCCTTACGGGTGATCTTGTCGATTTCGTCGATGTAGACAATGCCCTGCTGGGCACGCTCGACATCGTAATTGCAGCTCTGGAGCAGCTTGGCAACAATGTTCTCGACGTCCTCACCCACGTAGCCGGCTTCCGTCAGGGTCGTCGCATCGGCCATGACGAAAGGCACATTGAGCATGCGGGCCATGGTCTGGGCCAACAAAGTCTTGCCCGACCCGGTGGGACCTATGAGGAGAATGTTGCTCTTGGCGAGCTCGACATCTTCCTTCCGTGCGCCCTGCTTGTGGCGAAGCCGCTTGTAGTGGTTGTAGACCGCCACGGACAAGGCGCGCTTGGCGGCCTCCTGTCCGATCACATAGTTGTCCAGGTTGGACTTGAGCTCCGCAGGCGTAGGCAACTCCTCGCCAGCGGTCTTGACGGCTTCCAGCCCTGGCAATTCGTCACGGATGATGTCGTTGCACAGGTCAATGCACTCGTCGCAGATGAAAACCGAAGGACCGGCAATCAACTTCTTGACTTCATGCTGGCTCTTGCCACAAAAGGAGCAATACAGCGCCTTTTCACCTGAAGCTGATTTTTTGTCGCCCATGTGGATGCTGTCTCTGACAATTCATAAATAGTGGTTAAGGCAATGATAGTTCATGCCATCGATGGGCCAAACGCGGGAAAAGCACCCCTTTCCTTCATTTGCCCACACAAAAAATGGTGCTTTCTCATTACCTGAGGGCGTCAGGTACTCAAGCCCATCAGCTCGATTCGGCTCCGCTGCGTTTGTCGATCACCTTGTCGATCAGACCGTACTCGGCAGACTCCGCAGCAGAGAGGTAGTAGTCGCGCTCAGTGTCGCGCTCGATTTTTTCCAGCGGCTGACCGGTGTTCTCGGCCAGGATCTTGTTCAACTGCTCGCGGGTTTTCAGGATTTCGCGGGCATGGATTTCGATCTCGGTCGCCTGACCTTGCGCTCCGCCCAGCGGCTGGTGGATCATCACCTTGGAGTTGGGCAAAGCAAAGCGCTTGCCCTTGGTACCGGCCGACAGCAGGAATGCTCCCATGCTGGCCGCCATGCCGATGCAAAGCGTCGAGACATCCGGCTTGATGAAGTTCATGGTGTCGAAAATCGCCATGCCTGCACTGACCGAGCCGCCGGGAGAGTTGATGTAGAGGGAGATGTCTTTGTCCGGGTTTTCGCTCTCGAGGAACAGCATCTGCGCCACGACCAGGTTGGCCGACTGGTCATTGACCGGGCCAACGAGGAAAACCACGCGCTCCTTGAGTAATCGGGAGTAGATGTCGTAAGCGCGCTCTCCTCGACCTGACTGCTCAATGACCATGGGCACCATGCCCAGGCCCTGGATATCCATTGCGCTCATTCTTTTATCTCCGTTTGAAAATTGGGTTGATGGCACTACTGTAACCAACCCAATCCCCCCTTATCGGCAAGTGGGATTGGGAATCCAGTATCTGTGGCCGAAATCGCGAAAAAACAGGTCATCTGATGCAAAAAAGGGCGGTATACCGCCCTTTTTTTGCATGGTTTCAGCACAACTCGATCCAAAGTGGCGCTGCAGACGCAGCCAGGACTCAAAGCCCGGGTGCGCCCAGCTGGAGAATCAGCCTTGCTGACCCATCAACTCGTCAAAATCAACCGACTTGTCGGTGACCTTGGCCTTGCCCAGTACAAAGTCGGTCACGTTGTTTTCGATCACAACGGCTTCGACCTCTGCCATGCGGCGGTTGTCACCCTGGTACCAGCGAACAACTTCCTCCGGCTTTTCGTAGGAGGCAGCCAGATCGTCAACGTGTGCCTTGAGTTGCTCAGGCTTGGCGCCAAGATCGTTGGCACGCACCAGCTCAGCCACGACCAGGCCCAGGCGCACACGGCGCTCGGCTTGCTCGGTGAACATCTCTTGCGGGATGGGCGCCTTGTCAGCGTCAGGAATGCCGCGCTGCTTCAGGTCTGCACGGGCACCTTCAACGAGGCGGTCGACTTCAGCCTGAACCACCGACTTGGGCAGGTCAAGCTCAGCCTTGGCCACCAGGGCGTCCATGACGGCCTGCTTGTTGCGGGCGAGCACGCGGAACTTCACTTCGCGCTCAAGGTTCTTGCGAATGTCCGCGCGCAGTGCTTCAACCGTTGCGCCCTCTACGCCGAGAGACTTGGCAAACTCGTCATCGACTTCAGGCAGCTTGGCCGCTTCGATTTTCTGCACGGTGACCAGGAAATCGGCTGTCTTGCCTGCCACGTCCTTGCCGTGGTAGTCCTCGGGGAAGGCCAGAGGGAAAGTCTTGGACTCGCCCGCCTTCATGCCGCGAACAGCGTCCTCGAACTCCTTGAGCATCTGCCCTTCGCCGACCAGGAACTGGAAGCCTTCGGCTTTGCCGCCATCAAAGGCTTCACCGTCGATCTTGCCGGCAAAGTCAATGGTTGCACGATCGCCATCTTCAGCCGCCTGGTCCTGTGCACGCTGCTCGAAGGTGCGGCGCTGCTTGCGCAGGATGTCGAGGGTGCGATCGATGGCTGCGTCATTGACCTCGGCGCTCACGCGCTCGACTTCGGCATCAGACAGATCGGCGATCTTGACGTCCGGGTAGACCTCGAAAACGGCATCGAAGGACAGCTGGCCTTCAGGTGCGTCTTCCTTCTCGGTGATGCGGGGCTGGCCGGCGACACGCAGTTTGGCTTCATTGGCCGCAACAGCAAAAGCTTCGCCCACCTTGTCGTTCATCACTTCATACTGGACTGAATAACCGTAGCGTTGCGCCACCACGTTCATCGGGACCTTGCCTGGACGGAAACCATCCATCTTCACCTGGCGAGCCAGACGCTTGAGGCGACTCTCGACTTCCTTGGTGATGGTTTCAGCAGGCAGCGTGAGCGTGATCTTGCGCTCAAGCTTCTCCAGTGTCTCGACATTGACGGTCATTGTTTACTCCGATGGGTTCAGGGAACGCCTGCCGGCGTACCCCAGAAAAAAATTCAGGTGAGTCTCTCTGGTGCGCGGGGGGGGACTCGAACCCCCACACCATCAACTGGCGTCAGGACCTAAACCTGGTGCGTCTACCAATTTCGCCACCCGCGCAGTACCGACCGGCCTGGTGAGCGCTCCGTCATCGCGATGAGCCGGTGGGAACCCCATCAACCCTGCGCAACGTGCAGACAAACAGGCCAGAATCAGCAACTCCTGACTCACGGCAACCTTCTATTGTATCCGGTGTCAAAAGCCACGCGACAACAGGCTTTGGCCTCCCTGGCACCCACACCTATACCGTTACAATTACTCACTTTTTACCAGTCCACGAGTATTCCCATACATTACTTTGGACTGACCAAGCCCTTTTTTTGCAGCCCTTGCCCTGCCCGCCAAGTGAGAGAAACGCTGGAACCTCAGCTCGAAGCAGCCACCCCGGACGCGGATCCCGTCGGTATCCTGACGTCCGGTGTTGGCCACTATGAGAACTTTCCGGTCGCGTCTCTGCTCAGCCCTCCATACCTGCGCCCCGCCATCAAGGCTCTGTACAGGTTTGCCAGGACAGCGGACGACATGGCCGACGAAGGGAAGATTGCAGCCACCACCCGACTGGAAGCGCTTAGCCAGTACCGGCGCGCCCTGGACCAGTGCATGGGTCGCTCCACTTATCAGGGCAGTGCATGGCCGCAGGTCTTTGGCCCTCTGGCAGGCATCATTCAGAGGTACCGCTTGCCAGAGCAGCCCCTGCACGATCTGATCAGCGCTTTTGAGCAGGATGTTCGCTACACGGCAGCGCAACGCATATACCGCAACGAAGCCGAGCTGCTGCGGTACTGCGAGCTCTCAGCCAACCCCGTCGGGCGACTCTTGCTGCACCTGTACGGGGTGACGGATACGGCGTCCATCGCTGAAAGTGACCAGATTTGCAGCGCACTGCAGTTGATCAATTTCTGGCAAGACGTTCGCGAAGACGCTCAGCAAGGGCGCTTCTACCTCCCGATTCCGGCCTTTGCACATGCAGGCCTGGACCCCAAGGACCTGCTCGCAGTGCAAGCCGGCAGCGTGCAAGGCGCCCGCTTGTCCGAAGCGATACTGGCGTTGGCCAGGCAAGCACGCTCGCGGATGGAAAGCGGCAGCCCTCTCGCGCTTCGCCTGCCTGGCAGAGCTGGCCTGGAACTACGCCTGGTGGTTCACGGGGGGCTCCGCATACTTGACCACATCGAGGCCATGGCAGGCCAGACTTGGGCACAGCGTCCAAGACTGAAGGCAATGGACTACCCCGTGATGGCATGGCGGGTAATGCGCTACAGACACTGGGCCGGCCAGGTCACGAACCCGTAAATCCGCATCAATTTGCGGCGGACACACCCAGGCGAGTCAGAGCCTCGATGCGTCGTCAGGGAACAGCGGCTCAGCGCCCATTCTGCGAAGCTTGGTCGATAGCCAGACCCATACCCCGATCACTGCCACCCAGGTCAGGGCCGCGAACACCCATTGCTGCTTGACCGTCAGCGTAACGGCCAGCGAGACCGTGGCCACTGCCAGGAGCAGCAAGCCTGCTTGCTTCCATGCTGCAGGCTCCGCACGCGCAGCGGAGTCCGCCACCGGGTCATTTGGTGCTTCACCCGGATGCGGGTCGCGCTCAACCCGGGCATCGTTGGCGCTGCTGGATTCAATCCGCAGACTGACCGATGAAGCCAAGGTGCCCAGCGCTTCCTGGGCCTGACTGGCAGAAGCGCCGGTACCATCGTTGCGCATGGGGGGTTGCCCAGGGGACATGTTCAAAACAGCGGGTTGTATCGAAAGACCAAAGCGGTCTGGCTCTGTATCCTGATTTTGCACAGGCAACGCGGCAGCACCATCCGGAAAAACGCCTCTTTTTGCCAACTATTCCCGAATCCGCTCATGCAGGTGTACAGACTGTTGGCGAATGCCTGCATCGCAGCCTGTTTACACTCTGGGGCTAACGAGCCACCAAACATGAGTCCCGAAAAGTACGCCCAGGACAGAGCTGCCGCTTCTGGCAGCAGCTTCTATTACGCTTTCCTTTTCCTGCCACCTGACAGGCGCGCAGCGATCACTGCTTTCTATGCATTCTGTCGCGAGGTCGACGATGTGGTTGACGAAGTCAGCGATCCGGGCGTCGCGCAGTCCAAACTCGCCTGGTGGCGGCACGAGGTTGCTCAGGCCTTTCAGGGCAGGCCGCAGCATCCAGCCATGCAAGCATTGATGCCGCACGCGTCAGCGTTCGGCATCGAGCCCCGTCATCTGCTCGCTGTGATCGATGGCTGCCAGATGGACCTGGACCAGAATCGGTATCTGGACTTTCAGCAGTTGCAGCAGTACTGCCATCTGGTGGCCGGCATCGTGGGTGAAGTGGCGGCACGCATCTTCGGGCAGTCGCAAGTGACGACAACCCAATATGCCCACACCCTGGGCCTGGCCTTGCAACTGACCAACATCTCGCGCGACGTGGGAGAAGATGCCAGGCGGGGTCGCGTGTACCTTCCCATCTCCGAGCTTCAGCAGTTCAACGTCAAAGCCCACGAACTGCTCCGCCCCCCAGAAGACGCTGCAGAAAAAGCCGACTTCGAGCTCCGCTTCTCCGCCTTGATGGCGTTCCAGTGTCAGCGTGCACAGCAGACTTACGACAAGGCGATTGCGCTACTGCCCGCGCAGGACCGCGGACCGCAGAAGCCGGGCTTGATGATGGCCAGCATCTACCGTCAGCTCCTGCGCAGAATTGAGCGCGACCCCGTGCGAGTGCTGCACGAGCGCGTCAGTCTTTCGCCGATGAAAAAGCTATGGCTGGCCTGGAAGGTCCAGGCCCTTGGACGGCTGTGACGTGAGGGTCGCCGTCATCGGAGCCGGCTGGGCCGGCCTGTCTGCAGCTGTGCAACTGACCCTGGCAGGGGCCGACGTCTCACTGTTCGAGATGAGCCGTCAGCCTGGCGGAAGAGCGAGGTCACTGGATGCCAGAGACGATACGGATAAGGGCATGGTCGAGCTTGACAACGGCCAGCACATCCTCATTGGGGCCTACCGGGCAACGCTGGAGCTTATGCAGTCGGTAGGGGTCAGGCCTGCGGACGTTCTGCAGCGCCTGCCTCTGTCTTTGCCCTATCCGGATGGCAGCGGCTTCACGACGCCAAGCTGGGCGACCCAATGGCCAGCACCGTGGGGAGCCATCGCAGCCATCATCACGAGCCGCAGCTGGCGACTCTCGGACAAGTGGTCACTCCTGGCAACACTGCGTTCATGGCGGGCCAATGACTTCTCATGTTCGCCGCAAGCAACTGCGGCACAAGTATGCCAACGGGTCAGCCAGCAGGTCATGCAGGATCTCATCGATCCACTGTGCGTGTCGGCTCTCAACTTGACTCCACAGCAGGCCAGCGGCCAGGTCTTTCTCAGGGTCATGCGCGACGCCATGCTCGGCCAGGGATTTGATGCGTATGCTGCATCGGACCTGCTGGTCCCCAAGGTCGGTCTGGGCTGCCTGTTGCCGACACCAGCCTTGCAATGGCTTGATGGAAGAGGCACTCGCATCGAGGGCGCAACGCAGATCACTCATCTGCTCGCATCCCCCGGCCACGAACGTACCTGGACACTGGCTTCGCGTCTGGGTGAGCATCGAGACTGGCCGGCTTTCGACCATGTGATCTGTGCTACAGGCGCGAGTGCAGCACACAAACTCGTCTCTCAAAGCCTGACACAGGATCACAACAGGCCAGCAAGGGAAACCATGGGGGCCTGGGCCTCTTCCGTTGCCGGGCTGCAGCACACGGCCATTGGTACGGTGTATGTCGATGTGCCGTCCTCAGTGACCACATTGCCAGCCCCAATGATCGCGCTACCCTGTTCGGGGGATCCGGCAAAGACGCCTGTCCAGTTCGTATTCGACCGCACAGGCTTGGGGTACCACAGCAGCCGCCCTCACTGGGCCATGGTCGCCAGCAACTGCATGACAGACACCTCGACCCTCACCACTGCCGCGCTGGACCAGATAACACAGGCCCTTGGTTTGCCCGTGCGCCCCACGCACATCAAGACAGTGATCGAGAAGCGCGCGACCTTCGCCTGCACGCCGGCACTGGTGCGCCCTTCCCCCTGCATTGCGCCGGGCCTGTATGCGGCGGGAGACTATGTGGAAGGCCCCTACCCTGCCACATTGGAGGGAGCTGTGCTGAGCGGGAAGTCGGCAGCGCTGGCCTGCCTTGACACGCATGCGTCACAATGTAGGCTTGAGGCGTCAGGAACTTTCGACTGACCCAAAACTCACAGTCACGCAAACTGATTCAGTCCACCGAACAGAATAGGAGAACGAGCGGATGATTCCAGGCATTCTGCCCCGACAAGCAATGAAACGTTTTTTTCTGGGCGCAGCCATCGCGTTGGCCAGCCTGGGCTTCGTCGGTCACGCTGCCGCACAGAGCATGGTCAGCGTCAAGGGAAAGATCCTGAACATGCGCTCAGGCCCTGGCACCAAATACGAGGTGCAGTGGCAACTCCACAAGGGCTACCCGCTTCAGATCATTCAGCGCAAGGGCCGGTGGATCAAGGTCAAGGACTTCGAAGGTGACACCGGCTGGGTGTCAAAGCGGCTGACCGGCAGAACGCCGCACCATGTGGTGAAAGTGAACAAGGCCAATATGAGAAGCGGCCCCGGTACCAAATACCGCATTGTGTCCTCGGCCGAATACGGCGAGCTGGTCCGTACACTCAAGCGCAAAGGCAACTGGGTTCAAGTGAGAAAGGCCAACAACCGCAAGGGCTGGATTTCCCGCAAGCTGCTCTGGGGCTTCTGATCTCCATTGCACATCGGCTTTCAGAACAAAAGGGCTGTACCGGATGGTGCAGCCCTTTTTTCATGCCCGCAGGCAAGACGCTTCAAGACGGGGCTAATCCTGACCCGACTCCGGCGCAGGAGGCACCATCGCACCAATGATGTCGGACATGGCAATCACGCCCACATGGCGACCTTTGCTGTTGACGACATTGGCTGCTTCATGCCCCGAGGCACTCATTTCACGAGCTGCTTCTTCAATGATCAGGCTTTGGTCAATGGTCGGCCCCTCGACTGGATCAAGCTTCTGCATGAGTGTTCGAGAGCGAATCACCCGGCCTCGGTTCACGTCCTTGACGAAGTTGCTGATGTAATCATCAGCGGGCTTGAGAACGATCTGCTGGCCAGTGCCCTGCTGCACGACCTCGCCATCCCGGAGGATGGCAATCTGGTCACCCAGGCGAAGTGCTTCGTCCAGGTCGTGGGTAATGAACACAATCGTCTTGCTGATCTCTTGCTGGATATCGAGCAGTACGCCTTGCATGTCACTGCGGATCAGCGGATCCAGTGCAGAGAATGCCTCATCCATCAGGAGAATCGGTGCATCGTTGGTCAGTGCCCTGGCCAGACCGACCCGCTGCTGCATGCCACCTGAGAGCTGATTGGGATAGCTCTCTTCGTAGCCTTTGAGCCCCACGCGCTCGATCCAGCGTGCTGCTTTCTCATGTCTGATCTTGGCGGGCACACCCTGGATCTCAAGCCCGTACTCGGTGTTTTCCTGCACTGTGAAGTGCGGAAACAAAGCGAACTTCTGGAACACCATCGCCGTTTGTTCGCGCCGGAATCGCCTGAGTTGTTCAGCATTCATGGTGACGACGTCGGCTTGCTGGCCGTCAATGTCCACCAGAACTTCACCCGCCGTCGGGTCAATCAGACGATTGATATGGCGAATCAACGTGCTCTTACCCGAACCCGACAAGCCCATGACGACCTGGATCCCACCCGCAGGCATGTCGATATTGATATCGCGCAGACCCAGGACATGACCGTGGTTGTCACGCAGTTCCTGTTTGGACATGCCATTACGAACGGCATCCAGGTACTGCTCCGGGTTGGCACCAAAGATCTTGTACAGACCTCGGATACGAATACCGGTGCTGCCAGATTCGCTGTTGCCCGCATTTGTGCCAACTGCTGGTGCTTCAATGACTTCAGCCATGCTGCACCTCCAGATGACGTTGCAGTCGTTTGCCGTAGGCCTGCGACACGCGATCGAAGATGATCGCAATGCCCACGATGGCCAGGCCGTTGAAAAGGCCCATGGTGAAATACTGGTTCGTGATGGCCCGCAACACTGGTTGGCCAAGACCCTGGACACCGATCATGGAGGCAATCACCACCATGGCCAGTGACAGCATGATGGTCTGGTTGATGCCAGCCATGATGGTGGGCAGCGCCAGGGGCAACTGCACCTGGCGCATCTTCTGCCAGGCCGACGAGCCAAATGCATCGGCAGCCTCCAGCAAGTCCTTGTCCACCAGGCGAATTCCGAGATCCGTGAACCGGATGACAGGCGGGATGGCGTAGATCACGACCGCAATCAGGCCGGGAACTCGCCCAATGCCCAGCAGCATCACCACTGGAATCAGGTAGACGAAGCTCGGCATGGTCTGCATCACGTCCAGCACAGGATTGACGATGCGTTGCATCCGGTCAGACCGGCTCATCACAATGCCGATAGGCAGGCCCAACGCAATGGCCACGACCGTACAGACGAAGATCATGGAGATGGTCTTCATCGTGTCGTCCCACATGCCAAAGTAACCAATGGCTGCGAGGGTGATCACTGTGCCAACCACGACCTTCCAGGATCGTGAGGCCAGCCAGGCAATGAGTGCGATAACGCCCATGACGATCGGCCATGGGGTTTGCGTCAGCAGGCGCTCCGAGAACAGCAGGAACTGCTTGAGCGGCTCGAACACTTGTTCGAGCACACTCCCGTATTCCCTGGTGAACTGGCGAAAACCTGCGTCGATCGTCCGGCGCAAGAGGCTGAGTTTCTCAGCCCCGAGCGCCGGGAAGTCTTGCAACCAGCTCATGAATTACTGCAGGCTGGCTTCGATCTTCTGTGCAGCATCTGCGGACACCCATGCCTTCCAGACATCCGGCTGGTTTTTCAGGAAGTGCTTGGCGCCGTCCTCGCCCGTGGCCTGGTTGTCGGACATCCACGCCAGCAGAGCGTTCACGGTGTCGTTGCCCCAGCCACGCGCTGCCAGGTACTCGTAAGCCGCACCACCCTCATTCTTGAAGCGGTCGGTCACCACGGTGTAAACCTCTGCACGTGCCCAGTCGCTCTTGACCGGTTCGGTGCACTCCTGCTTGGAGTTGCAGTTCTCCCAGGCTTCCTTGTTGTGCGGGACGCCAGCATCGAGCTTGACCATCTCGTACTTGCCCAGGATCGAGGTTGGGGCCCAGTAATAGCCCAGCCAGCCTTCCTTGCGCTCATAGGCCTTGGCGATGGAGCCATCCAGACCCGCCGCCGAGCCGGTATCCACCAGAACGAATCCGTTGTCAGCAGCGCCCCAGGCCTTGAAGGCATTGCCAGTGGTGATCTGGCAGTTCCAGCCAGATGGGCAATTGTGCAAAGCGCCCTTGTCCTTGTTCTCGGCAGACGGGAACAGCTCGGGATGCTTCAGAGCGTCCTCGATCGTCTTGATCTCGGGGTTGGCGTCTGCAATGTACTTGGGCATCCAGATACCTTCGACGCCGCCATCCTTGAGGGATTCGGCCGCATAGTGGAGGCGACCTTCCTTCACGGCAGCATCGAGAGGCTGGCGAACCGCATTGATCCAGGCCTCAGGTGCCACATCTGGCTGGCCCTTTTCCATCATGGAAGTGAGCGTGGGCATGGTGTCGCCAGGGACGATTTCGACCTCGCAGCCGTAGCCTTCGCTCAGGATGAGCCGGTCGATCTGCGCCAGTACTTCGGCAGACTGCCAGTTCATGCTGGCCACGGTGACTTTCCCGCAGGCAACAGGCGCGGCAGCTGCAGTGTCAGCCGCCGGTGCTGCAGCTTCGGTTGCTGCAGGAGCTGCCTCCTCCTTCTTGCCACATGCGGCGAGCATCACTGCTGTCGCCAAGGCTGCCAGAGTCAGTTGGGGAAGTCGGTTCATATTGGATTTCTCCTAGTCAGGTTTTCTTGTGAAGGCCGGGTGCTTCGCCCGGCCATCGTGTTGGCACCGAGGTGCGATCAGCAGCCTGATATAGAAACAAGAGGAGAAACCGAACGCTGCTGCAAGACATGTTGACCAGCCGCTCAATCCCACCGTCGATGTCATCAGGACGCTGGATTGGGCTAGCCTTTTATCATACAAAGTCACCGAAATCGCAGGTGGACACTGAGACATTTCACATTGCAACAAAGAAAAAATCCAATTTACTGCCGCGCCTCCAGATTCTTGAGCGCCTTGTAAGCCGGACGTTTTAAGCATGTATGCAACCAGGCATTGGCATGTTCAAAGCCTTCCAGCCCCTGGCTGGGTCGCAACCAGTTGACAACGCTGGCCACGCAAACATCTGCCACCGTGAACCGGTCTCCCGCCAGATAGACCGGCTCACCGCCACGTGCATTCCTGCCCAGCGCCTGATCGAGTACGCCCAATGGGGCCTGGAGCCTCGCCAACGCAGCATCAGCGAGCTCGGGTTTGCGGCGCTCCTCAGGCATGACAAAACGGTGCATCAGTACTGTCAGCGCATCAGCCTCCAGTTCTGTGACCGACCAGAACGACCATCGCAGCGCCTGCGCATCTTCCTCGGCGCTGGCCGGTGTGATGCTCTTGCCGTCGGGAGGTCCATGATGCCGGGCCAGGTAGAGGGCGCAAGCCATGCTCTCCCAGACCACGATGGGCCTGGAAGCGTCTTCCCTTTCATCGATGAGCACCGGAATGTGACCGTTCGGATTCAGGGACATGAAGTCACTGGTTCGCGTCGCCTTGTTGGCGTACGGCGTGGGCACATGCTCGAATGCCAGACCGAGCTCCTGTGCTGCCCACAGAGGCCGCACAGCGCGCGACGCAAAGATTCCGTAGATTCTGATCCCCATGATTTCCTTGCTTCAAGTCCAAAAATGGCAGTCCATCTCCCTGGCGAGCGTCAGCAGCCAAGAATGTCGCACAGCTGCAGCAGACTGGACACATGGACTCCAGGCGCCTGGCCATGCACGGCCTCGTCCCAGCCGCCCTCCCCGCGGTGAATCCACGCGGTTTGCATGCCGGCCCTGGCTGCACCTGCGACATCAAGCTGCGCATCATCACCCACGTGCAAGACGGTGTCCAGAGGAAGATCGAGTGCCTGCGCCGCTGCCATGAACATCCCTGCATGCGGCTTGGCCACGCCCACCGATCGAGCACTCAGTGCAGCCTTGAAATGGCCACCAATCCCGATGAGATGGACATCTGCATTGCCGTTTGAGACAGCCACCATGGGAAAGCGCTGGCCCAGACGCTTCAGGCCCGGCATGGCGTCATCGAAGAACTCGACCTCCTGCCGGGCCGCGAAAAACACGTCAAACGCTGCCTCGGCCAGCCCCGGGTCTTCATCACTGCGGGTCAGCATCAACCGGATGGACTCACGGCGCATGGCGCTCAGGTCGTGCTGGAGGTCAGGTCTCAAGCGATGCATATCCACACGGATGGCCCTGACGGCCGACTGATCGGCGAAGTTCCTGGCTGTCTGTGGCGCATGGGCCCGCAACCACTCGATGAGCACGCGTTCCGCTCGCTCAATCGTGGGCCAGATCGGCCAAAGCGTGTCGTCCAGGTCGATGGACACGCCTCGAATTCGAGCCAGATCCAGGGAATGTGCAGAGGAAGTAGCAACAGGATTCATCTCTGCGGGAGAATAGCGCATGGCATTCAAGCAAGAACCCACTTTTTCACATGGCCACGCGCCGCGCACGGCCATTGTCCTGTGCAACCTGGGCACCCCGGACGAACCCACGGCGCCCGCACTGCGCAGATACCTGGCCGAGTTTCTGGGCGACCCACGTGTCGTGGAAATTCCGCGGCCGGTCTGGTGGCTGATTCTCCACGGCATCATCTTGCGCACGCGCCCTGCCAAGTCGGCGGCCAAGTACAAGTCCATCTGGACCGAAAACGGCTCCCCTCTGAAGCACTGGACCGACACCCAGTCAAAGTTGCTGGCCGGCTATCTGGGTGAACGTGGCCACCATGTCACGGTCCGGTATGCCATGCGCTACGGCAACCCCTCCATCGCATCCGTCCTGGATGAACTCAAGGCAAAGAACGTCACTCGCATCCTGTTGTTGCCTGCCTACCCCCAGTACAGCGGAACCACGACCGCGAGCGTGATCGATGCAGTGAGCCATTGGTCGCTCAAAATTCGCTCCCTGCCAGAGTTTCGCTTCATCAATCACTATCACGATCACCCTGGCTACATACGCGCTCTGGCCAAACGGGTACGCGAGCACTGGACTCGCTACGGGCAGGGAGAGCACGTGGTCATGAGCTTCCACGGCGTGCCAGAGCGAACCCTGCACCTGGGCGACCCTTACCATTGCGAATGCCAGAAAACCGGGCGCCTGCTCGCCGAGCAACTGGGCCTGAAAAAGGAGCAATACTCCATCACCTTTCAAAGCCGATTCGGAAAGGCGAAGTGGCTTGAGCCATACACGGAACCCAAGCTTGTCGAGCTGGCCAGGACTGGCGTCAAGAAAGTAGACGTGCTTTGCCCGGGTTTCACCAGCGATTGCCTGGAAACGCTGGAGGAAATCAACATGGAAGCACGTGAAGCCTTCGTTCATGCAGGTGGCCAGGACTTCCAGTACATTGACTGCCTCAACGATCACCCCGACTGGATTCGAGCCATGGCGGACCTGGCGGAGTCACACATGAGTGGCTGGCCCACTCGCGAGCAGGCTGACCCACAAGTGCTCGAGATGAGTAAAGCGCGCGCCAGAGCTCTGGGTGCAGCGCAATAAACAAGCAATCCAAGCTGAAACATGGCATGAAGAAGCACAAGCCTGCAGCTGACGCTGAAGTACAAAAGGCAAGCGGCGTCAGACTCGACAAATGGCTGTGGGCTGCCCGATTCTTCAAGACGCGCGCACTGAGCGCTGAGGCCATCGAGAAGGGTCGAGTGCTGGTCAACGGCCATGGATCCAAAGCTGGAAAGGACGCCCGTGTTGGCGACACACTTCAGGTCAAGACCAGTGCATTTGAAAAAACGGTGGTGGTGAAAGCCATATCGGGTGTGAGAGGGTCCGCCCCGGTGGCCGCGCTGCTGTATGAAGAGACAGCGGCATCGATTGAGCGTCGCACCAGGGAAGCCGAAAACCGGCGACTTGCGCCAGAGCCTGCACACACCATCGACCAGGGCCGCCCCACCAAGAGAGACCGACGCACGCTCAGTGCCTGGCGCGGGCGCGGGCGCGACTCAGGCGACGACAAGAACTGGAACGATCGATGGAGCGCCTCGGTGGATGAGTGAGCCTGGGCAGACCTGCCCCGTCAACACTCAAGCTCGCCGCAACCCCAGCCAGATCACGGCACCGACCACCACCAGGCCGCCAACGACTTGCACCGCAGCGATGGACTGCCCCAGCACAAACCAGGCCAGCACGAGAGAAAAGATGGGCTCAACATTCATGATGGCCGAGTTGCCCACGACTCCCAGCCTGGGCAGCACAGTGAACATCACTGTAAAAGCGGTGCCATACAACAGCGTAAGCCCGAGCAATCCCCACCAGCCAGCGCCTGACACTGGCAGCTGAAACCCACCCTGCCAGACGACGCCTGCGAGGGCCATTACAGCCACCATCGTCATGGTGCCTGCGGTTCTGACCCGGCCATCCAGGCCCGCTGTCTCATGTTGTGTCAACACCAGCGCACAGCCGAACGCTGCGGCGGCCGACATCGCAAATGCCAGGCCCGCTCCAATGCGTCCCCACTGTCCGGCGACGCCCAGCCCAGATGCTGCGCCCAGTACATCCAGTGCCAGTGCCAGACCGAACAGAATCACAGGCATCGCGCGGAGCAACGCCGCCTCGGGGCGGTCCCCATAGAGCACACGGGCCCAAAGAGCAGTCCAGAGAGGGTAGGAATTGAAGGCCAGCAGCGCCAGCGCCACTGGCATGCGGGCCACAGCCGAATACAGACACAGACTCTGAAACCCGACCAGCAGGCCAACCTTGAGCAGACCCGTTCGCTGGGCTGCCGTCATACCCACTGGCAAACGGTAGTAACGAACAATGCCCAGCACCACCAGCGCCGTCGCAGCGCTGCGAAACACCACTGCCGTGGCAACAGTCACGCCATCTTCAAATGCGACGCGGGCAGCCACATGGTTTGCCCCCATCATCAGGGCAATCATGATCAGGGTGGCGAACGCGACGCCAGAGAGCGCGCGCTGATTGGGAGGATTCATGGAAATGGCTGATCAAGAAGGAGCAGTCATTCTCGGGGCAAATGTCGGCCGCCGGTCGACCACACGTGACACGGCAGGCAGCAACGCCAATGAAAAAGCCCGATCGCATTTGCGATCGGGCTTTTCACGTCTGGCGGAGCGAGAGGGATTCGAACCCTCGATGAGGCTCTACACCCCATACTCCCTTAGCAGGGGAGCACCTTCGGCCACTCGGTCATCGCTCCGTAGCCCTCTATTATGCCTCAAGTTTGGATGCTTTTGGCGCGGGCTTTCCAATTCAGGACGACAAACTATCGGTCGGCTGGTCCAGGTCGAATTCGCGATGCAACGCGCGCACCGCCAGCTCCATGTACTTCTCGTCAATCACGACCGAAGTCTTGATCTCGGACGTCGAGATCATCTGGATATTGATGCCTTCGTCGCTGAGGGATTTGAACATGCGGCTGGCCACACCCACGTGACTGCGCATGCCGATGCCAACGATGCTGACCTTGCAAATGCGGGGGTCGCCCACCACGTCCGCTGCACCCAGCTCAGAGGCTACCTCGCCCTTAAGCAAGTCCAGAGACTTCTGATAATCGTTGCGGTGGACTGTGAAGCTGAAGTCGGTCTTGCCGTCTTTGGACAGGTTCTGGATGATCACATCCACTTCCACATTGGCGGCAGCCACTGCACCCAGAATCTGGAAAGCGATACCCGGCTTGTCCGGAACGCCCAGAACAGAAATCTTCGCCTCATCACGGTTGAAGGCAATACCCGAAACAACAGCTTGTTCCATCTCTTCGCTTTCCTCAAGAGTGATCAGAGTCCCGGACTTGGCCTCTGTTTCAACATCGATATCCCAGGGCGTGAAGCTGGAGAGCACGCGCAACGGCACCTTGTACTTGCCTGCAAACTCCACTGAGCGGATCTGCAGCACTTTCGACCCGAGGCTGGCCATTTCCAGCATCTCCTCAAAGCTCACGCGCTCCATTCGGCGCGCTTCCGGCACCACGCGCGGATCGGTCGTGTACACCCCATCCACATCCGTGAAGATCAGGCATTCATCGGCTTTGAGGGCGGCAGCCACTGCCACGGCAGAGGTATCACTGCCGCCACGGCCCAGGGTCGTGATGTGACCATCAGGATCAATGCCCTGAAAACCCGTCACGATGACCACCTTGCCGGCTTCGAGCGCAGCGTGAATACGCGCGTCCTCAATCGACTCGATCCGGGCCTTCGTGAATGAACTGTTGGTGCGCACAGGCACTTGCCAGCCCGTGAAGCTGATGGCGTCGACGCCTTCAGCTTGCAATGCGATCGACAGCAAAGCGGACGAAGCCTGCTCACCGGTAGCCGCCAGCGCATCGAGCTCGCGCCCATAGCCAGCCCCCTTTTGCGCAGGAGACAGCTCTTTGGCCAAGCCCAGCAAACGGTTGGTTTCGCCACTCATGGCGCTCGGCACCACGACCATCTTGTGTCCAGCGCGATGCCACTTGGCGACTCGCTTGGCCACGTTGAGAATGCGTTCGGTGGACCCCATCGAGGTCCCACCGTACTTGTGAACAATCAATGCCATTTGGGGAAGGAAACTTTGGGTTGCTTGGCAAGGTGCCAATACATGCCCGAAACGGGCTGCGTCACGACCTGAGCCTGTCTCAGATCAGACACAAAGCCTTTAATTATAGCGTTTCGCGGTATTCAAGCACTTCCCCGACCCGAACAACACGGCCTGCTCCCACCCGAATCGAGATTTCATGGCCGCGCGTCCTGCAAACCCGGATCTGCGCCATCAACTCATCCAGCTGAGCCGATGTAGCCTGGGTGTGATGTACAGACTTCAGCCAGTGTCGCAACGCATTGGCCAGCCGAGGAGCACTCATCGCTTGCAGTCCTTCAATGCGGGGAGGCACCCCCAGGCGAGCCAGATCCTCTTTCCCCACCTCATCATGCAAGGCCGCCGCCTGCGCAGCGTGTCTGGCTGAGCGGGCGAACATGGCCTTGTAGCCGGGAAAGGTCTCATTGAGCGCAGGAGCAAGCCTGGACCTGATCCGGCTTCGCACCAGACGCTCGTCATCGTTGGCCGGGTCCTGTGCATAGGAGACACCCCACTGGTCCAGGTGCGCTTTGAAAGCCTGCTTCTCCAGGGTCAACCACGGGCGGAAAAACCTCATGCCGTGGCGCTCGAAACTCGCTGGCATGGCCGCCAACCCAGGCAGTCCTGCCCCTCGGCTCAGAGCCAGGATCACGGTTTCAGCCTGATCATCGGCATGCTGGCCCAGCAGCACGGCACCCAATCGCCTGGCCAGGGCGGTTTCTGCCAGGCATTGATAGCGTTCGGTTCTGGCCCATTCCTCCGTGCTTCGCCCGGGCGGAACCTTCCCATCCAGACGGGCAGTCATCAGATCCACGCCCAGTTCATCACACAGCCGGGTCGACACCTGCTCAAATTCGTCTCCGGCCGCCTGCAACCCATGGTGCACATGAATCGCACACACACGGCCAGGCCAGCATTGAACGGCTGTGAGCAACAAGGCCACCGAGTCCGGCCCCCCGCTGAGGGCAACCCCTATCGCAGCACAGGAATCGTCATGACCTTGTGGGAAAGTGGCATGCAGGGCGCGTGTCCACTCAGAGGGAAGGTCAAAGAGCCGGGAATCAGCGCTTGTTGTTGTCGGCCTTGGTGTCGGAGAACCGGCCATAGCTGTTGAGTCGGGCATAGCGACGCTCAAGGAGTTCCTTGGGCTTGAGGTCACTGACCTGACGCCATGCGTCATTCAGGCCGCGCTTGAGAAACGCTGCCATCTGCTTGTGATCCCGGTGAGCTCCACCCACCGGCTCATTGACGATCTTGTCCACCAGCCCCAGGGCCTTGAGGCGATGGGCAGTGATCCCCAGCGCTTCGGCCGCGTCGCTGGCGCGATCGCTCGTCTTCCACAGAATCGAAGCACAGCCTTCAGGGCTGATGACCGAGTACACCGAATACTGCAGCATCAGGACCTGGTCCGCCACAGCGATGGCCAGCGCGCCACCGGAGCCGCCCTCACCGATGATGGTGGAAATGATGGGTACTTCCAGTTGCGCCATCTCGAAGATGTTGCGACCAATGGCTTCTGACTGGCCACGCTCTTCTGCGTCGATGCCAGGGTAGGCGCCCGGCGTGTCAACGAAGGTGAACACCGGCAGCTTGAATTTCTCGGCCAGCTTCATCAGGCGCAATGCCTTGCGATAGCCTTCGGGCTTTGTCATGCCGAAGTTGCGCAGACCGCGCTCTTTCGTGTCGCGCCCTTTCTGATGGCCCAGCACCATGCATGGCTGCCCGTTGAAGCGCGCCAACCCTCCCACGATGCTCAGGTCATCCGAGAAATGGCGGTCGCCATGCAACTCCACAAAATGCGTGAAGATGTGGTTGACATAGTCGAGTGTGTAAGGACGGTCAGCGTGACGGGCGATCTTGGTGATCTGCCAGGGTGTCAGGTTGCCATAGATATCTTTGGTGAGTTGCAGGCTCTTGGTGGCCAACTGCTCAATCTCTTCGGAAATGTCCACCGCTGATTCGGTCTGGACATACCGCAACTCTTCAATCTTGCTTTCGAGTTCCGCAATCGGCTGCTCGAAGTCGAGGAAATTCTTCTTTGCCAAGGTCAAACTCCTGTGGGCTCAAGGGCGGTATTTTGACAGATTGCCGAAAGCCGGGCCCAAAGCCCTTCTGTCAGCGCCTCAGTACGCCACTGGCAGCGGGTCCAGAGAGCGCCAGATGTACCAGGTCGCCACGCTGCAATAGGGCGCCCAAGCGGCAGCCACTTCGCGTACGTCACTGCGGCTCACTGGCTCGCCAGAGAAGTAGCGCAAGCTGATGCCTTTTTGCAGGCCAATGTCGTCCAGTGGCAGCACATTGGGGCGCATGAGATGGAACATCAGGAACATTTCCGCCGTCCAGCGACCAATTCCCCTGATAGCCATCAGTTCAACAATGATGGCTTCATCCTCCATGGCCCCCCACTCTTTCACGTGCACCTGCTTGTTGGCAAAGTGCAAGGCGAGGTCAACCAGATATTCCACCTTGCGCGCCGACAACCCTGCCGAGCGCATGTCGTCAACCTTGAGCTTGAGCACGGAGCCCGGCGTCATGCGCCTGTTGAGTTTCGCGAAGCGGTCCCATACCGACTGAGCAGCCTTGACCGAAATCTGTTGGCCCACAATTGACCTTGCCAGCGTCACAAACGGGTCCCCATGCGACTCAAGCGAAGCCCCTGCATGCTGCGGGATGAGCTTCTTCAGTACACGGTCCTTGCGTGTCAGATGCCGGCATGCCTCTTCCCAATAGGGTGGCACGAGCAGAGCGGAGCCGGAGGCAGAGGCGGCCATCAGGCGCGCTCCCAGGTGGTGCCAGCCGGGCTGTCCTTGAGCACGACGCCCTGCTCTGCCAGTTGTTGTCGAATGGCGTCCGCTCTCGCGAAATCCTTGGCTGCCTTGGCCGCAGCACGATCCTCGATCAGGGCTTCGATCGCGGCTGCATCATCACCTGAGCCAGCGCCTCCGCCTTGGAGGTAGCGCTTCGGGTCATCCTGCAACAAACCCAGGATCGCTCCGAGGCTCTTCAGCAGGCGGGACAGCTTGCCATTGCCTGAGCGATTGACTTCGGCCGTCAACTCAAACATCACGGCAACGGCTTCCGGCGTCGCGAGGTCATCGTCCATGGCCGCTTTGAACCGGGCGGCATAGCCTTCGCTCCAGTCAGGCGCCTCATCACCTTCCGGCGGCACGGCCTCCAGCGTCGTGTACATCCGCTTGAGTGCCGTCCTGGCATCGTCGAGGTGCACGTCGCTGTAGTTGAGAGGGCTGCGATAGTGTGTGCGAATGACAAAGAAACGCACCGTCTCCGCATCGTACTTCTCCAGGACCTCGCGAATGGTGAAGAAGTTTCCCAGACTCTTGGACATCTTTTCGTTGTCCAGTCGCACGAAGCCGTTGTGCATCCAGTACTTCGCCAGTGCCTTTCCCGATGCACCTTCAGACTGCGCGATCTCGTTTTCGTGGTGAGGAAACTGCAAATCAGCGCCACCGCCGTGAATGTCGAAACTCTCGCCCAGCAACTCGCAACTCATGGCAGAGCACTCGATGTGCCAGCCCGGGCGACCGCTGCCATACGGGCTGTCCCATTTGGCTTCGTCAGGTTCGCTGTCCTTGGCTGATTTCCAGAGCACGAAATCCAGCGGATCCTGCTTTTCGGCACCCACAGCCACGCGCTCGCCAGCCCTCAAGTCATCCAGTGACTTGCCGGAAAGTTTGCCGTATCCGGGAAATTTGCGAACAGCAAAATTCACGTCGCCGCCAGAGGCGTAGGCCAATCCCTTGGCTTCGAGGTTGCCAATCAGGCTGAGCATCTGGGGGACGTATTCAGTCGCGCGGGGCTCGTGCGTCGGCCTCTCGATACCCAGTGCATCTGCATCCTCATGCAGCGCGTCGATCATTCGGTTGGTCAGGGAAGAGATGGACTCGCCATTTTCGGCTGCGCGCTTGATGATCTTGTCGTCTATGTCCGTAACGTTTCGCACATATGTAACCTGGTATCCGCTTGCTTTGAGCCACCGCTGGAGAATGTCGAACGACAGCATGGAACGCGCATGACCCAGATGGCAGAGGTCATACACCGTCATTCCGCACACGTACATGCGGACGTGCCGAGGATCGATAGGCTTGAAGGCTTCAAGCTGGCGAGAGAGGGTGTTGTAGATATGCAAGGCCATGGGAACACAGATACGGTCAGGGGGAATCAGAGGACAAAACGGCCGGACATGGGCACTCGCCCCGCTTCCGGCCGCATGAGAATGCGCTTTTGCTCCCAAAATCGCTGCACACATTGCGTCCGCAGCCCTCCGGCAAGTCAAAACCCTCACCCCCTCAGATACAATGGGCAAGTATAGCCAGACAGGGCAAGTGGCTGGACCCATTTTCGGGGAGGGGGCGCTTGACCAAAATGGATCCGACTGAACTGAGACCACAGACATTCAGAGGCAACATGTTTCATTCTGCAAAACGTCCGACCCGTAACACCTTCCGGCGCCTGACCCTGGCCGCTGCCATCGTGGCCGCCATGTCCGCCTCCGGCGTCATGGCCCAATCCGGCAGCTATGCAGACGTCAACCGCTTGCTCAAAGCGGGCCAACTCAATGAAGCGCTCGCAAAGGCCGACGAACACCTGGCCGGCAAGCCATCCGATCCCCAGATGCGGTTCTTGCGGGGCGTGATCCAGACAGAAGCTGGCAAGACCAGCGACGCAATCGCCACCTTCCTCAAGCTGACGGAAGACTACCCAGAGCTGCCAGAGCCCTACAACAATCTGGCAGTGCTTTATGCAGGTCAGAGCCAGTTTGACAAGGCCCGTGCAGCGCTCGAGATGGCCATTCGCACCAACCCCAGCTATGCCACAGCGCATGAAAACCTGGGCGATGTGTATGCCAAGCTGGCCAGCCAGGCCTACAGCAAGGCACTCCAGATTGATGCCAACAACTCTGGCGTTGGTCCCAAACTGAGCCTCATCCGGGGACTCTTCGCTGGCAACGCAGCTGCCGTCCAGGGAACGCAAGTCGCCGCTGCGCCTGCGGCGCCGGCAGCGGCACCCGCCCCGGCGGCAGCAAGCCCTGCACCGGCAACGGAGACTGCAACAACAGAACCTGGCGCGGCAGACGCCGAGACAAATATCAACTCTGCCGTCCTGGCCTGGGCCAAAGCATGGTCGACCAAGGACATGAAGGGTTACCTGTCTGCCTATGCGCCCAACTTCACGCCACAAGGTGGCATGTCACGCCAGGCCTGGGAGAAGCAGCGCCATTCCCGCATCGTTCCGCGCCAGAGCATCGAAGTCGACGTCACCAACCTGTCAGTCGATGTCCGCGGCAACCGGGCGACTGCCTCCTTCGATCAAGCCTACAAGTCTGACCATCTTTCTGTGGACAGCCGCAAGACGCTTGAGATGGTCAAATCCGGGAATCGCTGGCTGATCGTCAGCGAGCAATCGGGCTCTTGATGGGCAGAATGCGGTCCTCGCAACGGGGCCACGCCGGCTTCGCAGCGGGTGATTTCCGGCCATACGACAACAGCAGGCTCAAGCGGGCCAGCCTTTTTTCGGGCGCCGTCGTTGTTGCGGCCCTGGTCATCGCGGGCGGCTGGAAGGTTGGACCCTCCCTGGGCAAATGGCTCGATTTCACCGGAAAGACATCGACCGAGGATACGGCTGCATTGGCCAGCCCCTCGCCGTCCTTGATCGACTCCGCACATGCGACTACGACCGCACCCGCGCCTCTGGCTGAGACGCCAGAGGCACTGCCCACGCCATACACCAGCTCCGGGCTCATCAAGCACTCTCTCAATGCAGAGCACCTGGGCAAGATCGATGCACTGATCGGAAATGCCGAAGCTCGCCTGATCGGCGTCTATCAACGGATTGGAAAAGGCGAACTCCGGCAGGCACTGGCCGAAGCGGAATCGCTGGCCTCCGACCATCCCAACTATCAGCTGGCACAGCTGGTGCTGGGAGACTTGCTCAACATGCGAACCGGCGTTGACACTCTGGTCTCCGTTGGTGGCCTGGTCAATCCACCGACGCCAGAAGCCAAGCTCCAGCTGATGGCCTTGAGAGAGGAATCCCAGCGCCGGCTTCAGGCCCTCGCCGAGCGCCCACCTGTGGGCGCCATTCCCAGCCAGTTCCTCGCACTGTCGCCACAGAACCGGCATGCCATTGCCATCGATACATCCCGGTCACGGCTCTACCTTTTCGAAAACAAGGCATACAAACGCACAAGCAAGAAGCTGCATGACATCGAGTTGAGCGCACCCAAACTCAAGCTGATCGGGGACTACTACATTTCAGTTGGGCTGCTAGGTGTCAACAAGCAGGTCGAAGGTGACAAGCGCACCCCGCTGGGGGTGTACTTCATCACCAGCAACCTCGACCCCAACAGCTTGCCCGATCTTTATGGTGCAGGCGCACTCCCCATCAACTATCCCAATGCCCTGGACCTCCAGCGGGGCAAGACAGGCAGTGGCATCTGGCTGCATGGCACGCCCAGGGAGCAATTCGTCAGGGCGCCCCAGGCCTCTGACGGCTGCGTGGTTCTGTCCAACCAGGACCTGGAGCACTTGCTGGAGACAGTTTCCGTTCGCACAACTCCCGTTGTGATCACCAACGAGCTTCAATGGGTCGACCCGGCTGAAGCGGATGTGCAACAAGCCTCCATCAAGCCGCTTCTGGAGCAGTGGAAGCAGGCCAAGAGTGAAGGCAAGCTCGAGCAGCTCAAGCAGTTCTATGCGAATGACTTCTCTGCCGAAGGCGGAGAGACCCGGCGCTGGTGGCGCAACACCATGAAGGACATGCGCCGCAAGGGTTCGAAACGGGTTGCCCTCAAGGACGTTTCGGTGCTGCGCTGGAACGACGGCGACGATACCTTCGTCGTGACGTTTGGCGAAGTCCGGGATGGAGAGCGGTCGGGGGTCACGCGACGTCAGTACTGGAGCCGACGCAACGGCGAATGGAAGATCTTTTTCGAAGGAACTGTTTGACCATGTGCCTCACTTTCTCTCGCCGCCCTTTGCTGAAGCTGGCTGCTGGCCTGGTGGCCGGCCTGGGCATCTCTGCAGCGGCTCTGGCCGACAGCCTGCCACAGGTTCGACTGAAGACATCCATGGGCGACATTGTTGTGGAGCTCTACCCGGACAAGGCACCCAAGACCGTCGAGAACTTCCTTCAGTATGTTCAGGGCAATCACTACGACGGGACAGTCTTTCACCGCGTGATCGACGGCTTCATGATCCAGGGCGGTGGCTTTGACGCCAAGCTCAACGAGAAGCCGACACGTGCGCCAGTGAAGCACGAAGGCCAGGCCGCCTTGGCGGCAGGCGGGCCACGCAACGTCGTTGGTACGTTGGCCATGGCAAGAACACCAGCCCCTCACTCGGCAACGGCTCAGTTCTTCATCAACGTCAAAGACAACGCATTTTTGGACCCCACCCCCATCCCGCCCGGCGACCCGGTACCCAGCTTCACCTATCGCGGCAAGGAGTACAAGAACGTCCCTCGGGCGCGCTTGCTTGCTGCAGGTGAACTCTATGGCTACACCGTCTTTGGCAAGGTCATCGAAGGCATGGATGTCGTCAACCGGATCAAGACGGTCCCCACCGGGGCTGCCGGCCCATTCAGGAGTGACGTTCCCAAGGAACCTGTCACCATCATCAAAGCCATTCAGGAGAAATAAAGCATGGCCAACCCAAAGGTTGAACTTCACATGGCCGGCCTCGGCGTGATCACCCTCGAGCTCGACGCAGAAAACGCACCCAAGAGCACAGAGAACTTTCTGGCCTACGTGAACAAGGGTCACTACGACAACACCATCTTCCACCGTGTCATTCCCGGTTTCATGATTCAGGGAGGCGGGTTCGAGCCTGGCATGAACCAGAAATCCACTGACGCGCCCATCGCCAACGAAGCCAACAATGGCCTCAAGAACGATGTGTACACGGTCGCGATGGCTCGCACCGGTGACCCGCACTCTGCCACGGCGCAGTTCTTCATCAATGTGACCAACAACAGCTTCCTCAACCACACGGCCCCCTCTGCTCAGGGCTGGGGCTACGCAGTGTTTGGCAAGGTGGTCGACGGCACCGACATCGTCAAGCAGATCGAAGGCGTTGTCACCGGGCGCAGTGGCTTCCATGAAGACGTCCCCAAACAGGACGTCGTCATTGAAAAAGCTGTCGCTGTCTGAGCCTGTCCCAAGAACCAGAGCCGCCAAAACAAGGCGCCGGAACCTTGCTGGCCGGGTCACTGCCTGAAACGCGGATCCGGCCAAGCTTCATCCCTCCTCTACATTGCCGCCCACAGCCCAGACGCGCTTCCATGAGTTGGCCACCCCCGGCCACTGGCGTTCGATCGCGCTGATCTCGGATATCCACCTGCACGAGGAAGACGGCCACACTCACGGGCTGTGGAAGACCTGGATGTCAGGGGGTGCGTCCAGCGCAGCAGATGCGCTTTTCATCCTCGGCGACCTGTTCGAAGTCTGGATAGGAGACGACTGCCTCGCATCTGCCAAGAACGATTTCCTGCGCAGTTGCATCGAATCCATTCGGGAGTGCGCGACGCAAATCCCCGTCTACTTCATGGCCGGGAACAGGGACTTTCTGCTTGGGCCGGACGCGGCCAAGGCGGCCAACATGACCTGGCTGCCCGATCCAGCCATTGTGACGCTCGGCGACCAGCGAATTGTCCTCACCCACGGAGATGCGCTTTGCACCGATGATGTCCCATATCAAGCGTTTCGTCGCCAGGTACGGTCGAGCCAATGGCAAAGTGACTTCCTCGCCAAGCCTCTGACGGAAAGAGCGGCGATCGCCCGCGGATTGCGTGAAGCCAGCAAGGCTCAGCAGGCCAAACAGTATGCCGAGAAAAAATCCTGGGCTGATGTCAACGATGAGGCAGCGCTCGACTGGCTCGAGCAGGCCAACGCCACCACGCTCATTCACGGTCATACACACCATGCGAATGACCACCCTCTTCCCGGTGGACGCATGCGCGTCGTGCTCAGCGACTGGGATGCCAATGCAAGCCCCCCTCGGGCGCAGGTCCTCAAAGTGATGAACAGTGGTGCCATGGAGCGCCAGGACATTCCGGCAAAGGTCAGGCCAGCATGATTCGCCGGATACGGCGCTGGGTGGAGCCGTGGCTCCCGCGTGCCTGGCGAAAAGGCACCCCCATTCCCGATAGCCTTTGGCGCCGTACCGTCGCCAGCCTCCCTTTTCTGGAAAGCCTCAACCTGAGGGAGCAGAACAAACTGCACAAACTGTGCGCTCATTTTCTGCAGGAAAAAGAGTTCCACGGCGCGCACGGCCTGGAGGTAACAGACGAAATGGCCATGAGCGTGGCTGCACAAGCCTGCCTTCCACTGCTTCATATCGCCATGCCGGATGGTCGCAAGCCGCCTCGCTCAGCCAGTGCGCTGGAGTGGTATGACGATTTTGTCGGCATTGTGCTCCAGCCAGGCGCGGCCCTCGCCCGCCGTGAGACGCGCGACGCCGCGGGCGTTGTGCATCAGTATGAAGAAGCCCTCGCAGGCGAGGCCATGGACCGAGGCCCTGTCATGCTCAGCTGGGATGAGGTCTCGAAAGCGGCCGACCTGGCCTCCTCAGGCCGCAACGTCGTCATCCACGAGTTTGTCCATAAAATCGATATGCGTGGCATGGCGTTCGGGTCCGGAGCGGACGGAGCGCCACCATTGCATACCAAAGCCCTTGGATCTGATTCCATCGAGGCCGCGCAGGCGCACTGGCGCCAGACCATGAGCCGGGCATACAACGATTTCCAGGAAGCTGTGGCACGGGCGGAGCGCTTCGGACAACCGGCACCCTGGCTCGACCCCTATGGAGCCAAGGCTCCAGCTGAGTTCTTTGCGGTTTGTGCCGAAGCGTTCTTTGTGCAACCGGAGGCCTTTGCCATCGAGTTTCCTGCGGTGCACGCAATGTTCGACGCTTTTTTCAGGCCTTTGGCCCGCACCAAACCCTTGTCAGTGCCGAAAAAACGCTGAGCTACACGGCCTGAAAGCAAGAAACCCCGGCAGGCAAGCCTACCGGGGTTGGACGGCGGGCAATCTGCACTTGCCGTCATCGGGAGAAAGGAGCTTGATGTCCTTTCCGCCTGGGAGCAACAGATTGCTCCTCGTCAGGTCGGAACGCAACTGGATTGCTTCCCGACAGATATCTGCTCTTCTGAGCAGATGACTTCAGTCTACGCCCGGCCTGCGCCAGCGACAAGCAGGAAGAACCCCTATATCGATGGTTTTTTCCTATGCACTGCCCGCTCCTGGTTGATGCGTTCGTCTGGCCATTGGCAGTGGAAAGTCGAGCCGACCAGTGGTCGTTCATCAAACCCGAGAGCGCCCAGCCCGCGAGAACACTGAGTGGGCTGAACGCGGTTCATATTCCGGAATGCATACCACCCATCAAATACCAAAAAGAAATAACATCGTCACTCCAAATGCTTGACGGGTTATTTTATTGCCACTACATTCGGGCCAGCCTTTAGGGGAAAACCCGGTCAAGCATCCTGATTTCCAGCCGAAGCTTTCAGATGTTGCTTCCACTTCTTGCCAACTGCCAAGCGGTTGGAACCCCAAGAAGGCCAACCCATCCAACAAGGACATGGAAAAGAAAGCCACAACGGCTAGCGCCAGGTTGCGCGCCTTGCCTGCTCAACTCTTTCAACGCCTCGCAGCCTCTGTGCGTGCTGTCTGCGCCGACACCTACGCAGGCCTGATGCAAGTTGGTCACACCACGCTGAGCGTGGTTGGCGCGGCTGTGGTGGTGTCTGCCTTGGCGCTTGGCGTCCGCGGCGATGTTCGCAGCAATCTCGAAACGGAGATCCTGGCATGGCTGCAAGCCCGTCAGGACGAAGCCAACCTGAGCCCAGAAGGCATTGCTTCTGACCCGCTGGCGGTCGAACGCGTCACTGCGGCGGCGCCATCCCAGTTGCCGAGCGAGCAGGCACGGGTTGCTTTCTGGCTGAGCAAAAAATACCGGGTCGCAGCAGAGCCTCTGAGTGTACTGGTGGCCGAAGCCTATGATGCGGGCGAAAAGGTCGGGCTTGACCCCACCCTGATCCTCGGTGTGATGGCTGTGGAGTCCCGCTTCAATCCCTATGCCCAAAGCCCGGTGGGTGCGCAAGGCCTCATGCAGGTCATGACCAGGATCCACGAGGAAAAATATGAGGGCTACGGCGGACAACTCGCCGCCTTCGACCCGGTATCCAACCTTCATGTCGGTGTACAGGTTCTGCGTGACTGCATCCGTAGAGCCGGCTCTGTGGAGGGTGGTCTGCGTCTCTACGTGGGGGCTGTGTCCACCGACGGCAGCTTCTATATCAAGCGCGTCATGACCGAGCACTTGCGGCTACAGGCCGTGGCACAAGGCAAGCCGATTCCGCGCTACTTCCCGTCGTTCACGGCCAAAGCAAACAAAGCGCCGCCCCAACCCGAAACTTCGGATGCGTCCGATGCAGCAAGTGCTTCTCTCGTGCAAACCAAGGGTGACAGCGAGGCCAAGTCCATTGAAGCGACGGACAAGGTAGCGCCAGTCGAAGCAGCCACGGAAGCGCCGGCAAACCCTCAACCCAAGCGTTCCGAAGCCACTGCCACCGTGGCAGATGCCACGCCATACTGACTGACCGGCAATAGCACCGGCGTTTGTTCAGACCATCCGCGCACCACTGGCGCGGATTTTTCGTTTCTACGGCGACCAGGCGGTGCCCAAACCGGCTCAGGTCCGTTAAAATGCATGCCGTGCGCAACTGGCGATAGGCCAGGCAGCTTGGCTTGTTCAACAGCCCAACCTGCCCGACGGCTGACGTGGCCCCCTGATCGTACGCTGCATGAAATGCAGCAGAGCAATTCAGGACAACCACTGGGAAGCGCACCGCCTCGATCGAGGTGATCCGCCGTTCGCCTGGGCAGCACCTGCCGACCGTCAAGACTGGCGTTCGCGCAGGGTCAACATCCATCGACTGCCAAACCCAACATGTACGATCGCAACATCCTCATCGAGCAAACCGACCCCGAGATCTTTGCTGCCATCCAGGCGGAGAACGCCCGCCAGGAACACCACATCGAACTGATCGCCAGCGAGAACTACGCTTCTCCTGCCGTGATGGCAGCCCAGGGCACCCAGCTGACCAACAAGTACGCCGAAGGCTATCCAGGCAAGCGCTACTACGGCGGTTGCGAACACGTGGACGTGGCCGAGCAGCTGGCCATTGACCGCGTGAAGCAACTGTTTGGCGCCGACGCTGCCAACGTGCAACCCCATTGCGGCGCTTCGGCCAACGAAGCCATCTTCCTGGCCTTCCTCAAGCCGGGCGACACCATCATGGGCATGAGCCTGGCCGAAGGCGGTCACCTGACCCACGGTATGCCACTGAACATGTCCGGCAAGTGGTTCAACGTCGTCTCCTATGGCCTCAACGACAAGGAAGAGATCGACTACGACGCGATGGAAGCCAAGGCCCGCGAGCACAAGCCCAAGCTGATCGTGGCCGGTGCCTCAGCCTACAGCCTGCGCATCGATTTCGAGCGTTTCGCCAACATCGCCAAGGAAGTCGGCGCCATCTTCATGGTCGACATGGCGCACTACGCTGGCTTGATTGCCGCTGGCGTCTACCCCAACCCCGTGCCTTTCGCGGATGTGGTGACCTCCACCACCCACAAGAGCCTGCGTGGCCCGCGCGGCGGCATCATCCTGATGAAAGCCGAGCATGAGAAAGCCATCAACAGCGCCATCTTCCCTGGCTTGCAAGGTGGACCGCTGATGCACGTCATCGCCGCCAAGGCTGTTGCCTTCAAAGAAGCCCTGAGCCCCGAGTTCAAGGCCTACCAGCAGCAAGTGGTGAAAAATGCCCAGATCGTGGCCGAGACCCTGACCCAGCGTGGTCTGCGCATCATCTCAGGCCGCACTGAAAGCCACGTCATGCTGGTGGACTTGCGCTCCAAAGGGATCACCGGCAAGGAAGCCGAGGCCGTGCTGGGCAGCGCCCACATGACGATCAACAAGAACGCCATTCCGAACGACCCGGAAAAGCCGTTCGTGACCAGCGGTGTTCGTATCGGCACTCCTGCCATGACCACCCGCGGTTTCAAGGACGAAGAAGCCCGCCTGACCGCCAACCTGGTGGCCGACGTGCTGGACAATCCTCGCGATCAGGCCAACATCGAAGCGGTTCGCGCCAAGGTCAACGCTTTGACCGCCCGATTCCCCGTTTATAAATGATTGACTGACATCACAAAGAGGGGGCTTGGCCCCCTCTTTGTTTGATTGGAGTCCCCATCATGAAATGTCCGTTCTGCGGCCACCTCGACACCCAGGTCGTCGAAACCCGTGTCTCTGAAGAGGCAGACTTCATCCGTCGCCGACGCAAGTGCGGCCACTGCGAAAAGCGCTTCACCACCTACGAGCGCCCTGAGGTGAGTTTCCCCGCCGTGGTCAAAAAGGATGGGCGACGTGTCGACTACATGCCCGCCAAGCTCCGTGGCTCTTTCAGTCTGGCACTGCGAAAGCGCCCGGTGAGCACAGAAAAGGTGGATGCGGCCATTGAGCGTATCGAGGAGAAACTGCTCAACCTGGGCGACCGGGAAATTCCAGCGAACAAGATTGGCGAGATGGTCATGCGCGAGCTCAAGAAGCTGGACAAGGTCGCCTACGTGCGCTTTGCCAGCGTCTACCGCAGCTTCGAAGACGTTGAAGACTTCAAGACCTTCGTGGAAGGGGTTGGCAAGCGATAGTTCGAATCGCCCTAACCTGCCTCGCATTCTATATACCGAGATAGCTCCATTCTCGGACGGCCGACGCTGTTGATCACGACCTTGATTGCCTCCTTTGAATTCGAAGCAATTTTGCAGACAGTCACCGTGCCTGCTTGGAACGCCCCGCTTGTAAGACGCGTGGCACCCAAACCATTGTAAGAAATGTACCTGGAGACAGGCCGGTTGCCTGCCACGCGCCACCCGGGCGGCACAGCCGTGTGATATCGGAGAACGAGTTCACCTATTTCTCTGGAACCATTGTTGTTGCTGTCAACGAACAGCATCCACCCTGACGTCCAATCACCTTTAGGGCTACATGCTTCGCTTGAAGCAGCAGCACAAAGTGCCACCCGTCGTCCGCGAACGATCGCTTCAGACCTGGCCAGCTGCAAGTCAACCAGGAAATCTGCCCCAATAGACTTGAGGCGAGCCTTTTCGATTAGACGTTCAAATCGAGGTATCGCCACGCCAAGCAAAATGGCAAGCACACAGACGGCTACCATGACCTCGACAAGAGTGAAGCCTGTCTGGCCTCCGCAAGATGTTTCTTTGGTTCTCATTTTCTCCTCCCTGAGAAGAAAATATAAAACCAACGTGATCTACCAGAACCCCCTAGCAGGTTGACTCAGAAACGCTACCCAAACTTGACCATAGGAGTTGAGTACGCAATAGTGCCTAGCCCAATGGGCTCTCACCAACAGGGTCGGCCGTTTGTTCCAAGCGCAGGCGTCGAAACACCCAACTGGTTGATCGTCAATGTGCCGCAAACATCTGCCACCTGCTTTCCAACAGGTACGGCTTGCAGCGTGTAGGTCTGCCCAGCCGCTGCCGTAACAAAAAGGATGTTGTATTTCAAGCCAACGCCTGACCGAGGGCTTTGGGTAAAAGGCAGTACATATGCTGCCCCGGCTCGCGTTTGATCGTAGCGGTTATTTTGAGAGAAAAACCGCTCACTGGCCTGAGCAAGCTCCATCAAGTCTGACTGCACATCGGCCCTGGCAGCACGCCTTCGCGAATCCTCATATGCCGGGTAGGCCACAGCGGCCAGAATAGCGACCACAGCAGCTACGATCATGACCTCGATCAGAGTGAAGCCTGCCTCTCGACGGCTCGAGCAATAGGGTTGTCCACTGCAGTTCATTTGTGCGACTCATCCAATGTTGGCTCTTCGCCAGGATTGACAACTACGTGGGTGACAACATTGTCCGAGACCACGATGCTTACACGGCTCCCCGCTCGAACCGCATGACGCGGCAAAGGAGCAGCCTTCTTGTCGATCACCTGAACACTCTTCGACATTCGGTATGTCTGGCCATTGACTTTCACTTGCCCCACTCCGGGCGCCCACTGTTCTACCCGGCCTCGAATCTCAGACTCAGGGCTCAGTGGTTGCTGGGCCACGCCCTGCAATGGCATGAGCAATGAAAGCGAAATAGCCGCAATTGAGTAAACCTTGTTCATTGACGTTCCTTCCGCTTATCGCAATTGACGCCAGGATTGTCGGCCGAGCGGGCCTGCTGTGTTCGAACCAGACGTGATCAGGTTCCCATCCTCATCGTAGATGCAATCCTGCGTGCAGGGAGGTGGATCATTCGGATTGGGGTTGGGCGGCGGCGGCGGCGGGTTATTGTCGCCACCATTTCCGTTCCTGATCACGAGGGGCTTCTGTCCACTACCACCCTTCAAACCGCTGTAGGCCGCATCGGAACCGTCGATCTCACCATCACCGTTGATATCAAAGGCAGCTTCAGAAGACCGGCCACCGCTCAAAAGGTCCATATCCATCAAGTATCCAGATCGTCCTGAGCCACATGGATCGAGCTCTGGGACCAGGGTTGTGAATCGAATGCTCTTCTGGAATGGTCCACTGGGGAAAACTCCCTCACTGACCACACGCTCTCCAGATACTGGGAGATCCACTCTCCATCCCGGTTGGTTGGTCAACCCAAGCTGAGACAGGGAGCGCAGAGTTCCTGGCTCATAGGTGATACTCCCAACTGTCATCGCACTCATGTTCGATGTAATCGTCTGCGCAAGCAAGCTTGACCGACTTGGAGGCGACCCGGTCGACGAAGGGCTGTCAAAGATCCCGTAGAACGTCTGAACCTGAGTCGACGTGTCATCGCTCAGCCGGAAATAGCTTCCCGTCCCAAAGAGAACCACGATCTCCGAAGTTGACCCAGGCTTCAACGCCAGCCGGGGGCGAGCCAGAATCGGCTGTCTAACGTCCGAACCATCCACTGCCGTGAAAATGCGCCGAATTGATGGAGACGTGCCGGTGAAATCAAAGCGCCACATGTTGCCGAGAAGGTCACCGGCATACGCATTGGCCATCATCAGGTTGTTATTCGGCCAATCAGTGGTTTCAACAGGAGACAATCCGTTCGGATTCGTTGCACTCGCAGAACCGGCGTTTGCCACGTTGTCAGGCACCAGCAGGTTGTACATCAGCCTGCCTGACTGCATGTCCACGACCATCAACCTGGCCCGGTGATCGAAGCTGTTGTAGCCGTTTCCAAAAACTGCAGCCCATCGTCCGTTGGCCATACGCACGACCTTGGGGTTAGTCACGCCATACCCAATATCGCGGCATGCAGTACTTCCACCGGTGCCGGATGGATCGGCAACACACGTGTTGGGGGCGTACTTGAACTCCCACATGACGTCAGACGCACTGAAGCTCGTCGGGTCGGAGACGTCGAGCGCGAAGACCGTTCGACCTCCAGCGCCCATTGTGCCCACCGCCGCTGTACGCCACTGTCCTCCCGTGTACACATCCGAGACGATCGACGCACCATCAACATAGTAGCGATGGTCATAGTCGGTGCGCATCAGATCATTGATCTGGGCATGCGTGCCCGAGCTACCGGGAAGCAGCAGTTCGCTTGGCACGTACGCAAAAAGCTCCACGCCCGTATCAGCTTCAAACCCATGGTACATACCGCCGTTTGTCCCCACCATCAGTACTTCAGGGCGCGACTTGTACGCAGTACTGTTGCGGAACGTCTTGTAGCTCGTCCCTTCCGTGCCCGGCAGCAAGGTGTAGCCAAAATCACGTTGGTACATGAACTGAGGGTCAGAGCTGATGATGTCTCCCACGCGGCGAATGACGCCATCCACCACGCGCGATCGCAGCTCAGGATGATCCGCTCCACGTAGCCAGTTGACGCGATCGCTCGCCGTCGCCGCAGAAGCTGGCGCTCCGCCAGGGTTGATACCCAACGCAGTCGTTTGCGCAGTGCTCAGAGCAGCAGGCAGCAACGGAACAGGGCTTCCCGGTCCGGCACTTGTATAGATGTTCCGCGACGCTGGCGTACGTGCAGCCAGAACCTGCTCGGCATCCCATGCCAGCCCGGCTGCCGATTTATCAGGTGCGCCATAGGCGTCAAGGTTGCGCGCCTCAACAGTTCCAGACCAGTCCGTGCTACGGAAGCTAGCGTTATAGATCAGCGTGTCCGTCTGAAGGGTTGAAGAGCTGGCCGCCGCGGACGTACCAGCGGAGGTCACTCTGGCCACGATATTGGATAGAACTGAGGTCAGCTCATTGGCAAACGTCTCAGGGTCCCCTGCTGAGAAGAACCCACCACGACTGTTCACCCCAGCGTGCAGCAAATCGTCAATCTTCGCAGGATTCGACGACTCAGGGTCTGGCCAGGTGATGTTCACTGCTGGCGAGGCATCAATAGCGCCAAACGCGGTATCTGGATCAATCGTTCCGGAGACCCCCAGTCCGACACCATAGGTCACCATGTGCTGCCAGAAGGCGGGGTTTTCGTCAGTCGTTGGAACCTTGTTGGGCAGCGAAGGGCGCAAGTCCTGGTTCCAGTAATACATGGCAACATCCGCCAGCGTGTTGTCAGTAACATCGGAGAAAGGAGTGCCTGGAGAGTACTGGAACGACCGGACAGGTGGACCTGCGTCCGTGATGGTTGGACCGCTGGTATTGTCCACGTTCTGTCGTGCAGCAGCTGTAGATGCTTGAGAGCTGTTCCAGTAGCCATCGGTCATGAGAATCGAGAAACTCTGGCGACATTGCAAATGATCAGACGAGTCATTGATCCCCGGCCTCGCGCCCCATGGACCGCGGTTGTCCGTTCGACTGAAATACTGCCCGACATCGTCCAGCGCGCGCCGCAATGGTGTGTTCGCTGGATTCCAGACCCCGCCATACAGCTCGTTGAAGAAGGCAGTACGATCCGCTCCGTCAAACTTGCGCACGCCTCGGATCACTGTTTCCGTGTTTACACCATCAACACTCGAACTGTCCTTGTTGATAGCCCCAAAGCCCACTCGCATGGAGTCCGACTGTGCCGAAAAGGCACGACCGATACCTGCCTGGGCTGCCAGCATTCGCGAGCGGTAATAGGTGTACCAGTTGGCGAAGTTCTGGATTTCCTGGGCATAAGTGCAGTTGCCCGCCACACAGTCGGTTCGGTTTTCGCGTCCATCCCCCGTATAGTTTGTGGTAGAAGCAATGATGTTGACTTGTGTGTAATTGGCCGCATCCCAAAGTGCCCCGCCGTTATGGCGGAAGTACACTGCAGGATAGTGCGTGGCATTTCGCCAACCGGAGCCCACCTCCGACCAGAATAGACCACCGGTTTGATTACGGTAGATCCACCGGGTGTTTTCAGTGGTGTTGACTGTCAGGTTGCGGGTACCAAGCCCCGTCCGGATTGGATGGTGAAATGCGGCGGTCGGGTTGGCATTGGGAAAGAGGGACCCATCTTCCCGCGCCCAGGGCCTGTAGGTGACGGCTGGATTGTAGTAAGACTTGTTCAGCGCAAAGGAGCGGTAAGCACGCGCAGTGGTGCGTTCGTCCGCGTTCGCTGCGTTGTAGCGAACTGAGGTTGTAAATTCGTCGTAGTCAGCGCCACCATACATACCGGCAACAGGTCTGAAGACGAAGCGCGGACGAATGTAATCATCCGGCGTCACCTCCCAGTGCATTGAACCAGAGTCATCCAGCACGAACATGATGTTCGGATCGACGCTTGATGAGAGAAACAACGGTTTATCCGCTGGATTCACCTGCGCCGTCGCTGGTAAGTGCGCTCCCAACACGAGTGCCGCGAATACGGCCACACCTGTCGACCCACGTGTAGCCATACGGCAAATTCTCTTCAAACTCATTTCTTGCTCCCAACGGTCCCAGCTCTTCACAAGCCAAGACGACCTTTACAAAGCATGGTTTCTAGACAGTGCCAAACATCAGTTGGCCGGTTCAAATCCAGACTGGAGGATCACGATACTTCCAGGCTGCGATCCTTGGGCCTGCGCACCAATGGGATAAATCAGGCGGTATTCCGGGGGAATGACAATCCCCACCCTGACATACTGAGGTGGACCGACATGGTATTTCGGGTCTGCAGAGAGATCACCATCGAAGTCGACCAACGTCCCGGTTTCTTCTCCAGCGCCCCAATTCATAGGATCGGCAAGAGCAACCCCGGATGAATCAAACGGTCCGTTTACCTCTCCCACACGAAGCGCTGCCTCAGCAGCTTGAAAGGCCACGTTTCGATCACGCATATTAAAGGCCATGCGCTCTTGCGAAAGATTGCTTCGCATGGCCTGAACGCCCCAAAGCGTCAACACTGCCAGCAAAATAAGTCCAATGGCCAAAACTGCGCCTTTTTGGTCAGAGCGAAGCTTCGCGCTTGCATTGCGGCGCGCCTGCATGCGATGGAAACGTTTGGTTCGGATGTCCATAAAAAATGACCTTGATGCGACTCAGGGGGCCCGATTTCGTAGCGCGACAGTAGAGGAAAAAACCTGCCGTGCGGCTGGGCGTCCCTCGACCAAAGACAAAGATAGCTTGACGGCCACAATGTTGCTCAGTTCAGCAACGGCGGGAGCAGCGTCATAGCGAGCTGCGGCCCTTTGGACTCCGTTAGAAATTCCGTAGTAAAACTTCAAGTTTTCAACTGAGGTGGCAATCGCCTGACCATTGCGCAAGAGTTCACCGCCGCCAACCGAATATGTCACCGTATCCAGCCGCATCACGCGGGCACCAGCGGGATACTGTTTGGACACTGCCGATCCCGACACCAGGTTTCCTGCGATGGCAGCAACCGTCATGACGTCCGTCGTGATGCAGTCTGACAGAAGCAGTTTGTCGCCAGGGTTGATATTGCCCAACGGGGCTGCGCTGACCAACTGAACCTGGTTAGTCGCAGGCGAAGTGGAAACCACAGCAAACTCGGCGCTGCCTCTCACAATAGTCACAGAGTCAGGCGTTGCCGCCGCTCCAGAAGGCGCTGGCGTCAGCGATACCGCATCGCTAAATTCCGCCGGCGTTTGATGCTCGAGAAAAGCCAAGTTGCCACAGCCTGGGTTGCCAGCCATCCGAAGATCGCGATTGACAACCTCAAGCGCAATCCGGCCAGACTCCTGAACCACCGACAGGGAATCCTGCTGACGATAACTCGTGACGCTACCGGCGAATACGTACAAGACCGCAGAGAGGATCAGCAAGCCCAAAGCCACACCGATCATCAACTCCACAAGCGTCAGACCAGCTTGTCGCCTGACCGAGCGAATGCGGTTGTTGAATTTATTCATATCAGAGAGGCCTCACTTGAGTGCGAACAACAACGCAGTCGCGCGCGTTAGCGCCTGCTTGAAGGCGACTATCGTTCCAGTTGATCTCTACGACGAAAACCTCGATACCCGTCCCTGCATGCGTGACCCCACACTGATCAACGAACGCAGTATTCGGCGCAAGACGTGCCGCCAGCCCTTGCCCAGCTGGAAGGGCATTCTCGACACAACTCTTCCACTGGTTCACGTCAGTGGCAGCCAAGGCCGCCGCACCGCCAGCGGCCATCAGCGGCAGCCCACACGCTTCCGCAGCGTTTCCGTCAAAGGCGGCTCCGAGCGGTGTTTCATACGCGCAGACAGCAGCGTCACAGGCCGCGAGGTTGGCGCGAGCCCTGTCCGCCAAGTCGTATGCAAGACTCGTTGCCTGCGTTCGAAGAGACGCGCTGTGGTTGTATTTGATTCCCGCGAACTGCATTCCCGCCATTCCAATGACGCCAAACGCAAGTACAACAATCGCGACCAGAACCTCAATCAAAGTCGCCCCAGCCTGAAACTTCGACACTTGCCGACGCATCAAAGCAACCCGAAGGGCTTGACGTGGTTGATTAATATTCATCACAAGTACCGATTCATTACTAAGGACATGCCACATTGGAAGAAGCAACTCGCCCAGAAGGCCCAACGCCAACAAAGCGTGTCAGGGTATCCAAGGTGATCTGGAAACACTGCGCATTGGTCACCCCGCCCAAGGCGTTGAACTCAACTGCGCCCCCAACCACAATTCCCACTCCAGCCCGCGTAGCCGGCCAAACTCGAAACGGCGGATTGGCGGCGGCGGCATTGTCTCGAACGACCCATCCATCGATCCAGCCGCCACTACATGTAGCCTGGTTATTGCTTGAGCAAACTGTCACAGGGACTCCGCGCTTGACGGCTTCGCTACGAGCGACTTGAAGCGTGCTCACGACATCGTTGGTCACAGCCGAGATCTGCATGCTCTGAATAAGAAGACGGAGACTCGGGATCCCAATGCCAACCAGTATGGCGAGAATCGCCACTGAAACCATCATCTCGATCGCTGTAAAGCCGGACTGCTTCTTCATGGAATAACAACCGCTTGGAGCGGCGAATATGCTGAATTGCGTTGCATTAAGAGCGAATATAGTGCTTCGCAGTCGCAGCGCGAGGTCGTCGAGACGAGTGGGGGATTCCTAAAGACGGGCGGTACTCCTTTTGTTGTCTTCTTTAGAAACAGGAGAACGGACCTCATACTCCGGCCGGGTGACCATGCAGACATAAAGCCTGGGCGGAATGACCTGATGAAGTGTTTATTCGGCTTGTTTCGCCCGGTAGGATTTAGACTTGCTTTGAATCAAGTCACCATGTTGCCGCCCATCATGAAGCCCCCACTCCCCAAACATTGGGCCACAGCGATCGAGTTTGCGGAGCGTACCCAGCATGTCCCTAGCCCCAACCCCCGCGTGGGTTGCGTGCTCATCTCGGCATCCAATGCCTTGATCGGGGAAGGCGCCACAGAGGCAGCGGGGAGCGCCCATGCCGAGGTGGTGGCGCTGCGCAATGCACGTGCCCTGGGTCATGACACACAAGGCGCTACCGCATACGTGACCCTGGAGCCTTGCTCCCACCATGGCCGCACCCCACCCTGTTGCGACGCCCTGATAGCGGCGGGTGTGGCCAAGGTGGTGGTCGCCACACTGGACCCGAACCCGCTTGTTGCCGGCAGTGGTGTCGAGCGCCTGCGATCTGCAGGCATCGATGTCGAGGTGTTACCGGTCTCCCATCCCGTCGCGATCGCCGCGAAAGAGCTCAACATCGGCTTTTTTAGCCGGATGGTACGCAAGCGCCCATGGGTGCGCATGAAGCTGGCGTGCTCACTGGACGGCAAGACAGCCTTGCCAGACGGGGAAAGCCAGTGGATCACCAGCCCGGAGGCACGCGCTGACGGCCATGCCTGGCGAGCTCGCGCCTGCCGCGTGCTGACCGGCGTGGGCACGGTGCTGGCCGACGATCCAATGCTGGACGTGCGGGACTTCGTCACGCCGCGCCAACCCCACCTGGTGGTGGTGGACAGTCAGCGGCGCACGCCGGCATCTGCCCGGCTGTTTGGCCCCTCCGCTCAGGGAAGTCCTCGCCAGGTAACACTGGTGGGTAGCGCCAGCGGAGCGGCGGCCCGAAACGGCATGGGAAGCACCCCTCCCGCGGAAGAGCAGGCACAACAAAACCAGCTGATCAGCCACCTGGACCTGCCCTCCCCTGACGGCAAGGTGGATCTTCACGCCCTCATGGCCTGGCTGGGTGGCGAGGGCGAGACCAACGAATTGCATGTAGAGGCAGGCCCGACCCTCAGCGGCGCCCTGCTTTGTGCCGGCCTGGTGGACGAGCTGCTTGTCTATCAGGCGCCGGTGGTACTCGGGCCGGGGCTGCCCTTGCTATCGCTGCCCGCACTGGACAAACTGGCCAATGCCCGCCGAATGCAGTTCTCCGACGTTACGCAGATAGGGCCAGATCTGCGTCTGCAGGTCCGATTTGCAGGAAATGACGCATTTTTGAGCACCTGACCCCTGTGCATGCCGGCATCCAGGCACTGCACAAGCAATTTTTTGTGGAGAAAGTCCCTCGCCGGACCGGCCCCACCCGAAACCCTGCGAAAATAACGCCATGTTTACCGGCATCATCACCGGCGTGGGGCGCATCGCCGCCCTCAACGACCTGGGCAGCTCTTTGGATCATGGCAAGCGACTCACCATCGAGGCGCCGCCAGGCTACCTCGACGACGTGGGCCTGGGCGACAGCATTGCGCTCAACGGCGCCTGCATGACCGTCACCACTCTGGATATGCCTGCCCGGCAATTCACCATCGACATTTCAGCGGAGTCTCTGGACAAGACCGCCGGCCTCGACCAGGCCGGGGCGAGCATCAACCTGGAAAAGGCTTTGCGCGCCCACGACCGCCTGGGGGGACACATCGTCTCGGGCCACGTCGATGGCGTGGGCCGTGTGGCGTCATTTGAACGCGTGGGCGAGAGCTGGGAACTGCGCATTCTGGCGCCTGTGGAGCTGGGCAAATACCTGGCCTACAAAGGATCGATCACTGTCAATGGTGTGAGCCTGACGGTCAACCGCATCGCCGACGTGCCGGATGGCTGCGAGTTCAGCATCAACCTCATCCCTCACACAGTTGAAAACACCTCGCTGGGCCAGCTCAGGGCCGAGACGCCGGTCAACCTCGAAATCGACACCGTCGCCCGGTACGTGGAGCGGATGCTCACGGCACCTGGCGCGACTTCAAAGGACTTGAATCCATGAACGCCCCCGACAAGCTGACACCAGTGGCCATTTCGCCAGTGGAAGACATTGTGGCCGACCTGGCCGCTGGAAAGATGGTGGTGCTGGTCGATGAAGAAGACCGGGAGAACGAAGGTGATCTGGTGCTGGCGGCTGACCATGTGAGCGCGGAAGCCATCAACTTCATGGCTCGCTTCGGTCGCGGTCTGATCTGCCTGACCTTGCGCAAGGAAGCCTGCGAGCGCCTGAAGCTCCCTCCCATGGTGCAACGCAATGGCACCTCCATGGGCACGGCTTTCACTGTGTCCATTGAAGCTGCAGAAGGCGTGACAACGGGCATCTCTGCCGCCGACCGTGCCCGTACCGTGCAAGTGGCCGTGGCGCCGGAGGCCAAAGCCTCTGATCTGGTTCAGCCTGGCCACGTGTTTCCGTTGCAAGCGGTTGAAGGTGGCGTGCTGATGCGCGCCGGCCATACGGAGGCAGGCTGTGATCTGGCCGCCATGGCTGGCTGCTCGCCGGCATCGGTGATCTGCGAGATCATGAAGGATGACGGCACCATGGCCCGCCTGCCCGACCTGCAGTTGTTTGCAGCCGAGCACGGCCTGAAGATTGGCACTATTGCCGATCTGATCGAGTACCGCAGTCGCACCGAAAGCCTGATCACCCGTGCTGCCAAGCGGACCATGCAAACCGCCTTCGGTGAATTCGACGCCGTTGCTTTCCGAGATGGACCCAGCGGCGCACTGCATCTGGCACTGGTCAAGGGGACCTGGGGTGAAGACGAGAGCGTTCCGGTGCGCGTGCACGAGCCGCTGTCTGTCCTGGACGCGTTGGAAGTGGGCCGATCCATGCACAGCTGGAGTCTGGAGCGCAGCCTGAGGTACCTCGAGACGACGGGCAAAGGCGTGGCAGTGCTGCTCAACTGCGGAGAAACGGCTGATCAGTTGCTCGACCAGTTCGAAGGCACTGCACGGGCGGCACATGCCCCTGGCCGAGGTCGCATGGATTTGCGCACCTATGGTGTGGGCGCCCAGATTCTTCGGGAATGTGGCGTGCGCAAGATGCAGCTGCTGGGTACGCCACGCCGCATGCCCAGCATGGCTGGCTATGGACTGGAAGTCACTGGCTTCGTTGAAAGCTGAAGGCGCCCCCTCCAGGATGGCAAAACCACCGGCCAATGCCGGACGGAACAAGATTCAAACTTCAGACAGGACTCAAACATGTTTGGCGCAGAAAAAGGCAGCAGCGACAACCGCCTGCTCGACGGCAAGAAGCTGGTCATCGGCATTGTCCAGGCCCGTTTCAACGAGGGCATCACCAACGCGTTGTACGATGCCTGCCACCAGGAGCTTCTGGCTCTGGGCGTGCAGGAGAAAAACATCACCCGCGTCACCGTCCCGGGTGCCCTGGAGGTCCCGCTGATTCTCAAGGCCATGGCCGAGCGCGACGACTTTGACGCACTGATCGCCCTGGGTTGCATCATTCGAGGCGAGACCTATCACTTCGAGCTGGTCGCCAACGAGTCGGGCGCCGGATGCACGCAAGTGTCCCTGGAAACCAATACCCCGATCGCCAATGCCATCCTGACCACCGAAAACGTGGCCCAGGCTGTGGCGCGCCAGGAAGAGAAAGGCCGCGACGCGGCGCAAGTGGCCATCGAAATGGCCAACCTGCTGGAAGACATCGGTTAAGAGGCCCTGACCATGAGCAACAGTTCAAGCGCCCCCGCTGCCGGCGGCAAGCGCCCTCGCAAGGCGTCTGACAAATCAGCCCGGACGCGCGCACGCGAATTCGCCCTGCAGGCGCTGTACCAGCATCTGGTGGGTCGCAACGCCGCCACGGATATCGACGTCTTTACCCGTGACCTCAGCGGTTTTCACAAGGCAGACAGTGCCCACTATGACGCCTTGCTCCACGGGTGCGTGGACGAAGCCGAGGCGCTGGATGCATTGATCGAGCCGCAGCTCGACCGTCCGCTGGCCGAGATTTCTCCTGTTGAGCGTGCCGTGATGTGGATTGGCGCGTACGAATTCAAGCATTGTCTCGACGTGCCCTGGCGGGTGGTGCTCAACGAGAGCATCGAGCTGGCCAAGTCCTTTGGAGGGACCGATGGCCACAAATACGTCAATGGCGTATTGCACAAACTGGCTCGCGAACTCCGCCCCGTGGAAACGCAAGCGGATGCCAGGACGGACGAGGACTGACCCATGAGGATTTCAGCGCGCGCCCGGGACGTCGAGCCGTTCTACGTCATGGAGCAGGCCAAAGCCGCCATCGAGCGTTCCCAGTCGCCTCGAGATGGCGACCAGCGCATGCTGTTCCTCAACATCGGCGAACCCGATTTCACGGCGCCTCCGCTGGTGCAGGAGGCGGCCGAGCGTGCGGTCCGCATGGGGCGCACGCAATACACCATGGCCACTGGTCTGCCCGCCCTGCGCGAGGCGATCAGCCGCTGGTATGCCACGCGCTTTGGTGCCAAAGTGGAGCCAGAGCGCATCGTCGTCACCGCTGGTGCCTCTGCTGCTTTGCAGCTGGCCTGCCTGGCCCTGATCGAACAAGGCGACGAAATCCTGATGCCCGATCCCTGCTACCCCTGCAACCGGCACTTTGTGCGGGTGGCCGAGGGCCGTGCCCGGATGCTGGCTTGCGGCCCTGAGCAGCGTTTCCAGCTCAACTCGGGACAGGTACACGACGCCTGGAACACGGCCACACGCGGTGTGTTGCTGGCCTCGCCGTCCAACCCGACAGGGACCTCGATCGCCCGCGAAGAGCTCGAGCGGATTGCGCGTGCGGTGCGCGAGCGTGGCGGTGTCACCCTGGTTGACGAGATCTATCTGGGCTTGAGCTACGAGGATGACTATGGCCACACGGCTCTGGGCTTGCCCGATGGCCTGGGAGAAGAAGTCATCAGCATCAACAGCTTCTCCAAGTACTTCAACCTGACAGGATGGCGGCTGGGCTGGATGGTGGCACCCAAGGCCCTCGTCCCTGCGCTGGAGCGTCTGGCGCAGAACCTGTTCATCTGCCCCAACGTGGTGTCACAGCAAGCGGCCATCGCCTGCTTCGACGCTGACAGCCTTGCAGAGTATGAGCGCCGGAGAGCCGAGTTCAAGGCGCGCCGGGACTACTTCATTCCCGCTCTGGAAAGTCTGGGTCTGAAGGTGCCGGTCGCACCCGATGGTGCTTTCTATGCGTGGGCCAATGTGAGCTCGTTATGCGAGAAATGGGATATCCCGCTCAAAGGCGATCAGCCCGACCAGGGAGGAAGCTGGTCTGCGGCGTACGAGATCATGGATCGTTGCCAGATTGCCGTCACCCCCGGGCGCGACTTCGGGCAAGCCGACACGCGCCGCTACATCCGCCTGTCCACGTCGACTGCCCTGCCCGATTTACAGGAAGCCGTGGCCAGACTGAAAGCGGCGCTGTGACGACATCAGCCCGACACATGCCTAGCCCGCTCGAACAAGCCACAGCAGACGCCTTTACCTGGAAGGTTCGTGTCTACTGGGAGGACACCGATGCCGGTGGCATTGTTTTTTATGCCAACTACCTGAAGTTCTTCGAGCGCGCCCGCACAGAGTGGCTGCGTCATCTTGGCATTGGTCAGCAGCAATTGCGCGACGATGTCGGTGGCATGTTCATCGTCAGCGCCACTCAGGTGAACTACCATCGGCCCGCCCGGCTCGATGATTTGCTTCTGGTTACAGCGCGTGTTCGCGAGGCCGGTCGCGCGTCACTTACCATTGAGCAGTCCGCCTGGAAGCTGCCCGCTGAAGGAGAGGAGCCAGGCGCCGCCGTCTGCCTTTGCGAAGGCAGCATTCGCATTGGCTGGGTTCAGGCTGACAGCATGCGCCCGGGACGCATACCCGCCCAGATCCTGTCAGCCTTGTCTGGCGAGAGCCTGGACACATGACCTGACGCATTCGCCCTGAACTTTTCGAGAATTTCCCACTCAGAACCAACATCATGTCTCACGACTTTTCCATCGTTCAGCTCATGCTCAATGCGAGCTGGGTCGTGCAAGCCGTCGTCGCCTTGCTGGTGACCGTGTCCATCATTAGCTGGGCCGCCATCTTCCGCAAAGTCTTTGCCCTCAAGAGCGTCAAAGCCAAGAATGAAGACTTCGAGCGCGATTTCTGGTCAGGCGCCAACCTCAACGATCTCTACCTGGCTGCCGCACAGAACGCTCGTCATGTAGGCCCCATGGAGCGGATCTTCGCCAGCGGCATGCGCGAATTCCAGAAGCTGCGCGAACGCCAGATCAACGACGCTGCCACGCTCATGGATGGCGCCCGCCGCGCCATGCGCGCCAGCCACCAGCGGGAAGTGGACGCGCTGGAGTCCAACCTCTCCTTCCTGGGAACGGTGGGGTCGGTGGCGCCGTATGTGGGTCTTTTCGGAACAGTCTGGGGCATCATGCATGCCTTCACTGGCCTCGCTGCTCTGGCGCAAGTGACCTTGCAGACAGTCGCTCCCGGTATTGCAGAGGCTCTGGTGGCCACGGCCATTGGCCTGTTTGCCGCCATTCCTGCTGTGGTCGCCTACAACCGCTTCACGCACGAAATCGATCGCGTGGCCTTGCGCCTGGAGACCTTCATGGAGGAGTTCTCCAACATCCTGCAGCGCAACCTGGGCTATCAGGCTCCCGCAGCCGGTGGCGCCAGCGCCGCAGGCCACTGACAACGGACGCCTGGACAGGAAACACAGTCATGGCAGCAGCAAGTACCGGTCGACGTGTCAGGCGCACCAAGAACGAGATCAACATGGTCCCGTTCATTGATGTGATGCTGGTGTTGCTCATCATCTTCATGGTGACAGCCCCCCTGATCGCCCCCAGCCAGATCGACCTGCCCAGCGTGGGTCAGGCCAACGCGCAGCCCAAGACCTTTATTCAGGTCATTGTGGACAAAGACGAGAAAATCGAGGTTCAGGAAGGCTCATCGAGCAAGACCGCCCAGGAGACCGACATGAAGGGTCTGGTCGAGATGGTCCAACGCATGCAGTCCGATACGGGTGAGCAAGAGCTCACCGCCGTGCCAGTGGTGATCAGTGCAGACAAGAACATCAAGTACGAGACCGTGGTAAAGGTCATGGATACCTTGCGCCGCGCCGGTATCGAGCGTGTGGGCCTGTCCGTCCAGACCACCAACTGATCGCCACCACCGACCGACACGACAGGCCACCTCAGGGACAATGCAGCACAAGCCGGACGCTTCCGATTTCAATCCACCCAGACAAGGGCGATGGAGCACGCCAGTCGTTCTGGCGCTGATCATCCACGCATTGCTGATCATTGCACTGACTTTTGGCGTTCAGTGGAACAACACGCAGAAGGCCAGTGCGGTGGAAGCTGAACTCTGGGCTGCCCTGCCGCAAGAGGCTGCACCCAAGGGCGGCAAGACACCGCCGCCGGCACCCAAGCCCGAACCGAAACCTGAGCCGAAGCCCGAGCCCAAACCTGAACCCAAACCGGAGCCAAAGCCCGAGCCAAAACCTGAACCGAAGCCGGAACCGAAGCAGGACCCGGACATTGCGGTAGAGAAAGCCAAGAAGAAAAAGGCCGAAGAAGAGCGCAAGCGCAAGCTGGCAGAAGACAAGAAGCGCCAGGAAGAGAAGAAAAAGCGAGAGAAAGCCGAGCGCGAGAAGAAAGAAAAGGCTGAGCGTGAGAAGCGCCTGGCTGAAGAGAAGCGCAAGAAGGAGCTGGCCGCCAAGAAGGAGAAAGAACGCCAACAGAAGCTGGCAGAGCAAAAGCGTGAGCGTGAAGCTGAAAAGCGCCGCCAGGACCAGATCGCCCGCATGATGGGTCAGGCCGGGGCCACGGGTGCGCCCTCTTCCCGCGGCACAGCTCAGCGCTCCAGCGGACCTTCGGCAGGCTATGCAGGCAAGCTCAACTCGTACATTCGTCCCAATGTGCTCTATACCGGGGACACCTCACAGAACATCAGGGCAGAGCTGCGGGTGACCACACGCGGCGATGGCACCATCACCAGCGTTCGCCTGGTCCGTTCCAGTGGCAGCGCGGACTGGGACAGTGCCGCCGAGCGGGCTTTGCGCCGCACCAACAAGCTGCCACCGGACGTTGATGGCACTGTGCCGTCGGACCTGATCATCGAGATGTCGCCCAGGGAGTACTGAGGCTTTCCTGGGGTCGACGTCCCCAAGCGGCCAGACGTCAGGCATCATGTCAAGCGGCGCCTGACGTATCCCGCTTTTGCCGCACAATTCTCTGTAGCGCTGCAAGAAGCTCTTCGGCGTCAACGGGCTTGGACAACACCATGGACATGCCCATGTGCAACAGAGAATCACGCTCTGGACCGTCGACATGACCGCTGATGATGATGATGGGTGGCGGGTTTGGCGTCGCCAGTATTCGGGTGGCCAGTTCTCGGCCGTCCACATGGGGCATGGCCAGGTCCGACATGACCACATCCCAAGGCGTGGTCGAATGCTGAAAGTGGAGCCAGGCCTCTTCACCGTCCCGTGCGCGGACGACGTCCCAGCCTTTGCGCTCAAGCAATCTGCCCCACGCGTGCCGCAACGAATCGTCATCATCCACAAGGAGAATCCGGCGGCGCGCCTGATCTCCGGCAGCGTGCTGGACTTCGCCAGGCTCGCCTGACGCGACTGCTGTGGCAACCGGGATCATCAAATGGAACGTGCTGCCCTCGCCCAAGCGACTGCTGACCCCGACGCTGCCTCGATGGCGCCCCATGATGCCGTGGGCCACCGACAAGCCAAGGCCTGTGCCTCTTCCCGTGTCCTTGGTGGTGAAGAAGGGTTCGAAAACGCGGTCCAGGTGCTCGGGTGCGATGCCCGGCCCTTCGTCGCGAACCGTCACATGCAGATACTCGCCCACCGGCAACCCCGCCACACCAGGCAAAGAATGCACGTCATCATTGCCCGACCACAGGCGACGCTCGGTGACAATGTGGATGCGTCCTTCACCTGCCATCGCGTCTGAGGCGTTGATCAGCAAGTTCATCAATACCTGCTGCAATTGGGTCGGATCTGCCATGACCTGGTCTTGCGAAGGGTCGACATCGCTGGTAACGACGACTTCTGTGCGCTTGAGCATTCCCGCTGCGGTCAGCGAGCGAGCGCGTTCAATCAGGTCGCTCATGCTCAGACGCTCCAGACGCGGCTCCGTCTGGCGGCTGAATGCCAGCAACTGTCGCATCAGGCCACCGGCATAACTGGAGCCCTTCAGTGCCCGGTCCAGAGCTTCCATGCCAGGGTGATCGGAAGGTAGATCCTCCATGGCGACCCGGATCCAGCCACTGATGCCTGCCAGAGAGTTGTTGATGTCATGGGCAATGCCTCCCGTGAAGCGGCCGATCGCCTCCATCTTCTGGCTCTGCATGAGCTGAAGCTGGAGCTCTTCCTGCCGCGCATGGGCTTCGCGCTGGACGGCCGCATCGTGGCGAACCCGCTGCAGCAAGGCATTGATGCCTTGAGCGACCACGGTGAGCTCGTCCTGACCACCCATACGGATCTGAGCGTCGCCCTCTGCGCCCTGTGCCGTGATCTGACCCAATTGGTCGTGCATCCGATTCAGGCGCCGTAGCACCCATCTATCCATCAGCAGGACCAGAAGACCGCCAATCATCAGCCCTGCCAGCAACACTTCAGCGCCAGTGGTCAGGACGATACGCGAGGCCTCCTGGGCGATGGATCTGTCCATGATCTGCACCAGCTCGGCAATGGGACGCCCGGCGCTGTCCTCTATGACAGCATGGATTTCCGCCCGGGAGCTGCTGATCGGAATCATGGCCCCCTTCTGTGCGTGCTCATGCTCGTCCAGCAAGTGCAAAGACACCGAGGACATCAGCACATGGCTGAAACGAAGCAGTTCAGCATGGTCGAAACGGCGCACCATCACCAATGCCCCTACCGGCGAGCCATTGGGCTTGGCAGGACTGCGAATGGCGACGACCCCCACCATGTACAGCTCGCCGCCCTGCCGCACATAAGTCCCTGTCGTTTTCATTCCGCTGGCATCGGCCAGTACGTCTCCGGCCTGATCCACCAGCAAAGTGCGCAGCGGGGATGCTGTCATCACCAGGCCCTGCCCGGGCACGATATGGGCGGCAGCCCTCACTTGAGCGCGCCGATCGAGCACCATGACTTCGGCCACGCGCAACGTTGTCAGGTTCTCTACTGTGATGTTGTCGGCCAGAAAGGCGTCATCCTTGCCTTCGACAAACAGGACGGTGTCGTCCCAATAGCCGTAGTCTTTGACGGTGGCTACCAAATCCTGTAGCTGCAGATCCAGTAGCTGCTTGGCGCGGTCACCTTCCTGTGTGGCCTCTTCCTGCTCCAGGTCGGCAAGTGATTTCGACAAGGCCAAGCTGGTCACGCCCACGGCCAACAAGGTCAACAAAATGACTGCCGCGACGATGAGCAACCAGGCTTTGTATTGAAGCTTCATGACACTTCAATATCGACCAGCAAGCCATGCGCTTGAGCACCGTCCAGCGGGTCCACTCCGGCCTGAAGGACGCGCTGCCCGGCGCGCTGGGCAGCGCCGGGGGAAGGTCAGTCGAAAACCACTTCGGCTTTTTGCTGGTGTGCCTGAGCCATCCAGCTGGCCAGGGCAGCATCGGATGGATAAAACAACGCCCGGTCGTCAAGCTGCAATTCGCATTGGGCGCCAGCTCTCTCGAGCGCCAGCCTGACAGGCAGGCCCCGAAGCAGCTCCCCCTGCTCCGACAACTCGCGCTTGGGTGGGAATGAGTGGACCAGGTCATCGATGTCCGGCGCCGAACCGTTGACGGCCACGCGCAAGTACTTGCCAAAACGGCATCGGGCGGTCGGCATGTCCCAGATCTGCTGAATCCGCAAACGAAGGCCACCAGAGAAGCGGTCTTCACGGACCGTCCCCTGGATGATGACGACCTCGTCATCCCTGAGCTGCTGGCGATGCTGTTCCATCAGTTGCTCGTCGACCGATGCATCGATGGTGCCGCTCTTGTCGTCCAGCCGGAACAGGCACACACGGCCACGCTGCCCGTTGATGACACGCAAGTCACTGACGATGCCAGCCAGTACCACCGGATCTTTGCTGTCCTTCACATGAGACAGCGGTGTGCGGGCGAAGCGGCGCACCTCACGCTCAACTTCATCAAACAGATGCCCGGAGAAGTAGAAGCCCAGCGCCGTCTTTTCCTGCGTCAGACGTTCCTTGACCCCCCAAGGCGTGGCTTCCACCAGCTCGGGTTCCTGGGTACTGGAGCCGTGACTGTCGGCCAGCATGTCGAACAGGCCGCCCTGATTGGCATTGGCCTGAGTGGTGCTGGCGTATTCAAAGGCCAGATCCACCGACGCCAGCAAGGAGGCACGGTTGCGGTCCATGCTGTCGAAAGCGCCGGCCTTGATCAGGGCTTCAACCGTGCGCTTGTTCATGCGTTGGCGGTCCACCCGCAGGCAGAAATTGAACAGGCTGGTGAACGGGCCGGTATCGCCGCCATTGGGGCCTTCGCCCTTGCCTTCGCGCGCGGCGACGATGGCTTCAATGGCTTGTTGACCCGTGCCCTTGATGGCTCCCAGGCCGTAGCGGATGGACTTGTCGGTCACCGGCTCGAAGCGGTGCACGCCACGGTTGACATCGGGCGATTCGAATTCGATGCCCATTTTCTGGGCGTCTTCCACCAGCACCTTGAGCTTGTCGGTGTCGTCCATCTCCACCGTCATGTTGGCGCAGAAGAACTCGGCGGTGTAGTGGACTTTCAGCCAGGCCGTGTGATAGGCCAGCAGCGAGTACGCGGCGGCGTGCGACTTGTTGAAGCCGTAGCCCGCGAACTTCTCCATCAGGTCAAAAACCTCGTCGGCTTTCTCTTCGCTGATGTTGTTCTTGGCCGCACCCTCGCGGAAGATCTGGCGATGCCGCGCCATCTCTTCGACCTTTTTCTTGCCCATGGCACGCCGAAGCATGTCGGCACCGCCCAGTGAGTACCCGCCCAGAATCTGGGCTGTTTGCATCACCTGCTCCTGATAGACCATGATGCCGTAGGTCTCGGAGAGCACGGGCTCGACAAGCGGATGCGGGTACTCCACTTCTTCGCGTCCGTGCTTTCGCGCCACGAAGCTGGGGATCAGGTCCATTGGCCCCGGACGGTAAAGGGCGTTCAGCGCGATCAGGTCTTCCAGGCGTGATGGCTTGGCATCCCGCAGCATGCCCTGCATACCGCGACTTTCAAACTGGAAAACGGACTCTGTCTGCCCTCTGGAGAACAAGGCGTAGACAGCCTTGTCGTCGAGCGGGATGTCTTCAAAGCGGAAGTTCTCCTGGCCTTTGTGGCGCTTCATGATGAATTCGCGCGCGATCTCCAGGATGGTGAGCGTGGCCAGACCCAGAAAGTCGAACTTCACCAGACCAATGGCTTCGACGTCGTCCTTGTCGTACTGGCTCACGGCTGATTCACTGCCCGGCTGCATGTAGAGCGGGCAGAAATCGGTGAGCTTTCCCGGAGCAATGAGCACACCACCGGCGTGCATGCCGATGTTGCGGGTCATGCCTTCGAGCTTTTGTGCCAGCTCGATCAGGGTCCTGACGTCTTCTTCCTTCTCGATGCGCTCGGCCAGTGCCGGCTCCATTTCGATGGCATAGTTGTTCTTGTCGCCTTCCTTTTTGGTCTCAGGCGGATACTGCAGAGTGACGGACATGCCGGGCTTGTTGGGCACCAGCTTGGAGATGCCATCGCAAAAACCATAGGACATGTCGAGTACGCGGCCGACGTCACGGATGGCCGCACGGGCAGCCATGGTGCCGAAAGTGGCGATCTGGCTCACCGCGTTCTTGCCATAGCGCTCTTTCACGTAGTCGATGACACGATCACGGTTGGACTGGCAGAAGTCGATATCGAAGTCGGGCATGGACACCCGCTCCGGGTTCAGGAATCGCTCGAACAGCAGGTTGTACTGCAGCGGGTCCAGGTCGGTAATCAGGAGCGCATAGGCCACCAGCGAACCGGCACCGGAGCCTCGGCCCGGGCCCACCGGGCAGCCGTTTTCCTTGGCCCACTTGATGAAGTCCGAGACGATGAGGAAGTAGCCCGGGAAGCCCATGTTGAGAATGGTCTTGAGCTCGAACTCCAGGCGCTCAACGTAGCGGGGGCGTTGCTCTTCCCGCTTGGCCTCATCGGGGAACAGATGCTGGAGGCGCCCTTCCAGGCCTTCAAACGAGACATGGCGGAAATACTCTTCCGTGGACATGACCTGCCCGTTGACCGGCGGAATGGGGAAATTGGGCAGCTGCGGCTTGCCGAGCACCAGATTGAGGTTGCAACGCTTGGCAATCTCCAGACTGTTCTCGATCGCTGACGGCAGGTCGGCGAACAGCTCGCGCATTTCCACGGCAGACTTGAAGTACTGCTCACGGGTAAAACGACGAACACGCCGGCTGTTGCCAAGGATTTCGCCTTCGGCAATGCAAACGCGGGCCTCGTGCGCTTCGTAGTCCTCAGGGCGTAAAAACTGCACCGGGTGCGTGGCCACCACCGGAAGATTGAGGCGGGCGGCCAGTTGCACAGCCGCCATCACGTGGCGCTCGTCGTCAGGTCGGCTTGCCCGCTGCACCTCGATGTAGAAGCGATGGGTAAAGATGCCAGCCAGCACCAGTGCGGCGTCGGTGGCCTTCTGCTCGTCACCTGCCAGCAGCGCCTGCCCCACCGGGCCTGCATGGGCACCCGCCAGCATGATCAGCCCGCTGTTGAGCTCCTCCAGCCATGCCTTCTTGACCAGAGGCTGATCCCGGACCACATTGCTGGTCCACGCGCGGGCCAGCAATTCGCACAGATTGAGGTAGCCCTGCTTGTTCTGGGCCAGCAAAATCACACGCGGTGCCGGAGGGGGCTTGTGCCCCATGGGTGAAGCGAGCGTACTGCCTTCATCGTCCGCCAGGCCATCGAGCATGATCTCTGCCCCCATGATGGCCTTCATGCCTTTGCCGCGCACCTTGCGGTAGAACTTGACGCCGCCGAAGGTGTTGTTCAGGTCGCTGATGCCCAGCGCAGGCTGGCCATCCTTGGCGGCTTTGCCCACTACGTCACCGATACGAACGGTGCCGTCGACAACGGAGAATTCGGTGTGGAGTCGGAGGTGGACAAACATGCCACCATTGTAGGGAATCAGCGCCCTTCCAAATGGCGAAAAGCCGACATCATCAGGTCAGTCGCGAAGGACCTGAAGCACCTCGGAATGGAACTCCCGGCGATATAGCACCGCCACCACGCCCGCTGCGCCGACGGCCAGCGCCAGCGGGGAAATGAACCAGCACAGCAGCGCAAAAGAGAAGTAGTAGGCCCTCAGACCGTCGTTGAATGTCTCGGCCGCCGCCCCTACCAGCGTCGCGCCACGCTTGACAAACTTCTCCCGCTCGAAACGCCCTGAATCGAACTCTGCCGGTGGCGGCATGGAGCCGATGATGAGAGCGACAAAGGTGTATTGGCGCATGCACCAGGAAAACCGGAAAAAGGCATAAACGAAGACCGAAATCAATGCCAGCACCTTGACCTCGAAAACAACCACTGTGGTGGCCTGGGCAAAGGGGATCTCCTTGACCAGCTCTGCGGCCTTGTCCATGGTGCCGAGCAGGGCCAGCAAGGCGCCGATGACCAGAATCGACGTCGACGAAAAGAAAGCCGGCGTATTGGACAGGTTCTGGGTGATGATGCCGTCCAGCATGCGAGGATCGCGAGCGCTGGCCTGCTCAAGCCAATAGCGCCTGTAGCGGTTGGTCACGTCCAGCAAAGAGGCCTGTTGCCCGCCTTTGGCCTTGGCAAACCAGGCGTAGCCCAGCCAGAGGGCAAAAAAGAAGCCCAATGCCAGCCAGTCAGCCACCGGCAGCAGGGTCAGTAGGTAAAAGCCCGAATCGGGGGAACTGTTGGCGTCCATGGCTGAACTATAGTGGTGCCAACGAATTCATGAACAGGGGATAGCAAATGTTTGATGCCCGCAAAGGGAAGATCGCTACCAGCATGGCGCTGGGTGCCGCTGCCAGCACGCTGCTGGCCAGCCAGGCCTGGGCCGCCACGGACTCCGTCATCACCGGTGTGACCGTCTTTCCCGGCGTGGCACAGGTGACGCGCCAGGCATCGCTGGCAGCCGGTGGGCAGGCTTTGACGTTTGACTGCCTGCCAGCCGGCATCAACCAGCAAGCCTTGACGGTCGAAGCTGGAGCCGGTGTCCAGGTCGGCGAGATTTCCGTTGAGCGATTGGACAGCGAGCAAGCCCGGCATTGCCTGAACTCGCCTCTCGACAAGGACATCGAACGACTCGAAGACGAGCTGGCCGTTCTGGACGCCGAAAAGCAAGGCCTGGAACTTTCCGTCTCTTACCTGCGTGGGCTTGGCGGTGGAAAGGATCAACAAGCCGTGGCGCCATCCGGGTCGCTGGCATCCATGCTGGGCACGGTCAAGGCAGAGGCCGGCAATGCGTTCAGACGTATGCACAGCATTGAACGCGAGAAGCAGCGCATCAATGAGCGACTCCTTCCCCTCACGGCTGAGCGGGACCGCCTGGGCAACAGCCGACGCCAGATCAGCCGGGTGACCATTCGAACGGTGGCCAGCAAACCCTCCAACCTGGCACTGATCTATCAGGTCAGTGGTCCAACCTGGCAGTCAGCCTACAGAGCGTATCTGGACTCGGCATCTTCTTCCATCCAGTTGGAACGGCAGGCCATGGTGCAGCAGTCCACAGGCGAGGACTGGAAGGGTGTCGCCCTGAGACTGTCCACAGGGCAGCCACGCCGCGGTGCTTCAGCGCCCTACCCTTCGCCCTGGACCATTGGCATTGCCGTGCCGCTCAAACAGGAAGCCGCGGGCTTCATGAGCCGCCAAAGAGGGCTGGCCGCCGCAGACGCTGCTCTGGCTGAACCCATGGCTGCAGCCAGCCCGGCGCCTGCTGAGCTTGAGCGCGATTTCACCGTCGAAGCCATCGATACGGCCTTCCGCACGGAGTTTGTGGCGCCGCAAAGACTGGACATACCTTCCAACGGGGAACGGGTCGGACTTACCCTGGAAACCCGAAAGCTGCAGAGCAAGCTGTTCATTCGCACCGTGCCTTCTCGCGACGCGAGCGCATGGCTGATGGCTGAGGCAAAGGCCCCGGACGGCATCTGGCCGGCTGGCCAGCTTCAGCTGTACCGCGATCAGGCCTATGTGGGCGCTGCCCGTCTGGGTGATCCCGACAAGCAAGGTCTGTGGGAAATGCCGTTTGGTCAGGATGAGCGGGTGGCTGTCACGGTGCTGCCAGAAGACGTCAAGGACGGCACACGTGGCCTGACTGGCTCACGCATGGAAAGATCCATCAAGCGAGTGTTTGAAATCGAGAACCGCCACAAGGACGCCATCGATTTGCAGGTGCTGGAAGCGGCGCCTTCGAGCCGACACGAGGACGTGGACGTCGCGCTCAAATTCCAGCCAGAGCCACAATCGGGCAAATGGCGGGACCTGCCAGGCGTCGTGGAGTGGCGAACCCCGCTGGCACCTGGCAAGACAGCGCGCTTCGAAGCCAGCTATGTCTATAGCTGGCCCGAAGACGCCACGCTGACGCGCTAGGCGCGATCAGCCTTTGGCCGACTTGGCCACCGACGCCACCCGCTCGCCAAACTGGCGGGCGGTGTCAATATCGCCTTGAGGGATCTTGTCGGCCCCGGCGTCGGATGGTGCCTGTACCAGCAGGCCCACAGAGCCCCCCAGATTGTTCACGTCGGCACGCGTCGAAGCGAGCGTGTTGGCCGGCGCGAGGCCCAGGCTGACCCACAGGCCTCCGTGCTGGGATGCGAGGGTATTCAAGTAGGCCAGGGTCATGCCTTTATCACCGTTCAGGCTGGCGCTCACCGAGAAGCCAGCAAACAGCTTGTCTTGCCAAGCGCGGGTGAACCAGGCCTTGGACGAAGCGTCCGCAAATTTCTTGAACTGCCAGCTCGGGCCGCCCATGTAGGTGGGGGTGCCCAGGATGATGGCGTCTGCCGCGTCCAGAGCAGCCCAATCGGCTTCAGGCAGATTGCCTTCCGCATCAATGGCCAGCAGGTCAGCACCTGCGCCTTCTGCCACGATTTGCGCGATGCGCTGGGTGTGTCCGTAACCCGAGTGATACACAACTACAGTCTTGGCCATGGTCATTCTCCTAGTGAAGTGAAAGTGGCAAACAAAAAAAGAAACCGTTAGAGAAACGATGAGAAAAAGTGGGTACTGCACTGCCACTGCCCAAGGCAGCCAGCGAGTCACCTATGGGGAGGGGGAGCTCAAGAAGCCTGTTCACCAGAACGCCGACAAGTCTGCACGGCGGTTCGTCGGTAGGTCGTGAGGTGCAAAGCTCAGGCCGACAGGTCAAACACCAGGACTTCGGCGCCTTTGCCTTCCGTCACTTCGATGCTTGACTCGTCTTCTGCCAGGACGGCGTCGCCGCCTTGAATGGCCTGCCCGTTCACGGTCAGTTCTCCGCGCACGAGGTGCACGTACGCCTTGCGACCTGCTGCCAGTTCGATGCGGGCCGACTCTGTGCCATCAAACAGTCCTGCGTACAGCCGTGCGTCAGCGTGCATGCGCACCGAGTCTTCAGCACCGTCTGGCGAAGCCACCAGACGCAGCTTTCCGCGTTTCTGGTCTGTCGGGATGGATTTCTGCTCATAGCTGGGTTCCACGCCTTGCACGTTGGGCTCTATCCAGATTTGCAGCAAATGGGTGACTCCATCTGGCGCATGGTTGAACTCGCTGTGCATCACGCCTTTGCCAGCGCTCATGCGTTGAACGTCGCCGGGCGGGATGCCTTCGATGTTGCCCATGCTGTCCTTGTGCGCCAGGTTGCCCTCGAGCACGTAGGTGACGATTTCCATGTCGCGATGACCATGGGTGCCAAACCCCATGCCGGGCGCAATGTAGTCTTCGTTGATGACGCGCAGGTTCCCCCAGCCCATCCATTGCGGATCGTGGTAGCCGGCAAAAGAGAACGAGTGGTGCGAGCGAAGCCAACCGTGATCGGCATAGCCTCGCGCTTCGGATGGTCGAACTTGCAACATGGTGAATGGGCTTTCGAACGATGAAAGGGCCGGACACAGGGCGGGCTCTCAAGACATCCGCTACTGGCCGCAAAACAATGAGCTTGGTATGGATTGTGGGCATCCATCGTTCAATTGAGCTAAAACCTATTTGATGGCAGCATTCAATTCAATTGAACAGACAAAGGAGCCGGCCTTGCCACATACCCATTCCCGGGCAGCACTGTCCCCTGAAAACCTGGGCCTGATCGAAGCGGTCTCCCGCTTGGGCAGCATGGCCGCCGCTGCTCGGGAGCTCGGCATGGTGCCGAGTGCACTGACGTACCGTGTGCGCCAGATTGAAGATGCACTCGATGTGCTCCTGTTCGATCGCAGCGCACGCAAGGCGAGGCTGACACCCGCTGGAGAAGAGCTGCTGCGCGCTGGCCAGTATTTGCTCGATGAGCTGGACGCCGTGGCAGAACGGGTCAAACGTGTGGCCACCGGATGGGAGCCCCAGATCACCATCGCCGTTGATGCCATCATCGCGCGCTCGACGCTGTTCGAACTGTGCGAGGCCTTCTATGCAGAAGGCGCACCCACCCGTGTCAGGCTCCGCGCCGAGACTCTGAGCGGTACGGTAGAGGCGTTGCGCGCGGGGGTGGCAGACCTTGCACTGGGCGTACCTGCGAACCAGGCATTGCCTGGCGACCTTCAGATCGCCCCGCTGGGGGAAATGTCGTTTGTGTTTGTGGTGGCACCTCATCACCCCCTGGCTGCAGCCAAAGTGGCCCTGTGTGATGAAACCTTGCGTGACCACAGGGTAGTGGCCGTCTCGGACACCACCCTTCGCGGAGGAGGCCTGTCCCTGAACATTCTGCCGGGCCAGGATGTCCTCACGGTGCCGACCATGCAGCACAAGCTGGAAGCCCAGTTGCGGGGCCTGGGCGCCGGATTCCTGCCACTGCCCCTGGCCAAGCCCTACATTGACGCCGGCCGACTTGTGATCAAACAAGTGGACCGCCCCACCCTGCTGCTGCAAGCGGCGTACGCCTGGCGCCAGCCACGGCACGCATCCGAGATGGGCCGTGCGCTGAAGTGGTGGCTGCAGCATCTGAACAGCCCGGCCACCCGCGAAGCACTGCTCACACACCACCACCAGGGATGAATCCGCCGGCTGCCCCTGAAGGCAGAGCCCGCAGGATTGGCTGAGGCTGCTACATTCAGGGGTGCGCAAGAAAAGAGACACGAGACAAGTGACACGCCGCGCCAGTCGCGGGGTCCAGACATACCGACAACGCCACAAACAACAAGCTGCCATGCCTACTGGTCACGCCCAAACCACCGATTCCCCCCTTCAAGTTGCCATCATCGGCGCCGGAATGGCAGGCGTGAGTTGCGCCAGAACACTGGCACAAGCCGGTCACCATGTGACGGTGTTCGAGAAGAGCGCGTCCGTGGGCGGCCGCATGGCGACACGCCCCTCTCCGTTTGGCGGCTTTGACCACGGCGCCCAGTACTTCACGGTGCGCGACGGCCGCTTTGCCCAGGCGCTCAAGACAGCCGTTCATCTGGTCCGGCCCTGGAGTGCCAATACGGTCAGGGTGCTGGACGAAATGGGGCATGTGCTGACCAGCGCGCCGCCCAACGCCGAACCGCATTTCGTGCCGTCCCCGGGCATGCGGTCGCTGGTCGAGTACTGGGCTGAGCCGCTGGCGGAGCCAGAAGCTCACGGCCTGCCAGCCAGCAAGGTCTGGACAGAGCAGCAGGTCACCGAGATCGAGCGCGACGCCATCACGCCCGAGCAATGGCAGTTGCGCTCGCAGGACAAGGAAGGCGGTCAACGTGTCATCGGCGGCTTTGACCGGGTCATCCTGGCCATTCCACACGGTCAGGCCCACGACCTGCTCCAGGCATCAGGCTTGGCACCCGAGATGCGCAAAGCGCTCACCGATGTGGAAGTCGCTCCTTGCTGGACACTGATGGTGGCCTACCCGCAGGCCATGCAACCCGGCCTGTACAGCCTCGGGCCCCAATGGAATGTGGCCCGCAGTACCCACCACCGAATCAGCTGGGTTTCCCGCGAAAACAGCAAACCTGGCCGCGAAGCCGTGGAGCGCTGGACAGTGCAGGCCAGCCCGGCATGGTCTGCCAAACACCTGGAAGACGGCGAAGAGCGCGTCAAGGCCAAGCTGCTCAAGGGTTTTGCGGAGATCACCGGTATTCGCGTCACGCCCAGCCACGCCACTGTGCACCGCTGGCGCTTTGCCCAGACCACCATGCCACTGGGTGAGCCCTACCTGTACGACAAATCGCTGGGCATTGGCCTGTGCGGCGACTGGTGCCTGGGCTGCCGGGTGGAGAACGCGTTCGTCTCTGGTCTGGAGATGGCGCTGGCTCTCATCTGATGCCGCGCTACCGGGGACGCTTCGCGCCCTCGCCCACCGGTCCCCTGCACGCCGGATCACTGGTGGCGGCGCTGGCCAGCTGGCTAGACGCCCGTGCAGCATGCGGCACATGGCTGGTGCGAATGGAAGACGTGGACACCGGGCGCATCATGCCGGGCGCAGATCAACGCATCCTGGCTCAGTTGGCTGCCTTCGGGCTGACCAGCGATGAACCCGTGGTCTGGCAGTCCACCCGTTTCGCTGCATACGAGGCGGCACTGACGCAGCTGTGCCAATCGGCTTGCGCCTACCCCTGCACCTGCTCACGCCGGCAAATTCTCGCCAAACTCGAAGCGCTGGGGCGTCTACCGGAACGGTTCCACGCGCCGGTGTACCCAGGCACATGTCGCCCCGCCCCGTTGACACCCCAAGCCCTGTTCGACAAACCTGGCGTGGCCTGGCGTTTCGCCATTCCGGACGGACAGCCCGTGGTCCACTGGACAGACCGAAGGCTGGGCAAGCAAGAGCAAGATGTGGAAGCCGAGATCGGCGACTTCACCGTCAAACGCTCTGACGGCCTGTGGGCCTACCAGCTGGCTGTGGTGGTTGACGATGCCTGGCAGGAAATCACGCACGTGGTGCGCGGTGAAGATCTCGCCGACAACACGGCCCGTCAAATCGTGTTGCAGCAATCGCTGGGCGCGCCGACGCTGAGCTACCTGCACACCCCACTCGTGCTGGACGAGCGAGGCGACAAGCTCAGCAAACAAACAGGGGCGCCCGAATTGCCGGTGGACGACTTGCCTGGGAAGCTCGCGTCGGCGGCTCAGGCGCTGGGCTTGTCTACAGAACCGGGGGCGGTTCCAGACATGCTGAGCCGGCTGGTCGCTCAGTGGCAAGCAATTCACCCCGCCGCCTGAGTCTGCTCCAAGCGCAGCCGAGCACCCCTTCTACAATGGGAGCACCCCTTACGGGGGACAATCTGTCTTGCTGCTTGCAGGACCGCAGCCCATTCTCCCTGCCCATGACCACTCCAGAACCAACGCCCGCCCCCAACGAAGCCACTGGCGAAGAGGCACCTTACCGCCGCACCATCAAGAGCTATGTGCTGAGAGCGGGCCGCATGGGACCTGGTCAGACGCGCGCGTTTGAGCAATTTGGCCCACGTTTCTTGCTGGCCTACGACGCGAACCGGAAGCTCAATCCCGCGGACCTGTTTGGTCGCGATGCGCCGCTGATCATGGAGATTGGCTTTGGCATGGGTGGCGCCACGGCAGCCATTGCCCAGACGCGCCCGGATGACAACTTCCTTTGCTGCGAGGTGCATGAACCCGGCGTGGGCGCATTGCTGAAGCTGTGCGGCGAGCAAAACATTGAGAACATCCGCATCTTCCGTCATGACGCAGTGGAGGTGCTGGACAACATGCTGCCCGAGCAAAGTCTGGACGGAGTGCACGTCTTCTTCCCCGACCCTTGGCACAAAAGTCGCCACCACAAGCGCCGGCTGATTCAGGCGCCATTTGTGAACCGCCTTGCGGGCCACCTCAAGCCTGGCGGCTACATCCATCTGGCCACGGACTGGGAGCCGTATGCCGAGCAGATGCTGGAAGTGCTCAGCGCAGAGCCCATGCTGGCCAACACCGCAGAAGCTGGTGGCAGCGGCTATGCAGAAAAACCCGACTACCGACCCCTGACCAAGTTCGAAAACCGTGGCATCAAGCTCGGGCATGGTGTCTGGGATCTGGTGTTCAAGCGGGTCTGAGCCCCGTCTCACAGGCGTGGCCTTTGCTGCCAAGAATCCCCTGATCCCGACGCGCAACGGCGTTTCGCCGAGTTGTGTGGTCATGCCCAGCCCGCCCAAAGGGCTGCAGCCCTGGGCCACCGTACTGGACTACCTGAGCGAGCGCGTTCCTGCCGTATCCCGATCTGAATGGCAAGAGCGGTTTGCGCGAGGAGAAGTTCTCGGTGAAGACGGTCATGCGCTCGCCGACACCGAGGCTTTCAGGTCCGGTCTGCGCGTCTACTACTACCGGTATCTGGCGGACGAAACGCCGGTTCCGTTTGAAGCTCACATTGTTTTCGAAGACGATGTCTTGCTCGTGGCAGACAAGCCGCATTTTCTGCCCGTGCTGCCCGGGGGCCGGTTTGTTCAGGAAACGCTGCTCGTGCGGCTCAAGCGGAAAACCGGCATCGACACCCTCAGCCCCGTTCACCGCATTGACCGCGAGACCGCGGGGCTGGTTGTGCTCTCCAAGCGACCGGAGGACCGAGCCGCGTACCAGGCATTGTTCAGGGATCGCACCGTGCAAAAACGCTACCAGGCCGTCGCACGACATGATACGTCCGTAGCGTTCCCCCAGACGCGGATGAGCCATTTGAGCGAAGACCCGACGCAGTTCTTCCGCATGATCGAACGCACGGAACTGCCTCCCAACAGTGAGACACACATCGAACGACTGACCGCGAATGGAGATCACGCCTTGTATGGCTTGACACCTGTGACCGGCCGGCGCCACCAGTTGCGTGTTCACATGGCAGGCTTGGGACTGCCTTTGCTGGGAGACCAGTTCTACCCGAAGGTTGCTCGAGGGAGTTCGGCCGAGGACGACTTCAGTACCCCTCTGCGCTTGCTGGCCCAAGGGATCGCCTTCGACGACCCGGTCACGGGCCGCCCAAGGTCATTCAGCAGTGGAATGCACCTGACGTGGCCGGACGGATCGCCGGCCACTGCCTGAAGCTCAGACGCGCTCGGCCACCCAGCCTTGCACAGAGGCCAGCGCTTGTGGCAACGCCGCCGCATCGGTGCCGCCGGCCATGGCCATGTCGGGCTTGCCGCCGCCCTTGCCGCCCACTTGCTGGGCCACAAAGTTGACCAGCTCGCCAGCCTTGACCTTGCCGCTACTGTCAGCCGTCACACCCGCCGCGATCTGCACCTTGGCGCCATCCACGGCGGCCAGCACGATGGCTGCCGTCTTGAGTTTGTCCTTGAGCTTGTCCATGGTGTCGCGCAAGGTCTTGGCGTCGGCACCTTGCAGCGTCGCAGCCAGAACCTTGATGCCATTCACGTCGACGGCCTGGGTGACCAATTCGTCGCCCTGGCTGGAGGCGAGCTTGCCCTTGAGCGCCACCACTTCCTTTTCCAGCGCCTTGACTTGATCCAGCGTCTGGCTGATGCGGCTGGTCAGCTCGGTCGCTGGCGCCTTGAGCACACCAGCGGCTTCGCTCACGCGGCTCTCCAGCGACTGCAGGTAGGCCAGCGCGTGCTCACCGGTGACCGCTTCGATGCGTCGCACGCCTGCGGCCACGCCGCCTTCGGAAACGACCTTGAACAAGCCGATGTCGCCCGTGCGCTGCACGTGCGTGCCGCCGCAGAGTTCGCGGCTGGAGCCGATGTCGAGCACACGCACCACATCGCCGTACTTTTCGCCGAACAGCATCATGGCGCCGGACTTCTGGGCCGACTCGATGTCCATCACACGCGCCTGCGTGGCCGCATTGGCCAGGATTTCGGCGTTGACGATGGCTTCGATGCGGCGGATCTCATCTGCCGTGACGGGTGCGTTGTGCGCAAAGTCGAAACGGGTGCGCTCGTCGTTGACCAACGAGCCTTTTTGCTGCACGTGGCTGCCCAGCACTTCGCGAAGCGCCTTGTGCATCAAGTGTGTAGCACTGTGGTTGCGCACGGTGGCCGCGCGCAGGCCACCGTTGACGCTGGCCTTGACGGCATCGCCTACCGCCAGCGTGCCTTGCGTGAGTTCGCCATGGTGACCGAACACATCGGCCTTGATCTTCAGGGTGTCGGCCACTTCAAAGTGGGCCGAGTCGGTGTCCAGATGGCCTTGATCGCCCACCTGACCGCCGCTCTCTGCATAGAACGGGGTGGTGTCGAGCACCACAATGCCTTGCTGGCCGGCCTTGAGCTCGGCCACCGAAGTGCCGTCCACATATAGAGCCACCACTTTCGCCTTGGCTTCGAGGTCGTCGTAGCCTACGAACGTGTTCGCGTCGCCAGCGTAGTCCAGCGCCTTGTCCATCTTGAACTTGCCAGCGGCACGGGCCTGGGCCTTTTGCTTTTCCATGGCGGTATCGAAGCCGGCGGCGTCCACGGTCACGCCGCGCTCGCGGCAGACGTCGTTGGTGAGGTCTAGCGGGAAGCCATAGGTGTCGTGCAGCTTGAAGGCCACATCACCCGGCAATTCCCTGGCACCATCACCCATGGCGGCGTCAAGAATCTCCATGCCGTTGGCCAGCGTTTCGTAGAAGCGCTCTTCCTCCGCCTTGAGCACGTCGGTGATGCGCTGTGCGTCCGCAGCCAGCTTCGGATAGGCATCCCCCATGAGCTTGACCAGGTCAGCCACCAGCTTGTGGAAGAACGGCTTCTTCTGGCCCAGCTTGTAGCCGTGGCGGATGGCGCGGCGCACGATGCGACGCTGTACATAACCGCGGCCTTCGTTGGACGGGATCACGCCGTCCACCACCAGGAAAGAGGTGGCGCGGATGTGGTCGGCAATGACCTTGAGCGACGGGTTGTTCAGATCGGCGCAGCCGGTCTCGCGCGCAGCGGCCTTGATGAGCGCGTCGAAGATGTCGATCTCGTAGTTGCTGTGCACGCCCTGCAAGATGGCGGCCAGTCGCTCCAGGCCCATGCCGGTGTCCACGCAAGGGGCTGGCAGTGGCTTGACGTTGCCCTGCTCGTCCATGTCGAACTGCATGAACACGTTGTTCCAGATCTCGATGAAGCGGTCGCCATCTTCATCGGGGCTGCCCGGAGGGCCACCCGGAATCTCGGGGCCGTGGTCGTAGAAGATCTCCGAGCAAGGGCCGCAAGGGCCGGTGTCGGCCATCATCCAGAAGTTGTCGGACTTGTAACGGCCGCCCTTGTTGTCGCCAATGCGGATGACGCGCTCGGGCGGCAGGCCGATTTCTTTTGTCCAGATATCGAAGGCCTCGTCGTCTTCGTGGTAGACCGTGGCCAGCAGGCGATCAGCCGGCAGCTTGTACACCTCGGTCAGCAGCTCCCAGGCCCACTTCAGGCTCTCGCGCTTGAAGTAGTCGCCAAACGACCAGTTCCCCAGCATTTCGAAGAAGGTGTGGTGGCGCGCGGTGTAACCCACGTTCTCCAGGTCGTTGTGCTTGCCGCCAGCGCGCAGGCAAGCCTGCACCGACGCCGCCCGCACATAGGGGCGCTTGTCCGTGCCCAGGAACACGTCCTTGAACTGCACCATGCCCGAGTTGGTGAACATCAGCGTGGGGTCATTGCCGGGCACCAACGGGCTGGAGGCGACGACGGTGTGGCCGCGCTCGGCAAAGAAGTCCAGGAAGGTCTGACGAATTTCGGCGACGGTGGCGTGACGGGTCATGTTGGGCTGCAAGTTGGCAATGAGGTACCGGCATTTTCACCGGCCAAACGCCTATTTTCGCAAACTTGTGCACCCCCTGGCCTGCAGAGCCCATTTCGGCCTGGCTTTTTGACCATGGAAGGCCGATTGCAGCCCTGAAATCAGGCTGGGTCAGCCAGTGTGGCCGTGCTCGCGCAGGAAGGCCATCACAGCCGGTTCCTGGGTAAAAGCCACATTGAACCGAATCCATGGGCTGGGCTCCAGGTCCGGGTCGAACAAATGCCCTGGTCCCAGCAGAATGTCCTGCTCCGCCGCCTTGTAGGCCAGTTCGGTGGCGTTCTGGATGTCGGGGTGCCGCGCCCAGAGGAACATGCCGGCCTCCGGCTCGCTGAACAGCTCAAAACCCAGACCCTCAAGCTGCTGGGCCACACGCTGATGCGCCTCTGCCAGCCTGTCCCGCAACCCCCGAAGATGCTTGCGCCACCGGCCGTCCACCAGCGCGCCATAAGCCAGGCGCTCGCTGAATTCTGATGAGGTGAGCCCGGAGATCATCTTGAGCTGGGCCAGGTCCTCGAGCAAGTCGGGCGGCGCGGCCATGTAGCCGACACGGATGTTGGGTGAAATGGTCTTGGAATAGCTGCCCACATAGACCACGCGCTGCAGCTGGTCCAGACTGGCCAGCGACGGTCTGGGCTCTGGATCGAGGTCGACGTATATGTCGTTCTCCACCACGGTGAACCCGTGTTGTTCAGCCAGCAAGACCACCCGGTGCAAATGGGCCAGACTGGCTACCGAACCGGTGGGGCTTTGCAAGCGGGGCTGAGTGAAAAACACCTTGGGCTGATGCGTCTTGACCAGTGCTTCGAGCGCCTGCAGGTCATAGCCGTCTGGCGTGCGCGGCACACCAATCAGCTTGGCGCCCAGAAAGCGTAATGAGAACAACATGTTGGGGTAGCCGGGGTTGTCCACCAGCACGGCGTCTCCCGGGCGGATGAGACGCCTCGCCACCAGGTCCATGGCCTGGCTGGAGCCCTGTGTGAGCAGCACCTGATCAGCACTCACGGCGATTTCCTGCTCCGACAGGGCATCCCGGACCAGCTGGCGCAAGGGAGCAAAACCCTTGGGCTCTCCATATCCTCCAAGCTCAACGTCTTCGGCCGCCAGACTGCGAAGGCTGCGCCGCATGCCCTGGTGAAAAAGCCACTCCCCGGGCAGCCAGCCACAGCCGGGCTTCAGGCGCAGGCCACGTGCTTCGAAGACCCGGCGCAGGTACCACATGGAGTCAAAGCTGTAGTCGCCTGACTCGGAAGCTTGTGGCGCCTGGCGTCGACTGGCCTGGTCCCGTTGACGAACGAAGAAGCCCGAATGCGGGCGTGAAGTGAAGTACCCCAGTGCCACCAGACGGTCGTAGGCATCCACCACCGTGTAGACGCTCACGCCGTGGGCGTGGGCGAACTGCCGGATCGACGGCGCTTTGGCGCCAGGTCTCAGGTGCCCGCTCTGGATCAGCTCCCGAAACCCGTCGACGATCTGAACCACCAGAGGGGTGGAGCTTTTCGGGTTGATGGTGAACATGGCCAAGTGTAAGAGGACGAAACTGTACTGGTCGCGAGAGCTACACAGTACACCTCGAGTTGCACGGTGTCTGTATATGTTACCCAGCAGTCACCGCACCTACAGTCAGCCGATTCATACTTTCAGTTGACCTGGAGCACACCATGCAACGCGACGCCCAACTCACCAACGCCCTGCTCATGGCACGGCGCGAAGCAGCCATCCCACGCGGGGTTGGCCAAAGTCACCACATATTTGTCGCAAAAGGCGACAACGCAGAGGTCTGGGACGTGGAAGGCCGACGCTACATCGACTTCGCGGGCGGTATTGCCGTGCTCAACACCGGCCACCGCCATCCAGGTGTGATGGAAGCTGTCAAAGCACAACTCGACCAGTACACCCACACCTGCTTCCAGGTATTGGCCTACGAGCCATATGTGGAGCTGGCCGAACGCCTGAACACGCTGGCCCCGGGCAAGTTCGCCAAGAAAACGCTGTTTCTGACCACTGGCGCCGAAGCCGTGGAGAACGCGATCAAGATTGCTCGTGCGCACACCGGTCGCTCTGGCGTGATCGCATTCGGCGGCGGCTACCACGGTCGCACCATGATGACGCTGGGCCTGACCGGCAAGGTCGCTCCCTACAAGACCGGCTTCGGCCCCTTCCCTGCCGAGATTTTCCATGCCAAGTTTCCCAGCACGCTGCGTGGTGTGTCGGTGGACGACGCCATGGACTCCATCGAACAGATCTTCAAGAACGACATTGAGGCCAGCCGCGTGGCGGCCATCATTCTGGAGCCAGTACAAGGTGAAGGCGGCTTCAACGTCGCGCCCAAGGAGTTGTGGGAGCGCCTGCGCGCCCTTTGTGACCAGCATGGCATCGTGCTGATCGCCGATGAAGTGCAAACCGGCGCTGGCCGTACGGGCACCTGGTTTGCCGTGGAGCAAAGTGGCGTGGCACCGGACATGATCACATCTGCCAAATCGCTCGCCGGCGGCTTCCCGATTTCCGCCGTGATTGGTCGCGCCGACATCATGGATGCACCAGCGCCCGGCGGGTTGGGTGGCACCTATGCCGGCAGCCCCATGGCGTGTGCGGCAGCGTTGGCCGTGATCGAAGCATTCGAGAAGCAAGACCTGCTCAAGCGCAGCCGCGAACTGGGCCAACGCCTGACTGACGGGCTCAAGGCCGTGACGACCGGGCAGCGCTGCGTGGCCGAAATTCGTGGCATGGGTGCCATGGTAGCCATGGAAATGTGCAAGGACGGCGAGCCGCTGCAGCCCGACGCAGAACTGACGCGAGCCATTGCGGCAGAAGCGACCAAGCGTGGCCTCATTCTGCTCACCTGCGGAACCTACGGCAACGTCATTCGCGTACTGGTGCCGCTGACGGCATCGGACGAGATCGTCGACGAAGGCATCGCCATCATTGGCGCTGCACTGCAAGCCGCGAAATCCGCTTGAAGTGCATGGCATTGCCATGAGGGAAGCGCGCCGATGCACATGGCATCAGCGCGTTTTTCACCGGACTTGCCTGCGCGACAAAACACAAAGCTTTCATGCACCCAACAAGGTGAACTTCACACCTGCGAGTGAATGAAATCAGGCACACAGGTTGCATGCACCTTCAGGATGCCAACCCAACACCCATCCCACGACTACCAGACGATCCGCTTGCAGTGCCCATGACATCCGACTCCGCTCTCGTCACATTCAATGGCGTGCAAAAAACCTACGACGGCCACGTACTGGTTGTCAGGGATCTCAACCTTGATATTCAAAGAGGTGAGTTCCTGTCCTTGCTGGGGCCTTCCGGCTCTGGCAAGACCACCACACTGATGATGCTGGCCGGCTTTGAATCACCGACTGCCGGCGACATCTTCCTCGACGGTGTGCCCATCACCCGCACGCCGCCGCACAAGCGCAACTTCGGCATGGTGTTCCAGAACTACGCGCTGTTCCCGCACATGACGGTGGCACAGAACATCGCCTACCCGCTCACCGTGCGCAAGCTGGGCAAGAGCGAGCTCGAAGACAAAGTCAAGCGTGCGCTCGATATGGTGCAGATGGGCCCCATGGGGGAGCGCTACCCTGCACAACTTTCGGGCGGCCAGCAACAGCGCGTTGCGCTCGCCCGTGCCTTGGTGTTCGATCCGCAACTTGTCCTGATGGACGAACCACTGGGCGCACTCGACAAACAGCTGCGCGAACACATGCAGATCGAGCTCAAGGCTCTGCACCGGCAACTCGGAATCACTTTTGTGTATGTGACCCATGACCAGTCCGAAGCGCTCACCATGTCAGACCGTGTGGCTGTTTTCAATGAAGGCGTGATCCAGCAGATCGACGTGGTGGACCAGCTCTACGAGGCCCCGGTCAATCGGTTCGTGGCCAGTTTTGTGGGCGACAACTCGGTACTGGACGCAACAGTGGTCTCTGCCAATGGCGAACACTGCACAGTCGATGCCGGCAACGGTGTTGCCTTGACCGGGCTCAATGTCAACCAGGCGTCAGTGGGCGATCGCGTGCAGTGCAGCGTACGGCCAGAACGCATTGCACTGGTGGACGCCTCGGAGCAGCCGGACAACCAGATCGAGACCAACGTCGACGATGTCATTTACTTCGGCGACCATCTTCGATTGCGTTGCCACATGCCTGGACAGGCTGAGCTGAGCGTCAAGGTTCCGCTGCAGCGACAGGCGCACATGAGTGCCGGTCAGACTGTTCGCCTGCACTTGCCGCCCGAGCACTTGCGCGTCTATCGCTGATCGCCAGACTCACCTGAGACCGCGTTCAACAGAACGGCCTTGCATCCGCACGCGCACTCATCCGCGCATCCACTTTCGCTTTTCGTTCCCTTCCTTTCCTTCAACCCCTAGGAGATGCTTCCCATGAAATTCACTCCCGCAATTGTTGCCCTGGCTGCTGCCCTGGCAATGCCCGCCATGGCTGAAGAGGCCCTGACCGTGGTCAACTTTGGTGGCGCCAACGGTGCTGCACAGAAGAAAGCCTACGTGGAGCCGTTTGAGAAAGCTGGCGGCAAGATCACTTCGGTCGAGTACAACGGCGAGCAGGCCAAGATCAAGGCCATGGTCGAAGCCAAGAAAATCACCTGGGACGTGGTGGAAGTGGAAAGCCCCGACGTGACCCGTGGTTGCGACGAAGGTCTGTTCGAGACCATCGACTGGAGCAAGATTGGCAACAAGGCCGACTTCCAGAAGGCCGCTGTGCATGAGTGCGGCGTGGGCACGTTCGTGTGGTCAACCGTCATGGCCTACGATGGCGACAAGCTCAAGACAGCGCCCACCACCTGGGCCGATTTCTGGGACGTCAAGAAATTCCCGGGCAAACGCGGCCTGCGCAAGGGCGCTCGCTACAACCTGGAGTTCGCTCTGATGGCCGATGGCGTGAAGCCTGCTGACGTCTACAAGGTTCTGCGCACCAAAGAAGGCTCTGATCGCGCATTCAAGAAACTGAGCGAACTCAAGCCCAGCATCCAGTGGTGGGAAGCCGGCGCGCAGCCTCCCCAGTTCCTGGTTGCCGGTGACGTGACCATGACCACCGCCTACAACGGCCGTATCGACGCCGCCCAACGCGAAGGCAAGAACCTCAAGATCACCTGGACCGGCGGCATCTACGACCTGGACTACTGGGTGATTCCGAAAGGCACGCCAAACAAAGAGGCTGCCATGAAGTTCATCGCCATGGCCAGCACGCCAGACGCGCAGGCCGAGTACGCGAGGAACATCAGCTACGGCCCGACCAACAACAAGGCACTGGCCAAGCTTGACGCCAAGGTGTTGTCACAACTGCCGACCTCTGAGGCCAACAGCAAGGACGCGCTGCAGTTCAACATCGGCTTCTGGTCCGATCAGGGTGAGGCCCTCGAGAAGCGCTTTGCCGCCTGGGCAGCGCAGTAATGACGATGGCCAACGGAACCGAAACCATGGATCTTGTCGCACAGCTACATCGGGCTGAGCGTCGCCGAAAAGCGCGGGCCATTGCGCTGACGGTGCCTCTGCTTGTGTTTCTGGTCGTGTTCTTTCTGGTTCCGCTGGCCTCGTTGCTGGTGCGGGCAGTCGAAAACCCCGAGGTGGCCGACGCCCTGCCCCGCACCGGGCAAGCCCTCAAAGGCTGGGACCGTCGGTCCCAGCCGCCTGCCGACGCTTTTGCAGGCATCCTCGACGACCTGTCTGCCATGCAGGAAACGGCCGAAGCGGGTGCACTGGCCCGCCGGCTGAACAGTGAAGTGGCTGGCAGCCGATCACTGGTCATGGGCACCTACCGCGCACTGCCACTGGGCGAAAACCTCTCCCCAGAACAGGCCCGCGAAAAACTCATCGAACATGACGAGCGATGGACCGAGTTGCCTTACTGGCAGGCCATCGCCAAGAACAGCTCCCGCTGGACCCCCGACTACCTGCTCGCCTCCATCGACCTGCGGCGCAATGCACAGGGAGAGATCCAGGAAGTCCCTGCGGAGGCTGCCGCCTTCCGTACCATTCTGGGACGAACGTTCCAGATGAGCGCAGTGGTCACGCTGTCAGCGCTGTTGCTTGCCTACCCGTTGGCCTACTGGCTCTCCATGTTGAGTGAGCGGCGGGCCAACATGATGCTGATTCTGGTGCTGCTTCCATTCTGGACATCTGTCCTGGTGCGTATTGCCGCCTGGATCGTGCTGCTGCAGAACAACGGCCTGATCAACCGTTTCCTGATGTGGATCGGCTTGACCGACACGCCCCTGCAATTGCTGTTCAATCGCGTTGGCGTGATCATCGCCATGGTGCACATCCTGTTGCCATTCGCCATCCTGCCGCTCTACAGCGTGATGAAGTCGGTACCGCCAAACTACCTGCGCGCAGCCATTTCGCTGGGCAGTGCACCACTGGCCGCCTTCGTTCGCGTATACCTGCCGCAAACCTACCCTGGCATCGCCGCTGGTGGGTTGCTGGTATTCATCACCAGCATCGGCTACTACCTGACGCCTGCCCTGCTGGGCGGCCCGAGCGATCAGATGCTGAGCTACTACGTGGCGCAATACACCAACGTGGAAGTCAACTGGGGCATGGCCTGCGCATTGGGCGGCGTGCTTTTGCTGACCACCATGATTCTGTACGGCGTGTACCGCAAGGTGGCCAAGGCTGAACTCAGCCTGGGATAGAGATGAGTACCCCCCTGCGTCGCTTTGCGTCTTCCCCCCCTGACAAGGGGGACCACACCGGTGGCCTGGCAAAGCCAGATCCACGGTGTGTGCTTGGTTCGCATGTATGCGCCGATGCATGACCGATGCATGACCTTCTGAATCAGTTCCGAGCAGGTTTCCGAGATGTTCAAACTTCCTGACTTTCCCGCTTACTACGGTTTCTTCGACAAGCTCGGATGGCTGGCGCTGCGCCTTGGCAGCTTGCTGGTACTGGTCTTTTTGCTGCTACCGGTGCTGGTCATCATGCCGCTGTCGTTCAGCGACAGTACCTTCCTGGCCTACCCGATCGAAGGCTGGTCTCTTCGCTGGTACGAAGAGATGTTCCATGCAGACGAATGGATTCGCGCCACCAAAAACAGCTTCATCGTCGCGCCGCTGTCCACGCTGCTGGCGACCGTGCTCGGCACGCTGGCAGCCATGGGGCTGGCACACACCCGGTTTCTGGCCAAAGGCTTCGTCACCAGTCTGCTGATTTCACCGATGGTGGTGCCGGTGGTGGTGGTGGCTGTGAGCACCTACCTGTACTTCGCCAAGCTCGGCCTGAACGACAGCTACCTGGGCCTGATCCTGGTGCATGCTGCCCTGGGCGCACCTTTTGTGGTCACGACAGTGCTGGCCACACTGCAAAGCTTCAACCAGAACCTGGTCAAGGCCAGCCTGAGCCTTGGCGCCAGCCCACTCACCACGTTCTTTCGCGTGACACTCCCGGTCATCGCGCCCGGCGTCATCTCCGGCGCCCTGTTCGCCTTTGCGACCTCCTTCGACGAAGTGGTGGTCACGCTTTTCCTGGCCGGGCCGGATCAGGTCACCCTGCCCCGCCAGATGTTCACCGGCATCCGCGAGAACATTTCACCCACCATTGCGGCTGTCGCCACGTTGCTCATCCTGTTCACGACATCACTGATGCTGACGCTCGAGTGGCTGCGCGGCCGTCGCAAGTGAGCGGACCCTGGACTCCTTGGGTCTTCCATCGCCCACGTCAACCATGAGCACTGCCAAGCGCATAGAACGCGGTCTGAGAATGCAAGCCTTGCACCAGCAAGGTACTTTCGTGATGCCCAACGCGTGGGACGCGGGCAGTGCCCGCATCCTTGCAGCAGAGGGATTCAAGGCCATTGGAACGACAAGCGCCGGTATCGCATACTCGCTTGGCTTACCTGACGGTGCAAACGCTGTCGATCGAGACTGCATGCTCGAAGCCATACACCGCATCTCTCGATCGGTCGATGTCCCCGTCAATGCCGATCTTGAATCGGGCTACGGATCCACCGCCCGTGAAGTTGGTGACACCATCCGCTTGACCATCGAGGCTGGGGCATGCGGTGCCAACATAGAAGATGTCGACAGTAGCAATGGCACCACCGCAATGTTCACTGTTGACGCGGCGGCCGAGCGCATTGAAGCAGCGCGAGCCGCAGCAGATTCAGCAGGACTCCCGTTTACATTGACTGCGCGATGCGATGCCTTTCTCCTAGGCATTCCGGATGCACTTGAGGAAAGTCTCGCTCGATGCCAACGATATCGTGCAGCCGGCGCCGACTGCCTCTTCGTTCCCGGCATCAACGACATCACCACCATTCGCCATCTGGTTGAGAGTCTCGCCTGCCCCCTCAACGTTGTCATGGGATTGACAGGCAACACCCTGACGGTCAACGACCTGGCAGCGTCCGGCGTTCGTCGCATCAGCACTGGCGGCAGCATCGCGCGCACCTGCTTTGGGGCCCTGCGAGACGCGGTCAGGGAAATCCAAACCCGGGGCAGCTTTGGTTTTGCGAACCGGCAGATTCCGGACGCGGAGTTGAGCCGGTTTTTTTTGGAGTACCCAAGTGAGCGATAGCGCATTCAACCAACCCCAGGGCGGCAACGAGATGCCGCGCTTTGGAGGCATCGCCACCATGATGCGGCTGCCCGGCGCGGCCACGTCTGAAGGGCTCAACGCCGGCTTCATCGGTGTACCTCTCGACATCGGTACCAGTCACCGCCCAGGTGCCCGATTCGGTCCCCGCCAGATCCGCGCGGAGTCCTGCCTGATCCGCCCCTACAACATGGCGACAGGCGCCGCGCCATTCGATGCGCTACAAGTCGCCGACCTGGGCGATGTGCCCATCAACACCTACAACCTGCAGCGTTCGGTCGACATCATCGAACAGCACTATCAACCGGTCATCGCTTCCGGCTGCATCCCGCTGACGCTCGGTGGTGACCACACCATTGCCCTGCCCATTCTGCGGGCGATGAAGGCGACGCATGGGCCAGTGGCACTCATTCACGTGGACGCCCATGCCGATGTGAACCCGGACATGTTCGGCGAGCGCATTGCCCATGGCACACCGTTTCGGCGCGCCGTCGAAGAAGGCTTGCTCATCAACGACAAGGTCTGGCAAATCGGCTTGCGCGGCAGCGGCTACTCGGCCGAAGACTTCGACTGGCCCCGCCAGCAAGGCTTCACCATCGTGCCGGCACACGAGGTCTGGTGGCAGTCACTGGCCCCCTTGATGGACCGCATCCGCGAAGCCATCGGACCAGACACGCCAACCTATCTCAGCTTCGATATCGATGGCATCGATCCTGCTTATGCAGGAGGCACTGGTACCCCGGAGGTCGGTGGCTTGAGCGTTCCTCAGGCACTGGAGATCGTCCGCGGCTGCCGAGGCCTCAATCTGGTCGGTTGCGATCTGGTGGAGGTCTCTCCGGCCTACGACACGACGGGCAACACCGCCTTGCTGGGTGCCAACCTGTTGTTTGAAATGCTGTGCGTCTTGCCCGGCGTCCTCTACCGGTGATACCCATGAAGTCTGTTCATCCCTTCCTTTCTTCCGCCCTCTCTGCCCTGCTATTCACTGCTGCCCATGCACAGGCGTCCGAACTGGTTGTTGCCAATTTTGGCGGCGCCAACGGCAAGGCACAGGAGGTCGCGTTTCTCAAACCGTTTGCCAAAGCCAGCAAAACCGTCACCAGGGGCGTCGAGTACGACGGCAGCCTGGCGCCCGTGCGCAAGATGGTTCTGGCACGCAAGACCCAGTGGGATGTGGTGGAGGTGGAGTCTTCCGAGCTGACCATCGGCTGCACCGAAGGCCTTTTCGAACAACTGGACAAGCGCCAGCTGGGCAACACGGCGATGGCTTTGCCTGGCTCAATTCACAACTGCGGTGTCGGTGCCTTTGTATGGTCTACCGTGATGGCCTACAACAGCGCCACCTACACAACGGACAAACCCCGCAACTGGGCCGACTTCTGGGACGTGGAGAAGTTTCCAGGCAAACGCGCCATGCGAAAAGGCGCGCGTTACAACCTGGAGTTTGCACTCATGGCTGACGGCGTTCACCGTCGCGACGTCTACCAGGTGCTGAGCACCGAGTCCGGGCTGCAACGGGCCCTGAACAAGATCAAGCAGCTCGCACCCCACATCGTGTGGTGGGAGTCCGGCTCGCAGCCGCCCAAGATGCTGGCGGCCAACGAGGTGGTGATGAGCACGGCCTACAACGGGCGCATTTCCGCTGCAGTCGATGACGGTGCCACGCTCGAGACGGTCTGGACCGACGCGATCTATGACATGGACTACTGGGCCGTGGTCAAAGGGTCCCCCAATGTCGCACAGGCCAAAGCCTTCATCCGCTTTGCCACCACCGACACGGCCCAGCTGGCGTTCTCGAAAGAGATTGCCTACGGGCCTACCCACTTCAACGCCATCCTCGAGTACGACAAGGTGCGCAAGCGCCCCGTGGCTGACGAACACCTGATCGATCTGTCCATGGCCCCCAGCGACCTGCCATCTGCCCCGGGCAACCTGCTGCGCTCCTTGGGGTTCGACCCGACTTTCTGGGTGACCAAAGGCGCCAGAATCGAGACACAGATGGCTCAAATGCTCCAATAATCGAAGCCGCTCAATCCCGGGCAACGGGTAGTGTTTCGTCGCCCGGGCGCCATCAATTGTTTAACCAGTTAAATAAAATCCTCCCACTGCAACGAAGGAGACTCCCATGGACATGAAGACTTCCCCCCTGGCCCAGCTCAACGACCCGACACTGCTCAAGACCGGTGCCCTGATCAACGGCGAGTGGGTGGCAGGCAACAGCCAGTTTGCAGTGCACGACCCGGCCACCGGGCAGCACCTGGCCGATGTGGCCAATCTTGGCCGCACCGAAGCCCGCCAGGCCATTGAGGCTGCCAACGCGGCCTGGGCTGGATGGCGCAACACCAATGCCAAGGCACGCGCCAACATCCTGCGCAAGTGGTTTGACCTGCTGATGGCCAACCAGGAAGACCTGGGCCGAATGATGACGGCAGAACAAGGCAAGCCGCTGGCCGAAGCCAAAGGCGAAGTCGCCTATGGCGCCAGCTTTGTGGAATGGTTCGCCGAAGAAGCCAAGCGCGTCTATGGTGAAACCCTGCCCACTTTCGACAACAACCGCCGCCTGTTCGTGCTCAAGCAGCCCATCGGTGTGTGCGCCGCCATCACGCCGTGGAACTTCCCCCTGGCCATGATCACCCGCAAAGTGGCCCCTGCCCTGGCGGCAGGCTGCCCCGTGGTGATCAAGCCGGCTGAACTGACCCCGCTGACAGCCCTGGCCGCAGGTGAGCTGGCCTTGCGTGCCGGTATTCCTGCTGGCGTGCTCAACATCGTGACCGCTGATGGCGCGGGCAGCATTGAGGTAGGCAAGGAGCTGTGCGAGAACGACATCATTCGCCACCTGTCCTTCACCGGCTCCACGGAAGTGGGCCGCATCCTGATGGCCCAGTGCGCCCCTACCATCACCAAGGTGTCCCTGGAGCTGGGCGGCAATGCGCCCTTCATCGTGTTTGACGATGCCGACATCGACAGCGCCGTGGAAGGCGCCTTCGCCAGCAAATACCGCAATGCCGGCCAGACCTGCGTCTGCTCCAACCGCCTGTACGTGCAGGAAAGCGTGTACGACGCCTTCGTCGAGAAGTTCGCCGCCAAGGTCAAGACAGCCAAGGTGGGCAACGGTTTCGAAGACGGCGTGAACCAGGGCCCGCTGATCGAGGAAGCCGCACTGGAAAAGGTTCAGCGCCATGTGGACGATGCGGTGGCCAAGGGCGGCCGCGTGGTGGCCGGCGGCAAGCGCCTGGAAGGCCAGTTCTTCGAGCCCACCGTGGTGGCCGATGCCACGCCAGACATGCTCTGCGCCCGAGAGGAAACCTTTGGTCCGTTCGCCCCAGTGTTCAAGTTCAAGACCGAGAAGGAAGCCATCGACGCAGCCAACAACACCGAGTTCGGTCTGGCCAGCTACTTCTTCAGCCGCGATGTCGGCCGCATCTTCCGCGTGGGCGAGGCACTGGAATACGGCATGGTCGGCGTGAACACCGGCATCATCTCGGTGGAACACGCCCCCTTCGGCGGCGTGAAGCAATCCGGCATGGGCCGCGAGGGTTCACACTACGGCATGGATGACTACATCGAGATCAAGTACCTCTGCGTGGCCGACATCGAGAAGTGATCACCCGGGTGGGCTGGCCGTCAGCTGTCTCCTGAGGCTGCAGGCGGCACGTCCACCAGCTCCATCTGGATCGCCATTTTGGTCAGCTCGATGTCCGATTTGGCACCCAAACGGGCCTTGAGCTGGTAATGGGTATTGCGCACAGTCTTCGGGCTGATGTGCAAGGCCTCTGCAATCTGGTCCACTTCCAAGCCTTGCATGAGCAAGCGGAGCACGTCGAATTCGCGCGGCGTGAGTTCATTCCTGGCAGCCGGGCTGTCGGTCAGCAACAGATGCGTCACCTCGCCTGCAATGTCCGGGCTCAGGGCTCGCTTGCCCAGCGCAACCTGATACACCGCCTCAGCCAGCACACTGGCCGGGCTCGATTTGGTCACATAGCCCAGGGCTCCTGAGCGCAGCGCCTGCACAGCGTGCATCGGGTCCTGGTGCATGGAGAACACCAGCACCCGCGTTTCAGGCAGCCGCCGCTGCACCCGGTCGAGCAGGTTCAATCCGCTGGATTGGCCCAGACTCAAATCCAGCAGCAAGACATCGGGCTTTTGCGCCAGACACAGTGCATAGCCTTCGTCGGCTGCGCCCGCTTCGCCCACGATGCTGATGTCGCCTTTGCTTTCCAGCAGACGCCGATAGCCCTCTCGCACCACGGCATGATCATCGACCAGTGCCACTCGAATCATGTGTTGTCTTCTCCGTTGTTCGGCAATGCCCGCGCCACTGCATTCGGAAGATGGATATCCACCTTGAGTCCGTGCGGCTCCACCACCGCCATGTCGAACCGGCCGCCCAGAGCGTCCACGCGCTCTCGCATGCCCAGAATGCCGTGACCTTCTGAATCGGTGGGTGGCAGGCTGCTGGCCTGGCCGTTGTCAACGATGGTCAGGCGAATGTGTGTGTCGCTCTCACTCAGATCAACCGCCACGTGAGTTGCCTGCCCGTGCCGAAACGCATTCGTCAGCGCCTCCTGCACCAGGCGATAGGCACTGACTGTCAACGTATCGTTCCAGTCTTGCGCCTGTACGTCGACCCGCATGTCGACCTTGACACCTTGAGCTCCATTGCGCTGCCCCTCCCATGTCTTGCCCAACTGCTCCAGGCAACGGTCAAGACCAAATGTATCGAGGCCGGGAGGGCGCAAGCCCTGCAAGATGCGCTGAACGGAAGCCATGGTCTCGCCCGACACTCGCTCGATCGCTTCCAGGCTGGGCATCAGCTCTGGCAACTTGGTCTGAGACACATTGCCAGCATAGGTGGCCTCCGCATTGATGGATGTGAGCCGCTGTCCGAGCTCGTCGTGCAGCTCGCGTGCCAACCTGCGCCGCTCTTCTTCCCGTACCTTGAGCAACCGGTCGGCCAGCACGCGCTGCGCGCCGATGGTCTTTTGCAATCGCGCTGCCATGTGGTTGAACTGCTCCCCGATGCGATGCAGCTCGCGCATGCGCGACGGCGGCATCCGCGCAGCGAGGTCGCCCTGCTCCAGCTGGTCGATGGCAGTCATCATCGCTTGCGTTGGCTGCAATGCCCTGCGCACCACCGCATATACGCCCGCAGACATGAGCATGATGCCCAGCACCATGAGCAGACTCCATTCGAGCTGCCCCCACAAGCGACTCGCTTCGGCAGCCTCATTCGGGCGCAATCGGATCCACCCGACGCGCACACCGGGGTAACGCAAGGCGGGTATCTGGTGTGAAGTGCCAGGTGCTACCAGGTGACCAACCGCCTTCGAAACCCACTGGGGCGACCAGGCCGTATCGCCATAGCAGGCATCGTCCACCACGCGGTCATGAATGTCATGCAGGGATGCACAGAACGGCACCAGCATGCCGATGCCTTGCAACGATTTCAGCTCCAGGTCCAACCTGTAATTGACGAAAGGGCCAGACTCGTCGCCAAAGTCATCCCTGAGGTAGTTGACCTTGAGCTCGACCATGGTGCGGGCCAGTTGCGCTTGTTCCGACGCCATGCGCGGCCCGACCTGCTGCACCCAGTACACCACCGACAGCAGAAACAACAACAAAGCGCCGGCGCACAAGCCGATCACCAGCCTGCGCTTGAGGTCGTATTCACTGCTGGCCGAGCTCGTCTCCATGAGGGGATCTTAGTGGGCGCGCGCCACCAAAACCACCTGCCCGGGCGATTTGCCCGTTCCAGCCTGAGACAGATTCAGTGCTCAGCCATGCGATCGAGCTGCTCCTGCGCTTCAGGCAGCCCCTCCCTGGCGGCCCGCTCCAGCCACCGACGCGCCCCAGTTTCATCTTTCTCCACCCCGTGCCCGCTGAGCAAAGCCATGCCGTAGTGGTAGCGAGCCAGGGTGGCATAGCCGGATGTATCGGGGTGCGCAGCCCCGCGCTTCATCAGCGCCGTGGCCCGCTCAACCCCATTGGGTCCGCCCTGCCCGTTCTCCAGAATCTGCGCCAGCCAGATCATGGAGTACACGTCTTCCCAGCGATCGATACAGTCCTCAAAAATCCGGATCGCTGCTTCATGATCGCCCGTCTTGTCAGCTGCGTAGCCATAGAGGCACTTGAACCGCTTGTTGCTGTCGACCCAGGCCGTGTAGCTCAAGTCACTCTCTGGTCTCTCGTCCACCAAGGTCTCTGCCGTTGGCGAAGGTTCTGCGTGCAACGCCACGCCAGCGACGGCCAGGCACAAACCCAACGCTCCACCCACTGCCCACATCGATCGAATTCCCGTCATATCGCTTGTCTCGCTTTCTCTGCTTCCTACCAGGTTTGCCCATGACCCGTCACCTCTTCCGAGGCAGCCGAATCGCGAACAAACGGATGGTACGAGCCAAAACCAGCACAGATGACAGCGAGCAACCCTCAGGGTGATTTGCCCTGGCCAAAACGGGCAAATCACCCGAGCAAAAAAGCTGGCTACAATGGCGCCAAAAGCGGGCGTCGTTCAATGGTAGGACCTGAGCTTCCCAAGCTCAAGACGTGGGTTCGATTCCCATCGCCCGCTCCAGATAAGACAAAGGCCTTGCGCTTTCGCGCAAGGCCTTTGGCGTTCTGGGGAGGGTGATGGAATGGGATGGAATGGGATGGAATGGGATGGAATGGGATGGAATGGGATGGGATGGGATGAGGTGTGATTCGACCAGGCTTGCCCAGCCTCAAGCAGCCAGCAAAACCCAAAGCCCGATGATGGCGAACAGCACTGCCGTGAGCAGGTGTATCAGACGAATCGGAATGCGGCGCGTGATCGCCTCACCCAGGAACACCACTGGCACGTTGGCGAGCAGCATGCCAAACGTCGTGCCCAACACCACGGCCCACAGCGGCTCGTACTGAGCCCCCAGTGCAACGGTGGCCGCCTGTGTCTTGTCGCCCATCTCTGCCAGGAAAAACACCCAGACCGTCAGACAGAACACACCCCAGCCCGATGAGGCTGCCCCTGCATCCTCTTCTTCCAGCTTGTCCGGCACCAGCATCCACAACGCCATCGCCAGGAAACCGGCACCCAGCACCCAGCGCATCCATTCCGGGTCCACATGTTGGTCAATCCACGCCCCCAGGGCTCCGGCAATCGAATGGTTGAGCAATGTCGCCACGAGAATGCCCCAGACGATGGGCCATGCCCTTCGGTGGCGCGTTGCCAGCACCAGTGACAGGAGCTGGGTCTTGTCACCCATTTCAGCCAGCGCCACCAGGCCCGTCGATATCAGGAATGCATCCAAACCAAGATCCACGATCAAACCAAACTTCAAACCCCGTCCAGGCATCTCTGCCAAGTCGTGCAAATCCCACGTTTGGCGAGCTCTGAGACAGGGCGTTACGTTGAAAAAACGTACACTTTTGTGTGTTGTGCCCGTTTTCAGGCACGAAAGCGAGATTCTGCCCCAAGCCACCGTGCGCGGGCCTGCCCAACATGAATGCCCCGACCCCCTCCTCAGACGCCCCACTGTTTCGCAGCGAGGCCATGACTGGCCAGCGAACCCCGGTATTGGGCCAGATTGTTCTGACGCCCCGGCTTTCGGCCACCTGGGTCAGCCTGATTGCCGCGACGCTGGCCATCGCCGTGATTGTTTTCGGCTTTGTCGGCAGCCTGCAGCGCCGGGTCACGGTCAACGGCCAGCTGCTGCCTGCCGGCGGCGTCTTGCGCGTGCACACCCCGCAGGCTGGTGTTGTGACGGAAAAGCACGTCAGCGAAGGCAGGATGGTGCACAAGGGCGATGTGCTCTATGTGCTCAGCAGTGACCGCATGGGCGAGGATTCCCGAGAGCTGCAGGCGGACATTGCCAGCCAGCTGGAGCAACGCAAGGACTCGCTGGGACAGGAGCTGCGGCGCCAGGTCTCGGCGAAGGACGACGAACTGGCGCGCTTGCGCCGCCGGTTGGTCGCCGCGCAAGGCGAAGCGACCGCCATGTCGGCACAGGTCGACCAGCAAAAAGCCCTGGTCGCGATCGCCCGAGACACGAGAAACCGCTACAAGGGCCTGGCCGACCAGGACTACATTGCCCACGAGGAGCTGGTCCAGAAGGACATGGCGCTGGCCGAGCAGAATGCTCGCATGCGGGCGCTGGAGCGAGAAGCTCTCGCGCTCGAGCGCGAGCGCAACCAGCTGGAGCAGCAAATCGAATCCACGGCTTTGCGGTACGACAATCAGATGGCCGAGCTCGAGCGGGAGATGCTCGGCGCCGAGCAGCAGCTGACCGAAGTCGAGAGTCGCCGCCGCGTGGTGGTGACAGCACCGGAGGATGGGCGCGCGACCCTGGTGACAGCGGAAAAAGGACAGCGAGTCGATGGTTCTGTGCCACTACTGACCATCGTCCCCAGCAACAGCCCTTTGCAGGCAAGGCTCTATGCACCGAGCAGCAGCATCGGCTTTGTGAAACAAGGAGACGAGGTGCTGCTGAGGTATCAGGCGTTTCCGTACCAGAAATTCGGCACTTACCGGGGCGTCGTGGAGTCGGTCTCAACCAGTGCCGTCACCCCCAGTGAACTCAGTGCCGTACCTGCCGTCAGCACCAGTCCGACAGAGCCTGTGTACGCCATCACCGTCAAACTGGAAGTGCATGAAGTACAAGCCTATGGCGGCGTCAGGCCGCTGCAGACCGGCATGCAACTGGAAGCCGACATCCTGCAGGAAAAACGCAAGCTCTATGAGTGGGTTCTCGAGCCTTTGTACAGCGTCACACGACGCATGAGTTGATGCAACACAAAGACGACATGCCTGCAACATCAATTGCATCACCCATGAGAAGCCCCGTGCCGGAGATCCGACCTTGAGCTGGACCGACCAACTTTCCTTTGGCCTCAGGCGCAAACTGCCCGTCATCCTGCAGACAGAGGCCGCTGAGTGCGGACTGGCCTGCCTGGCGATGGTGCTCAGCCGCCATGGCGTTGTCACCGATCTGCCCACCCTGCGCTCGCGTCACTCCATCGCCCTGACAGGTGTCACGCTGGAAAACCTCAGCCAGATCGCCGAGCGAGAGGAAATGGGATCGCGTGGCTTGCGCCTCGAACTCAGCGAGCTGCCTCAACTCAGACTGCCAGCCATTCTTCATTGGGACCTCAACCACTTTGTGGTTCTGAGATCCGCCAGCGCCACACATATCGACATCCATGATCCGGCGGTCGGAGCACGCCGGCTGTCCATGCAGGAAGCTTCCAGCCATTTCACCGGTGTCGCCCTGGAGCTCTGGCCCAACCCGGGGTTTTCGCCACGGGAGGAGAAAACACCCGTGCGGCTCAGCCGCCTGATTGGCCAGGTATCGGGCTTCTGGCCATCTCTGACGCAAGTGCTGTTGCTCTCTCTCGCGCTGGAGGTGTTCAGCCTGGTCTCTCCGCTGTTCATGCAATGGGTTCTCGATGAAGTGGTTGTCTCGCGTGACATGCAGTTGCTGACCACTCTCGCGCTGGGCTTCGGTCTGCTCATGCTGGTGCAGCAAGCCACCGGGCTGGCCCGCTCCTGGCTGCTGATGGTGATCAATACGTCCGTAGGTCTTCAGTGGCGTGCCAATGTGTTTGCCCACATGACGAGACTGCCCTTGTCGTACTTCCAGAACCGCCACCTGGGCGATGTGGTCTCACGTGCAGGATCAGTCTCCAATATCCAGTCCACGCTCACCTCCGCGTTCGTCGAAGCCGTGTTCGACGGCCTTCTGGTGGTGCTCACCCTGGTGCTCATGTTTGTCTACGATGCCACCCTGGCATGGGTCGCCATTCTTTCGGTCGTGCTCTACCTGGCCATCCGGCTGATCTGGTACCGGCCTCTCTACGCTGCCAATGAAGAAGCACTGGTGCGCAGTGCAAACGAGTCCACCCACTTTCTGGAATCGATTCGAGGCATGCGGGCCATCCAGTTGTTTGGCCGCCAGAATCACAGGCAAGGCACCTGGCAGACACTGCTGGTGGGCGCCACCAACGCGCGCCTGAAAACCCAGAAACTCCAGATCCTGTACGGATTGGCCCGGGGGCTGCTTGGAGGAGGATTTACGCTCCTGCTCGTCTGGATGGGGGCAAGAGAAATTGTCGACACGAAGCTGACCGTCGGCATGCTGATCGCGTTCCTTGCCTACCGCGGCCAATTCGAGGCCCGGACCATTGCCCTGATCGACAAACTGGTCGACCTCAAGATGCTGCGTCTGCACGCCGAACGACTGGCAGACCTGGTGCTCACACCGACCACCGGCAGCGGGCAGACCACCCCCTCTCATCGCCCAGGCAAAGTCGCCAAGAACGGCGCCCCGACACCCCCTGCCATCGTGTTGGAAAACGTCCGCTATCGCTATGGAGATGCCGCCCCCTGGGTCATCGATGGCCTCTCCCTTGAGTTCAGGCCTGGCGAACGGGTGGCCATTGCGGGCCGTTCCGGTTGCGGAAAGACCACCCTGGTCAACCTGCTGCTGGGAAGCTTTGCCCCCACCGATGGACACATCCGCATTGATCAGAACCCATTGACGCCTGCCGGGGTAGACCTGTGGCGCCAGCAGGTGGCCACCGTCATGCAGGACGACACCTTGTTTGCCGGCTCCATCGCCGACAACATCTCATTCTTCGACGACCGCCCTGACACCGAATGGATGATGGACTGTGCCGACCTCGCTGCGCTTCATGATGAGATCGAACGCATGCCCATGGGGTACCAGACACTCATCGGCGACATGGGCACGGCGCTGTCGGGTGGACAGAAGCAACGACTCATGCTGGCAAGAGCGCTGTACAAGCACCCCACTGTCCTGATTCTGGATGAAGCCACCAGTCAGCTCGACATCGAGTCAGAAGCCATGGTGAACGATGCCGTTGGCTCTCTGCCCATCACGCGCATTGTTGTCGCCCACCGACCCGAAACGCTGGCCGCTGCCGACCGCGTCATTGAACTCGACAATGGGCGCGTCGTCTTCGACGGCTCGCCCGATGGGTATTTCGAACGCAAAGGGCTGTTTCGACGCCCGACCAATCCAGCATGACGGTGAGCATGAGGATGAGGATGAGGATGAGTCTCTCGAGATCAGGCTTCGGGCGCCGCCACCTGGCCATGGTGCTGACCACTGTGGCGCTTGGCTGGACCTCAACTGCATTCGCAGACAGGCAACCGGCCACGAGCGATCCCTTGCTCAAGCTGTCCACCGCACTGACCTCCAACAGTGGCCCGGCTCACGATGGCGCGGCCGACCAGAGCCAGCCCGACGGCTACGCAAAATGGGTTGAAAGTGCCAGCCAGTGGATGCCAAGCACCGAAGCCTGTGACACGAGGGCGGAACCGCCATGGCACTCGCTCGGCCTGGCCGATGCCATGACCCACCTGCTGTGCACCAGCCCTGCACTGAGGCAGGCGCTTGCAACGACAAGCCAGCGCGAAGCCGAGGTGATCATCAGCGACGCGGCACGCTGGCCAGCCTGGCGGGCCAACATCGACTACAACAACTATCGCAATTTCAATTCGAGCGGAAGCGCCGGCAGCACACTCGGTGCTTCGGTCGGTTTGTCCTGGGTCATGCTCGACCATGGCCGCCGCAATGCAGATCTTCGAGCCACCCGGTTCGCGATGGCATCAGCGCAAGCCAGTCGGGATGCCACTGTCGATGATCAGGTCCTTGAGCTGCTGAGCCTGTACGGTGAAGCGGTGATGGCGCAGGCTGCCCGTGAGGCGGCGGCACAGGCACGTGCGACAAGTGCACAAACCGCTGAAGCCGCCCGGGCACGCCACGAAGCCAGGGTGTCGAGCCGCATCGACCGGCTGCAGGCACAAACCGCTTTCGCCCAGGCCCGGTTGGCGCACGTCAGAGCCTCCAGCGCCTGGAGCAACGCCCGAGCAAGACTGGCTCAGGCGCTTGGCGGAACGAGCGAACAGCCGATCACCCTCAGCGGCTGGGAGCAATGGGTGTACGAAGCCCCCGAGCTCGACAGTGCGCGCGTGGCATTGGCTGAAGAAGCATTCATGCAGCTACCCCGCATGCGTGCATCCCAGGCCGCCATCGATGCAGCACAAGCTCGCCTGGATGCTGTCAAGGCCAGTCACCGGGGCGAGGTCACATTCAATGCGAGCGCCGGCAATTTGCGCAACTGGGGGGCTGCCGGCAATACCACCATTCCCAACGGAAGCGCGTCTGTCGTCGCCAGCTTTCCCCTGTTGTCGACACAACAGGCCAACGCTGAAGTCAGCCGAGCCGAGCAGGATCTGGCACTGGTGCTGGCGCAGAGGGAGGAGCAGCGCCGGCAGTTGCGGCTGCAACTCTGGGAGGCCCAGGAAGCCCTTCGGGCCAGCCAGGAAGAGTTGCGCATGAGTGCCGAACTGCTGGCCAACGCCGAAGTCACCTACGAAGTCGCCCATGGGCGCTACAAGGCTGGTGTAGGCTCCATGCCCGAGCTTCTGGACGCCCAGGCTGCACTGGCGGATGCGCGACGCCAACGCACACAGGCGCTTGTCGGAAGGGTCACGGCCCTGACGCGCCTGAAGATAACGCGAAGCCCCGGGCTCTCTGCCATACCGGCTGCCGGGCCTGATCGCTGAAACCACACCGCCGGGAAGTTTCGGCCAAGAAAAAAGCACCTCACTGAGGTGCTTTTGGCAGTCAGCATCTGACGAATCAGACAGACACTGGTGGCTCGGCCGGGGTCTCGTCGACAGGTGGCTCACCACATGCTGGAGGATCCGGCATGGTCTTTGGTGGCTCGGGCTCACACTGTGGCGGCTCGGGCTGGCACTCTGGCTCTGGATTGCAATCCCTGGATCGCCCTTCGTAGGAATAGTGGCTGCGGTAGCGGGTACGAGAACCGCCGCAACGCGAGCGTCGGAAGAAGAAGCCGCCGGCCACTTCGCTCATTTCTTCTTGGGTCAAGGTACGCATGTTTTCTCCGGAAAATTCGTGAAACATCTCACAGTCGATAACCTTAGTTTACGTGTAATGAAAGGTTTCGACCAGTCAAATTCAGCCCCCTTTTGTCCTGATGGCCACGAAATTTCGTGATAAATCGCACAAATGACTACATGAAGAGCCAGCTGGAGTATGCCAAAGTACCGAAAAATCCCGTTGAGACACATGTAAAAAAATGGGAGCGACCTCAAAGGTGGCTCCCATTCTGGCACGGAGAAAACAGCTCTTAAGTACTCATTTGCACCTGGTTTGCCTGCTTGTTCCGCCGTTTCTTTGCGCGATCGCGACTCGCTGATCTGAGCGGGCCGCTCAGACCAGGCTGACACCGGTCTTGGCGTCCAGCTCTTCGCGGGTCACCCCTGGCGCCATCTCGACCACCTTGAGGCCCTCTGGTGTCACATCCATCACCGCCAGGTCTGTGATGATGCGATCAACGACGCCTTTTCCGGTCAGCGGCAGCGTGCATTCACCCAGGATCTTGAGGTCTTCGCTGCCATCCTTCTTCTTGGCCGTGTGCTCCATCAGGACGATCACGCGCTTGACGCCCGCCACCAGGTCCATGGCGCCGCCCATGCCCTTGACCATCTTGCCCGGAATCATCCAGTTGGCCAGGTCGCCCTTGTCGGTCACCTGCATCGCGCCCAGGATGGACAGGTTGATCTTGCCGCCACGGATCATGGCAAACGACTGATCGCTGCCGAAGATCGAGCTGCCCTTGAGGGTGGTCACGGTTTGCTTGCCGGCGTTGATCAGGTCAGCGTCGACTTCGTCTTCGTATGGGAACGGGCCAATGCCGAGCATGCCGTTTTCGCTCTGCAGCCACACTTCCATGTGGTCGGGCACATAGTTGGCCACCAGCGTCGGGATGCCGATGCCCAGGTTCACATAAAAACCGTCCTGCAGTTCTTGCGCCGCACGTGCGGCCATTTCATCTTTGGTCCAGGCCATGATCAAACTCCATCAAACTTTGCGGTCGCGAGTAGTGCGCTTCTCGATGCGCTTCTCGGGCGTCGGGTTGTGCACGATGCGGTGCACGTAAATGCCCGGCAGGTGAACATCGTCCGGCGCAATTTCGCCAGTGGCCACCACACGCTCCACTTCCACAATGCAGATCTTGCCGGCCGTGGCCGCTGCGGGGTTGAAATTGCGCGCGGTCAGGTTGAACTTCAGGTTGCCCGAGCGGTCTGCAATGTCCGCCTTGATCAGGGCCACCTCGGGCACCAGGGCCCGCTCCATCACGTAGGTCTCGCCATCGAAATCCCGCAACTCTTTGCCTTCTGCCACGAGTGTGCCAACGCCGGTCTTGGTGAAGAATGCAGGGATGCCAGCACCGCCGGCACGCAGTTTCTCGGCCAGTGTTCCCTGGGGGGTGAACTCCAGTTCGAGCTCGCCGGCCAGGTACTGCCGCTCGAACTCCTTGTTCTCGCCGACGTACGACGAGATCATCTTCTTGATCTGCCGGGTCTCCAGCAGCTTGCCCAGGCCAAAGCCATCGACTCCTGCATTGTTGGAAATGACGGTCAAGTCCTTCACACCCGAATCGCGCAAAGCGTCGATCAGGGCTTCGGGAATGCCGCAGAGGCCAAAACCGCCTACTGCCATCAACTGTCCGTCGGCCACGACGCCTTCAAGGGCGGCTGCCGCGCTGGGATATACCTTGTTCACTTTGCTGCGCTCCAGTCGGGGTGAGAGATGCACACATGTCCCAAGACCTCTCGGGACCCTCTGCACCGGACTTCAAGTCGGTGCCCTTCAGGCCGCATCCGGAACCAGAGCAGGCCTGCGCGAGCCGATGCCGAAGCATGTACAGAGGCACCCCAGACGATACTACGTATTCGCATACGTAGTATTGCCTAAAGGGCAACCCTGAATTCACCTCTCACATCACACGCGGGACATATCCCCACGTCGAAGAATGAAAGGTATGTTAAACTTTGTAGGCTCCGCCGGCCTTTGCTGCTGGCGGATATCACACTGACGGCAGGCACTCTCACAGGTGCCATTGATGCCGGCTCGTCGGCCATTTCAGGCGTGCTTACGCCTCAACGGCCTCTCCATTGGGCCCCATCGGTTTCACCTCGCCAGCCCCGTTGGCGATCGCTCGTTACCTTGCGCGGCCACTCTCAATGGCTTTCCAGCCCCAGGAAAGCGCTGCATGACCCGCGCCCGGCGCGGACGCTGCCAGACAGGACATGGTGCGCCACACTGTCTCACCATCATCCTGCTCAGACCATCGCCCTGCCCTGCAGGTGTCATGAAGGGCTTGCTTGGGTCCATGGCTCCGGTGCACCCGGCACCGGAAGTCCCTTCGTTCCAAAGGAGTTCATCCATGAAAATTGCCCATTCGCTGCTTCTCGCCACCACCTTGAGCGCCGCTACCCTCGCTCATGCTGCAGAACCCGAGTCGTGTGCCAAGGTTCGCTTTGCAGACGTCGGCTGGACCGACATCACCGTGACCACCGCCGTGACCAGCGAGATCCTTCAGCAACTGGGCTACACCACCGAAACGCAGATGGTCTCGGTTCCCGTGACGTACAAGTCCCTGCAGAACAAGGATCTGGATGTGTTTCTGGGCAACTGGATGCCCACCATGGAAGCGGACATCAAGCCTTACCGCGATGACGGCTCTGTAGAGACCGTTCGCGCCAACCTTGAAGGCGCCAAGTACACCCTGGCCGTCTCCGCCGCTGCCTATGACGCTGGCCTGAAGTCCTTTGCCGACATCGCCAAGTTCGCCAAAAAGCTCGACAGCAAGATCTACGGCATCGAGCCTGGCAACGACGGCAACCGCCTGATCCAGGGGATGATCGACGAAAACAAGTTCGATCTGGGCAAATTCAAACTGGTTGAATCCAGCGAAGCCGGCATGCTCTCCCAAGTGCAGCGTGCCGAGCGCCGCGGCAAGTGGGTGGTGTTCCTGGGCTGGGAGCCGCACCCGATGAACAGCCGCTTCAAGATGAAGTACCTCGAAGGCGGTGACGACGTCTTTGGCCCCAACCTGGGCGGTGCCACCATCTATACCAATGTGCGCAAGGGCTATGTGCAGGAGTGCCCCAACGTCGGCAAGCTGCTGGGCAACCTGAAGTTCTCGCTGGAGATGGAGAACGAGCTCATGGGCGCCGTGCTCACCGACAAGAAAAAGCCCGACGCTGCAGCCAAGGCCTGGCTCAAAGCCAACCCCCAGTCCATTGACGCCTGGCTCGATGGCGTGACCAGCCGTGACGGCAAGCCTGCGGCTGAAGTGGTCAAGGCAGGTCTGGCCAAGTAAGGCCAGCACCTCTTGAGCGCCGGCCCCTGAACACCACCAGGCGCCGGCGCAATTGGCTCTTGGCCGCCACGCGCGGCACAAGAGGCCATTGCAGCGCGACCCCGCCCAAGCGCGCCAAGTCTCCCGGGCCACAACCACTGCTCCCATGGACATCAAGAAAATTCCTCTGGGTGACGTCACCGCCGACTTCGTCGACTGGCTGACCCTGCACGGCACCGATGTCTTCGACACCATTGCCGACGTCCTCGAAACCACCATTCACGCGGCCACCAACAGCCTGCTGTGGTTTCACCCCCTCGCTCTGATTGCCTTGTTTGCCATCATTGCGCACACCATCCAGCGCAAATGGTCCCTGACCATCTTTTGCGTTCTCTCGTTCCTGCTCATCCTGAATCTGGGTTACTGGCAGGAGACGATCGAGACTTTGGCGCAGGTACTGTTCGCCACCCTGGTCTGTGTGGTCATCGGTGTCCCGCTGGGCATCTTCGCCGCACACAAACCCCGCTTCTACACCGCGATGCAGCCGGTTCTGGACCTGATGCAGACGGTGCCGACTTTCGTCTATCTGATCCCCACCCTCACACTGTTCGGTCTGGGCGTGGTGCCCGGCCTGATCTCCACAGTGGTGTTCGCTATTGCGGCCCCTATCCGCCTGACCTACCTGGGCATTCACGATGTGCCCGCCGAGCTGCTCGACGCCGGCAAGGCCTTCGGCTGTTCGCGCCGCCAGCTGCTCACCCGCGTTGAGTTGCCATACGCCATGCCCAGCATCTCGGCAGGCATCACACAGTGCATCATGCTGTCGCTGTCCATGGTGGTGGTCGCTGCCCTGGTGGGTGCCGACGGCCTTGGAAAACCGGTGGTCCGGGCCCTGAACACGGCCGATATCGCCGTCGGCTTCGAAGCCGGCCTGGCCATCGTGCTGCTGGCCATCATGCTCGACCGTGTGTGCAAGCAGCGCACCCCACTGAAGGGAGGTGCGGCATGAGTCTGATCGATATCCAGGACGTCGACGTCGTCTTCTCCAATTCGCCCAAGCCCGCACTCGACCTGCTGGACCAGGGACTTTCCCGCAATGAGATCTTCAAACAGACCGGCCTCATCGTCGGTGTGGAGAAAGCCAATCTGTCAGTAGACCGCGGCGAAATCTGCGTGCTCATGGGGCTGTCCGGCTCGGGCAAATCCAGCCTGCTTCGCTGTATCAACGGCCTCAATACAGTCAGCCGCGGCCGGCTGCTGGTCGAGCACGAAGGCTCTCAAGTTGACATTGCCAACTGCTCCGCCGCCCAGCTCAAAGCCATGCGCACACAGCGCATCGCCATGGTGTTCCAGAAGTTCGCGCTCATGCCCTGGCTCACAGTGGCCGAGAACGTGAGCCTGGGGCTGGAGATGCAGGGCTTGCCCAGCGGCGAGCGCAAGAAGCGCATCAATGAAAAGCTTGAACTGGTGGGCCTGAGCCAATGGCGCGATGAGCGACCGGACGCTCTCTCCGGCGGCATGCAGCAGCGCGTGGGTTTGGCCCGGGCACTGGCCATGGACGCCGACATCCTGCTGATGGATGAGCCGTTTTCAGCGCTAGACCCTCTGATCCGCCAGGGACTGCAGGATGAGCTGCTGGAGCTGCAACGCAAGCTCGACAAAACCATTGTGTTCGTGAGCCACGACCTCGATGAAGCCCTGAAGCTGGGCAACAGCATCGTGATCATGAAGGAAGGCCAGATCGTCCAGCACAGCCGCCCTGAAGACATCGTGCTCAACCCGGCCAATGACTATGTGCGCGCCTTTGTGGCTCACACCAATCCGCTCAACGTGCTCAGTGGCAAGAGCCTGATGCGCCCTCTGGCCGCTTGCGAACAACGCGACGGCGAAGTCTGCCTCGACGACGTGGCCGACATCTGGCTCAAGGTCGACGGCCAGGGCACGCTGGTGGGCGTACGGCGCGGCGATGAGTCGCTGCCCGTTCAGCACTGGACGCCGAGTGATGCCATCGAGAGCCTCAAACCCCTGCCCACCATGGTCGACGTGAGCATCGGCATGCGCGAAGCGCTGCACATTCGCTACCAGACCGGCCAGAAGCTGGTGCTCGGCAAAGGTAGCCAGCCCGCGGGCATCCTGGGCGACCGCGAGCTCTATCACGCCTTGCTGGGCAAAGCCATGGGCTGACCAAGGCAACCGGCACACAAGCCGGTGCCTACCTGCCCTTCTGCCTTTGGTACTGCCTTTGGTTCTGTCACTCACCAACCAACGATTTAGACGGAGGCTTTCATGTCTTCACCTGCATCTTCTGCTACTCCTCTTCCAACGCAAAAGCTCTACATCGGCGGCGCCACCACGGACGCCACCAGCGGCGAGACCTTCGATACGGTCAACCCGGCCAATGGCGAACGCCTGGCCTCCGTGCAAACCGCATCCCGCGACGACGTGGACAAGGCCGTGGCCAGTGCCCGCGCCGGGCAACGCGTCTGGGCCGGCTACACCGCCATGCAGCGCTCACGCGTGTTGCGACGCGCGGTGGACATCCTGCGCGAGCGCAACGATGAACTGGCCGACCTGGAAACGCTGGACACTGGCAAGCCGCGCTCGGAAACCCGCGCGGTGGACATCGTCACAGGCGCTGACGTGCTCGAGTACTACGCTGGTCTGGCCACCGCCATCGAGGGCATGCAGGTGCCCTTGCGCGAATCCTCATTCGTGTACACCCGACGCGAGCCCCTGGGTGTGGTGGCGGGCATCGGCGCCTGGAACTACCCCATCCAGATCGCGCTGTGGAAATCGGCTCCGGCACTGGCGGCGGGCAACGCGATGATCTTCAAACCCAGCGAAGTCACGCCGCTGACGGCGCTCAAGCTCGCCGAGATTTACACCGAGGCCGGCCTGCCCGACGGCGTGTTCAATGTCTTGCAAGGCCCGGGCGCCACGGTGGGTGCCTGGCTGACCGAGCACCCGGGCATCGACAAGGTGTCGTTCACGGGCGGCACGGTCACCGGCAAGAAGGTGATGGCCAGTGCCTCGGGCTCGACGCTGAAAGAGGTGACCATGGAGCTGGGCGGCAAGTCGCCGCTGATCGTGTTTGCCGATGCCGATCTCGATCGCGCTGCCGACATCGCGCTCATGGCCAATTTCTACAGCTCGGGCCAGGTCTGCACCAATGGCACGCGGGTGTTCGTGCATCGCTCCGTTCAACCCGCCTTCGAAGCCAAAGTGATCGAACGCGTCCAGCGCATTCGCATGGGTGACCCGACGGCGGACGACACCAACTTCGGCCCGCTGGTGAGCCTGGCCCACATGGACAAGGTGCTGGGCTACATCGAGACCGGCAAGGCCGAAGGCGCCAGGCTGCTGATCGGTGGTGAACGCGCCACCGAGGGTGAACTGGCCCAAGGCGCCTATGTGAAACCCACCGTGTTCACCGCCTGCGAAGACCACATGAAGATCGTCCAGGACGAGATCTTCGGCCCGGTCATGGCGATTCTGGCCTTCGACGACGAGGATGAGGTCATTTGCCGCGCCAACCACACCGACTACGGCCTGGCTGCCGGTCTGGTCACGCAGAACCTCAATCGTGCGCACCGCGTGATCCACCAGCTGCAAGCCGGTATCTGCTGGATCAACACCTGGGGTGAGTCAGCGGCCGAAATGCCGGTGGGCGGCTACAAGCAGTCGGGCGTAGGCCGCGAGAACGGCATTGAAACCCTGAACGCCTACACCCGCACCAAGTCCATCCAGGTGGAGATGGGCGAGTACGCCTCGGTGTTCTGAGACGGAACACGACAGGCTTGAACTGGACAAATATGCACGGGAAGCGAACCACCCCATGAACTCCACCGAATTCGACTACATCGTCATCGGCGCAGGCTCAGCCGGCAACGTGCTGGCCACGCGCCTGACCGAAGACGCCGATGTGAGCGTGCTGCTGCTGGAAGCAGGCGGCCCCGACTACCGGCTCGATTTCCGCACGCAGATGCCCGCGGCGCTTGCCTACCCGCTGCAGGGCCGGCGCTACAACTGGGCCTACGAAACGGAGCCCGAGCCCCACATGGACAACCGCCGCATGGAATGCGGGCGTGGCAAGGGACTCGGCGGATCGTCGCTCATCAACGGCATGTGCTACATCCGCGGCAATGCGATGGATTACGACAGCTGGGCCAAGCGCCCCGGTCTGGAAGACTGGAGCTACCTCGACTGCCTGCCCTATTTCCGCAAGGCCGAGACGCGCGACATTGGCGCCAATGACTACCACGGCGACAGCGGACCGGTGAGCGTGACCACGCCCAAGAACGGCAACAACGAACTCTTCCATGCCATGGTGGAAGCCGGTGTACAGGCCGGCTACCCCCGCACGGATGACCTCAACGGCTACCAGCAAGAGGGCTTCGGCCCCATGGACCGCACGACCACCCCGCAGGGCCGCCGCGCCAGCACGGCGCGCGGGTACCTGGATCAGGCGCGGGGTCGCCCCAATCTGACCATCGTCACCCACGCCATGACCGACAGCATCCTGTTCTCGGGCAAGCGCGCGACAGGGGTAAGCTACCTGCGGGGAACGCAGGCCATCAAGGCCACTGCCCGGCGCGAGGTGCTGCTGTGCTCCGGGGCCATCGCCTCGCCGCAGATCCTGCAGCGCTCGGGCGTGGGGCCGGCCGATCATCTGCGCGGCCTGGACATTCCTGTGGTGCTGGACCTGCCGGGGGTCGGTGCCAACCTGCAGGATCACCTGGAGATCTACCAGCAGTACGAGTGCCTCAAGCCCGTCTCGCTGGTCGGTGCGCTGAAGTGGTGGAACCAGCCGGCCATCGGTGCTGAATGGCTGTTCCTCCAGCGCGGCATTGGCGCCAGCAACCAATTCGAAGCCGGTGGGTTCATTCGCTCGTCTGACGAGTTCGAGTGGCCCAACATTCAGTACCACTTCCTGCCGGTGGCCATCAACTACAACGGCACCAACCCGATCAAGGTCCACGGCTTCCAGGCCCACATGGGTTCGATGCGTTCACCCAGTCGTGGCCGGGTTCTGCTCAAATCCAAAGACCCGCACCAGCACCCGAGCATCCTGTTCAACTACATGTCCACCGAACAGGACTGGGCCGAGTTTCGCGCCGGCATCCGCATCACCCGCGACATCATGCGCCAGCCCGCCCTCAAGCCGTATGCGGGCCGCGAGATCACGCCGGGCGAACCCGCCCAATCGGATGCCGAGCTGGACGCCTATGTGCGCCAGCACGCCGAAACGGCCTACCACCCCTGCGGCACCAACGCCATGGGCATCGGCGAGATGGCCGTGGTTGACGGCGAGGGCCTCGTACACGGTCTGGAGGGCCTGCGGGTGGTCGATGCGTCCATCATGCCGGAGATCGTGACGGGCAACCTGAACGCCCCGACCATCATGATGGCCGAGAAAATCGCCGACCGGATCCGCGGCCAAGCCCCGTTGCCCCGATCAAACGCAGCCTATTTCGTGGCCGGCAATACCCCTGCGCGAGGCGCTCGCAGCACCCAATCCGCCTGATCCAAAGGGCCGGTCGTCGATCGGTCCCTGTTTACACTTGGCGAAGAGTGCTCATCCTGAGCGCTTGCACCAAGGCAAAGCTTCATGGACACGGACTATCAGCTGGCATTTCAGCTCGCCCCCGTTGGCCTGGCCATCTCGCGCCAGCGCATCATGACCGACTGCAACCAGGCCTTGTGCGACATGTTCGGCGCCACGCCCGACCAGCTCATCGGTCAGAGCTTTCAGATCCTGTACCCCAGCGCGGATGAGTACGAGCGCATGGGCGAGCGCATTGCACCCATCATGGGACGCAGCGGCACCTATGCAGATGAACGCATCATGCGCCGCGTCGACGGGCGCTTCCGCGGTGAAACCTTCTGGTGCCACGTCACCGGCCGGGCGCTGGACCCTACTCAGCCCCACGCCGCCGGCATATGGAGTTTTGAAGACCTGAGCTCACGCCGCCAGGTCAAGGCAGAGCTGACCCCTCGCGAACGGGAAGTGGCCGCCCTGGTGATGAACGGCCTGACCAGCAAGGAAATCGGCAAAGCTCTTTCCATCAGCCCGCGCACGGTGGAAATCTACAGAGCTCGCCTCATGCGCAAGTACCAGGCCCATTCCACCCCGGACCTGGTCAACAAACTCCTCCAAGGCTGAACCAGCATCAGGCTGGTCTCACCCGTTGATTCCTCTGCTGCAGGATTCGATTTGCCGCTCATGCTTCACAAATAAATGAACACTGTTTATTTATTTGAACAATAGAAATTCAGTGAGCTGGGCTGAATGAAATGAGGTATGACTATCTTTTCAGGCACGAAAGACTCGATTAAACAATGTTCAGATCAAAGTCAGAAAAATGAAGCTGCAGCAGCAGCCTCAAAACATTCATTCAATGTTTATTTACTTGAACATCGTTTATTTTTGTAGAGGTATTCAAGCTCACCGGCCAGATTCCACCACTTCCGCGGCACTGCGAAATGCCTCCACGGCCGCCGGCACACCGCAGTAAACCGCGGCATGAAGAAGAACCTCTTGAATCTCCTCCACCGTGGCTCCGTTGTTCAGGGCGCCTCGAACATGGCCCTTGAGTTCGTTCTGGCGGCTCAGCGCGGTGAGCATGGCCACCGTGACCAGGCTGCGGGTTTTGCGGTCCAGGCCATCGCGCTGCCAGGTTTCGCCCCAGGCTGCACGGCAGATGTGGTCCTGAATGGGTTGAGTGAACGGCGTGGTAGCGGCCAGCGCCTTGTCCACGAAGGCATCGCCCATCACCTCGCGGCGGGTTTGCAGGCCTTTTTCGTATTGCTCGTTCTGTGCCATGTTGAAGTTCCTTTCTCTTTCTTTCTGTCAGGGAGTCCAGGGTTCTGGAATTCAGGATTGGGAGGATTGAGGTGCGGTCGTGCGGGTGAATGCGCTCGAAATTCCGACCGAAACCGCAAAAATAAGCAGCAACCGATACAAGGGTTCTCGCCAGTCACTCAACAGCATGGCCTGAGCATAATGGTCTCGGCCCTGCGGGGCCGCACCTGGCCTCGCCCGCCACCGCTCTGACCGGCGAAAAAGACAAACTGAGACATCGAACGAAACGAAGAAAGAAGCGCAACGCCAATGACCGAAGCCGCGACCACAGCACCACGCTACCCCCAGCCAGACCTCAACAGCCTCCCCGAGGACATCAAGGCCAAGATCCTGGAGGTGCAGGAAAAGGCCGGTTTCATCCCCAACGTGTTCCTTGGCCTGGCGCGGCGCCCTGCCGAATGGCGAGCATTTTTCGCCTACCATGACGCCTTGATGCTGCCGGAGACGGCCGGACGTGAATCTGGTTTGACCAAAGGCGACCGAGAGATGATCGTCACCACGACCAGCGCCGCCAACCATTGCCTGTACTGCGTCGTCGCCCACGGCGCCATCCTGCGCATCTATGAAAAGAAGCCCCTGGTGGCCGACCAGGTGGCGGTGAACCACCGCAAAGCCGACATCAGCCCCCGTCAGAAGGCCATGCTCGACTTCGCGATGAAGGTCTGCCAGCACTCCGACGAGATTGAAGATGCTGACTTCGAAGCGCTGCATGCCCATGGATTCACCGATGAGGATGCCTGGGACATTGCCGCTATTACCGCATTTTTTGGGCTGTCGAACCGGATGGCGAGTTTCAGTGGGATGCAGCCGAATGAGGAGTTTTATTTGATGGGGAGATTGCCGAAGGGGAAATGAGGATGACCATCCTCTGATGGCTATGGCTATGGCTATGGCTATGCCTCCGGCAGGGGGTTCTTCCTCGTTCCTCCTTTTCTTCCCCCCCTATCCCCCCCGCCCCTTTCCACCCCCGCCGGGGCGGAAAGGGGAGCCTTTAAACATTCGGCTTCTGCGGTCTGGACGGGCGGCTACTGGCGGGAGGTTGCCACTGCTTCTGGCTCGCCACGGTTTCTCCACCGCTGTCGTAGAGACTTCACCTCCCCTTGGTGCGCCCACGGCAGGCAACCAGCGTTGCCGCTGCGCGGCTCGCCGGTTGCCTGCGAGCGAAACATTTCAGGTCAAAGGGACTTGCAACGCGCGAAGCCAGCGCCCAGCTGACAAGCCGCAAAGCGGCAAAGTCAGCTGGGCGCCGTGGGCGTGAAAACCAATGCCGAGGCCCCTACGACTGCTTCAGCGAAATGCATGTACCCCAAACCACGGTGGCGACGCATCGAGCCGTAGAAGCCGAGTCGGAGACCAGAAGCCAAATGAGAGCTCCCCCTTTCCGCCCGGCGGGGTGGAAAGGGGGTTGGGGGGATAGGGGGGAAAGAAAAGCCGTTCGATACAGGCAATAAAACGCCGGCGGCAAAAGGAACGCGCCAACCAGGCCAATGGCACTTGGAGTGCCCTACTCCCCTCGCAACCTCGGCACCACCCCCGCCCCCTCAATCATCCCCCTCGCCTTCTCCGACATCGGCACCGATTTCTGCTGGGGGAAGTTCACCCAGACACAAGTCGCACCGCCATTGGCATAAACCGTGTCCGGATCGTCCGTGCGTAGCAGCTCGTGGTAGGTGTCGAACGAGGTCTTACCCATCGCACCCAGATAAGTCTTGACCAACACATCACCCGGGAACTCCAGCTGCTGGATGAAATTGCAGAACGCGTTGACGATCACGGGCCCTTCGCCTTTGGGGTCTACTGGCAGTCCCATGCCGAAGAACCAGTCCAGCCGGGCGATTTCCATGTAGCGGAAGTAAATGGTGTTGTTCACATGGCCCATGGCGTCCATGTCGCCCCAGCGGATGGGCACCACCATTGTGTGCACCAGGCGTTTCTCATTGGGCAGTTCAAGTTTCACTACTCAGGCACTCCATCCAGAAAATTCTGCAGGGTCGGGGTGTTCATCGATGGGCCCGGATGGACGCCACAATACCGGTCACGAACAGCAGTGCGGCGAGGCCTTGAGTCCAAGCCGGCCATTGCATGGTCCAGACAAATGCATAGGTCAGCCCAAACAGGGTTTCACTCACGATCAATTGGCCGGCCAGACTCTCGGGGAGACGTCGGCTGGCGACATTCCACAAGACGGACGCTACCCAGCCGGACCCGATGCCAGTGATCAGGCAAACCCAGACGTAGGCCTGGAATTGGTCTCGCGCGGCCAGCCCCGCCCAGTCAGGCCAGCCCCACACCAGCACCGAGGCGATGGCACCCACCCCCGCCGCCACGCTCTGCCAGTTGGCCCATGTGGTGGAAGAAAGCTGCGGATGGCGCCGCAACCAGGCGGCGTTCCAGAAGCCAAACACCAGCCAGCTGAGCATGGCAGCAGCTGCAAACATCAGGCCTTTGGCAGGCTCAGGCCCCGACACCGCCCCGGCCTGTGCAGCCCCTGTGGTGGCGGCGTGCATCAGCACGAGTCCGCCGAGCGTGAGGGCCATGCCCACCGCCAGGTGCCGCCAGAGCACACCAGCCGGCTTGCCCAGCACCATCATCCACACGGGCAACGTCCCGATGACCAGAACAGGCAAGGCAGCGCCAGCCGCCTCGACAGCCAGAAACAACAGCCAGTAATAGCCCGTGTAGCCCAGGACGCTTTGGGCCAGCGCTATCCAGGGTGCAGACGCAGGTAATCCAGAGGGTGCGCACTTGCTGCGCCCTCCTCGCGACCATTGCAGCAGCAGCACACACAGCGCAAACGCCCCGCAGGACAGGTAGCGCCCGACCATGACATCCAGCGCCCTGGCTTCAGGCACGACCAGAGGCGCCACAAAGGTCAGCCCCCAGAAGGCGCCCGCCCCCAGACCGGCCGCAATGCCAAGGCCCAAACCATGACGACCAGGAAGCACTGCGCTCGGCCCAGGCGCAGCATGCGCCGCAGCGGACAGCGCCGCCTCAGGCGCCGAAGCCGTCATCTGCCGCAATCACGGCACCATTCACAAAATGGCTCTCATTGCTGGCCAGCATCACCAGCACTGCATCCAGGTCTGCCGGCTGCCCGACGCGTTTGCGCGGCAACATGCTGATCAGCTTTTGCCCCTGCTCGGTCTGCCAATGATGGTGATTGATCTCGGTATCGATATAACCGGGGCAAATGGCATTCACGTTGATGCCGAACCTGCCCCATTCCACCGCCATGGCCTTGGTCATGTGCACCACAGCAGCCTTGCTCATGCAATAGATGCCGATCTGCGGCAGCACTTTGAGGCCGGCCATGGACGCGATATTGATGATGCGGCCACCCACGAAGGTGCCAGGAGCCGAGCCTTTGCTTCGGGCCAGCATGCGTTTGGCCACTTCCTGGGCCACAAAAAAGGTCCCCTTGGTGTTGGTGTCGAGCACGAAGTCGTAATCTTCTTCCGTCACGTCCTGCAGGCGTTGCGTGGTGCTGACCCCGGAGTTGTTCACCAGAATATCGATGGGACCGACCTGCGTTTCAGCATGTGCGATGGCCGCCTTGATGGAGGCCAGGTCCGTCACGTCCATGGCCACTGCGTGAGCGTCGCCACCATCGGCCTCGAGGTGCGCACGCAAGGCCATCAGGCGGTCTGTTCGCCGACCAGCCAGCACCACTGCGGCCCCTGCCTTGGTCAGGGTTTTCGCGAACTGTTCGCCCAGGCCGCCGGATGCCCCGGTGATCAGGGCCACGCGTCCGGACAAATCCAAGCTGTATGCCATTTCTGCTCCTGTTTTGCTGCCCTTCGGGCCTTGAGGTTCTTTGAAGTCTGCTTTCCGTGATGCGCCGGACAAGCCCGCGGGGCGGGAATCGGGTGTCGATCAGATGACCAGGCATCTATTAGATACGTGCCTCTACGGCAGCGAACCACCATAGGTGACACTCATTGTCCGTCAAGCCCGTCTAAAATCGCCAGTTGACCTGTCAGACATGCACCAATCGCCTGACATGAAACTTTCCCAGGGCGGCTGACCCACGAGACCGGCCTCCAAGGCGCACAGCCACAACGGCCCCTGCGCTGGCGCGGCTGGCTCAAGCCGGCAAACCAATAACGAATCAGACAAAGCTAGAGAGCTAGAGACCATGACCCCAGAACAGATCCTGCAAGAACACGGCCCACGCGAATCCATGGAATACGACGTGGTGATCGTCGGTGGCGGCCCTGCCGGCCTGTCCACCGCCATCCGCCTGAAGCAGCTGGCAGAGAAGAACGGCCAGTCGATCGAGGTGGTGGTGCTGGAAAAGGGCTCCGAAGCTGGCGGCCACATCCTCTCGGGCGCCGTCATGGACCCCAAGTCCATCACCGAGCTGTTCCCTGACTGGAAAGAGCGTGGCGCCCCGCTGAACCAGCCCGTCACAGGCGACGACCTTCTGGTCCTCAAGGAAGACGGCTCCTCCCGTGTTCCCGAGTGGCTGATGCCCCGCAACTTCCACAACCATGGCAACTACGTCATCAGTCTGGGCAACGTCACCAAATGGCTGGCCGAACAGGCCGAGGCCATGGGCGTCGAGATCTTCCCGGGCTTTGCCGCGGCGGAGGTGCTGTACGACGATCAAGGTCGCGTCAAGGGTGTGGCCACCGGCAACATGGGCATTGGCAAGGAAGGTGAGCTCACCGGCAACTTCCAGCTGGGCATGGAACTGCTGGGCAAGTACACCATCTTCGCCGAAGGGGCCCGCGGCCACCTGGGCAAGCAGCTGATCGCCAGGTTCAAGCTGGACGAAGGCAAGGACCCCCAGACTTTCGCCATCGGCATCAAGGAGCTGTGGGAGGTCCCTGCAGACAAGGCCAAGCCAGGTCTGGTGGTGCACACCTCCGGCTGGCCCATGGACCCGAACACGTTTGGCGGAGGCTTCCTCTACCACCTGGAGGACAACAAGGTCACGCTGGGCATGGTGATTGGCCTGAACTATGCCAACCCCTGGATGAGCCCGTTTGAAGAGCTGCAACGCTGGAAAACGCATCCGGACATCCGCAAGCACATCGAGGGCGGTAAGCGCCTGTCCTACGGTGCCCGCGCCATCAACAACGGCTCGCCGCAGGCATTGCCCAAGACGGTGTTCCCGGGTGGCGCACTCGTGGGCTGTGATGCCGGCTACATGAATGCAGCTCGCATCAAGGGCAGCCATGCGGCCATCAAGAGCGGCATGCTCTGCGCCGAGGCCATTGCCCCGGCCCTGGCAGCTGGCCGCGCTCATGATGAGCTTGCCGCCTACCCCGAAGCCTTTGAAAACAGCTGGCTCAACGAAGAACTGCAGAAGACCCGCAACTTCAAGAACTGGTTCAAGAAGGGACCGATGGTCGGCCAGCTCATGACCGGCATCGAACAGTGGTTCCTGCCCAAAGTTGGCGTGTCCACCCCTCCCTGGACGATCCACAACGACAAGCCCGATCATGTGTACCTGCGCCCTGCGTCGGAAATGCCCAAGATCGACTACCCCAAGCCGGACGGCAAACTCACTTTCGACCGTCTCTCCAGCGTCTTCATCTCCAACACCAACCACGAAGAAGACCAGCCAGCCCACCTCACGCTCAAAGACGCGAGCGTGCCGGTCAAGGTCAACCTGGCCAAGTACGCCGGCCCAGAGAGCCGCTACTGTCCTGCCGGTGTGTATGAATTCGTCGAAGATGAAGCCGGCAGCGGCGAGCGCCTGCAGATCAATGCCCAGAACTGCGTGCACTGCAAGACCTGCGACATCAAGGACCCGACGCAAAACATCGTCTGGGTGACGCCGGAAGGCGGCGGCGGCCCGAACTACTCCGGTATGTGAAGTCCGCCCTGGCCGGGATGTTCCTGGCTACCGATCGCAAAGGCCGCCTTGAGCGGCCTTTTTTTCGCCTGTGTGTGCACTTCGCACTCCATTTCCAAACCATTGGGTAGTCATATGGTTTGCCAATGGCCCAAAAACCCCTATGCTTGATCGGTACCAGGGAGACCCCGCCTGAAAATGACGCTTGCCAAGCTGTACCACCTTCGCTGGCCACTGATTCGCTTGCCCTTGATGCTGCTGGCCCTGGGCGTGTGCCTGCTGGTCTGGTGGAAGATCTACCCCATGCCGAAAGCCCAGCTGGTGATCTCGGCAGGTATCCCGGACGGGGCCTATCAGGCCTATGCGAACCGATATGCGCAGGCCCTGGCAGAACGCGGCATTGAAGCCGAAGTGCTGGGCTCGGCCGGGTCTGAGCAAAACCTCGACCGCATCCGCTCCGCTCCACCAGCGGCAGATCTGGCTTTCGTACAAGGGGGGTTTGGCTGGTCGGCCTTTGATGCCCCGCCGGAAGCCCAGGGGCGCGTCGTGACCATGGCCACAGTGGACTTTGAAGGTCTCTGGCTGTTCACACCGGATGTGGCCATCACCGACCTGATCCAGCTCACAGGAAAACGCGTCGCCATTGGTCCGGAGGGCAGCGGGCACAGAGTGCTCTTCATGCGCCTGCTCAAGCAAACCGACGTACCGGCCAACGACCTGACTTTGATGGATTTGACGGGTCAGGCCGCAGTCGAAGCGCTCGATGACGGCCTGGTCGACGCGGTTTTTGCCGTCGCCTCGCCCGGCGCCCCCATGATCCAGTCCCTGCTCAAGCGCCCTCGGGCTCGCCTGGCCGCACTCGAGCAAACGGGAGCGATTGTCGAGCGGAACAACTACCTCAGTCACCGGTTGCTCGCGCAGGATGCGCTGGGGCCCGACAGGCCCGCCATCGATACGTCCGTCCTGACCACCCCCACCCACCTGGTGGCCCGCCATGATCTCGACCCTGCCCTGATCCGCACGATCACCTCCATCGCCACCACCATCCACAGCGGAGAAGGCGTATTCCATCGCCAGGGCGAATTGCCAAGCATCCGCTTTGCCGACTTCCCCTCCTCGCCCGAGTCACGAACGGTCATGACCAGTGGCCTGGGCTGGATGGAAGCACACCTGCCCTTCAAGGTCGCCCAGGTCTTGCAGCGTGTTCTGCTCATCGGGCTTCCGGTTTTCCTGATCACCGGGCTGCTGATGGCCGTGATCCCTGCCTGGATCCGTCTCGTGCTGGAAGGCCGCATCAGCCGCTGGTACGGGGAGCTGCGCTTCATCGAAAATGACTTGCGCGAGAATCTTCTGGAAGCGGGCGGCCTGGAAATGAGCCGCATCAACTCGCGCCTCAAGGAGCTCGAGAGAGCACTGTCTACCATCAAGCTCCCGCCCGAGCTGGCCCATCGCTGGTTCACGCTGCATCAGCACGTCGCGTATGTGCGCACCTATCTGAGGAGGTACAGAGGCCGATGAAGCTGCTCATGCTTTACCGCCGGAGATGGTGGCTCCTGTATCTGCCGTTTCTCGCTCTGCTGCTTCTCTTTGTCGCTACGGCACTTCGTTGGTGGGAGCCAATCCCCCCACGGAGCGTGACCATCGGTACCGGGCCTGCTCAAAGCAGCTACCTGCGCCTGGCCCGTGCCTACGCGCAACGCCTGGAGGCCATGGGGATCGAAGTGCGCATCGTCACGCACGAGCGGCCACAGGACCCGCTCTATGCCATGAAGAACGAAGACAGCCAGATCGACGTGACCTTCGCGCAAGGCCTGTACGCCACACAGGCATCCCAGGTCGAGGCGCTGGCTGTCGTGGGCCACGAAATCGTCTGGGTCGTCGCGCGGGAGGGCATCTACTCTGCCGACGACCTTCGTCAGAAGACACTGGCTGTATCGGTCGAGGATTCGTCCAATCAGCGAGCCGCATTGCTGCTCATGCAGCATCTTCGGATTCAGCCTGGCGAGATCACCCTGCTGCCCCTGGTTGGCAATGCCGCCATCAGCGCATTCTCCAAAGGCGAGATTGACGCCGTCATTCATGTGGCCACCGGCTCGTCGCAAACGGCCGCCACGCTGGTGCGCCTGCCCAATGCCCATGTGCTGGGGATCGACCGCGCAGCGGCCCTCTCGTCCAGAGATGCACGCCTGCGCGCTGTCGTGATGCCGCAAGGGTCCATCGAGCTCAGGGCCAACCTGCCCGAGTCCGACCTTCCCACCCTGGTCACCCAGACCCATCTGGTAGCCCGAACAGGCCTGCATCCTGCCCTTCAGCGAGCCTTGATCAACGTCGCATCCGAGCTGCATGTGATGGGCGGATTTCTGGAGCGCCAGGGTGACTACCCCACCACGCTGGGAAGCGATTACCCGGTTTCTGGCGTTGCCAGTGAAGCGTTCCGGGGTAACAAGCCCTGGCTGGAGTCCGTCCTGCCATATCGCACAGCCCAGTGGACACAGTTGATGCTGTTTCTCCTGGTGCCGCTGGCCTTCGCCACGGCCTTTATTTTCACGCGAGCTCCCAGGTTCTTCCAGGGGCGGGTGGACGCCATCCTTCAGCACTTTTACGGAGAGCTGAAGTTTCTGGAGGAAGAACTGATCCAGGCCGAAGATGCCAACACCAAAGACTTGCGCCCCTTGATGCAGCGCCTCGAGGCACTCGAGCGACAAGTCACCGGAATGGACTTCCCGGACGACTATGTGGATCGCTGGTACACGCTTCGCGAGCACATGGACCATGTCCGGGACAGGTTCAAGATCAGTCATCCGAACTGGGCCACCACGTCCAGACGTTAAGCAGCTGCTCTGGATTCCCGACCCGGCATCCGCTACACTACGGGATTGTCAGGAGAGAGCCATCGCCTTGGTGCGACGGCCGCCGAAGGCGCAGCAACTGAACGCTCAGGCAAAAGGACTGGCAAACACCCCCGTTGATCGCCGTCAATGGAGGTGTCCCCGGCTGGAGAGAGGCAACCCCTGCGTTGCCCACCGAAGGAGCAAATGCGGTATCGCCCGTGTGAATCTCTCAGGTAAAGCGGACAGTGGGGCAGCGCACAAGTGTTTTGTGCAGGCGTCAAGACACGCCCTCTGCTCAACCCTCATTCAGGACACTGCCAGCCCATGTCTGACACCGCCGCCACCGATCTGCTGACCACCCCCTTGAACGCCCTGCATCTGGAGCTAGGTGCCCGCATGGTGCCGTTTGCCGGCTATTCCATGCCCGTGCAATATCCGCTCGGCGTGCTCAAGGAACACCATCACACCCGCGCATCGGCCGGCCTGTTCGACGTCTCCCATATGGGCCAGCTCACGCTCTCCGGCCCCGATGCCGCCGCAGCGTTTGAAAGCCTGATGCCGGTGGACGTGATGGGCCTGGGCGTGAACAAGCAGCGCTATGGCCTGTTGCTCAACGACGAAGGCGGCATCATCGACGACCTGATGTTCGTGAACCGGGGTAGCGACCCACATTCAGTCGGGGAGCGTGGGGGTCAAGAGATCTTTGTTATCGTGAACGGCGCCTGCAAGCACGGCGACATTGCCCACATTCGTGAGCGCATCGGCAGCCGCTGCACCATCACCGAACAGTTCGACCGCGCCCTGCTGGCGCTTCAAGGCCCCAAGGCCGTGGATGCCCTGCAGCAACTGCTCCCCGGCGTTGAAAAACTCGTTTTCATGACCGGCATGCCCGCCACCTGGAACGGTGCGGATCTCTACGTCACCCGCAGCGGCTACACCGGCGAAGACGGCTTTGAGATCTCCTTGCCGGCCGATGCCGCCGAAGCGTTCGCCCGCGCATTGCTGGCCGAGCCGGAAGTCGAGGCCATCGGCCTGGGCGCCCGCAACTCGCTGCGCCTGGAAGCCGGCCTGTGCCTGTATGGCAATGACATCGACGGCACCACGACACCAGTGGAAGCCGCGCTGAACTGGGCCATGCAAAAGGTTCGCCGCACCGGTGGCGAGCGCGCCGGCGGCTTCCCGGGCGCTGCGCGCGTACTGGCCCAGCTCGACGGCACCGAGGCCCTGCCCCGCAAGCGTGTCGGCCTGGTGGCGCTGGAGCGCATTCCGGTGCGCGAACACACCGAGCTGCAAAGCACCGACGGCCAGAGCATCGGCGAAGTCACCAGCGGCTTGCTCGGCCCCAGCGCAGAGAAACCAGTGGCCATGGGCTACGTGAACCCTGAGCATGCCGCCGTCGGTACCCGCATCAACGCCATCGTGCGCGGCAAAGTCGTGCCCATGGAAGTGACGGCGATGCCGTTTGTGCCGAACCACTACTACCGGGGTTGACCCCCGCGCCGCTTCGAGGCTCCCCCTGGATAAGGGAAGCTGCAAAGCAAACACACCGTTTTCATCTCAACCTTTTTCACCGGAGCCCCACATGACCACCAAGTACACCGAAGACCACGAATGGATCACCGTTGAAGGCGATATCGCCACGGTCGGCATCACCGTCCACGCGCAAGACGCCCTGGGCGATGTGGTGTTTGTGGATCTGCCCGAAGTGGGCAAGACCTTTGATCAGAAGGAAGTGGCCGGCGTGGTGGAGTCCGTCAAGGCCGCTGCCGACGTGTACATGCCCATCTCGGGCCAAATCGTCGAAGTGAACGAAGCCCTGCGCGACGACCCGGCCCTGGCCAACACCGATCCACTCGCCGCCGGCTGGTTCTTCAAGGTCAAGCTGTCGGACGCTTCGCAAGTCGACGCGCTGATGGACGCCACCGCTTACGACGAGCTCCTGAAGAACAGTTGATAGAGGCCACCCCCGCCGCGCTGCGCGCGTCCCCCTCAAGGGGGCGCGACGTGGCCGGCCGGGAAACCCGGACCGGCGGTCGCCTTGCCTGGCGCCTGTGATGCTCGGTCCTTGATTTGCCAATTGCCTGCCAGATGTGTTGCCTGTGCTATCCGCTATCGGTAGCGCGCGCCACCTGCCCTCACCTTTCTCCAAGGTATCGCCATGTTGATGTCGTCTGTTCGCCCGCTCGGCGAGCTTGAGAACCCTTCCGAATTTGTTGCCCGCCACATTGGCGTGAGCGCCGAAGATGAATCCCTGATGCTGTCCGTCATCGGTGAAGCATCGCGTCGCGCCCTGATCGACGGCATCGTGCCGCGTTCGATTGCACGCAGCCAGGGCATGCAGTTGCCGCCGGCCGTCACGGAAGCAGCGGCGCTGGCTGAACTCAAGGCCATCGCTTCAAAGAACAAGGTCTTCAAGAGCTTCATCGGCCAGGGCTACTACGGCACCCACACGCCGGGCGTCATCCTGCGCAACATCCTGGAGAACCCCGCCTGGTACACGGCCTACACGCCCTACCAGGCCGAAATCTCCCAGGGCCGCATGGAAGCGTTGGTGAACTTCCAGACCATGGTGACGGACCTCACCGGCATGGACATCGCCAACGCGTCGATGCTGGACGAAGCCACGGCAGCAGCCGAAGCCATGACGCTGGCCAAGCGCTCGGTCAAGTCCAAGGGCAATGTGTTCGTGGTGGCGGGCGACTGCCACCCTCAAGTCATCGAAGTCATCCAGACACGTGCGGCGCCGATGGGCTTCGAGGTGAAGCTGGCCAACTCCCACGCGGAATGGCTGGCGGCACTGGACGCCGACGACTACTTTGCCGTGCTCGCGGCCTACCCCACCACCAGCGGCCGCATCGACGACCTGGGCGCCGACGCTGAGAAAGTGCACGGCAAGCAAGCCGCGTTCATCGTGGCCGCCGACCTGCTGGCCCTGACGCTGCTGAAGTCTCCTGGCGAATTCGGCGCCGAAATCGTCATCGGCACCACTCAGCGCTTCGGCATGCCCATGGGCGCCGGTGGCCCGCACGCTGCCTACATGGCCTGCAAGGATGCGTTCAAGCGTTCCCTGCCCGGCCGGCTGGTGGGCGTGAGCGTGGACGTGCACGGCCAACCGGCTTATCGCCTTGCCCTGCAGACCCGCGAGCAACACATCCGCCGCGAGAAGGCCACCTCCAACATTTGCACGGCGCAGGTGCTGCCAGCTGTGGTGGCCAGCATGTATGCCGTGTACCACGGCCCACAAGGCCTCAAGCGCATTGCCCAGCGCGTGGCCGCCTACACCGCAGTCCTGGCCGCTGGCCTGAAGCAGCTGGGCGCACCGCTGCGTACCGACAGCGCGTTTGACACGCTCTCGCTCCACACGGGCACCAACACGCAGGCACTGGTCGCCAAGGCCGTGGCCAAGGGTGCCAACCTGCGCGTCTATTGGGGTGAGTACATCACCATCTCCCTTGACGAAACCACCACCCGCGAAGACATCGCGCTGCTGTGGTCGGTGTTTGCCAAAGACGGCCAGGAGCTGCCGACTTTCGACAGCTTCGAAAAAGGCGTGGAGCCACTGATCCCGGCCGAGCTGCGCCGCACCAGCGACTTCATGACGCACCCGGTGTTCAACAGCTACCACAGCGAAACCGGCATGCTGCGCTACATCCGCGCCCTCTCCGACAAAGACCTGGCGCTGGACCGCAGCATGATCCCGCTGGGCTCGTGCACGATGAAGCTCAACGCGACCAGCGAGATGATTCCCATCACCTGGCCAGAGTTTGCCGGTGTGCACCCCTTCGCCCCGGCCGATCAGCTGCAGGGCTACCAGGAGCTGGACGCACAGCTGCGCGACTGGCTGTGCCAGGCCACCGGCTATGCCGGCATCAGCCTGCAGCCCAACGCGGGCTCTCAGGGCGAATACGCGGGCCTGCTGGCCATCCAGGCCTGGCATGCCTCACGTGGTGAGGCCCACCGCAACATCTGCCTGATCCCGCAATCGGCGCACGGCACCAATCCGGCATCTGCCCAGATGGTGGGCATGCAAGTGGTGGTCACCAAGTGCGACGCGGAAGGCAACGTTGACCTGGTCGACCTCAAGGCCAAGTGCGAGCAACACGCCGACAAACTGGCGGCGGTGATGATCACTTACCCGTCCACCCACGGTGTGTTTGAAACGCAGGTGAAAGATCTGTGCGCCATGGTTCACCAGTACGGCGGCCGCGTGTATGTGGACGGCGCCAACATGAACGCACTGGTGGGCGTGGCCGCGCCGGGCGAATTCGGCGGCGACGTCAGCCACCTGAACCTGCACAAGACTTTCTGCATCCCGCACGGCGGCGGCGGCCCGGGTGTTGGCCCTGTGTGTGTGGTGGAAGATCTGGTGCCATTCCTGCCGGGCCATGCCACAGCAGCTGCTCAAGGCGCCAGTACCGGTGCCCAGGGCAAGGTTGGGGCAGTTTCCGCAGCTCCCTACGGGAACGCCGCTGTGCTGCCGATCAGCTGGATGTACATCCGCATGATGGGTGCCGAAGGCCTGCAACACGCCACCGAAACCGCCATTCTGAGCGCGAACTACATCAGCAAGCGCCTGGCCGACCACTACCCCACGCTGTACGCCAGCGCCAACGGCCATGTGGCACACGAGTGCATTCTGGACCTGCGCGACCTGAAAGAAACCAGTGGTGTGATGGCCGAAGACGTGGCCAAGCGCTTGATGGACTACGGCTTCCACGCGCCAACGCTGTCATTCCCGGTGGCCAACACGCTGATGGTGGAACCCACCGAAAGCGAAACACTGGAAGAGCTGGACCGCTTCATCGACGCGATGATTGCCATTCGCGAAGAGATCCGCAGCATCGAGCGTGGCGAGTGGCCGCAGGACGACAACCCGCTGAAGAACGCACCGCATACCGCAGACAGCCTGATGAAGGCAGACTGGCCACACCCCTACGGCCGTGATGTGGGTGCCGCTTCGCAGTCGACACGCGCCAACGCCAAGTATTGGCCGCCCGTGGGCCGTATCGACAACGTCTACGGCGACCGCAACCTGTTCTGCAGCTGCGTGCCACTGGGCGAACCCGACTGAACTTGAACGAAGAACACATCGTGCCCACCAATAGCCAGGCCAATCCTTCTCGACAGCACTTCGCCAGCGACAACTACGCCGGCATGTGTGGCGAAGCCATGCACTGGCTGGCCGAGGCGAACAGCAGCGGGCCACAGCCGGCTTACGGCGAAGATGTCTGGACCCAAAAAGTCTCGGACCGCATGCGCGAGCTGTTTGACACCGATTGCGATGTGTACTTCGTGTTCAACGGCACGGCGGCCAACTCCCTGGCGCTGGCGTCTTTGTGCCAAAGCTATCACTCGGTGATCTGCTCACCCGTCGCCCACATTGAGACCGACGAATGCGGCGGGCCTGAGTTCTTCTCGAACGGTTCCAAGCTGTTGATCGCCGAGAGCGAAAGTCAGGCGGCGCGCCAGGGCAAGCTCACGCCGGAAGGCATTGAGCAACTCGTCACCAAGCGCAGCGACATCCACTATCCCAAGCCGAAAGTGGTCAGCATCACGCAGGCCACCGAGCTGGGCACGGTTTACGGCCTGGACGAACTCAAGGCCGTGACCGCCAAGGCGCGCGAACACCGTCTGCGCATCCACATGGATGGCGCGCGATTTGCCAACGCCGTGGCCAGCCTGGGCTGCCATCCGGGCGACATCACCTGGAAGGTCGGCGTGGATGTGCTGTGCTTTGGCGGTACCAAGAACGGCTTGCCGGTTGGCGAAGCGGTGGTGTTTTTTGACCGCAAGCTCTCGGAAGACTTCGCCTACCGCGTCAAGCAAGCCGGGCAACTCGCCTCCAAGATGCGCTTCATCTCCGCCCCCTGGCTGGGCTTGCTCGAAGAAGGTGTCTGGTTGCGCAACGCTGGCCGGGCCAATGCCATGGCGCAGCGTCTGCATGCGGGCGTGCAAGACATTGCGGGCGTGGACTGTACCCATGCGCCGCAGGCCAACTCGGTGTTTCTGCACATGAGCGAAGCCACCGCGAAGGCGCTGCGCGACAAAGGCTGGCGGTTCTACCAGTTCATCGCGGGTGGTGGTTGCCGCTTCATGTGTTCCTGGGACACGTCCGAGGCTGACGTTGACCTGCTTCTGGCTGACTTGCGAAGCAACTGCTCGGCCTGATTTTCATCTGACTCTCCTGGGCGCTCCTGCTGTGCGAGCGCAACCATCAGCACTGGCAAGCGCTCGATCCACTGCGGATAAACCCTCTGTTTTTTCGAACGACCGTTCGTTCTAATTTGTTCGCGGTTCGACATTTGGAACAGGCAAAAGAAGCGAATGGTCGAGACCGTGGAACAACGAGGAGACACACCCCATGATTCGACATCGCCTTCGCCAAGGCCTGATGGCGCTCGGCCTCGCCGCAGCCGCCACACTGGCCTCCACCCCGGCACTCGCGGCCGATACCTATACCCAAACCCGCTATCCCATCGTGCTGGTACATGGCCTGTTTGGCTTTGATTCGGTCGGGCCCATCAACTATTTCCACGGCGTGGCCAGCGAGCTGCGGCGAAGTGGCGCCACCGTCATCGCCACACAGCAGTCGGCGGCCAACGCCAGCGAAGTCCGGGGCGAGCAATTGCTGTCGGAGTTGCGTCGCCTGAAAGCCGCTTATGGCTACCAGAAGTTCAACCTGATCGGCCACAGCCATGGCGGCCAGTCGATTCGCTATGTGGCAGCGGTGGACCCGTCGCTGGTGGCTTCGGTCACCACCGTCGGCACGCCACACAAGGGATCAGCAGTGGCCGACACCATCCAGGCCGCGACCGACCTGACCGGCACCACCAACGTGGCGGGCGCCATTTTCAATGGCCTGGCCAGCATCATCAGCGCCTTCTCTGGCGGAAGCACCCTGCCCCAAGATGCGGTTGCCGCCATGACATCGCTCACCACCAGCGGCGCGGCACGCTTCAACCAGCGTTTTCCTGCTGGCGCTCCCGGCAGCAGTTGCGGAGAAGGCCCGGCCATCGCCAACGGCGTGCGCTACTACTCGGCCGGTGGGACTTCGGTGGTCACCAACATCTTCGACCCCGACAGCGCCCTGGGCCTGACGGGCGTGCTGTTCGTTGGCAAAGCCAATGACGGCCTGGTGGAGCGGTGCTCGTCGCACTGGGGTTCGGTGCTGCGCGACAACTACCCCTGGAACCACCTGGACGAAGTGAACCAGACCTTCGGGCTGCGCGGCCTGTTCACGCCCAGCCCCGTCTCGTTCTACCGCACCCAGGCCAACCGCCTGAAAAACGCTGGCCTGTGAGCGACTCACCTCAACAGCCCTTGCCGCGCGTCGGACTGACGGGCGTGGCCCTGGCTCTGAGTCTGGCATTGACCATATGGTGGACATCGCGTCCACCGTCATCACAGCCAGCCTCACACTCGCCGACCGCTCCATCGAACACCACCCCACAAGGATGGTCGTTGCTGTCGGCCGGCAGCGGTGCCACTGAGGAAGGCCCCACGGGCAGCGAGTCGGGCGCGACGGCGGCCGGTGTGGATGTCGAAGGCGTGCGTCAGCGGCTGATGGAAGACGGCTCTCTGCGCGGCGCATCGCTTGACGGCGGTTGGGGCCACTGGGACGGCCAGCAGTTGCACCCTTCACTGGCGCTAAGGCAGCGCTTTGATCAGCTCCTCACCACCCAAGGCGAAGCCACGCTGGAAGAGTTGCGCGCACTGGTTCAGCACCTCGCCGCCACAGACCTGGGCGAGGCCGGCGCACAGACCGTGCTGACTCAGTGGGACGCCTATGTGAAGCTGCTGGCCAGTGTGGGAGAGACGCGGGTGGATTTGCAAAATCCGCAGTCCTGGCTGGCCGAGCTGCAACGCCTGCAGCGGCTGCGCGCAGCAGCGCTCGGGCCTCAATGGGCAAGGGCTTTTTACGCTGACGAAGAACAGGCTTTGGTCGATCGTGTTCAGGCAATGACGACCAACGCCGCACCATCCAGCCCGGCAGAGCCAAGCCCCCGCCAGCTTCTGGATGCAGACCCATCGGCAGATGCCGCCGATAGGTTTCGTCAGAGAGAGGCTGCGCTGGGAACCGCAGCCGCGCAAAGGCTAGAGGCCCTCGACCAAGAAGAAGCCGCTTGGCAGGTGCGTCTGCAAGCAGCCCGAGCAGCCTTGGGGGAACTGGCGCAAGCAGCTGAATTGTCAGATGCCCAGCGGCAACAAGCCATTGAACAGTACATGGCGCAGCAGTTCAAACCTGAAGAGCAAATGCGCGCGAAAGCACTGCTCGGGCTGTAAACTGAAGGCTTCGGCCGGGCAGTGAAAGCACTGCCGCCGGCCCACGCCATCACAGCCTTTGCCCCCGAATGAGCTCATCTCCCCGCGTGCTCAGCCTCATCCCGCCGATGACGCAGCTGAACACGCCCTACCCCTCTACCGCCTACCTCACCGGCTTTCTGCGCGAGCAAGGCATTGACGCACGACAGGCCGACATTGCCCTGGCGCTGGTGTTGCGCCTGTTCACGCGTGAGGGGCTGGACGCGGTGCGCGACAATGCCGACGCCATGCCGGAAGCAGAACGCAGCCGCAGCGTGCACGCGTTTCTGGATCAGTTCGACCACTACCGCGCCACCATCGGGCCGGTGATTCGGTTTCTGCAAGGCAGCGACGCCACCCTCGCTTACCGCATAGCGGCGCGTGGCTTGCTGCCCGAGGGGCCGCGCTTTGCACCGCTGGATGTGTATGCCGAAACTGATCTGGGCGAAGGCGAAGACCCGCTGGGCTGGGCCTTTGGTGCCCTGGGCACGCAAGACAAGGCGCGCCACCTGGCCACGCTTTATCTGAACGATTTGGCGGATGTGATTCGCGACGCGGTGGACGAACGTTTCGAGTTCGTGCGCTATGCCGAATCCCTGGCCAGCAGCCAGCCGAGCTTTGACCCACTGGCCCAGGCCTTGGCCGCGCCACCCTCGCTCATCGACGACTGGCTGGCGGAGCTCACCCTGGCGGCTGTGGCGGAACACCAGCCGCAGATCGTGCTGCTGTCCGTGCCCTTCCCCGGCTCGGTCTACGCGGCCTTTCGCATGGGCCAGGCCATCAAAGCCCAGCATCCTGATGTGAAAGTCGTGCTGGGCGGCGGCTATGTGAACACCGAGCTGCGCGAGCTCAAAGAACCGCGCGTGTTCGACCACGTGGATTTCGTGACGCTGGACGCTGGCGAGCGCCCGGTGCTGTCCATCATCGAACACCTGCAGGGCGAGCGTGGACCGCAGCGCTTGCAGCGCACCTTTGTTCGCGACGACGCAGGCAAGGTGAAGTTCTTGAATCTGGCCGAACCCGACGTCCCGTTTGAAAACGTCGGCACCCCCACCTGGGACGGCTTGCCGATTCACCGCTACCTGAGCCTGCTCGACATGCTCAACCCCATGCACCGACTATGGAGCGACGGGCGCTGGAACAAGCTCACCGTGGCGCACGGCTGCTACTGGAAGAAGTGCAGCTTCTGCGATGTGGGGCTCGATTACATCGGCCGCTACGAAACCGCCGCGGCCAGCACCCTGGCTGACCGCATCCAACGCATCGTGGAAGAAACCGGCCAGACCGGCTTTCACTTTGTCGACGAAGCCGCGCCGCCCAAGTCGCTCAAGGCATTGGCGGAAGAGCTGCTGCGCCGCGATTTGCAAATCAGCTGGTGGGGCAACATCCGATTTGAAAAGACCTTCACTCCCGAACTGGCCGAGCTGCTCGCCGCCAGCGGTTGCATCGCCATGAGCGGCGGGCTGGAGGTGGCCAGCGACCGCCTGCTCGACCTCATGAAAAAAGGCGTGTCGGTGGAACAGGTGGCGCGCGTCACCAAAGGCTTTACCGACGCTGGCATTCTGGTGCACGCCTACCTGATGTACGGCTTCCCGACCCAGACCCTGCAAGACACCGTGGATGCGCTGGAGTACGTGCGACAGCTGTTCGAAAACGGCTGCATCCAGAGCGGTTTCTTTCACCGCTTTGCCTGCACCGTGCACTCACCCGTGGGCCAGAACCCGGCCGAATATGGCATCACCCTGGCCCCCATGCCTGAAGTGAGATTTGCCAAGAACGACATCGCGTTTGTCGACCCCACTCCCATGCCAGACGGTGTGGACCACGACGTGCTGGGCCAAGGCCTGCGCAAGGCCATCTACAACTACATGCACGGCCTGTGCGTGGAAGACGATGTGCGCCGCTGGTTCGAGCACCTGCCCTGCCCTGTGCCACGCTCCACCGTCAAGCGCACCCGCATTGCCAAGGCGCTGGCGCGGCACACCTGACACGCTACTCCTACGAAGGAAATATTATGTGCATGAAAATGCACATATAATGCACCCATGACACCCGCAGAAAAAGCTGCCATCACCTGCCTGGAGCGCCTGGACTCAGGTTTTTTCAAAGCCCTGGGTGAGCCTGCGCGCGTGGCATTGCTACGGGCCTTGATCCTGAAGCAGCGCGCCGACGTGGGCAGCCTGGCCGACATGGTTCCGCAGGAACGGTCTGTCGTGACGCGGCATTTGCAAGTCATGGAGCGCGCCCGGCTCGTGCGCAGTGAAGCCGAAGGCCGCCACACCTACTACGCCATCGACAACGAGGGCGTGCTGGCCCAGCTCAAGGACCTGGTCAACCTGTTTGAGAGCCTGGGGCCTTTGTGCTGTCCGCCAGGGAAGCGCTGATCATTGGCTGGAGCTTTCTGATCATGTCTGCCAATTGTTCTTGACCTCATTTTTGCTCAAATTTTTTTGGTCATTCATATGCATATGTGTACACGCTTCCACAGATCAAAGCCAAACAACATTTCACCTTGCCTCCATTGAAAGGACTCCCCATGTCAGACCTGTTTGACGCCGCCACTGTTCAATCCGCTGTTGCGGACTACCTCAGCCTCATCGTGCCTTTGGCCTTCGTGGCCATGTGGTGGTGGGAACGGCGCCGACCCGCACGCACTTATGCCGACATGCCCCAGTGGGTGCGCTGGGGCTGGGGCTTTTTTGTTCTGACCGCCGTGGTGGGGTCCATCGTTCCCCTCACCATCGCCGCCGCTGGCTGGACGGAATGGCGGCTCTGGGACGGCCGTTTCCTCGGCTGCTGGGGTCTGCTTCCAGGCTTGCTGCTCACGTCCCTGCTCCACTACGGTTGGCACCGGTTGGAGCACGCCAGTGATCTGGCATGGCGCTTCGGCCACCAGCTGCATCACAGCCCCACGCGGGTGGACATTCCCGGTGCCTTCTACGCACACCCGAATGAAGTGATCGTCAAAACCCTGCTGGGCATCACGGCGAACGTCTGGCTGCTCGGCTTGAGCCCCGCCATCGCAGCCACCGTCACCACCGCCCTCACACTCATAAGCCTGTTCCAGCACTGGAACATCCGCACCCCTCGGTGGCTGGGCTGGTTCATTCCCCGCCCGGAAATGCATGCCTTCCACCACGAAGCCAATGTGCACGCCCGCAATTACAGCGATCTGCCCTTCTGGGACTGGCTGTTCGGCACCTACTACAACCCGCCCAGCTTCGAAGGTCAGGTGGGTTTTGAAGGCGCACGCGCCACCCGGGTGAAGGACATGCTGCTCATGCGGGACGTGCACCGAGAAGTTGGCTAGAACTTTGTGCGCCGCCGCCACGCGCAGTATGAAAGGGAGGGCTAACGAAAGCTGAACGCTCCCAGCAGAGCTCTTACTGCGACTTCGCTGGGCTTTCAGGCTGCGACTGGGGTTGAGGCTCTGCAGGCGTTTGGACGCATGCAGTTTCCGGCGTCAATGCCACTTGCGCGTCCGCATGCTTGCCGTCTTGTCCAATCTCGACGATCGACATGAAGCACTTCCGGTCTTCAACGCCCACATCAATGGAGTAATGCTTGGCGGCCTCTGGCATGAAAGACACCGGCCCTACGTTGCAAGAGGACGTGCTGAAACCAGTGGAGAAAACGTAGGAGCCAATCAAATACACCTTGGCGTCTTTGGGAACATAGTAAGAACGCGTCTTCTCACCAACGCCCATCCAGTGGTTCGACAGCACACCTGTGCCTTTGTAGTCAACGCAGCGGTTACCCAGGGCCGTGTTGATCAGAAAATTCCTGGCCGGGCTCCTCACCCTGCCGCCCCCCAAGCGGTCGCCAAAGGTGATCTGGGGATCCTGTGGCGATGCTGGTGCGTACTCATAACCCTTGGGGGCCGACGCACAGCCCGACAACAACAGCAACGCGCTGGCGACCGTCAATGCAAACTTCATCTTGATTTCCCTGATAACAGACAGTTTTTGAAGCCCGCCATTTTCTCACGCGGGACGAAGACAACAGGTCTGCCTCCCGGCAACATTGCCACTCAAGCGCCAACAACCAGCCTCGTTGCGACACCCGCAAATCTTTGAGAACGTGGAGGGTTTTGCCCATTGTTCATGCGATGAAAACCTCTCATTGCGCTACAACTGTCCGTGTGAGCAACAAACCCTTCAAAGGCAACAAAGCCAGCCTCCCCAGCAAGCCGTGCGTGGTCTGCGGCCGCCCCATGACGTGGCGGAAGGCATGGGCCAGGAACTGGGATGAAGTGAAATACTGCTCTGATGCCTGCCGGGCGAAGAAGGGGCTAAAAAAGGACGTCTCTGAGGCAAAGCATGATTGAGCCCTCGCCGACAGCACAACGCCGCCGGAACTTGGTCATCGTGCTCGGTGACCAGTTGGACCATGAATCGTCAGCCTTCGACGGCTTCGACCCCGGTCAAGACCACATCTGGATGGCCGAGGTGGCTGAAGAGTCCACCCATGTGTGGTCTTCCAAACCACGCATCGCCGTCTTCCTGAGCGCCATGCGGCACTTCGCTGAGGCCTTGCGCAAGCGCGACTGGCCTTTGCACTACACCCAACTGGACGATGAAGACAACACAGGCACCTTGTCCGGTGAGCTGGCGAAAGCCATTGAAGCGCTCCACCCCGAGGGTCTGGTGCTCACCGCGCCCGGCGACTGGCGCGTGCTCCAGGCCATCAAGACAGTCGCCAAAGAACATTCGCTGCCCCTGGACCTGCGAGACGACACCCATTTCTTCAGCACGGTGCGCGAGTTTGCCGCCCATGCCAAGGGGCGCAAACAGTTGCGGCTGGAATACTGGTACCGGGCGCTGCGCAAGAAACACAACATCCTCATGGATGACGATGGTCAACCCGTTGGCGGCCAGTGGAACTTCGACGCCGACAACCGCGACAACTTTGGCAAGAACGGCCCGAAGCATGTGCCCAAGCGCTTTCAAATAGCGCCCGACGAACTGACGCGTGAAGTCATCTCGCTGGTGGAAGAACGCTTTGCCGATCACCCTGGCCAGCTGGACAGCTTTGCCTGGCCCGTCACGCGCGAAGACGCCCTCCAGGCCCTGGACGACTTCATCAAACACCGCCTGCCGCTCTTCGGCCAGTTTGAAGACGCCATGTGGACCGACGAAGCCTGGCTGTGGCATTCCCACCTGAGCCCCGCGCTCAACCTGAAGCTGCTCAACCCACGCGAGGTGGTGGCCGCCGCAGAAGACGCCCTCCAGCACGACAAGGCGCCCATCGCCGCCGTGGAAGGATTCATCCGCCAGATCCTGGGCTGGCGCGAGTATGTGCGAGGCATCTACTGGACGCAAATGCCTGGCTACCTGGAGCGCAACGCACTCGACGCCCAGAAAGGCCTGCCCGATTGGTACTGGACGGGCGAAACCGACATGGCCTGCCTGCGCGAGGTCATCACCCAAACCTTGACCCACGGCTACGCCCACCACATCCAGCGGCTGATGGTGACCGGCCTGTACGCCTTGCTGCTCGGCGTCAAGCCGCAGGCCTTGCACGAGTGGTACCTCAGCGTGTACGTGGATGCGGTGGAATGGGTGGAGTTGCCCAACACCTTGGGCATGAGCCAGTTTGGCGACGGTGGCCTGTTGGGCAGCAAGCCCTACGCCGCCAGCGGCAAATATGTACAGCGCATGAGCAACTACTGCCAGGGGTGCCGCTACGACCCAACTGAATCCACTGGCGACTCGGCCTGCCCCTACACTACCTTGTATTGGGACTTTCTGCAGCGGCACCGGGCGACGCTGCAAGACAACCCGCGCATGCGCATGCAGCTCAAGAATCTGGAGCGGCTGACGCCAGCGCAACAAAAAACCATAGCTTCACGGGCCGAAGAGCTGAAGAAGCAAGGCGCCTGACACGACCCAGATCAAAGCGCGGGCAGCCATAATGCGGTCCAATCGCATGCAAACCGTCGCGCCCCCAAACAGCGAGCAACCGCCACAGGGCGGAGCATACGCGCCTGCTCCCACTGACATTCCTCTCCATGCACCGAACGATCTTCACCACTCCTGTGGTCAACACGCTGCTGCGCACATTCTCCGTGGCGTTTCTGAAGCTGACCGGCTGGAGAATTGAAGGAGCCCTGCCTGCCGAGGCCGCCAAGAGCGTCTTCATTGCCGCGCCACACACCAGCAACTGGGACCTGCCCTACACCCTCATGGTGGCCTTCGCCCTGCGCCTGAACCCGTACTGGATGGGCAAGCACACTTTGTTCAAAGGGCTGGCCGGGCCGGTGATGCGCTGGCTCGGCGGCATTGCCGTCAACCGGGACCAGGCCAACAACCTGGTGGCCGCCTCAGCGCAAGCCATCCGGGACGCCGACAGCCCGCTGCAACTCATCGTGCCGCCCGAAGGCACCCGCAGCAAAACGCGCTATTGGAAAACCGGCTTCTATCACATCGCCCGCACCGCCGAAGTGCCCATCGTCATGGCCTACATGGACTACGCCACCAAGCGAAGCGGCCTGGGCCCACTGTTCGAGCCCACCGGCGACGTGGAAGCCGACATGAGCGCCATCAAGGCGTTCTATGCGCCGTTCAAAGGGAAGAATGCTGCGCAGTTTGAGAATGGGTGATCAGGCGTGATGCCATCCACCGACCACAAGAGAGTCCGCTACAGACGCTGGATATACGACTGCAGGTGCTCTACCCCAAGGTCAACAATCGGTCAGTCACTTGCTGTTGAGGGGGAGTTCATATGCGAATTGTCAGCGGGCGTCACGCCGCCTCGCCCGCTAGCAAAGGTTGGTTACTGCGGAACCAGTCTGAGGCCTCGGCGTCCCATGGCCACACACCGGACGTGCTTGGCCAGACCAGTTGGACCGCGTCAAAGTCTGGCCCGCCGTGAAGCCAGCAAGCGGAACGCATGTACTCAGCGCGATGCTCACGTGCGACTTGACCAAATTGGATCGAAAACCCGTCCAGGAAGCCGAGATACGGCACACCCAGTTGAAACCTCTCACCCGCTTGGCACCGGCGGTTGTACTCATTGACCATCCAGTGCGACAGCTTGGAGTTGAGGCCAAGGACAATGACCTCGGGAGCGCCGGACGATTTGGCCACACCAATGGAGTACGAGAAGGGGGGCTCCTTCTCATCCGGATCAAAGACAGAGGTGACACTGCACCCATGTACATCGATGTGATTGAGGATGTTGCGCTCGTACTCTTCCATCAGTCCGCTATCCGTCGGCGCTCAGCAAGCGGCGAAGCCGTCCGCTGCAGCAAAAAGTTGGTTTTCAGTCGATCGAACACATTAGCTCCAATGCGAAGTAGCGGTTGTCCGACCTTCTTGCCATCTTTAACGTGCCGTCCATGTTGTGGCCGCCGTCATCCATCAACCACGACGCTTCTTCGAAATTGAGATCGGCCTTCAACTGCGCCAAAAGTTGATGGGCAAGTCGCTCAAACGAAGGAGCCGGGGCCAATGCGGCGTAGCTCCCCTGCGACGACTGAAGAAAACGTCCCAACTCTCGGAGTTGATTGTCGCATAGCGAACGGCTGCCATCGCGGGGAAAACGGAAGTGAGCTTGGCTTGCCGCCTCAACATACGTGTACAACAAGCCGCCCTCTGAATACGCGGCGTGTGAAAGCGCCTGCAGCTCTTCAAGCAAAGCGAGCGTAGTCGGGGACAACATTGAAAACTAACGTCCAGGCGTCAGGGGTGCTGCGTGGCTTTATCGCGCAGCACCCCTGGGAGCAAATCGTTGGGCCACGGTCGTGGGAACTCTACGCGCGCCGATGTCAAGGCGTGGCCTAGCTGGAGGCGCTTCCGTGGTGCCTTCAGCTTGGCAGGAAGGCGGCTTAACCAATGGCCATTAGGTCCAACCGGAAGGCCACGGCGAGAAGACAGCTGCCGAGAGGTTGGGAGCGGTTTGGATGAGAGCACCTCGATAAAGTGGTCGAGTTGCGCGGGGTCACTGAACTGAAGTTCGTACTCATCAAACTGCACATGCAGAACGAGGTAGCCTTTGCGGGGCACTCGATTCGGGGCGGGCGCCTCGCAGAGTCCTGAGGTTCCCGGAACAGGCACATGCACCCAGAATGCCTGCGGCGCTGTCCGCCAGTCATATTGAAAGGTGAAGTGGAATGTGGAGTTCATGAATGAGGAACCCAATGTTGGCTCTATGCGGCGCGCAGCCCGCGCCGTGAAGCGGCATCCTGTGGCTGCGTGTCCACGACGAGCAACATGTTAGTCAGCAACGACAAGCTCTACCGCCTTTCCGTATTCAAGCTTACCCCGTACATGATCTCGCATGGGCGTTCGTTGTTCAAGACTATCCAAATCGTAGCTGTGGAGCGAAAAGCTAGCTCGATCAGGTCGATGAACATTCCAAAGTACGTTGAATCCGAAGCCGTGTTCGGCATCCGTCGTCTGGCTCTTATGGCGACTGTCGTCGGGACCGCACAACGCAAAGCGCCAAGATGAGCGAACCTTGGGTTTCGCACGCAATTCCTGCATCACGGCTGGTGAGAGCTTGAAATCGACTTCCGTGTTCGATTCCTCACTGCCAGCACCACCAGGATGAAGTTCGTCGATGGTCTTTCCAGTTCCGAGAGTCGGTCCAGCTTCGGCGAAGGTGACAGTCACTGTTTGTCCTGGGCTTAGCACTTCTTCGGTCCAAATCAAATATGTGGATTCGCCATTACCTGGGTATCGAGAGCTTGACACATGCACAGTGGCAAATTCTTGATCCACTCTGGTGCCGCCGATCCCAACAGAAACCACATCAAATCCGTCACAGGAGATTGCAACCAGCGTCACCCCGTCTATTGAAACTGCGATGCGTGCCATTGCGAACCAATTTTTAAACTCAGCCACCGCTTTGAGCGGTCGGCTAGAGCGCCATGTTATGTGCTTTTTTTAATATCTGGCAAGTGCTTAGCAAATACATTTATATAAGGTGTATCAAACTGGAGTTTTGTTACGCTTTCCAGTTCAACGCCTACCTCTTCATCCTCCCATTCACCAAGCGCATTAAACTCCTTTATCCATATTATTTCATTTTCTATCCCTGATACCTTCCCGCAAGAAAAGACATCTTCCTCTTCGCCCTCAAATTCACACTCTACGACAATATTAGTTTCATTGTCCTTAAAGTACTCCAATAGATCCATCAAGCTATCGACGGGAGGGATGCTCGGCGCGGAAACTTTAGACAATAGGTCTTCATCTTTAAACATTTTTTCAAAAAATCGCTCATATTCACTTGAGCGAAGGCCAATAATATCTTCAACCCTTAAAACACAATAACCTTCGCAATAGAAATCGTGATACTGCTGCAAAATTATGCTTTCGTTACCAACAAAATGAACAAAACCATTAGAATAAATGCCGGACGGATACTTTCTCTCAAGCCTAACCTTCGTTAGCTTTCCTTCGAACATTTTCAGATTAGTGCTTTTCATACATTTAGCACCTTACGTTGCAGGTAAAAGGCGGCCCGCTTGCGGGACGTCCAGTGGATGCCACAGGTCGCAATGGATTGACCACAACGCTAGCCACCAGCGGCGTCGATATTTTGCGAAAAGGCCAAGCTGTCACTCTCTGAGAGTGGGTGTTCAATTTCTTTTCCCGGCCCGCGCAAGACAAGTCGGTCTCCGATGCGACAAAGATCAAAAGGCTTTTCATTTATGGTGCTAATCGACATACACCAGAGTGGAAGATATGTGGCCATTGGGATATGAGATGACCAGTCTTTTCTATTGTCGTTAAGCCAGCCTTGCACAAACTGAATTTGCTGCTTTGATAGAGCGGCAGACTTTGTTTTGGCAATAACAGTGCCATCGCTTTTGCGATAAAATCCAACAGTGCCCTCCTTAATTTCGACTGGGTCAATTTCGCTACAGCCTGCTAGCAGCCATAGTAAAAATAATGCAAGGCTAATTCGAAAGGTTTTCATGGTGGCTAACGACTAAGGCCGTTCATCCTGCGTCGATTTGTTAAACATTGGATTCAGACGCTGCCGCATAGCTCAATAAACTGCCAATTTTGCAGGCGCACACCCAATGTGTGTTCTTCATCCCATCCTACTCGGTATGCGATCTCAACGGTGGAGATGCCCTGCAACGGCTCTATTGCTACGTGTGAAGGGAAGACATGTTGCCAGACTTCCCTAGCCTCGGATATTTCTGGAAACGGCTCCTCTAGCGCCCCAAGGTCACCCCGGGCATTAGCTTCGGCTACGGCTAAGAAGTGATCGTAAAGCGCGGCCTCAATCTGATTGATGTGAGACGCGTAGCGAGTTGGCAGTTCTTGGGCAAGAGCAAGGGCCGAAGCATACGGACCCTTTCGGTCACCTGCAAGGCGCAGCTCCATAGCCCCGTGAGGCGCAAGGTCAACCGCACCAATCCAGTAACTTCCGCTTTTCTTGAAGGAGCCAAGAGCGTCATCGGCAAATGGCTCTGGCTTGAACAAGCCAAACATGAATACTCCCTATGACGATGTTTAACGCCTGGGTCATGGGAGACATGGAGTGGAGCTATTTTTTGCGATAATTTGCGAAGCAAACGCAGAAAATAGCGCAACGTAGTGGCTTCCCATGCACCCACTTGTTAAGTGATACTCACACCGCTAATGCAATTTCTATAATGAGCATAGTGGGGGTGATCCTCCCCGAATGCTGATTCGAATGCGAGAAGAAGTGATCCAAACAAAGACTCATTAGAGATACTGACCTTGCTTCTAATCTTTCTAATCGTGTTTGAAACAAAAGATAATAATGCCGAAAAAAGAAAATGTCCGTTGAGCAGATAAATAGGTCTATCTATCTTACTAAGAATATCGGCTTCTATTTCCCGCGCCTTGTCGTCAAGAATATCGAATCCAATACGCTCAAGATGGCTAGATATTTTATTGGAACACAGCTCCGGAGTTTTTTGTCCTTTTAGAAACTTACAGGCATTGTCACCATATACAGACACGCCAGATGAATCTTTTTCATTCTTAATTGCACCAATCAGCAATGGCAAAATCGCCACATTAATTTTATCAAGCCATTCTCTACATTCATCAATTGTGATTGATTTACGAGATAGCCTTCCAATTGCTCGGATAACTCCTTGAATCGTTTCCTCAAATATTAGAGTATTTTCAATAGAGTAACCGTAGGTCTTTATGATGTTTGGATGAGCGATCTCATCTTCAAATATTGAAAGGTCAGAATCCATAGCAATCAGGGCATTCACCCTATTGGAAAACACATCGTCCGCGTATTTTTCTAAGTTTTTCTTTCCACCAACTTGCTGAACTTTTACCTGATGCTCAGAGAATTTAGAAAACATATATTCCCAAAAAGGAATATCGTCATCACCTTCGACATAAAGCATTACTTCGACACTATAGAATCGATTTAGTATATTCTTCGCTGCATTAGAATATTCGAGACTACTCACTAATGATTTCCTCCATATTTAGCAAGCAGTCTCCATAATTCGCTGCCACTTCTGGTGAGTGAGTGGCAGCAATTACTTGAGCATTTGGATTCAGCTTTCTTATTGCTGGAATTACCATTCTCTGCCACTCAATATGCAGTGATATTTCTGGTTCGTCTGCAAGGTATATATGTGGGCTCTGATTTTGCAATAGAGCTTCAGTTAACAAGATTAAAAGCTGTTTTTCTCCTGATGACAGACGAGAGTGAGGTATAGATCCCTGCTGATTCGATATAATCAAATCACCTGATTCGAAAGCAAACTCTTTGTCTTTAATAAAAGACTTTACGATATTAAGAAATAGATTTATTTGAGAATATATATCTTTAACTTGCCTCTCGGAAAGCAGAGACATTTCTACAATTTTTCTCGACTTTCTAAGTGCTTCTAATGATCTAAATGCATCAGCAACGGGTTCAGCATCATCTTTATTCTCGAAACTATGTTTTATCTCTGAAAGCGCTTTATCAATTGAGTTAACATGAAAAGTAATTTTTTTTCTTATTTCTGAATCAATTGCATTTAACTGCGTGTATGCAGAGATAAGATTTGTTTTTTCCTTCTCTTTTTCAAACTCCAAAGTATAACCAGATTGTTTAGCATCCTCTTCGCCGTACAAAATTGAGGCCAGCACATCCTTTTGGAGGCGTGAAGATATTTCCCTAGCTTTTTGTGATAACGCCAACTGATAATGAGTTAATCCTCGTAGGACTTCACCAAGACGAAAATCTACTGGTGAAACAACTCTAGAGCCATGTCTATCGCGAACCTCATACTCATCATCATTTCTGAGCCTATAAACAGAGAGGGAAGAAACACTTACAATCTCATCTAAGATTTTTCTGACCTTGACGGATTCTTCTTGTATATGTCGGCGAATATTTAAGGACATGCGCATATCTCCAGAAGGCAATATCCGTATTTTGTACTTTCTTTGAGAAACTTGGTATTCAATGAATAGAAAAGGAAAATTATCATCATCTACTTTTCGTGCCTTAATAGTCCTTTTCTTACCTCCCTTCGCGAGCTGAATCTCTACGGAGTCAAAGTCATTCGTTCCCAATCCATCCAGATCAACAACCAAAACTGAATGTAGTATGTTCATAAATGTAGTTTTCCCCGTTCCGTTTTTACCTATGACGATATTCACTTCGTCATTAAACTCACAGGAAGCATTACATCTATGCCAAAATCCATCGATATTGACACTCTGAATCTTGTACATACTATTTATCCTTATACGAATTCTTGATTTGACTCACTTAACGTCTCAATTCACCGACCTGCGCGGCTTTTCGCGCAGGTCCGGTGGAATGATGGGTTGGGCATCGGGCGTCAGAACTGGGCGACACTACCGATACCCCAATGATCGAGAAAGGGAGCCGAGGAGTCTGGACGACTCTGATTCGAATAGGCAATGCTCGCTTCGAGAAGCATGATGCGTGAGAACAGATAGGCTTTGATTTCTTCGGAAAGTGCTTCGTACCACACGGGTGCAAACGCAAAGTTCTCGCTGTTATCGATCACCGCGTGGATTACGGATGACGTCAAATTGTCACTACTGACCACTGATTCGAAGAATCGACGGGGAGCCGAGTTCGCAGAGTCGAGCCACGAAAATATTGCTGCTCCCCCTTGTTCTAGAGGAAGCAGATTAACCACAAGCTGGCTCATATCAGCGCTCAGGTCTTCGTAGTCCTGCAACTGAATTCCGTTCATGTCATGAAACGGTTGAAACGCGAAGCTCGCTACAACATTCGGTGTTTGTGGGAAGAGCACGGCATATGTAACCAAACGATCCCATGCCTTCTGAACGAGGTATCCATCAAGTTTCGCCTTGAACCCTTCGACTTCCTCGGCGCCCCGAAGGGAGGCGGCTTGAAAGACGAGCGTGTATTCGCTGTAAGTTAGTTGTTCGTCGATGCCGTGTATTGCCTGAATTTCCTCGGGGGCCGGGAGTGACTCATATTGTTTCCGTTTGAGGTAGCACTCGCGTGCAGTTGCGCGATACGCAAGCATGAAGCACTGCTCTCGGCGGAAACGGAAAGGTTCGTTCTCAATACAACTGAAAAGCTCCGCATCATGTTTGGCGCAAAAGCCGTTGAACACAGAGACATCACGAAGGCCCGAGCGTTTGATTTCAATTGGGTGTGCATCGGGTGAGAAACGCCCGGAGTGATTCGGTGCATAAACATGGCCGTCCACACTGAGCTTTCGCAGGACCGCCTGACTAGAAAGCGTATGTGCAGAGACGATACCTCCTGCATGGTCTGTCTGCGGTGCCATGCACACCTTCGTGCTGAATCGCTTGCGAAAATTCGCGATTAGATCGGCTGCTGCCTTTGGGTTATGTAGATCCCCTAGCGACATGGCTCAAGATGCCCAACTTTGATTTAAACGGCAAAACGCCGGATACCCACAATGCTTGCCGTTAAACAAAGTCATGCAAGGTTCGAAAATATCGTTTAAAATCAATCCTGTAGCGCATATTCATGTGCACTTGTTCAGGTATAACAAAATCGACAAACCCGACTGGCTCCTCCCGGGCCGGTTCGGTGGCTGATCAGCAGAACAGAACAGCGCCACTCACCACACCTCTTCACATTTTTTTTCTTCATCGTCTTCCGAGGTGGATGAATGCAATGCCGAATACATTGCAGCTTACAGCCAGACCAAGCTACCGTCCACTTTTCCCCGCCTCATCTGTTGTGCCGGCGCGAGGAGACTTCACGAGCTCGGCGCCAAGCTTGGCCAGGCATGCCAAAAGCGCCGCAACCACGAGCCTTCCGTCACGAGAAGAAGTAGACAGCCGCGATGATGCCCAAGGCCAACCACAACCACAGGAGGCCCGACGAGCGTTTGACCTCGCCGGGCGCCAGGCCTGAGCTCGTGTGGTGACCCTGGCTCGCCTGCATGGCCTCCACAGCCGCTTTGGCTGCTTTCAGGCTGACGCCTTTCTGCTCGCGATACAGGCGGATGGCCTGGATGGTTTTGCCTTGCTGAAGCAGGCGGCTGATGTCGTCGCTGCCTTCGCCCGTGAAAGCCTTCTGCGGTATGGGTATGTTCATGCACAACTCGCCGCCGGCTTCGATCTGGTCAACCGCATCTTTGGCCTCTTTCAGGCCCAGCCCGGTGGCTTCTCGCAGAAGCTTGATCGCCTCGATCTTGTTCCCGCGGTCGAGCGCCGCTTTCACTTCGGGTGGGACGGGTGGGTGTGTGGATGGCATAGGCCGCGCAGCGATGCTTGTGCAGCGCTCACCAGAACGCCATCTCGCGTTGCCCCAGGTGTTCCAAGCAAGGAAAGCCGGCCGCGCGGTCTTTCCAGAAACGCCCGTGAAGCACGGCGGGGAAGACTTGAAGACTGCGCACCTGTTCTTCTGTGTGCCAGGCTGCGTCAACAATTTGCTCGGCCGCGGCTTCAGGGTTGTCGACTGAAAGCTCACCGCCGGCGAGACGGGCGACAAACCAGAACTTGCAGTACCGGGTTTCGGGGTTGAAGAACTCCTCGACGTACACCAGTTTCTGGGCCACCACGGAAAGACCGGTCTCCTCTCGCACCTCCCGCTCGGCCGCAGCGGCAAGCGTCTCCGTGCCTTTGACGCCACCCCCGGGCGCGACCCAGAAATCATAGACCTTTGGGCGCCGGTGGCGAACCAGCAGAAGCCGCCCATGCTCTTCAACCAGAGCGCCAGCAGATATCCGATGTTTCATCTTCAATACAGTCTCACGCCAAGGTTGCAACAAGGTAAACGGCTCGCCCTGCCCTCATCTCATACAACGCCTTGCCGTTGCATCGAAACACGCACGACAAGCCGGGCCAACCAGGCCGACGCCTCACGGCCTGGTTCGTTGGCTGCTCAGGCGTTGACGACGATGGTCTTGGCCACCATGTCGTGCCCGCACTGACGCTTGTCGCCGAAGATGAGCAGGATATTGACCAGCCCCAAAAGCCCACCGATCCATGGAATGAGCCCGAGCACCCAAGCAAAGCCATAGCGCTTGAGCAAATGCTCCTTGACGTCAGCGGGTGCACCGCTCTCAGCCACGATCTTGATGTTCATGACCTTTTTGCCAACGGTCTGCCCGTTGGCGGCCAGTGACTTGCCGTTGATGAGCACAAAGATGACGATGCTCACCAGGGTCATCATGAACGAGTAGCCCATGGACGAGCCGCCGCCGAATCCACCGGTGAGGAACATGACGGGAATCAGCACGGCCAGCATGATCAGCCCATCGACAAGCGCCGCCAGAAACCGGTTGCCGCGGCTGGCCAGGTCAGGCTCCATCTCGATCGGGTCCTGGGCGCTCTCATGAGTGGCCCCGGAAGCAGTGGCTGGGTTTGCCGCAGAGCTGTCTGCGGAGTTTTGAGGGTGCTGGTCGTTTTCCACTTTGTCTTCCTTGCCTTGAAAGGTGATACCGGCAGACACCGGCGGTAATTAAACGTACCGAGAGCTTACAAGTGGAGTGTGTCAGCGTCTATCCCAAAGAGGTGGTGCTGTTGCAGCGTTGCAGACAACGAACGGTGGCGCACAACAAACTTTTCAGCAGTCGCCAAACAGGCTCTTGCACTCTTCCTTGAGCTTCTCGATGCGTTTGAGGTGCCCACGCTGTTTGGTGTTGCAACGGTGGGCCAGGGTCAGCTGGTCTGCAATATGGATTTCGTTGGTGGGGTCTTTCTCGCGCAGCTTTTGCAGTTTCGCGTGCTCTCTGTCGCAGGTTTGCTCGAGCCCCCTCATGAGCTTTTCCTCGCGGGGAATCAGGCGGCCTTTCAGGTTGTCCAGACGCCGCTGGCGCTGGCTCTCCTCGACACTCGCGTTGATCCGCTCGGCACGGCTCATGCCCGGGTCACCGCTGTCGTCTGCAGGCTTGGCGCTCGGAGCAGACGCAGCGCCAAGCGGCTCCGGCTCTTTGACCTTGCCCCGTGATGGCCGCACGGTGATCTGGCGACCCTTGCCTTCACACGGCCCGTCCTGGAACGTGACACGCCCGCCCGGGCCTTCGCACCGGTTGATGGCGGCCGCATCCCCGGCCCCGATGAACCAAAAGAAGAAGGCCGCGAAGGCCAGAGTTGGCAGTTGCAAGGCTGTCGATCGATCGCCCATAGAGTTGTTCTCCCCAGAATTCATGGCCGGGCCGGCACTGGACCGCTCGGCACCATACCCTTTCAGAACAACACTCTAACAAAGGCCCTGGTTTCAGGCCCGCGCAGCCTTGGTCAGTTGCTCCACGATTTCTTGCGCAGCCTGCTTTCCCTCAGGCACTGGCAAGAGTGGGTAGACATGGCAGGCACCATCGCAGGTGATGAGATCGACCTTCGGGCTACGCCCCCGGAACAACCGGATATCCGGATAGACGATGTCGTGGGTGCCGCAATAAATGGTGGTGGGAGGCAATCGACTGATGTCCATGTGCAATGGACTGATGCGCGGGTCAAGCGGGTCGCCATCTCTTGACCAGTGCTCTCCTGCGATCCGGGCACCGACCAGCCCCAGCCAGGGGTCCCTGGGCTCGACAGCATGGATCTCCGGGTTGCTGCAGGTCACGTCCAGCCAGGGCGAGATGAGCATCAGTGAGTGCGGCGCAGGCATTTTCAGATCGGGCAACACGCTGGTGAGCCCGAGCGCCAGGCCTCCACCGGCGGAATCGCCCGCCAGGATCACATTGCCTTCACCGTGCCGCCGCAGCATCTCCTGGTAGACGGCTGGCACGAAGCGGTATGCATCGGCCCAGGTACAGGTGGGCATCAGTCCGTAAATGGGCACCTCGACCGTGAGCCCTGCATCGGCCATGCGGCCTATCAGCGCCCAGTGCTGCGGCGCGATTTCATTGACGTAGCCACCGCCGTGCAGGTACATCACTGCGCGAATCACACCTGAAGGCTGCCGAGGCTTGACGGTATAGGTCACGAAGCCTGCAATGGTGCGCTTCGTGATTTCGTGGACCCTGGTCAGTGTTTCAGGCGGCTCGGGATTCGCCTTCGGTCCGGCCTCGTTGGCCAGGAATCTGGACGCGTTGCTCCATATGGGTTTGCGGCTGTAACGCAGGTACCAGCCAATGAGCGTCATGCCCACACTCATGGGTTTGCCTCCTGTTCAGCGGACAAGGACTCCGCCGAGAAATCGACCTGGACGCACTGCATCGATGGCGCACTGCTGAAGGCCAGCCACTCGCAGCGCCTTCACATCAAGCCCTGGGTGCCTCCAGCTCCTGTTGCAATTGCCTGAGCATTTGCTCAAAGACCGAGGGTGGTTGTCCCCCCGTGACCAGATATCGACCGTTGAGCACAACAGAGGGAACCGACCGTATGCCATTGGCCGCGTAAAAGTTTTCGCGTTCACGCACGCTGTGCGCAAATTCGTCACTGTCGAGCACTTCGCCCGCTCGTCGCTCGCTCAATCCGGCATGGACAACCGCCTTGAGCAACACGGACCTGTCTGCAGGACTCTCGCCACGACCATGGTAACCCTCCATGAGCGATCGCTTGAGCATCAATTGCTGTCCGGAGCGGGCCTCGGCCCCGGCCCAGTAGATCAGGCGGTGGGCGTCAAAGGTATTCCACACACGGCCTCGACCGCCTGGGGCAAACTGGAACCCCACTTCGGCGCCGCGCTGGCGGATGGACTCGTGCACCTGCGCCTGCTCTTCCTGGGTGCTGCCGTATTTCTCGCCAAGATACTCGGAGACATCTTGCCCCTCCGGCCCCATGTCCGGGTTCAACTCAAACGGCTGGAAACGCAAGTCCACCTGGACCGACCCACCAACGGAACGCAGCGCTTCCTCGAAGGACGCAAGCCCGATGGCGCACCATGGACACGTCACGTCAGAGATGAAATCGACGCGAATATTGCCAGGCGCTGATGAAGTGGTACTGCCGAGACTCATAAGGCGCGATAGTAGCGGCATCACAGTGGACGCGATAGAAAATTCCTCATGTTCCTTTTCATTGTGGGGATAAGGGCACAGATCAAGGACAATAGGCGGGCACCGACCTCGTGGTGTGAAAACGCAATGGCCGGCTTCGATGAGGCAGCGAAAGCCCGCCTGTCACCACCGTGGTGACGCAGGCAATTGCCTGTCCCTGATCTCGCCACCTCTCCAGCACAGCCCCTCGACAAATGATTGACCGTTACGCCGTCATCGGCCACCCCATTGGCCACAGCAAGTCTCCACATATTCACGCCGCTTTCGCTGCCGCCACGGGGCAGGACATGAGCTATGTCGCCATGGAGGCTCCGCTGGACGGGTTTCGCAGCACAGTGACGCAGTTCATTGCTGAAGGTGGCAAAGGCGTCAACGTGACCTTGCCGTTCAAGGTGCAGGCGTTTGAGTTGGCGACCGATCCACAAGAGTCCGCGCGCCTCGCGGGGGCCGCTAACGCGTTGAAGTTTGAAGGCGACCGCATCCTGGCCGAGAACTTCGACGGCATCGGGCTGGTCAACGACATCCAGCACAACCTTGGCGTATCACTTCAGAGCAAGCGCGTATTGATCTGCGGCGCTGGTGGCGCCACACGAGGTGCCATCCTGCCCATCGCAGCACAATCGCCCGCATCGCTCGTGATCGCCAATCGCACGTCGGCCAAGGCTGCGGCGCTGGCCAAAGAGTTCTCTGATCGCACCCAACTGTCGGGCTGCGGATACGAGGACTTGCAAGGTGAGTCCTTCGACGTGATCCTCAACGCCACCTCCACCGGCCTGGGCCAGGACGCGCTGCCGCTGCCCCCGGGCGTTTTTGCCAGCGATGCGCTGGCCTACGAGCTGGTGTACGGCAAGGGCCTCACGTCTTTCCTGCGGCAAGCACAGGCCGCCGGCGTGACCGCCGTGGCCGATGGTGTGGGCATGCTGGTCGAACAGGCCGCTGAGGCGTTTGCCTGGTGGCGTGGCGTCAGGCCCGATACGGCAGGCGTGATCAAGGCACTGACCGTACCGCTGGTCTGAGGCAACCACTCCACGCCCCCCCAAAAAAAAAGCATGGGCGCCTGCGCCCATGCCAAATACCTTGGAAACGGGCTGGCCAAAGCCAGCCGGGTGCGGGTGTGTCCGACTCAGAACGAGTGCAGAAGACCCAGCGCGTAGGAGTAGCCAGACGCGCTGCCACCCTTCTTCACATAGTCCAGATAGACCTTGGTCCGCTTGGACATGGCGTAATTGGCAAACAGCTCCGTCGCGTCGGCTTCCGTGCCGGTATTGCGCGCATGCTGCAGGCCCACTGTGACAGGACCGAACGGAGCCGATGCCCCCACATAGGCGCCTTTGCCCAGTGCTTCGCTTTCACGAACCACGTAACCAGCAACCAGCTTGGCCACCTGGAAGTCATAGCTGCCAGCAATGGCTTGAGCGGTGCGGTTGCCCGCCACTCGCTTGGTCTCAGCCACATAGCCCACTGCAAACGGCCCGGTTCCGTAGTTCACGCGCACCTGCAGGCTGGCCTGATCCTCGTTGTTGCCGGCGAGCACATAGCCCAGGCCGACATCAGCTCCTCCCATGTTGGGCGTGACGTACTGAATCTGCGAAGGACGGCGTGAGGAGCTGTACCAGGTCACAGGGCTGACGCCGGCATTGGCCATGGCGGAAGATCCGGAAATGCCGTTGAGGTCGAAGCGCGCATGGCCTTGCGTCGCCACCGAGGACGTCAAGCCAAACCGGGTGGCGCCAAAGCCGCCAGAGAGCCCAACCCATGCCTCACGCGTGAAGCTCAGCCCTGGCCCGCCGTCGACGAGGGAAATGCCGCCGGTCTCCAGGCCGAAATTGGCAGCGAGCCCGCCACCCATGTCTTCTGTGCCCTTGAAGCCGATACGCGATGGTGTGTGGTAGCTCTGTGCAGAGGCTGCATTGCCACGTCCGCCATTGATCGCCACTTGCCCACCCGTGGTGCGGCCAACGCTCACATCCAGCACGCCGTAAAGCGTGACTGACGAGTCGGCATGCGCCATGCCGCCTGCTGCTGCCATGGCCGCGACGGCCATCCATTTCAATTTCATGTTGATGTCTCCAGAAGTTGTGTATGCACGCCTGACCCACTTGGCAGACGTGGCCGTTTCAGGTTGGCGATCCGCACGCTATCTGCATGACGGCTTCGCATACCCTGATCGGGCCTTGCCATTACACCGACTGTCAAAACATACGAACAAGTTAATTCATGAATAGCTGATAGATGTATAAATAACGGAACAGTTCGTTCATTTTTCAGGGTTATTGCCGATGCCACCGCATCGGCGACAATGCCAACGACGCTTTCAGCACTTTCCTCTTGCTCCATGACAGACGCCACAGAGTCCGCCGACAAGGCGCAGGCCACCACAGGCCGCACCAACGACCCAGCCCGCACCATGGCCAACATCCTGGCCGTGGCCCGGACCGAATTTGCCGAAAAGGGCCTGGCCGGTGCGCGTATCGACGAAATTGCTGCCGCCACCCAGACGAGCAAGCGAATGATCTACTACTACTTCCAGAACAAGGAAGGCCTGTACCTGGCCGTTCTGGAAGCGGCATACCGGGAGATGCGCGAGCAGGAAGCCGATCTCAAGCTGGACAACCTCCCGCCTCTCGAAGCCCTTCGCACGCTGGTCAGCCACACCTTCGACCGCCAATGGCAGCATGAAGACTACGCCCGGCTGATCATGACCGAGAACATCAACCGGGGGCAGACCCTGGCACGCAGCCAGTACATACAGGAACTCAATGTGCCGGCAATCTCTTCCATTGAAAAGCTCTACCAGCGTGGCCTGGCCGAGGGTGTCTTCCGCCCCGGCCTCGACCCAGTGGAGATACACGCGTCCATCTCGGCACTGACTTTCTTCAACGTGTCCAACCAACACACGTTCGGGCTGATCTTCAAGATTGACACCGCAGGCCAGGATTGGGTCTCACGCCGCCGTCAAGGCGTGGTGGACATGATCGAGCGCTATGTGCGCATCTGACGCCAGCCGGCACGACGCAAGATACAGCAGATCAAATCGATCTCAGAGAGGCCACCTGCGGGTGGCCTCTTTTTGTCTGCGGCTTGCCCAGCGAATGCCACCCCCTGGAAAACCCTGATTCTTCAGAACTAACCAGTTCGTACATAATTGCACGCATTGGAGACAAATCGGATGCTCGACAAAATCATCAACGGCTACTGCCGTCTGCTCTCACTGATCATGGTCCTGTGCCTGGTCGTCATGGTGGTGCTTGTGTTCTCGAACGTGGTGCTGCGCTACGCATTCGATTCCGGCATTGTCATTGCAGAGGAAATCTCGCGCTGGCTATTCATGTGGGTGGTGTTCCTGGGTGCCACTGTGGCCTGGCGTGACCGCAGCCACATGGGCACCGACATGCTGGTGGCCCGCCTGCCCCGCCCGCTTCACCGCCTCGTGCTCATTGCCGGCCATGGCCTGATGCTCTACGCCACCTGGCTGATGTTCAGCGGCAGCTGGATGCAGGTTCAGCTGAACTGGGACGTGGAAGCCCCTGTCTCGGGCTACTCCCAAGCATGGGCCGACGGCTCTGGCCTGGTGTTCGCCGTCTCTTGCGGCCTGCTGCTCGTGCTGGACATTGTTCGGCTGATGACCGGCCAACTCGACCCTGAAGCGCTGCACAACCCGGCAGGGCTGGAGCCCACCGAAGCAGACCTGGCGGCGCACGAAAACCGCAACTGAACCCCATCTTGCACGACACCGACACCTGTTGCAGCGCCTGAGTCCGGTCACACCGACAAAACGCCCATGTGCGCCAGCCCAAAACCTGACCTCTCGCCCAACACCCACTTCTTTCGCCTCTTGCTGACATGACCATTCTTGTTTTTCTGGGATCGCTGATCGGCTGCATCGCCATCGGTATTCCCATTGCATACGCACTGCTGCTCGCCGGCGTGGCTCTGATGTGGCACATGGACTTGCTCGAAGCGCAGATTCTTGCCCAGAACGTGCTCGAAGGCGCCAACAGCTTCCCACTGCTGGCCGTCCCTTTCTTCATGCTCGCTGGCGAGATCATGAACGTGGGCGGCTTGTCCAAGCGCATTGTCAATCTGGCCATGACCTGGGTGGGCCATGTGCGCGGCGGCCTGGGCTACGTGACCATTGTGGCGGCCTGCCTCATGGCATCGTTGTCGGGCTCCGCCGTCGCGGATACGGCAGCGTTGACCGCGCTGCTGCTGCCCATGATGGTCAAAGCCGGACACGACAAAGCCCGATCAGGCGGACTCATTGCCACAGCCGGCATCATTGCACCCATCATCCCGCCATCAATCCCCTTTGTGATCTTCGGCGTCACCACCAACCTGTCCATTGGCAAGCTCTTCATGGCCGGCCTGGTGCCCGGTGTGCTCATGGGCCTGGCCATCGCCGCAGCCTGGTGGATCACCACACGCCAGGAAGGCGTGGAGCCGACGCCTGCCAAGTCCCGCGCGGAGCGGATGTCAGCTCTGCGCGAATCGGTCTGGGCGCTCTTTCTGCCCCTCATCGTTCTGGTGGGGCTCAAGTTCGGCGTCTTCACTCCCACGGAGGCAGCCGTCGTTGCAGCGGTCTATGCGTTGTTCGTGGCCACGGTGATCTACCGTGAGATGAAACTCTCGCAGCTATATGGGGTGTTTCTTGGCGCCGCCAAAACCACTGCCGTGATCATGTTCCTCGTCGCTGCCGCCGGCGTCAGTGCCTGGCTGATCACGGTCGCCAGCCTGCCCGCTCAGCTCATCGAGCTGCTCGAACCGTTCATGGACAGCCCCACATTGCTGCTGCTGGTTCTCATGGCGATATTGCTACTGGTCGGCATGGCCATGGACATCACCCCCACGATTCTGATCCTGGCCCCTGTGATGGTCCCGGTCGTCAAGGCCGCTGGCATCGACCCGATCTACTTTGGCGTCCTGTTTGTCATCAACGGCGTGATTGGACTGGTCACGCCGCCGGTGGGCACCGTGCTCAACGTGGTGGCAGGTGTGGGCCGCATGCGGATCGACCATGTAGCGCGGGGCGTATGGCCTTTCATGCTGGCGCAGATTCTGGTGCTGGTGCTGCTGGTCCTGTTCCCGCAGCTGGTGCTCACGCCACTGAAGTGGTTCTACGGATGAAGCGCTCCCCCTCAATAGTCAAAACCGCTTCGCTGATGCAGCCTGGCATTTGAATTTGCATTTGAGTTTGAATTTGCATTTGATTTGTCTTGACACTTTGAACACACACATGGACGTGGAGGTGGAACTGGCATCAGGCTTGTCCATCTCTCATGAAACAACGGCTCGGCAGGTCACGGGTTCGCCCCTGCCGAATCGCCTTTTGAAAGCGACCCACCCGCACAAGGAGACAACTCCATGAACCGCTTGTTCGTCAAAACCGTCATTGCCGCTGTTGCGCTTGCTGGCAGCAGCCTGGCCATGGCAGAGAAAACCATCAAGTTCGCCAACCAGAACGCTGCCGGCCACCCCATCATTCAGGGCATGGAGAAGTTCGCCGAGCTGGTGGACGCCAAGTCGGGCGGCAAGCTCAAGGTCAAGGTGTTCCCCTCTGGTCAGCTTGGCAGCGACCAGGCCAACGTCACCGCTCTGCAGGCTGGCACCATTGAGATGGCGTCCATGAACTCGGGCATTTTCGCCAGCCTCACGCCAGAGATGGCCATCTTCGATTTCCCGTTCATGTTCCGCAACGGCCAGGAAGCTGACAAAGTGGTCGATGGCGATTTCGGCCAGAAGCTGCACGCCAAACTTGAGCCCAAAGGCATTGTTGGCCTGGGCTATTACGAGCTGGGCTTTCGCAACATCACCAACGGCAAGCGTGCCATCAACACCGTGGCCGACATCGAAGGCCTGAAGCTGCGCGTGATTCCCAACCCGATCAACGTGGACTGGGTCAAGGCCCTCGGCGCCAACCCTACCCCGCTGCCATGGCCAGAGGTGTATGCCGCACTGGAGCAAGGTGCCGTTGACGGACAGGAAAACCCGGTGGCCACCATCCTGGGTGCCAAGTTCTACGAAGTGCAAAAGCACATCGCCCTGACCAACCACCAGTACAACCCGCAATCTGTCGTGGTGAGCAAAAAGTTCTGGGAGAAACTCTCTGCCGAAGAACAGAAAGTCATCCGCGAAGCAGTGGCAGAGTCTGCCGTGTTCCAGCGCAAGCAAGCCCGTGCAGCTGTGGACGGCGCGCTCGATACGCTCAAGCAGAACGGCATGCAAGTGACCGAACTGCCAGCGGCTGAAGTGGCCAAGCTGCAAGAGAAGATGAAGCCAGTGGTGGAGAAGCACGCCGACAAGGTGGGCAAGGAAACCGTGGAAGCGCTGCAGGCTGAACTGGCCAAACTGCGCAAATAAGCAACGACCGAAGCGGAGCAGACCCGTCTCTGACTGGCCTGCTCCACGCGGTTTCTGCGACACTTGAGCCATGAAGCAAAAGATTCTTGTCCTCAACGGCCCCAACCTGAACCTGCTCGGTACGCGCGAACCCGCGCAGTACGGCTACACCACGCTCACTGATGTCGAGGGCTTCTGTATGGCCCACGGCGAGAAGCTGGGTTATGAGGTGGAGTGTTTCCAGAGCAACTGGGAAGGCGCGCTGATCGACAAGATCCACGAGTACGGAAAGCTGTTCAAGGAAGGCAAGGCCCTCGGTTGCGTGTTCAACCCCGGTGCCCTGACCCACACCTCGATCGCGCTGCACGACGCCATTGCAGGTGTCGGCGGCCTGCCCGTCATCGAATGCCACATCTCCAACGTCCACGCGCGTGAAGCGTTTCGCCATCAGTCATGGGTCTCCCCCGTGGCCGCCGGCATCGTGGTGGGGTTTGGCGTCGACGGCTATCTCGTGGCCATGGATGGCCTGGTGCGCAAGACCACGCAATCGGTCGCACGAACGCAACCTTAAGCACTGCCAGGACTGCCCGTCGCTGACTGTCCGCCCTTGCCGCCAAGGCACAGGGGGCGGCTCTGCTGACGTCCGGGTGTTCTGGCAAGGCCAACCAGAGTGCCACCATGATCACCGGTCTGACGACCTTTATCGCCCATATCGGCTACCCCACATTCACGTTCAAGTCGCCCCAGATATACAACCCCTGGTTCGACCAGGCGGGTGTGGATACCGTCGTTGTGCCAATGGCCTGCCAGAAGGAGGACTTTGCCGCCTTCCTGCCTGCCGTCTTTCGGCTGCAAAACCTGGTGGGAGCACTGATCACCATGCCGCACAAGGTGGCTGTGTGTGACCTGGTCGACGACATGAGTCCTGCCGCACGTGTGGCAGGTGCATGCAACGCGGTTCGCCGCATGCCCGACGGACGTTTGCTGGGCGACATGTTTGACGGCGAAGGCTTTGTGCGCGGCTTGCGCACCAAAGGGCAGGACCCTGTTGGCAAACGTGCCCTGGTGGTGGGGGCCGGCGGCGTAGGCTCGGCCATCGCCGCATCTCTGGCTGCCGCTGGTGTGGCAGAACTGGCGTTGTTCGACGTTCAGCCCGGTGCCGCCAATGCCTTGGCTGCCCGCATTCGCCAGCATTTTCCGGCGGTTGAAGTGCGCACAGGACGCAGCGATCCTGAGGGGTTCGAGCTTGTCGTCAATGCCACACCGCTGGGCATGAAGCCGGGCGACCCGCTGCCTGTCGACGTTGACCGGCTCAGCCCGGGCACCATGGTCGGCGAAGTGGTGCTCAGCCAGGAAATGACGGCTTTTCTGCAGGCGGCGCAGGCCAAGGGCTGTACCGTTCAGATTGGCGCCGACATGCTGTTCGAGCAAATACCGGCCTACCTGGAGTTCTTTGACCTGCCCAGCACAGACGCGGCCACGCTGCGCTCACTGGCCCAGCTCGATCCAGCAGCCTCTGCTACAGCCTCTGCCCAGGCGGCAGCCTCAGTCTGACGCTGGATCTACAGCGGCGCCCGACTCATAGCAAAAAGTCGAGAAAGTCGGCAAAGGGAGCCGACATGCGCATCTTCCAGACCGTAAAGCCATCCGCTCCCTCAATGAGCGCGTTGTAGCCACCGGCATCAGGCGTGCCGGTAATGGGCACGGACTGCGCGAGACGGGCCTGCTGGCTGGCTTTGACCTCAGCGGCGAGTGTCTCGTTGCCACGGCAGATGACAATCAGCTCTGAATTCAGATTGGCCGAGCGCGGATCGATGTTGTAGGTGCCGATCACCACGGTGTCGTCATCCACCACGGCCCGTTTGGAGTGCACGCCCCAGCGTTGAGATGCCGGCGGGCGGACGCTGCCTTGGAGTGGCTGCCCTTTGTACGCCCAGACCTCGATGCCCGGCACTTTCAGCATGTCCAACGAATCAGCAAGATTGGCCACGGTGTAGAACGCATCCGTCGAATACAGGCTGTTGGTCAGAAAAGTCAGCTTTGCACCCTTGCGCGTCACGGCCTTCATCACCTCTGCACCATCGGCCCTGAGCACGAGGTAAGGGCTTTCGACAAAAATCGCCTCGTCCGCCTCGTCGACCAGCCTGGAAACCGCATTGAACACCCGCCGCCGCTCCACGCCCGAGCCTGGATAGTCAGTGATGAAGTGCAGGTCAGGGCACGTGGAGACATTCAGGGACGGTTTGTGTTCGTCCAACTCGGCCAGCAGTGCGGCCTCGTGGGCACTGAGCTGTCCCAGCAGCCCACCACCGGTGACCACCACCTCTTCCTCGCGCAGATCTTTCGGGTCTGTGACCCAGTCGGACGCCCAGTACAGCTCAAAGGAATCGGCAATGGCCGCTGCCACAGGCCCGTCCAGGCGCAGATCACTGTCGAGAAAGTTGTAGTGCTCGGAAATGTCAAAGTAGTCATTGCCGATGTTGCGGCCACCGATGATGGCCGAGTGACGGTCCACCACCAGCAGCTTGCGATGGGTACGGTGCTGTGAGGCGAAGATGCGCGCCAGGCCCGTGGTGTTGTAGTAGCGCACCTCCACGCCGGCCTTCTCCAGCGATTTGACATACTCCGGCGCCAGCTTGAACACAGGGGTTGCAAAGTCCACCAGAATGCGGACCTTCACGCCCTCTCTGGCCTTGCGTGCCAAGGCCTGCGAGATGAGCCGGCTCGCTTCGTCGATTTCGTAGATGAAGAACTCCAGCTCGATGGACTGCGTGGCGGAGTCAATCATTCGCAGGCGTTCGGCAAGCGAGTCAAAACCCACATCCAGCAGCATGACCTGGTGCGGTTCCTGAGAACGCACGTCAATGGCCGGATGCGAAGGCGCGCGGCCCAGCCACTCACGCTCGCTGGCCTCCTGAATCCCCAGGAATGCCGCGGCGAACACCAGCGGCACGACCACCAGGACCAGGAACACCGCCTTGGCCAGCCACTTCAGGACGCGGCCCAACTTCCCCCCAAACAGTTTCATTGACTCGGTGCCTCCTCACCGTATGCATCGCCTGCCACCCGTGAAGCTGACGATCAGCGCTGGCGCGAATGCACTCCAGTGTACTGAAGCCCTGCGTGACAGAGTACCGGGTGTTGCGTCAGTGCTTCGTCAGCACGTCCATGGCGGCGCTGCCCCAAAATGATCCCACGCCTGACCATCATGTGCGGCGCCGCGCACGCCGATGGTCTTGTGTCTGTCATACCCTGCCCCTGCCTTGGATCATCCACACCTCACGCGCGGCATCCTGCTCGCCACCCTGGCGACTGCCTGCTTTGCTTCTCTGGACACGACGTCGCAGTTCGTGGGCAAGGCCGTGCCTGTGTTCATGGCGGTGTGGCTGCGCTTTACCGTCCAGACTCTCATGACGGTTGTCCTCCTCTGGCCACAGAAGCGCTCAAGGCTGTTCAAGACGCAGGCGCCCGGTTGGCAAGCCCTGCGCGGCACGCTGATGGTCACCTCCGGCGTGGTCGCTTTCATCAGTCTGCGTCATGTACCGGTCGGTGAGTTCACCGCGGTACTCATGCTCACGCCGCTTGTGATCACTCTGCTGGCCTCTTTCCTGTTGCGCGAAAAGGTCTCCGCCCTGGCCTGGCTGCTCGTCGCCGGCGGCATGCTGGGCGCATTGATCGTGGTGTACCCCAAGGACGGAGAGCTTCACCTCGGTCTCCTCTTGCCGCTGCTGCTGGTGTTGGTCAACGCCGCCTATCAGGTGGTGACAAGCAAGATGGTCCGCACCGAAGACCCGGGCACCATGCACTTCTATACCGGACTGACCGGTCTCACACTGGGAACCGTCTTGCTGCCCTGGACATGGGAACCACTGGCAGAGCCCAGACTGTGGTTTCTGGTGGGCTTGCTCGGCGTTTTCGGTTCGCTGGGCCATTACCTGCTGATTCGCGCATACGGGTTTGCACCCGCGTCGAAGGTCACGCCGTTCCTGTACGCACAGATTGCATTCGCCACCTTGCTGGGGGCACTGGTCTTCGGCTACATACCCGATGCCTGGACCTGGGGCGGCATTGCGCTGATCGTGGTGTGTGCCTGGCTGGGTACGAGGACAAAGTAGCCTCTCGCTCCCCCATCATCGACACGATTCGACAATTCGCCTGGCAAGCATCAGGCACTGTGTGTCGTACCCGCCGCCAAACAGCCGGGCATGGTTGAGCAGGTGTACCAGCTGATAGACGCGTTTGCGCTGCGCATAGCCCTCTGCCACTGGCAGCACTTCGCCGTAGGCACTCCAGAAGCCGGAAGGAGGCAAACCGAAAAGCTCCATCATGGCCAGTTCGGCTTCCGGGTCAGAAACCGAGACGGCAGGATCAAAGACAACGGGCTGACCTGCGTTGGCACTCTCGGCTTCTCCACCGACAGCGGACCAGTTGCCGCTCCACAGATCACCATGAATCAGTGACGCCCTCGGCTCGTAGTCGTCGATATCGAACAGCCGCGGCAAGACTTCGTGCACGACTCGCCCCACGGCACCGATCAGCTCGGCACCCAGACCATTCGCCATGGGCAGGAGCCTCTGGTTGGCCAGAAAGTCCAGCCACCCCTCTCGTCCCCCCACTACAGACCAGGCATTGTCCTGCGGTGTGCTGCCCAGCCAGTTATTGCGGTGCCAGCCATAACGGCCATCGCCCGGCGGAGCTAATGCGTGCAGGCTGGCCAGCGCGTGACCGAAGCGCTCACCAAACTCCGGCCCTCCCGCCCCGGAGAGTGGCAGCCACTCCAGGGCAAGCACGGACCAGGCCTCTGCCTCATAGACCGCCACCAGCCTTGGCACACGTATGGTGGCCGTGGCGGCGATCGCGCTCAGGCCATCCGCCTCGGCCGCCAGCACATCCCCGCGCTCGCTCGTCGGCATTGCTTTGACGAACAGGTCGGGCTGGCCCGGCGCCTTGGCACGATACGTCTGGCAAAAGCTGCTGGCCTGCAAGGCGCTCACCTGCCACCGCCCCGGCACCTTCGAGGCGATGAGTTCAGACATGCGAGGTGAGTTCATCATGCGAGAGAAGATCGGTTCGTCCTTCGCCAGCGGCTCGCCGCCGATGGCGCCCAAGCAGATTCGGTCCATTGTGGCACCCCCAGGGCATGGCGCCAGGCCTCGAAAGAGGAAAAGCAGGCAAGCAGCCGCAACATTTTGAAAGCAAGCTTGCATGCCCATCGGGGAAAACCCCGCCCCCAAATGACAGGGGTTTGCCAGCCTTGAACAGGGGGGATTGGAGTATTCTGAATCGTGGCGCCCACAATGGTCGGGATATCCCCGGGGACGCCTTTCACTTTTTTTCTTGAGGAGACAACCATCATGCGTCTGATGCACAAATTCGGACTGGGTCTGGCCATCTCGGCAGCCCTGGTCAGCGGTGCCGCCGTAGCCCAGAAACAGCAATTCATCAACGTGCTCACTGGCGGGCAAAGCGGTGTGTACTACCCGATCGGAGTTGCGCTCTCCCAGATCTTCAGCAAAGCCATTCCGGACTCCCGCCCTACCGCACAGGTGACCAAGGCCTCTGCCGAGAACCTGAACCTGCTGCAGGCTGGCCGTGGCGAGCTGGCCATTGCACTGGGTGATGCCGTGTCGTACGCATGGGAAGGCAACGAAGAAGCTGGCTTCAAGACCAAGCTTGACAAGCTGCGCGGTCTTTCGGCCACCTACAGCAACTACATCCAGATCGTGGCCAGCGAAGAGTCCGGCATCAAGTCCCTGGCTGACCTCAAGGGCAAGCGTGTGTCGGTCGGTGCGGCCAAATCCGGTACCGAGCTCAACGCCCGCGCCATCTTCAAGGCAGCCGGCCTGTCGTATGAAGATCTGTCCAAGACCGAGTACCTGCCTTTTGGTCAGTCGGTTGAACTCATCAAGAACCGCCAGCTCGACGCCACCCTGCAATCGGCCGGCCTGGGCGTGGCGTCCATTCGTGACCTGGCCACCTCGGTCAAGATCGTGGTGATTCCGGTACCCGCCGACGTGGTCAGCAAGGTTGGCAGCGCGGCTTACCAGCCAGCCGTCATTCCTGCCGGCACCTATGACGGCCAGACTGCTGACGTCCCTACCGCTGCCATCGCCAACTACCTGGTGACACACTCCGGCGTGTCTGACGATCTGGCCTACGCCATGACCAAGGCCATGTACGAAAACCTGGACACCCTCTACGCAGCCCACAATGCTGCCAAGGTGATCAAGCTCGAAGGCGCCACCAAGGGCATGCCTGTACCACTGCACCCTGGCGCAGAGCGCTACTACAAGGAAAAAGGCGTGATCAAGTGATCTGATCACTTCACCAATCCCGGCCCCTGATGGGGCCGTTTTCCGTTTTGCCAGCGCCGAGTTCAAGTCATGCACGAAGAAGAATCTCCGTCACACCAGCACACGCCCGACATCGATCGAGGCCTCATTTTCTGGATAGCCATCGCTTTCTCCTGCTTCCAGATCGTCACAGCCGCCTTCAGCCCGATGTCGAGCCAGGTGGTGCGCGCCATCCACGTTGGCTTCGTGTTGCTCCTGATCTTCACCCTCTTCCCCTACTTCAGGGGGCATCTGGGTGGCCTGGGGCATGTTGGTCGCATCATCGGCTGGACGCTGGGCGTGGTGGGTTTTGCATTCAGCTTCTACCACTGGGTGTATGAAGACGACCTGACCTTGCGCGCCGGTGAACTGATCGAGGCCGACTGGGTCATCGGCACGGTTCTGCTGGCCATGGTGTTTGAAGCGGCGCGGCGCGTCATGGGCTGGGGTCTGCCACTGATCTGCGGCATCTTCCTGGCCTATGCCATCTGGGGCGACCTCCTGCCAGGCGCTTTCGCCCACCGCGGCTACGGCATGGACCAGGTCATCAGCACGCTGAGCTTCGGCACAGAGGGCATCTACGGCACCCCTACCTACGTTTCATCCACGTACATCTTCCTGTTCATCCTGTTCGGCTCCTTCCTGGAGCAGGCCGGCATGATTCGCCTGTTCAACGATTTCGCCATGGGCACGGTCGGCCACACCAAGGGTGGGCCAGCCAAGGTGTCTGTGATTTCCTCCGGCCTGATGGGCACCATCAACGGCTCTGGCGTGGCCAACGTTGTCACTACCGGCCAGTTCACCATTCCGCTCATGAAGCGCTTCGGCTACAGCTCGGCTTTTGCCGGCGGCGTGGAGGCCACCGCCAGCATGGGCGGACAAATCATGCCGCCGGTGATGGGGGCCGTGGCCTTCATCATGGCCGAGACCATCGACGTGGAGTACGTCGAGATCGTCAAGGCAGCTCTGATTCCCGCCATCCTGTACTTCGTCACCGCCTTCTGGATGGTGCACCTGGAAGCAGGACGCAAGGGCTTGCTGGGCTTGCCCAAATCAGAATGCCCCAGCCCATGGACAGCCATGCGAGAGCGCTGGCACTTGCTACTGCCGCTGGCCGGCCTGGTGGGCCTGCTGTTCTCCGGCTACACACCGCTCTTTTCCGGAACGGTGGGCCTGGGGCTGACGGTCATTCTCATCTTCGGTGCCGCCGTGATGACGGGCGTCCAGGGGCTGGCCTTACGGGGCATCTTCTGGGTCTTGCTGGCCATCGCCTGCTCTGGATTCTTCACGTTTGGCGTGGGCACTTTCTTCGTGCTCACCGCCATTCTGGTGGCGCTGACTTACATCCGACGCACAGGCGCTGACGCGCGCCAACTCGCCGTCAAGGCGCTGGTTGACGGTGCCCGCCACGCGCTGCCTGTGGCCATTGCCTGCGCCTTGGTGGGCGTGATCATCGGTGTCATCAACCTCACCGGCGTTGCCACCGAGCTGGGTGGCCGCATCATTGCCATCGGTGAGAGCAATCTGTTTCTGGCACTGTTCCTCACCATGATCACCTGCCTGGTGCTGGGCATGGGCATTCCCACCATTCCCAACTACATCATCACCAGCTCGCTGGCCGCACCCGTGCTGCTGGAGCTGGGTGTGCCGCTGGTGGTCTCGCACATGTTCGTCTTCTACTTCGGCATCATGGCCGACCTCACGCCACCCGTGGCACTGGCGGCCTTCGCTGCAGCCCCCATTGCAAAAGAGTCCGGCCTGAAGATCAGCTTCCAGGCCATACGCGTGGCCATCGCCGGCTTCATCATGCCTTACATGGCTGTCTACAGCCCTGCGTTGATGCTGCAGGGCGACAGCATGGTCGCCACCGCGTGGGTCGTGTTCAAGGCGCTGGTCGCTATCGGCATGTGGGGTGCCGCCGCCATCGGGCACCTGGTGGGCCCATTGCGCTGGTGGGAACGCGTCATCGCATTCGCTTCAGCCAGTTGCCTGGTGGTGGCCCTGCCGCTCACCGATGAGATCGGCCTCGGTGCGGTGACCGCTTTCGTGGTCTGGCACATCTGGCGCACACGCCAGTCTGCCGCCACCGCATGAGTGGTTCGGCTGTAGAAACACTGGGAGAACTGGGCGCCTGCCTGGTCCTGGCCACCGCACAAACAGCGGCGCCCGGCGTGAACGCCACCGCACAGGAGGTGTTCATGCCTGGCGAACGATTCACGCTGGCCTGGACGCACTCGATTGAAAAGGTGCGCTGGGAGGAAGACTATCGGATCGTTGTACCCAAGGTGCATGGCTCCAGTGAGCGCCCGCAACTGCTCATTGAAGCTGCCCGCATTCGGGGTACCGGCGCCGGCATGGAGCCCCCCGCCGATGCCGTGCTCAAGGACGGCTGGTACCACTACCATCCAAAGACACCGAGCCCCTATGAGCAGCGCCTGACCCGCTCGCCTTACACAGCCGACTACGAATGGTGCTCAGCGGACAAGCAGTGCCAGCCCATGGGTGAACTGCTCCTCAGCGATGGTGGCATTACCCTGTTGCGGCCTTGCCGGGCACCACGGCCAGCTGCACCTCGTCGCTGAAGCGCCCCATACAGGTTGACAAAGCCGCTGCAGTGACCAACTTCATTCCCCTGCTCGCGCCCGACTTCGCGCTGATTGCATGCGGCGCGCTTTTGTGCCGACACACCGCTTTGGACCGCCGTGTGTGGGAGCCAGTCGAAGCACTCGTCTACTATTTCCTGTTCCCTGTTTTGCTGTTCCAGGCCATCATCAGTCGTCCTTTGGACCTGGGCGCAATGTCCGGCCTGATGGGCGCTGGCGTGGCATTGGCATTGACAGGCATCGCCCTGGCCTACTCCCTGCCCTACTGGCCCATCTGGGGAAAGACATTTGACCCGCGTCGCCACGCCGCCAGCGCTCAGGTTGCCTTTCGGTTCAACTCTTTCATCGCCCTGGCTCTGTCACAGCGACTGCTTGGCAGCGAAGGCTTGGCCTTGGTCTCCGTGCTGGTCGGCGTCTGCGTACCCATTTTCAACACCGCCGCCGTCTGGCCCATGGCAAAGCATTCCGGGCGCGGTTTTGGTCGCGAGCTGGCGCGCAACCCGTTGATCATTGGCACACTCTCTGGCTTGCTCGCCAACCTGGGGGGCTTGAGCATTCCCGAATGGATGGCACCCACACTGGAACGCATTGGCCAATCGTCACTGCCACTGGGCCTGATGGCCGCTGGCGCGGGCATGCGCCTCGCCTCCCTGGCGCAAGCCAAACGCCTGGCCACGGCCGTCCTCTTCATCAAGCACGCATCGCTGCCACTTGCCGCCTGGGCCATGGGGTCCCTGTTCGGACTGAATACATCAGAACAGACCGTCCTCCTTCTGTTCAGCGCTGTGCCCACCGCGTCGAGCTGCTACGTGCTGGCGACGCGCATGGGATACGACGGGCCCTATGTGGCCTCGCTGGTCACGGTCTCTACGGCGTTGGCCGCATTGAGTCTTCCGATGGCGTTGGCATTGGCTGGGGTATGAAGCAAATCCGAACCGGTTTTTCTAACTGACTCAGACATCGGTCAGCATCCATCCCGGAACAGCCATCGCCCCACCATTCCGCACCCGACCGAACGTCAAGCGCTTAGAGGGGATTTCCGTCTGTCTCGCTGCCTTGATTCGCGTCATCCCTGAAACCGTACTTTCGCGCCAGCTCATCCATCTCACGGCGATCCCGCCGATGCATCCGCCAAGTCACAACGGCCCCACCTGCCAGCACCACGGCGAGGCCAAGCCAAAAGACCAGCGAACCGATGTGGTCGTACTCGACCAGCCACAGTTGCGAAAGATGTCCACACCACGGCCTTCGGCGACGGCGACAAGGTCCGACCAGATCATTGCAATCACAACCGCCGGCGACGGCACACCTATCACCAGCAAGTAGACCAAAGGCGATTGCCACAAAGCTCCGGCACGACGCTCTGGCTTTGTCACGCTGGGGGCGCTACCTTTTGGCCGCGCATCATTTGCGAACTCATTGTTGTCTGTCATGCGCTATCTCTCCGGGTAGGCCCATACCCATAGCAACGCCACCAGGCACCACTGCACCAATCCCAGCAAGGCAGCTGAAACCACTGCCACCATCGACCCATGATCCAACAAGAGCGAACCTGTCGCCGCAGGAAAGCCAGAGAACATCAAGGCAAGATGAACGCCCGCACCGCCATCACCGATGTGAAACCATGCAACACCAACATTGACCACCGCCCAGGCAGCATACCAAGCGGCAACTCTTTGCACGCGTGAACGTGTGCTGTTGTTCATATCCCTCCCTGCTCACAAGATCCACTGAACCTTCCCCCCACATCCAGAGGGCAGCCATGCGCTTGCATTGGCACCATAAACCAAAACAAAGGGGAAGCCCACTCAAGCGCATCCCCTCGTGTTTCACCAAAGGTTCTTTCTACGCCGGCATCACCGCTTCAATCGATTGAGTCGCAAGCGCCTGTGCCGCCTTGGGCAGTGTGCGAATGCAGATTGAGTGTGGGTCAGGAACAAAGGCCTGTTCCAGCTCGGTCGCGGCGATTGCAGACGCTACTGTCAGTGCATCTGAGTTGGGGCCCCCGAGTCACTCAAAGCGGCACACCACCCTACCTTCCCTGCGACAACAGAGCCACAATGCCCATTAAGAAGACACCGATCCCCATGGGAATAGACATCACGCCAACCAACCAAACGGGGATAAGAATGGCGCCTCCAGCACTCCAGTCGCCAGAGTGCGTAAAGTTCAACATCCATTGGATCAAGGACCATCCACCCAGCGACATCAATGGTCCTCCGATCAGGCCCAGGAATGGCGCATCCCTCACCATGGACCAAAGGGTCTCCTTAGACCCATACATCGAAGAGACGCTTGAGTCGCTGTAACCGGTATCAGACCGAGGCGGCGGCGGTGGTGCAGCCACTTTCACGCCAAAGGCGATCACAATTTCGCTCGTCGACAGGCACATGCCCGACCACCAGCGTTTCTTGTCTCCCGGCAATTGGTCGACTCGCAGAAAAGCCGGCGCATCTTCGCTACGGCCCTGCCACGCCTCCTTGAACCGCAGCCTCTCTCCAACCGCATGTGGGTAGCCCATTTCCCCGTGAACGAAATGACAGGTAACCTCTTTCTCGTCTGAAAACTCGTATTTCGCCCCACTATGGCTCAAATGTCCCTTCTCTCTTGAGACCTTGACGTCGTGGTCATGAATGGCTCGCAAAAACTGCCAGTCGTGACCTCTTTGCACCAGCAGTGCTTCGCCACCCGAATCCGATCGCAACTGGAATTGAGTGGTCATGGATTTGGCGGTCTTGTCTGCCGGCTTTTCCTTCGGACCAAACCTTTCATAGCCAACAACTGTCCACTCCGAGCCTTCAATCACGCCGATCGCATCGATCATTTGCCCTGGTTGAAGCATGGAAGCGCTCTCAACCACGCTCATCGACAGCGCCTCATTGAGTTGAGGAAATGCGTTGCCCACTTCTTCCCGCTTGACAGTCTGCCCTTCCAGCCAGTACTCCTCGTCACCATCCATTTCACCGAACAGAAAGCGCATGGTGCCTTCCACAGGGGAGTGGCGGTAGTCCATGCACACAACATTTCGTTCCAAGCGCACCCGCCTGGCAAACTCGCCAATCGCGTTGGACGTGGAAGCCCCGAACTGGTTGACGCGGTAGTACTCATTGCCTTGAAAGGAGGCCTTACCGCGGGTGACAGATAGGGATGGCGCTCCGGCCGATCGTCGAAACAAACGCCAAGTACCGCGCAACTCGATCAATTGCGCGAAGCCTTCATCGCGGTTGTAGAGGTGGTAGTGAGACCAGACGAAGGCATCGAGAGACGAATCCCCTACCCTTTTTTCATAGCCAACAACCTCCCAGGTTTTGCCCTGAAGGTCACCCGTCGTCCCCAGAGGGATCAATGGCGCAAAGCCTGCTGCCAAAGACGCCCGTTCACCCGACAACATGCTGAAGTCGCTCAAGTCGATCAAGGTGCCACAAGACACACACGTCGCCGAAGACGCGCTTTTTGCATACACATCCACTCGTCCTCCGCAGGACGGACATGAAATTCTCTCGATGTTGGCAGTGTTGTCGCCGTCCGGGAGGTCGGCGTCGAGCTTCAACCTATTCAAGCTCACCCGATCACCCAACCAGAACGCTGGCTGCTCTACAGCGTAGTCAATGCGCAGCACTTTGCCTGTATTGCTGCGCAGCTCGATCAAGCCAAACGTTTCGCCAGGAAGCAATGCATGCCCTACCTCACCTTCCGCGCCTCCTTGCGAGCATGTGCGAATGGCGCCCACCTTGAATTCAAGCCGATTGAGCCAGATGGACTGGCCCAGCACCCAAGCATCCAGCGGCAACTGGGCCACCTGCTGACCCAGGAACTCATACCAGACGTAGCCCCCGTCCGTTTCACTGAGTTGCGACACCCGTCCATCATCTCTGGCCACATGCCAATCTGTGTGCCAGGTGTTGTCGTCCTCAAACTGCTCACGGCCCACAAGCCGAAACGGGACCCCGATTCGCTCGCCCTCCTGGTTCAGTCGAAGCTGACTGTGGCCCAAGAACTCGTCGCCAGATCGCCCCACTCGGGACCAGCTCTTCGAGCGCCTAGCCAAGGTCGAACCGCAATGGGCGCATACAACAAATCGAACAGCCGAGCTGCTGAAATCGAGACGGGTACCGCAGCCAGGACAAAGAGCGCTGCGTGTCCGTTCATCTGCTTTGGGCTCCAAGTTCAATTCTGTGGTCATCGTGTGATCACTCCCTCCGCATGGAGCTCAGTAGAGACTCTGCACCGCTTCGCACGAGCTCCTGCAGTCGGTTCCCGAATATGGAACCCACCAAAGCCAACGCGGCACACACCAGCAAAGTGATGGCGATGGGAGATTGGGCGTTCATCGTCCAGAGTCTGATACCCCACGCTAGAAACAATACCCCTATCACCCCCATCCCGACTCGCCTACGAAGGTCTTGCCAATCGAGGGGGCGCGCATTATTGACCAATGCGGAGTCATAGCCGATGTCTGGAAGCACCAAAGGTACCCCAGCACATTCTTCGCCCTGATGCCTAGTGGCTGGATTGTCGAAATCAATCACCGCAAAGGCAGCAGACACATCGTCCTGCGCTACCTCTTTTCCGATCCACATGCGATCCGCAGAGCCGCCGCCCCCCGCCCACCACACGATGGCCTCTTCGCCACTCTCTGCAGCTACCTGCCGGAAGACTCGAAGCTCGGTCTCAGCTGCACTTGGAAGCACTTGCGCTTCTTCCTCTGTATCATTCCCCAGACAAGCGATCGTCGCCCGGTACTTGCCGGTTAAGCCATACTCCCTCACATCGACCATCAGGGACGCACCATCAGTGCTCAACGGGAATGCTTCGCGCAACTCCTTCAAAAAATGCCAATCGTCCCCACGGTCCACCAGCATGGCGGTGCGTCCGCGAAAGTCTGTCAGTTGATACTGGGTCCAGCCGAACGCGCCTTGTCCATTCTGGAGAGAGATCCGGTCGACCTTGGTCACGCGCCGGTCGGCTTTCTCAAAATAGCCAAATGCATCCAGGAGCAAGCGCGGCATTGGCGGCGAGCCTGTGTCATCTACCAGTTTGCTGGGCCAAGGGGCTGACTCGGCGGAAAGGCCCTCAGAAGCAAGACCGCCCACAGCCGACGCCACACCGGCGGCGACCAAGCCAGAGGCGACCGAACCTGCAGATAGCATTCCCTGGTTTTCAAGGAGACCCAAGCGTTCCAGCGAAACTTCCCTGCCCAACCAAATTCGAGGATCCTTGCGAGAGTAGTCCACCCAAAGCCAGCCCCTGCCCGCGCTCATCAGTGTCACCAGCCCAAACGTATCCTCTGACTTCAGCGGCCGGGTAACAGCGCCACGCGCACTCGTCTGCCGCCTCATCTGCTTCGCCACCACGCGGTATGAAACGCCATTCAACCGCGCGGTCGCGCCTTCAATCCACTGGTCAAACGGCGGAAGCGCTGCTTTGGATCCAAGAGGCGTAAACCATCGGGCACTCCCATCGGCCGATGTACTCAGTAACGCCATCCGTCCATCGTCATAACAGGCAAACCAATCACATTGGACGTTGCCAGCTTCGTCCGAATGCTCTTCTTGCCCTTGCAACCGGAAACGCTGGCCACCCAACTCGCCCGCTTGTTTCATGCGCAACGAACCGGCGCCAGTGAACGACTTTCCCGACCGTCCAACGTAGGACCAAGCCTCTTGGTTGCGCACGACCATTGTGGTGCAGTGGTTGCACACCAAGACGCTGGCACCCTCGCATGGCGTCCAGAGCTCTGTCTCGCAAGTGGGGCAATGCACAGGATGAATCATCTGGCTGCTCTCGTTAAACAGTCAGCAGCCTTGACCACCGAAAGCCCATCTTTCACCGTCGCATTGCAACAAGCCGTGCAGTGCCGGTCCAGAGAACACTCGACTGAAAATCACGGAAAAAATCATCACTTCCAGTTCACGCTTTCAGTCCAGTTCATTGCCTTCCGCACACCGGACCAGGCAAACCCCAGCCCTGCGATGGCAAAGAACGCCGTGTAGGCGTAGCCGCCAAACATCGGACCCAACACTTCATGAATCAGCTGAGAGAAAAGCGCAGTCCTTCCGCCGCTTGGAGTTGAACTGGGCTGAAACGCAAAAAGAATGGCAGCGCCAAAACAACCCAGACCTGCCCAGCCATGGGACGTAGCAAAGAAGCGCCTCGCCGCGGGGCGCTCTTTCATCGGAATGACGATGGGTCTTCCGTCTTTGTCGTACATGTTGTTCCTCCCTGTTGCTCTGGGTCATACGATTCGGCCCAGGCAGTCTTCAAGTCCGATCATAGGCCGCGCTTGTTGCTCCGCGCGCTCAACGGCCGTATCCACACCCCACAACCGTGCGTCTTTTCTTGTGTCGCACCGATTTCGGGGTATGACTGATGCAGGGCCACCACAAAAAGGAAAGGGAGACGCCTTTCGGCGTCTCCCTGGCGAGCAAAAGCGGCCAGGTGGCCACGTGAAGAATCACCCCTTCTTCAAAGCTTCCGTATCAAACGGCAAACTCCGCAAGCGCTTGCCCGTTGCCGCGAAGATGGCGTTTGCCACCGCTGGTGCAATCGGCGGTGTGCCGGGCTCGCCAATACCGCCAGGCGCTTCCGTGCTGTCCACGATGTGAACTTCCACCTTGGGCATTTCGTTGGCGCGGAGCATCTGGTAATCGTGGAAGTTGCTTTGCTGCACACGGCCGTCTTTGATGTCGAGCTTGCCGTAGAGCGCCGCCGTCAAACCAAAGACGATGGCGCCTTCGATCTGCCGCTCGATGATGGTGGGGTTGACCGTCATGCCGCAGTCCACTGCCGCAACCACGCGGTGCACCTTGGGCTTGCCATCGGCTCCAACTGACACTTCTGCAACCTCGGCCACATAGCTGCCAAAGCTCTGTGCCACGGCAATGCCGCGGTGAACACCGGCCGGTAGCGGCTTGCCCCAGCCAGCCTTCTCGGCAGCCAGCTCCAGCACCTGCTTGTAGCGCGGCTGTTTGCTCATCAAGCCGCGACGGAACTCGAATGGATCCTTGCCAGCGGCGGCTGCCATCTCGTCGATGAAGCTCTCGCTGAAGAAGATGTTTTGCGAGTGGCCGACCGAGCGCCAGAACCACACCTGCGGCCCCGGCTCCTGCCGGCCATAGGCGATGCGCTGGTGCGGGATGTCATATGGGTGGTCATTGATGCCTTCCATCGCAAAGCTGTCCACACCGGTCTCGGGAATCTTCATGAAGCCCGAGGCGGCCATGATGGAAGGCGAGCCCACTCCGGCGGTGAAGGACACCGGCTTGCCATCGTCAGACAAACCGCCCTCGAATTGCGCCACAGCGGCTGGCCGGTAGAAGCCTGCTGCCATGTCGTCTTCGCGTGTGTACATGAGCTTGACGGGTGCACCACTGATCTTGGAGAGCACCGTGGCGTCGATGACAAAGTCTGGTGCGAAGCGCCGGCCGAAGCCGCCGCCGAGCATCATGGTGTTGACCTTGACCTTGCCCGGGTCAACAGAGGCCACCTGGCTCAGAATGCCTTGCACAGGCCCCTGGCTTTGCGTGCCCGCCCAGATCTCCACCTCGCCCTTGTCTGCCTTGACCCACGATGTGCAGTTCATCGGCTCCATGCAAGCATGCGCCAGGTAGGGGGCGTCGTAAGTGGCCTTGATGGTCTTCGCAGCCTTGGCAGACGCCACATCGCCTTCCTTGCGCGCGATGGCCTCGGCCTTGTTGGCGCCTTCGGTCAGCATGGCGGTGACCTTGGCATTGTCCAGGCCCGTGTTGGGGCCGAGGTCCCAATCGATCTTGAGCGCGTCGCGCCCTTTTTTGGCTGCCCAGTAGCCAGTGGCCAGCACAGCCACGCCGCTGTCCAGCGGAATCACTGCCTTGACACCCTTGGTGGCCTTGGCCGCAGCGTCGTCCACCTTGGCCGCTTTGGCACCCGGCATCGGCGCACGTGCCATCACGGCCACCAGCATGCCGGGCAGGTTCACGTCCAGGCCGTATTTCGCTGAACCGTCGGTCTTGCCTTTGGTATCGAGCCGGTGCTTGCGTTGCCCCAGAATTTTGAAGTCGGACTTGGGCTTGAGCTCCACTTTCTCTGGCGGCTTCTGCTGGGCAGCTGCGCCCACCAGCTCGCCGTAGCTGAGCTTCTTGCCACTGGCCTTGTGCATGACATGGCTGTTGGCCGTGCTGCATTCGCTTGCCGGCACTTTCCATTGCTGAGCAGCCGCAGCGATGAGCATGGCGCGCGCCGTGCCGCCGGCTCGGCGCACCACCTCCCAGTGCCCACGCACTGTGGTGGAGCCACCGGTGGCTTGCATGCCGAAGGCGGGGTTGTTGTAAGAGGCGCTCACCGGCGCTTGCTCCACGCCCACCTTCGTCCAGTCAGCGTCCAGCTCCTCGGCCAGCAATTGCGGAATGGCGGTCAGAACGCCCTGGCCCATCTCGGACGACCCACACACCACCGTGATGTGGTTGTCGGGCGTGATGCGCAGCCAGGCATTGGGCGCAAAGTTTTTGTCGGCGGCGGCCAGTGCACGGCCCGATGTGGGCAAGGTGAAGCCAATCACCAGCGCAGTGGCGCCAGCGCTGGCCAGAAAACCCCGCCGCGTGGTGGAAACGATGGAAGCAGCAGGCGCGTCATCGGATGCGCTTGCCCCTGCGAATGCTCGGCCCTGATCCTGGTCTTGAACGTGAATCATGATCAGCCTCCCTTGCTCAGCGTGACCGAGGCCACCTTGATGGCCGCCTTGATCTGGTTGTAAGTGCCGCAGCGGCAAATGTTGCCGCTCATGGCTTCTTCGATGTCGGCATCAGTGGGTTTGGCCTTGGACTTGAGCAAAGCGCAAGCACTCATCACCTGGCCGGACTGGCAGTAGCCGCACTGCGGCACATCGTTCGCCACCCAGGCAGCCTGCACTGCCTTGCCTTGCGGCGTGGCACTCACAGCCTCGATCGTCGTGATCGTCTTGCCTTGCACCGATGAAATGGGCGTCACACAGGAACGCACGGCCTGGCCGTCCACATGCACGGTGCATGCTCCGCACAGAGACATGCCGCAGCCAAACTTGGTGCCGGTCAGTTGGAGGTCTTCACGCAATGCCCAGAGCAAGGGCATGTCGGGGTCGGCATCGACGGATGCCGCCTTCCCGTTCACATTCAAAGTCACCATGGGGTTGTCTCCGTGTTGTGGTTCACGCAAGGCGCAGCGAAGCTGCATCATTCAAGCCGTGCCATCCGCCACTCTAGTGAGGCGCTCCCAAGCTGCACTGGGGTAGACCCTGAGTCGCGGTCCCGGACGAGACAAGTGCGCACCCCGCCCCCATGCCACGCAACGCGGAAACGCACCGCCGGCGCGGGAATGGCAATCATTGGGACGTATGACGGCCAATCTTCCAAATTTGCAACCCTTTGTATCGACCAGTCCATTGACAGTCAGGCATCCGGCACAGGCAACAGCCAGTTACTGCATGCGAGACCAGCCCGCCCTTCTTCATCTCAAACACCCACTGGCTCCGCGGTTGCCGGCGTAGCGCTACAGTCGGCCCATGGCTGATTCGAAACACATGCAAAGCACCTTTGTCCCGAGAGGCGTCGAACGTCTCGTCGCCGGCATGGCCACGTCCGACGGCGCCGGCGTATCACTCACCCGCTTGCTCACGCAAGACCTGCAGCATCGCCTGGACCCGTTCCTGATGCTGGACGCCTTTGGCAGCGACGACCCGGATGACTACATTGCCGGGTTTCCCGACCATCCGCACCGTGGTTTCGAAACCGTGACCTACATGATCGCGGGCCGCATGTTGCACCGGGACAGCGCCGGCAACAAAGGCTTGCTGGAAAACGGTGACGTGCAATGGATGACCGCTGCCAAAGGCGTGATCCATTCCGAAATCCCCCAGCAGGAAGACGGCGTGATGGAAGGCTCTCAACTTTGGCTCAATCTGCCCGCCAAAGACAAGATGGCCGCGCCCTGGTACCGCGACTTCAAGCACGAGGCACTGCCACGCTATACGGATACAGGGGGCGCAGAAGTCATCGTCATCGCAGGAGAGAGCAAAGGCACACAAGGCGCCGTTTCACGCGACGCCACGCAGGTGCGTTACCTGGACGTCCACCTGCCCGCAGGCACCTCGTTCGAGCAGGACCTGCCGCCTGAGCACAATGCGTTTGTGGTGCTCTACCGTGGAAGCGCCATGGTCGGCGACAAGCCCGTGCCCCGGGGTCAGATGGCCATCCTGGCCACCAGCCCTGGCCGCAGTGGTGTGCGCATCACTGCCGCCCCATCAGCCAGCGAGCCGACACGCGCCCTGATCATTGCCGGGCGCCCACTGAAGGAGCCCATTGTTCAGTATGGGCCGTTCGTGATGAACACCAAGGAAGAGATCTATCAGGCGCTGGCAGATTTTCGGGATGGGCGGCTGGGGGAATGATCGCGATCCGGCGCAAAGGTGCGGGTCATCAGTGCGTCACGGAAACGTCCCAGAATCTGCGCTAATATCTGCTTCCATTCAGGGGACTCCGCAGCCTCCCCGATTCAAGACGTTCGCGTCCAAGGTCTGCTCCACCACGGATCGCCGAGACGAGTCGATCCGTCAACGGAGTTCGCATGGACAACACAGAACGAAACACCGGTATTTCCCTCACCCGCGCCGATCCAGCCTCGGGCTCTCGCTTCGCCGGCGTGATCAGCCTGGGCCAGGCGTTGCGCTACTGGCTCAAGCTCGGCTTCATCAGTTTTGGCGGGCCAGCGGGCCAGATCGCGCTCATGCACCGAGACCTGGTGGACGACAAGCGCTGGATCTCGGAGAAGCGCTTTCTTCATGCACTGAACTACTGCATGCTGCTGCCAGGGCCTGAAGCCCAGCAGTTGGCGACGTACATGGGCTGGCTGATGCACCGCACCTGGGGCGGCATTCTGGCCGGCGCCTTGTTCGTGCTGCCCTCCCTGTTCATTCTCATTGCTCTGTCCTGGGTGTACATGGCGTATGGCCATACCACTCTGGTGGCTGGCCTTTTCTTCGGCATCAAACCGGCTGTCGTGGCATTGGTGGTGCAGGCGGTGGTCCGCATAGGCTCGCGCACGCTCAGCAACGCCTGGTTGTGGTCGATCGCGGTGGCTTCGTTTGTGGCCATGTTTGTATTGCATGTGCCGTTCCCCGCCATCGTGGCCGTCGCTGGCGCGCTGGGGTGGCTGAGAGGCCGCTTGGCGCCTTCCGCTTTTGGGTCCGGGTCTGGGTCTGGCTCTGCTCACCAGGCGAGCAAAGCGAAACCTTCACATGCACCGGCACTGATCGATGACGACACACCGCTGGCTGAGCACACACGGTTTCGGTGGACCCGCTTTGCGTGGGTGGTCGCCACCGGATTGCTGTTGTGGGCAGCACCCATGGGTTTGCTGGCCTGGGCACTGGGTGCGACGCACCCCTACACCCTGATGGCAGGCTTCTTCACCAAAGCCGCATTGCTCACGTTCGGCGGGGCCTATGCCGTTCTGCCCTACGTGTACCAAGGGGCCGTCGTCAGCCACGGCTGGCTCACGCCCACGCAGATGATGGATGGCCTCGCACTGGGCGAGACCACCCCCGGGCCGTTGATCATGGTGGTGTCGTTTGTGGCCTTCGTGGGCGGATACGTTCTTCAGCCACTGGAGGGCGCATCGGCACTGATGGGTGGCGTGGTGGCAGCGCTCATCGTCACATGGTTCACCTTCCTGCCGTCCTTCATTTTCATTCTCGCCGGTGCCCCGCTGGTGGAATCCACACGTCACGACATCAAGTTCACTGCACCACTGGCCGCCATCACAGCCGCGGTGGTGGGAGTGGTGCTCAACCTTGCCTTGTTCTTTGCGTGGCACACCTGGTGGCCTGCGGGCTGGGAGGGCGGCGTCGCCGCTGTCCCTGTTGCGTTGTCCGTCATGGCTGGACTGGCATTGATTCGCTTCAAACGCTCGCCCATGGAAGTCATCGCTGCCTGCGCCCTGATGGGGTTGGCCGTTCACGCCTTTGTCGCCTGAGGGAGAGCCAGATGAACAAGCAAGATCAGTCTATTCACTCGGAAGCCACGGTATCGGTTTCAGTATCAGACCTCCAAGCCTTGATCGCCGGCAGTGCGCCATTGATTGTCGACGTGCGCCGCAAAGAGGCGCGCGCAACCTCAGGGCGTGACATGCCCGGCGCCATCTGGCGCGACCCAGAGCACTGGCTGCAATGGAAAGATGACATCGCCAGCCGAGGCATACCCCTTGTACTGGCGTGCGCGCATGGTCAGGAAATCAGCCAGGGGTTGACCACGGTCATGCGGGTCATGGGCGCCGATGCGCGCTTCCTTGAGGGCGGGATAGCTGCCTGGATAGAGGCCGGTGGCGCGACCGTTGCGGCGGGCACGGCCAACACCGACTGAACCGAACCTAAGCCGGACCCGTGCGCAAGCGCATCTGGTTCGGCAACGGCACAGACAGACGCAGCACATCTTCGGCCAGCCACAACGCAGAGCGCCGAGCCCGATCGGCCACCATGGGCAGCGGCATCTGCAGGTAGTCGTCGTTGAACACTTCAAAGCTGTAGTCGCCGCTGTAGCCCAGTGCGTCCAGTTTAAGCACCAACTCCACCAGCTGCGGCGTGTGCACGCCCTCACCCGGAAACACGCGAAAGGTGCGCGCTGTGGCCATGCGTTCTTCGGGTGTTTTCACTTCCTGCCACATGAAGTCGGCCAGTTGCACGAGGAAGATGCGCGACGGATCGACATAGTCCAACTCGTCCAGAGACGTCTCTGTGGCGAAGATGTGATACGAGTCGATGCCGAGTCCGAGATTGGGGCAGTCTGCACGGCTGACCACATCCCAGGCAGCAGGAAACTCGTTCACATGCCTTCCCCATGACAAGGCCTCATACGCAATCTTGATCCCCAGCGGCAAGGCCAGCATGGCCAGTTTGCGCAGGTCCTTGGCCAGCTGGTCCACATCACCCGTGGCGTGAGCAGAGGTGGAAGAACAGGCCAGCAAGACCTTGCAACCCAGTGCCGAACACATCTCCAGCATGGACTTGGCAATGTCGACTTTGTAGTGATGCAAATGGCCAGAGAGGCCCTCAAAATCCCGCAGCACCTGAAAGCCCGTACCGCGCAAACCGCTGTCGCGCACGGCCTGTACCGCAGCGTTCAAGCCGCCAGGGTGCCCGACCAGGTCGTTGGCCTTGAGCATCACCTGCGTGAAGCCGGCATTCTTCATCGCCTCCAGCTTGGCCTCCAGCGGGCCTGCCAGGGAAATGGTGTCCATGCCAAAGCAGCGCATGGCGGCGTTGGACTGCGCCTTCAGCATGATGGTTTTCCTGCTGCGGCCACGGGCTTGGCTTCCCGGTGCACCAGCTCGAACACCACTGAACCCAGATATGTCTTGCTGATGGCTCCCCTTTGTTCGGTGTGCGCCGCCTCCGTCTCCACGAACTCCACGCCAAGCTGCCTCAGTGCATGGACAGCGGCATGAACATCGGGCACACCCAGGCCAATGCGTTGCAGGCACTCGTCGGCGTCGTGCACATGCAGGTCAGGCTCCACCAGCTGAAGCATGAACCGCTTCTCAGGGGAAAGCGCTGGCGCGCGCAGCAAGGTGCCTTTGGGCATGATGCCAAATCGCTCCTCGTCGGGAATCAGCTCGGCGCCAAACAATTCTCCATAGAACTCGATCCAGTCGTTGCTTCGCTCCGGCCCGATGTACTGGACCACACCAAAGAAATCGATGCCAGCCACTGAAGGCGGATGCTGGTCCACAGACGGGATGGGCACAAAGTCGACGTCATAGATGGAGAAGTCGCGGTAGCGGTCGACAAAGTAGATCCTGCTGCCGCCCGCGCCATGAATGGCCGGGATGTTCAGCTCCATCACCTGCGGGTGCGTCGGCACGCCCCAGGCTCCCCGCTCCACCACAAAGTCAAAAGCGGCTCTGGCATCGCGCACGCGCAGCGCAATGGCTGAAATCCTCGGCCATCGATGGCCGTGATTGGCACTCGGCGCATCGTCCGGGTTGGCGTTGACCACCACATTGAGGTCTCCCTGACGATACAGCAGCACCTCGCGCGAGCGGTGCCGTGCCACGGGGCGAAACCCCATCATCTCCAGCACTTGCCCCAGGGCCTGGGGTTCAGCCGTCGCGTATTCGATGAACTCAATACCGTCCAGACCGATGGGGTTGGCGGCATCGCTGAACGAAGCCTGCAGCGGCTCTCGGGCCTGAGGCGTTTTCAAAAGCAGATCGCTCACGGCATGTGTCTCCTGATCAGTGCTGAGAGCCAACTCTCAGTAAACTAACCAGATCGTACATTAATTATGGAGCAACCGCATCCAAGGGTTTTCCATCATGAACGAGGACGAACCGACTCCCCCTCAGGGAAAGTCACCCGAGAAGGGATGGATTATCGAGAGGCATGCTCGATCCGCATCAGACGCCAGGCGCACAAGCTCGCGACCAGGGCACACGCCGCGGAGACCCAGAACACGGTGCCCAAGCCCCAGCGGGAAGAGATCAATCCACCAGCCAGCCCCCCCAGAATGCCGGAAGAGCCATATGCCACGACGGTATAGAGCGCTTGCCCCCTGCCCCGCAGGCGACCGGGGAAATGGTGTGAGACAAGCGCAATGCAGACGGTGTGATGGGTGGCAAAGGTCACCGCGTGCAAGGCTTGCGCCAGCAGCAACAGCGGCCAGACCAGGGGCGCGCCAGCCGTGATGACCATGCGCACCGTCATCAACACCGCAGCCAGCAGCAGCCACCCTGTCAAAGGCAGGCGGGGCAGCCAGCGACCCTGCGTGAAGAACCAGCTGATCTCCACCACCACAGACACTGCCCAGAGGATGCCAATGGTGGATTTACTGTAGCCCAGCGAATCCAGATACAGCGAGAAGAACACGTAGATGAAGATATGCGCCAACACATGAAAGAACGCTGAAGCCAGCAGCCATCGGACGGCGGGCTGCCGAAGCACGGGCCAGATGGGTGGACGCGCCACGGCATTGGCGGGCATGGGCTCGCGGTGGTCGGGCAACCACCAGCTGCTCAGTGCCACGGCACCAAGCGTGGCCAGTGTCCAGGCCGGGAAGTCACCCATGCCACGGTGCTCAAACCACCATCCGGCCGCCGTCACAGTCAGCAAGAAACCCAGTGACCCCCATAGCCGCACGCGTCCATACCGGCGGGCATCAAACGCCCCGCCTTCGCTCACCAAGTGCGCCAGTGCGGCCTCGCTCATGGGCATCATGCCGCTGGTGTGGGTAAACATGAGCAGCAGCAGGAAGAACAGCGGCACCGCACCAGGTTCCAGCCACAACCCCAGGGAGAGCAACATTGCGGCCGTTGCCCCATACCGCAGCAGCTTGACGCGCTCACCACTGTGGTCGCTCAGCCATCCCCAGGCATAAGGCGCAAACAGCCGCGTGGCCGATTGCACCGAGCCCAGCACGCTGATCGCCAGCAGGCCAAAACCCAGGTCTTTCAACCAGAGGGACAGGTAGGGATTGAAAAACCCGATGTGGGCGAAATAGCTCGCAGACAGCGCGGCAAAGCTGAGCAGGTGGTGCCGGGGCGCAGCATCGCCCGCCTTGCCCTCCGACGGCATCAGCCCCGGCCGGCAGCAGCGATGTCTGGCGTTCCGGTCTGCACGTCACCACACTGGGCACGGTGCAGGAGCGCATGGTCCATCACCACCAAAGCCAGCAAGGCTTCGGCAATCGGAGTGGCGCGGATGCCCACGCAGGGGTCGTGACGGCCCTTGGTGATCAGCTCGGTGGGTTCGCCGTTGACGTCGATGGACGGGCGTGGCACCAGGATGGAACTGGTGGGTTTGATGGCCAGGCTCACCTCCAGGTCTTGCCCGGAGCTGATGCCTCCCAACACGCCACCCGCATTGTTGGTGGCGAAGCCGTTCGGCCTGAGCGCGTCGCCGTGCTCACTGCCCAGTTGGGTCACGCTGCCAAAACCAGCACCGATCTCCACCCCCTTGACGGCGTTGAGCCCCATCATGGCGTAGGCGATATCGGCATCGAGCTTGTCATAAATCGGCTGACCCAGGCCCACCGGCATGCCTGAAGCGGTCACACGCAGCCTGGCGCCGCAGGAATCACCGCTCTTGCGCAATGCATCCATGTAGGCCTCCAGTGCAGACACGTCGGCCACCGGTGCAAAGAAAGGATTGTCGGGCACATGGTCCCAGCTCTCAAAGCCAATGGTCTCGGTGCCGATCTGCGTCATGCAGCCACGGAAGTCGGTGCCGAACTTCTGCTTGAGCCACTTCTTGGCCACAGCGCCAGCGGCCACGGTTGGTGCCGTCAGGCGGGCCGAGCTGCGGCCACCTCCACGCGGGTCGCGGATGCCGAACTTTTGCCACATGGTGTAGTCGGCATGGCCAGGGCGGAACGTCTGCAGAATGTCCCCGTAGTCCTTGCTGCGCTGGTTGGTGTTGCGGATCACCAGTGCGATCGGCGTGCCCGTGGTTTTCCCCTCGTACACGCCGGAGAGAATTTCCACCGTATCGGGCTCGTTGCGCTGGGTCACGAACTTGCTGGTGCCAGGGCGGCGACGGTCCAGATCGGTCTGGATATCACCCTCTGACAGCGGCATGCCCGGCGGGCAGCCGTCGATCACACAGCCAATGGCCGGGCCGTGGGACTCACCGAAGTTGGTGACGCGAAAAAGGGTGCCGAATGTATTACCGCTCATGGGACGAGATTATCCCAGACCGGCGGGCTGCTTCCGTCACCAGGCAAACGAATGCAGCCGCTGAAGAGCTCCGGTGCGGCTCAGGCCTTGCCAGCCTCGCCTGTTTCCTCTTCCGGCCAGTCGCGGATATAGGCCTTGAGCATCTTGTTCTCAAAGTTCTGGCTATCCACCACGGCCTTGGCCACGTCGTAGAAGCTGATCACGCCCATGAGCATTTTCTTGTCCATGACCGGCATGTAGCGGGTGTGCTTCTCCAGCATCATGGGGCGCACCTGATCCAGCTCGGTCTCGGGGGTGCAGCTCATGGGGTGGTCATCCATCACAGAGCGCACGCGTACGCCTCCCGTGCTGCCGCCATTCTTGGCGATGGTATGCATGACCTCGCGAAACGTCAGCATGCCCACCAGATCACCGTGGTCCATCACGGCCAGTGAGCCGATGTCGAACTCGGCCATGGTCTCGATGGCCCGAATCAGGGACTCCTCGGGCGAGATGGTGTAGAGCGTTCCGCCCTTGACGCGCAGGATGTCACTCACTTTCATGGCTGTTCTCCTCAAATGCTCAGCAGCACTGTCACCTATGACCGTGCTCTTGAATGCAAATATAGCCCACAATGGGCCAGGAGACATGTTTTCCATGTCCTACAGACATACCCGTACCGCTTAATGGCGGCGCCCCAGGGTGAGACAGGCTACCAGGAGACACATTCACCATGTCCGGCTATTCCGACCCCGGCTTTTCCACACTGCAACTGCACGCAGGCGCCGCGCCTGATCCCACTACCGGCGCCCGAGCCGTGCCCATTCACCTGAGCACCTCCTTTGTGTTCGAGTCGAGCGAGCAGGCAGCTGCCCTGTTCAACCAGGAGCGTGCGGGCCATGTGTACAGCCGCATCAGCAACCCCACCAACGCCGTGCTGGAGCAGCGCGTGGCAGCGCTGGACGGCGGCATCGGCGCCATTGCCACCGCCAGCGGCCAGGCCGCCTTGCACCTCGTGATTTCCACCCTCATGGGTGCAGGCGGGCACATCGTGGCCTCCACTGCGCTCTACGGAGGCAGCCACAACCTCTTGCACTTCACCTTGCGCCGATTCGGCATCGAGACCACCTTTGTGCCCCCTGGCGATCTGGACGCCTGGCGCAGCGCCATCCGGCCCAATACACGACTGCTGTTTGGGGAAACCGTCGGCAACCCCGGCCTGGACGTGCTGGACGTACCCGCCATCGCCGAAATTGCCCACGCAGCCAAAGTGCCGTTGCTGGTGGATTCCACTCTCACCACCCCTTACATCACGCAGCCGCTCTCGCAAGGCGCCGATCTTGTCTACCACTCCGCCACCAAATTTCTCTCAGGCCACGGCACCGTCATCGGTGGTGTGGTGGTGGACGGCGGATCGTTCGACTGGGACGCCAGTGGCCATTTCCCCGAGCTGAGCGATCCCTACGACGGCTTCCATGGCATGGTGTTCACCGAGGAAAGCACCGTGGGCGCATTTCTGCTGCGGGCGCGCCGCGAAGGCCTGCGCGACTTCGGCGCTTGCCTCTCACCTCACAGCGCCTGGCTGATCCTGCAAGGCCTGGAGACACTTTCCCTGCGCATGGAGCGTCACTTGTCCAACACCGAGAAGGTGGTGGAGTTTCTGGCCGCACATCCCATGGTCTCGCGGGTGGGCCACCCATTGCTGGAAAGCCACCCCAGCCATGCACTGGCCGAACGCCTGTTCCGCCATGGCGCCAAGGGAGCAGGCGCCGTGTTCAGCTTTGACATCAAAGGTTCGCGCGAGCAAGGCAAAGCCTTCATCGAGGCCTTGAGAATTTTCAGCCACCTGGCCAACGTGGGCGATGCCCGTTCGCTGGTGATTCACCCGGCGTCCACCACGCACTTCCGCATGACGGACGAGGCGCTGGCGGCGGGCGGCATCGGGCCTGGCACCATCCGCCTGTCCATCGGTCTGGAAGATCCGGCCGACCTGATCGATGACCTCAAGCGTGCACTCAAAGCAGCGGAGAAGGCAGCATGAACAACAACACTCTGACGCCCGATTCACGTATTGGAGGCACACACCCATGCAACTGACCGTCAACGGCGCCAACACCTACTGCTACACCGGTGGCAAAACGATCGATCCGGCCAAGCCCTCCGTGGTCTTCATCCACGGAGTGCTCAATGACCACAGCGTCTGGATTCTGCAAAGCCGTTTCCTCGCCAACCACGGCTGGAACGTGCTGGCGGTCGACCTGCCCGGCCATTGCCGCAGCGAAGGCGAAGCACCTGCCTCCGTGGAAGAAGCTGCCGATTTCGTTGTCGCGCTGCTGGACGCTGCCGGCATTGAGCGGGCAGCCTTGGTGGGCCACAGCTGGGGATCACTCATCGCACTGGAGGCTGCCGCCCGCCTGGGCAATCGCGCCACGCACCTGGGCATGGTCGGCACGGCCTACCCCATGAAAGTGTCAGAAGCCTTGCTCGACGCATCGCAGAACGAGCCCGAAAAAGCACTCAAGATGATCAACGTGTTCTCGTGGTCCACATTGGCGCCGCCACCTTCCGCGCTCGGCCCTGGCACCTGGATCTACGGCGCCAGCATGGCGCTTGGCCGCAAGGTCCTGCGCAGCAACAGCAGCGTCAACGTCTTTCATCGCGGCTTCAAGGCCTGCGACAGCTATGCGAACGGCCTGGAGGCCATGGCCCAGGTCACTTGCCCTGTGTTGTTCCTGCTGGGCGATCGTGACCAGATGACCCATCCCAAGGCGGCCAAGGGCCTCATCGGTGCGGCCAAAGAGCACGGCAAGCGTTTCAGCGTGAACACCGTGCCTGTGGGACACCACGAAATGACGGAAGCACCGGACGCCACCCTGCAGCATTTGCGGGAATTCCTGCAGGGCTGATGCTCCGCCTGCGCAACCGGTTAGTTGAACTCTTCCAGTGGCAGCGGCATCATGGCCGGGTGCCGAGCCAGTACCTGCTGCAGACTCAGGCCGGAAAGGCCTGAGGCGTTCCACAGTGCCGCCGTGCTGGCGTTGTAGTCGAGCAGGAGCTTCTCCAGCAGCGGCGCGGCCACTGTGATCGATGGGTCTGCGAGCAGTACGTAGCGCTCGTCGTCCTCGTCGAGCCGCCCCACCCAGTCGAGGTCCGACAGGGCGCCCATGGGCTCCTCCAGCTGCAGCGGGTCCACCCTCAGGCGCTGTGCCAGCTCCTGCAAACTGAAGCCACGCTGCGGCGCATCCTTGACTGACACCAACTGCCCCACCACTTCCAGTGCCAGCTGAACGTTCCAGCCGGGCGACCCACCCCGCCGCGCAATGCCGGCGAGCAGGCTGGGCAGATAAGCCGTGACCACCGCCCCCAGCAGCACGATCACCCACACCAGGTAAATCCAGACCAGCAGAATGGGCACGGTGGCAAAAGTGCCATACACCACGGAATACGTGGGCACGGAACTCAGGTACAAGGCCAGCAGCTTCTTGGCCAGCTCCAGACCTGTGGCCACGAACAAGCCCCCAGTCAGGGCATGGGTCCAGCGCACCTTGGTGTTCGGCACGTACTTGAACAGCGCTGCCATGCCCAGCACCGCCAGACTGAACTGAACCGTATCGAGCACCACACCAATCGCCCCTTTGGAGGCAATCAGACCTGCTGAGGCGGAAATGGCATAGGAAGTGATGGACAGGCTGCCCGCCAGCAACAACGGCCCCAGCGTCAAGACCGCCCAGTACACCAGCACCCGTTGCGTAAAACCCCGGGTCTTGCGCACGCGCCAGATGTCGTTGAGTTTGCGGTCAATGGTGAGAATCAGGGCCAGCGCAGTGACCAGCAAGGCTGCGGCGCCCACCCAGCCCATCTGCCCTGCCTTGGAGGAAAACTGCCCCAGGTAGCTGATGACTTGCTTGGCAATGTTGTCCGGCACCAGGCCCCTGACCAGCCATGACTGCAAGTCCGCCTGCATGCGCGCAAACATCGGAAACGCGCTGAATACCGCCAGCGCCAAGGTAAACAGCGGCACCAGAGAGATGGTGGTGGTGAACGTCAGGCTGCTCGCGGTCAGGCCCAGCCGGTCCTCGCGAAAACGCTCCTGCAGCGTATCTGCAGTATTGCGCCACGGAAACTTGAGCAGCGCCTGCCACAAGGCCGACAAAAAGGTTTTGACCTGATCAAAACGGTCACTATCGTTCATGCCAGTATCATGCCACTGCCGGGCCTCAAGCCCAGTCCCCATCCGAGACACATGACTGCTCCCGACAACACACCTGCTTCCCCCCTCCCTCCCCGCAAGGCCATTGCGATCACGCGACTGATGGCCGTCACGGCATTGGTCAGCCTCATTCTGCTGGGACTGGCATGGGAATTGTGGCTGGCACCATTGCGGCCCGGGGGGTCCTGGTGGGCGCTCAAAGTGCTGCCCCTGACCCTGCCTCTGGGTGGCCTGCTCAAGAACCGGATGTACACCTACCGATGGGTGAGTCTGCTGGTCTGGCTGTATTTCACCGAGGGTGCTGTCCGAGCCTACAGCGACACGGGCCTGTCGGCCGTGCTGGCATTTGTGCAGGTCGTTCTGTGCGTTGAGCTGTTCGTCGCCTGCGCGCTGCATGTGCGCATCCGCCTGCGCAGCGCGGGCAAAGAAGCCATTGCTGCCGATGCTGCGGCCTATGCTGAACAATTTGGCGCCGCAAAAGATCCCGTTCCGCCAGGCAAACAATGACTGGCCATCGTCCATGAGCCAAGACAACCGAGACCTGCTGACTGCCCTGCGTGCCTGCGTGGGCGACACCCACGTCCTGACCCGTGACCGCCATGCGAACGACATGGCAGCTTTCGAGCAGGACTGGCGCAAGCGAGCCAAAGGCGAAGCCCTTGCCGTCGTTTGCCCTGCCAGCGTGGATGAGGTCGCGGCAGTTCTGAGGGCCTGCCAGACGCACCGTGCCAGCGTTGTTCCTCAAGGCGGCAACACCGGCCTCGTGGTGGGCTCCGTGCCTGATACGTCGGGCCAGCAGGTGGTTCTCAGTCTCAAGCGGCTCAACAAGATCCGGGCGATCGACGCCGCCAACCTCACCTGCACCGTGGACGCTGGATGCATTCTCCAGAACGTGCAGGAGGCGGCTGCCGAAGCAGGCTTGCTCTTTCCTCTTTCGCTGGCAGCCGAAGGCAGTTGCACGATTGGCGGCAACCTCTCCACCAATGCTGGTGGCACGCAAGTGCTGCGCTATGGCAATGCCCGGGATCTGTGCCTGGGGCTGGAAGTGGTGACCGCACAAGGCGAGATCTGGAATGGTCTGTCGGGCCTGCGCAAAGACAACACCGGCTACGACCTGCGTGACCTGTTCATTGGCAGCGAAGGCACCCTGGGCGTGATCACCGGGGCCACGCTCAAGCTCTACCCACAGCCTGTTGCCCGCCTCACGGCCTGGGCCGCCGTTCCCGGACTGGAGAAGGCCTCAGAACTGCTCGGCATGGCCCACCAGAACCTGAGCGCCAGCCTCACCGGCTTTGAGGTCATGAACCAGTTCTCCCTCAGCCTGGTCGACAAGCATTTCCCGCAGCTGCACGTCCCGTTCTGGCAGCAAACGCCATGGTGCGTCTTGCTCGAGATCAGCGATGCGGAGTCTGAGACCCACGCCCGCGAGCGCTTCGAGCATCTGCTGGAGTCCGCTTTGGCAGCCGAAGTCCTGACCGATGCCGTGGTGGCCCAGAACATCGCGCACGCGCGACAGTTCTGGCACATTCGTGAGAGCATTCCGTTGGCGCAGGCCGAAGAAGGCCTGAACATCAAGCACGACATCAGCGTGCCGGTGTCCGCCATCGCTGATTTCTGTGCCGCCACCGACCGCGCTCTTCAAACCTATATGGCGGGCATCCGGCTGGTCAACTTCGGCCACCTGGGAGATGGCAACCTGCATTACAACGTGCAGGCACCCGAAGGCGGCGACGCAGCGGACTTCCTCATCAGCCACGAAAAGCGCATCAACGAGCTGGTGTTCAATGCGGTGGTGCAATTCGGCGGCTCCATCAGCGCCGAGCACGGCATCGGCAGCCTCAAAGCGAGCACCCTGCCCCGCTACAAGGACAAAGTGGCCCTCGACCTGATGCGGGCCATCAAGCAGTCGCTGGACCCGCAAGGCATTCTCAACCCGGGCCGCGTGCTGGCCTGACCGGTAACTCAGCCTTAGCCGGCTGCACGGCGATCCGCACAGATGGCTGCATAACGCTGGTAGGCAGGCCTGGCGCTCAGCCTCTGGGCATAGGCTTCGAACACAGGTCGCTTTTCGATGGTGCCGAACTGCAGGCCCCACAACACCGCTGAGCCCACATACACATCGGCCGCCGTGAATTGCTCCCCGCAGACAAAAGGCCCCGGCTCCAGAGCCGTCTGCAAAGCATCGATCGTGCGCTGATGGGTGCCAAACCCCACCGTGCCTTCTCGCCCGGGCGGCACTTCCCAGCCCATGGCCTTGGCGGTGATCGCTTGCTCAAGCGGCCCGGCGGCAAAGAACAGCCAGCGCACATACGCCGCCCGTCCAGGTGCGTCGAAAGCCGGCGCCAGCCCCTTTTCCGGGAAGCGGTCCCCCATGAATGCGCAAATGGCGGCAGCCTCCGTCACCACTTGTCCATCGCAGACCAAGGCCGGCACTTTGCCCATGGGATTGATGGCCAAATAGTCGGGCGTCTTGGCTGTGGTCGCCAAATCCAGCCATACGGTTTCGTATGGTTCAGCCACCTCTTCCATCATCCAGTGGGCAATGGTGCCGCGCGACATGGGGTTGGTGTACAGGGTCAAAGCCGGCATGGTCACTCCTTCAGAAGTTGCCGATCGCGGGAATGGCGGTGCGCAGAGCACGCCGATCGGGGCTAGGGCAAAATGGGGGTTGGTCCTTCGAACTGTACCCCCTATCGACCCATGCCAGGAAGCCAAGCCCCCCAGCGCCCGGTGCGCTCCCAATACGAAGACTTCATGCGCCACGTCTACGAAAACGGCGTGGAGAAAACGGATCGCACGGGCACCGGCACGCGCAGCGTGTTCGGGCATCAGATGCGCTTCGACCTGAGCGAGGGCTTCCCCCTGGTCACCACCAAGAAGGTGTTCCTCAAGGCCATCATCATCGAATTGCTGTGGTTTCTCCGTGGCGACAGCAACGTGAAATGGCTACAGGAACGCGGCTGCACCATCTGGGACGAATGGGCACGAGAAGACGGTGACCTCGGCCCTGTGTACGGCGTGCAATGGCGCAGCTGGCCCACACCGGGTGGTGGCCACATCGACCAGATCTCGCAGGTCGTGGACCAACTCAAGAACAACCCGGACAGCCGCCGCATCATCGTCAGCGCCTGGAACGTGGCCGACCTGCCCAACATGGCGCTCATGCCCTGCCATGCATTCTTCCAGTTCTATGTGGCGCCACCGCAGGCCCCCGGCGAGCGCGGCAAACTCAGCTGCCAGCTCTACCAGCGCAGCGCCGACATCTTCCTGGGCGTTCCGTTCAACATTGCGAGCTACGCCCTGCTGACCCACATGCTGGCCCAGCAATGCGACCTGGACGTGGGCGACTTCATCTGGACGGGCGGTGACTGCCACATCTACAGCAATCACCACGAGCAGGTCGAGCTACAGCTGACACGCAAGCCTTTCGCCTACCCCACCCTCAACATCAAGCGCAAGCCGGATTCCATTTTCGACTACGCCTACGAGGACTTTGAAGTGGTGGACTACCAGCACCACGAGCCCATCAAAGCTCCCGTCGCGGTATGAGCCTGCCCGAGGCCTGGCACAGCCCGAGCCACCAGCTGTGGCTGAAAGGGCAGCAGGCGCAGGCGCTGCAAAGCCTGGTCCAGCACATCAATGGACTGGTGAAGAAAAACACCCCGGCCTCGGCCCGCCTGTATGAGCAGATGGGCTACTACATGTTCCTGCGCCAGCAGTACCCGTCTGCCCTCGCATCATTGCAGCATGCCCACAAGCTCGATCCGAGCAACCTCCAGAACACTCTCAACCTTGCCGTGTTGCACGGTCGCCTGCAGCAGGACGACCAGGCAGCACAGCTTTCGCAAGAAGTCCTGAACGCGCAGCCAGACAACTTCCTGGCACACGACGCCCTTTGCGCGGCTCTGTACCGTCTCGGGCGACTGGAGGAAGCTTCAGCAGCCGGCACACAGGCGTTGCAGCGAAAAGACGCCCATGTTGCCGGCCAATTGCCCGCTGGCATCTCGCAATGGAGCCTGCCAGCCAAGCGCCCGCACGCAGGCCAGCATGCCATCGACGGCAAGACCAATGTCGTGTCATTCAGCCTGTGGGGTGACGGCAAACGCTATCTGCGGGGCGCCTTGCGCAACGCCCAGGCCATTCCCGGCGTGTACCCGGGCTGGCAAGCCTGCTTCCATGTGGACAACAGTGTGCCGGCGGCCTTTCTCGACGAGCTGAAGGCGCTGGGTGCGACGGTGATCGTTCATCAGGGCCAGCACTCGCTGCGCGAGCGCCTATGCTGGCGCTTTGAGGTGGCCAATGATCCGACAGTGGGCTACTTTCTGGTGCGCGACACGGATTCCGTGGTTTCCTCGCGCGAAGCCATGGCCGTTCACGAATGGCTGGCAGGAGACAGGCATTTCCACGCCATGCGCGACTGGTGGACCCACACCGATCTCGTTCTGGCCGGCATGTGGGGCGGCGTGGCAGGCGTACTGCCACCCGTGCGCCAGCTGCTCGCACGCTACAACAGTGGCACCATGGAGACGCCCAACATCGACCAGATCTTCCTGCGCGATTGCGTCTGGCCCCTGATCCGGTCTTCGGTGTGTGTGCATGATCGGTGCTTTGCGCCTGCCGGTGCTTTGCCCTGGCCCAATCCTCCTCGCTCTGGCCACATTCGCGACCACATTGGTGTGGATGAGTTCGCCGTATCGCCCGCCGAACAGGCCCATGCCCTGGCACCATGGCTCCAACGCCTGGATTGGCTCTGAAGCCACCTGACCTCGCAAGGCACAATAGCCAATATGACGACCCACCGCCCCCGCCTTGGACTGATTTACGCCCGTGCCGCCAATGGCGTCATTGGCAAGGACAACCAGTTGCCCTGGCACCTGCCGGAAGATCTGGCCCACTTCAAGCGCACCACACTGGGCAGCCCGGTCATCATGGGACGCAAGACCTGGGACTCGCTGCCCCCCCGCTTTCGCCCCCTGCCCGGCCGCACCAACATCGTGATCACACGGGACAACAACTGGGCCGCAGAAGGGGCCGTACGGGCCAACGACTTTTCCTCCGCCCTTGCCGCAACGGGCGAGGCCGACACAGCATGGGTCATCGGCGGCGCACAGATTTATGCTCTCGCATTGCCACAGGCGGACGTCGTCGTCGTTACCGAAATTGCTCGCGACTTTGAAGGTGACGCTCACGCGCCCGTGCTGGGGAGCGAATGGACTGCCGTCTCCCGCGAGTCTCACACATCGGGCGACGGGCTTCCGTTCGCCTTCGTCACCTACGAGCGCCGCCACTGAAACCCGACCACCCCATGCAACTTGCCACCTGGAACATCAATTCACTCAACGTTCGTTTGCCGCAGGTCATCGACTGGCTGGCAGCCAACCCGGTAGACGTACTGGCACTCCAAGAACTCAAGCTCACCGACGACAAGTTCCCGGTGGATGCCTTCACCGAAGCGGGCTACCAGGCGCAGTGGTTCGGACAGAAGACCTATAACGGTGTGGCGCTGATCAGCAAAACCCCCGCCGAGGGCGTCATCAAGAACATCCCCGGATTTGAAGACGAGCAGTCGCGGGTGCTGTGCGCGACCATCGACGGTGTACGTGTCATCGGCGCCTACTTCCCCAACGGGCAGGCGCCAGACTCCGACAAGTTCGCCTACAAAATGCGCTGGCTCGAAGCGCTGCGCGAATGGGTGCGCCAGGAGATGACCGCACACCCCCAGCTGGTGCTCATGGGCGACTACAACATCACCTTTGACGACCTCGACGTCTGGGACCCGGAGGGCCTGCGCGAGACCATTCATTGCACGACGGAAGAGCGCACACACCTGCAAGCTTTGATCGGCCTCGGCCTTCACGATGCGGTTCGCCTCTTTCCACAGCCCGAGAAGAACTACAGCTGGTGGGACTATCGCAATTTTGCGTTCCGCCGCAACAACGGCATGCGCATCGATCACATCCTGATCACCGATGCACTCAAGACCCGCGCCGAAGCCTGTGCAGTGGACAAGCTGCCCCGCAAGAACGAACGCCCGAGCGATCATGCACCGGTGGTGCTGACCCTCTCGGGCGCCTGAGCACTGTGCGGAGAATGAAGCAGATCAGGCGTCCAGCCCGAGCTCCTGAATCTTGCGCGTGATGGTGTTGCGACCGATTCCCAGCCGATTGGCGGCCTCTATACGGCGGCCACGGGTGTTGGCCAATGCCGTCTCGATAAGCCGGGTTTCAACGCGGCGGGTCAAGACATCCCACACATCGTGACGCCCTTCTTCCAGCAAGGCCTGCGCTTCGGCCTGCAGCCCTGCTTCCCAGCCTGCCCCTGTCCCGGTCACTGACTCGGTCGAGGCAGATTGAGCGGACACCGTCGCAGGCGGGTGAACAATCACATCGCCACCCACCAGTCCGGAGGGTGCACCCACCCTGGAGACAGGTTCGGCAGCAGCCACCGAATCAGTGGCGCCCGTCGCCTCAGGCGCAGTCGCAGCCGATGCGGCACCGCCTGAGGCCTTCAGCCCCTCCAGAACCTCTGGCGGCAGGTCTTTGACCTCGATCACCTGGGCTGGCGCCATGACGGTGAGCCAATGGCAGACGTTCTCGAGCTGGCGGACGTTGCCGGGGTAATTGAAGCGCCCCAGGGCAGCCAGTGCAGCGTCGGATATCCTCTTCGGCTCGACGCCCAGTTGCTTGGCACTGGCCTGCAGGAAATTCCGTGTGAGCATCGGCACATCCTCCAGCCGCTCACGCAATGCAGGCAGACGCAGGCGAATCACGTTCAGACGGTGAAACAGGTCTTCCCTGAATTCTCCCTGCTTGACCCGCTCTTCCAGGTTCTGGTGGGTGGCAGCGATCACGCGCACGTCGGAGCGGACAGCGCTGTGCCCCCCCACCCGGTAGAAGTTGCCGTCAGACAGGACACGCAACAGGCGGGTCTGCAAGTCAAATGGCATGTCGCCAATCTCGTCGAGGAACAGGGTGCCGCCCTCCGCCTGCTCGAAGCGGCCCCGGCGCATGGCCTGGGCGCCGGTAAAGGCGCCACGCTCATGCCCGAAGAGCTCTGACTCGAGCAGGTCTTTGGGAATCGCCGCAGTGTTGATCGCCACGAAAGGCCCTTTGGCTCGCGGCGAGTGCTTGTGAAGCGCTCTGGCCACCAGCTCCTTGCCGGAGCCAGACTCACCCGTGATGAGGACCGTCACGTTGCTCTGCGACAAACGCCCGATCGCACGGAAAACGTCCTGCATCGCAGGTGCCTGCCCCAGCATCTCGGGCGTGACAGACATTCGTTCTTCCAGTACTTCCTCGCGCTGGCTCTCTTCCACCGCACGACGGATCAGCTCGACCGCCTTGGGCAGGTCAAATGGTTTGGGCAAATACTCGAACGCCCCACCCTGAAACGCTGATACCGCGCTATCAAGATCCGAGAAAGCCGTCATGATGATGACCGGCAAATCGGGCAGCGCTTCCTTGACTTTCTCGAGCAAATCCAGACCCGAGCCACCGGGCATGCGGATATCGCTGACAAGAACCTGCGGCCCGTCCTGGCCGTCAGCACCTTCAAGTGCATCCAATACTTCGCGAGGGTTGGTGAAGCTCCGGACCGGGAAGTCCTCACGTGTGAGTGCCTTCTCCAGCACGAAACGAATCGACTGGTCATCGTCCACGATCCAAATCGGCTTCATGTGCTTCTATTCCCTTTCAGCGACAGTATGTCTTGAGGCGTGTGTAGGTCAGGGCAACGGGATCAGGATCTTGAAATCCGTTCTTCCCGGCTCGCTGTCACACTCGATCAGGCCGTGGTGCTGCTGCACGAACGTCTGGGCCAACGTAAGCCCCAGACCTGAGCCTCCTTCCCTGCCTGAAACCAGGGGGTAGAAGATCCGGTCCTTGATCGAGTCCGGCACACCGGGCCCGTTATCGATGACATGCAATTCCAATGCCAACCTGTAGCGCTGCTTGCTGAAAGTGAGCTGGCGGCCAACACGCGTGCGAAAGATGATTTCGCCCTTGCCCTCGGCCACCTGAGCCGACAATGCATGCGCGGCATTGTGGGTGATGTTCAGTACGGCCTGAATCAGCTGTTCGCGATCACCCCTGAACTCCGGAATGGACGTGTCGTAGTCCCGGATCACTTTCAGGCCCTTGGGAAACTCGGCCAGGATGAGCGCCCGCACGCGCTCGCATACCTCATGAATGTTGACGTCACCGACCACGTGTGGCCGTCGATGAGGCGCCAGCAGCCGGTCGACGAGTGCCTGCAGGCGGTCTGCCTCATGAATGATGACCTGGGTGTATTCGATCAGCTCCTTGGTCTCGAGCTCCATCTGCAGCAGCTGCGCTGCACCGCGAATGCCACCCAGCGGGTTCTTGATTTCGTGGGCCAGGTTGCGCACCAGCTCCTTGTTGACCTGCGCCTGATCGGCCAGACGCTCCTCCCGCTCCTGGCGGGCCTGCTGCTCCAGCGGCAACAGTTCGACGATCAGCTCGTCGCTTCCGTCTACCGGTGCCACCACCACATGAACGGGCAAGGCATCGCCCAACGGGCGTTTGAGCCAGGCGTCATACCGCAGCGCCGCATACTCCTGGCCTTGTGCACCCGCAAGCGCACTCTCGAGCTGCAGTGGCTCGGCAAAACAGTCATGCAAACGCGCACCGGTGATCTGTCGCCTGGAAACACCCAGATGATCCTCGAGCGAGGCGTTGGCAAACCGGACGATGCCCTCGAGATCCACCACGGCCACCAGCGTGGCCAGCATGTCCAGAGCGTTGTAACGCACGGCGGCTTTATTGATTGGCATGGTCAGACCACCATTGCATATGAACCGGCAACGCCAGCGCAAGCTCAGCGCAGACACCCGCGCTGAAAGCCTTGCAGCGCTGTTCAGTCAGATAAAAAGGGCAAGCACAGGTGCGGCTGGCCGGCAGCTCCGCCAAAAGCCAGCCTCCCTGGGTTGAAGAATCAGTTCAGGCGATCGAGCTCGCGCTGAATGCTGGACACATCGCTTTCAGCGCGCTCGACTCTCTGCTTGAGCTGCTCAACACGATCGAGGTACATCTGGTGATTGCGATGCTCGGGACCGACTTTCTCTGGCTCTCCATTGGCGTATTCCTGCTTCGCCTTTTCCAGTCGCTCCTGTGCACTGGCCAGTTCCTTGTCCAGAATCGCCTTGGCGTCGCTATCGCGTTTCTTCTGTTCGGAAGAACTCACCTTCGGCGCCGAAGCGGGGCTGCGACGGGAGGAGGAGCTGCTCGATGAAGACGAGGACGATCGCGGGCTCGTACCCTCGATCACTGTCAGGTTGCCCCCTTCCATGACCTTGCACCCCCGACGCTTGGCTTCCTGCGCGTCGTTGAGATACTCGTTTCCACAACGGTAGACCGTGTCGCCTGCATGTGCAGAGCCAACACCCGCCAGCAGAGCCAAACCAACGAGCGAACCTGATGTCAAGGTAGAGAGCTTCATTATCGAATCCAGAAGTTTCGTTGTCCCGCAACAAGCCCAGATCTTGCTGCCTTCCCAAGTATGACCCAAAAACGGTGCACAAGTGCCCGGGCGCACAGTCCGAAACATGTCATTGCGGCGCAGACAAGACAAAAGGGGCGGTATGAACCGCCCCTTTTGCACCGTTTCCAGCTTTTGCCCGGCCTCCGAGGGAAACCGGAGCAAACACATCACAGGCTGTAGTACATGTCGTACTCGACCGGGTGTGGCGACTGGCGGAAGCGGGTCACTTCCTGCATCTTCAGCTCGATGTAGGCGTCGAGCATGGTGTCGGTGAACACGCCACCCTTGGTCAGGAAGGCGCGGTCCTGGTCCAGACACTCCAGAGCCTGATCCAGGCTGTGGCAGACGGTCGGGATCAGTGCGTCCTCTTCCGGCGGCAGGTGGTACAGGTCCTTGGTCGCTGCTTCGCCCGGATCGATCTTGTTCTCGACACCGTCCAGACCGGCCATGAGCATGGCGGAGAACGCCAGGTATGGGTTGGCCATTGGATCTGGGAAGCGAGCTTCGATACGACGACCCTTGGGGTTGGCCACGTAAGGAATACGGATGGAAGCAGAACGGTTGCGGCTGGAGTAGGCCAGCTTGACCGGAGCTTCGAAGCCAGGCACCAGACGCTTGTAGGAGTTGGTGGTGGGGTTGGTGATGGCGTTCAGGGCACGGGCGTGCTTGATGATGCCGCCGATGTAGTGCAGAGCGAAGTCGCTCAGACCAGCATAGCCGTCGCCTGCGAACAGGTTCTTGCCGTCTTTCCAGACGGACTGGTGAACGTGCATGCCGGAACCGTTGTCGCCAGCCAGAGGCTTGGGCATGAAGGTCGCGGTTTTGCCATAGGCATTGGCCACGTTCCACACCACGTACTTCAGGACCTGCGTCCAGTCGGCGCGCTCGGTCAGGGTGGAGAACCTGGTACCGATTTCGTTCTGGCCAGCGCCAGCCACTTCGTGGTGGAACACTTCCACTGGGATACCCAGGGCTTCCAGGATCAGCACCATTTCAGCGCGGATGTCCTGGTTGCTGTCAACGGGAGGCACTGGGAAGTAGCCGCCCTTGACGGTTGGACGGTGGCCGCGGTTGCCGCCTTCGAGCTTGGCATCGGTGCTCCAGGAAGCCTCGTACTCTTCGAGTTCGAAGCTCATCTTGCCCATGGATGTGCTCCAGCGAACGCCATCGAACAAGAAGAACTCTGGCTCGGGGCCGAAGTAAGCGGTGTCGCCCAGACCGGAAGCCTTCAGGTAGGCTTCAGCGCGCTTGGCGATGGAGCGTGGGTCGCGGTCGTAAGACTTGCCATCGCCTGGCTCGATCACATCACACTGCAGGAACAGCGTGGTTTCTTCGAAGAATGGGTCGATGTTGGCGGAAGAAGGATCGGGCATGAGCAGCATGTCAGATGCTTCAATGCCTTTCCAGCCTGCGACAGAAGAGCCGTCAAATGCGTGGCCAGACTCGAACTTGTCCTCATCGAAGTGAGAAACCGGCACGGTCACGTGCTGCTCTTTGCCACGGGTATCGGTGAAGCGGAAGTCCACAAAACGGACTTCGTTTTCCTTCACCAGGTTCATTACGTCAGCGACGGTCTTGGCCATCAAATGCTCCTGTTTTCTGGATAGGTGAAAAACGTGATAACACCGAGGTAGAGCAGGTTTCATGCCACGTTGACAAGGCCCCATCGGGTTCCCTCTTTCTGCCTTCGGCGCGCACATTATCGCCGAGTCGCCTGACGCGACAAGCCTTCGAGGCTGACGGGCGTCGTTGGGACACACGGCGCGACGCACCAATATAATGCATCACACCGAAGTGCACTATTTCGGTGCAGCCTCTCCGCGCACCAATTCGGGGCCCAATGGCACGCCATCTTCCTTCAGGGCGTCTCGCATGGCTGCAAAGGCTTGGTCCACCAGAGCAGGACTCCCCTTCACACCCAGCTCAATATGTCGTCCGAACTCAGGGTGATCGACGCTGGGCAGGCTGAAAACCCGAACACCAAATCCCTGCTCCATGCGTTGCATCAGCGGTGTGAGCTGTGCCTCAATGGCGCCCAGCACGATCACCGACCGTTCGCTCCATTGCCCGGTCGTGTGCAAATACCCGTACTGGTTGTCCAGGACGCTTTCGATCATGGGCCAGGCCATCACCGGGAAACCCGGCACAAAGTGAATGGTGGCGCCACTGGGAGACTGCGCGGTAAACCCCGGAATCCGGTTGTACGGGTTGGCAATGATGGCTGCGCCCGCCGGGAACACGCCCATGTTGAACCGGTGTACGTTGTCCGGACGGTTCGGGTCGTAGACCTCGCCTTTCTCTGCCGCCATGTCCCTCATCCGCTGCTCGATCAGCGCCTTTGCTTCAGGGTGGAGCACCAGATCAACACCCAGCGCGGCAGCCGCACTCTGCCGGGTGTGGTCGTCAGGCGTGGCGCCAATACCACCGCAGCAAAACACCAGATCGGCAGAGGCAAAGGCATCAGCCAGTGCAGCCACCAGGCGCGCAGGGTCGTCGCCAATGCACCGGGACCAGTCAAGGCTCATGCCCCGCGTCTGCAACAGCTCAATGACCTTGGGCATGTGCTTGTCCTGGCGTTTGCCCGACAGGATCTCGTCACCCACCACGATCAGGCCGATGCCGGCTGGCTTCCAGTGGTGGCTTGTCGCTTGGTTCACTTCGTTCATGGCTTGTCGCCTTCGCCCTTGTCATTTGCAGACGAACGCCCATCCTCCAGCGCAGCCGGAACGGTCGGCTCTTCCGGCTTCGACGGCGGCGCCGAAGACGCTTCCATCAGCGGTGCACTGGCCGCCGCCTTTGCGGGCACCGATTCTGCGACTGGCATGTCGGGCGGGGCGACAGGCAATGCACCCGCCTCCAGGCGCTTGCGGTGCAGCGCATCCAGACAGAAATGGGCAAACCACAGTGAGGCCAGCGCAAACACCATGGTGTAGACCCAGATGGCCAGCGGAACCATCACAAACGCCAGCGCCACAAACGTCAGGCCGGAGGCCCAAAGAAGGCTTGGAGCAGCGCCCAGAAAACCGCTGAGGATACCCATGAGCAACAGCGTACTGCGGTACTTGTGCATGATGGCCTTGCGTTCTTCCTGGCTGGCGTGCGTGGCCAGGGCGTCAAACGCAAATACGCGGTAGGTCAGCCAACCCCAGATCAGGGGGGGCAAGACCAGAATCAGGGGTGGAATCAACCACAAGGGAGCGGACAGAAGCAGCGCCAGCATGGCCATCGCCGTCGAAGCAACCGACCAGACGACGCTGACAAAAAACGACCCTCCGCGCTTCTTCTCCAGCTCTGCAAAGCGGCGCTCACCCACCAGATCCACCATGGCAGGCGTCATGAACATGGCCACCAGCAACAAGCTGGCCATCACAACCAGGGGGGATACCAGCACGAGCAGCAAGAGTTTGGCAACTGCGGCGTGCATGGAACTGGCTTCAGTGACCCCGAACCAGGACAAGGCGGACTGGATCCACTCCCTGGATTCGATCCACGTGGCCAGTGAGGCCACCGCTCCGTCCCAGAAAAAATAGCCGAACACAAACGCGGCCACCACCATGACCGCCAATGGCACGAGGGAGAGCCCGATCACGCGGGGGTGAATGCAGTAGGCCACCGCGCGCCAGAAGGCATCAAGCATCATCTTCATGCCATCAAGAATACATGGAAACCGTTGCCGGGACGTGTCCCTGGGAAATGGTGCGAGCGCTAACATGTCGGCATGCAGCACATCTCGATTGAAGGCGTCAGACTGGAGGTTCGTCACATCCCCGGCAGCACGCAGGACGCACCGCTTGTCTTCCTTCATGAAGGGCTAGGCAGCGTCGATTTGTGGCAAACCCGCGATACAGACTGGCCCAAGGCTGTTTGTCAGGCGACCGGCCGGTCAGGGTGGGTCTATTCGCGCCGGGGCTATGGTCGATCGGACCCGATTCCCGATGTCCGGGGCCGGCACCAGCGCAACGGGCTGTGGGGGTGCGGCCGGCACCCGGCCGATTACATGCATATCGAAGCATGGGAGGTGCTCCCCAGGGTTCTCCAGTCACTGGGCATCTCTCGCCCCGTGCTTGTCGGTCATTCCGACGGCGCCACCATTGCCCTGCTGCATGCATCCAGATGCGAAGTTCAGGCTTGCGTGGTCATGGCGCCGCACCTGTTCGTCGAGCCTGTCGCCATTGAAGCCATTGCTGACGCGAGGAAGGCCTACGAGGACAATGCAGCGGATGAACGATCGCTGCGATCAAGGCTGTCGCGCTACCACGATGACGTCGATTGCGCGTTCTGGCAGTGGAATGATGTTTGGCTCAGTGAAGTGTTCCGGTCCTTCGACATTCGGGAAACCTGTCGTGCCATTTCCGTGCCAGTGCTCGGACTTCAAGGCACAGAAGACGAGTACGGAACAATGGATCAATTGACGGCTCTCAATATGGCCGTGCCTGGTGCCAGGTTGGTGACGCTGTCCCAATGTCGCCACAGCCCCCACAAAGACCAGCCAGAAGCCACCGTGAATGAGATTGTCAGATTTCTGGGCCGCGGATGACGTCGCCGTCGCCACCCCTGGCCCAGGAGAAACCACGCACTACCAAGCGACTGCAGGAGAAACACACATGACCAACACAAAGCCCTCCGTGATGGCCGTCGATGTCCCACGTACAAACGCCGGCGAGTTTGGTCGCCTGGCAGAGGAGTTGCGACACAACCGGGTATCGCGTCGCAGCAGCCTGTGGCTGCTGGGTGCCGCATCGGCAGCGCCTGCCCTGGCAGTGTTGCAAGGCTGCGCCCAGTCGCCCGTGTCCGGCGAGTCGATTCTGGTCGGCATGAGTGAAGAGCAGGAACGCGCGATCGACGCGAAGGTGTCACCGCATCAGTTCTCGCAAGATCTAGGCGCCGTGCAGGATGCACCCAGCAATGATTATGTTCAGCAAGTGGGCCGTCAGATGCAAGGACTGACGCACCGCCCGGACATGCCCTACTCCTACCGCGTGCTCAACGCCAATCACGTCAACGCGTACACCTTCCCGGGCGGAGCCATGGGTGTGACCCGGGGCATCCTGGTCGAGCTGAAGGACGAGGCCGAGCTGGCGGCATTGCTCGGCCATGAGATGGGCCACGTGAATGCACGCCATGCGGCGCAGCGGCAGGGCTCGGCCATGGTGACACAGGTGGCGGTAGCTGGTCTGAACGTCGCCGCCAGTGGCAGCAAATGGAGTGGTCTTGTCGGGCTCGGCTCACAGGTGGGGGCCAGCGCCTTGCTGGCCAGCTACTCCCGGGACAACGAGCGTGAAGCCGATGCGCTGGGGCAGTCCTATATGGTCAAGGCCGGCTACCCAGCCAACGGCATGACAGAGCTGCACCAGCTTCTGGTCGACCAGGAAAAGCAGGAGCCGGGCATGTTGGCCACCATGTTCTCCTCCCACCCCATGAGCCGCGAGCGACGCGACGCTGCCGCCGTGGCGGCGAAAACCAGTTACGCCGCAAGTCTGGGCGCCTCCCCCCAGCGGGAGAGGTTCATGGACTCCACCAGCAGCCTCCGCGCCCAGCGAAGCGTCATCAAACTTTGCCAGGAAGGCGAGAGCGCCATGGCGCGCGAAGCCTTGCCTCAAGCACACACAGCTCTCCAAAGCGCCATGAAGAGTGGTCCACGCGACTACGCCGCCCATGTTCGAATGGCCCAGTGCCTCCAGGCCATGGGACAACCCGGCCAGGCACGCAGCGTGGCCAGACAGGCCCAGGCCCTGTACCCACAAGAGGCCCAGGCCCACAAACTGGCCGGCGTACTGGCCCTGCAGATGAAAGACCCCGGCAATGCCTTTGCCAGCCTCGACCAGTTCGACAGACTTCTTCCAGGCAACGCTGGCGTCCTGTTTCTCAAAGGCGTGTCCCTCGAAGGCATGGGCGAAAAGGAAAAGGCGGCCCAGCACTATGCAAGCTACCTGGAGGGCAACCGTGAAGGCAAAGCAGCTCAGTACGCCGTGTCCAGGTTGAGAGCCTGGGGCTACGTGCGCTGAATTTGCGTTCAGCGACTGGAGCGAAGAAGCGGCGTCAGCGAGGCGCAATCAGAAAGTACTAGACTCGAGGGTTGTTTTGAGTACGAAATACCACATCTCGAATCTGCACTACCGCCAAATAAGTCACAAATAGAGTACGCATTTCCGCAGACCGTCGCTGAGGCGGCACATGCGACTCTACAATTTGACACATAAGCGGTGCCTTCGCTCTCCAATGACTGAGCCTCTTCCTATCCCTCTCTGGCTGCTCCTCTTGCTCGTGCCTGCCCTGATTGTCCTGGGTGGCATGGTGCACCGTTGGTGGAAAGTCCGGCAGGAGCGGCAGAAGCGCAGGCTCCCGAAGCACTGGCCGCTGATGTCTCGCGCCCTGCTCAACAGCGATGAAGTCCGTACCTGGCACTGGCTCTCCCGTACCTTCTACGATCACCACGTGATGATCAAGCTGCCGGTCACTCGTTTCACCCTGCCCCGGGACCCCGAGGAAGGCAAAAACTGGTACCAGTTGCTGGCGAGCGTCTACTGCACCTTTACCATCTGCCACACCGACGGCCGGGTCGTCGGTTGCATTGATGTGCCTCCCAAGGCCGGCATCCGCCCGCAAGTGCGGCGTCTCAAATATGGCTTGCTCACGCAATGCGGGTACCCCTACTGGATCGTCCGGCCGGATGATCTTCCGCCAGTTGCCGAGATCCGCGCAGAGTTCCTTGGGGAAAGTCGCGAGGCGCAGACTATCCGCCAGAACGAAGAAGAGCAGCGAGCACTCCACGATGCACAGGCCAACCTGCGCAGTGCCATCGACCGTCGCCGCCGCAATCGCGGCAACACCGACTTTGGCGGCCTGTCCTCATGGCCTAACAGCACTGTCGATCCACGGGGAGACCTCCATTCACAGTGGGGGGAGAACTCCTTTCTCATGCCACTGGACAGCCGCAAGGGCGATTTGCTCTGACGGCATCAGTACCGGTGGCAGACTGCCCCAAAGCGCCGCCTGATCAGGTTTGCCGTGCGGTGAGAGAAGCCACCTCTTCCTGTGTCAACCACCGCCACTCCCCTCTGGACAGCTCGTCAGGCAAGTGCAGACTGCCCGTCTGGCTGCGGTGCAAACCCGTGACCAGGTTCCCCACAGCGGCCAGCATTCGTTTGACTTGGTGGTACTTGCCTTCGGTAAGGGTCAAGCTCAGCGTATGCGGCCCTGTGATCTCACAAGCCACCGCCTTGACAGGTTTGGGGTCGTCGCGCAGCACCACCCCTTCGAGCAAACGTCGACGTTGCTGTTCGTCCATCGCGTCACGCACGGTCGCCTGGTAGACCTTGGGCACATGGTGCTTGGGCGAACTCATGCGATGTATGAACTTGCCATCGTCAGAAAGCAGCAGGAGGCCTGTGGTGTCCTGATCAAGCCTGCCGACGGTCTGGACTCCGGCAGACGCCCCGCCAGGCCGCTGCCTCAAAGGCGGTGGCAAAAGGGTATACACGCTCGGGTGCACAGACGGCTTCTGTGAGCACTCGTATCCTGCAGGCTTGTTCAGCATGAGATAGGCCAGCGGCTGGAAAGCCCACAGCTCATCCTGAACCCTGAACACCAGCCCGTCCGTCTCCAGGTCTTCGTCTGGGTCCTGGGCCAGGCGGTCTTCCGCTCCAACCCTTACGTGCCCCTGCTGGATCAGACCCAGGCAGACGCGCCGCGTTCCAAATCCCTGCGAATACAGTATCTCTTCAAGCCTCACACTCAACCTGCCACATAGCCTTGTTCAACAAGCTCACATTGTGCCTGCTAGGGCTCGGGTGCTCGCCAATGGCTTGAAGCCTGGATGCCTACGTCACTGTGGCAGCTGCATCTTCGCCATCACAAAACGGGTAGGCCCATCGCGCAGCCTGCGCTGGAGGTGTTCCGCCGTAGAACCAGCGCTGAGCGTCGGTCGTGCTCAGGGCGTCGGAGTTGATTGGAAGGGATGACTCATCTTCATCGAACATGCTCACATACCTTTCTGCGCGTGGTACTGCGTGGAAAAATCGGCAGTGCCATCCCTGCCCGCCCCGGTCTCGCCCTCGTTGGCCGCGTCAACCCCATGATCTTGAATGCCCAGCCATGCCAGCAGCGAGCCCCGAAGCTCAGGGTCCGCCAGTTGCACGGAGGCCCACGAGCCGATTTGATCGGGCAGATCGTCTAGATGCTTTTGCAAAAACGTCCAACGCCAAGGCTTGGTCATGATCAGCGCAGCACCAAACCCGGCCGCCGCACCGAGGCTGCCAAGCGGGTGCCGTCGAATGACCGAGACAGCCGGCTCCAGCAAGGGCTGCCAGATCGCCATGTCTGCTAGCTGATTCCAACCTGCTGGCACTTCACGCGTGGACGTGTCAGCTGCCCCGCCATGGCCCGCATACCGTCTGTGCTCCTGAACTGGGGATGCATTGCAAACCGCTCTCTGCATCATCCGCCGCGTGGCCGAAAGGCGCAGTGCAGCGGATTGTGCGGGCGTCACGAATGATGAGTCTTGCGCACTCATGAGAGAGACTCCTTGCCGTTGTCCAGCCAGCGCGCATCCAGTGCCAACTGCTCACGCGTCAAAGGGAAATCCACACTGACTGCACACCGGGCAAATTTCCACCCTGCCAAAGCTGAAAGCACCGCTGGCACCACTGGCGCGATCCAGAAGACCCAATGGCCGACCAAGGCTGGTTCGCTCTCGCTGGCCACGACCCACAACATGGCCGAAACCCCAGCCAGAATCGCGGCGACAACACCACCAGCCACACAAACCGAAAACCACGCCCATCTTGTCTGCAGCTCTCTGGCAGCCGCCTGGGCTTCAGTTTGCACCAGACACGCATACGCCTGAGCATGCTCAGACACCAGTTCTGGTCTTCGCAAGGCGAGGTGTACAAGCGTCTTCATCATGGTTTGAACTTCCCGGGAGCGCCCAGGCCATGCCTGCAGGCCTGGGCGCAACGTTGCGATCAGCGAGACTTCGAACAAGCACTCAGCTCGCCAGTTTGCGCTTCTTGGCCATCGTCACGAGCGTCGCCACCGTGGCGCCTGCAGCTGCAGCCATCAGCACTGACTGCAGTGGTTTCTCGCGAACTTTGCTGGCAGCCTTCTCCGTGTAGTCGTTGGCGGTTTCCCTGACCTTCACCTGTACAGCCTTGGCCTGGGCCAAGCGCCTCTGCGCAAATTCATCCACCTGGGTCGCGGCAGACCCAAGCTTGCGGGGCGCCGCCTTGTGCAATTTTTTGACAGAGGCCTCTGCTTTATCCAGAGCGCCGTTGGCGATGACACGGGTTGACTCAATCAAACCTTCAGTCGCGGTGGCCGTTTGATCGGCCGCCTTCTCTACAGATTCGAACGTGCTGTGAATGGCTTTTGAAGTGGCGTTCATGTGTATCTCTCCTGGATATGAAACTGTGAATATCGGTGCTGACCAGTGACCTGATCCGGAATCACCAGCGGCGAGCGATTCCCGACGAGTTGCTCGGAAGCGGACGCGTTCTAGCGTTTGCCCAGGCCAAGAAGAAACGTGGCAATGGCCATCACGACGAAGACAAGGAAGAGCAGCTTCGCGATCCCGGCTGCGCCAGCAGCAATGCCGCCAAAGCCGAATACAGCAGCAATCAGGGCGATGACGAAGAAAACGACTGCGTAGTGCAACATGGTGAACTCCTTTTGAATGGAGACCGGGCAGAAAGCGCCTGGCCATGAGTTCACTGTATGGCGGCAAGATCAGCGCCCGCAGCAGCCGATGCCGCAAACACCTGTCGGCGATTGATCCGTTGCGATGTAGGAGCCGACCTACCCGGCAACTGCTGAGACTGTTGCAGCCGGCAACGGCACTTCCGCGCAAATGCGGGCGCCTTCTCCAGCGCGAGACATGACCGTGAGCATCCCGTTCACAGCTTCGACCCGGAAGCGCATGCCACGCAGGCCGTGATGTCCTGCATGTTCGGCCTTAGGGTTGAAGCCCACACCATTGTCCTGCACACACAGAACAGCCTTCCCCTCCTCCTTGCGCAGTGTCACGTCCACCCGCGAAGCCCTCGCATACTTGCCCACGTTCGTCAGCGCTTCCTGCACCACCCTGAACAGCGTCAGCTCAATCGAGGCTTCTGCCTTGATGTCGTCCAGTTCCACATTCATCGAAATGCCTGCACCATTGCCGAACTCTCCGCACAAGATCTCCAGCGCCGGCACCAGGCCAAGACTGCTGAGCGTCGACGGCCTGAGATCCTCAATGATCCGGCGTTTGAGGGCAATGCCTGAGTTCAGGGTTTCCGTCAGGTGCGTCAGGCGCGGCAACATGTCTGGCAAAGCGTGTTTCATCTTCGGCTTGATCCGCGCCACATCCAGCTTGGCCGCTGTCAAGAGCGCACCGAGTTCGTCGTGCAGCTCCCTGGCCAGGGCGGCGCGCTCATCCTCGCGCACTGTCTGCATGTGTTGCGCCAGTTCCCGCAGGTCCTGGGTCCGCGCATGCACGGCCTCCTCCAGCGCATCCCGCTCACGTGCCAGCGCCAGCTGTTGCGCCGCTCGCTGGTCTTGCATGGCGCCCGCCTGCCGCATGAACATGATCAACACCAGCAGACTCAGAAATGTCAAAGAGGCCACACCGATCCGGCTGAGACTCAAAGTCTCGAACACCTGCCCTACCCCGACACCGATCTTGCCCGTCTGGTCAGCCATCAAGGCATCGACCTCAGCCTGCAGCTCCTCCATCATTTCCCGGCCAATGCCAGAGCGCACCAGGTCCAGCGCGAACTCCCTGTTGCCGGCATCTGATCGCGCCATCACCTCTTCCATTTCGGCAAATTTGGCCTCAACTACCTGCCCGATGGTCGCCATGCGCGCCAGCGCCTCTTCATCACCCAGCGCGGTGTAGGCATCGTTGAGCAGCTTCAGTTGTTCGAGCGCACGAGCATGTGCCTGGTGGTATGGATCAAGGTAATCCTGGCCACCTACCAGCAAGTAGCCACGCTTTCCACTCTCGGCATCCGAGACCACACGCAGCAAGCGAATCAGCTCCAGGCGAGCACGACCCTTGTCCACCTGCTCAGCCAGGTGTCCACGCGCTTGCTGATACGCCAATTCGCTCACGCCAACCAGCAGCAATGCCGCCACGACCGCCAGTGGATAGGCCACAGCACGAATGCGGGATGCATTGGAGAAGAGAAATTTCAGACGTGTCATGCCCTAGACTATGCAGCAACTACGAAACGCATGGAGCGAACCCAACATGATCCGGATTGGAATCGTCGACGACCACGCCATTGTTCGCACTGGCCTCAAGCAATTCCTGTCTGACCAGGTTGACCTTCGGGTGACCGGCGAAGCCGGCAACGGGAAAGAAGCCCTCGATCTGGTGCGACAAGGTGAAGTGGATGTCCTGATCATGGACTTGTCCATGCCAGATCAAAGCGGCGTTGATGCGCTTGCAGCCATCAAGGCCCGAGAGCCCGATCTTCCCGTCCTCATCCTGAGCGGATTTCCGGAGGCCCATTACGCCACGACCTTGCTCAAGCAAGGAGCTAGTGGATACCTGAACAAGGAATGCGATCCTGAAGACATCATCACCGCGATACAGACCGTCCACCGGGGCCGAAAGTACATCACGCCGGCGGTTGCCGAGTTGCTGGCAGATACGCTGGGTGGCGACGCGAACAAGCAACCACACGAAGAGCTTTCGGACCGTGAGTTCCAGGTCTTTCTCAGGCTCGCCAAGGGCGAGACGGTCGGCAACATTGCAGACAGCATGAGTCTGAGCGTCAAAACAGTCAGTACCTACCGCACTCGGGTGATGGAAAAAATGAAGCTCGCCTCAAACAGCGATCTCACCTACTACGCTCTCAAGAACGGGCTGATTCAATAGCCCACAGGGCGGAAGCAAGGCAAACAAGACACGCAGCGACACCGCAGGTCACCTCACGCGTGGGCAACCTCTTCGCAATACTCGAGAAGCTCTTCAAGCTCTGCCGATTTGTCGAACACCCGATCGGCTCCCATCTTCAGGCATCGCTTGCGCATGTCTGCCGTTGCATAGTTCGTCAGCACCACCAAGGCAGCCTTGGGCAGTTTCTGCCTGGCCTGACGCAGCACTTCGATCCCGGTCCCTGACTTGAGAAAGACGTCGATGATCATGAGGTTGCAAGTCGAAGGTGCTTTCAAGAGCCACGTCACAGCTTCTTCCTCGCTTTCAGCCGTCCCTAACAGGTCGAGCTCCACCAATTCATGCAGTGTCTCGACGAGGTTGGAGCAAATCACAGGACTGTCTTCTACGATGAAGCAGTGCAGCACGCCTGCCGAAACAGAATGAGGTGAGGATGCGGAGTTCATTTGCATAGCAACATAGGGGCGGGTTACCTGGCCATCACGGTTATGCCCTCCGCCCCTTCCTCGACATTACACACCCTCGCCAACATTTTGTATGTCAGATGATTCCTACACGCCCGGGGCTGGCCATCATGACCAGTGGCCCGCGCGCTTGGGCTTTCATCCTTGGGTCTGGCCGGCTTCGACCAGGCGGCTTACGAACGAACCACCAGCCCATTGTTCACCAGCCGCACGCCCGCCGTGTTCCGTGCAATCATCTCGGCTGCAGTCTTTTCCGCCTCACTCTTGGCAAAGCCGCTGAGCAACACCTCTCCATCCAGCGTCTCGACCTTGATGGAACTGGCGTCCACTCGCTCGCTCTCGACAAAAGCAGCTCGAATCTTGGCCGTGATCGTCGTGTCGTCGATGTACTCGCCCACCGTTGACTGGCCACGGGTCACGGAGCAGGCCGGCAACACAGTCACCGCAGCCAGGGCAGCGGCCAGAGCCACAAGAGACCTACGGGTATTCAACATGGTCAACATGATTTCTCTCCTTGGAATGTGAAAAAGGGGACGGTAAAGGGGAAGCTCAGCGGTGAAAGCGCGGTTCCTCGCCGGAAGGCATACGGCCTTTCTGCGTCATTGCTTGAGGGCGCCAACACCAAGAATGGCAAGCGTGATAACCACCAGGAACGCGATCAGGAAAAGTACGAACAAGAACTTGGCGATACCGGCAGCGCCGGCGGCAACGCCGCCAAAGCCCAGAATCCCGGCCACCAGCGAAACCACCGCAAATATCAATGCCCACTTCAGCATGGCTGACTCCTTTCTGAGTTGGTTTGTGGCCCGACATACCGTCTGGCCATGACTCAACTGTAGAAATGGAAGGGGCCCCGTCGCATCGGCCGGGACCACAACAGCCTGTAGGACAAGGCCTCGATCCGCAAAGGACAGCGACCGCTGGGCAAGTTCAGGCCGCGCACTCTGCAGACGCGACGCAACTTCGCGGCTTCAGCTCGCTGTGCCTGTGTTTCCTCTGATGCTCAGCGAAACAGCAATACTCAAGCCAGCCAGGCAGGCGCCAAGCCAGAACGTCCAGGCTGATCCCAGCACGTCCCAGGCAACACCGGCAGCGATGCTGCTGACCAGCAATGCAAGTCCGCAGGCAAGGTTGAACGTCCCGAATGCGGTGCCACGCAGTTCGCTCGGCGCCACGTCGGCGACCCAAGCGGCCAGCAGCCCTTGCGTCAAGCCCATGTGAAGGCCCCAGAGCGCCACGCCGACGACCACCCAAGTCCAATGCCCTGCAACGGCCAGCACCACATCGGCCACCACAAGCACCGCACATCCGGCTGCCAGCAGGTAGCGGCGGTCCATCCGGTCGGACATTGCGCCAGATGGATAAGCGCTCAGGGCGAAGGTCACATTCATCACCACCATCACCACCGGTGCCCAGGCCAGACCCAGCCCGAGCTGCTCCGCTCGCAGGACCAGAAACGCCTCACTGAAGCGCGCCAATGAAAACACGGCGCCAATGATCACCACCTGCCAGAAGGGTGCGCCAAGGCGCTTGAGCGAACGCCAGCGAAGTGGGAACTCTCTTGGCTTCTCAGGCCTTGCGGCAGGCTCGCGAACACCCCAGATCAGCAGCGCAACCGCCAGAAAGCCCGGCACCACCGCCACCCAGAACACTGCCCTGAAGTCATCCGCTGTCAATAGCATCAGCACCACAGCCAGCAGCGGCCCCGCAAACGCACCCACCGTGTCCAGAGACTGCCGAAGTCCGTAGGCAGCTCCTCGCATCGCCGGCGGCGTGACGTCCGCCACCAACGCATCTCGTGGGGCGCCGCGAATGCCCTTGCCCACCCTGTCGATCAGCCGGGCCGAAAGAACCACGCCAGCGGTTCCCGCAACAGCGAACAGTGGCTTGGTCAGTGCGCCCAACCCGTAACCAGCCACAGCCAACCATTTTCGACGCCCAAGCATGTCACTGAGCACACCGGAGAAAACCTTGACGATCAGTGCTGTGGCCTCCGCCAATCCTTCAATGATGCCGACCACGGTGGCGCTGGTTCCCAGCACAGCCACCATGAACAGTGGAAGAAGGCTGTGGATCATCTCGGAAGAGATATCCATGAGCATGCTGACAAAGCCCAGCACCCATATGCTCTTGGGCAGCACGCGCAATCGATTCATATGCCCTGACATGTTCAACTCCCTTGTGAATCTGCGGTGTCCAGAGTGACATCCGGTCGTGCACAAGCACTGCCCATGGTCGCCAACGTCCTCGGGGGCGAGCGGACGACTCGGACGCCTGAGAGCTGACCATCAACCAAGCCACACACCCCTTCGTAAATCGTCAACGCCATGGTGACAGGTGCTCAAAGTCAAAGAACTTGATCTCGAACATCAGCTTCCGCATCGGCATTGTCTCAGCACGACTCTGCCCGGAGGTGCGCTCCAGGCGACGTCCATTGACCCACAAAAGTGCCAGCCGCAGCAAAAGCAATGCAAATGTTGCTGTCGGCAAAAGGGTAACTGATCGCTGAGCTCTCCATCAGCGAAGACGCGTCAGGAAAAAAGGCTGTCAAGGATACTTCCTTGACAGCCTTTGGATGGTGTAGTGGTGGAGCTGGGGGGATTTGAACCCCCGTCCGCAAGCCTTCTTCGCGCAGTTCTACATGTTTAGTCGTCTGAATTGAGTCTCACCCGTGATGTCGCGCAGCGACACGCTACACCACCAGCCAGTACCCTTGAATCTCGCCCCGCATCAAGGTACCCGATACGAAGCCAGCTGATAAAAATTACCTTGCAGCCGGGACGGCCTTGCGGCCGCCCTTGCCCAGCCTACCAGCGTGCTGTTGCAAGGCTCACCGGATTAAGCGGCGAGTGCGAAACGTTCGTCGTTTGCAGTTAGTTTTTTTTCTGCGGTTTAACGAGGTGACAGAACCTCGACATGCCCTGCTGCGTGCCCGAACCCACGTCGAAACCAATGCAGCCCCAGTGAAGACTATTTTAGGGCAATTGCAGCCATTTCAAGACCTGCTCTGGAGAATCTGCGATGGCATCGCCCCCCCACTCGTGAGGATGCTTGTGGGCCCCCAGATATCCGTAGTTCGCCACCAGCGTCGTCATGCCGGCAGCATTGCCAGCCACCACGTCACGTTCGTCGTCCCCGACATAGACACAGCGCTCAGGGGATGCCCCCACACGTCTGGCGGCTTCATACAGAGGCTCCGGGTGCGGTTTGGGATGGGGCGTCGTATCACCGCACACCACCGCTCCTGCAGTTGCGAACAGGGGCAAGCCGGCCAGCAAAGGGTGAGTGAACCTCTCGGCCTTGTTCGTGACCACGCCCCACGGAATACCCGCTGACACCAGTTGCGCGATCAGGTCCGGCACCCCGTCAAATGGACTGGTCTGATCAAGAAGCCCTTGCTGGTACTCCTCAAAGAACTCCTCGCGCAGAGCCAAGAAGCCTTCGTCTTCCGGGGAAAGCTCAAATCCGACACGCAGCATGCCTCGGGCACCCGCCCCCGCCCAAGGGCGATAGCGCTCCAGTGACATGGGCGGCAAACCTCGCCGCAACCGCATTCGTTCGGCGGCAGCTGCGAGATCAGGAGCACTGTCGATCAGTGTCCCATCCAGATCGAAAAGCACAGCGGCAAACCTGAACATGGTCGCGCCAACTTACCCGGCCGGTTTGCGGGTAGAGATCAGGTAGTTCACGCTGGTGTCTCCGCTGAGCCAGTAGCGCCCGGTCAGCGGATTGTGCTCCATACCCCGGGTCTGCTGCAGCTCAAGATCAGCCTGACGGCAAAAACCTGCCAACTCCGCCGGGCGAATCAGTTTGGCGTACTCATGCGTGCCTTTCGGCAACATCTGCAACACGTATTCAGCCCCCACAATGGCCAACAGAAACGCCTTGGCGTTTCGATTGATGGTGGAGAAAAACACCCAGCCACCAGGTTTGACCAGCCGGGCACAGGCCGAGACGATGGATGCCGGGTCTGGCACATGCTCCAGCATTTCCATACAGGTCACCACATCGAAACTGGCTGGCGCCTCGTCGGCCATGGCCTCGGCGCTGATTTCCCGGAACGTGATGTTTGGCGTCCGGGCTTCCATGGCGTGAAGTTGCGCCACGCGCAACGCCTTGGTCGCCAGATCAATGCCTGTCACTTCCGCTCCCTTTCGCGCCATGGAGTCGGAAAGAATGCCACCCCCGCAGCCGATATCGAGAACCTTCTTGCCAGCCAGAGACGCTTGGGCATCAATCCAGTCCAGGCGCAAGGGGTTGATCTGATGCAGCGGCTTGAACTCGCTCTCCGGGTCCCACCAACGGTGAGCCAGGTCCGAAAATTTGGCCAGTTCGGCCGGATCAGCGTTGACTTTCGATTCCATCATCCGAGCATTATCGCCCGCCTCCTGTCCGCTGGGTCCGGACAAAGAAAAACGCCATGACCAATAGCAGGCCATGGCGCTCCCGGGCGGGCTGTATCAGCCCACGAGGCGATGTTTACATCGGCTTGGCGGTGCCCACCACCTCGATTTCCACGCGCCGGTTCTTTGCCCTGCCCTCTCGCGTCTTGTTGGAAGCGACCGGCTCGCTCTCACCGCGCCCTTCCGTCACGATCTGGTCGGCTGGCACGCCCTTGCTCACCAGATAAGCCTTGACCGATTCGACACGGCGAATGGACAGGGCCTGGTTGTAGTCGTTTGAACCAATGGCATCGGTGTGCCCCACGGCAATGATGGTCTCCACGTCCACCTTGCCCAGATCGGAGACCAAGCTATCGAGTGCTGCCTTGCCCGCTGGCTTGAGGACCGACTTGTCAAAATCGAAATACGTCTCGGCCGAGAAATTCATGGTCTTGGCCGCTGGAGCTGGTGCGGGCGCCGGTGCCGGTGCAGGTGCCGGTGCAGCCGCCGCTGGCGCAGGTGCCGGCTCCGCCGCTTTCAAAGCGCCATCACAGTCTGCCGCAGCTGTCGCCGGGGTCCAGAAGCTGTTCCTCCAGCATAGATCGCCTGCCCCGTTTTTCCAGATCAGCTCCGAAGTGCCATTGGTCCAGTTGTCTACCGCCTGGGCGCTGGCGGCACCGGCCAGCGTCGTGAAGGCCACGGTAAGGGCGATCTTGCTCAGTTTGCTTTTTTTCATGGTGGTCTTTTCCTCTCGAAGAACTCCCTCCTGGGAGCGGTTGCTGATTGACTCGATGGCATCAGGTTGAGCCTCCAACCTCTGCACCTCGAATGACTTCAGTCTATTGAGGCACCGAACACGGCGGAATCGGCATCCGCCGTGCGCTGATGTAGGACAACCGCCCAATTTGACGTCAAATGGTTCGGTCTGTCCCACTCAAATCGATACCAGAAGCTTCAAAAGCATCCAATTGCCTCAACAGACTGATTCGCGCCAATCTCTGGGGCTTTCCAGCACGCCCAACTGAACCAGGACCACGTCATCTCGACCCCTCTGGCGGCCAGCACTCGTGGTCTATTTGATACACACCTTCCCTCCAGGCGAAAAAAAACCGCGCCGAAGCGCGGTTTCTTTGCCTGAAGGCCGGACTCACTGAGCAGCGCGGGTGCCCACGACTTCGACTTCAACGCGACGGTTCTTGGCACGGCCAGCACGCGTCTTGTTGTCAGCCACAGGCTGGGTCAGACCCTTGCCTTCGGTGTACACGCGGGCTGCATCGATGCCCTTGCTCACCAGGTAAGCCTTCACAGCTTCTGCACGACGAACCGACAGTGCCTGGTTGTACTTGGCGGAACCGATGGAGTCGGTGTGACCCACAGCGATCACCACTTCCAGCTCGATGTCGGCAACCTTGGAAACCAGATCGTCCAAGCGGGCCTTGCCAGCAGGCTTGACCACGGACTTGTCGAAATCGAAGAATGCGTCGGCTGCGTAGGTCACCTTGGTGGGTGCGGCTTCAGCGGGCGCAGCGGCAGGGGCAGCGGCAGCGGGGGCTGCTGCAGGAGCAGCGGCAGGAGCAGCGGGAGCAATGGCGCCATCGCAGTCGGCAGCGGCCGTAGCAGGCGTCCAAGCGCTGTTGCGCCAGCACAATTCGCTGGTGCCGTTCTTCCACACCAACTCGGAAGTACCGTTGCGCCAGTTGTCGACGGACTGTGCGCTTGCTGCAGTTGCCATGGCCGCAGCTGCCACCAGCATTGCCACTTTGTTGAGATTCTTCATGGATTTCCTCTTGGACAGCCGAAAACGGCCTAAATACCAACCAAACAGACGTTTGAAGCGACCCTCGCCCCAATAACGTTACAAACATTGTGCCACAAGGATTTGAACTTTTGAATGTCGCAAATTGTCATCACCCTTACTAAAAGTGCGGGTTAACCCTTGCGATTGCCGACCGTCTTCCATCAGGAGCTCGCCGGGATATGGACCTCGAACAACAGACTAAAATGCAAGGTTTTCATGTCGACTAAAGCCCGGGTTGCGCCAATGGCAAACCGAGGCTCCCAGCATCCATGACCGAGTTCGCAAAAGAGACACTGCCCATCAGCCTTGAAGAGGAGATGCGCCGCAGCTACCTTGACTACGCCATGAGCGTGATCGTCGGGCGCGCCCTGCCTGACGCCCGGGACGGCCTCAAGCCCGTCCACCGAAGGGTGCTTTATGCGATGCACGAACTCAACAACGACTGGAACCGTGCATACAAAAAGTCTGCACGTATCGTCGGTGACGTGATCGGTAAATACCACCCGCACGGTGATTCCGCTGTGTACGACACCATCGTGCGCATGGCCCAGGACTTCTCCCTGCGCCACATGCTGGTCGACGGACAAGGTAATTTCGGGTCCGTGGACGGCGACAACGCCGCGGCCATGCGATATACCGAAATCCGCCTGGCCAAGATTGCCCATGAGATGCTGGCGGACATAGAGAAGGAGACCGTTGATTTCGGCCCCAACTACGACGGCAGCGAAAAAGAGCCGCTGGTGCTCCCCACCCGTTTGCCCAACCTGCTGGTCAACGGGTCGGCCGGTATTGCTGTGGGCATGGCCACCAACATCCCGCCACACAACCTCAATGAGGTGGTGGATGCCTGCCTTCACATGCTCAAGAGCCCGGACGCCTCCATCGACGAACTGATGGAGATCATTCCGGCGCCAGACTTTCCTACCGCAGGCATCATCTACGGCATTTCAGGTGTCAAAGACGCCTACCGCACCGGCCGCGGCCGGGTTGTGATGCGCGCCAAGTGCCACTTTGAGCCCATCGACAAAGGCCAGCGTGAAGCCATCATCGTCGATGAGCTGCCCTATCAGGTCAACAAAAAGACCTTGCAGGAGCGCATCGCCGAGCTGGTCCATGAAAAGAAAATTGAGGGTATCAGCCACATCCAGGATGAGTCCGACAAGTCGGGCATGCGCCTGGTCATCGAGCTCAAGCGCGGCGAAGTGCCTGAGGTGGTGCTGAACAACCTCTACAAGCAGACGCAGCTCCAGGATACCTTCGGCGTGAACATGGTGGCGCTGGTCGACGGCCAGCCTCGCCTGTGCAACCTCAAGGACCTGATTCAGGTCTTCATCGACCATCGGCGTGAGGTCGTCACCCGGCGCACGGTCTACGAACTGCGCAAGGCACGCGAGCGAGGCCATGTACTGGAAGGCCTGGCAGTTGCGCTGGCCAATATTGACGAGTTCATCCGCATCATTCGCGAGTCCCCCACCCCGCCGGTGGCAAAGGCCGAGCTCATGGCTCGTGGGTGGGACAGCAAGCTGGTGCGCGAAATGCTCACCCGCACAAGGGAAGACGGTGGCACCGTCAACGCGGACGACTACCGCCCCGAAGGGCTTGAGCGCGACTTTGGCATGCAGGCAGATGGCCTGTACCGCCTGTCCGAAACGCAGGCACAGGAAATTCTGCAGATGCGTCTGCAGCGCCTGACCGGACTGGAACAAGACAAGATCGTTGCCGAGTACAAGGATGTGATGTCTCACATCGAAGATCTGCTCGACATCCTGGCCAAGCCCGAACGGGTCTCCGCCATCATTTCCGGCGAACTGGAAGCGGTGAAACAGGAGTTTGGACAGACCAAACTTGGCGCACGGCGCAGCGAGATCGAGCACAACGCGCAAGACCTTGCCACCGAAGACCTGATCACGCCTACCGACATGGTGGTCACCCTCAGTCACAGCGGCTACATCAAGAGCCAGCCGTTGTCAGAGTACCGGTCGCAAAAGCGCGGTGGCCGAGGCAAGCAGGCGACACAGACCAAGGAAGACGACTGGATCGACCAGCTGTTCATCGCCAACACCCATGACTACATCCTGTGCTTCTCCAACCGTGGACGGTTGTACTGGCTGAAAGTCTGGGAAGTGCCTGCGGGCTCCCGCAACTCCCGTGGCCGCCCCATTGTGAACATGTTCCCTCTGCAGGACGGCGAGAAGATCAACGTGGTGTTGCCGCTGACAGGCGATTTCCGCAGCTTCCCGGAGGATCATTTCGTCTTCATGGCCACCGCTGGCGGCACGGTCAAGAAGACGGCACTCAACGAATTCAGCAATCCGCGCAAGGCGGGCATCATCGCTGTTGGCCTTGACGAGGGCGACTACCTCATCGGCGCAGCACTCACCGACGGCGAGCACGACGTCATGCTGTTCTCCGACGGCGGTAAAGCCGTGCGCTTCTCCGAGAACGACGTTCGCCCGATGGGTCGGAATGCGCGCGGTGTGCGCGGCATGATGCTCGAAGATGGCCAGAACGTCATTGCGCTGCTGGTGGCTGAAGATGAAAGTCAGAGCGTTCTGACGGCCACCATCAATGGCTATGGGAAGCGCACGCCGATTGGTGAGTACACCCGCCATGGTCGTGGCACGAAAGGCATGATTGCCATCCAGCAAAGTGAGCGCAACGGCAAGGTTGTCGGGGCCACATTGGTGCACACGGACGACGAGATCATGCTGATCACGGACAAAGGCGTCCTGGTGCGCACCCGTGTCTCGGAGATCCGTGAGATGGGGCGGGCCACACAGGGCGTCACGCTCATTGCGCTCGACGAGGGCTCCGAGCTGTCTGGCCTGCAGCGCATTGTGGAGAACGATGCGGCCGTGCCCGATGCCGAGGAAAGCGACGAAGCCGAAGGCACCGATGGCGACGCGTCAGCGGAAGGTGGTGACAACGAATGACGCGCCCCTTCAACTTCTCGGCAGGCCCTGCGGCCATGCCGGAAGTCGTTTTGCAAAAAGCCGCTGCGGAAATGACCGACTGGCATGGCTGCGGCATGAGCGTGATGGAGATGAGTCACCGTGGCAAGGAGTTCATTTCCATTGCCAAGAGTGCCGAGACACGCGTACGCGAGCTGCTTCGCGTCCCTGAGACTCACCACATTCTCTTCATGCAAGGTGGCGGCCTGGCAGAAAACGCTGTCGTGCCCCTGAACCTCGGCGGCGCCGGAGCGATCGACATGATCGTCACCGGCAGCTGGAGCCAGAAATCCGCGAAGGAAGCGGCTCGCTACGGCACTGTGAATCTGGCGGCCAGCAATCAGGCTGACGGTCACAACACCCTGCCCGACCCGGCCAGTTGGTCGCTGTCCAAAGGTGCGCGCTATGTACACATTTGCAGCAATGAGACCATCCATGGGGTCGAATTTCACGAGCTGCCTGACCTCAAGACACTGGGCAGCGATGCGCCCTTGGTGATCGACTTTTCGTCCCACGTGGCTTCGCGCCCGGTAGACTGGAGCAAGGTCGGGCTGGCCTTTGGCGGCGCTCAGAAGAACCTGGGGCCTGCAGGGGTGACCCTGGTCGTCGTTCGCGACGACTTGCTCGACAAAGCCATGGACATTTGCCCCAGCGCGTTCAGCTACCGCAACGTGGCCGACAACGAGTCCATGTTCAATACCCCCCCGACGTTTGCCATCTACATGCTGGGTCTGGTCTTTGACTGGCTGGCCGAGCAGACCCACGGGACACTCAAGGGCGTCGAGGCCATTGAGCAGAAAAACATCGCCAAAGCGCAACGGCTCTATGACTTCCTGGACGGCTCGTCGTTCTACGAGAACCGCGTGGCGGCCAATTGCCGGTCGCGGATGAATATTCCTTTCTTTTTGGCCGATGAATCCCGAAATGCGGATTTTCTGGCCGGCGCCAGTGACAGCGGCCTGCTCCAGCTCAAGGGGCACAAGTCTGTTGGCGGCATGCGCGCCAGTATCTACAACGCCATGCCCATGGCCGGGGTGGAGGCGCTGATCGCCTACATGACCGAATTCGAGCGCACGCAAGCCTGACAAAGACACGACAAACACCCGAAACCAGCATGAGCAAACCCGTCCAAACCGAAGAACTTGCCAAGCTGCGTGTGCAGATCGACTCGCTCGACAAGCAACTGCTGCAGATGCTCAACGAACGAGCCCGTGTTGCGGAGGCGGTCGGGGAGCTCAAGCGCAAGGAGGGATCACCGTTCTTTCGGCCTGACCGGGTGGCCCAGGTCATTCAGAAAATTCAGGACGGAAACCCCGGGCCTTTGCTCAACCCTCATGTGGCAGCCATCTGGCGCGAAATCATGTCTGCATGCCTGGCACTGGAGGCGCCGCAACGCGTGGCCGTTCTGGGGCCACAAGGCACTTTCTGCGAAGAAGCCGCGGTTGAGTTCTTTGGCAGCGCGGCCAACTTCATCTACTGCGCCAACTTCGATGAGGTCTTCCATGCCACGGCAGCAGGCACTGCCCAGTATGGTGTGGTGGGCATCGAAAATTCCACCGAAGGTGCAGTGGCACGATCGCTGGACCTATTCTTGCGTTCTCCAGTGCATATCGTGGGTGAAGTCAGCCTTCTGGTTCGGCACAACCTGTTGCGCCAGGTCAATGACCTGAACGATGTCGAGGCTGTGCTGGCCCACCCGCAGGCGCTGGCTCAGTGCCAGAAGTGGCTGTCCGAGCATTTGCCTCGTGCAGAACGTCGTGCCGTGGCCAGCAATGCAGAAGGCGCCAGGCTGGCCGCAACGAATCCCGCATGGGCCGGCATCGCGAGCGAGCGCGCAGCCGCCCAGTTCGGGCTGCACATCGTTTCGCACGCCATTCAGGACGAGGCCTACAACCGCACCCGCTTTGCCATCATTGCCCTGCCCCAGACGATGGCCACGCCACCGGCCACTGGGCATGACAGCACCAGTATCGTGGTGTCTGTGCCGAACAAACCGGGGGCCATGCATGATCTGCTGGTCCCGCTGAAGACCCATGGCGTCTCCATGACGCGATTTGAGTCGCGGCCAGCGAAGTCCGGCCAATGGGAATATTATTTCTATATCGACATCGCCGGACACCCGACCGATCCCGGCGTTGCTGCAGCCCTCAAAGAGCTTCAGCAACTGTGCGCCTTCTACAAGGTCTTGGGCGCTTACCCTGTGAGCAAATAAAAGATGATTGAGCAGCTTGGTTTGATTGGTTGCGGCCTGATGGGCGGGTCGTTCGCCCTTGCGCTGAAAAAGGCCGGACTGGTCAAACGCGTGGTGGGATACAGCAAATCGCCCTCCACCACCGAGCGCGCCCGACGCCTGGGCGTGATCGATGTGGAAGCACCGTCGGCGCTCCTGGCCGTCTCTGGCGCAGACCTCGTGGTGCTGGCCGTGCCGGTCGCTGCGACCGAGTCAACTTTCAAGGCCATCCGGCATCTGGTCAGCCCCAACTCGCTGATCATGGACGTCGGATCCACCAAGCGTGAGGTCATCGATGCGGCTCGCCGCGTGTTGCGTGAGCAGGTCAGCTGCTTTGTTCCTGCCCACCCTATCGCGGGCAAAGAACTCGCAGGCGTTGATCACGCAGACGCAGACCTGTACACAGGTCGCCAGGTCATCCTCACGCCCATTGAGCGAACCCTGGCCAGCAAGGTGGAGAAAGTCGCTCAGATCTGGACGGCGCTGGGCAGCCATGTCAAGGTCATGACGCCGGAAGCACACGACGCTGCCTATGCTGCTGTGAGCCACCTTCCGCACATGATCGCCTTTGCCATGATGAATGGCATCCTGGCGCAGGATCATGCGCAGGACTTTCTGTCCCTGGCCGGTCCGGGATTCCGCGATTTCACTCGAATCGCCGCCAGTGACCCTTCCGTGTGGCGAGACATTCTGATTTCAAACAAGGAAGAGCTGCTGGACCAGATGCAGTACTTCCAGCGCTCTTTGCACGCCCTTGAAACTGCGATCTCCGCCACCAACCCGGATGCCCTGGAAGCGCTGATCGAGCAAGCCAGCGAAGGGCGAGCCAATTGGCGCATGACGGCGATCAAGCCGCAAAGCTGACGCTCGCGTAGCGTCGGGTAACGGCGCGTCGCAAGAGGGAGCATAACGACGCCCTCAGAAGGTTATTCACGCATGTACTCGACCGCATTTCTCGACATCCCGCCACTGCTCAGCGCCGGCGGTACGGTTTCGCTTCCGGGGTCCAAGAGCATTTCCAACCGGGTGCTGCTGCTCGCGGCACTGAGCATGGGCGCCACCGATGTCAAGGATCTGCTCGACTCCGACGACACACGCGTGATGCTCGACGCACTCCGGCAACTGGGCTGCACCATACAGCACCGCGGGGAAGGTCACCTCACTGTCACAGGCATTGGCGGCAAACTTCCTGTCACGAATGCCAAGCTGTTCCTGGGAAATGCAGGCACCGCGATGCGCCCCCTTACCGCCGCACTGGCCTTGCTCGCCAGCGTGCATGGCGGAAGGTTTGAACTCAGTGGTATTGCGCGCATGCACGAGCGCCCGATCGGTGATCTGGTAGAAGCGCTGCGGTCATTGGGATGCCCCGTCGAATATCTGGGCAATGAAGGCTACCCACCATTGGCCGTCGGAAACGGAACCCCTGTGGCGCTGACGCTCGACAAGCCCATCAAGGTCCGCGGCGATGTCTCGAGCCAGTTTTTGACGGCATTGCTTCTGGCTTTGCCACTGGTGAGCTCACTCGGCGACAAAGGCCAGACCATCAAGATTGATGTGGTCGGCGAACTCATCTCCCGCCCCTACATTGAGATCACCCTCAAGCTGCTTTCCCGGTTTGGCGTCAACATTGAGCGAAAGGACTGGTCCCGCTTCGTCATTTCCGCCGGTAGCCGATATCTGTCGCCCGGTGAAATCCCGGTCGAAGGCGATGCATCCTCGGCGAGCTATTTCGTCGCACTCGGCGCCATTGCCCCCGCAACGCCGGGGTACGACGGCGTGACGATTGAAGGGGTGGGCCTGTCATCCATCCAGGGCGACATCCGGTTTGTCGAAGCGGCTCAAGCCATGGGGGCAGAAGTGACCAGCGAGGCCAACCGACTTCATGTTCGCCGTGGCCAGTGGCCACTCAAAGCCATCGACCTTGACTGCAACCACATTCCGGACGCGGCCATGACACTGGCCGTGATGGCGCTCTATGCAGACGGCCCCTCGACGTTGCGCAACATCGCCAGCTGGCGCGTCAAGGAGACGGACCGAATAGCCGCCATGGCCATCGAATGCCGAAAACTGGGCGCCAAGGTCGAGGAAGGCGACGACTTCATTCGCATCACGCCACCGACCGCCTGGTCAACCGCCCCCATCCATACCTACGACGACCACCGTGTCGCCATGTGCTTCTCCCTGGCTGCCTTCAACCCCGCGAGGTTGCCTGTGCGGATCGATGACCCGAAATGCGTCGGAAAGACGTTTCCCGACTACTTTGAAGCCTTGTTCGACATCTGCGAAGCCCGGACGGACGATGTTCCTGTGATCTGTGTGGATGGCCCATCCGCTTCGGGCAAAGGCACACTGGCGGCAGAGCTTGCCACGCGGCTGGGCTATCATCTTCTCGACTCAGGCGCCCTCTACCGTCTGGTAGGCATCGCTGCGCAAAAGCGCCAATGGTCGACCGAGGAAGCAGACCTCCAGCACGAAGCGCACGCTGCTCAAATCGCAGAACTCGCGGCCAATCTCGACGTGCGGTTCACGGCTGAGGCCATTTTCCTGGACAACGAGGACGTCTCCGAGGCCGTCAGAAGCGAAGCGGCCGGCATGGCGGCATCTCGCGTCTCCAGCTTGCCAGAGGTTCGCAAAGCGCTATTTGATTTGCAGCATCAATTCCGGCAATTGCCCGGCCTTGTGGCAGACGGCCGCGACATGGGGACCACCATCTTTCCCAATGCGCCGCTCAAGGTCTACCTCACAGCAGACGCCCGCCAGCGCGCGGAGCGGCGTCATAAGCAATTGATTTCCAAGGGAATTTCTGCTAATATTGATAGTCTTTACGCAGATTTGCTCGCGCGCGACAAGCGGGACTCTTCCCGCCAACACGCGCCACTCAAACCTGCTGAAGATGCCGAGCTGCTGGACAACTCATCGATGACCATTGAAGACTCAGTGGAACAGGTGATGCGCTGGTGGCAAAGCAGGCAACAGGTGTTTGCTTCGAAGTGAAGCGCGGCTTCGCCACGAAACACGCACCTTTTTTCCGACCCAAAGATCCCGCCGGGCCATCAATTGCCCGCAGATCCAAGGGAAATATCAACCAACCCGCGGTTCACGCCGCAACACAACGCCGCATACCTTTCATCATCGGGTGTCGCCTCTTCCAGGGCGAGCGACCTGCGTATGTGGCTTAGGAAATCTCATGTCTGAATCATTTGCTGACCTGTTCGAAGAGTCCCTCAAGCGCGCCGAAATGCGCTCGGGTGAAGTCATTACCGCCGAAGTGGTGCGCATCGAGCACAACCACGTCGTGGTCAATGCCGGCCTCAAGTCTGAAGCCTACATCCCTCTGGCCGAATTCAAGAACGACCAGGGCGAACTCGAAGTACAGGAAGGCGACTTTGTCTCCGTCGCCATCGACTCCGTTGAAAACGGTTTCGGCGACACCCTGCTCTCGCGTGACAAGGCCAAGCGTCTCGCTTCCTGGATGGCCCTCGAAAAGGCCCTGGAATCCGGCGAATTCGTCAACGGCACGACCACCCACAAGGTCAAGGGTGGCCTCAAGGTCATGGTCAACGGTATCAGCGCCTTCCTGCCAGGTTCGCTGGTCGACAACCGTCCCACCAAGGATCTCACGCCCTACGAGGGCAAGACCATGGAGTTCAAGGTCATCAAGCTGGACCGCAAGCGCAACAACGTTGTGCTGAGCCGCCGCGCCGTGATCGAAGCATCCATGGGCGAAGAGCGCGCCAAGCTCCTCGAAACCCTCAAGGAAGGTGCTGTTGTCAACGGTATCGTCAAGAACATCACCGAGTACGGTGCGTTCGTTGACCTCGGTGGCATCGACGGTCTGCTGCACATCACCGACATGGCATGGCGCCGTGTTCGCCATCCGAGCGAAGTGGTGCAAGCCGGCCAGGAAATCACCGCCAAGATCCTCAAGTTCGATCCAGAGCGTCAGCGCGTTTCCCTGGGCCTCAAGCAGCTGGGCGACGATCCATGGATGGGCGTGGCTCGCCGCTACCCACAGAGCACCCGCATGTTCGGCAAGGTCACCAACATCGCCGACTACGGCGCGTTTGTCGAGCTCGAGCCCGGCATCGAAGGTCTGGTGCACGTCTCCGAAATGGACTGGACCAACAAGAACGTTGCGCCTTCCAAGATGGTTTCCCTGGGCGAAGAAGTCGAAGTCATGGTGCTCGACATCGACGAAGAGAAGCGTCGTATCTCCCTGGGCATGAAGCAGTGCCGTGCCAACCCCTGGCACGAGTTCGCCGAGAACACCAAGCGTGGCGACAAGGTCAAGGGCCCGATCAAGTCCATCACCGACTTCGGCGTGTTCGTGGGTCTGGCTGCCGGCATCGACGGCCTGGTTCACCTCTCCGACCTGTCCTGGAACGAGCCCGGCGAAGCTGCCGTGCGCAACTACAAGAAGGGTCAGGACGTTGAGGCCGTGGTTCTGGGCATCGACGTTGAGCGTGAGCGCATCTCCCTGGGCATCAAGCAGCTCGACTCCGATCCGTTCACCACTTTCGTGTCTGTGAACGACAAGGGCTCCATCGTGACCGGCACCGTCAAGACGGTTGACGCCAAAGGTGCCGAGATCGATCTGGGCGAAGAAGTCCTCGGCTACCTGCGCGCCAGCGAAATCAGCACCGACCGTGTTGAAGACGCTCGCAACGTGCTTAAGGAAGGCGACGAAGTCAACGCCGTGGTGGTCAACGTGGACCGCAAGTCGCGCAACATCCAGCTGTCGATCAAGGCCAAGGATGCAGTCGACCAGCAAGAAGCCATGGCCAGCCTGAACCAGAACACTTCCAGCGCTGGTACCACCAGCCTGGGTGCTCTGCTGCGCGCCAAGCTGGACAACAACAACTGATCCTCAAACGATCAGTCGGCCGGCATGCTGACTGGTCCCGAGCCGGGTCCCATTGCGGATCTGGCTCGGCCCCAAGCACTGCCGGCCGTTTGTTTGTTCTCTGCCCAATCTGAATCCAGATGACCCGAAGCGATCTTGTTGAAGTGCTGGCCAGCCGGTTCAGCCAGTTGACTCACCGCGACGCAGAGTTCGCCGTCAAGGCAATTCTGGACGCGATGGGTGACGCCTTGGTCAAGGGCCACCGGATCGAAATCCGTGGCTTCGGCAGTTTTTCCGTCAACCGCCGCTCTCCCCGCGTAGGACGCAACCCGCGCTCTGGCGAGAAAGTGATGATTCCGGAAAAGCGCGTCCCCCATTTCAAGCCGGGCAAGGCCTTGCGTGAAAAGGTGGATGCCCGAACCGCAGAAATGAGAGAAGAACCGCTGCAGAAAACGGCTCCGTCCCCGGATGCCTGACCCTGCCGGTAAAATGCATCCCACCACAGAGGGGATGCCAGTGAAATACCTGATGTGGCTGCTCAACGCAGCCCTTTTTTTTGTACTGTTCGCTTTTGCCTTGAACAACCAGCAGGCGGTCACACTCCACCTGTTCTTCGGCGCCGTATGGGAAGCCCCCATGGTGCTGATCCTGTTCGCGGCGCTACTTGTTGGTGTGGTCATGGGGGCCTTTCTCATGCTGCCCCTCTGGCTCAGAGCCCGGAAACGGCGCCAATCCGAGGTATCGGTCTCACATGAGGCGGACGCTGGATCCAGCCTGATGCCTCTGCCACCACCACACCATGGATCTTGACCTCACCTGGCTGCTCTACAGCCTCCCCATCGCTTTTGTCCTGGGGTGGATCGCCTCACGCCTGGATCTGCGCCAGTGGCGCATCGCAGGCCGCCATGCGCCCAAAGCCTACTTCCGTGGGCTGAACCATTTGCTCAACGAGCAGCAGGACCAGGCGATCGACGCCTTCATCGAAGCCATTCAGGGTGATCCGGAAACGGCTGAATTGCATTTCGCCCTTGGCAACCTGTTCAGGCGAAGGGGTGACTACGACCGCGCGGTTCGAGTGCACGAGCACCTGCTGGCCAGGGCCGATGTGGATGCCAAGGACAGGGAGCGTGCTCAACACGCGCTGGCGCTGGACTTTCTCAAGGCTGGGCTGCTCGACCGTGCAGAAGCCGCGCTCGTGCGACTGGAGGGTACGAGCTTTGAAAGCGATGCCTTGCTGGCCTTGCTGGCGATCTATGAGCGCTCGCGCGACTGGCCTCAGGCCATTCGGGTGGCAGAGAAGCTCGAAGCCAGCAACCAGGGCAGCTTCATCATCCGGCTGGCGCACTATTACTGCGAAGAAGCCGAGTTGGCTGAGCATCAGGGTGAGACCGACAAGGCGCTGGGCCTGATCGCCAAGGTGACGAGCCTCGCCCCTCAAATGGCTCGGGGCTGGATCATGTTGTCTCATCTGCGTACCAGGCAAGGCAACGCGGAAGGCGCCTACGAGGCTTTGATGCGCGTTCGCTCGCAAGCACCGCAAGCCTTGCCGCTCACAGCACATCCACTTACAGAGTTGGCCAAACAGCTGGGCAAGGAGCAGACATTGCGGGAGATCCTGGCAGAGGACAACCAGCGCAGCCTGTCCCTTGACCTGACGGAAGCTTTGGCCGACTTGAGTGGCTCCCAAGACGACGCGAGAGCACACTACCTGGCCCACCTGGAAAAGGAGCCTTCGCTGGTCATGGCCACGCGCTGGCTGCAAGGCGAGACGCTCTCCGACCCACAGGCGCAGGAAAAGGTGCTGGCTGCTCTGCAGCATGCGAGCAGCCCTTTGTTGCGATACCGATGTGCAGCGTGCGGCTTCGAAGCCCGGCAGCACTTCTGGCAATGCCCAGGCTGCCACGGTTGGGATACCTACCCAGCCCGGCGAGTTGAAGAGATCTGAGCGAGAAAAATCAAAGGCGTCGGCAAGGACGCCTTTTCATTTTCAGACACAAGCACTGCCGGCTTAGCTCGGTTGATCTGGCACACCATAGCCACCACCACCAGGGGTCGTGACTTCAATGGCGTCTCCTGCCATCAGCTCCGCCTGCCCGAGATGGCCCAGCGGCTCCACTCCACCGTCTGCGCGATACACCGTGTTCGACCCGGGCTGACCAGCAGCCCCTCCTTGGGCACCAAAAGCCGGGAACCGGCGTCCGTTTGAGAGCACACTGACGGTCATGGGCGACAAGAACTCGATGCACCGCCGGGCTCCTTCGCCACCGTGCCAGCGCCCTTCCCCGCCCGATCCTTGTCGCAGCAAGTGGTAACGCAAACGCACGGGAAAGCGGTGCTCCAGTACCTCGGGGTCGGTCAGGCGAGAGTTGGTCATGTGCGTCTGCACTGCGCTGGTCCCGTGGAATCCACCAACCAGCTGACCGGCTTCATCATGCACGCCGCCGGCACCACTGCCGCCGGCAATGGTCTCGTAGTACTGGTGCGTGGCGTTGCCGAACGTCAGGTTGTTCATGGTGGGCTGCGAACCCGCCATCACGCCCAAAGCGCCATACAGTGCATTGGTCACGCAAGTGGAAGTTTCCACATTGCCGGCGACCACAGCCGCAGGTGGTGAGGGGTTGAGCATGCAGCCTTCAGGGATCACGACCTGCAGCGGTTTGAGGCAGCCTGCGTTGAGCGGGATGTCGTCCCCGACCAGCGTTCGGAACACGTACAGCACGGCTGCCATGCACACGGCCCTGGGTGCATTGAAGTTGTTGTCTGATTGCTGCGGGCTGGTTCCGGTGAAATCGATCACCGCGCTTTCCTGCTCGCCGTCGATGGAGACCGACACGCGAATGCATGCGCCGTTGTCCAGCGGCAATTCGAAACTGCCATCACGCATGCGCCCGGCCAGCGCGCGAATGGCCATCCGCACAGACGCTTCCGCATTGTCCTGAACATGCCCCATATAGGCTTGAACGACGTCCAGTCCATATTGCGCCACCATTCGCCTGAGTTCTTGCGCACCTTTTTCGTTCGCAGCGATCTGGGCATTGAGGTCCGCCAGGTTTTGCGCCGGGTTTCGTGCCGGCCACCGGCCAGATCGCAACAACTCAAGCATGGCTTCTTCGCGCAGCACACCCCGATCAACAAGGCGGAAGTTCTGGATGCGAACGCCCTCTTCCTCAATATCTGAAGAGAAGGGTGGCATCGAGCCCGGTGTGGATCCGCCGATGTCGGCATGGTGCCCGCGACTGCCCAGATAAAACAATGGCACCTGCTGCTCATCCAGGAACACCGGCGTGATCACGGTCACGTCTGGCAGGTGCGTTCCTCCGTGATAGGGGTCGTTCAACACAAAGACGTCGCCTGCATGCATGTCTCCGGCGTTCTCGCGGATGACCGTTCGAATGCTCTCCCCCATCGAGCCCAGGTGTACGGGCATGTGCGGTGCATTGGCAATCAGGTTGCCATCGGCATCGAACAGCGCACAGGAGAAATCAAGCCGCTCCTTGATGTTCACCGAGTGGGCAGTGTTCTGCAGCTGCAAGCCCATCTGCTCGGCGATGTTCATGAACAGGTTGTTGAAGACCTCCAGCAGCACGGGGTCAACTGCTGTCCCTGCAGCATGTCGCACAGGTCGCGCCTCAAAACGCTCGAGCACCAGGTGATCGAGTGCAGTGAGTCTGGCGCGCCAGCCCGGCTCGATGACTGTGGTCGCGTTCTTCTCGGCGATGATGGCGGGTCCGCTCAACACATCGCCGGGCACCATGTCTTCTCTGACCACCAGGGCGGCATCCCGCCATTGCCCTGCGCTGTACATCGCCACGGCGTCCCTGCAAGGCACGTCGCGGCCCGCTGTCTCGCTCAGTCGCGGCTCGGCTGGTGCATCACCCGGCAAGATGGCCTCCACGGAAACAGCTTCAACCACCAGAAGCTTGCCAGGCATCAAAAAGGAAAACCGCTGACTGTACGCGGCCTCGAATCCGGTGCGCAGCGCTTCTACGGACCCCATGGCCACTTCCAGAGAGAGATCACTGCCTTCATACCGAATATGAACCCGACGCTGCACCTCGGGAACCACAGGACTGGCCTGCTGAGCCTGGATCTCTTCCACCGCCTGCTGTGCGAGTGACTTCAGTGTGTCTTCCACCCTGGCCAGGGACGCCTGGTCCAGAACACATTCCAGCGCCTGCTCTTTCATGACGTTCTGGTCCGCCAGGCCCATGCCATAAGCGCTCAGCACACCTGCCAACGGATGCACCAGTACTTTCTCCATACCCAGAGCGTCAGCCACCAGGCAAGCGTGCTGTCCCCCAGCTCCTCCAAAGCACTGAAGGGTGTACCGGGTCACGTCGTAACCTCGGGCCACGGAAATCTTCTTGATGGCATTGGCCATCTGCTGGACGGCTACGTCCACAAATCCTTCGGCCACCGCTTCTGCTGTTCTGCCTGTCGCCTCGGCAAGCATGGCAAATTTCTGGCGCACGACGCTCGCATCCAGTGGCAGGTTCGCTTGCGGCCCAAAAACGCTGGGAAAGTGAGCTGGCTGAACCTTGCCAAGCATCACGTTGGCATCGGTCACGGCCAGCGGTCCGCCTCGCCGATAACATGCGGGCCCGGGATTGGCCCCGGCACTCTCCGGCCCTACGCGAAAACGCGCACCGTCATAGCTCAGAATGGAGCCTCCGCCGGCAGCCACCGTGTGAATGCTCATCATGGGTGCCCGCATGCGCACGCCGGCCACCTGGGTCTCAAACTCGCGCTCGAACACGCCGGCGTAGTGCGACACATCGGTCGATGTACCGCCCATGTCAAAACCGATCACCCTGGAATGTCCCGCCATTTCGGCTGTTCGGGCCATGCCAACAATCCCCCCGGCAGGACCCGAGAGAATGGCATCCTTGCCCTGAAACACATGGGCATCGGTCAGGCCACCCGAGGACTGCATGAACAGCAGGCGAACGCCCGGCATTTCTGCTGCCACCCGATCGACGTAGCGCCTCAGGATGGGCGAAAGGTAGGCATCAACCACTGTGGTGTCACCACGACTGACCATCTTCATCAGCGGACTGGTGCCATGTGAGGTGCTCACCTGCTCGAAGCCCTCTTCCCGGGCGATCCGTGCAGCGGCTTCTTCGTGTGCGGGAAATGCCCAGGCATGCATGAACACGATGGCAACGCTGCGCAGGCCGCCAGCGAACGCGCTGCGTAACGCGGTACGAAGGTCGTCCTCGTCCAGGGAAGTGACAACGGAGCCGTCAGCGCCCATGCGTTCATCGGCCTCGACCACCTGCTGATAGAGCAGCTCCGGCAATACGATATGCCTGTCAAACAGGCGAGGACGATTCTGATACGCGATACGGAGCACATCCCGCATCCCGCGCGTGGTCACGAGCAGGGTGGGCTCACCCTTGCGCTCCAGCAAGGCGTTGGTGGCGACCGTGGTCCCCATCCTGACGCATTCAACTTGCTCCGCAGTGATGGGCTCGCCCGGGGCCAGACCCAAGAGGAACCGAATGCCGGCAACCGCAGCATCGCGGTATTGCTCGGGATTTTCCGACAGGAGCTTGTGCGTCACCAGGCTGCCATCGGGGCACTTGCCCACGATATCAGTGAAGGTGCCTCCACGATCGATCCAGAATTGCCACCGGCGGTCAGATTCAGGGAGATTCGCAGCGCTCATGTCCTGTGTCGGAAAATCGGTTCCATTGCCCGTTATTATTGGACGAAAGTCATCTTCAGCAGGCCCGCAAGTTCATTTTGGCGGGCCTGTGCGTTTTTCGATAAGAAAGCCCTTCCGCCCGTGTTCAAGAATGTGTGTCTTTATCGCCTGCCTGCTGACTGGCAGCCTTCCATTGAGGAAATGGAGCATGCCCTGCAGGCCAACCGGTTTACGCCTTGCGGCGCGACTCAGGAGAAGTCGGTAGGCTGGACCGAGCCACGAGGCGAAGCCCACGGCCCACTGGTCGAGAGCATTGACGGGCAGCGGATCCTGCGCCTGGCCATGGAGACGAAAAGCGTACCAGGAGCCGTGGTGCGCAAGAAGGCTCAGGAAGAAGCAGATCACATCGAAGCCACCACTGGCCGCAAGCCGGGCAAGAAGGAAACGCGTGCGCTCAAGGAAGACGCCCTGCTCGCCCTTTTGCCGCAGGCTTTCGCCAGAGAGAGCTTCACCTGGGTCTGGCTGGACCTGAAGAACGGCTGGCTCGTTGTGGATGCCAGTAGCCAGGGAAAGGTCGATGAGGTCATCTCCGCCCTGGTTGACGCATTCGACGGGCTGCCCATCGCGCCGGTCCACACAGCCATGACGCCACAGACCGCCATGTCCAACTGGTTGCTGGCAGAGTCTCTCGACGATTTGCCCGGCGCCTTCTGCGTAGAGCGCGAGTGCGAACTCAAGAGCAACGATGAGGAACGCTCGGCCGTGAAGTTCACACGCCACAATCTGGCCACTGATGAAGTGCGCCAGCACATTCGTGAGGGCAAACTACCGACTCGACTGGCATTGAGCTGGGAAGGCCGCATCGGTTTTGTCTTGACCGAATCCATGCAGCTCAAGAAGGTGGCGTTCTTGGAAGGTGTTTTCGAGGACCGCGTGCAGATGGACGGCGATGACAGCGGCTTCGACACCGACGTCGCACTGTCTACCGGAGAGTTGCGCCAGCTCATTCCCGCACTGATCGAGGCACTGGAAGGCGAAATTTCCGCTGAAGATGCGCTGGCTGCTGCCACCGCCTCGGCCAAGGCCAACGCGCAGCCTGCGCCCAGTGGTAAGGTACATTCTCAGGTAACGTCCTCAGACGACACGACTGAAGCTCCTTTTTGACGCTTGCCAGGCCGTCTGATCCGCATCACGCCAACGCATTTGTCCCATGAACAATGTCATTGCCATTTGCCTGGGCGCCTCCATCGGGGCGCTTTCACGCTGGAGACTGGGCGTCTGGCTCAACCAGGGCCATGCGCTGCTGCCCTGGGGCACGATGGCTGCCAACTGGATTGGCGCCTATGCGATTGGCCTGGCTGTGGTGTTCTTTCAAAGCCAGGTACAACTCGATCCCGCCTGGCGCCTGGCGATCATCACCGGACTGCTGGGCGCGCTGACCACTTTCTCCACTTTCTCCGTGGAGACCGTGGCCATGCTTCAACACGGAAAAATCACCCTGGCCGTTGGCAATGCCGCATTGCATTTGCTGGGTTCGCTCTTGCTCACCTGGGCGGGTATCCGCACCGGAACTGCCCTCTTCGGCGCACCAGCCGTTTGAACGCCCACAGCTGTCCCTTCCTGGGGTCAGCGCTCAGCCCTTGACCATGGCGCCGGTGCCGTCCTGTACCTGAACGGTCATCGGTATGCCTTGCTGCACGCTCATCGATACGGTACAGAATGCTTCAAACTGCTCGAGGATGCGCTCAAAGTGCTCCAGCTCTGCTGCCGGCTTGCCAAGCTCCAGCCGAACTGTCACGGCCTGAATGCGCAAGCGCTTGTCCTCATTGCGCCCCACATCGGCCGTCGCCACGGCTCTGAGCGTTCCAGGGTCCTGCTTGAACTTCTGCAGGGCAAACAGCAGGCTTGCACTCAGACAGTTGGCCAGCGCGGCCAGCAACAGCTGGTTGGGTGCGGGCCCGGCTTTCTCGCCCAAAGGGGGTGGCTCGTCTGTCAGCAACTGCGGTATGGTTTCGCCAAAGTCGACGGAAAACTGGTAACCCGACTGACGCGTGATGGTGACGACGGCACTCTCGCTGCTCATAAAGAAGGCTCCTGTTTCTCAAAAGACCAACCCGATAGGCACGGGCATCGAATCATCTTAAGCGCTGATCAGACCTGAACCATGACAGACATCAACAATGGCAAAGCATCCTTCTTGCCATCGGCATCGGCATCGGCATCGGACAGCCTTCTCGACCATTTGAGCCAGCTCGAATGCCGTTTGCATCACCCGGGAGAGTGGTTGTCCCGGGATCAGATCGACGAACTGCTGCATCCTGATTTCCACGAAGTCGGCCGCTCGGGGGCCCCTTATTGCCGAGAGACAGTGATCCGGTTTCTCTCCAGCCTGACAGCTCGCCCAGACGTCGTCTCTGATGCCTTCAGGCTGACACTCATCGATCCCTCGACCGCCTTGCTGCACTTCCGGTCGGCCGAACGCGTCAAGGAAAAGGACTCGGGCTCGTCATGGAGCCGCCACGCCTTACGTTGCTCTCTGTGGGTGCGAGAAGGTTCGGCCTGGCGCTTGCGCTATCACCAGGCCACGCCAGCTGCCGAGCCGTTTATGCCTGCAGCAAGTGAGAAATAGCTAGCCGCCACCACGCTGAATGGTCAGGTCAAACGGTTTCATGAAGGCCAGACGCTGCGCTTCGTCCAGCCCCTCAAAGGCAAACCGCACCAGCAGGCGCTTCATGACCAGCAATGCGATACGACGCTCTGGAAGAGGCGTCCAGCTGATTTCCAGCTGTCCACTGCCGATTTCGACCACAAATGCCCCATCCGGGCGCCTCTGCCAAGGGTGGTCACCGATGGCCCGGGGCATCGCAGCGACCCACTCGGCTTCACTCGTGCCCATATCGCGTTCAAAGACTTCTGGATAGAACGACTGCATGTTTGCGCTGGAAAATGGTCGTCGGGTATCTCAATAACGGCACTCAGCCACTGAACTCAAGCTGCGGTGAATCTTCATTGCCGAGTCCTGGCGGCTGGGCGACTAGCCGCCAGCGATGGGAGGCCAGATGGCCAGGACATCGCCCTCCGTGAGGGTCGCGCTGCCCCTGTCTTCAGGAGCAATGTACTTGCCGTTGACCAGGACCAGGTGAACCAGCTTGAGTGGCAGGCCAAACGGCTCGATGATCTGCATGATGGTCGCGTCGGGGGCGACATCCATCTCCACCTGATTGGCCGTTCGGGCCTCTGGTGGCAGGTAGTCTGTCAGTGTTGCGAACAGTTTGAAAGTGATCTTCATGATGACGCCATTGTCACGAAAATGAAAAGGCCTCTTGCCCTGGCAGGTCAAGAGGCCGGCAAGAAAGGCGGAGTAGGTTCAAGCCCTGCATCCGCACATGCCAGAATCAGCCGCGGCGGCGCTCGTCGTTGGCTCCGCTCCAGTGCCCCTGTCCCTGGGCAGCCGCGAGGTATGCATCCATGAGGCGGGTCGGGTCTTCCATGAGCTTGTCTTTCCACTCACCCAGTTTGACTTGACCTTCGACCAGGCCGCGCATCACGCCAACGTGATCCGTCCATCCCACGCTGTTGCAACCCACCATGACGTCGCCATCGAACTGAAGACTGAGGTGCTTGTTGGCGGCCTTGTCTGTCAGCTCGACGTGCTGGCCACCTTCAACGCCTTCCCAGTTACCGAAGCTGGTGGAAATCAGGCCCAGTGTATCGAGCACGTTGATGAGCGTCACGCCATTGAGCGAGGCACTCTGACCCACCATGTTCAGTGCAGCCACACGTGCCTGCTCAGCGGCGTTGGGCTGAATGGCGCTGACCAGCGCCTTGCCGGAGACCTTGTCAAAGGCTTCGGCACAATCGCCGGCGGCGTAGATACCTTCCACGTTGGTCTGCATGCGGTCGTCGGTGAGGACACCCACCATGCAACGCACGCCAGAGTTCTCGAGGAAGTCGACATTCGGCTTCACGCCAGTGGCGCTGATCACCAGATCGGCCGCCAGCGTCTCGCCGGTGGACAGGCGCACGGCCATTCCACCGCCCGCGGCGGGCATGGCCGATCCACCACCAAGACCCACGGCATTGGCGATCTTGCCCAGCAGGCCCTGCGACTTCTCGCCCGACTGGCCACCTCGCTCGATGGCTTCCACCTTTGCGCTGGTGTAGACCTTGACGCCCTTTTCTTCACACCAGTCCTTGATCATGCCGCCAGCCATGGGGCCCATCATGCGTGGCACCATGCGGTCACCCATCTCGACGACGGACAGTTCGACGCCGCGCTGCTGCAAAGCTTCCATGATGATGCAGCCGATGAAGCCGGCACCCATCTGCAGCACTTTGGCGCCAGGCTTGGCCAGATCGGCAATGGCGCGGGCATCTGCCAGCGTCCAGCAGCTGTGCACACCAGGACCGTTGATACCGGGAATGGGTGGCGTGTTGGGGCGCGATCCGGTGGCGATGAGCAGCTTGTCGAACGACAGCGACTTGCCGTCGCTGAGCTCGATGTGGCGCTTGCCTGCATCGACATTCTTGGCCCAGACGCCTTTCAGCACTTTGACATTGAGTTTGTCAAAGTGCCCTGCGGTGTGGCGCAGGTGAGTGCCTTCTTCGCCCACCTTGCCAATGAGCAGGTAGGGAATGGCCATACGGGAGTACGGCGCTTCGTTTTCCTCACCCACAACGGTGATTTCGTCGTGAGGAGCATGTTTGCGAATGGTTTCCGCTGCAATGACGCCGGCAGGACCGGCGCCGAGAATGACGTGATGGGTCATGTTCAAACCTCTTGGCAAGCCGTCATTTCGACGGCTGGCGCCCCGGTGCGGGGCGATACTTTCACAAAAGGGAGCGCTTCAATATTGCAACTGAAGCCTCTCTCTCGCATCCCAAAGAGAAAGCGGCCACAGGGGACCGCTTTGCTCCTTTCGAGGCGTCCCCGGATCAGAGACCCAGGCGCTGCTTCGTCTCCGCCGTTGGACGGCCTTCTGCATCCCAGCCACGAGCATCGTAGTACTTGGGCAGCATCTCGCCGAGCTTGCTGACGGAGCCCTTGCCAGGACCCGTCTTGGCGGCTTCGGTCAGCAGACGCTTGGGCAGGTTGTCGTCGGCCTTGGTGAAGCCGGCAGCGTTGTTGAACTCACGCTCCATGTTCCAGATGCGCTCACCGATGTGGGCCAGGTGCTCCATGGTGTATTCGTCGCCACAAGCAGCCTGCACCTGTGGTGCCACGTCAGCCAGCGTCCAAGCGAAGCTGGTGAAGATGCAGATGCCGGCGGAGTCGAACGCAGCGGTAGCGTCCTGGAAGGCTTTGACCAGCTCTGGCTTGCCTTCGCTCTCGGTAGGCTCGGTCTTGACCGGAATGCCCAGCACTTCGGATGCGATGGTGTAGCCGCGCAGGTGGCAGGCGCCGCGGTTGGAGGTGGCATAAGCCAGACCAATGCCCTGGATCACGCGACCGTCATAGGCCGGGAATTCCTGGCCCTTGACGCTCATGGACAGATCAGGCTGGCCGTACTTCTGGGTCAGGCGCTTGGAGCCCATGCCGATTTCCTTGCCGAAACCTTCGCCCTTGGCCGTCATCATGGCCAGTTCGCACAGCGCCTTGGCAGAGCCGAATGGTGCTTCGATACCGATCTGCTCTTTGGAGAGCACGCCCATTTCGTACATTTCCATCACGGCACCGATGGTGGCACCGAAGGAAATGGGGTCCATGCCTTCTTCGTTACAGATGAGGTTGGCGAACTGGAGGGCTTCCAGGTCGTTGACGCCGTTGGCTGCGCCCAGTGCCCATGCTGCTTCGTACTCCAGACCGCCGGAAGCGCCCCAGTACTCTGGCTTGTTCTGCACCGAGAAGTGGCCTTCGTCGATCTTGGAGATACGGCCGCAAGCGATGGTGCAGCCGAAGCAGGCCTGATTGGTCACCAGGTGCTTCTTGCCATCGGTCGCGCGTGGCGTGGCCATGGCTTCAGCAGAGATGTCCTTGGCGCCTTCGAACTGAACGTCGCGGTGGTTGCGCGTTGGCAGGCCACCGACTTCGTTGATCACGTTCATCAGAACCTGAGTGCCATATGTGGGCAGGCCCTGACCGGTCACAGCGTTGTCTGCCAGCACTTTCTTGGCAGCTTTGGCAGCAGCCATGAATGCCTTGGGGTCACGCACGTTGCCGACACCCTTGGTGCCGCGCACAGCGATGGCCTTGAGGTTCTTGGCGCCCATGACGGTGCCCACGCCCGAGCGGCCAGCCGCGCGGTGCAGGTCGTTCACGACGGCAGCGTAGAGCACGCCGTTTTCGCCAGCCTTGCCAATGGACGAAATGCGCAGCAGCGGATCCTGCAGGCTGGTCTTGAGAGACTCTTCCGTCTTCCACACGCTCTGGCCCCACAGGTGGGAGGCGTCGCGCAGCTCTGCAACATCGTCGTTGATGTAGAGGTAAACCGGCTTGGCCGACTTGCCTTCGAAGATGATCATGTCCCAGCCGGCCATCTTCAGCTCGGCACCCCAGTAACCACCGGAGTTGGAGCAGGCAATGGCACCGGTCAAGGGGCCTTTGGTGACGACGGTGTAACGGCCACCGGTGGAGGCCATCGTGCCGGTCAGAGGGCCCGTGGCCCAGATGATCTTGTTCTCATCGGACAGGGGATCGACTTTGGGATCGATTTCGCTGATGAGGTATTTGGAGGCCAGACCGCGCGAACCCAGGTAGGCTTTGGCCCACTCCATGTTCAGCGGTTCGGATTTGACAGTGCCTTCCGTCAGATTGACGCGGAGGATTTTTCCAGCCCAAGACATATAAGTTTCTCCTTTGGTCGCGTCGGGTTCAGGCAGCAGCAGGCTGGTTGCCCAGCTTGTCGGCCCATTCTTTCATCTTGTCCATACCGGACCAGTTGGCATCAATAAAGGTGATGGCACCGGTCGGGCAAGCATCTGCACAGGCTGGCTCGCCGCCACACAGATCGCACTTCTGGACTTTGCCAGTCTCCTGCACGTAGTTGATCGTGCCGAACGGGCAGCTGATCGTGCAGACCTTGCAACCCACGCAAGTGGTCTCGTCGACCACCTTGGCGCCAGTGCTGGCATCAACGGTGATGGCCTCCACTGGACAGGCATGCAGACACCAGGCTTCGTCGCACTGGGTACAGGTGTAAGGCACTTTCTTTCCCGTGTGATGGAAGTCAAACACCTTGATGCGCGACTTGGACGTCGCATAGGTGTCGTAGTTCTCAAACGAGCAAGCCATTTCACACTGCAGGCAGCCTGTGCACTTGTCCGGGTTGATGTGGAGGGTTTTTTGCATTGATGGTCTCCAGTCGTGGGTACTAGCTTCGAAAAGCTTATGTATCGATATGCATAGCATTGTCACTCCAGCTGATGTCCAAATGCAAAGGGTTATCCCTAGATAAAACACATCACAAGGGCTTATTCTCACTATGAGACACAGGCTCCGTCACACCTCTTTGCCTGACCTGAAGACCGACCTTTATGGCACCACTTGCTCTGGCCCGCGCAGGCATTGACGACATGCCCTGATTGAAGTCCTCACCTCTGCGCAATACCGGCGGAATCAAGACCGGCGGCGACCGGGCTGTGGGAGGGGTGGCAGTGCGTCACGTCGTCAAACCGTGTCAATATGTGACACTTCGGGGTGCAGTGAACGTCCGTTATGCATCGAAATGCGCTGGCTTCGACCCCTGTCAATGTCGGCCTGGCCCCGACGGGCATCTCTCGCGTCGTTGGTGGACCCCCGACCTGTACCGCAGTGCGGTACCAGCCATATGTGGTTCTCCTCATAGCATGAGCCCAATGAATGACTTGCTTCCCGCGCTGCGATTTCCAGCAGACAGAACATACCCACGCTGCAGGGCAGCAAATCGACCGTCTGTCCGGCACCGGCCTGCTGCGGTCACATTTCTTTGTTTTGGCACATGAATTGCTCAAACCCTGCAGGCACACAGGCCCGCAGACGTGCAACCGCGCTTCTGAGCCCTGCATTCATACGCCACATGGCGATGAGTCGCCCCACGAGAAACAGCACAACAACCAGAGACAGGATGCCCCTCATGCGATCAGGCGCTAGCGCACCTGATTGGGCCTGAGGAGGCTTCACCGAGCAAAGCGAGACATGGCAAACACTGCGACTACCCGCCCCACTGCCGACGGCCAGCAACGTCTGGCGCTGATCGAGCGCGCCCGCCACAACGTGCTGCAAAGCCGCAGCGAGATGGCCTCACCCTGGCTATCGCCCCCTATCGAGCGGTCCTGGCGGCGCTGCCTGTCCATGGGGCTGGAGCCTCATCGCCGAGTGGTGTTCGAGGAAGTGGGCGCCTCTGGCAAACGCCAGATCGTTGAGCGAAATCAGGCGCTGCTGGAGGCTGCAACTCCAGTCATTGGCTCGCTCAGTCGCGCCATGCTCCATTCACGGTATTTCGCGCTACTCACTGACGCACAGGGCGTGGTCATCGACGTCAATGGCCCGGTCGACCGGCACAATGCCCAGGCTTCGTCCATCGCTCGAGTCGGCGTCGATCTGTCTGAAAAGGCCGTGGGCACCACTGCCATTGGCACCTGCCTGACCGAGCAGGAAGCGGTGTGGTTGCACAGGGGGGAGCACTTTTTTGAAGACAACAGTGTCTATAGCTGCGCTGGCGCGCCGATCTGGGGGCCGGACGGCAATTGCGTAGGCATGCTTGACCTCACCGGCATCAATGTTCAGGAGCAGCCTGCGCTCAAGCACCTGGTAACCCAGTCTGCGCGCAGCATTGAAAACGCCATGACCCTGTCTCGCCCGCACAAAATGCTGCTGCGGCTGAACTGGCCTGGCCGGGTGTTGGGTGACGACAATGACGGTCTCATCGGCGTTGATGGCGACGGTCTGGTGGTTGCGATGAACCGCCCGGCGAGCGAGATGCTGGGGCTCATGCCAGGCATCGGCCAAACACACTGTGACGACGTGTTCGCTGTCCCGAGCCAGCAACTGTTTGACGCGGCATCGCGTCAGCAAAGCGCCTTTGAGGCACCGCTCTGGTCTGGCCTGCGCTTGCAGGTCCTGGCACAAACATCCAAGCCGGCGACCGGGCGCTCGCGCTCGTGTGGCACTGCCCGCCATGCTGTGCCGTTGCGCGATGTCGAAACCGCCATGATCCGAAAGGCAGTGGAGGATGCTCGCGGCAACGTCATGGAAGCGGCCAGAACACTGGGAATCAGCAGGGCCACGGTGTACCGGCGTTTGAACCGTGCCAAATCCGGCAACTGAGTCGCCGACACACGCCCATCAAACAAAAAAAGCCACGGGTCATGCACCGTGGCTTTTTTGCTTTTCTGTCCACGCGGCGCGATGCACGCTATCCGCATCGCACCGGACATCCAACCATCAAGGCGCTGTCAGCGTCAGATGGTGTTCCTTGAAGATGGCCAACAACTCGCCCGAGGCCTGAAGCTCCCGCAAGGCGGCATCGAGTGCCAGTCCAAGTTCTTTGTTCTTGGACTTGATCGCCATGCCGATCGGCCAGCCACGCGTGGGCATGCCACCCATCGTCACCTGCGAAAGCGCAAAGTTCTCGCGCCCTTCCTTCACATTGGCGAGCACGGCTTCAGCCTGTGCACGGGTAATGAACGACGCTGCCGCCTTTCCGTCCACCACCGCCTGAGCGGCATCCACACCTGTATTGAGGATGGACACCTGCTCGCGCAGCATGCCTCCGCCATGTCCGAGCAGCATGCTGGCGGTGCCTGCACCTCGTTCAGCGGTGAGCTTGAAGCCCTTGAGGTCTTCCGGGTGGGTGACCTTTTCAATCTTGCGCAGATCGTGCAAAACCACTGGCTGCTCGCGCATGTATGCGCCGAAGATCATGGTCTGCGGGTTTTCGTCGACGAGATAGCGGTCGACGGGCACATGCATCATGACGTCTGCCGGGCCAAAGCCCAGGTAGTGGCCCTTCCACACCATGTTGCGAAGGTCGTCATGCATGTTTTCGTCTGCATAGAAAGGCAGCAGCTGCATGCGAAGACCCAGTTTGTCGGCCAGGGCCTTGCCGATGCTCACGTCCAGACCTTTGACGTTGCCATCCTTGCCGTCGGAAAAAGGCGCAAAGTCTTTATAGACCGCCACCTTCAGTACGCCGCTGGCTTTGACCTTATCAAGGTCCATCAGCTCTTCTTCGGCCTGGGCGAGGCCTGTGAGCCCCATGCCCAGGAACAACAGGGCAGAAAATTCGACAGCTTTGCGGCGTGACAGCGCACCCATGGCGCCTCGAAGAGTGGAAAGGATCATTCGATGTCTCCTGTTGTGATGGCTCGCTGCACGCGAGCTCTGCAGTGGTTCAAGTCTAATGTGGATCGCCGGGCTCGAGCCAGGTTCACCGGAAGTGACAAGAAAAACAGGGCACCGCAAAGTGCCCTGAAGTCAATGCCGAGAACTCGCCATCACTCGGTAGGTCGACGGGTTTCGAGGTAGGTACGGATGGACCAGACGGCTTCCTGGCTCAGGATGCCCTCGAACGGAGGCATGTAGACGCGACCATCGCGGGTACGGCCACGGCGGACCGTGGCGATGTAGTAGGCATCCATTTCAGCGAAGCACTCTTTCTTGGCTTCCGCGTCAGCGAAGTCACTGCATTCGCTGTCAAGCTTGCGCAGGTCTGGCGCAATACCGCCGGAAATGGCTTCCAGGCCGTGGCAACGGGCGCAGTTCTGGTTGTACGCCGACGTACCAATGCGCAGCGCTTCCTTGCGCGCGTCGCTTTTCTCGTCGTAGGGGTTGCTCGTGCGCCATTCTTCGCCAAGTTGAGGCAGCGTGGACGTGTCGACCGACTGAGGGGTCACGTCGCCGTGGGCCAGCGCGGCAGCAGAAAAGCCGGCGGCAAGAGCGACAGTCAGGGTCGCTCGCAAGGCACGAGCAGAAATGGGCGAGAAGAAGGATTTCATCGGGGTGTCTCCGTTATGCATTCATCTGTCAAAACAAAAGGGATGCACCCTGTTTGCAAAAAGCAGGCCACCCCCTTGTTCCATCGCGAAGCGCCATTTGAAACAGAACCAAAGGCGCCACTTGTTCCGTGACACACCACTGCTGCGTCACACTTTTGTTCCATATTGGACCAGATGGAGCGATCCAGAAGCGATAATGGCCACGTCGTCGTGACGATTCAGACCGGTTTATCGGTTTTCAGAGCAAAACCTTGAGTGTGGCGAGCTATTTGCTAACCAAACGTGTGACATGTGCCATGTCATTGCGCACTCTGTTGCAGCCATCTGGCGCAATGCGGGTTTCCCGAGTTGCCGTGGCCCCAACATATGAAGAAAATAACATGAGTCAACACGACAGAGACAAACCAGTCGCGACTGAAAACCAGTTGCCGGAATCCGCTTGGGCGTCAGGCGACTGGTCAGGCGAAAGAGAAGAACCTGGAGACGACATGAGTGCCATGCCGGCATCGCACCGCATGGGCCAGGCCAACCAAGGTGGCCCTTTGGGTGCGGCGAATGAAGATCACACGCACTTGATCGACGCTTCGCGCGAGCGTTCGGCCTCCTATGGGCTGAGCGAGAGTGACGCGCCCGACTTCTCCAGCCCGCGCAAGGGTGACCTGAGCGACGCCCTGGACGAGAACCGTTTTCTCTTCCAGCACGCAGCGCCCGTGATGGAGACCTTGTACGACCAGATTGCCAACACACACAGCATGGTGCTTCTGACCTCTTCAAGAGGCATGGTGCTCCATTCGCTGGGCGACGCAGATTTCCTCGAGAGAGCGTCTCAGGTTGCGCTGACCCCTGGCATGGACTGGTCGGAGCAAAGCAAGGGCACCAACGCCATTGGCACCGCCCTCTCGGAAGAAGAAGCGTTGACGGTGCACGGCAATCAGCACTTCATGAACGTCAACAAGTTCCTGACCTGCAGTTGCTCGCCCATTTTCGACCCCTACGGGCAAGTCATCGGTGCGCTGGACGTGACCGGCGACCACCGCAGTTTTCATCAGCACACACTGGCACTGGTGCGCATGTCTGCGCAGATGATCGAGAACCACATGTTCGCCGACATCTTCCCCAAGGCCATCCGAATCCACTTTCATACGCGCGCAGAATTTCTCGGCACCCTGGTCGAAGGTATCGCGGTGTTCTCGCCCGAGGGACGATTCATCTCCGCCAACCGAAGTGCCCAGTTCCAGCTTGGCCTGCCCTTCAGCGCACTGAAGGCACATACGTTCTCGTCGCTGTTTGGCATTCCCGTTTCGTCACTGCTGGAGCTCTTCCATGGCGCGACGACAGCGCCACGGCAACTCGTCCTGCACAACGGTGTCTCTGTGTGGTGTCGTGCCAGCCACAAGGCACCAACTGCCTGGACCGTCCCTCAGGGGTCTGAGGGCATTGTGGTGAGTTCCGCTGCCAAAGCCACTGACGCCGCCGCCCAGCCCGAGACCGCCTCAGTGCCAGGAGACGAAGCCCCGTATAAAGGTGAGTCTGGAGGCGCTGCTGCTGCCGCGCGCAAACCAGCACTCTCCTCCTTGCGCTACCTCAATACGGGCGACCCTCAGGTGGCCTCCGTCATTCACAAGCTTGGCAAGGTCTCTGGTCGTGACATTCCCATCATGATTCTGGGCGAGACAGGTACTGGCAAAGATTTGCTGGCGCAAGCCATACATGGCGACTCCAACCGGAGCACGCAGCCCTTCGTCTCGGTCAATTGCGCTTCCATCCCGGAGACACTGATCGAGTCGGAGCTGTTCGGCTACGAGGAAGGCGCCTTCACCGGCGCGCGCAAGAAGGGTGCAATCGGCAAGGTGCAACAGGCCAATGGCGGCACCCTCTTTCTCGATGAGATCGGAGACATGCCCAAGCACCTGCAGGCCCGGCTGCTCCGCGTACTGCAAGAGCGCAAGGTCAGCCCGCTGGGAGCTGGCAAGGAAGTGGATGTGGATGTCGCCATCATTTGCGCCACCCACAAGAACCTCAAGGACATGATTGCCAAGGGCGAGTTCCGCGAGGACCTTTACTACCGCCTCAATGGTCTTGTGGTCAAGCTCCCTGCCCTGCGCGACCGCACCGATTTTGAGCCGGTGGTCAAACGCATCCTCAAGACACTGGCAGAAACAGAGCAAACCATCACGCTCTCGCCGGCCGTTCTGGACCTGTTCAAGCGGTACCACTGGCCGGGCAACTTCCGTCAGCTGCACAATCTGCTGCGCACTGCCGTGGTCATGGTCGGTGATGATGGCGTTGTCCACATGGACCATTTGCCTGACGATTTTCTCGAGGAGATCGGCCAGTCACCCATGGGATGCAGCCCAGCCCTGTCAGACGCGAGTCTGGCGGCGCAGGCCTCCCCGCTTTCAGCCACATTTGGCCATGGCGCCTCGCCTCAGGGGTCGCACACAATGAACAGCGCCAGCATGGCTGGCTCGGGACGGAACCTGCAGGACGTTGCCATTACCGCAATGGCCGACATGCTGCGCATGCACAAGGGAAACGTCTCGGCAGCCGCCAAAGCCCTGGGCGTCTCACGCAATACGATCTACCGCAAGCGACATCTTCTGCCGCCCGACGTCTTCAATTGAGAGATACAAAGGCCGCATGCACCGGCGAGCCGACCGCTCAATGCACAGGAAGGCTCTCCGGCGACGGCGGGCCTGTATCAGGCGGTGCATCCATCCACCTGGGCTCCAGTTCGCGCCACGCGCGCAGGACATTGAAGCCGTGGCGCTCGGCATAGCCCACCCATGAACGGTACTGGGGTAAATGAAGTGACTGCTGCGCTTCATTGGCTTGCACACCTTCGTCCATGGCCATCCAGATCTGCTCATACAAGGCCAGCAAATAGGCTCGCGTCGCAGTAACCGTCGACAGTGCACCCCCCTTGCCAGGTGCGCTTTCCACGGACACCCCGATCACCGTGTCAGGTTTCAGGGCTGCAATGCGATCGAGCGCCTGTAGCCAGGGAACCATCTGCCCTTGCGCCAGCTCTGGCGTCCTGCGCTCGTAGACCAGTCCGCCCACCCAGGCGACCCGCTGTCGCTCCCACCAAAGCACCACATCGCCTTCGGTATGGGCTGCCGCAACATCTGCCACGAGAACGCCTTCAGCTCCCACTTGCAGTACTTTCCCTTTGTGAAGTGTCTGGGTGGGCAGCACGATGGTCGTCCCGGCCATGCCCTCCTCGCCAACCCGACGCTTCAGGCTGGCCAGGCAGGACTCGCAACGCCTCTCCATACCGAGCCTGGTCGGCGCCGTGGCCATTATCTGCAAGCTGCCGGACTCGATCAGGTCGGCAAAGGCCACATTCGCCAGAACGTTTTCGCTGTGGGCGTGTGTGTTGACAATCCAGCGAACGGAAGCGCCCAGCCGACACTCAACCGATTGTCTGACCCGCAAGCCATGAAGAAGACTGGGACCGGGGTCCACCAGCATCGCTTCGCCCTGTGACACCAGCACGGAGGTGGTCACCACATGGCCGCCGTTCTCCGCCGAAACCTCTGCAGGAGCATCCGGCGGCCATACCCAGAGTCCCTCGCCCAACGCCACCCATGGCACATCGGGGTAGGCGCTGCAATCGCTGGCGAGGCGTGGCGAGGCGCCCATGCATGCCGAGAGCCACATCAGGGTGGTGAGCAAAGCAAGCCTGGTCAGGTGACTCATGCATGACAGGGAATTCCGCTTCATTCTGGACCCCTTCGCCGCTGCACGAGATGCCTGAGGCTCTCCAGCAGCGGCTTTTCAACCGACAAATGTCCTCCCGCCGGCCATTGCATTTCCGCTCCCGTGTGCACGGAAGCCCACCGCTGAGCCATCGCCTGCCAGCGACGCGTGTTGTCTGGAGGGCAAATCGCATCAAACCGCCCATGGACCCAGTCCAGAGCAATGCCGCTTGAAGCCGCCCTGATCACGGCCTTGTCCAGGTCGGCAGGTTTCATGTAACCGCTTCTGCCCAGATAGTGAGCCTGAACGCGAAACTTGCGCCAGGCAGCGCGGTCGGCCTTCGTGATGCGCTCACCGCCCAGCCTGGCCAGTTGACTTCGCCATTGCCTGGCCAGTTGTGCGTCAAAGCGTCGCTGAGACTGCAACGAACCCGGATCTGCAGCCAAAGCGGAAGAACGCATGCTGCGTCGAATTCCCTTGCGTGCCAGAGCCAGCTCAACCAGGCTCCAGCGTCTCACCACGTGCAAGGCTGCAACACCGAGTGCTCCACTTTGCAGCAACCGGGACACTGAGGCCAACTGGGCACCCGGTGCTGGCAGCCAGCTCGACCGGGCAATTTGCCCGACGTGGGGCGTGCGCGGCCTGTCTCGCAAGCCCAGCAACACGCCGCGGACCTCGCGCCGGCTCAATGCGAATGAGCCTCGAAGCACCAAACTGTCGACCTTGTCAGGGTGGGCTGACGCATAGGCCAGGGCCACCACAGACCCCCACGAACCTGCCAGCAAAGACCACCTCGCAACACCAAGAGACTGGCGCAGCGCCTCCATGTCTCCCACCAGTGCCTGGGTGGTGTTTTGCCTCACAGAGCCGCGCGGGCGGCTGTTTCCGGCTCCCCGCTGGTCAATCACCACCACCCTCTGCCGGCGCAGATCAAACGGCTGAAGGATGCTGCCGGAGGCGCCTCCACCCGGACCACCGTGAACCGCGAGCCATGTGTCCGGCGCGCCCTCTGGCCCGTGAATCCGGTACGCAATGGAATGACCAATGGCCCGATCGAGCCATTGCAAGTTATGACGTTCTGCAGCGCGTTGAGACATATCCTAGGGTAATCACCAAGCCTGTATTTGCCGCCCAATGGCATCGATATTGCTTATCATAGGTGGCAGCTTGAATCGCCTGTGGCAGCAAAGCTTGCAGACATTATTCATGCCAATACAAACCACTCACCAAGTAGACTGGAGACCCACTATGCAATGGACGACCCCCGCTTTCACCGATCTGCGTTTCGGCTTTGAAATCACCATGTACATCGCCAACCGCTGATCCGTCAGCGTTCGGTAAAAAAGCGCACGAGTGCTTTGCACGTGCGCTTTTTTCTTTTCTGGTGACCGGTCATTCCACGCGGCTGGATCACTCCATTGTGCAACCCTTTGATTTTCGACGCTGACCACACATGCGCATTAGAGTTCTCGGTTCGTCCGCTGGTGGCGGATTTCCGCAATGGAATTGCAATTGCCCCAACTGTGACGGACTGCGTAAGGGCACCATCAACGCCCAGGCCCGCACCCAGTCATCCATCGCCATTTCCGTCAACGGCGACGACTGGCTTCTGGTCAACGCATCCCCGGACATCCTCAAGCAGATACAGCAGACACCAGCATTGCAGCCCGCCCGCTCCATCCGGGACAGTGGCATTGCGTCAGTGCTGCTCATTGACGCTCAGATTGATCATGTCACCGGCATGCTCATGCTGCGGGAGCGCAATTCCAGGTTGCCACTGCTGGTCACACCGGAGGTCAGATCGGACCTGTCAGACGGGTTTCCGCTGACGCGCATGCTCTCTCACTATTGCGGGCTCGACATCAACGAGTTGCCTGTCGATGGTACGCCCGTGGATGTACCCGGCGTACAAGGTCTGCAAGTACAGCCAGTGGCACTTGACTCCAAGCCGCCGCCGTACTCTCCATTCCGCGGCAACCCCCGCAAAGGCGACAACATCGGCCTGATCATCGACAACCCCGAGACAGGTCAACGCGTGTTCTACGCCGCCGGCCTGGCCGAAGTGACGCCAGAGTTGCTGGCACTGATGCAATCTGCCAGCATTGTTCTGGTGGACGGTACCTTCTGGACCAACGACGAGATGCAGAAGCTCGGCCTCTCTCCAAAGGCTGCGTTGGACATGGGCCACCTGCCGCAGAGTGGCCCTGGCGGCATGATCGAGCAGCTGGACAAGCTGCCGTCATCGATTCGCAAGGTCCTCATCCACATCAACAACACCAACCCGATCCTGCGTGAAGACTCTCAAGAACGTGCCGAACTGACCAAGCACGGCATCGAAGTTGCTTTTGACGGAATGGAGATCGACTTTTAAAAGGCTGCAACTTTGCTGGCAGCCACCGGAACGACGAACAAAGAGACAACGGCCTTATGGAAATTGCCAAAGCCCGACACGATGACGAGAACGCGGCCCCCTGGACGCGCGAAGAATTTGAAGCCCAACTCCGCAACAAGGGGCAGGCCTATCACATCCACCACCCATTCAATGTCCGCATGAACAGCGGTGGCTGCACAGAGGACGAAATCCGCACCTGGGTGGCCAATCGTTTCTACTACCAGATCTGCATCCCGAGAAAGGATGCAGCCATCATGGCCAACATGCCGGATCGTGCCGAGCGCCGCCTGTGGATCGATCGCATTCTGGACCATGACGGACACGGCGACTTCGAAGGTTCCAACGGTGGTGGCATTGAAGCCTGGACGCGGCTCGGCGAAGCAGTGGGCATTCCTCGCGACGAACTCTGGTCATTGGAGCGGGTAGCGCCTGCCGTGCGCTTTGCCTGCGATGCCTACGTGCACTTTGCGACAACAGCGCCATGGCAAGAGGCTGTGTGTTCTTCGCTGACAGAGATGTTCGCGCCCCAGATCCACAAGGACCGCCTGGCTACGTGGCCCGGCCACTACCCCTGGATCGAGCAGGAGGGCCTGACCTATTTCCGCAGCCGGATTCCATTGGCCACGCGAGACGTGGAGCACGGGCTGCGTGTCACGCTGGACCACTTCCAGACGCGTGCGGCCCAGTACCGCGCCCTGGACATCCTGCAGTTCAAGCTGGACATTCTCTGGTCCATGCTGGATGCCATTGAGAAGGCCTGCACCCATGAGTGATGACAGCCCTACCCTGCCGGCAAAGCCAAAGCTGAGCAAGACCTTCCGATTGCAGTACGAGCCTGCCCAGACGCGGTGGGTGCTGTTGTATCCCGAAGGCATGGTGCAGCTCAACGACAGCGCAGCAGAGATTCTCAAGCGCTGCGACGGTGAGCGCAGCATCGGCGGCATCGTCACTGAACTGGAGACAGCTTTCAATGCCCAAGGTATCGAGCCGCAGGTGCGAGCCCTTCTGGAGGAAGGCATGCGCCGCGGATGGATCACGGGGTAGGCGGGCAAGCTGACCCGCACCCGAAGACCTGACTGGCAAGACGAACAAGAGATCGTCATGGCACAAATGACCGACACCCCTATCGCAGCAGGCCCGCCGCTGTGGCTGCTGGCAGAGCTGACATACAAATGCCCGCTGCATTGCGTGTTCTGCTACAACCCGACGCAACATGCGCGCATCCAGAGTGAACTGACCACAGCGGAGTGGGTAGATGTGATGAAGCAGGCGCGAGCCATGGGCGCGGCTCAACTGGGTTTTTCCGGCGGCGAGCCGATGCTGCGCGGCGACCTGGAAGAACTGGTGCAGGAAGCCCACGCCATGGGCTTCTACACCAACCTGATCACCTCGGGTGTTGGCCTCAACCCCGCTCGCGCGCGAAAGCTCAAGGACGCTGGGCTTGACCACATTCAGCTGTCGTTTCAGGACTCCACAAAGGAGCTCAACGACTTCCTCAGCCACACCAAGACGTTCGAACTCAAACAACGCGTTGCCAAGCTGATCAAGGAACACGATTGGCCTATGGTCATGAATTGCGTGCTCCACCGCCACAACCTGCCCCACGTGGACAAGATCATCGAGATGGCCGTGGCGCTGGAAGCCGAGTACCTTGAACTGGCCAACACGCAATACTACGGGTGGGCGTGGGTCAACCAGGCTCATCTGATGCCGACCCGCGAGCAACTCGAAGAAGCCGAAGCAGTGGTCAACCGCTACCGCGAAAAGCTGAACAACAAATGCAGGCTGCTCTTCGTCGTGCCTGACTATTTCGAGGACCGGCCCAAAGCCTGCATGAACGGCTGGGGCGCCGTGTTTCTGTCCATTGCACCCGACGGTGTCGCGATGCCCTGCCACAATGCCCGCGACCTTCCCGGTCTTGACTTGCCCAACGTCAGGAGCACGCCGGTGGCCGACATCTGGAATCGGAGCCAGGCGTTCAACGCCTACCGTGGTGAGGAGTGGATGAAGCCGCGCTGCCGTACCTGCGACGATCGCAAGAAGGATTTTGGCGGCTGCCGTTGCCAGGCTTTCATGATCACTGGCGATGCCACCGAAACCGACCCGGTCTGCAGCAAGTCGCCACACCACGAAAAAGTGGTTCAAATGGTCAGGCAGGCTCCGACCCAGCGGCACGTTCCCATCATCTTCCGCAGCGACGCCGAATCGCGCGCCTTGCATCCGGAGCAGACATGAGTCAGACGGCGAGCACCCCGGGAAAGCCGTCCTCGCAGCATCGTGAAATGATCGGTGCCAGTCTTGTCAGGCGACTGCCCGGTGTTCGCCATGAGCTTGCCCTCGAGCAACATGCCTATGGCTTGTTCCTTCTGTGGCTGGCATTCAGTGGTGTGCTGGTGATGGCCGCATACCTGATGTGGCAGGCGGGCGCATGGCATCGCCTGATCAGCGCCGACCCCACCGGTATCACCGCGGCGATTGTGGTGATGTTCGTTCTGGCCTCCATCTGGACTGGTCGCCGTGCATGGATTCTGGGCACGCAACGCATCGAGCTGGACCGCCGGCTACAAGGTCTGGCACAGATGAGTTCGCTCGCAGTCAGTGTCCCGCCAACATGGACCGACGAGTATCTGGTTGCCTGCTCGCAGCCAGGGTGCGACCGATCCATCCATGTTCAGGTCCTGGGCGAGCGCACGCATGGTCCGCACGAAATGGCATGGTGGATCAATGGCATTCAGCTCAAGCTGGGCTTGCTGGGCAAAGTCATCGGATTTTCAATTCTGGCCTTACAGCTCGGGCAGATGGAGAGCTTCGACCCTTCGCAGTCGACCGAGCTGCTCAAGAACCTGACGGGCGGCCTGGGCATCGCACTGCTCACCACAGTGACAGGCCTGACCGGCAACATTCTCCTGGGCCTTCAACTGATGCGGCTTGACCGGTTCGCAGACGCCATCATGACCGATACCTTGACCGCCGAACAGCAATGGCGTGCGGCAGAAATGCAAGATACGAGTGCCGCACCAGGAGCGCAGTGATGGCCATCGGACGTCGAGCGCGAGACACAGAGACCGACCCGTTCTACGACATGTTGTTCAACATGTTGATCGCGTTCGTGTTCTGCTTTGTCGTCGCGCTGCTGGCGTTCAACCCGCAGCGCAGCAAGGCCGGCGATGTGCCAGCCAAGGCCGAGTTCATCGTGACAGTGTCATGGCCCGACAACAACCCCAACGACATAGATGCGTGGGTGCTGGAGCCAACCGGTGAGACGCTGTGGTTTCGCAACCGGGATGCCGGCATGCTTCATCTCGACCGGGATGACCGGGGCTCAAAAAACAATACGGTGATCGTCGACGGCCGCGAGATCGTCAACCCGATCCGGCAGGAAATCGTGACCTTGCGCGGCATGGCGCCGGGTGAGTATGTCGTCAACGCGCACTACTACGAAAGCAACGACAAGAGGCCGGTCGATGTATCGGTGGCCGTCGTCAAGGTCAATCCTCGCGCCGAGATCATTTACACCGGCACCCAGCAAATTCCCCGCAAGGGCGATGAAAGAACGCTGGTTCGCTTCTCCATCGACGCCAGCGGACGGGTTCTCGACGTGAACACCCGCCCCAAAACCATCGTGCAACGTTCAGGTCTGTAAACAAGGCCCCCCACGCCATGATCCCTTCCGTCCCCAACCAATTGTTGATGCTCATCATCGCGTACACCATGCTGGGCTTTCTGGTGTTATGCCTGTGCCTGGCCACCCGATGGGCCTGGTGGGTCAAGTCTGCCATGGTGGTCCTCGTCAGTGGCTTTTATGTGTTCAGCCACCAGGCGCTGCTCGGCATCTCAGGCTGGCCCACCGAGGACAAGCTACCGGAACGCTTCGTCTTGCTCGCAGCCGTGTTCGACGAACCCGCTCCGGCGCGCCATCACGAGGGCGCCATCTACATCTGGCTCAACCCGATGAAAGACAACGAGCCGCTCGACATGCCCCGCAGCTACAAGCTCCCCTACGCCAAGGACCTGCATGAAATTCTGGGCGACGGCATCAAGAAGGCTCGGGATGGCAACACACAGATGGGATCGACCGAGCCCAAGCGCGGCCCCTCAGGTTTCGCCTGGCTCAGGCCCTCTGGCAACGACCAGTTGCAGATCAAGCTGAGCGACCTTCCCCGCGCACAGCTGCCAGGAAAATGAGCATGAGCACCATGCCCCGGCAGTTCTTCCATGGCACTCCAAACCGATTCTCTCGGATGGGCGTCGCGTGTGCTGCCTTGATGGTGGTCGCGGGATGCCAGAAGCACGGCGCGTCCAGCGAGTGGTTTCCCCTGCAGGACGGGGATGAGCAAACCTATGGCGCGCTGTACGAGGGAGACGAGCCGACTGCGTTCGAGACCTGGCACATGGAGGTTCATGGCCCGGTGACCTATGGCGACGACAAGGTGATGGTCAGGCACCACTCGGCGGGCGCCAACTACTACATCAAGACGGACGAAGAAGGTATACGGCGCGTTGCCCTGCGCACAGACATCGACCGTGAGCCCACACCCGACAATGAGCCTCGCTGGGTTCTCAAGGCTCCGTATACCGTTGGCACCGAATGGACCACGCCCACAGTGCCTTACCTCATTCGACGTCGGAACGAACACCCGCGCGAGCTCAAATACACACACCAGGTCCTCATGAACTGGCGCATCGATGCCGTGGACGAAGAGGTGAGGACCGAGGCGGGTACGTTCAAACCGTGCCTGCGCGTCGAGGGCGTGGCCAAGGTCAACATATATGTCGACCCGGTGCAGGGCTTCACCGACGTACCCCTGCTCGCGACCGAGTGGTATTGCAAGGGCAAGGGGCTGGTCAAGCTCATCCGAAAGGAAACCGTGCCACAAGGCTTCTTCACCGGAGGCGTACTCACGGCCGAACTGATCGACCCCTGAGACCAGGCGTCGAAAAAAAAGCCGGCGCTTCGGCCGGCTCAATTGCATCTGGCCACCAGCTTGCTGGCCAGGCGCTCAGACAATCAAACGCGATTGATCATTTCTTCAGGCTCAGCACCCAGGTCAGGATGGTGTCGAGGTCTTCCTGCTTCAGGTTGGAGTGTGATGGCATCGGGATGCGACCCCACTTGCCCTTGGAGCCATTGCGCACCGATTGCGCGAGCGAAGCAGCGGCGCCGTCTTCACCAGCATATTTCTCGGCAATGCTGACAAAGGCCGGGCCTACCACCTTTTTGTCCTTGGCGTGGCAGGACATGCAGCCGCTGGCTTTGGCCAGATCCATGGCGGCGGCCTCATCGACGGCAAAAGCGTTGGAGGAAAGAGCCATCGAGGCGGCAACAGACAGGATGGCGGTGGTCAGAGCAGTACGCATGATCAATATTCAGTCAACAGAGTTAGAACAACAGAGCAGTCTGCGCCCCCAACAAAGGGCACAAAGAAAGGCGGCGGCCTCAGGGCGCTGTGTGCGCCGATCAGCCCCCGCCCTCGCAAGGCTGAGAGCGCGCCGCGTCTGGCAGCGCGCACCTCAAACCGGGCTTACTTCATGAGCTTGAAGGTCCAGACGGAACCGCCCTGCTCCAGGAAGTTGACCTTCTTGGCCACTTCACCACCCCACAGTGGCACAGCACCGCCCCAGCCGGAAACGACCGAGATGTACTGCTCACCGTCTTGCTTCCAGGTCACTGGAGGTGCCACCACACCGGAGCCGGTCTGGAATTCCCAGACGACCTTGCCGGACTTGGCATCAGCGGCCTTGAGGTAACCCTCAGGCGTGCCCCAGAACACCAGATCGCCAGCGGTCATCACGCCGCCCCACAGAGGAGCCTCGTTCTTGACTTCCCATGCCACCTTGCCGGTCTTGGGGTCGATAGCGCGCAGAGAGCCGATGTGGTCTTCGAACAATGGCTTGATGGTGAAGCCAGCACCCAGGTAGGCAGCGCCTTTCTTGTAGGTGATGGGCTCGTTCCAGATCTCCATGCCCCACTCGTTGGTCGGCACATAGAACAGGCCAGTCTTCGGGCTGTATGCCATTGGCATCTGGTTCTTGCCACCCAGGAAGCCTGGTGCAGAGAACACAGCCTTGCCCTTCTTGCCGTCGCCGGTGGAAGTCGGGTCGCCAGGACGGTTGTCGTCAACAAAGTTCGGACGGCCAGTCTTGAGGTCGACGCCGGTGGCCCAGGTGATCTTCTTGACAAACGGGAAAGCGTTTTGCAGCTTGCCGTTGTTGGCGTCGATCACGTAGAAGAAGCCGTTACGGTCAGCCTTGGCGCCCATGCGCTTGCCATCCATGTCGAAGGTGATGAACTCGTTCACACCGTCGTAGTCCCAGCCGTCGTTTGGTGTGGTCTGGTAGTGCCACTTGATCTTGCCGGTCTTGACGTCGATGGCGACGGTAGAGGCAGAGTACAGGTTGTCGCCCTTGCGAACATGGCTGTTCCATGGACCAGGGTTGCCGGTGCCGAAGTAGGCCAGACCGGTCTTGGCGTCATAGGAGCCGCCGAGCCAGGTCGCAGCGCCGCCGGTCTTCCAGGTCTCGCCTGGCCAGGTGGCGTTGGTCTTGCCGGTGATACCGTTTTCCTTGCCATCCTTGAAGCCCATGTGGCCTTCGACCACTGGACGTGTCCAGACCATTTCACCGGTCTTGGGATCGCGGGCTTCCACGCGACCGATCACGCCGAACTCACCGCCGGACACACCGGTCAGCAGCAGGCCGTCAGCGATCAGGGGAGCAGCGGTGTAGCTATAGCCTGCGCTGTACTCGTCGATGGTCTTGCGCCACACGACCTTGCCGGTTTCCTGGTCGAGAGCAACCAGTTTGGCATCGAGTGTGCCGAAGATGACCAGGTTGTCATACAGGGCTGCACCGCGGTTGATCACGTCGCAGCAAGGCATGATGCCTTCTGGCAGACGGTGCTCATATTTCCACAGCTTCTTGCCGGTCTTGGCATCCAGCGCGAAGATGCGCGAGTAGGACGCGGTGACAAACATCTTGCCGTTGTGAATCAGCGGCTGGCTTTCCTGGCCACGCTGCTTCTCGCCACCGAAAGACATGGACCACACGGGAACCAGCTTGTTGATGGTGCCAGAGTTGACGTCGTTCAGATCGGAGTGGCGCTGACCTTCAGTGCCCATGCCCCAGGTGAGGACGTCTTCCGGCGTGCTGGCGTCTTTGGCAATCATGGCGTCGGTGACCTGGGCGCTTGCCTGCGCTGCGGCGGCCATGACCAAAAGACTCAAAAGAGTACGTTTCACAGTGTTGTCTCCTGCTTGTTCGTGAGGTTAAAAGCTATGAAGGCGGCCTTCGGCGCGCCATCTGTTTGTGAGAAGCGGTGGTGTACCACCGACCATTTGCACCCCAAGGAAGGGGCAAATTCTGTGCCAGCCAATTTGGCCGTTCTGACCTAGAGAGAAACCCTCCCTGTCGACCGAATCTCAGCGCCAGAGAGGCAACAAAATGTGTGGAATCGCTGTACCTCCTGTGACACTGTTCAATATTGACGCAACAAAAACCTGCTTCACAGGTGACACAAAGAGACGTGATGCGTGCGCACTTCATCAGTCTCGTCTTATTGATTCGGCACCAGCGCAGCCTTCTCGAATTGGGGATACCACTGAGTCAGGCTCCTGTGCAACTCTGCGGGCTGTGCCGCCCACGATTCAAATCGCGTCGGTACAGGCTGATGCAGCAATTCACTCAGGTCAAACCCTGATGCCGCGCTATCCCGCATCGTCTTCGTGATCCATGAAAGCCATGCGCTGGTTTGCTCAATACCTTTGGCGCCAGCATGCACCGGTCCGTGGCTTGGCACAACCGTTTTGACCCTAGATTCATCGACCCAGTTACCCATGGTTGCAAGACTGCGCTGCCAGGCATCAAATCTGGCATGCGGCGTCGTAGGCACGCGGTCCATGAACACGAGGCCACCGGCGAAGAGCACCCCCGTGGTTTCATCGAGCAGCACCAGGTCATCAGCGGTGTGCCCTTCCAGTCGGACCAGCTTGATGTCATGGCCGCCCAGCCTGACCTCGCCAGCTTGCAAGGCATGGGATGCAGGCGTGGACTCAGTGCCTTTCATCCAGTCACCACACATGCGATAGAGGTTGTCTGCGTAGGCTTCACCCTCTGCTGTCTGGCCGGCGATCGTTCCCGGCAGTGCCTCCACCTCCCTGTTTTTCCAGGCCTGGTTGCCGAAGAAATAGTCCGGGTGCAAATTGAGATTGAGGACGTGCAGAATGGGAGCGCCGCCCGAGACTTTTTCAATGGCTTTGCGCTGCTGCTCACCGTAGAGTCTCGACGGACCAGTGTTGATGACGATGACGCCCTCGTTGGTCGCGATGAATCCTGTGTTGATGATGTTGCAGCCGTTGTCGGGCGTGAAGTCTTCGACGGCGCCTTCGATCACCCATGTGTCCTGTGCGATCTGGCGCGGCTTCAGCCCGTAATCGAGCGTCTCCCGGTTCACTTGCGGGTTCGCCGGCGATAGGCTGGTGGCCAGCGCATTGGCACCGAAAAGCAAGGCCAGCGCCGCACCTGCTGCCACATGCCTGAATGGGTTCCTCCGCCTCATACGCCCACCTCCGCCTCGATCAGATTGCCACCGTTGTCGCGCCCACTGAGGTGAAACTGGCGAGGTGCGCTACTGGGCATCTCAAGCGTCAACAGCGGGTTCTCAGACACCGGCTCGTGAAGCGACAAGTGCCACCAAGCCTGGCCTGCTGCATCCTTGAGTGTCAGGTCTTCAATATAGAACGCTGGCGTACCCGCCACCAGTCCGGTGTCCATCGGGTGCATCACCCTCAAGCGAAGCCGTCGGCTGCCCTCCAGCACATTGCTGAAGAACCGCGCTTGTACCTGCCCCAGCGTCCGGCTCCACGAGCCATCGGCCCGCGTCAAGCCCGGTACGGTACAGCCGCCTCCAGCGGCCTCCACCCATGTGCTGCCCACCAGCCACTGGCCACTGCCGAGTTCGACCAGGGCACGGACCGGGGAAGCCTGTTCCATGCGAATGCGAAAGGCAATGACAGGCAGGGATTTCAATGGTTCAAAATCCAGCACGTGCCGAACAGGATTGCGGTCAACCACCACCCGTATTCGCTTGATGACCTGACCTGAAGCGACAACCTGGCGCGCGTCCACCATCAGGGGAACATTCATCGCGTCGTCGGCAAAGTTGGGGCCTCGCACCTGCACCTGCTCGGAGAAAGACCAGGCGGCATCGCCGATGAACTCTTTGTGCAAGGTCGGCCACTGCATGGAACCCAGTGGGTCACCGTCGGTCAGGTCTTGCACTGCCGCCGCTGGTAACAGCGCTGTCGCGCCAAGCAGCGCAAGCCCTGTGCGGCGATTGACGCCAATGCCCATCCGTTTGTCTCCTGTTGTCAGGGCGCTGGCAGGGCAATGCGTGCTGCGAACACGGGTCGCGCAGCCTCAGCCACCAGGCCTTTGTCGAATCCAGCCGCGCTGAGGGTCATAACCCCACAGCGCCAGCACAAAAAACACCAGTGTGCAGCCCAGCACGACTGCCCAGGCCAGTCCGTTGAACTGCCCATACATCGCAAAGCGAATCGCCTCGACTGCGTGTGTGAAGGGGTTGAACTGCGCAAGCTTGTATAGCCACCACGCCCCGGACTCTTGCAATTTCCACAAAGGGTACAGGGCCGGGCTGATGAAGAACATCGGGAAGATCACGAAGTTCATCGTGCCGGCAAAGTTCTCCAGCTGTTTGACATACACAGACAGCACCAGGCCGAGCGAAGCGAGCAAGGTCGCTGCGCTGGCCATGGCCACGAGCAAACCCGGCAGGTGCCGCCAGGCGATCTCAATGCCGAAGGCGAGCGATATCAGAAGAAAAACAACCATCTGCAAGACGGACAGACAGGTTCCCGCCAACAGTTTGAAAGCGAGCAGCCACCCCCGGGGCAAGGGCGCCGTCAGCAGCAAGCGCATGACCCCCATCTCCCGGTCGTACACCATGGACAGGGAGCTTTGCATGCCGTTGAACAGCGCGATCATGCCCAAGAGACCGGGCACCATGTAAACCTTGTATTCGATGTAGGTCTCGTACGGGGGCACGATAGCCACCCCGAATACGTTGTGAAACCCAGCCGAAAACACCACAAACCACAACAGCGGTCGCACCAGTGCCGATCCGAGCCGGGACGGCTGGCGAAGAAAGCGCGACAGCTCCCGTCCAACGACGGCGCGAAGTGCTCGCAGCACGTGCGCCAGAAAGCCTGCCGCAGGCGCGCTCATGGCGTCTTGCATGCGTTCTCCTGCTCGTCCAGGCCCAGCGTGTCCATGACCTCCTTGGGATGGAGCACGCCATCAATGGGCGCTGCAGCCACTACGCCATCGACATGCGTGAGGAACACGGGTTGGCGCAGCTGACCGTTCCAGGAACGAAAGCTCAGCGCCTTGCCCTTGAATCCATCCAGGCGAACTGCACCGCTGCGCAAGGCCTGAAGCTGCTCCTGAACATTGGCCTTGGGATGTTCCACCAGCACCGTGGCCATGGCCCGTGCGGCCATCCATGATGCCCAGTCCTGCCCTCGCATCAGCTGCCCTGTCTGCCGCAGGAAGCGCCTGGACAACTGAGGCCCGCCGAATCGCTCCCACTGCGGGTGCCAGGCCAACGGCACCAGACCATTGGCACCGACCACGGGACGTGGCATTTGGGTGGCGTACGGAACAGTACGGGCAAATTCACCGTCGGCGTCCATGACCGCCACCACCTCGTGCGTGCGCTCACTGGTCAGCAAACGGACATTGCCCAGGTCCCTTTCGCGCGGGTCTCCGGACAGCTTGAACGGCTTCTCTTGCACGACCTTGATGCCATAGCGTTTGGCCGACCGCTCAAATGCGCTGGCCAGCGCGGCGTCCGCCGGCTTGCTGCCATTGAGCACAAGCGCATTGCGCCAGGATTTGGACGACAGGTACTGGGCCAGGCCGTCGTACAGCATGGCTTGACTGGGATAGGTATGCAGAAGGTGTGGGGCGCAGGCTCCCCCGCGGAGCACGTCGTCTGCCAGACCAGTGTTGAAGACGATCGCACCATCGAGCATCACAGGTGCTCGCTTGACCAGGTCTTGCATCATGTAGCTGGGCAAGTCGGCAATGATGTGATGCACCCCCTCCTTCCTCAGCGCTGCCAGAGTACGCGGCAAATGCGAAGGGCGTGCCAGTACCACGTCGCGAACTTCGAGCGCCTTGCCTTCCACGTCCAGCTCGAACGCGGAATCTTCAACACCTAGTCTCGCACCCTCCACCGCCCTGCTGACCGGATGCCCCGGGTAGGCCCTCTCTGTACGACGCGCCTCGTAGCGCGGATCCCCCTCGACAGAAATGACAGCGAGCGTCACCTTCTCCACGGACCCTTGCTGCGCCCACACCGGCACCGAGGCCGGTGCAGCAAGCAGTGCCCATGCGACCACGCGCAAGATCTGGCGCCGCACTGCCGTCATCACTGTCGAAGTCAAGCGGTACCTCCTCAGGGCTTGATCACGATGGAATGCGGCACACGGCCAGCGCCGACGGTTTTGACAGACTTGCCTGTGGCCGTGTCAATCAGCGTCATGTCGTCGGACAAGCCATTGGTCACATACAGCGTCTTGCCATCAGGGTGCTGTGCCAGGCCCCACGCACGTTTGCCCACCAGAATCTGGCGACGGACTTCGCGCGTCGCCACATCAATCTCGGCGACATGGTTGGCACGTCCCAGTCCCACCCACATGGTCTTGCCATCGGGGCTGATCGTCATGCCCACCGGCGTGATGTCGGTCTGGCGCATGCCCTTGACTTCAAACTTGATGCGCTTGAGCTCCTTGTAGTCTTTGGTGTCCACAACGCTCACGGTGCCATCCAGCTCGTTCGTCACCCACAGCTCGGCACCGCCAGCTGCCAACACAAATCGCCGAGGACGCTTGCCAACCTTGACGTTCTTGACCACCTTCTTGGCCTCCACGTCGATCACGTGGATGAGGTTGGCCACTTCGGACGTGACGTAAGCCGTTTTGCCGTCCGGGGTCAGCAGCACGCCTTCTGGCTCGCCGCCTGTCTTGATCTCGAACAGGTCTTCACCCGAGGCGATGTCATAAGCGCCCATGACGTTTTCTTCTTCGATCGACACATAGGCGGTCTTGCCGTCAGGGCTGAGGTCGAAGATCTCCGGGCTGTCACCCAGCTCCACCGTCCGCGCGAGCTTGCCCTTGGCCAGATCGACCACGCCCAGCGCATTGCTGTCACCACAACAAACGTACAGCTCGCTGCCACTCTTGCTGAGCATCATGTGGCGGGGCCGCTTGCACACATCGATTGCTCCGACGCGCTCTCCGGCCACGTCAAACACGTAGACCTTGTTGTCTTTCTCGCTGGACACGTACACCCTGCCCTCGGCCATGGCTGCCTGGGAAAAGGCTGCCACGCCCAGCGCCATCGCCAGTGTCCTGGCAAAGGGTTTGAGTCCACGGGTAAAGAATGGGTTTGACGTTTCTGACATATTGAGCCGTCTCCTTCTGGTCGTTAGAGTTGTAAAAGCCGCTGCACCCGAACACTCTGCGCAGCAGACCGCTCAAATTGGCAAGAACAATGCCAGCCATACAGGAACAGATGTTGCTTCATGTCGCAGGCTGACCCGCAGCGCCAGCACTGACATGAGACAAGACCATGGCTATCATGGCACGGAGACAGAAATGAAAGGCCAAACACCTGTGAGCCCAGCGGACTTTGAACGAGGGAAAACCCTAGGAATCAGGCGGCGCGACTGGCTTCGTTGTGCCACCGCCAGTGCTGTTGCAACAATGGGCAGTGTTCCATTCGTGAACGCACTGGCCGAGACTCGCCCCTGGCCGACGCGCCCGATCGAGCTCATTGTCCCCTGGCCGGCCGGTGGCGCCACCGACCTCACGCTGCGCATCCTGGCCGAAGAAGTGGAGCCGACACTGGGCCAGCCGGTCGTCGTGGTCAACAAGCCTGGCGTAGCTGGCACCCTGGTGGCATCCGAACTCAAGTCTGCCAAGCCCGACGGCTACACCATTGGTCAGATTCCTGCCACTGTCATGCGGCGCTGGTTGATGAAAGACGTGCCATGGGACCCACTCACCGACATCGAGCCCATCATCCAGATTTCCGGCGTGACCTTTGGCATTCTCGTGCCCGCCAGCAGTCAGTGGCAATCCTTGCCGGACATGATTGCCTGGGCCAAGGCTCATCCCGGCGAGCTCATCCTCGGGTCCACCGGTGTCGGAACCACGGCTCACCTGGCGATGGAAGAAATACTCCATGCCAATGAGGTGGACTTTGTCCATGTCCCCTACAAAGGAACCTCGGACCAGATGCTCGCCATCGCCAGCGCTCAGATCATGGCGGGCGTGAATTCCAACGGATTCGCTCCCTGGGTTGACCAGGGCAAGATGCGACTGCTGGCCGTGTTCACGGATACGCGAATTGAACGCTGGAAAGACGTTCCCACCGTCAAGGAACTGGGGTACCCCAAGGCTGTGTACACCTCTCCGTGGGGCCTCGGCGCTCCCGCCGGAACGCCTCCAGCGGTCATCGAGAAGCTGCACGACGCATTCCGGACGGCCGTTCAGAGCAAGCGACACATCGAGGCGCTGGCGCGCTACGACCAATCGGTGAATTACCTGAACGCAGCCGACTACCGTGCGGCCATTCGCGACCAGATGGACCGTGAAAAGCGCCTTCTCAAGCGCCTCGGGTTGCTGGCCGAGGGCAAATGACGGCCCCCTCCTCAAAGACAGCCATACATACACAAAAAACTGGCCTCACATGCCTGACTCGCCCATTGTTCTGCAGGTACAAAGTCTGCAAAAGTCCTATGGTTCCAGACCCGCACTCAAAGGCGTCAGCCTGACCCTGCGCGCGGGCGAGATGGTGGCACTGCTCGGGCCCAACGGAGCAGGCAAATCGACCCTGCTGCAGCTGCTGACCGGCTTGTTCACGCCCGATCAGGGCAGCATTGAAATTGCCGGCCACGACATGCAGCAGCATCCATCACGGGCGCTCGCACAGCTGGGCGTGGTGTTCCAGCAAAGTGCGCTGGACCTCAACCGCTCAGTCCTGGCCAATTTGCTTTTCCACACCGATCTGCATGGACTGCCACGCAGCGTCGCGAGCGAGCGAATCGACCAACAGCTGGCAAGCCTGGGCATGGCAGAACATCGCGACAGCACGGTGCGCGGTCTGTCAGGCGGCACGCGCCGCAAAGTGGAACTGGTGCGAGCTTTGCTGCACCAGCCGCGCGTTCTCCTCATGGACGAGGCCACCGTCGGTCTTGATCCCTCTTCCCGCCAGCAACTGCTCAAAACCGTCCGTGACCTGTGCAACGCCCAGGGTATGGCCGTGTTATGGGCAACCCACCTTATTGAAGAAGTACACGAGGCGGACCGACTGCTGCTGCTGCACAAGGGAACAGTGCGCTTCGACGGCAGCATCGACTCATTCATGGGTGCGGCTGAAAGTGACGACTTTCAGGAAGAAGTCTTGCGCCAGCTGGAGCCGGAAAAAGGGGCGCTTTGACTCTGGTTCTGACTCTGGCTCAGGCACCGGCGCTGAGTCAGGCGTCACGCGGGCCAAGATGCGGTGGTCGACTCGAAATCTCTGCATACTCTTCGTCGGTGAACAAGCGCGATCGTGTGTGGAAAGCCTTGCCCTCCGGCCCCTCCAGCGAGAAGGTGCCACCCGTTCCCTCGATGACGTCGATGATCAGCTGCGTGTGCTTCCAGTATTCGTACTGCGCCGCGCCAATGTAAAACGGAAAGCCGCCAATATCGCCAAGGTAAACGTCGCCTTGGCCGATGGTCAGTTCGCCCTCCAGATAGCAGTTCGCAGCACTGTTGTCGCAGCAACCACCCGACTGGTGAAACATCAGCTTGTCGCCATGCTTGGTCTTGAGCGTTTCGATCAGGTCCAACGCCGCCTGCGTGGCCACCACCTTCTCAACCATACCGGCCTCCAAGTTAAATAGAAAAGCACCGGAGCAGAAGATTCCATTCCGGCGCAGACTGACTCAACCCCAGAACGCGGCGGATCTGGCTTTGCCAGGCCGCAACGCGTTGCCCCCTTGAGGGGGTGACGCGCCGCAGGCGCGGCGCGGGGGTGATCAAAGAGGATTAGAAAAATCCCAGCTTGTTTTCCGAGTAAGAAACCAGCAGGTTCTTCGTCTGCTGGTAGTGGCCCAGCATGTCCTTGTGGTTCTCACGGCCGATACCCGACTCCTTGTAGCCACCGAAGGCGGCGTGTGCGGGATAAGCGTGGTAGCAGTTCGTCCACACGCGGCCGGCCTTGATGGCCCGGCCCATGCGATAAGCCACGTTACCGTTGCGGCTCCACACACCAGCACCCAGGCCGTACAGCGTGTCATTGGCAATGGCCAGTGCTTCGGCTTCATCTTTGAAAGTGGTCACGGCCAACACTGGGCCAAAGATCTCTTCCTGGAAGATGCGCATCTTGTTGTGGCCTTTGAACAGCGTCGGCTGAACATAGTAGCCACCGTCCAGGTCGCCACCCAGCGAAGCTTGTGCACCACCGCACAGAACTTCTGCGCCCTCTTGCTTGCCCAGGTCCAGGTACGACAGGATCTTGGTCAGCTGCTCTTTGGAAGCCTGAGCACCCATCATGGTGTCGGTGTCCAGCGGATTGCCTTGCTTGATAGCGGCCACACGTTTGAGCACGCGCTCCATGAACTTGTCGTAGATGGATTCATGGATCAGGGCACGGGATGGGCAAGTGCAGACTTCACCCTGGTTGAACGCGAACAGCACCATGCCTTCGATGGCCTTGTCCAGGAAGGCATCATCCTTGTCCATCACGTCGGCAAAGAAGATGTTGGGGGACTTGCCACCCAGCTCCAGCGTGGCAGGGATCAGGTTGTTGGCGGCGGCCTGGGCGATCACGCGACCGGTGGAGGTCGAGCCGGTGAATGCGATCTTGGCAATGCGCTTGCTGTTGGCCAATGGCATCCCGGCTTCACGGCCGAAACCGTTGACCACGTTCAGCACGCCTGGGGGCAGCAGATCGGCGATCAGTTCGATCAGGATCAGCAAACTGATGGGGGTGGATTCCGCAGGCTTGAGCACGATACAGTTGCCGGCGCCCAGTGCTGGTGGAATCTTCCATGCGGCCATCAGAATCGGGAAGTTCCATGGAATGATCTGGCCCACGACGCCCAGCGGCTCATGGATGTGGTACGCCACGGTGTTTTCGTCGATCTCGCTGATGCCACCTTCTTGCGCGCGCAGAGCACCCGCGAAGTAGCGGAAGTGATCGATCGCCAGCGGGATGTCTGCGTTCAGGGTTTCGCGGATCGGCTTGCCATTGTCGATGGTCTCGGCATAAGCCAGCAGCTCCAGGTTGGCTTCCAGGCGATCGGCGATCTTGAGCAGCAGGTTGCTGCGGGTCGTCACGTCGGTCTTGCCCCAAGCGTCTGCCGCTGCGTGCGCTGCATCCAGTGCGAGCTCAACGTCTTCTGCCGTCGAACGGGCGGCCTTGGTGTAGACCTTGCCAGAGGTCGGGGTAATGACGTCGAAGTACTCGCCCTTGACCGGGGCTACCCACTTGCCGCCGATGAAGTTGTCGTATTGTTTTTTGTATGAAACTTTGGCGCCTTGTTCGCCAGGAGCTGCGTAAAGCATGGATGTCTTCCTCTGAAAATTGAGTGGTTTTTGAACAAAGCCGTTTGAGGGCTCACTCTCATAGCTCAACTTCCATGCCAACCAGCAAACAGGCCCGATTCAGCGTTTGCGAGGCCCATCGGCACCCATCTCGCCCCAATGGGTGATCCAAACTGCAGCAAGATTGCCCGGCTTGCTCAAATGCGGAACGGCAATTCCTTGCATAGCCTGTCACGGAACAATCTTGCATATGATGTTCGGCAAGTACATTCATATTCATTCGCGACTCGCCATCCCAGCCATATCCCCTGTCCCACCGGGAAGGGCCGTTCTTGCCGCTGGATATACTGAGCTACCGCCTGTTCCATGGCCTCAGCCACTTTGACCAGATCATTCCAGTCCTTCTTTCCACGACTTGCCCGAAGCACCCTTGGCCTGATCGGTGCTATCGGCCTTTTGTTCGCGGAAAGCGTCCAGGCAGAAGTGGCTCATGTGGCCGTAGCAGCCAACTTCGCCGAGCCCATGGAAGTACTGGCCAGCGAGCTCCGGGCGAGTACCGGCCATGAACTGCGCATCGCCGTCGGGCCCAGTGGCAGTCTCTATGCCCAGATCGTCAATGGCGCGCCATTTGACGTGTTTCTTTCAGCCGACCAGGATCGCCCATCCGCGCTGGCCGAAACGGGCCACAGTGTGGCTGGCACACAGTTCACCTACGCAGAAGGCCAACTGGCTTTGTGGTCGAGCGCACCCGGGCTGAACCTCGTCAATGGAAAAGGGCTGCTCGACGCCGGTGTGCGCAAGGTCGCGTTGGCCAATGCCAAACTCGCCCCCTACGGTCTTGCGGCCGAGCAGACCCTACAGGCCATGGGACTCGGTCAGAAGCTCGACGGGAAGCTGGTGCGGGGCAACAGCATCGGCCAGACGTTTTCCATGGTGGCCAGTGGAAACGCCGAAGCCGGGTTTGTGGCACTGTCACAGGTCATCTCCGGCCCATACGCCCAAACCGGCAGTCTCTGGCCTGTGCCCGCCAGGCTGCATGACCCCATCAGGCAGGACGCCGTCTTGCTCAAACACGGCCAAGCCAATCCCGCTGCCCTGGCCTTCATGAAACTGCTGGGCCAAGCATCCACCAGGGAAAAGCTGGCCACCTTCGGCTACCGCTGAAGCGTCAATCTGCAAGCGACCGAAAATGCTTCCCGACAGCGCCTGGCAAGCCATCTGGCTCACACTCCAAGTTGCGACACTCACAACCATCGTTTTGCTGGTCGCAGGTGTCCCGCTGGCATGGTGGCTGGCGCGCACCCGCACATGGATCAGCCGCCCGCTGGCCGCCCTGGTGGCGCTGCCCCTGGTTTTGCCACCCTCGGTGCTGGGCTTCTATCTGCTCGTGCTCATGGGGCCCAATGGCCCTGTCGGGCAGTTCACCCAGTCCCTGGGCATCGGCACACTGCCGTTCACGTTTGCGGGCCTGGTGGTCGGATCTGTCATCTACTCACTGCCATTCATGGTTCAGCCTGTTCACGCAGCCATGATCAGCCTGGGGGAGAGACCTCTTGAAGCCGCCGCCACCTTGCGAGCCTCCCCTTTCGACACTTTCAGAAGCGTTGTGCTGCCATTGTGTCGCCCGGCGCTGATCACCGGTGCCATCATGAGCTTTGCGCACACGGTGGGCGAGTTCGGGGTGGTGCTGATGATCGGCGGCAATATCCCCGGTGCAACGCAAATGATCTCCGTGATGATCTACGACCATGTCGAGTCACTGGAGTACGGCACGGCGCACATCTTGTCGGCCATGATGCTGGCATTTGCCTTCATCGTCGTCCTTCTGGCTCACGCCTTCAACCGTCGCAGCCTTCAATTGAGGGGTCGAGGATGAACCAGGCATCAGGGTCAGGCGCCACAGCCATCGAATTCAAGGCGCACCTGACGCGACAGCGCTTTGCATTGCGCGCCGAGTTCACACTGCCTGCCAAAGGGTGCACGGTGCTGTTCGGCCCGTCTGGCAGCGGAAAGACCACCTGTCTGCGAGTGATGGCCGGCCTGGAGCCTGAAGCCAGAGGCCTTGTCCGGCTGGGCCATGAAGCGTGGATGGACAGTGACGCCGGAACATTCGTGCCAGCGCATCTCCGTTCCATTGGCTACGTGTTCCAGGATGCCAACCTGTTCGAACACCTGAGCGTCCGCGGCAATCTCGAGTTTGGCTTCAACCGTACACCCGAAGCCGAACGCCGACACCATTGGCGCGATGGCCTCGAAATGCTTGGCATTGGCCATTTGCTTGATGCATTGCCGGCAGACCTTTCGGGCGGTGAGCGCCAGCGCGTGGCGGTTGCCCGTGCCCTGGCCACCAGTCCGCGCATTCTGCTCATGGATGAGCCACTGGCAGCACTGGATGCCGCCAAAAAGAAGGAACTGCTGCCCTGGCTGGAGCAGCTGCATGAAACGCTCGATATCCCGCTGGTCTATGTCACACACTCCCTGGACGAGACCATTCGGCTGGCAGACCATGTCGTTGTCCTGGACAAAGGCAAGGTCGCAGGGCAAGGAGACACCACCGACATACTGACCCGCACCGACCTGCCGCTGGCGCATGATGATGCAGCAGCCTCGGTGATAGAGGGAACGATGTCCGAGCACCGAGACGAGATGGCCATGTGCCGACTGACCTTCCCCGGAGGTGAGTTCTGGCTGCCTCAGGCACGCACACAGGCGCCGGCATTGGGCACGCGCATGCGCATCCGGATTCACGCGAGAGACGTCAGTCTGTCATTGGTCAAGCCGGAACACACCAGCATTCTGAACATTCTCCCCGCGCGCGTGACCGACGTTTCAGAAGACGGCCCCGGACAGGTCCTGGTCGGACTGAGCCTCGACCAGGGCGAGACTGGCAGCCGACTGCTGGCACGCATCAGTCGCCTCTCGTGTGAACGCCTCGCCATCTCGGCTGGCACCCGCGTTTATGCGCAGATCAAGGGCGTGGCCATGGTTCGATGACCAGCACCTGACGAACTATCTCCGCAAAAGCAACGACCGCCAGACACTTTGCAGTACTGGCGGTCTTCGATTCCTGGGCATGGACGCCTCAGGAAACGCGGCTACCTCAACTACTTGGTCGCGTTCGGGAAGAACAGCTGCTGACCATCGATCTTGTAGTCGGCAATGGCCGCCTGGCCTTCCTTGCCGGTCACCCAGTCGATGAACTTCTGCCCCTCGGCAGTCTTGATGTGAGGGAACTTGGCGGGGCTCACCAGCATGACACCGTACTGGTTGAACATTCGCTTGTCGCCCTCGACCACGATCTCAAGATCAGCCTTGTTCTTGAAGTTCAGCCAGGTGGCCCGGTCCGACATCACGTAGCCGCCTGACGACGCTGCAATGTTCAGCGCCTGGCCCATGCCGCAACCGCATTCCTTGTATCCTGTGCCCTTGTTCGCGTCCGTGCTGGTCTGTTTCCAGAAGCGAAGCTCAGCAGCATGCGTGCCACTCTTGTCACCGCGCGAGACGAAGGCGGCATTGGCTGCCGCTACCTTCTCCAGCCCAGCCACAATGTCTGCGCCTTTGGCGCCAGCCGGGTCTGCCTTGGGTCCGATCAGCACAAAGTCGTTGTACATCACGTCAAACCGCTTGTCGGCAAATCCATCTGCCACGAATTGCTCTTCCTTGACGGTGTCATGCACGAACAGAACGTCGGCATCGCCGCGACGGGCTGTGTCGATGGCCTGGCCGGTTCCCAGAGCCACCACTTTCACCTCGATACCCGTTGCCTTCTTGAACTGAGGCAGCAAGTGCTCGTACAGGCCAGAGGCCTGAGTCGACGTGGTGGACGCCACCACGATGTTCTGCTCTGCCTGGGCTCCCATGCCCACACTCAGCAGTGCTGCACCGGCCACGGCCGACAAGGTGACACGGAGCCATTGGCGTTTGCTGGCTTGTTGTTTCATAGACCTTCTCCTTTGACAAAAGCATGTGCCTGGGCCGATACAGCCTCCAGGCATTGGTGATCGAAAAAGTCTTCCACTGGGAGGTCGGCGTGGATACTGCCGTGCTCCATGTACACCACCCGGGTCGCCAGGCGTTTGACCTGACCCAGGTTGTGGCTGGCAAACACCAGGGTGGGCGGATGGCGCCTTCCCGGTGTTGAACTGAATCCGGCAATAAGCTCTTCCACTTCGCGCTTCGCGTGTGGATCAAGACTGGCCGTTGGCTCATCCAGCAGCCAGAGATCTGGCTGCAGAACCCATGCCCTGGCGAGGGCCAGGCGTTGTCGCTGTCCACCGGACAGTGCTTTGGCGTTGCGGCCCGCCAGATCAGACAGACCGACGCGCTCAAGGCCCGCCATCGCTCGCTCCCGCGCTTCTGCACGAGGCACCCGGGCCAGCCACAACGCCAGCGTCAGATTGCGCATCACGCTCATGCGGTACATGTGCGGGTACTGGAACAACATGGCCTGCCGGGCGTCCGGCTCGAGGTGCATGCTTCCTCCACACAGGGGGATGAGGCGATGCAGGCAACGCAGCAAAGTGCTCTTTCCGCACCCGTTTGACCCCACCAGCGCCACGCGCTCGCCGGCATGGACCCGCAGGTTCACCGAGGCCAGCGCCTGTATACCCTGGGGGCCACCGTACTGCACGCAGCCATCTTTCACATCCACCAGAACCGATCGCCCGCTCATGCAGCCTCCGTCACCACCGAGCCGGCAGAGTCGCTGCGCTCACGCCAGCGTTGGACCAGCGTCACGCAGGCATTGAGCAGCAAGACCGTACCCATCAGGACGATACCCAATCCCAGTGCCAGGGGCAGATCACCCTTGCTGGTCTCCAGCGCGATGGCCGTGGTCATGACACGTGTGAAGCCGTCAATATTGCCGCCCACAATCATCACGGCGCCCACTTCAGAGATGGCCCGCCCAAATGCAGTGAGCATGATGGTCAAGAGAGCGAATCTCTCGTCCCACGCCAGCAGCAGCCCCCGAAGCCAGGGGCGAGCGCCCAAAGAGGCAAGCTGTTCTCCGTGCTCACGTTCCGCGTCTTCCACCACTTGCCTGACCAGGGCAGTCACGATGGGCAAAACGAGCGTGACCTGGGCAATCACCATGGCTTTGAACGTGTAAAGCCATCCCAGCTCCCCCAACGGCCCGGACCGCGAAAACAGCAAGTAGATGATGAGGCCGGCCACCACTGACGGCAATGCCAGAAAGCTGTTGAGAACGGTGAGCACCACGCGTTTGCCAGGAAACGACTTGACGCCGATCCACGCCCCCAGCGTCAGGCCCAACGTGCAGGCGATCAGGCTCGCCGACGCGCTCACGGTAAGGGAACGACCCACAATGGCCCACAGATCCTGATCACCTGTGACCAGGAGGTTCATGGCGGTTTGCAGACTGTCCCCAACGGTATTCATCGGGCGGCAGGATAACGCCGGGCAGACATATGCACAAATTTTCAGTCGGCCATCTATGCAAGAATTTGCATATCTGTCTCAATTTGAGTCTGTCACTTGGTGCACACTTGCACGTCATATGCAAAAGGTTTCGCTCTCCTACTCATTCGATACCGAACGCGACCTGGCGGCCCCTGCTCAACTGAGCAACCCCATGATGGACGTTCTGCACACGGTCCGCGAGCGCGGCTCCATCTCGGCTGCGGCGAGAGAGCTCGGGCTTTCCTACCGTCATGTCTGGGGGCAGCTCAAGGCCTGGGAAAAGGAGCTGGACCAGGAGCTGCTGATCTGGGAGCGCGGACACAGTGCGCAGCTCAGCCCGTTCGGGCAACGCCTTCTGATGGCTGAACGCTTGGCCCAGGCGCGTCTGGGCCCCCAGCTGCAGACGCTTCGCGCCGAACTGGAGCGGGCGTTCGCCATGGCTTTTGAGCTCAGCACTCCCAGCGCAGACCCGGCTGAAACACTGACCATTTACGCCAGCCACGACCATGCACTGACCGTGCTGCAGGACATCGCTGCGGGCTTTCACCCTGAATCCCGCCTGCGCTCTCAGTCGGGCCCGCTGCACCTGGACCTTCGGTTTTGTGGAAGTGTCGACGCCATCCGGGCGCTCAACGAAAAGCGCTGCACGGTGGCCGGCTTTCATGCGCCGCCATTCGCTGAATCCGGCAGCCTCAGCGCCAAGACCTATCGGCCACTGCTCAAACCAGGCACCCACAAGATCATCGGTTTCGCCCGGCGCACCCAGGGACTCATCGTCGCCCCCGGCAACCCGTTGCGCTTGCGCAGCCTGAAAGACGTTGTTCGGCTACAGGCACGCTTTGTCAACCGCGCAACAGGCACAGGGACTCGCCTTCTGTTGCAGGAGTTGATGACACAAGATGAAATCGACCCGATCGACATCGAAGGCTACGACTGGGTAGAGCCCTCTCACGCAGCCGTGGCGCATGCTGTCGCCAGCGGGCAGGCCGACGTGGCATTGGGGTCGGAGTACGCAGCCAGGAGCCTGGGTCTGGATTTCACGCCGATCACGGACGAGCGGTACATGCTGGTTTGCCTCAAGGAGGCCCTGACCTCACCAGCGGTCGAGCGCCTGCTCCACCTGCTGCGCAGCCGCCAATGGCAGCAAGTACTCAGCACCCTGGGCGGCTACGCCAATGATCACAGCGGCGAGGTCGCAGCGATGAAGCGGCTCCTGCCCTGGTGGCGATAGCCAGCTCGCTGCACAGCTTCGCTCAGAATGCCTCTCGCTCTGCCTCCAGGTACGCGAGGCTGGTGTACTTGCCAATATTGGAATCGAAACCCTGCATGCTGGCAGCTCGGCTGGCCACCCTTGGGTCCTGAAGCACCAGAGCCTTGGCCTGACTCAGGGGAACGCCCTCTTCGACTGCCTTGACGCAAGGCTCATAAATGCCCTTGAGGAAGCTGCCATAAGTGCTGAGCAAGTCTTTGGAGCCGCGCCCATGTCCAGGTACCCAGAACTGCTCGCCCGCCGCCGCTGCCAAGGCGTCGAAGTACTTGAAGGTGCCAGGAAAAGAGCCGTCGTCAATGTTCGCGATCCGGTTGGTCATGGCGATGTCGCCCACACAGGTGACCTTGTCTTCCACGACTTCCACGCACAAGTCCGAGGGAGTGTGCGCCGTTCCGTAATGATGCATTTTCAGCGTCACACTGCCAAAGGTGAACGATTGGCCGTGTGACACCGTGGCGTTGGGCGCGTGTACCTGTGTACCCATCGTGGCCTGATTGGTCCACTTCTCCATCAGGCCCAGCCACAGATTGCCTTCGCGGCCAGCGATCTGTTCGCGCGTATGCGCCAGTGCGTAAATCGGCAGTTCCTTGCCAAAAGCCTGAACAAACGCATGATTGCCCAGCCAGTGATCGCCGTGATAGTGGGTGTTGAACACAGCGACGACCGGCTGCTCTGTCACCTTGCGGATCATGCGAATGGCCATCTGCCCGATCTGCAAAGACCCGCCGCTGTCAATCACCACCACGCCCTTGCCCGTGACCACAAACGTGACGTTGGCCATCATGCCCTGGTTCTCCTGAGTGGGGAAACCATCTTTGGCAAAGATCATCCAGACGTGCTCCGAGAGCTTCTCGGGCTGGATGTCCGGTACCGGCGGTCCTTCGATGAAATCCTGAAGCTGCTTGGCAAAGAGCCGTGCCTCAGGAGTGGCGGCCACCAAGCCCAGCGCAGCCATGCCTGCACCCAAGCCCAGCCACTGACGCCGTGTTACCCCATTTGCCAGCACATGATCTTCGGACATGTTCAGTCTCCTCGCCACCAGTACTGCGACAGCACCAGCATTGGCATTGATATTTAAATAAGCAATTGCTTATTTTTATCGGAGATGAACCCCTCTGGCAAGTCGAAGTCCGACTCAGGCCGGCAAGGAAGGCAATCTCTTGGCGATTTCCCCGATCAGCTGGCGAGCCAGACTCAACTTGGAAGCCGGCCCGAACTCCTTCGAACCTGAGTCGTCGATCAGGAGAAGCGCATTGTCATCCTGACCAAAGGTGGCCGGACCGATATTACCCACCAGCAATGGCACGCCTTTGCGAAGCCGCTTGGCCTGCGCATGTTCCAGCAGGTTGTGGCTTTCAGCCGCGAACCCCACGCAGTACAAGGCCCCCGATCTCGCTCTCTCCGACGCGGCCACGCCAGCAAGGATGTCGGGGTTCTCCACAAAGGACAGCGCTGGCACCTCGCCAGAGCCATCCTTCTTGATTTTCTCTTCGGCCGAATGCGCGGGACGCCAGTCGGCCACCGCGGCCGCGGCAACAAAGATGCTTGCGTCGTCCGCATGGGACTGCACCGCCGCCTGCATCTCCTGCGCTGACCGGACATCTGTTCGCCGCACGCCTCGAGGCGTCGGCAAAGCCACGGGCCCGGCCACCAGGCACACTTCGGCTCCCTCCTCATGGGCAGCCTGGGCAATGGCAAACCCCATCTTTCCGCTCGACCGGTTGGTCAGACCACGAACGGGGTCGATTGCCTCGTAGGTCGGGCCGGCCGTCACCAGCACACGGCGCCCCGCCAGCCGTTTGGGCGCAAAACAGCGGCCGATGTCATAGAGCAACTGATCGGCCTCCAGCATGCGACCATCTCCGGTCTCGCCGCATGCCTGCTCCCCAGCTCCCACATCCAGCACCATGGCGCCGTCAGCCGCCAGCTGCGTCACATTGCGCTGTGTGGCAGGGTGCGACCACATCTCCCGGTTCATCGCCGGCGCCAGGATCAGGGGCACCGTGTCCAATGGTCGCGCCAGACACATGAGGGAGAGCAGGTCATCAGCCCGCCCGTGCAGCAACTTGGCCATGAAGTCCGCGCTGGCAGGTGCCACCACGATGGCGTCAGCCTCCCGGCTGAGGTTGATGTGGGCCATGTTGTTGTCGACACCAGCCGACGTGCGCGAATCCCATTGAGAAGTAAACACCGGGCGCCCAGAGAGTGCCTGCAGGGTCACGGCGGTGATGAAATGCTCCGCCGCTTCCGTCATGACGACCTGGACCGAAGCGCCTTCCTTGACCAGCGCCCGGCAAAGCTCCGCCGCCTTGTAGCACGCAATGCCTCCCGAGAGGCCCAGCACAATGTGTTTTCCTGCCAGATAGCTCATGAGCGCAATGTAGCACCTGAAGCAGTGCCCCTCTGAATACACCGTCAATAAGGAAAAGGCGGGTAACAAGGCACACAAGCATCAGCGGTGCATGGATAATGGAGAGCCATCAACACATCAGTTCCCTCAATTCAGCTCCCCACAAACATGACATTGACCACCGCCTTCGCCCGCCCCGCCGCCATTCTGACCCTCGCTGCAGTTGTGCTGACCGGATGTGGAGGAGACGGAGACTCCGATCCGGTGCCAGCGGGAAACAACGGACTTGGCAATATTTACCTGATCGGCAGCGACACCTTCCATCCACTGGACAAAGTTGCTGAAAACGGCACCTTGCTGCGACTGACCGACCCGAACTACGGCACACACAACCCGCAGTACCGCTCAGGTGACGCCACCATTTCGGCCTGGGCCATCGATACCAGCGCCAAGGGCAAGGACGGTGAGGTTGTGAACTACTCCATGACCGTTGAAGCTCAGAGCAATGTCAGCGGCGAGGCCCTCAAGTGGCTGCAAGGCAACCTGCGCCTCAATGCCAATACAGGCCTGATCACCCAGTACTGCAAGGGCTTTCCTGCCTGCTACGACAATCAGACTGGTGCAAGGCAGGTGTTCAAGATCACCGCGATTGCCAAGATCGAGGGATCGTCCAATTCCTTGAAGCGCAGCTTCCAGTTCGTGGTGCTTCCCAAGAACTGAGCGCTTTCCTGCTCCCGCATCACCAGGGTGATATTGCTACTCATTGCGTAGCATTCAGCTTCACTCGATGCCCTCTCGCACCACGCCATCAGGGTTTGTCCGGAGCGAGTCTTTATAATTGCACTTTCCACCTCGCGAGCAACTGGTTCGCCTGAGTCATGACCAAATTCGTGTTTGTCACTGGCGGTGTGGTGTCTTCCCTGGGAAAAGGCATCGCATCCGCATCCCTGGCCGCCATTCTTGAGTCGCGCGGCCTCAAAGTCACCCTCATCAAGCTCGACCCGTACATCAACGTGGACCCGGGCACCATGTCGCCCTTTCAGCACGGCGAGGTCTTCGTGACCGACGACGGCGCAGAAACCGACCTGGATCTGGGCCACTACGAGCGCTTCATCGAAACCCGCATGAAGCAGGCCAACAACTTCACCACCGGAAAGATCTACCAGTCGGTGCTGGAGAAGGAACGCCGCGGCGACTACCTGGGCAAGACCGTGCAGGTCATTCCCCACGTCACCAACGAGATTCAGGAGTTCATCCAGCGCGGCGCTGGTGTCGGCACTGCCGATGAAGTGGACGTCGCCATCGTCGAGATCGGCGGCACCGTGGGCGACATCGAGTCCCTTCCATTCCTGGAAGCCGTGCGTCAGCTCAGCTTGCGCCTCGGCCCCAACAACTCGGCCTTTGTGCACCTGACCTACGTGCCATGGATTGGCGCGGCTGGAGAGCTCAAGACCAAGCCCACCCAGCACACGGTGCAAAAGCTGCGTGAAATCGGCATTCAGGCTGATGCGCTGCTCTGCCGCGCCGACCGCCGCATCCCTGACGAAGAGCGAGCCAAGATTTCGCTGTTCACCAACGTGCCCGAATGGGGCGTGATCAGCATGTGGGATGTGGACACCATCTACAAGGTGCCACGCATGTTGCACGAGCAAGGCCTGGACGGCCTCATCTGCGACAAACTGCGCCTGAACACGCCTCCCGCCACGCTCAAACGCTGGGACGATCTGGTCTACGAAGTCGAGCACCCGCAAGACACTGTCCACATTGCCATGGTCGGCAAGTACGTCGACCTCTCCGACAGCTACAAGTCGCTCAATGAAGCACTGCGCCACGCTGGCATGAAGAACCACGTCAAAGTCAAGATCGACTACGTGGATTCCGAAAATCTGGAGCGTCAGGACGTGGCCAAAACGCTGGGCCAGTACGATGCCATCCTGGTACCGGGCGGCTTTGGCAAGCGCGGCACTGAAGGCAAGATTGCAGCAGCCCGATACGCCCGCGAAAACAAGGTGCCGTACCTCGGCATCTGTCTGGGCATGCAGGTGGCCACCATTGAATACGCACGCCACGTGGCCGGCCTCAAAAAGGCCAACAGCACGGAGTTTGACGCTGACACGCCGCACCCCGTCATCGCACTCATCACCGAGTGGAAAGACGCCGACGGCAGCATTCAGCAGCGCGATGTCAACTCCGACCTCGGCGGGACCATGCGCCTGGGCTCTCAAAGCTCGGACGTCTCCAAAGGCACGCTGGCGCACAAGATCTACGGCGACGTGGTCACCGAGCGCCACCGCCACCGCTATGAAGCCAACGTCAACTACCTGGACAAGTTGCGTGAAGCCGGTCTGGTCATTTCTGCACTGACCCAGCGCGAGCAACTGACCGAAATGGTCGAGCTGCCCCAAGACGTTCACCCCTGGTATGTCGGCGTACAGTTCCACCCGGAATTCAAGTCGACGCCCTGGGACGGTCACCCGCTGTTCAATGCCTACATTCGCGCAGCGTTCGACCATCACGGCGATCGACAAACCACCAGCAAAGCCTGAGAAAGCACTGAGACGACCATGCAGCTCTGCGGCTTTGACATCGGACTGAAGCAGCCGTTTTTCCTCATTGCCGGCCCCTGCGTGGTGGAATCCGAGCAGTTGCAGATGGACACGGCAGGTCAGCTCAAGGAGATCACCTCCGAGCTGGGCATTCCGTTCATCTTCAAAAGCAGCTACGACAAGGCCAACCGCTCCAGCGGCAGCAGTTTTCGCGGCCCCGGCCGCGAGCAAGGCTTGGCCATTCTCGCCAAGGTCAGAAAAGAGCTGGGCCTGCCCATCCTGACTGACGTGCACACCGAAGCAGAAGTGCCGGAAGTGGCCGCTGTCGTCGACGTGCTCCAGACACCGGCATTCCTCTGCCGCCAGACCGATTTCATCAGGGCTGTCGCACAGAGCGGCAAACCGGTGAACATCAAGAAGGGCCAGTTTCTCGCGCCCCACGACATGAAGAACGTGATCGACAAGGCCCGGGCCGCGGCGCGCGAGGCCGGCCTGCCGGAAGACAACTTCATGGCCTGTGAGCGCGGCGCCAGCTTCGGTTACAACAACCTCGTCTCCGACATGCGTTCCCTGGCCATCATGCGGGAAACGGGCGCGCCAGTCGTGTTTGACGCCACGCACAGCGTGCAGTTGCCCGGCGGGCAAGGCACCAGCAGCGGTGGGCAGCGGGAAATGGTGCCTGTTCTCTCTCGTGCAGCCGTGGCTGTGGGCGTGGCAGGCCTGTTCATGGAGACCCACCCTGATCCAGCGAAAGCCATGTCCGACGGACCGAACGCCGTGCCGCTCAAGCACATGAAGGCACTGCTGGAGACACTCAAGTCGCTGGACGAAGCCACCAAGCGACACGATTTTCTAGAAGACCATTTCGCGGCTTGACGATGCGAGGCCGCCGTGGGTACTGAGTTTCAGCGCCCAACCTAGTTCGTTCAATTTTTGAGTCTGTTAATCATCCAAAGGTAGAGAGAAATGAGTGCAATCGTTGATATCGTGGGCCGCGAGGTCCTGGACAGCCGAGGCAACCCAACCGTTGAATGTGACGTCCTGCTGGAATCCGGCGTGATGGGCCGTGCGGCCGTTCCGTCTGGTGCCTCCACCGGCTCGCGCGAAGCCATCGAGCTGCGCGATGGCGACAAGAGCCGCTACCTTGGCAAAGGCGTGCTCAAGGCTGTCGAGCACATCAACACCGAAATCTCTGAGGCCGTTCTGGGCCTGGATGCCACCGAGCAAGCCTTCCTGGACCGCACCCTGATCGACCTGGACGGCACCGATAACAAGAGTCGCCTGGGCGCCAACGCCATGCTGGCGGTGTCCATGGCCGTGGCCCGCGCAGCGGCCGAAGAAGCCGGCCTGCCGCTGTACCGTTACTTTGGCGGCATGAGCGCTGTCGAGATGCCCGTGCCCATGATGAACGTGGTCAACGGCGGTGCACACGCCAACAACAATCTGGACCTGCAGGAACTGATGATCATTCCGGTGGGCGCTCCGAACTTCCGTGAAGCCCTGCGCTGGGGCGCCGAAGTCTTCCACGCCCTCAAGAAGATCATTCACGACAAAGGCATGAGCGTGGCTGTGGGTGACGAAGGCGGCTTCGCCCCCAATGTTCCCTCCCACGAAGCCGCTCTGCAGATGATTCTGGAAGCCATCAGCAACGCTGGCTATACCGCCGGCGAGCAGATCGCCCTGGGCCTCGACTGCGCTTCCAGCGAGTTCTACAAGGATGGCAAGTACCACCTTGATGGCGAAGGCATGGTCCTCAGCGCCGAAGAATGGACCAATGTCATGGCCACCTGGTGCGACAAGTACCCCATCATTTCCATCGAAGACGGCATGGCCGAAGGCGACTGGGACGGCTGGAAACTGCTGACCGAGCGTCTGGGCGAGAAGGTTCAGCTGGTCGGTGACGACCTGTTCGTGACCAATACCAAGATCCTGAAAGAAGGCATCGACAAGAACATCGGCAATTCGATCCTGATCAAGATCAACCAGATCGGCACCCTGACCGAAACCTTCGCCGCCATCGAAATGGCCAAGCGTGCCGGATACACCGCCGTGATCAGCCACCGCTCGGGTGAGACCGAAGACAGCACCATCTCCGACATCGCTGTCGGCACCAACGCTGGTCAGATCAAGACGGGTTCGTTATCCCGCTCGGACCGCATGGCCAAGTACAACCAGCTTCTGCGCATCGAAGAGGATCTGGGCGATGTGGCCGTTTACCCAGGGCGTGCCGCTTTCTACAACCTCAAGTAAGCAAGCGCTGTCGCCGTCCAGCCCGGCACTAGCCGGGCAAGGGCTGGCCACGGTACACTTGGGACACCATGGTCAAGCGAATCGTCCCCGCCCTTCTCGTGGGCCTGCTGTTGATACTGCAGGCCCAGATCTGGTTTGGGCGCGGGAGCATTCCCAAAGTCACACAATTGCGCCATGAGTTGACCGAGCTCGAGGCCAAAAACCGGCTTGCCAAGTTGCGCAACGATCAGGTTGCCAGTGAAGTCAACGATCTTCAGGATGGTCTGGGCGTCATCGAAGAGCTTGCCCGGGAAGAGCTGGGCATGGTCAAACCCAATGAAGTCTTCGTTCAGGTGGCCTACGGACCGGGCTCCTGATTTCAATCCGAAGCGGGCTGCGCCCCCATTGACCGAGGCACACCGGAGATGATCGTCGGATTGCTGGGCGGCGAATCCACCGGCAAATCGTCGCTGGCGCGCTCACTCCACAACGTATTGCGGACCAGCTGGTCCGGCAAAATTGTCCTGATCGAGGAGCACTTGCGCTTTTGGTGTGAGGTGCGCGGGCGAGCGCCTCGCGTGGAAGAGCAGGCAGGCATCGCTGCCATGCAGGCAAGCCTCGTCCAGAAAGCTCTGGACGGCGACGCAAGCAATGTGCTCGTCATTGCCGACACCACACCCATGATGGTTGCTGCCTACAGCGAGCAGTACTTCGGCGACACCAGTCTTTGGCCCGAAGCGCTCGCGTTTCAGCGACGCTGCCAGGTCAGTTTGCTCATGGGCCTGGACCTGCCCTGGATTGCCGACGGACTGTTCAGGGACTCTCCCCGCGCCCGGGAGCGAACCGATGCCATTCTTCGAGCACGGCTGGAGCAGGCAACATTGCCATTTCACACAGTTTACGGGCAAGGAGACCAGCGCACACAAAATGCGTTGCGCACTCTCTTGCCGGCACTGGGAGTGAGCTCACCGCCCGCGAATGAAGCCCTTGAGCAGGGAAGAGCTGGCGCATGGAGCTGCGAAGCCTGCAGCGATCCAGACTGCGAACACCGACTCTTCACCGTTTTGCTCGAGCGGCGCGAAGCAGGCAAAAGCTGACGGGGACGGCCAATCCTTCAGTGTGTCTGACCGCCCGCAGGCGGTTGATCCGAAGCGCCAACGAAGATCTGTGCCGCGTCGACCGGATCGAACCGATATTGGGCCCCGCAAAAATCGCAGCCCACCTCGACCTGCCCCTGCTCTTCCAGGATCGACTCCACCTCATCCCTTCCCAGCGAACGCAGCATATCGCTCACCCGCTCGCGCGAGCAACTGCAGGCAAATCGTGGGCCCTGTTCGCCTTGCAAGGGCTCAAACCGGCGAACATCCTCCTCCCAGAACAGGCGGTGCAAGATGGTCTCGGCGTCCAGCGTCAACAATTCCTCGCGCTTGAGGCTTCCGGCCAGAATGGCAATGCGGTTGTAGTCCTCGTTCTGTCCGATATTGTCTTCATCAGAGCGCCCCGAGGCACGACCTGACAGGTTGGCTTCGCCTTCGAGCGGCAAACGCTGAATCAGAAGCCCTGCGGCCACTTGGTCATTGGCTGCCAGCACCAGCTTGGTGTCCAGCTGTTCACTCTGGAGCATGTAATGCTCGATCACCTCGGCCAGCGACTCCAGCTTCTCCCCCCGGTCCCCATGCAAGGGAACGATCCCCTGATAGGGCTGTTGCCCGGGTTGGCGGTCTTTGGGGTCCAGTGTGATCGCGCAGCGCCCACCGCCATTGACGTTGACCACATGGGACAGGGGTGCATCGGCGGCCACTTCACCCAGGACTTTCGCAGTGGCCCGCACCGAAAAGTCGGGTTGAACCTCAGCCACGGCGAGCTTCACCGGGCCATCGCCCTGGACCTGCAGAACGACAGCGCCGTTGAATTTCACATTGGCCTGCATCAAGGTGGCAGCCGCAGTGATCTCGCCCAGCAGCTCCGAGACCCGCGCCGGATAGCCGCCCGACTGTTCGCTTCGGGCGAGCATTTCGGTCCAGGCGCCGGTCAGACGCACCAGCATGCCCCTGACGGGCAACCCTTCAAACATGAACTTGTGCAACTCTGACACGACTTCAATCCACCTGCTTGTAGCTTTTGACGTAACGCTGGGCGTTGTTCTGGTAATGCGCTGCGCTCTTGCGCAGCCCTTCAATCTGTTCGGGCGTCAACTCGCGAACCACCTTTGCCGGTGAGCCCATGATCAGCGTGCCGTCCGGAAATGTCTTGCCCTCCGTCACCAGCGAGCCCGCGCCCACCACGCAGTTCTTGCCAATGCGGGCCTTGTTCAGCACGGTGGCTCCGATACCGATGAGCGATTCGTCGCCCACCGTGCAGCCATGCAACATGACCATGTGGCCTACCGTCACATTCTTGCCCACGACAAGCGGAACGCCCTCATCTGCATGCAGCACACTGCCATCCTGAATATTGCTTCCCTCGCCCACGGTGATGCGATCTGTGTCGCCACGCAGCACAGCACCAAACCAGACACTGCTGCCAGCCTCCAGGACGACGTCGCCGATGACCCTGGCCGTGTCAGCCACCCAGGCGTCTTGGGCGACAGCTGGCCTGATGCCGTCAAGTTCGTGAATTGCCATCGTGCTTGCCTCTGCAAATGTGGATATCAATGGGCACCCACACAGCAGCCACCAGCACTGTGTCGGCGAAAACCTAGAATTGTAGGGATGAACCCCCGTCATCACGGCCCTGAGCAGAACATGCCCGACCCCAACCTGAGGAAACGGGCGCTTGCCGCCTTGTGCGAATCGGATCCCAGCGCCAAGGTGGGTGCGGTGCATGCCATTTTCAAGCTCCTTGAAGAGCTTCGCCACGATGACAGCCTCCTGCTCACAGCGCTGAACACTGGCCTGGTGTTGCACCCATTGCCAGAGCTGACCTTGCCGGGCCGACCTGCCAGGCCCGTGCTGGTCCCACCGGGCCAGGTACCCCACCGGTCCCCCTTCACAGACGAAGGGTTGGCGGCCTTGCTGCATGCCATTTGCCACATCGAGTTCAATGCCATCAATCTGGCACTCGACGCTGTCTGGCGCTTTGAAGGCATGCCGGAAAAGTTCTACACCGACTGGCTACGGGTGGCGGACGAGGAAGCCACCCACTTCTCGCTTCTGAGAGAGCTTCTTCTGGCCCTGGGTCACGAATACGGTGACTTTGAGGCACACAACGGCTTGTGGGAAATGTGCGTCAAGACAAAAGACGACATCGTCGCCCGCATGGCGCTGGTACCGCGCACCCTGGAAGCACGTGGCCTGGACGCCACCCCACTTATCCAGGCCAAGCTGCGCAAGGTCAATTCCGAGGCCGCCAGCAAAGCCAATACCATTCTCGACATCATCTTGCGAGACGAAGTCGGCCATGTCGCCATTGGCAATTACTGGTACGCCTGGCTTTGCCACCGGGAAGGGTTTGACCCGGTGCCCCACTACCGTGTCCTGGCGCGCCGGCACGAGGCCCCACGCCTGAAGCCCCCATTCAATGAAGAGGCGCGCAAGGCGGCCGGCTTCACCCAGGCGGAGCTGGACTTCCTGCTGGGCGCCTGACGAAGGCCCATGCGCCTTCACCCTCGGGGGTGGTGCTGGCCAACAATGCTCTTCAGGCGCTCACGGGCGACGTGGGTGTAAATGGTCGTGGTGGAAATATCGGCATGGCCCAGCAGCATCTGCACCGCGCGTAAATCGGCACCATGGTTGAGCAGGTGGGTGGCAAACGCATGCCGCAACGTGTGCGGTGAAATCGGAACCGATATCCCGGCCTGAAGCGCATAGCGCTTGACCAGATTCCAGAACATCACCCGACTCATTGCCTGCCCGGGTTTAGGCCCTTTGGCCGTGACAAAAAGGTCTTCCGAGCTCTTTCCCGCGAGAATCTGAGCACGGCCATCGTTCAGGTAGCGCTGCAACCACTGCCCGGCCACCTGGCCAAAAGGCACCAGACGCTCCTTGTTGCCTTTGCCTGTGACCCGAAGCACATGCTCGTTCTGGCTGATCTCGAAGGTTCGGATGGTCACCAGCTCGCTGACCCGCAGGCCACTGGCATACAGCAGCTCGAGCATCGCCCGGTCGCGCAGACCCAGGGGGTCGCCTACGTCCGGCGCCTCGAGCAAGGCCTCGACTTGCGATTCGGACAGGGTTTTCGGCACCCTCATGGGCTGCCGGGCAGCCAGCAGGCGCAATGTGGGGTCGGCCTGAACGCGGTGCTCACGTAGAGCCCACCGATAAAAGCGCCTCAATACGGTCAGCCGCCGATTGGCCGTGGTGGCCTTGGTCTGAGCATGGCGGTGCGCAAAATAGGCATTGATGTCCGACTCACTCGCCTGCTCGAGCGAAGTGCCCCGGGCTGCCAGCCACGAGCCGAAAATCGCCATGTCGCGCCGATAGGCATCCAGCGTGTTTCTGGACAGCCCCTCCTCCAGCCAGAGTCCGTCAACAAAGGACTCGATCATGTCCAGGGAGTGCCGAGGCAAAACGACGTGACTTGAGGAATCGGGCATGGTTGTTCTGATGCAACATGTCGGCGGCCAGATCGAACCTGCCTGGCGGCTTCCATTATCAGACAGAGCCCTCTGCATTTGCGCCCGACGGGATTGTTGAGTGCATGCGCATGCCCCCCAGGCCGTGCCCTGTGCGCCATCCTGAGGATCAAGTCTGGTGAAAACGGCCGCTCCTGTGGCAAAATTGGCCGGTTTAGCACTTAAGACTTCCGCGCGGGTTTGCCCTGACTATCGATTTCGCATTGTGAATCGGTGATGAAGGAGCCAGACCTCAGGTCAACTGACGCATGGACGAAGACGGCGTCGCCTTTACGGCGAGTCGCCCCCCGGCCGCAGACCTCAGTGCAGAAAGCCGGAAAAAGTGCGCTCAATCCGACTGTCCCCAACCGTGTACCGAGAGACGAACTTCATGCGTTTCACTCAAATCTGCCCAACTCGCCTGACCTCTGTCGCCATCGCCGCAGCCATGGTGTCTGTTCTGGCCGGCTGCTCCAGCAGCAGCAAAAAGTCGGATGACGACAACTACAAGTCGGTCATCCCGAGTCCTTTCCGGATCGAGGAAGGCAAAGGCACCAAGATGCAGATCAACACGCTGCGGACTTTTGGCGACAGCTACACGGACATCAATTTCACGACCAACTCGCGTCGCACCTCCAACTGGACCACCGAGCTGAGCAAGGATGTTCCTTCCAAGAATATCTACAACTTTGCCATTGGCGGCGCACGTGCTGCGAACCTGAACCACAAGTCGTTCTACAACCAGATCAACAACATGGTGGCACAGGGCCGCCACAACATCGCCGACGGCGACCTGACGGTTGTGTACCTGGGCCACAACGACATCAACCTGGAAGGCAGTACCAACAACCTCTCCACGTCGCGCCAGCACTACTCCCGCGAGGTCGGAACCCTCATCAACCTGGGCGCAGCCAACACCAACCGCAGGCTGTTCCTGACGCAGCTGAGCGACTGGAGCCGCGGCCCTGCCGTGAATCCAGGCACGCGCGGCCAGGTGCTCTTCTGGAACCAGTACATTGCCGCACTGGCCAACAGCCGGGAGAACGTCATTGCCGTGGACATGTTCACGCCGTTCGAGCGCATTTTCAACAACCCCGGCGAGTACGGCTTCACCAACGTCACCACGGCAGACCAATACCGGTCCATGGACGACACCCTGTTCCATGATGATCGCCACTACGGCACCCGGGGTCAGCAGATCATCGCGCGTGTCTACGCCCACTACCTCACCCGTGGCTGGGACTGGGCCAACACCCTGGCCGCTGGCGCCGAAACGGCCAACCAGCTCAACAAGGACATCGATGCCGGCACGCTGACTCTTTTCAACGGCAAGTCCAAATCTGTCAATGGCAGCTGGAACCTCATCGCCCTGGGCGAGCCGGGCAAGGCACAGCATCAACCCATCACCTCGGTCAAGGCAACGGCCACCAACCTGAACGACCGCAATCTGCCTCGGGCGGATTTTGGCAAGAGCCAGTCACCATATGGTCTGGCATTGGACTTCTCCGCTGGCGGAGCCGGCAGCCATGCACGCAACGCACGCTACGGATTCGCCTTCTCGCAGGCCGATACCAACCGCAAGGTGGCCGGGCATGAAGAACGCAACCTGAACAAACTCAGCGGCAATGCGTCGACTTTCTACTGGCACCAGCCAGCCGCAGCCGGCTTCCTCGTGTCCACGCAACTCTCCCGACATGATCTGGATTACAGCAATTCAGCATCTGACGACATCCTCAGCCGCACCGTCTCCAACAGCGGCGAAGGCAAGATCTGGTCGTTTGAAACCAAGCTGCGCCGCCCGATGAGCAACAGCCAGATGATGTTCACCCCATGGGTCTCTCTGAGCAGCATGCGCCAGTCCATGTCGGCCTATGACGCCCAGACGCTGTACACAGTTGACACCCGCTACCAGATGAACGCCCTGACTGACACCTACGCAGGCATCGGTTTTGACGTGCAGTCGCACCCGATGCTCGTCGGTCGTGGAATGGAGCTCACCCTCGGTGGCGGCTTGAGCCATATCACCAGTCTCTCTCGCAGCGATGCTCGCGTGAGCATGACCGAGCTCTCGCGCAACTTCACGCAAAGTGAGACCATCGAGCGGGATCAGGTGCAGCGCACGCGACTGGGCTTCAACGCAGACCTGTCTGTTTCGCGCAACTTCAGCGTTTCCGCGACCTACGCCACGCACCTGCAGGATGTCAAAGGCACCCAGGCCGTACAGATCAGCGCCAACTACTCATTCTGATTCTCTGACGTCGGCCGCTTCAGTGTGTTCACACAAGGTGATCATGCGGAAGCGGCCATTGACTTTTTTCGCACTCATGAAGTGCCATTGAGAACGTCGGACCAAGGAACCCAATGAAAATCGCCATCGCTGGTACCGGATATGTCGGTCTGTCCAACGCCATCCTGCTCGCGCAGCACAACGAAGTTGTGGCACTGGACATCGTTGCGGAAAAGGTCGACATGCTCAACCGGAAGCAGTCACCGATTCAGGACGTCGAGATCGAGGACTTTCTCCAGAACAAGCCCCTGAACTTCCGGGCCACGGTCAGCCCCGGTGAGGCCTATTCGGACGCAGATTTTGTCGTCATTGCCACGCCGACCGATTACGACCCGCTGACCAACTACTTCAACACCAGTACGGTTGAAGCTGTCATCGAGGAAGTCAAGCGCGTCAACCCCGATGCCGTGATGGTCGTCAAGTCCACCGTGCCGGTTGGATTCACGGCCAAGATGCGGGAGCAATTCGGCACCTCGAACATCATCTTCTCGCCGGAGTTCTTGCGCGAAGGCAAGGCACTTCACGACAACCTGTATCCCAGCCGCATCGTGATCGGCGAGCGCAGTGACCGCGCCCGGCAGTTTTCAGAACTGCTGCTACAGGGGGCTGTGAAAAAGGACGTTCCGGTCCTGTTCACGGATTCCACAGAGGCCGAGGCGATCAAGCTGTTCGCCAACACCTTCCTGGCCATGAGGGTTTCCTACTTCAACGAGCTGGACTCCTATGCCGCGTCGCACGGGCTCGACAGCCGCCAGATCATTGAAGGCGTCTGCATGGACCCCCGCATCGGCAACCACTACAACAACCCGTCTTTCGGGTACGGCGGGTATTGCCTGCCCAAAGACACCAAGCAGCTCCTGGCGAACTACCGCGATGTGCCGCAGAACCTGATTCAGGCCATTGTGGCCTCGAACAGCACGCGCAAGGACTTCATCGCGGAAGAGATCATCCGGCGTCAACCCAGGACTGTCGGCGTGTACCGCCTGATCATGAAGAGCGGCTCTGACAACTTCAGGGCGTCCAGCATTCAGGGCATCATGAAGCGCATCAAGGCCAAGGGCATCGAGGTCGTCATTTATGAGCCCATGTTCAAGGAAGCCGAGTTTTTCAACTCCCGCCTGATCAATGATCTGGAAGAGTTCAAGTCCACTTCCGACGTCATCATCGCCAACCGGATGTCCGACGCACTTTCCTCAGTGGCCGACAAGGTCTACACCCGCGATCTCTTCGGCAACGATTGAAGCAGACCGGCACGCACAAACGCCGGCCAATTGCCATATGCCATCCGGTGCCGAAACGGCAGCGCCTGATGGCAAAATACAGGGTTGTCCACACCAGTGGGCCACTCGCGACCACGATCCCTGCGTCTGAGCAGCCGGCCTGGCCGGAACCGACGCACTCGCTATGAAAATACTTTACCTGGCAGGCCGAGAAGCATCCTACTCCCGCACCCGGATCGTGATCCGCGCGCTGGAGCAGCAAGGCCACCAGGTCGTGACTTGCCTCCCGCCCGACAAGTCATTCAAGCACTACCCTGGGCTCCTGCTCAAAGCAGCACGGCTGGCTCCTTCGTGTGATGTCGTTCTGGTGGGCTTCTATGGCCAGCTGCTCATGCCTGCCATGCGCATGCTGACCTGGAAGCCAATCGTGTTCGACATGTACATCACGACCTACGACACCATGGTCCACGACCGCGGCGCCGCGGCACCTGGCAGTTTCAAGGCCAAGGTCTATGCGATGTCGGACTGGCTCGCCTATGCATGTGCCAAACGGTCCATTCTTGATAGCCAGCACATCATCAACCACTTTGGCCAATATGCCAACAGCGAAACGAGCAAGCTTCGCCGGCTGTTTCTCGCTGTGGATGACGGCGTGATTCACCCCCGCGAAGCCACAGAGGTGTTTGATACGTTCCGGGTGCATTTTCACGGAGAGTTCATCCCTTTTCATGGGGTCCGCCACATCATTCGCGCAGCCAAACTGCTTGAAGACAAAGGCGTGAGCTTCCAGATCGTCGGCCGGGGACAGACCTTTGATGACGACATGGCGCTGATGCGGAAACTGGAGGTCCGCAACATCACCCTCCTCGACCCGGTGCCATACGATGGACTGGCCTCCTACATGGCCAACGCGGACGTGTGCCTGGGCATCTTTGGCGACAACATGCGGGCTGAGCTGGTGTTGACCAACAAGGTCAACGAAGCCATCGGCATGGCCAAGCCACTCATCACACGGCGCAACCAGCCAGTGCAGGAACTGCTCAAGCACGGCGAGAGCGTTTATCTGGTAGACCCGGCCAACCCACAAGCCATTGCGGACGCCATTCTGACGCTGAAAAACGATCCGGCGTTGCGCGAGCGCCTGGCAGAAAACGGGCACAAGATCTTTCTGGAAAACGCGACCGTTGAACGGCTGGGCAAGGGCCTGGACGCGATCATCAAGGAAGCCGCTTCACCCCAGAAGCATTGACGACAAAGCGGCATGAAAATCAACGGAAAGCTCATTTTCAAAATGGCCTCCTACGCAGTGGTTGCTGCGGCAGTGGTCTACTTTTTTCGTTCTTTTTACCTTCGTCTGGATGACATTCCGCACATTGAATGGAACGCGCGCAGTCTGGCTGCCGTGGTGCTCTCCGTTCTGGGCATTCTGTTCACCAACGTTCTCACCGGATACGTTTGGCGAATTCAGCTCAAGGACCACGGGGTGAAGCTGCGGCCGGGCAAGTCCATTCAGATCATGCTGATTTCCCAGTTCGGCAAATATCTGCCCGGCAACGTGGGACATTTCGCCGGCCGCGCTGCCTTGGGTTCATCCGCCGGCGTTCCCGTTGCAGTGTCCATGAACACCATCATGGTTGATGTACTGTGGCACCTGGCCATAGGCTCAACTTTTGCAGCACTGGCCGCGTACTTTTACTCGGACACCCTGCGGGAGCTTCTGCCATCCCACCTGGAAGCGCCTCACTTGCTGGCCATCACTGGCTTGCTGATGTTCATCCCGTGGATCGGCATCACCGTGATGAACAAGCTGATGCCAGGCATCAGTCGCAAAATCGGCAAAGGGGAATTGATAGCCACACCTTCGCTGCGCACGGCACTGCTCGTCAGTGCTTTGATCCTGGTGGGCTTTCACACTTTGGGGGCGATTGTGAAACTGCAGGCAGCGTGGCTATTTCATGTGCCGCAAGGCGAGTACTACATGATCACGGTGCTTTACATCGCATCCTGGACCGTGGGCTACGTCGTACCTGGCGCTCCAGGAGGCGTAGGGGTACGCGAGGCCGTCATGGTGTTGCTGCTGTCCCCAGTGGTTGGAGAAGGCGCTGCTGTCGGGCTGGGCATCAGCATGCGCCTGACCAACATGCTTGGTGATGCGCTGGCGTTTGGCCTTGGCATGTTGAGTCGTCGAATCCTGTAAGCTCAGATCGTCATGAACTTCCGGCCCATTCACGCCATTTCCATCCTGTTTACCCTGCAAGCACTGTTTCTTGCATGGTTTGTCACGCCCCTGGGCGATGGCCCGGACGAAAGCGGCCATTATGCGTACGTAGTGGACATGACCAAGGGCCGCCCGCTTCCCGTTCTGGGACGACCAGCCGATGACAGAGGAGCCATTCCTGCCGACCTTTGGAAGGACTTTGAGGAGCCAGTCAATCGCGACCGCTTCAACTACATCGTCCAGCACCCTCCCATCTATTACGCAGTGGCAGCCATCCCGTATGCGGTGGCCAAGAAGTTCACGGATGACAAAGCCAAGCTGGGGCGGGTCCCCCGGCTCGTCTCGGCACTGTCCCTGGGCTTCCTCGTCCTGCTGATTTTCAAGACGCTGCGGGCAACCGGCGCCTCTGAGCTCACCGCAACGGCCGGTGCGACCCTTTTGGGTTTTGTGCCCATGGCCAATCACCTGGGCTCAGTCATCACCAATGACCTGTTCCTGACCACGGTTTCGGCAGCGGCGACGCTGTACCTAGTGCGTTTTGTCCTGGGCCAGCGAACGATCGACGCCTACCTCTGTGCATTCTGGCTGGCCATAGCGGGCGGCACCAAAATGACAGCGTGGCTGCTGATCGCAGCGTTTGTGGGCATGCTGATCTGGGAGCTGCGCCGCCCCATCTGGCACTGGCTGACACACGCCATACTGCTCACGGGCATATCCGTCAGCCTGCCCGCATGGTGGATGTACCGCAACTATTTCTTTTTTGGCAATCCGCTCTACGTCTACGGCTCACACCTCACCCCCGCGGCCCCTGACTACACAGTCCTTCAGTACCTGCAGGAACAGCCCTTCTTTGAATGGCTCCTCTACCATTTCTATGCCCTGATGGGTTTCTCGGGATACTGCCTGTCCGCCAGGTCGCTCGACGTGATCCAAAAGTTCTGCAATGGCGCGCAGATGACGCGCGTCGAGGGCATCTCCTACCAGATCTTCATCGCCGTCTCGCTGGTATTCGTTCTGATGCTGGCCGCTGGGGTGTTTCGTGCCTTGCGCGAAGTGGCGCAGGCTGGACAGCCCGCGAAAGATGCATTGCCCCGGCCACAGTCCGTCCAGGGATGGGCCATGCGCTGGCTTGACGTCGCGCCAGTGCGCAAGTATGGCCTGATGGCATGTGTCATCGCAGCGGTTTGCATTTCGCTGGCCGGCTACCTGCTGAGCAACAAGCTGCACTGGACTGTCAGCTTTGTCTATCATTTTGTACAGGCAACCTTGCTGTTTGCCGCGATTGCCAGCGTGCCGCTTGTGGTCCTGCACCGGAAGATTGACAGCCGCCTCATCGCCTACGGCATCATCATTGCCGTTCTGTTTACGCTGGTGCTGTTCAAGAAGGGGCACGAGGCCTACTACCTGACCGGTCAGGTCCACGGCATCCAGGGGCGCTACATTTTTCCCTTCGTTCCGCTGCTGATGACGTCCTTTGTCCTGGCCACCCGGTGGTTCAAATGGCAAAGCGCCACGATGGTCGCCGCCATGGCATTGATGGCCTGGGCATTCCTCAATGCATACGTTGACATCATCATGCCGTTCTTCCGTCTGGTGCGCCTATGAAGAAGCTGGTCCAGACTCTCGTGCTCGGCTGCGTACTGACCGTCCTGGTGACCTGGTCACTCACTCTGCTGCATCGCGACCGCTACCCGCACTACGACAACGTGCGCGTGCTCAACGACACCGCCGTCTCCGAAATGGTGGTCTACGGCCCGGTGCAACCAGGGTTTACGCTGCGGCAGCCGGTAGATACGACGTTGTTCAACATCCAGGAACCCGGCTTCAATGACTTGCAGGCCTGTGTCGTGGTCTTCCTCGATCAGACCTACGACAGTTTTGAATCGGCGCCAATGCAGGTCACGCTTCGTCGTGGCTTCGAGCAAACCAGCACTACCCTGGAGACGGCAGATGTCGAGAACAAGTTCATGCGAATCTGCCTTCCTCAGTCCCGCTTGGGCAACTTCACTTCGGGCAAGGTCGAGATTGAGCTGCATGTCCCCAACGCCCCCAAACGGGACGTCGCCAAGGTAATATTGACCAAACTCACGGCCGGCGAACCAGCCGTCATCAATGGCAAGGAGACGGCGTGGAAGCTCCCTCACAGCATCGAGGTGCATCGCAAGCTCTCGACCGCGACGATCCGGCAGTCACTCCTGCTGGTATCGTTCCCCAGCTTCATGCTGGCCACACTGATCGTGTATTTGCTGCCATTGGGGGGACGGCGGCCCCAAGGCAATGCTCCCGTACCGCCTGCACGCCCACAGATCTGAAAGACTGACAACATGATTCTCGTCACCGGAGCAGCCGGCTTCATCGGCTCCAACTTCGTCATCGACTGGCTCGATCAAAGCGAAGAGGCTGTCATCAATGTCGACAAACTCACTTATGCAGGCAATCTTGAGAACCTGGCAGGCCTCAAGGGCGATGCGCGCCACCAGTTTGTGCAAGGTGACATCGGCGACCGTGCCCTGATCGACAAGCTCCTGGCTGAGCACAAGCCACGCGCCATCGTGAATTTTGCTGCCGAGAGCCACGTGGACCGTTCCATTCACGGTCCTGAAGATTTCATCCAGACCAACGTCGTCGGCACCTTCCACCTCCTGGAGGCAGCGCGCGGTTACTGGCAGGCGCTGGAAGGCGACGACCGGAAGAACTTCCGCTTCCTCCATGTATCCACCGACGAGGTCTACGGAACGCTCTCTCCCAGCGACCCTGCGTTCACTGAAACCACGCCGTACGCGCCCAACAGCCCTTATTCGGCCTCGAAAGCATCGAGCGACCATCTGGTCCGCGCCTACCACCACACGTATGGCATGCCGGTGCTGACCACCAATTGTTCAAACAACTACGGCCCATTCCACTTCCCCGAGAAGCTGATCCCGCTGATGATTGTCAATGCACTGGCTGGAAAGAACCTTCCTGTGTATGGCGATGGCATGCAGGTTCGCGACTGGCTGTACGTCAAGGACCACTGCAGCGCCATTCGCCGTGTCCTCGAAGCCGGGCAGCTGGGCGAGACATACAACGTCGGTGGATGGAACGAGAAACCGAACATCGAGATCGTCAAGACGGTTTGCGCACTGCTGGACGAACTCCGTCCCCGTGCCGACGGCAAGTCCTACGCCGAACAGATCACCTATGTGACCGATCGCCCCGGCCATGACCGTCGGTACGCCATCGACGCCACCAAGATCCACCGCGAGCTCGGCTGGAAGCCGGCCGAGACGTTTGATACCGGCATTCGCAAAACGGTGGCATGGTATCTCGAAAACGAAGCCTGGGTGCAGCACGTCCAGAGTGGCGACTATCGCCAGTGGGTGGACCTCCAGTACGGGGCCAAGGCATGAAGATTCTCCTCACCGGCAAGAACGGCCAGCTTGGCTTCGAGCTTCAGCGCGCATTGGCGCCGCTCGGGGCCGTGGTGGCCGTCGATTCGGCTGAGTGTGACCTCTCGAACGAAAAGGCGCTGCGCCAGCTCTTGAGCGAAACGGAGCCCGACGTCATCGTCAACGCGGCTGCCTACACGGCAGTGGACAAGGCCGAGGCACAACCCGAGGTCGCCCAGGCAGTCAACGCGCGAGCGCCCGCCATCATGGGCGAGTTCGCCAAAGCACATGGCGCGATCGTGGTGCACTACTCCACCGACTACGTCTTTGGCGGCGAGGGCGATCAGCCGCACACAGAGTCCGACCCGACCGGCCCGCTCAACGCCTACGGTCAGTCCAAGCTCGACGGTGAATCGGCTCTGGCTGCTGCAGTGCCTGAGCACCTGATCATGCGGACCAGCTGGGTCGTCGGAGCCAAGGGTCACAACTTCGCGCGTACCATGCTCGATCTGGCACAAAGCCGTGATGAGCTGAAAGTGGTCTCGGATCAATGGGGCGCGCCCACATCTGCGGCACTTCTGGCCGATCTGACAGCAATGCTGCTGCGAGATGCCACCCGGGACCGCCAGCACTTTCCGTTCGGGCTCTACCATGTGACGGCCAGTGGCGCGACCAACTGGTGCGACTACGCTCGATTTGTCATCGAACATGCGCGCCGTGAGGGTGTGGCGCTCAAGGCGTTGCCTGAAAACGTCCTGGCCATTCCGTCCGAAGCCTACCCGACAGCAGCCAGACGCCCCAAAAACTCGCGGCTGGACTGCTCGCACTTTGAATCCACATTCGGGCTGAAGCTGCCAGGCTGGCAAGCGGGCCTGACCCATATCCTGCAACAAATCGTCTGAACGCCATGCAACGTAAAGGCATCATCCTGGCCGGTGGATCTGGCACCCGTCTCTACCCAGTCACCCAGGCCGTGAGCAAGCAGCTCATGCCCGTCTACGACAAACCAATGGTCTACTACCCGTTGAGCACTCTCATGCTCGCCGGCATCAAGGACATTCTGGTTATCTCGACGCCTCACGATACACCCCGATTCTCAGAGCTGCTGCGCGATGGCAGCCAGTGGGGATTGAACATCGAGTATGCAGTGCAGCCCAGCCCGGATGGCCTCGCCCAGGCATTTCTCATCGGGGAAAAGTTCCTCAACGGCGCTCCGTCTTCTCTCGTCCTGGGGGACAACATTTTCTACGGCCACCACTTTGCCGGCCTGCTCGGCAGCGCCTCGGAGCGCGAAAAAGGTGCCACAGTATTCGCCTACCATGTCAATGATCCACACCGCTACGGCGTGGCCGAGTTTGATGCACAAGGCAAGGTGCTCAGCCTGGAAGAGAAGCCAGCACACCCCAAGAGCAACTACGCCGTGACGGGTCTGTATTTCTATGACGAACAAGTCTGCGACCTGGCCCGCAGCCTCAAGCCTTCCGCACGAGGCGAACTCGAAATCACCGATCTGAACCAGCTCTACCTGAACAAGGGTGAACTTCAGGTCGAAGTCATGGGCCGCGGCTATGCCTGGCTGGACACAGGGACACACGACAGCCTTCTGGAAGCTGGCCAGTTCATCGCAACGCTGGAAAAGCGCCAAGGCCTCAAGGTGGCCTGCCCGGAGGAAATTGCCTACCGTCACGGCTGGATTGACCGCGCCCAGATGGAAGAACTCATCCAGCCGCTGGCCAAAAACGGCTACGGCCAGTACCTGCAGCAGATCCTGCACGAAGAACTTCACTGAGATTCCGACATGAATGCTACCCGCCTTGCCATTCCTGAAGTGGTACTGATCGAACCCAAGGTGTTTGGTGACGACCGCGGCTTTTTCTTCGAGAGCTTCAACCACGCACGCTTCGAAGAAGCCATCGGCCGTCCGGTGAAGTTTGTCCAGGACAACCACTCCAAGTCCGTCAAGGGCGTGTTGCGTGGCCTTCACTATCAGATGCAGCAAACCCAGGGCAAGCTGGTGCGCGTGGTCCAGGGCGAGGTGTTTGACGTGGCTGTGGATATTCGGCGCTCTTCCCCGACGTTCGGCCAATGGGTCGGCGCCCTGCTCAGCGCTGAGAACAAGCACCAGCTTTGGGTGCCAGAGGGTTTTGCACACGGATTCCTGGTTCTGTCCGATACAGCAGAGTTTCTCTACAAGACAACCGACTACTACGCGCCAGCCCACGAAAGGTCCTTGCTCTGGAACGATCCTGCGCTGGGTATCGAATGGCCAGGCAACCTGACCCCGACGCTGTCCGCCAAGGACGCTGATGCCCCCGTGCTGGCTCAGGCCGACGTATTTGACTGAAGCCGCGCATCCCGCCGGCCAAATGCCAGGGATGCAGGCCTGGCCGATCGCCAGGCGCTTCTGGCCTGGCATGAGAACGTGACATGAACGTCCTGCACATCTACCGCACCTACTTCCCCGACCCGCCCGGAGGCCTCCAAGAGGCCATCCGGCAAATCTGCGTGGGATGCAAGGATCTGGGCGTCTCTTCGGCCGTTTACACGCTCTCTCCCACGCCCAAGCCACTGGAATTCGACCGGCCAGAGGCCCATGTTTACAGGTCCCGTTCCTGGATGGCACCCGCCTCCTGCGACCTGGGTGCCTGGCATTCCCTGACGCAGTTTTCCAGGGCAGCCGCCTGGGCCGACGTGTTGCACTTTCACTTCCCCTGGCCATATGGCGATGTGCTGAACCTCCTGCCTGCCGCCAGACAGAAGCCACGGGTGATGACCTATCACTCGGACATCGTCAAGCAAAAGCTGCTCGGGGCCTTGTACAGCCCCTTGATGCGCCACACACTGGCGACCATGGACAAGGTCATTGCCACCTCGCCGCCCTATGCCCGAACCAGCGAGGTGCTCAAGGCCAACCTGCGTCCGGAACAGCTCAAGGTCATTCCGCTGGGCATGGCCGACATCGACCAGACCTTGCCGCTGGCCCCTGAGGGAAGCGCACTGATCCAGAGACTCGGGCTTGAGGACAAGCCTTTCGTGCTCGCCCTGGGTGTCCTGCGCTATTACAAGGGACTGAACACGCTGGTGGCGGCCGCCAAGGCCATCAATGGAACAGTTGTCATCGCCGGCAGCGGGCCGGAAGGCGAGGCCCTGCGACAGCAGGCCAGGGAAGCGGGGTTGAACAACGTCGTGTTTGCCGGCCAGGTCTCCGAGCCTGAGAAAATGGCCTTGCTCCGCCATTGCACTGCCATGGCGCTGCCTTCTCACCTTCGATCGGAGGCCTATGGCATGGTTTTGCTGGAAGCAGCCATCCACGGCAAACCCATGATCAGCTGCGAGATAGGAACAGGCACTTCCTTCATCAACCAGCATGAAAAAACCGGGTTTGTGATCAAACCTGAAGATCCGGCGGCCCTTTCACATGCTGCCAACGCATTGCTTCACAATAGAGGGTTGGCCGAGACCTATGGCATGGCTGCCAGAGCACGGTACGAAGAGAACTTCACAGACCGGATCATGGCGCAGTCCTACCACGATCTCTATCATGAGGTCTGCCGCAAGCGTCCTGGCACCACTGGCCATTGATGCCGCACCCAAGGCGGCCCTCAGCCCCTATTGAACAATTTCATGCAGCCTTCTCAGCCCACCCTCGTCCCTGTCGTGCTTTCTGGCGGTGCGGGCACACGCCTGTGGCCCGTGTCCCGGGCAGCGCACCCCAAACCATTCATGGTCTTGGCTGACGGTGAGACGTTGCTACAAAAAACATACGCCAGAGCGCTGAAGATCTGCCAACCCTGTGCGCCAGTCACCGTCACCAACCGGGACTACTTCTTCTCCACAAGGGACGAGCTGGCCAAAACCGGCCAGGCCGCCGACAAAGCCAGCTTCCTGCTCGAGGCCTCTGGCCGCAACACGGCGGCGGCAGTGGCCATGGCCGCACTGCATCTGCGAGACACCGCCGGAGCGGACACCATCATGCTGGTCATGCCCGCCGACCACCTGATCCAGAAAATGGATGCGTTTGCAGAGGCTGTAGAAAAAGCCACCGAACTGGCCCTGTCCGGCAAGCTGGTCACATTCGGCATCGAGCCTGACCGCCCCGAGACCGGCTACGGCTATATCGAAAAGGCCGAGCCCCTCCTGCGCGGATTTGCCGTCAGGCAATTTGTCGAGAAACCGAACCTGCCGACGGCGCAGGCCTACCTGAGCAGCGGTCAATTCGTCTGGAATTCAGGCATGTTCTGCTTCAAGGTCAGCACACTGATCGAAGAAATGGCGCAACATGCCCCGGACGTCATGAGTGCCTGCGAGACTTGCCATGCCGCCATGGAAAAGCGCGCCGCGGGGTTCGGCATCGAGATTCCCCCCGAGGCCTATGAAGCCGTGCCGTCCATTTCCATCGACCATGCATTGATGGAGCGCTCAGCCGCCGTCGCTGTGGTGCCAGCAGACATTGGCTGGTCGGATATCGGTGCGTGGGATGCTGTGCGAGACCTCACACCACCCGAAGCCGACAACAACCGCTCTGTCGGCGACAGCGTTTTCGTTGATGCGCGCAACACCTACATTCATGGCGGTCAACGCATGGTGGCCGCTGTCGGCACCGATGACCTCATCATCGTGGACACGCCAGACGCCTTGCTGGTGGCCAACGCCGACAAGACCCAGAAAGTCAAGGAGGTGGTGGCCGAACTGGTCAAGGCTGGTCACCCGGCCTATCAGCTGCACCAGACGGTCGCGCGCCCGTGGGGCACCTATACAGTGCTCAGCGAAGGGCCCCGCTACAAGCTCAAGCGCATCGAGGTACACACTGGGGCCAGCCTGAGCCTGCAACTGCATCACCATCGCAATGAGCACTGGATCGTGGTCAGTGGACGGGCCGAAGTCACCAATGGCGACGAGACCTTCATCCTCGAAACCAACGAGTCCACCTACATTCCCGCCGAGCACAAACACCGCCTGAGCAATCCGGGCACCGAGCCTCTGGTGATGATCGAGGTTCAAAGTGGTGGATACCTCGGCGAAGACGACATTGTTCGATTTGAAGACAAATATGGCAGAACTGACAACGGCAAGCAGCAGTGATCTGAGCGCTGCACCGGCGCGAGCAGAGCTGGACGCCTGGGACAGCCACACCGGACGCAATGACATGTGGGTGGCCATGCGCAGCACCCACGTCTGGGGTGCGCTCGGTTGGCACGATATCCGGCAGCGCTACCGGCGTTCAGTCCTGGGTCCGTTCTGGTTCACCCTCAGCACCTTCATCATGGTCGGTGTGCTGGGCGTGCTCTACTCCACGCTGCTCAAGCAGGACGTGAAGACCTACCTGCCCTACCTGGGCGTCGGCCTGGTGCTGTGGCAATACCTCTCCACCACCATCCAGGAGGGGTCAAATGCGCTGATTGGCGCCGGCTTCATCATCAAGCAGCTGCGCATGCCGGTGACGATTCACGTGGCACGGATTGCCTGGCGCAACTTTGCCATCCTCATGCACAGTCTTCCGGTACTGGTGCTGTTCCTGCTCGCCATGGGCAACCGACCGTCGATGGAATTCCTGCTGGTCATCCCGGGGTTGATTCTCATCCTGCTGCACGGCGTCTGGACGGGTGTGATTCTCAGCATTGCCTGCCTGCGCTTCCGGGACATCCTGCCCATCGTCTCCAACTTCCTTCAGGTTGCGTTCTTCTTCACCCCGATCATGTGGATGCCGGAGCTGCTCAAAGAGCGCGCCTGGATTGCCCACTACAACCCGCTGTACCACATGATTGAAGTGGTGCGTGCGCCTCTGCTGGGCACGCCAATCCACTGGGAATCGTGGGCTTGGTCCATCGGCCTGCTTGTGGTGGGTTTCGCCCTGGCGCAATGGATCATGCAGACCTCCCGCAACCGATTGACCTACTGGCTCTGATCTATGACCTCGCATATTCTCGCGAAGGACCTGACGGTCGAGTTCCCGATCTTCGAAAACTCGCACCGCAGCCTGAAGAAAAAGGTGCTGAACCTCTCCACCGGCGGCACCATCGGCAACGACGCCGGCAACCATCCCGTGGTATGTGCGCTGGACGGCCTCAACTTCGACCTGCACGACGGTGAGCGAGTGGGACTGGTAGGCCACAACGGCTCGGGCAAGACCACATTGTTGCGCGTGCTCTCCGGCATTTACGCGCCCACACGAGGCGCCATCGATATCCGTGGCAAGACGGCATCCCTGCTGGACGTCGCCACTGGTGTGGATCCGGACGCGACAGGGTTTGAGAACATCTACCTGCGCGGCATCATGAATGGCTTCAAGCCCAAGGCGATCAAGTCCAAGGTTGAGGAAATTGCTGAGTTCACCGAACTGGGTGAATACCTGAACCTGCCGGTGCGCACGTACTCCAGTGGCATGATGCTGCGCCTTTCGTTTGCCATCTCCACCAGCATCGACGCCGACATCCTGATCATGGACGAATGGCTCAGCGTGGGCGATGCAGACTTCCAGGAAAAGGCCGCAGCGCGCCTGAAAGCGCTGGTCGACAGGGCCTCCATTCTGGTCATCGCCTCTCACAGCCCGGACCTGATCGCCAACGTCTGCACGCGAAAGATCCAGCTCGAACACGGCAAAATCGTGGCTGACGAACCAATCGTCAAACCTGAAGAGCCGGCCGCCGCCCCAGGCTCATTCCCGATTCCGAGCGCAGAGCCAGCCAACGAATGAAGGCCAACCATCCGATCTTCCCCTATGTGGAGTGGGCCTCGGCGCGCCAGCCGCTTCGTGCCCTCAAAGGCCTGGTGTCCGCCAAGGTCGCCTACCCGGTTGCCGAAAGGATGGAAAAGCGCGAGGTTCGCCAAAAACTGGCCGACCTGCGCCACCACTATCGTCTGCCCTACGCCCAACGTGAGCAGATTGCGCGCGACCGGCTGGCAGATATCGTCGCGTTCGCCATGCAGGGAGTACCCTACTACCGCGACACCCTGTCAGCCCTGAACTTCGAGCCGGAGAAACTCCGCAAGGATGCGGCCTACCTCGCTGACGTCCCCTACCTGACCAAGGACATCATCCGCGAACAGGGTGAGCGCCTGCATGCCAGGGCATTGGCGGAGACGCGGCATCATGCGTGCAAGACAGGAGGGTCTACCGGCCTGTCCTGCGTCATCTACTACGATCAGCCTGCGGCCGATCATTCTGCCGCCGTCACTCTGTTCTGCCGTGGCCACGTGGGCAAGGCCCAGCGCCTTCCCGAGTTGCATTTCGCGTGCCGCTTTCCAGGCGACCCGGTACCGGATTGGCCGTCGCGCGAGGACTTCAAGTGCTTCGCCATGAACCGCAGCAATATTTTCTTTGACGCGCTCGATGCCAGCGGTCTGGAAGAAATCTGGTCCACCTTGCGTCGCCGACGGCCCTACCTGATTCATGGCCACCCATCGACCATCTATGCACTGGCCTGCCATATCGAAAAGACACGTACTCGCGCCAAGGCGTTTGAAGTCTTCGAATCCAGTGGCGAACTGATGGAGCCTTATCAGCGCGAGAAAATCGCCACCGTGCTGCGCTGCAAGGTCGTGAACCGCTATGGTCTGGCTGAATTGGGCGTGATGGCTTATGACCTCGATGGCGGGCAGGGTCAGGGCATGCAGGTGCTGGAGTCAGAGGGCTGGGCCGAGACCGCACCAACCCGGGAAGACAGTGCGGCTGCCGGCTTCGAGGAACTGGTCTTTACCGGCTTTCGCAATCGCCTGATGCCCCTGATCCGATATCGGACCGGCGACCTGGCAAAACTGGATCGCCGGCCAAGCGGTGTGTTCATCACCGACATCGTCGGGCGACTGCATGACATCGTCTCCATCAATGGCACCCCTCACGCCACACACCATATCCAGGATGTGCTGGACCACCGCGTGGGCGGCATTCAGGAATTTCAGATCGATTTGCGCGAGACCCCGCCGATACTGCGCATCGTGCCTGAGGTGAACGCCAGCCCCGACGACATTGAAGCCAAGATCAACCACTACTGGCCTGGTGCATTCAAGGTTCAGTTCGTGGGCCATGGCGACTTTGTCCGCGTCGGACGCCATGCCAAGTTCCGCCACGTCGTCACCCACTGAACCCGCCGTCCTTCGCTCGTCACATGATTCGCGTCATCGCCCCCGGAAGCAGCCAGACAGCCCAACAAGTCGTTGTCTCGGCCTTGACGCGCAGTTGCGGGTTTGGCGGGGTCACTACGGCCAGTTTCACTGATCTGATGCGTGGCGACGCCAACCAGATCTGGGTCATCATCAACCCACTACCCCAATGGAGCCACTACATTGGTCTGTTGCTCAGCCGTCGCTCGAAGCTGCTGCTTTTGGGCCGGCTGCCTCCAGCCCTGGCCGCTTGTGTGGGCGCGGAAATCAGGCCGGCATCACTGGCATTGAAGGAAGCAGCAGCCTGCGCACCTGCCCCCATCCACGGGTTTTCGCATAGTCCGGCGTACATCACCTATCGCCCAGAGACCACGAGCGAGATCTGCGGCGGCGCACCCATCATGGCCAGTCGCCCCCTGCGACGCTACGATTTCGCGGCCGAATGGAACAACCTGGGCTGGGGCGCGATCAATGCCGATGGAGACATGTGGTCCATCGCTCAGGAGTTGCGCACGACGCCGGAACGTGTGCTGGCTTCTATCCGCAACGCTGCGGAGGATCAGGATTTTGGTGCCTACGCGGCTTTGTGGATGAACGACAAAGCCAGTGCGCTCTGGTTCAACCGGCCGGTCGGTCCTGTGGATTCGAACGAATGGCGCCATGTGGAGGATTTCATGTCCTGCCACCGCCCAGACGTACTGCCGTGTATCCCGGTGCTGGCCGAGGTGCCCCACGGTCACACCGCTGCAGCGACCATGCGTCTCGATTGCGATGAAGATGTGGAATCTGCCCGAAGCTTGTGGATGCGCTATCAGCGGCTTGAAGTGCCCCTGAGTCTGGCGCTGCATTCAAGTATCCTGACCAATGAGCGGCAGCACGCGCTCCCTGGTCAGGTGCAGGCGTCTGGCGGGGCCATCCTCTCTCACACAGCGACCCATGCACCCAACTGGGGCGGCAGCTGGGAAGGCGCCCACACCGAAGGCGCAGTGTCCATCCACGACATCCGCCACCACACCGGGCTGGATGTACGCTACGCGGTTTCACCGTTTCATCACACACCCTCCTACGCGCGCCTGGGCCTGGCAGACGCCGGCTTTCTTGGCTGCATCGGCGGCATCATCTGCAACGACCCTGACTTCCTGATGGCCCGCAGTGGCGTCCCTGTAGGCTCCCCTGCCGGCTTCATTGGTCATTCGCAGCAATGCATGCTGCACGGTGACTGCCTCCTTCATGATGAGGCCGACCCCCTGCGCATCTACAAGCAGGCGGCCGACGAGGCCAGGGCTGCCGGCACCTTCTTCGGCTACCTGGACCACCCTTTCTCGGACCGCTACCAGTACGGATGGGCGTCCGAAGAGCAGCGAGGACAAGCCCACGAAGACCTGGTCCGCCACCTGCAACAGACCCCCGACCTCCTGTTTGCCAATGAAGACCAGGCCATGGATTTCCTCCACGACCGCGCCCACGTTCGCATCGCCCGCGGCAACCGCCAGGGATGGCGTCTGCGCCGTCACGGGCGATTGAGCCCATGGCCAGTGGCGGTACGCTACCAAGGCGAGGTGACGCCACTCGAAACCGAGGTAACTTTGTCATGAGCAAAATCATGGTGGTGTTCGGCACCCGCCCTGAAGTGATCAAACTCGCACCGCTGGTCGCGCTGGGGCGAGCCGAGACCGATGTCGAACTGGTGGCCTGCTCCAGTGGCCAGCACCGGCAAATGCTCGACCAGGCCTTGTCTTGCTTCGACTTGACACCCGATATCGACCTGGGCCTCATGCGCGAGCAGCAAACCCTTCCGTCACTCACCTCTTTGCTCATCACCCACATGAGCCAGACCATTGCCGACGTGAAGCCCGATGCGGTCGTGGTCCAGGGTGACACCACCACAGCCTTCGCTGCTGCGCTCAGTGCCGTCTACAACCAGGTGCCGGTTGCCCACGTGGAAGCCGGACTGCGCACCCACGACCTCTACAGCCCGTTCCCGGAAGAAGCCAATCGCGCCATGATCGGGCGGCTGGCTCGGTGGCATTTCACCCCTACCCCGCAGGCCTCGGCCAATCTGACAGCGGAGGGCATTTCGCCAGAAGCCATTCTGGAGTGCGGCAACACGGTCATCGACGCCATCGGACTCATCCAGAACAAGTGGGAGGCCAGCCCATTCACCGGCAAAGCCGCCAAACTCTTCCAAGGGCGCGATCTGATCCTGGTCACCACCCACCGCAGAGAGAACTTCGGCCAGGGCCTGGAGAACATCTGCGATGCCATCGCTGAACTCGCGCAAAGCTACCCGCAATTGGGTTTTGTCTTTCCCGTCCACCTGAACCCCAACGTCCGGCAAGTGGTTCAGCAACGGCTGGCCGACCTCGACAACCTTCAATTGATCGAACCAGTCGACTTCGAGACCAGCCTCTACCTGCAAAGCCGAGCGAAGCTCATCCTCACCGATTCAGGCGGCATTCAGGAAGAGTCGCCCAGTTTCGGTGTGCCAGCTGTTGTCATGCGCGAGCACACCGAGCGTCGTGAGGGCATTGATGCCGGCTTCGCCACCCTGGCAGGAACGGACCGCCAGAAAATCGTCAGCGATGCACGCCAGTGGCTGGACGACCAGGCAGCCTGCAATGCCCTGAGCGGACGCCCCAACCCGTACGGAGATGGGCGCAGTTCAGAGCGCATTCTGCAGCGGATGCTGTCCGACCTGACCAACGGCAGATCCTGACAGGAGCGTGATGGAAAAAGCGTCAGCCACGAGCGCACCGGCTGCAAGGGACTGCGTACTCTTTGCCACTGCCGACTGGGATACCCCCTACTGGACCAACAAGCAGCACACAGCCGTCGAAATGGCCAAGCTGGGCTGGCGGGTCTTGTATGTGGAAAGCGTCGGCCTGCGCGCACCCAACCTGCGCAGCGGCATGGACTGGGGTCGGATCGCCCGCCGGCTTTGGCGAGGCTTGCGGGGACCCCGAAAGGTCCAGGACAACATCTGGGTCATTTCACCGCTGACCATCCCGTTCAAACACGGCAGCACATGGGTCCGTGCCTTCAACCAGGGCTACCTCGCCTGGACGATCCGGCGATTTCTCAATCGGCAGGGGTTCTCCAGTCCGCTGATCTGGACGTATCATCCTTTCGTGCTGCAAACTTTGGAGCAACTCAGGCTTGGCCATGCAGAAGAAGCCAGCTCTCAAGTGGTCTACCACTGCGTGGATGACCTTTCCGCCATTCCCGGCGTTGACAAGGCTGCATTCAACGCAGAAGAAGTACGGCTGCTCGAACGTGCCGACGCCGTCTTCACAACGGCGACTTCCCTTCGTGACAAGTGCGCCCGCCACAACAGCAACACCCATCTCTACCCCAACGTGGCTGACCCCGTGCATTTTGGCAAGGCCCTGCAGCCGGGACCACTGCACCCGAGCCTGGCCGGCATTTCCGAACCGCGAATAGCCTACATCGGTGCGTTGTCGGACTTCAAGGTCGACTTCTCGTTGCTTCACGAAGTGGCCCTCGCCAGGCCAGACTGGCAGTTTGTCCTTGTCGGCGACGAACGAGAAGGCCAACACAACGCGACATTGCGCGACCTGTCTTCGCTTCCCAACGTTCATCGGCTGGGGTACCAACCCTACGCAGCCCTGCCGGAACTATTGCGCGGAATACAGGTCGGATTGCTGCCTACGCTGATCAACGAATACACACGGGGCATGTTTCCCATGAAATACTACGAATACCTCAGTGCCGGGGTACCCGTGGTTTCCACCCCTCTTGAGTTCACGCAGGCGACCCGCACATGGATGGAAGTCGCGGACAATGCGTCCGGATTCGTCCAAGCCATCGACAAGCAGCTCAAGACAGCCGCCGGCCAACGTGATCAGGTGAGCTTGGCGATCGGTGACAATACATGGGGAGCCCGGATGAGCGCAATGCTCTCGCGCATTCCCACCCAGAACCAGACAGATGCGCGCCAGCAGCAGTAACAGAATGCATTCACCGTCCCCCTTGAGGCAGCTCTTGCTTGAGTTGCTCGCTCTCGCCCTGCTCGTTGCCGGGCACCTTGCCATCCAGTGGCAACTGAGCGGCTACTATTTCACGCTCAAGGATGGAACCATCCGCTGGCTGCCCATCGTCGTCTCAACGACACCTGCGCTGCTCTTTTACGCAGCCGCACGCCTGATCCTTCCCAACATTCTCTCCATGGTGCTGGTCCTCGCCGCCGATCTTGTTCTGGCAGTGATCAATCAGCAAAAACTCGGTCGCATCAATGAAGTGCTTTCATGGACCGACCTGACCGAGACACGTGAGAACATTCATGTGGTGATGGAGTTTATCCAGCCGACGCACTTCGCCATTGTCGGAGCGGCACTGGTGGGGCTTTTCATCGCCTACAGACTCAACCGCCGAGTCGACAACACCCCTGGATTTCTGATCTACAAGCTTCTGGTGATCGGGTTTCTGACACCGCTTGTCTTCAATGACCACCTGGTCAATGCGGAAGTTCTGGGAAAGAACAACGCCTATGCCACCTTTCTCAAAGGCGCCGACCTGAAGTACCGCCGTTCGGAGTGGTTTCAGAACTCCAGGATTCAGGGCTTGGTCATGCACGTGATCCAGACCAGTGCTCGCACCATGCCGCGCGCCGTTAGCACAGAGGAGCTGGCCTTGGCGGAGGCGACGAGAAAAAAGCCAATGCCGCCAGTCGAGCGCAGAAAGAAAATTGTCGTCATCCTCTGCGAGGCATGCTGGTCAGACAAGACTCACTTCGACGAGGCGTATGAGCCCTTGCGAAAGCTCGGCTTCAAAGGCATGACCGGGGTATCGCCCTCCTATGGTGGAGGCACCGCCAACGCCTCTTTCGAGTGGCAGACAGGTCTTCCTGCCAATGGCGTACTAAACGGCGTGGTGTACCAGGAGTACGCAGGCGTGATGCGAAAGAGCGTCGACTCTCTGGCGCAATCGCTCAGATCAGATGGATACCAGACCATTACCGCACACAACTACCGCCGAAAGTTCTGGCATCGGCACGAAGTCAAGCCCAAGCTGGGCTATGACAAGTTCATCGGCCTCGAGGACATGAACCTTGACGGTTACCAGAGGAAGCGCAATACATGGGTCGACGATGAGTTCCTCTACAAGAACGTGTACTCGTACATAGATTCGAATGAGCCCGTCTTCCTGTATCTCACTACCATGTACACGCATGCGCCCGTGTGGCACAAGGAGGGAGACATGGGCCGAACGGATTTCGGCACCCGCCTCGAACACGCCGTGCAGCGAGTGGCGGAGTTTGCCGAGTACATTCGCCAGCGCCATGACGCCACCATCATTGTCTATGCGGACCACAAGCCGCTGATGACGGACTATTTTCTCGACTCTGGCGTATTCAGCGCAGACATGTTCTTCCAGACAGGCAAGAACGATGAGGGCTACCTGTTCCGGGAAGATGCTGACCAGAAGATCATTGGCAGCGTACCCGTCTATGTCTACGACAAGAATGAAGCCACTGTTGACGCATTCGTGAAAGAGGCCAACGGACTGCCTTTCTACTGCCAGAGTACCCTTTTCAACAAGCACTTCGTTGGAGCTTCGGTGCTTGCACAGCAATTCGCCCTAGACAAAGGCTTGTGCCAACTCAATGCACAATATAACTACGAGGCAATGAAACAACCCTATCCATCCTGGCTGTATCGCATGAGCCTGTTTGAGCATTGATCAGGACAATCAACGCCCTCACTGAAGCCGCTGAGCGCTGCGGCAGATCGCATCCCGATCTTTGGCGATTCATCCCAGCAGGCGGCCCGCGCGGGGCAGGTTTCAACGGCCAGATGATCAGCTTGATCAAATGGCCTGCTCACAGCAGCTTCGCTTCAAGGGTGATCATCGCGTGAACATGCTGCTCACGCATGGACAGCAAGCTTTGTGGAACCCCTCATGCCATTGTCCCTGACAATGAGATGCGAGACGCCTCGGCCTTCGGCCTGGCTTGACAGAAAGAAGAACAACTGAGCGCCACCACTGGAAGAGCAACCGGAATTCACTGAAGCATCGTTGGCTTTTGCAAGACTGACAGAAGATGAAATTCAACTCGAATACCAGGCAACTGGTCCTGGAAGTCCTATCGGTGCTCTTGCTTGTCGCTTGCCACTTCATTATTCAGTGGAAGCTCAGCCCCTACCATTTCACCCTGAGAGACGGATCCATTCGCTGGATTCCCATCGCCATTTCAGTCACGCCTTCGTTGCTGTTTTACGGTTTTGCCCGCCTGATTCTCCCCAACATACTCTCGATGGCCTTGGTGATATCTGCCGATGTTGTGCTGGCGATCATCAACCTCCAAAAGCTTGGCCGCATCAACGAGGTTCTGGGCTGGACGGACCTGACCAATTTGAGCGAGAACATCAGTGTCGTGCTGGAGTTTGTGCAACCCATCCACTTTGTCATTATTGGCGCGGCCATGTTGGCTTTGCTTGCCGCCTACTGGCTCAACCGGAAAGTACACAACACGCCCGCATATTTTTGCTACAAGCTCTTATTGATTGGTTTGCTGACGCCAGTCGTCTTCAATACTCACTTGGTATATGCAGATGTACTCAGCCGACACAATTCAATCGCCACTTATTTGAGATCTGCCGGCGTCAACTACATTCGATCTCAGTGGCACAAGAATTTGCGCGTTCAAGGCCTGGCGATGCACCTCGTGCAAACCAGCGCGCGCGTCACGTTGAGTGCGCCTTCTGCCGATGAGCTCAGGATTGCAGAACAGACTGACAGTTACAAACTGGACTCAGTCCACCGCAGCAAGAAAATCATCATCATCCTCTGCGAGGCATGCTGGGCGGACAAAAACCACTTCAGCAAAGAATTTCAGCCTCTGATTGACCTCGGATTCAAATCGGCACGCGGCATTTCTCCCTCGTACGGCGGTGGAACAGCCAACGCCTCCTTTGAATGGCAAACCGGGCTTCCCGCCAACAACGTCTTGACTGGCGTCATCTATCAGGAATACAGCGGCGTCATGAGGGAGAAGCTGAACTCCATTGCCCAGTCGCTTCATTCTGAGGGCTTTCGGACAGTTGCCGCACACAACTACAAAAGGAAGTTCTGGCACCGGCATGAAATGATGCCCAAGCTAGGGTACGACGAATTCATTGGTATTGAAGACATGCAGATGTTCGACTACAAGCCGAACCGGTATGGGTGGATCGACGACGGTGTCATGTACGCAAACATTCGTGACCACATTGACTCTGAAGGTCCAGCATTCCTCTATCTGACGACCATGTACACTCACGCCCCGTTCAGGCAAATGAACGATCTTGGACAGGCAGATTTTGCAAATCGCGTTTCAACCACGGTGAATCGAATCGCCGAATTCGTCAAATACGTCAAAGATCGTCATGATGCGACAATCGTCGTTTATGGCGATCACAAACCGATGATGACTGACTTCTACTTGAGCGAAGGCATATTTTCACCAGACATGTTCCTGAAGATAGGCAAGAACAATGCAGGCTATTTGTTCAAGGAAACTGTCGACCGTCCCGCCATAGGTGATGTGCCCGTGTACATCTACGACAAAGATGAAGCGCGCGTCAACAACTTCATTTCAGAGGCAGATGGACTTCCATTCTTTTGCCAAAGCGCCCTCCTAAACAAGCATTTCATCGGTACACAAGTGCTCTCGCACCAGTTCGCTTTGAAGAACAGCTTGTGCAGCCCATCTGCCTCATTCAAACTCTCTGACCTCGAAAAGTCCTACCCTGCTTGGCTCTACAGCGTGAGCCTCTTCTAGACCGGGGTGGTCTCCATGTAAGAATCGCACTTGCATACTCTCTAGACCTCCAGAAATAGCTTTTCGTGAAAGTTCTGTTCGCAACCTACCCGATGGCCTTCCACACCCCTGGTGGCGGCGAGGTTCAGCTCCTGGCCTACCGCAAGGCCCTGGCCGAACATGGCGTCGAAGTGACGCTGATGGACCCGTGGAACCCCCGGTTTCTCGACCATGACGTGGTGCACTTCTTCTCCTGCGTGGGGGGCTCGGTGCACTTCTGCAACTTCGTCAAGCAGTTGGGCCTGCCCTTGGTGATCAGTTCCAGCCTGTGGATCACAGAGTCGACCAAAGGCCTCTATCCCATCGACGAAATTCGCCACCAGTTGTCTCTGTCCGATCGCGTCATCACGAACTCCGGCATTGAAAGCGACACCCTGGCTGGCGTTCTTGATCTTCCCCGGGACCGGTTTGACCACGTCTACAACGGAGTGGATGCCGTTTTCTCGCAGCGCCCTGATGCCAGCCTGTTCCGTCAGCACTTCGACATCCAGGGCAATTTCGTGCTCAACGTCGGCAACATCGAGCCACGCAAGAACCAGTTGCGCCTGGCTGAAGCCATGCGGAGTTTTCCGGACCGCAAGTTGGTGCTGATCGGTCACGTGAGAAGCCCGGAGTACTTTGAGCAGGTCAAGGCCGCCGCGCTGCCAGGTCAGCTGCAGTACCTGGGACCGCTGCCCCACGACGCCGACCTGCTGAGATCGGCTTATCAGGCCTGCGAGCTGTTCTGCCTGCCCAGCACACTGGAAACGCCGGGTCTGGCAGCCCTGGAGGCAGCGGTACAAGGCAGCCCGCTGGTCATCACCTCCGAGGGATCGACCCGCGAGTACTTCGGAGACAACGCGGTCTACGTCAGCCCGGAAGATGCGGCCGACATTGCCAAGGGCATGGCACAGTCCATGGGTGCCACCGCCATGAATCGGGAAACCCTGGCCGACGAACTGATGAAACGATTCGCCTGGACCAGTGTGGTCAAGAAACTGATCAATATCTATGACAAGCTCTAAAAGAAAGCCAAGCTACGTTCGCGTCCAGAAAGGCAGCATTCAGCCTGGCCAGAGGGAAAACGCCTGTGTCTTCTCGCACTTCTCAAAGGTTGACCGGGTAGCCGAATACGTTTTCTTCTACCTGCAAAGCCTCAAAGACGCCGGCTGCGACATCGTGTTTGTGTCGACCGCCGACGAGATCGCCAAGGAAGACATTGATCGTTTGCTTGGAATTTGCAGCGTGGTCGTGGTGCGCAAAAACTATGGATACGACTTCGGCTCTTACAAGTTCGGCATCGATGTTCTTCAGCCTTACCTTGGCCACTACAAGAAGCTGATCCTCGCCAACGACAGTTGCTATGGTCCTTTCCACGACCTGAGCGAGATGATCAACTACGGCGATCACCATCACCTTGACATGTGGGGTGCGACCGACAGCTTCGCTGTGCGCTACCACATCCAGAGCTTCTTCATCGTCTACAGCTCAGCTGTATTCATGAGCCCGGCATTTCCGGAGTTCTGGGACACGGTGCGCTACACACGAGACGCTCTCAAGCTCAAGAAACAGGAGATCATCGACAACTACGAAATCGGTGGCTCCACGCACTTCATCGATGCCCTCTTCCGTCTGGGCGCCTTCTGTTCTGTGGCCAAGATCAAGCGCCATATCACCCATGTGGTGAATCAGGGCATCCAGGACAACGGTCCCATGCAGCGTCTGTTGCTCAGCTCCATCACGGTCAAGCACAACCCCACCCATTTTTTCTGGGATGTTCTCATCCGGGATTTCCATTTCCCGTTCATCAAACGTGAGTTGCTCCAGGTCAATCCCGTTCGAATTGCTGTGTCGCAGTGGGAAAGCCTGGTCAAATCCGTCTCCGACTACGACACCAATCTGGTCCATGACCATCTGGCAATCGGCCATGCCGAAGAGCTCAACGACCGGTTCGCCTGGCTGTTCGAAGATGTCGAGACACCTTCCGGCCTGCGCGTGCCCTTCTTCCTGACGCAACTCCTGACCATCTGGCCTGACCTGAACCAGAAGCTGGGCGTCGGCGTGGACACGGAAGCCGAGGTACTCAATTCCATTGCCTATTGGGAACACCCGCTTCGCAACAACAGCTACGACGTGCAATGGCCAGAGAACAACCAGTTCCCGGCCTATGTGCGTGAGCCGGCAGAAGGCATCGAACAAGATGCCGTGCTGGCCATCACCAAGGGCGCAGTGGCCGCGTGGAACACACGGCCAGACATTCAGAACATGGACTTGTCGACGGCCATGGGTCGCAAGCAGTTCATGTACTGGCGCTTGTCGCTGGGTCAGCGTGAATACCGGTTCCTTGCCCCGGCACAAGAAGAGATCGATTTCCTCAATGCGCCGTGCGAGGCCTTTGGTGGCAAGCTTTCACACCTGCCCAACCTGGCCCTGCTGCTGCCGGTCTTCCACGCCGGAACACCCAGCTTTGTCGAGGCGTTGCACCAGGGCGATGTAGCCCTCTACAACGAGTGGTGGGCCATCAAGGAACCCGAGCTTCGCGCATTGCTCGACGGGCTCGTGCATCACCCTGCACCTGCGACCAATCACATTCGCATGGGCCGCCCGGTGGGCACCTTCAAATCCGACGGCATCAACGTCATCGGCTTGCCCAACGGCCAGTTCGGCATTGGCGAAGATGCGCGAACCGCCACCCGCGCATTGCTGCGCGCCGGATTTGAAACATCGGTCTGCCCGGCCCCGATCGCCATCGCCACGACCATCTCTTCTGAGGAATGGACGGACGACTTCGTGCAGGACGAGCCGGTGGCCCGGACCAACCTGATCAACCTTCCCGCCGCAGACACGTACCAGTTGCTCATGAAGCGCTGGGCACCCGTGCTGGCCGGCCGCTACAACATCTGCGCCTGGCAGTGGGAATTGCCCGTGTGGCCAGAACCCTGGCGCCCGCTGCTCAATATCCCAGACGAAATCTGGGCGCAATCTCGCTACGTGCAGAAAATGTTCCAGGACGCCACGGACAAGCCCGTGACTTACATGCCCCTGGCCGTGGACAAGCCATTCTTTGCACCACGTGGCAAAGCGCACTTCGGCATTCCGGAGCAGGCCTTTGCCTTCTTGTCGGTATTCGACTGCAACTCCTGGATCAAGCGCAAGAACCCCACCGGCGCACTGCGCGCCTTTGCCAAGGCGTTCCCGCCTTCGCGCACCGACGTGCGTCTGGTCGTCAAAATCATGAACTCGCGCCGCGGCGTGCCGGAATATGAGGAACTGCTTGAGCAAGTCGCCAAGGACAGCCGCATCATCCTGATCGACGAGTTTCTCTCGCGCAGCGACATGCTGGCCCTGATCGACTGCTGCGATGTCTTCGTTTCGCTGCACCGCTCCGAAGGCTTTGGCCGTGTGGTGGCAGAAGCGATGTATGTGGGCAAGCCAGTCATCTCCACCAACTTCTCCGGCAGCGTCGACTTTGCTTTCGAGGGTACGGCTTATGTGGTCGATGGACCTCTGGTCAAACTCCAGAAGGGCGATTACGTCGAGTACAAGGACCAGTACTGGATGGACCCTGACGTCGGCGTCGCTGCCCAGGCTATGGTCAAGTGCATCGACGATCCCGAACAGACGGGCAAGATTGCCCTCGCCGGCCAGGAGCAGATCGCCAACAACCATACCGTGTTCAATATCGCTGTGCGCTACTTGCACCGCCTGAAGGCACTGGGCATCAACTGAGGCCGGGACAACAAAGCCCATGAGCTCCAAGCACGTCACGATCGTGGCTCCGGACATCCATTTGCGGGATGCCGTGGGCAACCATTGCACTTATCTTGCCCGAGACCTGACCAAGGCCGGTGTCCCCTCCCGCCTCTTCGCCGAACGTTTCAGCGGCGATCTGATGCCTGTACACCCCATCGATGAGCTGCTCTCCAATGGGGCCGGGGACAGCACTTTGCTGGTGAGCTACTCCATCATCGACCAGCACCTGGACGCCTTGCTGGCCATGCCCAACCGGAAGATCTGCTACTTTCATGGCGTGACGCCGCCTGATCTGCTTCGGGAGCACGAGCCTGTTACCGCCGACCTGTGCGCCCACTCCTACGAGCAGTTTCCGCGACTGGCCGGGTTCGACCTGCTGGTGTGCAATTCCCAGCTCAACCTTGACGAGCTGCGCAAGGTGTTTCCAAGCCCAAGCGCCAGGGTGATTCCTCCAGTGATGCCGAGCTTTCCCGTCTTCCAGCGGCAAGCTGTTGACCGTCCCGCGCTTCACGACCCCATCCGGCTGACCGTGCTCGGTCGCGTGGTGCCACACAAGCGGCTGGAAGACTGCATCCGGATCGTGGCGGCGGCGCGAGACATCGGTCTGGCCGTCGAACTGCAAGTCATTGGTGGCTGCGGCAACATGGTCTACATGGGGTTTCTTGAAAGCGAAGTCGACCGGCTTGGCGTCAGGGAAATGGTGAAATTTTCCGGACTCCTCTCTGACGAAGACCTCGCCGAACAGCTGAATCGAAGCGATGCCTTGCTATCGTGCAGTGAGCATGAGGGCTTTGGCGTCCCGATTCTGGAGGCCATGCATCTGGGCCTGCCCTGCCTCATCCGCAGTGGAACCGCGGCCAGCGGCGTAGGGGCAGAAGCCATTCTGGAGTTTCGGTCGCCTCAAGAGGCGGCGACTCAGTTGCAGCGCCTTGCGCAAGAGCCAGGGCTGCGGCAGCAACTGATAAAATCAGGGGGTTTGAGAGCGGCGCAACTGTTGCAGGAGGCGTCGGTTTCATCCTGGCTCGAACTGCTGGAATCGGTTTGAGACCGGATCCAGGCTCTTCGGCCCGGGCCGACCAACCCTGACCAGCGGGAGCGCTCTGGCGCTGCGCTCCCTACTGATGACAGAACACCAGGGGGAGGCGGCCACCGGTGAGCCGCTTTCGTTGCACGGAGATTCATGCATTACCCCCGCGTTCTACTGACCACCTACCACCATGCCTACCTGAAAAAGGCCGGCGGCGAGTTCGAGATCTTCTCGGTCTCCGAGAAACTCAAGCGGCGTGGTCTGGTTGCGGACATCTACGGGCCACTCTCGCGCTCCATCGAAAACTACGATGCCGTGCTCCATTTCTCGGTACACGGCGGCGGGCTGGACCTCCTCCAGCACCTGCACGAGCAAGGCAAACCGATTGCCCTGTGGCCCAACCTCTGGCTGAACCAGCCCAGCCCCTCCTTGATTGACCTGGTCAATGCCCACACCCGGCTGGCCGATGCCGTTCTGTTCAAGTCAGCTGCCGAACAGGCCATGTTCGCCGCCCAGTTCGATCTACCGGATGCCAAGACCCGGCGCATACTGACCCAGGCAGACCCCGACTATTTGCGACCAGCCCCCAAAGGGCTCTTTTCGCAGCTCTATGGGGTACAGGATTACGCCATCTGCCTGGGCATCATTGAACCCAACAAAAACCAGCTCGCCACCATCCGCGCCCTGAAGTCGCTGGGCATCAAGCTGGTGCTGGTGGGCACTCATCGCGACACCAGGTACTACCACCAATGTCGCGAAGAAGGCGCCGAACACGTCACCTTCATTGACGCGCTGCCAGCTCGCTCGGAAATTCTCCGCTCCGCCCTGCAGGACGCCCGCTTCTACATCGAGACCTCGTTTGAGCCACCTGGCCTTTCCGCCATTGAGGCCGGCCTGTCCGGATGCAAGCTGGTTCTGGGTGAGTCCGAATGGTCCCGCGAGCACTTTGAAGATCTGGGCTTCTACTGTGACCCTTCCGATGTCAAATCCATCGAAGATGCGGCCCGCCGGGCAGAGTCAAGCCTGACGGATTCCGAGGCGTTGGTGGATCACCTCAGGCCACACTGCGCAGAAACATCGATCGACCCTTTGATTGCCACACTGCAAGACATCACCGGATGAGACTTGTACTGGTTCGACACGGCGCCTCCCAGGCCAACCTGGCCGGACTGGTCACGGGCACGCCCAATGACATGCTCAGCCCTGCCGGCATCGAGCAGGCCAGGCAAGCATCGATGCAATTCGCACCCTTGCTGCAGCCGCAGGCCTGCTATACGAGTCAGTGGCGTCGCGCACAACAGACTGCCGAGATGGTCTTTCCGAGCCTGTCGTTCAGGGTTGACCCGCGGCTGGGCGAAACCGACGCGGGAGACGTAGCAGACTCAAAGCTCACCGATTTCCTGCAGGATCAGCCCGACTTCTACACCAGCCACCTCAATGCCTATCCCGGCGGCGAGTCCCATCAGCAACTCTACGAACGCGTCACCTCCTGGTTGGACGACGCGCGCCAGCAGCACAACGGACTGGTTCTGGCCGTTTGCCACGCCGGGCCGATCGCGTGCCTGATGCACCATGCTCTTGGCATTTCCATGGAGCGTTTCCCATGCCTGATGGCGCAGCACACCAGCCTGAGCATCATTGACTACGCAGAGGGCGACAACGAAGCGCCTCGACTTCAGGTCTTTTCTCAGCTGCCAGATGTGAGACTGAGCAAGCTGATGGAGCCAACTGCATGAGCCCCCCCCGACTCAAGGTTCTGGCGCTTCAGCGCGAATCGCATGTGGCCCCGGGTGTGCCATCGCTCTCTGTTGCCGCACGCGTGACCGAGGTTCTCGACTACCTCAACGACCGCGGCATCATTGACTACACCAGCATCTCTGAAGCCGACCCGGCTGCGGAAAACGGTGTTCGCTGGGCAGACGCACTGGTACTGAGCAAGCACTCCTCGCGCGAAGCGCTGGCGCTGGCCAGGCAAGCCCGTGCCGCAGGCAAACGACTTGTCTACGACATCGACGACTGGATTTTCTCCTTCCCTTCCTACAGCGGTGCAGCGGCCAAGAACGACAAGGTCAGCCTGATCCAGGAGATCCTCTCCATCAGCGACAGCATCTCTGTGGCCAATCGCCGGCTGCAAGAGAAGATGCGCGAGTACGTGCCCTTGTCGCACCATGTGCCCAATGGCATCTGGGTGGAGAAATACGCCCGGGGCCTGCGTGCAGACGACGCCGCTGCTCAGGCAAAGGGGCGTATCGTTTTCACCAACGCCGATTTCCTCAAGCTTCAAACTTCCAAGGAAGTACTGCTGACGGCACTGCAGGTGTTCTTTCTTCAGAACCCGCAATTCACACTGGATTTCTATGGCGATCCGTTTCCTGAGATCGTCTCACTGCCCTTCCTGCATTTCACGAACCGCATGCCATACGACATGTACATGCAGTCTCTGATTTCGGGCGACTACCTGTTCTCCATCACCCCCCTGGGCGCCAGTGAAGACACCACGGCGGCAGAATTCAATGCCTGCAAGAATCCGTTCAAGTATCTGAATTACGGTTCTGCCGGCGTGCCCGGCATTTACTCGGCCTCCCCCATCTACACCGACTGCGTTGTGCATGGCCAGACCGGCTGGCTGGTGGAGAACACGCTCGACCAATGGCTGGAAGCGCTCAAGACCCTCGCCTTTGATCCTGCTGTGCGCCAGCGCATCCGTGTTCAGGCCTACGAGGACGTCAAACGCCAACACCACATCAAGGCCAGCGCGGACGCACTCATGCCCTTGCTGACCCAGGCCACATGACCGCCGTCACCATCTACGAACCGCTCTACAAGCCGGGCCAGGTCCAGATCGAGCCCCTGTTCACGCCCTGGAAAGTGCCCAACCCCCAGTTTGTCGACTGGCGGGAATTTCGGATCTATGTGGACATGTACCTGAACGGCTTGCACAAAGGCTCAGGCAAAGTGGGCATGTTTTCGCCCAAGTTCCAGATGAAGGCACAAATGCCAACGCAGCGCTTTCTGGACTATTGCATTGAGAACGCGGCAGCGGACGTCTGCTTCTTCAACCCTTTCCCGCAGATCCGCTACCTGGCCTACAACGTGTGGATGCAAGGTGAGACCTGGCACCCCGGCCTGCACGATGCGGCACAAGCCCTGATGGATGCGGCCGGAACCGGGATCCAGATTGCTCAGGTGCCGCGTCACGATGAACGCACGCTGGCCTATTCCAACTTCTGGGTCGCCAATGAAGCGTTCTGGGAGGCGTTCGTGGGCGGTTTGCTCCTTCCCGTCGCCCGCTTCATGGAAGCCAACCCTGCTCATCCAGCCGTCGCCCACGTGCTCAAGCGGACCTATCACACCGATGAAGCGCCTTTCCTGCCCTTCATCATGGAACGCATGTTCAGCACTTTCCTGTCGCTGAACCCGCAGTGGCGCAGTGCCTCCATGCCGGTGCCCGACATGGGCCCCTACTGCCTCAACGAGGCGGAGCACCAGTGTGCGCTTAAAATGAAGCCCGAGATCGATCAGGCCGACAAGGCCGGCGATTTCCCTCCGTCATTGATACAGCGCATGAAGCTGGTTTGTGAGGCCAATACCGAGCAGGCCAAGCACTTCTTTCTGACGAATCCGCATCCGCACTCCGGTCGGCCTATCGTCCCGAAGGCTTGAGGCAGGCACTGAACCGCGCACGCGACACCGATACAGACAGGGTACTCCCGTTGAAGAAGCTCATCATTCAAATTCCGTGCTACAACGAAGCCGCCACTCTGGCCATCACCCTGGCTGACCTTCCGCGAGAAGTTCCCGGATTTGACAAGGTCGAATGGCTCATCATCGACGACGGCAGCACCGACAACACGGTGGAAGTAGCGCTGGCCAACGGTGTCGACCATGTGGTCAAGCACACCCGCAACCAGGGCCTGGCCCGCGGCTTCATGAACGGCCTCCAGGCCTGCCTGGAAAACGGTGCCGACGTCATCGTCAACACCGATGCCGACAACCAGTACAACGCAGCGGACATTCCGGCACTCACTCAACCCATCGTGGACGGCAAGGCCGACATCGTGGTGGGCGCGCGCCCGATCCAGGCCATCGAGCACTTCAGTCCGATCAAGAAGTTGCTGCAAAAACTGGGCAGCTGGGTCGTGCGTGTGGCCTCCAAGACCGACATCCCTGATGCGCCCAGTGGCTTTCGCGCCATCAGCCGTGCCGCCGCCCAGCGGCTCACCGTTTTCAGCGACTACACCTATACGCTGGAGACCATCATCCAGGCAGGCCAGAAAAACATGGCCATCACGTCGGTGCCGATTCGCGTCAATGGCGATTTGCGGCCGTCCCGGCTGGTCAAGAGCATCAGCTCATACATCCGGCGCAGCATCGTCACCATCATCCGCGTCTTCGTCATTTACCGCCCTTTCCGCTTTTTCGGTACGGTCGGCCTGGTGACCTTCGGTGCCGGCTTCCTGATTGGCCTGCGGTTCCTCTACAAATGGCTCGTCAGCGACGGTGGTTATGACGGCCACGTGCAGTCGTTGATCCTGGCCAGCTCATTGATGATCATCGGTTTTCACACGTTGCTGATTGCCTTCGTGGCCGATCTGCAGGCAGCCAACCGCAAGCTGCTCGAGGAAATCCGCTCTCTCACGCTGGAAGCACGCGACAGTCAGAAGTCCAGCAAGGACTGATCAGGCGACATGTCGAGCACGACGACACAGGCCACGCCACAGTCCACAGGGCGGATCACCTGGATCGATTCCGCCAAGGGACTGGGCATTGCGCTCATCGTGCTCGGCCACATCACATCCGTGAGCGACCCGTCGGCGCTGTACGTCTACATCTACGCCTTCCACGTCCCGCTGTTTTTCTTCATCTCCGGCCTGACGCTCAAGCCAGGACGTCATGGCTTTGGCCACATGCTGGCCGCCAAGGCCAAGACACTCCTGCTCCCCTACTTTGTCTACGCCATGCTGGGGTACGCGTTTTATCTGGCGGGCTACCTCGCAGCACTCAAGCTCAACCTCCAACTCGAGCAGTTCCGCTACGGGCTCTGGCCGCCTCTGCTGGGCGTGTTCTACGGCTCACTGGGTGACGGTCATCTGGTCAACGCCCCGGTCTGGTTCATTGTTTCCCTGTTCTGCGCGTTTGTGATGGGCTGGGCCATCAACACCTGGATCCGTCTGACAGTGGTTCGCTGGGCATTCGTCGCCGTCATTGCCGCCATCGGCTACTGGGTCTCGCGTGAAATCAAGCTGCCATGGAGCCTGGGGCCAGCCATGGTCGGGCTGGTCTTCCTGCAGGGAGGCTTTGAATACGCACAGAACATGCGCCGCCAAGCCAGCAAGGTGAGCCTCTGGATTGGCTTCGGCCTGCTGGTGGCAGGGTCCTTCTTCGCCATGTCCAACGGTTTCGTCACCTTGGCTGAAGTTGTGCTGGGCAACCCGGCGCGCTATCTGGCCCATGGTTTCATCGGGCTGTTCATGGTCATCTACTTCTGCCGAGCACTCGGCGAACGCGGCCAATGGCTCGCCTGGTTGGGGCAGTACAGCATGGCCATCATGGTCATTCACATGCTGATCATCAAATCCATGAAGGTGGTGCTTGCATTCGCCCTGCACACCTCCATCGCCGAAATCGAGGCCAACTGGGTATTGAGCGCGGGCGTGTTGCTGGCCACCTGCGTTGCACTGGTTCCCGCTGTGTTCATCATGGAGCGCTTCCTGCCCTTTACCCTGGGCAGCGCCAGCGCACAACGCTCCAAGTCAGCTGGCCGCGCTGCCCCGGCATCCGCATGATTGGCATCACAGGCGCAACCGGCTTTGTCGGGCAGGCACTCTGCCGCGAAATGATGGCGCGCCAGCTTGTCTGGCGTGGCTTTTCCCAAAGTGGGAAGCCTGTCCTGGGCGTACCCACGCAAAGCCTGTCCCTGGCCCCGGAAACCGATTGGCGCGGTGCTCTGCAAGGCCTGGAATGCGTCATTCATTGCGCCGCGCGCGTCCACCAGATGGATGCCTCGGCAGCAGCCGACGAGCAAGCCTTTCAGCGCATCAACACCCACGGCACCGTGCGACTGGCCCAGTCCGCCGCTGACGCCGGCGTGCGACGCCTGATCTTCCTCAGCTCCGTCAAGGCCATGGGCGAGTACACACTGCCTGGACACCCTTTTCAACACGACACCAAGGCAGAGCCCCAGGATGCGTATGGCCGCTCCAAACTGGACGCAGAGAAGGGCCTGCACGCAGTGGCCCGGGCCACCGGCATCGAGATCGTTGTGGTTCGTCCACCCCTTGTCTATGGCCCGGGTGTGGGAGCGAATTTCCGCGCATTGATGCGCGCCGTTGCCAGAGGCATTCCCCTGCCCCTTGAAAAGGTCGACAACCGCCGCTCTCTGATCGGCGTCCAGAATCTGGCCGACCTGCTCTTGGCGGCTGCCAGGCATCCGGGGGCCGCAGGGCAGACGTTTCTGGCCTCCGACGGTGAAGACCTGTCAACGCCCGACCTGATCCGGCGCCTGGCCAAAGCCATGGGCCGACCAGCACGCCTGCTTCCTGTCCCTTCGAGCTGGCTGGGCATGGGCGCGCGCATGGTGGGCAAAAGCGCCCAATGGGAGCGGCTCAGCCAGAGCCTGCAGGTCGACATCGGGCATACTATGCAGGTTATGGACTGGAAGCCCAAATGGTCGGTTCAGCAAGGCCTCGAGCTGACTGTTGGCGACGTCCTGCGATGAAAAGACTGTTCGATTTGTCGCTGGCCCTGATCGCTGCTCTCGTGCTGGCCTTGCCCATGTTGGTCGTCGCCCTGTTGGTCCGGCTGACCTCGCCCGGCCCGGCCCTCTACTGGAGCGACCGTGTCGGCAAGGACAACCGCCTTTTTCGAATGCCCAAATTCCGCAGCATGCGCATCGATACCCCGGCCGTAGCGACACATCTGCTTCAGGATCCGAAGCAGTACCTGACGCCCATCGGCAACTTCCTGCGCAAGAGCAGCCTGGACGAGCTGCCCCAACTGTGGAATATCCTGACAGGTGACATGAGCTTTGTCGGGCCCCGGCCAGCTCTGTTCAACCAGGACGACCTGGTCGCCTTGAGAACCGAAAGAGGGATCCACGAGCTGGTGCCAGGCCTCACAGGCTGGGCGCAGATCAACGGCCGCGACGAGCTGCCCATTCCCCAGAAAGTGGCCCTGGATGAGCACTATCTGAAACACCAGACGCTGTTCATGGATCTCAGGATCCTCTTTCTGACTTTCTGGCGCGTAGTGGCCAGACATGGCGTCACGCACTGACAGAACGACTGACTGATGGCACTTTTTTCAACTCCAACCCAGACGAGGCCGGTTTGCTGAACAAGCTGGCACTGCCCATCCTGGGTATTCCCAGACCCGCCAAACGCGTGATCGTGTTGGCAGTGGACGCGGCGCTATGTGTGCTGACCGTCTGGCTGGCGTATTACCTGCGCCTGGGTGACTGGGTCATGCTGGGCAACAGCAACAGCTTCTGGCAGCCCAAGTGGGCCGTCGCAGGTGCGCTGGTTCTGGCGCTGCCCATCTTCATCGTCAATGGCTTCTACCGTGCCATCTTCCGGTACTCCGGCCTGACCGCGCTGGTCACCGTCATCAAGGCATGCGCCATTTATGGTGTGCTCTACGCCACGATCTTCACCGCGATCAGTGTTGAGGGTGTGCCTCGCACTGTCGGCATCATTCAGCCCATCCTTCTCCTCCTGACGGTGGGCGCATCCCGGCTGCTGGCCCGGTTCTGGCTGGGTGGCCTCTACCACAATGTTCTGATGCAGGCGAGCCTGCCCAAGGTGCTGATCTACGGCGCGGGCAATGCCGGGCGACAGCTCGCCGCTGCCATGTCCAACAGCAACGAGATGAGGGTGGTGGGATTTCTCGACGATGACGACCGCCTGCACGGGCATGTGCTCAACGGTCTCCCCATCTACAGCCCCAAGGACCTGGAATCACTTGTCCCTGCGCTGCAGATCGCGACCGTGCTGCTTGCGATCCCATCAGTCAACCGCCGACGGCGCAACGAGCTGATCGAGCAAATGCTCAAGGCACACGTACAGGTTCGCACGCTGCCCAGCGTGAGCGGCCTGGCCAAGGGCACCGTCAGTACCTCCGACCTGCGCGAACTGGAAATTGACGACCTTCTGGGCCGCGAGCCCGTTACACCCAACCACATCCTCCTGGGCAAGAACATTGCGGGCAAGAACGTGCTCGTCACTGGCGCCGGCGGTTCGATCGGCAGCGAACTGTGCCGTCAGATCATCGACCTGTCACCTCATACACTGGTGCTGGTCGAGCAAAGCGAATTTGCGCTGTTCGAGATCCATCAGGAACTGCAGTCCCGGCACCCGCAGTCAGAGACATTGCTCGTGCCTCTTCTCGCCTCAGTGCGTGATGCAAAAACCATGGATGAAATCATGGCCGCATGGAAGCCGGAGACGGTCTATCATGCGGCCGCCTACAAGCACGTCCCGCTGGTGGAGCACAATCCTGTCGAGGGCATTCGCAACAACACACTGGGGACGAAGGTCACCGCTGAAGCTGCTGCGCGACATGGTGTTGCCGACTTCGTGCTTATCAGCACGGACAAGGCCGTTCGCCCCACGAACATCATGGGAGCGAGCAAGCGGCTGGCGGAAATGGTGCTGCAAGCCATGGCTGACGATGGGAAGTACAGTGGCACGCGGTTTTCCATGGTGCGGTTTGGCAACGTCCTGGGTTCGTCAGGCTCTGTCGTACCCAGGTTCCGCCAACAGATCAGGGATGGTGGGCCCATCACCCTGACTCACCCCGAGATCACGCGCTACTTCATGACCATTCCCGAAGCCGCGCAGCTTGTCATTCAGGCAGGTGCCATGGCCAAGGGTGGAGACGTTTTTGTGCTGGACATGGGCGAACCGGTCAAGATCCGCGATCTTGCCGTGCGCATGGTGGAACTTTCCGGCCTGACCGTCCGCGACGAAGACCACCCGGAAGGTGATATCGAGATTCGCGTCACCGGTCTCAGGCCGGGGGAGAAACTGTTCGAAGAGCTGCTCATCGGCGACAACCCGCAGTCGACGCCCCACCCGCGCATCATGAAAGCCCACGAAGAGTACTTGCACATGCCGCAACTTCAACAAGCGCTTGAACAGCTCAACGCATCGTTGAATGCAGCGGACCTGCCCGCCATCAGCGCATTTCTCGGGAACATGGTCTCCGGTTTCAAGTCTCAGGAAAAGAAGCCGGAATGGTCGCACACGCAGCCCGACGGCAGAGATCGCTACGTCCTCTGACGGCCCAACGTGAACACAAGCAACGCCAAACGCACAAAGCCCATGAACACGAAACAAACCCATCGAATCGGCCTGGTTGGTACAGGTTTCATTGCCAGCGGTTTTTCGCGCCTGATCACCAAGCACACGCCCGACATGGTCTTGTCCAAAGTACTGACGCGGCGTCCGCTGGACAAGGCTGACGGCTACCCGTACCCAGAGCTGCTCACGCACTCTGTACAGGAGATGATCGACAACAGCGACATCATCGTGGAATGCAGTGGCGATGTGCTGCACTCCACCGACGTCATTGCCGAGGCACTCAAAGCGGGCAAACCTGTCGTGACCATGAACTCCGAGTTTCATGTCACCACCGGCTCCTACTTTGCCGACAAGGGCCTGCTCACCGAGGCAGAAGGTGATCAGCCAGGCTGTATTGCTGCCTTGCACGAGGAAGCGGTCTCCATGGGCTTTACCCCGCTGGTGTACGGCAACATGAAGGGGTTTCTCAACCACACCCCCACGCCTGAAGAAATGGCCTATTGGGCGGGCAAGCAGGGTATCAGCGTTGAGCAGACCACCTCCTTCACCGACGGCACCAAAATCCAGATCGAACAAGCCTTTGTGGCCAACGGCCTGGACGCTACCGTGACGCGCCAGGGGATGGAAGGCCCCAAGTCACCCGAGATTCCCAAGGCAGCGGTTGAACTGGCCCGTCTCGCCGCAGAACTCGGTCATCCCATCTCCGACTACGTGCTCTCGCCCGGCAACGCAGGCGTGTTCGTCGTTGGTACCCACGATGCAGATGAATGGAAGGCGCTGACCTACCTCAAACTGGGAGATGGCCCGTACTACGTGCTGTCCAAGATGTTCCACCTCTGCCAGTACGAAATCGTCAAAACGCTTCGCCGCGTGATCAATGGCGGTGGCGTGTTGCTCAACAACTCCACCAAACCCGCCGTCACCGTGGTGGCCATCGCCAAGCACGCTATGAAGGCCGGCACCCGCATCGACCGTGCGATTGGGGGCTTCCAGCTGCGCGGCGAAGCCGCCCGGATCGAGGATGTCAAAGGCCACGTGCCGATCGGCATGGTGCAGCAAGCCACCCTCACCCGCGACATCGAGCCTGGCGAAATGCTCATGTTTGGTGATGTGGACCTGCCACAAACCCTTGCACTCGATATTGCGCACAAGCTCTACGACTGAAGCGCTGTGACGGCCCGACGGACTGCCTGGCCCGTCGGCCGCTGAACTCCTGCCAGCGCCGACGCGCGCTGACACTGCCCTGTCTGCCCTGATGACTTCGACTTCACTGAACGACCACTACCGGCCCGACATCGATGGCATGCGCGCCATCGCCGTGGTGGCCGTGGTGATTCACCACGCCTTCCCGCAAGCCTTCAAAGGTGGCTTCGTCGGCGTGGATATTTTCTTCGTCCTCTCCGGATACCTGATCAGCTCCATCATCCTGGGGCAGATGCGCAAGGACAAGTTCAGCTTTGCCAATTTCTATGCCCGCCGGATCAAGCGCATCTTCCCGGCCTTGCTGCTCGTCCTGATCACCACGCTGGTCATGGGCTGGTACATCCTGATCCCGAACGACTACCGGGCACTGGGCAAACACGTGTTTGCGGGAAGCACCTTCCTGTCCAACTTTGCGTTCTGGCGCGAAGCGGGCTATTTCGATGCAGCCTCGGCCTCCAAACCGCTCCTGCATCTCTGGTCACTGGCCATCGAGGAGCAGTTCTACCTCTTCTGGCCACTGCTGTTGCTCGCTGTCACGAAGCTCAGATGGAACCCCATCCGTTTCGTCTTCATCGTATTGGTGTTGTCTTTCGCCTTCAACCTGGTGATGGTCCGCTCCGATTTGACTGCTGCTTTTTACAACCCCCTTTCCCGCTTCTGGGAGCTCATGATTGGCGCCTTGCTGGCAGCCATGCACACTTATCAGGTTGGCTGGTCGGGGCTGCTGCGCCTGCCCAGAGGCCTGCCACATGAGGTACACAGGTTTGCGCCCGAGTCCGCCAAGGGCACCTGGCTGGCATGGGCAGGCGTTGCGCTCCTGGTTGTGGTTTTCGCCACCGTTCACCCCGAACGCAAATTTCCAGGCGGATGGGCGCTACTGCCCACGGTTGGCACGGTGCTGCTGATCGCTGCGGGCCCGCACGCCTGGTTCAACCGCCACATCCTGGCCAGCAAACCGTTTGTCTGGATTGGCCTGATCAGCTACCCCCTCTATCTGTGGCACTGGCCCTTCATGGCCTATGCCTACGTACGCGCCGGCGAGCACCCACCTGCCGCTGAAATGTGGGGATGGATAGCGCTGGCCGTGGTGCTTTCCTGGCTGACCTACGTCCTCTTTGAAATCCCGGTTCGGTTCGGCCGATTCAACCGTCGCGCCACCACCATCGTTCTGAGCTTGCTGATGGTGGGTGTGGCCAGCGCCGGGCTCTACACCTACAGGCAAAACGGTTTCGACGAACGTTTCCCCCAGATTGTTCGCACGATGATGAGCAAAGGCGGTAAATCCGCCGTGATTGAAGGCTGGCGCGACGGAGACTGCATGCTTGACTTCAAAGTCAAGCCGTCGGCCTACAAGGACTTCTGTATCGAGAAGAAGCGCCCGCTGATTTTCCTGTGGGGCGACTCCCATGCCGGCTCGCTTTATCCGGGCTTCAAGGCGCTGAAGGAGTCGGGCAAGTACGAATTTGGTCTGGGTGAACGCGCCGCCGCCACCTGCCCTCCCATTCTCGACTTCGAGTCACGACCATTGTGCAAGTCGCTCAATGACAGCAACATCGAAGCCATCCGCCGGTCCAGGCCAGATGTGGTCATCCTGTACGCGTACTGGCATCACCCTCGCTACCGGCTGACCAATCTTGCGCGAACGGTACAAGAGATCAAGAAGGCCGGCGTGCCTCGCATCATCCTGCTCGGCGCCGTGCCGTACTGGAAAAAACCGCTGCCACAGATCCTGCTGGAAAAATGGAAGGAAGGTCCACCGCTGGCCATGCCACCGATGCGTATCAAGGATGGCCTGGACCCCAAGCTTGACCAGATCACCGAAGAGATGAAAAAGCGCTCTGCCCAGATGGGCATTGAATTTGTCTCTGGCAAACAGTTCTTCTGCAATGATGAAGGTTGCCTGACACGCATCAGCGAAGACGCGCAGCAACCCCTGAGCTATGACTACGGTCACCTCACCACGGGTGCCGCGGCCTACTACGTCGACAAGCTGGCCCCATTCATCTTCAAGCCACCGACTGTCAAGCAGTAGGACTGCCAGGGCTGGTGCCTTGCGCTGGACAACAAAAAAGGCCACGGCATGCCGTGGCCTTTTTTGTGGTTGGTGGGCACCGCAGCGCCCATCCATTGGTCAGCGCGAACGCGCCGGGCGATTGTTACCGCCTCCAAAACCGCCACCGTTGCGGCGACCTTGCTCGCCACCACCTGAGCGGCGGGCATTCGCACCGCCATTGTTGCGGCCAAAATCACCACCAAAGCGTTGACCACCGTTACCATTACCGCCGCCACGGTACTCGTTTCCACCCCGAAAGTCGTTGCGGTCACGGAAATCCTGACGATCGCCAGAGCGACCACGCTGGTCACGCTGCTGACCGCGCGGTGCGTCAAATTGACGCTCGCGATCGAATCGCCCTTCGCCGCGACCACCTGCATGATGCTGGCTATGACCGCCTCCGAAGCCGCGGCCTTCACCCCGGCCGTGCCCCTGACCACGGCGATCGTCATCGCGGAAGCCACCTTGAGCGCGTTGACCGCCGAAGCCCCCACGCTGATCACCATCGGCGCGACGTGGGCGGTTGCCACGGAAGTCACCGCCACCATTACGACCACCGCGACCTTGTGGACGGCCGTTGCCGCGGGGAGCAGAGCGGTACACCGGCTGGGTCGGCTCCATGCCGGCAACCGTTTTCTCTTCAAAGCGCTGACGGGTGTAGGCCTCGATATCACCAATGCGGCGGCGATCCCGGAATTCGGCAAAGGTGATGGCCAGACCCGAACGGCCGGCGCGACCCGTGCGACCAATCCGGTGGGTGTAATCCTCAGCCTTCATCGGCAGGCCGAAATTGAACACGTGGGTGATGGTCGGCACATCGATGCCGCGCGCAGCCACATCGGTGGCCACCAGAATCTGAACCTGCCCATTGCGCAGAGCCATCAGGCGGCGATTGCGCAAACCCTGGCTCAGTGCACCATGCAGTGCCACAGCGGCAAAGCCGGCCTGCTGAAGGTCCTCGGCCAGCCCGTCGCACTCGATCTGGGTGCTGGCGAACACGATAGCCTGATCGATCGAGGCATCGCGCAGCCAATGGTCAAGCAGGCGACGCTTGTGAGCGAAGTTATCGGCCCAGTACAGTGACTGCGTGATGTTGGCGTGACGCTCCTGAGGGGAGTCAATCTGCACCTTCTGCACATGTTGGCCGCCCTCATGCATGACTCGCATGGCCAATTGCTGAATGCGTGGTGCGAAGGTGGCACTGAACATCAAGGTCTGGCGACGCTGGGAAGTGAGGTTGTTGATCTCGGCTAGATCGTCGGAGAAGCCCAGGTCGAGCATCCGATCGGCCTCATCCACCACCAGGAACTGCACTTCAGAGAGCTTGATCTGGCTGGAACGCTGCAGGTCAAGCAGACGACCTGGCGTGGCCACCACCAGATCTGCGTTTTGCAGGCGCGCGACCTGCACGTGGTAAGGCATGCCGCCCACCACACTGGCCACACGCAGACCACGGCAGTGGCGAACCAGATCAATGGCGTCATGCGCCACCTGCTGTGCCAGCTCGCGGGTCGGGCACAACACCAGTGCGCCTGGCGTTGCCGCCTTGAAGTTGCGTGGATCCTTGGGGTTGCGACGCTTGGGCTTGCGTGGCGGGTTTTCTCCGTTGGCCAACGCGTCCGCAGCCGCTTTTTCCTGCGCCTGACGCTCACGCTCAAATGCAGCTTCTTTCTGCTCGATCAGGGTGTGCAACACAGGCAGGAGAAAAGCGGCAGTCTTGCCGCTACCCGTCTGGCTGGACACCATCAGGTCGGCATAACGTTGCCTGGACTCATCGCCTTCCATCTCCCGCGATGATGGAACTGCAATGGTTGACACCGGGATGACCTTGCTCTGCACCGGCGTTGGCTCGGTGTAGCCCAGGTCTCGAACAGCGGCCAACAGTTCTTCGCGCAAGCCCAGCTTGGCAAATCCGTTGGCAGTGCTCTCCGGCGCTTGGATGGTGTTCTCGATTTCCGGCTGCACAGAGCTGCCGGCCGATTCAAATTCGGTCGTCATGACGCGATTCGCTTCCTGCGCACATAGGCGCTTTACTTGGGCAGCGAACCGGGCAGCCGCGAGCGAACTCGTCTGGAACAGACGCGCGCCGGCGGGCCCGATTGTTGGCCCGATTGATGGTTCATCCGACATCAACCATCAAACGGTCAGCGCGTCATCTTTTCGGGCCGGCATGGCGCCAGCGCGTTGGAAGATACGAAGGGCCTTGGTATTTCATTACCCACCTGGCCACGTGGGCTGGTCGGGTATGGCGCCCCCACTCATGCGGAAAGAGGGCAAAGGCCGGTTGTCAGAGGCAGATGCAAGTTGTAGCTTCTATCGCCTGACCCCTTGCTTGGAAATTCAGGCGAAGCTGGGATTCTCCCACAAACAAGGGAAAACCCCAAGCTTTTTCGAAAAATATCTCAAGCCATCACGGCCGCAACCACATTGAACAAAATGGCGGCCAGCACCGCGGTGGCTGGCACGGTGATGATCCAGGCAGCCACAATGCGCATGACCGCTGAGCGTTTCACCAACTCCTTTTTGTAGGCCTTCTTGAAGGCTTTGCGCTCAGACTTGTCAAAAACAGCGCCTTCTGCCTGGGCATTCGCCTTGGCGCGTTTTTTCATGTCTGCCAGCATCTTCTTCTTTTCCTTGACCTCCGCCGCTTCGAAGCGCTGAAGGTAGGCCTCCACCTCCGCACGGTCTTCACCCTGGTGGCCGGCAAACACCGTGGCTTCCATCTTGGCGTAGTTCACCTTCAGAAGCTCCCGCAGGAAGCCCACGCCAAACACCGCGCCGATAGAGATATGTGTCGTAGAGACCGGCATGCCCAACTGGGAAGCGGCAATCACGGTCAAGGTCGCGGCCATGGCGATGGAGTAAGCGCGCATGTTGTCCAGCTCGGTGATCTCCTTGCCCACTGTCTTGATCAGTCGGGCGCCGTACAGTGCAAGCCCGGCAGCCAGGCCCGCTGCACCCAGGCCCAGAATCCAGAGTGGCGTGGGCGCCTTGGTCGCCACGGCTCCGGTACGCACAGCCTCGAAAATGGCTGCCAGAGGGCCGACCGCATTCGCCACGTCGTTGGCGCCGTGCGCAAAACTGAGAAGCGCTGCGGAACACACCAATGGCCAGACAAAAAGACGGTTGACCCCACCTTTGGAGTTTTCCTGGCGTTGTGCCTGCCGGGCGATGATGCCCTTGACCAGAGCCCAGACAATCAGGCCGACGACAAAGCCGACACCAATGGCCATACCAAAGCTCACCTTGAACACATGCTTGAGGCCCTTGACCTGCATGTAGGTGGCAAACGCCCAGGCCATCACGGCGATGAGCCACGGCACCACCTTCGTGGCTGCTGCCGTCATGTCGGAGCGATAGGTGATGCTTCGCTTGATCAGGTACAGGAAGCCGGCGGCGATGGCACCACCGAGCACAGGTGAGACGACCCAGCTGGCCACGATGGAGCCAATTGTGCTCCAGTTGACCAGATCCCAGCCTCCGGCGGCAATGCCCGCCCCCATCACCGCACCAATGATGGAGTGGGTTGTCGAGACAGGTGCGCCAATGGCCGTGGCGAGGTGCAACCACAGTGCGCCCGCCATCAAGGCTGCAAACATGACCAGCGCGAACCGCCCGGCCTCGGCAATCTGGGCAGTGTCAATGATCCCGCCCTTGATGGTCTTGACCACATCACCACCTGCAACGATGGCGCCCAACGCCTCGAACACGGCAGCGAGCAGGATGGCCCAGCCCATCGTGATGGCCCCTGAACCCACCGATGGTCCCATGTTGTTGGCCACATCGTTGGCCCCGATGTTCATGGCCATGTAGCCACCGACCACTGCCGAGACGATCAACAACCAGACAGAGGCACCGGAGAGACCAGCGAAATTGGCGCCGGTCGCGGATGCGTAAAGGCCGACCAGCAGCAGAAACAGGACAGACGCGCCCAGCTGCAGGACGTCACGGTAACGATTGAGGGTTTTGGATCGGTTCTTCATGGCAAGAAATTCGTTTGTCACGATTTTGACATGCAAATGTCACAAATCGTCAATGACTCACCCTGCTTTCTTTCATTGTTCTTTGCACGCGTCTGTTCACTGGGCGCACCCTGCTGCCCCGACCGTGCCGGCAGGCTTATCGGAGGAAATGCTCCCGGTAATGCTGCAATTCGTCGATCGACTCATGAACATCAGCCAGCGCCGTGTGCTTCTGGTGCTTCTTGAATGCCGAAAACACCTCTGGACGCCAGCGTTTGGCCAGCTCTTTGAGGGTGCTGACATCAAGGCACCGGTAATGGAAGTAGGCTTCCAGTTTGGGCATGTACTTGACCAGAAAGCGCCGGTCCTGGCTGATGGTGTTGCCACACATGGGTGAACCGTTCCTGGGCACATACCGGGAAATGAAGGCCAGCAGTTCGGCTTGAGCATCTTCCTCGCTCAAGGTGCTGCTGCGCACCTTGTCGATCAGGCCGCTGCGGCCATGGGTACCCTTGTTCCAGGCGTCCATCGCATCCAGTACGGCATCCGCCTGGTGGATCACCAGCACCGGGCCTTCGACGCGTGGCGCCAGATCTGGCCCGGTGATCACCACGGCAATTTCCAGCAGGCGCTCCTTTTCAGGGTCCAGCCCGCTCATTTCGCAGTCGAGCCAGATCAGATTCTGGTCACTTTTGGCCAGAGTCGCCTCGGCCGATTCCGGCGCTTCGGCGCCTGCACTTGCTGTCTGGGTGTTTTCCGTCATAACCCTCTATTCTCGCCCATTCCGTTCAGTGCAGCCATTTTCCCGGATCGGCCTTTTGGCTGACAATCTTCCAAGCGCCATGGACTCCGATAGACTCACGCCATGCAAGACATGCCCTCCGTTCTGACCAACGTCTTCTGTGGCCTCCTGATCCTGGTTCTGGTGGTGAAGACTGTTCTCGCTTCACGCCAGATACGCCATGTGGCGCGCCACCGCCACGCCGTTCCCTCGGCCTTCAGCGACACCATCACGCTGGAGGCGCACCAGAAGGCGGCCGACTACACCATCGCCAAGACCCGGTTTGGCATTCTGGACAATGCGCTTGACGTCGCCATCCTTCTTGGCTGGACCCTCCTGGGAGGGCTCGACTGGCTCAATGGGGCACTACTGGAACTCATGGGCCCAGGAATGTGGCAACAACTTTCGCTGCTCGGAGCGTTTTCGCTCATCGGAGCCGTCATTTCCTTGCCCATGGGCTGGTGGGCGACCTTCCGACTCGAAGAGCGCTTCGGCTTTAACAAGATGAGCGTCGGCCTCTGGCTTGGAGACATGGTCAAAGGCGGCATTGTGGGGGCCTTGATTGGCGGACCTGTCGCGGCTGTCGTGCTCTGGCTGATGAACGCAGCAGGTCAGACATGGTGGCTTTGGGCCTGGGGCGTCTGGATGGTGTTCAGCCTGGCCATGCTGGTGGTCTACCCCACCGTGATCGCGCCACTGTTCAACAAATTCGAACCGCTGGAAGACGAGACCCTCAAGTCCCGGGTCGAGGTGCTCATGAAGCGGTGCGGATTTGCCGCCAAGGGTTTGTTTGTGATGGATGGAAGCCGACGCAGTGCGCACGCCAATGCCTACTTCTCTGGCTTTGGTGCGGCCAAGCGCGTGGTCTTTTTCGATACGCTGCTCAAGCAGCTTGCCCCGGCAGAGATTGATGCTGTGCTTGCACACGAACTGGGTCACTACAAGCGTCGACACATTCTTCAACGCACGGTCCTGATGTTTTCGCTGAGCCTGGCTGGTTTCGGACTGCTGGGCTGGCTCGCCGCCCAGCCCTGGTTCTATCTGGGACTGGGCGTACGCCCCAGTCTGGAAGGCCCCAATGACGCCCTCGCCATCATTCTGTTCCTGATGGCGGTTCCACTGCTGACCTACTTCCTGTCCCCCATGATGGCTCAGCTCTCACGCAAGCATGAGTTCGAGGCAGACGCCTATGCCGTCGAACACACCAACGGCGCCGATCTCTCCAACGCATTGCTCAAACTTTACAAGGACAATGCGAACACCTTGACGCCTGACCCTGCCTTTGTGCGCTTCTACTACTCGCACCCACCGGCCAGCGAACGCATCGCTCGCCTCAACCCCACCTCCGCTTCTGCGGCCTGAGTAATCGGAGCGACTGATTGAGTTCTGCCCATACCCAAGAAGGACTGGTGGTCGGGAGCCACGGGCGACATTGCCTGGTCGAGTCAGCTGATGGAACACGCCGCATCTGTCACGCCAAAGGCAAGAAGAACCAGACAGTGGTGGGTGACCGCGTCAGCTGGCTAGCCTCCGCCGACGAAGGGCGCATCGAGACCGTTCTGCCAAGGCGCAACCTGATGTACCGGCAGGACGAGATGCGCACCAAGTCATTTGCTGCCAATATCGATCAGGTGCTCGTGCTCCTGGGCGCCGAGCCCGAGTTCTCAGAGCGGCAACTGGCCCGAGCCTTGATTGCGGCGGAAGCGGAAGGCATTGACGTCGCAGTTGCGCTGAACAAGCAGGACGTCCAACCCGCATTTGATCGCGCCTGGCAACGCCTCTCTCCCTATCGATCCATGGGCTACGCCGTCATGCCACTGGCCATGAAGCCGGACTCTGGAGAAGCACCGGCCGGAGCAGCCGAGCTGAAAAACTGGCTATCAGGCAAAACAACGCTGGTACTGGGCCCGTCTGGCGCAGGGAAAAGCACTCTGGTCAACCATTGTGTACCCCATGCACAAGCACAGACCGGCGAGATTTCCCGGGCGCTCAATTCCGGCAAGCACACCACCACCAGTACCACCTGGTACTGGCTGGACGACGAGCACAAGGCGGCGCTGATCGATTCGCCGGGGTTTCAGGAGTTTGGCCTGCGGCACATCGAGCCCATGGATTTGCCGCGCTGGATGCCTGATCTGAGGGCCCACCTCGGCGAGTGCCGTTTTCACAACTGCACCCATTTGCACGAACCCGGTTGTGGTGTGCGAGAGCATGTCGCCGAGGATGGCGAGAGTGCTGCCTCACCCAATGGCCTGGCGCAGCAGGCGATACACCCCAACCGCTACCAGATTTATGCCGAACTGTTTGCGGAACTGACCGAGCCACCGCGCTACTGAGTCTCGCCAACAAATCCCGGGTTCAGCTGTTGAGCATGGCCAGCATCAACATGGCCAGCAGGAACATCCACAACAAAACCGTTCGCCAAACGAGTCCCACGGCGCTGGCCAGGTGCGCCAATTGAGGCTCTGCCCTGCTCCCTGCATCCCCCACTTCTTCTGGATCGAGAGACTCGAGCCGTGCCGAGAGGCGAACGTTCAAGGCGCCCGCTGTCGTGGCCAGCAATACCCCGTCGTTGCCTTCACCGTGACGCTCGGTTTCACTGCGCCAGCTCGCCAGCGCTTCTTCGAAATTGCCCACCACGGCAAACCCAAGACCGGTTGCACGAGCCGGAATGAAGTCGACCCACTGCCATGCCTGTGATGCAGCGGCAGTCAGTGCGGCCGAAGGTGTGCCGTCAGGCCGTTGGCGCCAATTGCGGGACAGGTACTCTGCCATCCGGTAAAGAATGGCCCCAGCAGGCCCCAGCCCCAACCACCAGCCCACCAGAAAGGTCAGCAAGACACCAAAGACGTGACGGTGCGCCGCCAGGATGGAATGGGCGATGACCTGGCGCAGCAGTTCCGCCCTGGGCAGGCTGCTGACATCGACGCGCAACCATTCTGCCAGCCCTTGCCGGGCCGAGATTTCGTCCCCCGCCTCCAACGCCTGCCGGATGTCCGTGAAATGGTGGCTGAACTGGCGAAAGCCCAGGGTGACATAGAGAGTCAGAACCACCCATGCGAACTCGAGCACGATGCTCACCCGGCTGAAAACCAGGTGCAGAGTAAACGCGAGAACCGCCGGACCGGCGGCAGCCCCTGCCCAGGCCAACCACCCATGCGCCTGCTGCCCTGCGTCCATGTTTCGCCGTACCAGGCGCGCCCATGCCCGCAGGCCGGCATGCACCGGGTTGTTGAAGGCCAGAGGGCGCACTTGCTCAATCAGAAGCGCCAGCAAAACGGCGATGAAACTCATGGCTTGATCATACCGAGTGACAGCAATCAGGCACTGAGCAGGCGGTAGAAGTTACGCAGCATGCCTGCCGTCGCTCCCCAGATGTAGTGTTCGGTATCGCCATCCCGGTACGGCATTGAAAACCACTGCCGTTGCACGCCATCGAAATCGACCTGGTGCCGCCGGTGATTGGCCGGGTTCATGAGAAACGGAAGTGGCACTTCAAAAACCAGGTCGACTTCATGCGGGTTAGGGCGAATGGTGTGCTCGGGGTGCACCAGTGCCACAACCGGGGTGATCGTGAACTGCGAACCCGTCACATACTGAGGCAGGGAGCCGAGCACCTCGACATGACTCGGTGACAGGCCCACCTCCTCTTCTGCCTCACGCAAGGCCCCTGCGGTAGCGTCGGCGTCGGTGGCGTCCAGCCTTCCACCTGGAAATGCGATCTGACCCGAATGGGTAGACAGGTGCTGAGTGCGCTGGGTCAACAAGACGGTCAGGTCATCGCGCATGACCAGGGGAATCAGGACAGCAGCATCGGCCGGAGGCCTATCCATGAAGCGGGGTTCGCGCCGCAATTCAGGGACCCATTGAGGTGGACTGGCAAACAACGACCGCATCCCTTCGGCCGTCATGCGATCGGCATGCGCCAGCGGCAAACCAGTGTCGCCCGGATCGTTGACGACGGGTACGCGGCGGGGGTCAAAGCTGGGCATGGGTCGCATCACGGCAAAGCATAGCGGAGAAAGCCTCGTGCCCAGGTCTCGCAGGGGAATGGCCGTACCCGTGCCGAGCGCCCGTGCACAAAAAAGCCGCCCCATGGGGCGGCTTTTCCATCAAGGCTACCAAGCCAGCCGAAATCAACGGCCGCCCAGCTTTTCCTTGATACGTGCAGACTTGCCGCTGCGCTCGCGCAGATAGTACAGCTTGGCACGGCGCACGTCACCACGGCGCTTGACTTCAATGCTGGCGATGCGTGGGCTGTACAGCGGGAAAGTACGCTCGACACCTTCTCCGTTGGAGATCTTGCGGACAATAAAGCTGGAGTTCAGGCCACGGTTACGGCGGGCGATCACCACGCCTTCGTATGCCTGCACACGCTTGCGGTTGCCTTCAACCACGTTCACGCTGACAACGACGGTGTCGCCAGGGCCGAAAGACGGAATGTCCTTGTTCAAGCGAGCAATTTCTTCCTGCTCGAGGGTCTGGATCAGATTCATGATTTCCTCATTGCGATCGTGACTGCGCAACACGCTATTTCTGGACACCGGGCAGCGAACCTGCCGCGATTTCATCCAGGGACTCCAGGGCGTCCGGGCGGACGGGTTGGCAAGCCTTTGATGTCATCACCGGCCCCAACCAAGCCTAGGAGTCGGCCAGTCAGAGGATCGAAAACATTCGATTATAGCTTTTTTTCAGCTTTGAGGAAAGCTTCATCCCGCTTGGACAACAGACCCTCGGATCGTGCCATTTCCAGCAGCTCTGGACGCAGGGTTTTCGTCAGAGCCAGGCTCTGCTCCCGCCGGTAGCGCCCCACCTTTTCGTGGTGACCACTGAGCAGGACGTCTGGAACCTGCGCGGTACCACCCGGACCTTCCCAGGCTTCCGGACGGGTGTAATGCGGACTGTCCAGCAAGCCGTCAAGAGCATGATTGAAGCTGTCTTGCTGGTGGCTGCCCTCGTCTCCGAGAACCCCGGGCATCAGTCGAGCCACCGCATCGAGCAAGGCCATGGCAGGTATCTCGCCGCCAGAGAGCACGAAATCGCCGAGGCTGACCTGTTTGTCGACACAGGCGTCGATGAATCGCTGATCCACACCTTCATAGCGACCGCACACCAGAATGCCGCCCACGGAATGCGACCATTCCTCTGCTGCCGAGTGAGTCAGGCGCTCGCCGATAGGAGAGAACAGTACCACCGGCGCTCTGTTTTCCACCGCTTCAGCACGGTCGGCTCGAATGGCCTGCAGGCACTGCCAGAGAGGCTCCGCCATCATGACCATGCCAGGGCCGCCGCCAAAAGGCCGGTCATCCACCCTTCGATAGTTCCCCTCGGCAAAGTCTCTTGGGTTCCAAAGGCGCACGTCGACCTGACGGCTTTCGTAGGCGCGTCGCGTGATGCCGTGCGACAAGAACGGCCCGAACAACTCGGGAAACAACGTGATGACGTCAAAGCGCATGGCAGCGAATCGCCTGACTCGATCGTCAGCGCGTCAGTAATCGGGCTGCCAGTCGGCGACGATGCGCTTGCCGGCGGTATCGACTTCGTCGATATAGGCATCGACAAACGGAATCATGCGTTCGCCCTCGCCATGCCCGCTGTCGGACTCGACGGGAAAGCGCAGGACCAGCACGGAATGCGGGCCTGTGGGCATGAGGTCATGCACCTGACCGAGGTCCACGCCTTCGCGATTGACAACCTGCAGGCCGATGAGATCAACCCAGTAGAACTCGCCGTCGGGTGCCGCGGGAAACGCAGCACGCGATACAAAAATGCGAACGCCTTTGAGCGATTCTGCCTGCGTGCGGTCATCCAGGCCCTGCAGATGAACCACGATGCCGTCGCTGTGGCTCTTGATGCCCTGAACCTGCACACGGGAGGGACCGGCAATGGCGGGCGCCACTGCGGGCTTGTTCTTGGCAGCAGCCGGTCGACCCTGAGTCGAAGGCGGCATGAGGAACCACTCTTTCGCCTTGAAGAGCACCTCGGCATCAGGACTATAGGCCTGGACATGAATCCAGCCCTTGACCCCGTAGGGGCCATGAAAACGGCCCAGTTCGACCGCATCATCCGGAAGGGACGCAGCGTCGAATGGGCCGTCGTTTGCTACCACTGGTGTGGTCAGCCTGACAAAATCAGGCAGCAGCCGTGGAGGCAGCAGCAGCGTGTTGCTTGACCAGGCGAGCAACGGTGTCGGAAGGCTTGGCGCCCACACCGGTCCAGTGGTTCAGACGATCCACTGCAATGCGCAGAGGCTCTTCGCCGCCACGGGCCATGGGGTTGTAGAAGCCGATACGCTCGATGAAGCGACCATCGCGACGGTTGCGCTTGTCAGCGACAACAATGTTGTAGAACGGACGGGCTTTGGCGCCGCCGCGGGAGAGTCGAATGACGACCATGATTTATCCTTCGGGTGGTGATGCGTGGCAAAAACGCCATGCACATTTCTCGCAACGCCTGAGACACACGACTGGCCACCCGGCCAGCGAAACGCCGCAAAACCAAGGATTATAACCAGTATTGGGCCAAATCCAAGCGACAATTGCCAGCTCACTCCCTTTCGCCTTCTTCCCACAACACCCGATGCCCATCATTCGCCCCGCTCAGGCTGACGACCTGGCCCGGATCACCGAGATCTACGGCCACCACGTGCTTCATGGCACCGGCACTTTCGAAACCACCCCTCCGTCCCAGGACGAAATGCGCAACCGCTGGCAGGATGTCTGCAGCAAAGGACTGCCCTGGCTGGTGGTGACCGACTCCGACTCCACTGAAGGACAAGTGATCGGCTTCGCCTACGGCACCTGGTTCAAGCCACGTCCTGCGTACCGGTATTCGGCAGAAGATTCCATTTATCTGGCGCCTGAAGCTGCAGGCAAGGGCCTGGGCAAAGCACTGATGGCAGAGCTGCTCACCCAGCTGGAGCTCGCCGGCGTGCGCAAAGTGATGGCGGTGATCGGCGATTCAGCGAACGCTGCGTCGGTCGGCCTGCACACATCTCTCGGATTTGAGCCGGCGGGCACGATCAACGCGTGCGGCTGGAAGTTCAACCGGTGGCTGGACATTGTGCTGATGCAGCGCAGCCTGGGGCCAGGCGGCACCTGCCCTCCAGATGCGGAAGAGGCAGACCGATGAGCCAACGGACGCGCAACAAGACGCTGGCCGCCTGGCTGGCCGCAGTCGGTGGCTCACTGGGCCTGCACCGGTTCTATCTTCGTGGATTGGGCGACTGGGTGGGCTGGCTGTACCCCATTCCAACCGCGCTCGGCCTTTGGGGCATGCAACGCATGGAAACCCTTGGCCAGGATGACAAGCTCTCCTGGATACTCACGCCGCTGCTGGGCTTGAGCATCGCAGCCGCCTGTCTGAGCGCCATCGTCTACGCACTGGCCGATCGCGAGAAATGGAACCTCAAGTACAACCCTGAGCAGGACCCCCAGCTGGCCGCGGGTGGAACCAACTGGCTGACCATTGGCGCACTGGCCGTGGCCTTGCTCGGTGGAGCGGTGGCGCTCATGAGCAGCATTGCACTGAGCTTCCAGCGCTACTACGAACATGAGGTGGAAGTCAGCCGGCAGCTGAGCCAGACGCCAGACTGACGCATCCGGCACGCGACCATGCCGTCAATGCGCTCCCGGGATCAGGGACATGATCAGCATGATCACCGTCAGGGTCACCACTGATGCTGCGGCAGACAGGCCCATGGCAGTGGTGGTGAGCTCCTGGGCCACGTTGTAGCGCTGGGCAAACAGGAAGACGTTGGCCCCGGTGGGCAAGCCGGCTGACACCACCAGAATGGTCAACGGCAAGCCTGAGATGCCGAAAGCCCAGGCGCTGATGCCGACCAGAACTGGCAAGAGCAGGTTCTTGGCCAGCACCACGGCCACAGCGGGTTGCCAATGCCCGGCAAACGACAGCCTGGCCAGGCTGGCACCCACCAGCACCAGCGCCAAGGGGCCAAACGCACTGCCCAGCAGTTGCAGGGGCTTGTCCACCACACCTGGCAGCTCCCACCCACTCAACCCGAACAGCAGCCCGGCAATGATGGGCAATGGCACCGGATGAATGATCGCGCCCTTGATGGCGGACCAGGCGGTGGCCAGGACATGCGGCGTGTGCTGGCCTGCCAGACGTGAGTCACGTGCTGCGGCCAGCTCCAGGATGATGGATCCGATGGTCAGCAGGATGAGGGCATGGACGGACACCAGGGTCAGGATGGTCACCAGTCCTGCCTCACCGTACGCCAGGCCGATCATGGTGATGCCGATCATCACCAGGTTGGAAAATGCACTGCCAAGGCCCAGCACCACGCTGCGGCTGTTGAATCCGCGGACAGCAATCAATGCCAGCAGCATACCGATCGTTGCCGTGAAATAGGCTGCCACCGGAAGAAAGTCCACTTCGTCCAGGTGGACGCCGCTCATGGTCCTGAACAACAGGGCTGGCAGCAGCAACATGAAAGACAGGTTCGACAGGTCCTTGACCGCCTCTGCCCGCATCCACTGCCGGCGATCGGCCACGACACCGGCGCCGATGAGGAGGAAGACCGGCGTCAGCGAGACAAAAACGGGGTGCGTTGAGAGGTTCACGGCCGCGATGGTAGCCTGAGCCAGGAGATCCTGCCTGTCGCGGGGCTGTCGCGCGAGCAGCTTCCGGTGACACAGCGGGGACAAGCGGCTGCCTACAATGCCCGCTTCAGGAGCACTCTTGCCTTTCACACACTCTCTGCTGGCTTTGGCTGTCGTCTTCGTCTGGGGCACCAATTTTGTGGTGATCCGATGGGGGCTGGATGCGATGCCACCCTTCTTCTTTGCGGCGCTCCGCTTCGGACTGTCTGCCCTTCCCTTCGCACTTTTCATGCCTCGCCCAAGGGTGCCCTGGCATACGCTGGCCGCCTTTGGCATGTTGCTGGGCATGGGTCAGTTTGGCCTGCTCTACTTCGCCATCGGTGGCTTCATTTCGCCGGGGCTGGCCTCACTGGTGGTGCAGGCACAGGTGTTCTTCACCATTGGCATTGCGATGTTCTTGATGCGCGAGCGCCTGCAACGCTATCAGGTACTGGGGCTGCTGGCCGGGCTGGCTGGTTTGCTCGTCATTGCCGGACATCTGGATGCCTCCGTGACCGCCACGGGTTTGTCGCTGGTACTGGCCGCCGCTTTTTTCTGGGCTTGCGCCAACATGGTGGCGAAGTCGGCGGGCAAGGTGAACATGCTGCACTTCACAGTGTGGGCGAGCGTGTTTGCAGCGCCGCCACTGTTTCTGCTGTCGTGGCTCACGGAAGGCTGGGGTGCCATTCACCATGGGCTGGTCACGGCCACGCCACTGGTCTGGTCGAGTGTTGTCTGGCAGGCGGCAGGCAACACCTTGTTCGGCTTTGGCGTCTGGAACTGGCTGCTCTCTCGCCATCCCGCAGCAGCTGTCACGCCCATGGCCTTGCTGGTACCGGTGTTCGGCATGAGCGCCTCCGCAATGAGCCTCGGGGAGGCGTTGCCCGGATGGAAGTTGCTCGCCTGTGCGCTGGTTCTGGGCGGCCTGGCCATCATCGTGCTGTGGCCGCGTTGGCGCAGCCGGCTGGCATCAAGCTGAGCCCACGGGCGGACTCAGGATTTGGCCAGCTCGCGAAACGTCTTGCGGAACTTGGCCACCTTGGGCCCGGCAACAGCCACGCAGTAGCCCTGGTTCGGGTTGCGCTCGAAAAAGTCCTGATGGTATTCCTCGGCTGGCCAATAGTCGGAGAGCGACAGTACCTCAGTCACGACTTGCCCTTTCAGTCCGGTTTCCCGCTCCCATTCGGCGATGACTTCGCGTGCGGCGGATGCCTGCGTTTCGTCTGTGAAGTACACGCCACTGCGGTATTGCGAGCCGACATCATTGCCCTGGCGATTGAGCGTGGTGGGGTCATGAATGAGAAAGAAGATTTCCAGCAACTGGCGCGTGGACACTTGGGCTGAATCGTAGGTCAGCTTGATCACCTCCACACAGCCGGTCCGCCCCGTGCAGACAGCCTCGTAGCTGGGCTGCGAAGCTTGCCCGTTGCTGTAGCCGGACTCCACATCGACCACACCCTTCACTTCCTTGAAGACAGCCTCTGTGCACCAGAAACACCCTCCCCCGAGCACCAGTGTTTGGAGGGAAGAAGTCGAGAGAGTGGAGGAATTGCTTTCAGTCATGATGCACACTCTAAACCGCCTGCGCCGATGCCCTGACGGCCTGAACAAATGCCCCCAACGCGGGCGTGCTTTCCGCTCCGGCAGTGCTTCTTGAAGTCTTCCAAAGGCAGTAGGTCTCGTAGGGCGGAATGTCTCCCGCGAGCGGCACGAATTTGGCGCCAGGCAGCGATGCAGCTTTGAGTGATGCCGGCACAAGCGCAACGCCCAGGCCCTGGCCCACCAGGGACACCACGCTAAGCCAGTGCCGGGACACATACCGAAGTTCGGGATCAAATCCGGCTCCAGCGCACATGGCCAGCAAGCGGTCATGATAGTCGGGCGAAACCGAGCGCGACACCAGGGCAAAGGGTTCGCCCTTGAGCGAAGACAAGGCCAGGCGCCTGCGACGGGCCATGGGATGCGATGAGGGCAGGCAGGCCATGAAGGGCTGACTGGACACTTTGATCTGCTCAAAGCCTGCCGGCACGCGTGTGGTGTGAACAAAGCCGACGTCCAGCCGGTCGTGCATGAGCTCGGTCAGCTGATCACTGGAGCTGAGCTCCTTGAGCACCACACGCAGCCGCGGATGATCGCCTTCGAATCGGCGCAGCATATCGGGCAAGCCCAGGTAGAGCACGGTGCCGGCAAAGCCGATCTCCAGACTCCCCGTCATGCCCTCACCCACGTCACGCGCCTCGCGCATCATTCGATCGGCCTGCTCCAGCAAGGCTCTGGCCGACACCTGCAGCGCCTGCCCTGCCGCCGTGAGGGCAACGCCACGATTGTTGCGTTCGAACAGGCGCGCTCCAATCGAGGCTTCCAGTTGCTGGATGCTCAGCGACAGGGGCGGCTGGGTCATGGACAGGCGCTGGGCAGCGCGTCCGAAATGCAGCTCTTCGGCCAGCACCAGAAAGTAACGCAGGTGACGCAGCTCCGTTGATTTATTTTCCATATCAATGAATAGTTTAATGATATTGGACATGAATTCACGGCTTGACCACAATCGGAGCCACACCAAGATTCAACAGCAAGGAGACGCCTGCATGGTCAGCACTGCCAAAGCCCGTTTCAACTGGGAAGACCCGTTTGGACTGGACGCCCAGCTCACTGATGACGAGCGCGCCGTCAAGGAAGCCGCCCACACCTACTGCCAGGAGCGACTGGCGCCCCGCGTGACGGAGGCCTTCCGCCACGAAAAGACGGACACGGCCATCTTCCGGGAAATGGGTGAGCTCGGCCTGCTGGGCCCCACCATTCCCGAAGCCTATGGTGGCGCGGGTCTGAACTACGTCTGCTACGGACTGGCCGCCCGCGAAGTCGAGCGCGTGGACTCGGGTTACCGCTCGATGATGAGCGTGCAATCTTCCCTGGTGATGGTGCCGATCAACGAATTCGGCAGTGAAGCCCAGAAGCAGAAGTACCTGCCCAAGCTGGCCACCGGCGAATGGATTGGCTGCTTCGGCCTGACCGAACCCAACCATGGCTCCGATCCTGGCTCCATGATCACCCGCGCGCGCAAGGTTGATGGCGGTTATTCGCTCACCGGTGCCAAGATGTGGATCACCAACAGCCCGATCGCCGACGTGTTCGTGGTCTGGGCCAAGGACGACGACGGCCAGATCCGCGGCTTCATTCTGGAGAAGGGCTGGAAAGGCCTGTCCGCGCCTGCCATCCACAGCAAGGTGGGCCTGCGTGCTTCCATCACCGGCGAAATCGTCATGGACGAGGTGTTCGTACCGGAAGAAAACGCGTTCCCCGACGTTCGCGGCCTCAAAGGCCCGTTCACCTGCCTGAACAGTGCCCGCTACGGCATTGCCTGGGGTGCCTTGGGTGCAGCCGAAGATTGCTACGCCCGTGCCCGCCAGTACGTGCTGGACCGTCAGCAGTTCGGCCGCCCCCTGGCCGCCAACCAGCTGATCCAGAAGAAGCTGGCCGACATGCTCACTGAAATCAGCATCGGTCTGCAGTCCTGCCTGCGTCTGGGCCGCCTCAAGGACGAAGGACAGGCGCCTGTGGAGCTGACTTCCATCCTCAAGCGCAACAGTTGTGGCAAAGCGCTGGACATTGCGCGACTAGCCCGAGACATGATGGGTGGCAACGGCATCAGCGACGAGTTCGGTGTGGCACGCCATCTGGTCAACCTGGAGGTGGTGAACACCTACGAGGGCACGCACGATGTGCATGCCCTGATTCTGGGCCGAGCCATCACGGGCATCGCCGCCTTCAGCAACTGAATGCCTTCAATGCTGAGAAAGCCGCGGCTGGTCAGAAGCCTCCGCGGCTTTTTTGCGTCCGAGTCTCGCTCAAAAAGTTGACAGTATTTTTTACCCGGGTAATATATATTTTTTATCCGGGTAATTTTATGAAAGAACAACACTGGATCGCCTTCGAAGGCGAACGCTGCATCGCCAAAGGCAGCCCATCCCAAGTCACCGAAGCCATGCACGACAGGCTCGCCGAGTCGCCAGACGCGCTTCCGATGGTGTTCGACGCCAGAACGAGTGAGCGTATCGAGCGGGTGTGGAGTGCTCCGCTGGACAAGCTGCTCGCCCAACTGCCAGCCCCCCCCGAGCCCGAGCAGTCTGCCCCCGCACCCAAAGGTCGGGGCCGTCCCAGGCTTGGCGTTGTGGCGCGCGAAGTCACACTCCTCCCGCGCCATTGGGAATGGCTGAGCCAGCAGCCGGGCGGAGCTTCGGTGATGTTGCGCAAACTGGTTCAGACCGCCATGAAGCAAGCATCCACGAGTGAGCCAACCCGGCAGCGGGTTAACGCGGCATATGCTTTCATGACAGTGCTTGCAGCAGACGCCCCCCACTTCGAAGAAGTCAGCCGCGCCCTTTTTGCTGGCGATTTGGACACCGTTCGGGCCCTCAGCAGTTCCTGGCCAGACGACGTGTATTCCCATGTCATGAGTCTGCTTCAGCCCGATGACGAAACGGCCGATTGAAAGCTGATCTCTGCGGGATTGACAAGCTGGGCGGGGAACATCTACATTACTGACCAGTCAGTCACTAGCGGAATCCCATGCCCTCCTCTGTAGCGAGCACCACCAAACGCGAGCGACGAAAGCAGGCCCGCCCAGGCGAGCTCCTCGCCGCGGCCTTGTCGTTGTTTGTGGAAAAAGGCTATGCAGCCACCCGCGTTGACGAGGTAGCGGCACGAGCCGGTGTGTCCAAAGGCACGCTCTTTCTCTACTTCGCCAGCAAGGAAGAACTGTTCAAGGCCGTTGTGCGCGAGAGCATTGGCGGGCGCCTCGACGAGTGGAAGCAGATCCCCGACAGCTTTGAAGGGTCCAGCGTCGAATTGCTCCAGCGCATGGGGCGGGTCTGGTGGGAGCGCATCGGCATGACGCAGGCCTCAGGCATCACCAAGCTGGTACTGAGCGAGGCAGGCGCTTTCCCGGAAATGGCCGCTTTCTATCGCAAGGAAGTGATCGAGCCGGGCCACGACATTCTTCGGCGCGTACTCAAGCGCGGCATCGACCGGGGCGAATTCCGGCCGCTTGACATCGAAAGCGTGATTCACAGCCTGATCGCGCCCATGATCTATCTCTCGCTCTCACGCCACTGCGCAAGCACCTGCGAAGAAGGCCTCATGGGCCTGGACCCCCTGACCTATCTGGACACCCAAATCGAGCTGATTCTTCACGGGCTGGTTCGCGTCACTGCGAGCAGCCCGGCCTGACTTGCACGTCCACCCATTTTTCGACTCACGACAACACCTCTCATGAACACTGCAGCACAGCATTCCCGCGGATGGATCAAATGGACCCTTCTGATCATGTTGGTGGTCGCCATCGGCCTTGGCATTGCGCGTGCCCTGTACAAAAGGCAGAAGCAGCAGGAGGACGCCACCATGGCCGCGGCAGCCCTGCAACAGGCGCCGGTGTATACCTTGTCCACCCGGGACATGCTGACCGCCCGTACGCTTGAGCTGGAGCAGGCCATTGCCGTTTCGGGAGACCTCAAGGCTCTGCAAAGCACTGTACTCAAAGCCAGATCAGCAGGTGTGATCAGCGAGCTGAGCAAACGCGAGGGAGAGTCAGTCAAGGCCGGCGAAGTGCTTGGGCGCATTGACAGCGCGGATGCAGCTGCAAGAGTCAGGCAGGCAGAGCAGCAAGCAGAAGCCGCCAAGGCCCAGGTCACCATCGCTGCCCGGGCACAGTCGAACAACAAGGCACTGGTCGACCAAGGCTTCATTTCATCGACGGCGCTGGACAACTCAGCGTCCAACCTCGCCGGGGCCCAGGCCAGCTACCAGGCCGCGAAGGCCGCGCTGGACATGGCGCGCAATGGACTGAGCGACACCGTGCTGCGTGCACCTTTTGACGGCGTGATCGCATCCCGAACTGCGGAGAACGGCGAACGCCTGGGTGTGGGAGCACCTGTCTTCAGCATCGTCAACCTCGACGGATTTGAAGTGCAGGCTGACCTCGCGCCGGGCGATGCAGCCAAGGTACAGGTCGGCCAGAAAGCCATCCTCAAACCCGAAGGGCTTGGCAGCGAGGTGGCAGCTGAGGTCACCCGCATCAGTCCTCAGGTGCAGGCCGGCAGCAGGACAGTTCCCGTCTTTCTGGCAGTGCCCCCCACCCCTGGAATGCGCCAGGGCATGTTTGTCACAGGCAGGATCAATGTCGGCGCTTTCCGCGCACTGTCAGTCCCGCTCAGTGCTGTTCGCAATGACAAACCCGTCCCCTACCTGCTGGTGGTGAAGGATGGGCGTACCGCGCATGTGGACATCTCGCTGGGGCAACAGGGCATGCATGGGGACACGCCCATGGTCGCCATCGACACGAAGACAGGCGTTGCCGAGGGCAGTACCGTTCTGGACGGATCAGCGGGTCTGATTCGCGAAGGGCTGGAGGTCAATACGCCAGACGCATCCGGACCAGCGACAGCAGGCCCGGCCGCATCGACCACGAACTGAGAGGCGAATCATGTGGTTCACAAAAGTCTCTCTTCGCAACCCTGTCTTCGCCACCATGGTGATGATGGCGTTCGTCGTGCTGGGCCTGTTTGCCTTGCAGCGACTCAAGATCGATCAGTTTCCCAACGTCGACTTCCCTGTGGTGGTCATCTCCACCGAATACCCCGGCGCATCGCCGGAAATCGTGGAGTCCGAGCTCTCAACCAAAGTCGAGGAAGCTGTCAACTCCGTTGCAGGCATCAACTCCGTGGTTTCGAGAAGCTACGAGGGCAGCTCGGTGGTCATTGTCGAATTCCAGCTGCACATTGATGGGCGCAAGGCCGCAGATGACGTCCGCGAAAAAATTGCCACCTTGCGACCCTCGCTTGCCGATGACATCACTGAGCCAAAGGTGCTTCGCTTTGACCCGGCAGACCGCGCCATCTGGTCGGTAGCGGTTCTGCCCGATCAGGCCGCCCAGGGAAAGAAACCATCCGCTGTGGCCTTGACCACGTGGGCTCAGACCACCCTCAAGAAACGCCTTGAAAACGTGCGCGGCGTGGGGCAAGTCAGTCTGGTTGGCGGAACGGAGCGAACCGTCAACATCGATCTCGACCCCTTGGCCATGGAGGCCGTCGGCATTTCCCCTTCACAGGTGGTGGCCGCTGTCCGACAGGAAAACCAGGATCTGCCGGTAGGTACGCTCAAGACAAGCGACACGGAGAAAGTCGTTCAGGTCAAAGCGCGCCTGATCGACCCGCAGGATTTCGGCCAGATCATCGTGGCGCAACGCAACGGTGCGCCTGTGAAACTCAGCGACGTGGCGCGCGTCAGTGACGCCACGGAAGAAATCGAGAGCCTCGCGCTCTACAACGGGCAACGCACGCTACTGCTCTCGGTGCAGAAAGCGCAGGACGAAAACACCATCTCTGTGGTCGAAGGCCTCGATGCCATTGTTCGCGACATGAGAGCCGACCTGCCCTCAGGTGTTTTGCTCGAGCCCATTGCAGACCGCTCCCGCCCCATCCGCGTGGCCGTCAACAATGTGCGCCAAACACTGATTGAAGGCGCGTTTCTCACCATTCTCATTGTCTTCCTGTTTCTCAACTCCTGGCGATCGACTGTGATCACGGGACTGACGTTGCCGATCTCCATCGTGGGCACCTTCTTCGTGATGAGCCTGCTCGGGTTCACGATCAACATGATCACGCTGATGGCCATGACGCTCTCTGTCGGCCTTCTGATTGACGACGCCATCGTGGTCAGGGAGAACATTGTTCGTCACGTACAGATGGGCAAGACACCCTTTAACGCTTCCATGGATGGCACGCAGGAAATCGGTCTGGCCGTTCTGGCCACCACGCTGTCCATTGTGGCCGTGTTCCTGCCCATTGGATTCATGGGCGGAATCATCGGGAAGTTCTTCCACGAATTCGGCATCACCATGGTGGCTGCTGTTTTGATCTCCATGTTCGTGAGCTTCACGCTTGACCCGATGCTCTCATCCGTCTGGCATGACCCCGAGATCGAAAAGCACGGAGGCCTACACGAGGCGCGCAGCTTCTATGACAAAACCATTGGGCGCGTCACAGGATGGTTCGACCGCATCCAGGACAATCTGGCAGACAACTACCAAAGCGCCTTGCGCTGGTCGCTCAAGCACAAGATCGCGACGCTGTTCATGACCATTGGCGTCTTCGCCGGCAGCATCATGCTGTTTCCTCTGCTGGGAACTGAATTTGTGCCCAAGGCAGATTACTCCGAAACGTCGGTGAACTTCTACACGCCCGTGGGCTCATCGCTGGAAGCCACCGAAGCCAAGGCGCGTGAAGTGGAGTCCATCTTGCGAGAGTTTCCGGAGGTGAACTACACGCTGACCACGATCAACACCGGAAGCGCACAGGGAAAGATCTACGCCAGCATCTACGTCCGCCTGGTAGACCGCAAAGATCGCACACTCAACGTGGACGCCATGTCGGCCACACTGCGTCAGCGCCTGCGCAGTGTGACCGGCATCACGGTCACACATGCAGGCCTGCTCGACCCGGTGGGGGGACAGAAGCAGATCGAGTTCTCACTGCAGGGCGACGACCTTCAGGAGCTGGAGCGCTTGTCGCAACAAGTGATGGACAAGATCCGCCCCATCGTTGGACTGGTCGATCTGGACTCCAGTGTCAAACCCAACAAGCCCACCGTCGATGTCATGCTCAAGCGTGACCTCGCAGCTGAAGTAGGCCTGAATCCGGCGTCTGTTGCCACCAGTCTGCGCACGCTGGTGGCCGGACAAACCGTGAGCAACTGGCGCGCCGATGACGGCGAAAGCTACGATGTGGTTGTTCGGGCAGCGCCTGAGCAACGCGAGAAAGCCTCTGACCTGCAGAGCATGCCTTTGGTCGTCGGCGCCAATGCAGACGGAACCCCACGTGTGGTGAGGCTGGCAAGCGTGGCCGAAGTGGTGCAGGCAACGGGCGCCAATCAGATCAACCGGCGCAACCTCAACCGCGAAGTTGCCATCAACGCCAACGTCTATGGACGGGCTGCCGGTGAAGTCTCGGCAGACATCCAGAAGGCGCTGGACAGCATTGCTTTCCCTCCAGGATACCGGTGGGAGTTTGGCGGCTCCACCAAGAACATGAAGGAATCCTTTGCCTACGCTGTCTCAGCCCTGGCAATGGCCATCATCTTCATCTACATGGTTCTGGCCAGCCAGTTCAAGAGCTTCCTGCAGCCAGTGGCGTTGATGATGTCCCTGCCGATGACCCTCATTGGCGTGGCGCTGGCTCTGCTGCTGTTTGGCTCGACGCTGAGCATGTTCTCGGTCATCGGCATCGTGCTTCTGATGGGCCTGGTCACCAAGAACGCCATCTTGCTGGTGGACTTTGCCATTCGCGCCCGCCAGGGTTTTGATGACCAGCCTCCCCTGGGACGGGAAGATGCACTGCTGCTGGCCGCCAAAGTGCGACTGCGACCCATTCTCATGACGACACTGGCCATGGTCTTCGGTATGGTGCCGCTGGCATTTGCCCTGTCAGAAGGTTCCGAACAGCGAGCTCCGATGGGGCAAGCCGTCATTGGTGGCGTGATCACTTCCTCCATCCTGACGCTGGTGGTGGTACCCGTGTTCTATTGCTTCATGGATGACCTGGCACATTTCTTCCGGCGCCTGTTCGGGCTCAAATCCAGCCAAGAAACCCTTGAAAACAACAGGATCACCGATACATCTCAGTAAAATCAGAAAGAATCGGCTAACATACCCACCGGAGTATACAAAAATGACCACCATGTCCCCCGCCTCAAGCCTCGACCTTGCGCAAGCCCGCTTCAACATGATTGAGCAGCAGGTGCGCCCCTGGGACGTGCTCGACCGGCGCGTGCTGGATCTGCTGGATCGCGTTCCGCGTGAGAGATTCCTGCCAGAGGGGCTGCAAGCCCTCGCTTACAGCGATGTCGAGTTGCCGGTTGCGCCCGGTCACCTGATGCTGGCCCCGCGCGTCCAGGCACGCCTCATCCAGGACCTGGACTTGCAGCCTCAAGACACTGTGCTTGAAATCGGTACCGGCACGGGCTACATGACCGCCCTGCTTTCGCAGCTGGCTGCCAAAGTGGTCTCTGTCGAGGTGTCATCTGCGCTGGCGGTGACTGCTCGCGCCAACCTGCAGTCTTTCGGGGCGCTCAATGCAGAGGTGCGAAATGCTGACGCTTGCGCAGAGGATTTCGCGGCCTGCCGCGATGGCGCCCCATGGAATGCCATTGTCCTGACCGGATCTGTGGCCGCCGTCCCGGCTGCCCTGCTCGATCTGCTGGCGCCCGGCGGCCGCCTGATTGCGATCACAGGGGAAGAGCCCGTCATGCGCGCCACCGTCACCACGCGGCAGCCGGATGGCAGTTTCTCCGTCGAGCAGCCCTGGGATGCGGTTGCCCCTCGCCTCAAGGGCTTCCCCGAAATGCCAGCATTCCACTTCTGAATCTCCACCAACGCACACCCACCAGCCCGCATGAACATCGTCCACCCTGCCCAGACTGAACAATGGCTTGCCGACAGCGCTTCAGAGAGCGGTCAACCGGCTCTGTTGCTTGATGTCCGCGAACCCTGGGAGGTTCAGACTGCTTCGGTCAAGCCTGGTGACGGCTATACCGTCGTCCAGATGCCCATGCGCTCCGTTCCTGCGCGCTACCTCGAGTTGAACAAGGAACAGCCGATTGCCTGCATGTGCCACCACGGCGCCCGCAGCGCACAGGTGGCCCATTTCCTGATGCAGCAGGGGTTCAGTCGCGTGGCCAATGTCCACGGCGGCATCAACGCCTGGTCGCAGGAAAAAGACCCTTCCGTACCCCTGTACTGACATTCACCGCGCAATCCCTTCTGAGGACGAGTTATGACAGTCAAGCCAACAGCCACTCCCCTTCGCCGTACGCACAGGGCCTTCGCCCGCCTGTTGACCGCGAGCGTGTTGTCGCTGGGCGCAAGCTCCTGGGTTCAGGCCCAGGGTTTGATTGAGCTTTACGAAGCCGCTCGCGAATACGACGCCACCTATCTGGCCGCACGCTCCCAATACGACGCCAACCTGGCGCAAGCCGACCAGGCCCGGGCAGGTCTGCTGCCTCAGGCAGGTTTGAGCGCCGGCATTTTCCGCAGCAACCTCGACGTCAACGGCGCGCCCAACACCCGTGATCTCGACAGCAGAGAGGTCACGCTCTCCGCCAGCCAGCCGCTGTACCGCCCTTCCAACTACGCGTCCAACGAGCAGGCCAGACTGTCGGTGGATGTGGCTCAGGCACAGCTCAAGGCGGCAGAGCAGGAATTGATCATCCGAATCACGCAGGCGTACTTCGACGTGCTCGCGGCACAAGACACGGTGGCCTTTGTCACGGCGCAAAAGGAAGCTGTGGAGCAGCAGCTGGCAGCGGCCAAGCGCAATTTTGAAGTTGGCACCACCACAGTGACCGACTCACGCGAAGCACAGGCCCGATTCGACCTGGTGCAGGCACAGGAGATCGCTGCAGAGAACGACCTGCGCGTCAAGCGGCTGGCACTGGACCAGCTCGTCGGACGGTCCAGCGTCACCCCAAAGCCCCTGACTGCCCCCGTCAGTCTGCCTGCTGTGACGCCCGCCGATGTCGAGGCCTGGGTTCAGACTGCGCTGGAGAACAACACCAGCGTTCAGCAGGCATCAAAAGCCGTGGAAATCGCTCGCCTGGAAATTGACAAGGCAAAGGCCGGACACAAGCCGACACTGGATCTGGTAGGGCAGTATGAGTACAGTGACGCCCCATCGAATACCAGCCCCGCAAACGTCCGCAGCAAGACGGCCACAGTTGGTCTGCAGTTCAACCTGCCGCTGTTTGCCGGTTTTGCCGTCCAGAACGGCGTGAAGAAAGCACTGGCTCTGGAAGCGAAGGCCAGGGCCGACAAGGAGTCAGCCGTGCGGGCAGTGTCACAAGCCACCCGCAGTGCCTATCTGGGCGTTCTGGCCGGCATGAGCCAGGTCAAGGCTCTGGAGGCAGCCGAAGCCTCCAGCCAGAGTGCGCTGGACGCCAATAAGCTGGGCTACCAGGTCGGCGTACGCATCAACATCGATGTGCTCAATGCCCAAAGCCAGCTTTTCCAGACCAAACGGGATCTGGCCGCTGCGCGCCACAACGTGTTGATCGGCGGCCTGCGTCTGCGCCAGGCCAGCGGCACCCTCTCTCCCGAGGACCTTACGCCCATCCAGAACCTTCTGACTCCGTGAGTCCTGCCCCCTTGAGCTGAGATAAACTCTTGCTGTTGCGCCCGTCGTGCGAACGTCGGGCGCAATTTCATCTGGATTCAATTTTCGCGACCGAGAAAAAGGGGCTTTCATGCAAGCCGTGAACGTGCTGTGCATCAAGTGGGGCAAGAAATATGGCCCCGATTATGTGAATCGGCTGCACAACATGGTCCGCCGGCATCTGAGCCGGCCCTTCCGCTTTGTCTGCCTCACGGACGACGCCGAAGGGATTGACCCGGGCGTGGAAGTCATGCCGATTCCCGCCATCGGCTTCGATGAGTTTGACAAGCGCGAGCCATGGACGTTTGCCCACGGCTGGCTCAAGCTCACCAGCTTTGCCGACCCCCTCTACGATCTCAAGGGTCGAACCCTGTTTCTTGACCTGGACATCGTCATTGTCGACAGCCTGGACCCTTTCTTTGATCAGGAGGGCGACTTCGTGGTCATTCGGGAATGGGACAAGAGCGACGGCACGGGCAATACCTCGGTCTATCTCTTCACCATCGGAGCCCACACGGACGCGCTTGACCACCTGCGAGAGAAATACCCGGACTCGGTCAACACTGTTCGCAATGAACAGGAGTTCATCACCGGGTTTCTTGGCCGCCAGGGCAAGGTCAGCTACTGGCCGGAAGAATGGTGCCGCAGTTTCAAGCGCCACTGCATGAAACGAGGTCCACTGAGCTGGATACAGCCGCCGGCCATTCCCGCCGGTGCTCGCGTGATCATCTTCCACGGCAAGCCCAATCCTCCCGACGCCATCGCAGGCCGAAGCGGCAAATGGTATCGGCGCGTTCTGCCCACGCAGTGGGTCGCCGAGCATTGGCGCTGAAAGCAGCCGGCTTCAGCCATCGGCTTTACCGGCTGGCCATTCGACTGCTGCTCCTACCCTTGCTGGGGTGGTTGTGGTGGCGCGGAAGGGCCGAGCCGGGCTACCGCACGAGCCTGGACCAGCGGCTCGGGCTGATCGACATCCCGCCCCAAGGGCGCGACGGCGTGTTGCTTCACGCAGCCTCCGTGGGTGAGCTACAGGCCGCCAGATCCCTGATCGATTCACTCCAGCAGCGCTGGCCAGCCCACAGCATCACCGTCTCAACCCAGACGCCGACAGGTGCGCAGACCCTGCGCCAGTACTTTGGGTCTTCGGTTCGACACGTCTACCTGCCAGCAGACATTCCTGGAGCCGTGCGGCGGTTTCTGGATGCGTTGCGCCCCCAGTGTGTGATTTTGATGGAGCGCGAGCTATGGCCAGAGCTCATCTGGCAATGTGAGCAGCGTTGCATTCCGGTCGCTCTGGTCAACGCCCGCCTCTCGGAGCGTTCAGCCCGGGGCTACCGCAAATGGCACAAGGTGATGGCCTCCGTATGGCCCGCTCTCGATCTGGTCGCCGCAGCCGATCAGCCCAGCCTGGAGCGCTACCGCGACTTGGGCGTGCCCGCGGACCGCATCATGCTCGCCGGCAACCTCAAGTTCGAGCTGGGTCAGGGCTACGGAAAGGCCACCGCACCAGAGGCCTATGCCAACCGGCTCATCCTGGTCGCAGGAAGTACGCACGCTGCAGAAGAAGCGCAGATCCTGCCTTTGTGGAAGGCCTTTGTTCAGCGTCACCCCCAGGCGCTGCTGGTGCTGGTGCCGAGACACCCGCAGCGGTTTGACGAAGTGGCCAATGCCTTGCGTCAACACGACCTGCCGTTTGCGCGTCACAGTCTCGGAGAAGAGCCATCTGCGAACACCCCAGTCGTCCTCGGAGACACCATGGGTGAACTCATGCGCTGGTACGGCATGGCCAAGCTGGCCTTCATTGGCGGAAGTCTGGCACCAGTCGGGGGCCACAATGCCCTGGAGGCCCTCGCTTGTGGTTGCCCGGTCCTGTACGGCCCCCACACCCACAACTTCGACGCCCTGTTCGACTCGATTGAGGAGAAAGAGGCCGGCCAGCGCGTGCAGAGCGCAGAGCAACTGCTGGCAGTGGCCGAGTCCTGGCTGGCCGATCCGGAAAAACTGGAGGAGCGCGGCCGGCTATCCAGCGAATTCGTACAGGCCCACAAAGGCGCCAACGCCCGCACCGTCGAAGCGCTCGAAGGGTTCTGGAAGGCCAGAGACCTGCAAGCGCTCTGCCGGATCGACGACGTGAATCTGAGCAATCAGACGATCTGGCTCGACCCTGACATCACGGACACCCTCACACCTGAGGACTTCAACCCTGACGCTGCAGCCACCGACGCCGCCATCCTGCCCACGGGCAGCGGCCGGGGACAAGTGCTCGTCAAGTCTGTTTCGGGCCATCAGGTGGTGCTGCGACACTACCGTCGGGGGGGCATGGTCGCCAAACTGTCCCGAGACGTCTTCTGGCGGCGCACAGACGATCGGAGCCGGGCCATGGAAGAATTCGCCCTGCTGCGCCTGCTGCGATCATGGGCGCTGCCCGTGCCTCGCCCTGTGGCGGCCAGGCACGCGCCAGTCGGTTTGCTCGGATACCGCAGCGACATCATGGTCGAGATGATCCCCGGCTCCCGCAATGCCGCAGACCGCCTGCAGCAGGCGCCACTCTCTCATGATGAATGGGTGGCACTCGGCACCGTGACGCGACGCATGCACGACCTCCAGGTATTTCACTCCGACCTGAACTGTCACAACCTCTTGCTCGACACCAACGGACATGCCTGGATCGTGGATTTTGACAAATGCCGGGTCAGGACTGGCCAGGACTGGAAGCAGGCCAACCTTGAGCGCCTGCAACGGTCATTGCGAAAAGAGCAAGGGCGCATGCGCGCGTTTCACTGGTCAGAAGCTGCGGACTGGCCCGCCTTCATGCAAGGCTACGAACCCAACGGCGCTCAAAGGTACTGATCCAGACCCAGCGGAGCACGAACCACCCGGCTGGCACGGGTGGCCTGGCGAATGGACAGGCTGTGCCTGAGCATCTCGTCGGTGACATACCCACGACCGTGGTCCAGGTGGACGCAAATGACCGAATAGCGGATGCGCAGGCCTTTGAGCCCATGGTGCGTCAGCCGATCGCCAAACTCCACATCCTGCCCGCCATACTGCATGCGCTCGTCAAACCCGTTGACCGCCACGATCGCCTCCTTGTGGCAGGAAGCGTTATGGCCGTTCCAGGTAGCCTTTGTCCTGCTCACCGCGTTGAGCCAGTCAGCCCAGCGCCCCTTGGCGGAGATTTTGAGGTTCTTGATGGAAGCCTTGAGGCCAAGGGACTTCAGCCAGGCCAGGTCAAACGGTCGCTGCGCCTTGACATCCTCTTCGGTAATGGCCTGGCTGATGTCAAGGGGAAGCTTGAAATAGCCTCCCGACAAAAAGCGCCCGGGCGCCGCAAAACGCAGGTGCTGCGAGATGAAGTCCGCTCTCGGGATGCAATCGCCGTCAGTGAAGATCAGGTACTCGCCAGTGGCAGCAGCGATGGCTTTGTTCAGGATGCGGCACTTCTGGAAGCCGTCGTCTTCCTGCCAGACATGGCGGATCGGCACGGGCGAAATCTTTCGCATGCGATCGAGCAAGGCCCTGGTCTCGATGGTCGAACCGTCATCTGCCACAACGATCTCGAACGCCTTCGTGTCCTGTGCAAAAAAGCCCCACAGCACCTTCTCCAGCCATGCAGGCGAGTTGTAAGTGGTGAAAATGACAGATACAGACGAAGGCTTCACACGAATCTCACTGGGACGCAGCCACCGGCTCGCGGCGCAGTGCGCCCGAACGGAACAGGAACAGGGTCATGAGTGACCAGCCGAAGATGACACTGTAGTTGTTGGTTTGCGAATTGGCGTTTGTCACACTCATGGTGATGTGGGTAAAGGCAATACCAGCCAGTGCCAATGCCATCAGTGGGTGGGTGCGCCGCAGCATGAACGCCACCACAACCAGTCCTGCCATATAGGCCACCGTACTGGCCAGCCCCACCAGGCCGTGGTCCACCATGCCGTTGATGTACTCGCTGTGCAGGTGGAACTGGTCACTGATGATATGCGCATCGGACTCTTCGCCCCATGCCTTGATAAAGGCAATGCGCTGCTCTCTTCCATAGCCAATCCACGGGCTTTGCATGAATTTTTCCATGCCCTTTTGCCACATGTAGATACGCGCCCCCACAGGGGTGTCGACATTGCGCGCAGGGTCGTCTTTGTCTGCCAGAGCCGCTCTGGCTTCCTCTACGGCGATCTCGATGCGTCCAGCCGGCACTTCCACAACGGAGGGTGCCACCGTCGCCACCGCGGCCACCAACAGCGGTATTCCCAGCACAACACTTGCCACCCATTTCCAGCGGCGCTCGCGCTCGACCCTGGTGAGCGTCAACACAAGGATCACTACCCCGACCCACGGAATCGACAAATAGGCACTGCGCGCACCGGACATGAGCACGGCAAGCCAGAAACATGCAAAGCCCGCAAGCGCCAAGCGACGAAGAAGACGGCTGTTGTCCTTGTCCAGGGCCACGGACAGCAGCACCCAGGAGAGCATCACCTGTCCACCGGCCCAGTTGATGCGGTTCGACGGCGTGTCCATGTCAAAGTTGACATGCAGGTAGCTCACGGACATGCCCACTGCCGCCGCCAGCGCCATGGCTACCCCCAGCCCGAACAGTTTCTCTCTTGTCAGGGTCACACGCGAGGCGAGGGCAAAAATCGCGACTGCACTGAGCAGCATGCGCAAGTCAAAGTGCCGCGTCTTCCACGGGTCGTCCCAGTAGGTCACGCCAATGGCTTTGAACAGGAAAGCGGCAAGCACGAAAGCCAGCCAGACCGAAGCCGCACGGGTCAGCGGGTCCGCTGCTCGCTGTGTCCACCATATCGGAAAAAAGCGGGCGAAGCGGTAGAGACCGACCAGAGCAAGCACAAGCCAGCCAGCACCAGCCAGCTTGGTTGAGCCGGGCGCACAGGCGAGCAAGCCCAGCAACAGCCACCACCAGAAAGATTGGAACAGCTTTGACTCGTTTACCATCTCTTCAGTGCCAGCTGACGGGCTTCGCGCCGCCATTCACGAAAGGCAATTTCAAGCGCACACACGCATTCGCACCAGCACCGATCAGTGTGCTGCGGCCCCAACCCGGGCATCCGGCTTGACCTGCTTGAGCAAAGCCAGCATGTCCCTTTCGATGCGATCCAGCGCTTCTCTGGTCTGCCCTTCGAAGCGAAGCACCAGCACAGGCGTGGTGTTGGACGCACGGATCAAGCCAAAACCGTCAGGCCAGTCCACGCGGACACCGTCGATCGTGGACACACTCGCCGGCGCCGCAAAAGCAGGATAGGTACCCGCCTTCTCTACCAGTTCGGCCACCAGCGCATGCGGCTCACCTTCTTCACAACTCACATTCAGCTCGGGCGTGCTAAAGCTGGTCGGCAAGTTCTCGAGCACTTCACTGGCATCAGACGAGCGGCTGAGGATCTCCAGCATTCGCGCGCCTGCATAGCTGCCATCATCAAAGCCAAACCACCGCTCCTTGAAAAAGATGTGGCCGCTCATTTCGCCACCAAGCGGGCTGTCGAGCTCTTTCATCCTTGCCTTGATGAGCGAATGACCCGTACGGTAGAGCTCCGGCTTGCCGCCCGCCGCCTCGATGGCAGGCGCAAGGCGTTGCGAGCACTTGACGTCAAACACGATATGACCACCCGGCACGCGGGAGAGCACGTCCTGCGAAAAGAGGATCATCTGGCGATCGGGAAAGATGTTGCTACCAGACTTGGTCACGATACCCAGGCGGTCGCCGTCGCCATCAAACGCCATGCCCAGCTCGGCATCGGAGTTGGCCAGCGTCGCGATGACGTCCGCCAGATTCTCCGGCTTGCTGGGGTCCGGATGGTGGTTGGGGAAATCACCATCGACCTCACTGAACAGCTCGATGACTTCGCACCCCAGTGCGCGGAACAGCGCCGGAGCCGAAGCGCCAGCAACACCGTTGCCGCAATCGACCACCACCTTCATGGGCCGGCTCAACTTCACATCGCTCACAATCCGGTCGCGATAAGCGTCATCGACACTGACTTGCTCCACCGAGCCACCGCTCTTGAGCTTCCAGTTTTCCGCCTCCATCATCTGACGCAGAGCCTGGATGTCGTCGCCGTAAATGGCGCGACCGGCCATCACCATCTTGAAGCCGTTGTAGTTCTTGGGGTTGTGGCTGCCCGTGATCTGGATGCCAGTGCTGCACAGCGTGGAAGCCGCGAAGTAAAGCATGGGTGTGGTCACCATGCCCACGTCTATCACTTGCGCGCCTGCGGCCTGAAGGCCTCGAATCAGTGCCTGGCTTAGGGCTGGCCCTGACAGTCTGCCATCGCGGCCCACCGCTATCCTGGTCTCACCCAATGCCATCGCCTGCGTGGCAAACGCTTTGCCCAGCGCCTCTGCGACGTCTTCATTGAGTGTGGACAGCACAATGCCGCGGATATCGTATGCCTTGAAGATGGAGGGGGAAACTTGCATGGTGTCGTCGATAGATTGGACTCACCAGATTGTAGGCGCCCCGCCAATCCCTCCCGCCACGTCGCAGAATGTTACGCCTGCAGCATCACCTCCCGAGCACAGCCAACATCGGAAGCCAGAGTGAGAAAGAGGCTGCGCTTGATCTGGCGGGCCACATCCGTTCGCTGTGGCCGTTGCAGGTTCAGCGCGTACTGGGCCGACACGCCTCGCAGCATGCCGATGATCATGACGGCCATGGCCTCCGGATCGATATCCTCACGGATCTCCCCCGTCTTTTTTCCGAGCCGGATGATGCCGGCCAGATAGTCGATGGACACATCGTTGAGCGCCAGCATGTCGGCCTTGAGCGGGCCGCCGGAAATCAGCGCCTCAGAAAACATGGCCACCACAGCACCCAAAGGCTCGCCCTTCTCGGCAACGTAGGCATCAACATAGTCCAGCACCGGCTGAATCCCGCCATTGGTCAAGCCCTCCGGCGGTAGCTTGCTTCGGTATACCTTGGCGATGTAGGTCGCCACCGCACGTAAAAAACGCTCTTTGTTGCCATAGTGATGGGCCACCAGTCCACGGCTATAGCCTGCGTGCACGCCGATTTCACTCAAGGTGGTGCCAGCGACGCCTTTCTGCCCCAGCAGTTTGACGGCACTGGCCAGCAGACGACTTTCGGCCTCTGCACGACGCTCTTCCTGGGTTCGACGACGCTCTTTGGTCTGTGGGCCACGCTCAACCAGTTCGGGTTCAATCAGGGAAGACATTGTTCTGCTACAAAAAGTATGAGTGGCCCGATACTATCTGCGTCAGAAAGAGGCAATTTAATCCCCCCCCGTTTGTCGGATTTTCATGCTTTCGGGTACATGATCTGCGTTCCATATCGCTCGAACCACATGTCCGAAAATGGCCAGACAGACATGATTCGGCGGCGTACCATGCCCCCATGTTGCCGAACAAAGCCCTCGCATCCGACCATGCAGCCTGCTATCAGGCGCTGTGCTCGAAGGACGCCAGCTTCGATGGGCGCTTCTTCGTCGCGGTGACGTCGACCGGCATCTACTGCCGTCCCGTGTGTCGCGTCCGGACGCCAAAGGCCAGCAATTGCCGCTTCTTTGCGCATGCGGCTGCGGCCGAAGCGGCAGGCTTCAGGCCTTGCCTGCGCTGCCGGCCAGAGCTGGCGCCAGAATATCGCCCCTGGTCGACAGAGGATGCTGGCTCGATACTCCTGCGACATGCGCTGCAGCTGATCAGAAGCCAATTGTCCGGCGCCCACACCCCCGACCTCCTCCAGAACCTCAGCCAGCGTCTGGGCATCAGCGACCGGCACCTCAGACGGATATTTGAAGCCCATCTCGGCGTATCACCTGCCCAGTACCTGCTGACCCAGCGACTGCTCAACGCCAAGCGACTTCTGGCAGATACCTCGATCAAGATTGCCGAGGTGGCTGCCGGAAGTGGCTTTGGAAGCGTGCGCCAGTTCAACAACGCCTTCGTCACCCGCTACGGAATGCGCCCGGGAGACATGCGCCGCCAGCAACGATCGTCCCCAGGGCCATCAAACACGACGCCCGTCGGGGCAGAGACGCGGCTTTTCTGGCGTCCTCCAGTGGCCATCGACCGCCTCATGGGGTTCTTGCAGGACCGCGCCGTGGCCGGCGTGGAAGAAGTGATGCAAACCGATCAGGGGTGGACCATCTGGCGATCTCTCACCGTCAATGGCCTGACGGGCCAGCAGCGAGGCTGGATCCGCGTCCAGGTGCCTCGGGGCAGTTGCGAAGTCCGACTGATGGTCAGCGATGGCCTGCAGGCACGACTCCCCGAAGTCACATGGCGTGTTCGCAACTGGCTGGATATCGATGCCGATCCTGCCGCCATAGACTCGACATTGGGCGCCGACTTTGTGCAGGCAGCTGCAGGACTGCGTTTGCCTGGAGCGATTGACGGATTTGAGTTGGGTGTGCGAGCAGTCATTGGCCAGCAAGTGAGTGTCAAGGCAGCCAGGACGGTTCTGGGTCGCCTGTGCGAAGCCCTTGGGCAACCCATCGAGACGCCTCACTCCTCGGTGCACCTGGGCTTCCCGACACCCAAAGACATCGGCAATGCCGACAGCGAGGTGCTGGGGCGCCTGGGTCTGACCCGGCAGAAGCAGACCGCTCTCAAGGCCCTCGCCCAAGCAGTGCTCTCCGACCAGCTGGACATTTCACCGTCGGCAGACGCTGCCTTGACGCACCAGTTGCTGGTCAGCTTGCCTGGTATCGGACCATGGACGGCAGGCTACATCGTCATGCGGGGTTTGCATTGGCCAGATGTCTGGCTGGAGGGAGACCTCGTTCTGCGACAGGCCTTGCGCAGTGCAGATGAGATGAAGACGGGTGAACAGCCAGCAGATGCCGCCCGCTGGGCACCATGGCGCAGCTACGCTGTCATGGCCACATGGAGTGGATTGTTGAAGACCGAAATGAAGCAGGAGTGCCAGACATGAGCAAGATGCCATCAGAGAGGCTGTGCTGTCGCGAGGTCCCCACGCCATTAGGCCCCGTGTGGATCGTCGCGTCCGAGCTTGGGCTGTGCGGTCTGTGGTTCACCGATCAAAAGCACGCCCCCGACGCCGATGAGCGCGCCAAGTGGAGCCCCGTGCCCCCCGGCCACGACTTGATCGACAAGACAGAGGCCGCACTGAACGCCTATTTCGTGCAAGACGTCCGGTTTCCCGGGTTCGAACTGCCGCTGGACCTCACTCGTGGCACGCCGTTTCAACAACAGGTGTGGAAAGCCCTTGTGCTAATCGAACCTGGAGCACATACCAGCTACGGCGAGCTCGCCAGGCGCCTGGGCAACCCAAAGGCCGTGCGCGCGGTCGGCGCAGCGGTTGGCCGCAATCCGGTCAGTATCATCGTGCCCTGCCACCGCGTGCTCGGTAAAGGCGGACAGCTCACCGGATACGCCGGCGGGCTCGACCGTAAACGTCATTTGCTTTCGCTTGAGGCACTCCGTCGGCGTGCAGATGCAGACGCAGATGCAGAGGGGCAAGAGATCTCAAGCGCTGCTTCCTCGCCAGTTCGTCACCCAGGTGTCAGCATTTCACGCGCATAGCGCTGGCAAAGCGACGACACTGAGTACCACTATGTCCGGGCGATTGATTGTCTATTTTGTGCTGCTGTCGGCAGCCTGGGGTTCCTCGTTCCTGTTCACCAAACTGGGCGCCCAGGAGTTTGGCGTGGTCGCCGCAGCGTTTCTCAGAGTTGGGATTGGCGCACTGTTCTTGCTGCCAGCCTTTCTGGTGCCGAGAATTCGACGGGACTTCCAGCGAAAGGCCTTGCCCATCCTGTTCTCTGGCATGCTCAATTCCGGGTTGCCGTTCGCTCTGTATGCATTCGCCGTGATGCACATTTCCACTGGCTTGACCTCCATCCTCAATGCGACGGTCCCATTGATCGGTGCGGTGATTGCCTGGTGGTGGCTCAAGGACCGGCCGGACAATGCGCGCATCGCAGGTCTGTTGATCGGCATGGTGGGGGTTGTCCTCCTCGTGCTGTTTCGCTCGACGTCGGGGCCTCTTCTGCCGACGGGTGACACTGCAGCAGCAGAAAACCACGACCTGATGGCCATGCTGGCCATGCTGGCCTGCATCGGCGCAACCACTTGCTACGGGTTTGCCGCCAGCTTTACCAAACGCTATCTCCAGGACGTTCACCCCTTGTCCGTGAGTTCGGGCAGTCTGGTGGGAGCATCACTGTTGCTCTCGGTGCCGGCCTGGTTCACATGGCCAGACGCCATGCCCAGCATGCAGGCCTGGGGCGCACTGGCCGTGGTCGGCATTGTCTGTACGGGACTGGCCTATGTGCTTTTCTTCAGCATCATCCAGACAGCGGGACCCGCCAAGGCACTGACGGTGACCTTTGTGGTGCCGGTATTTGCCCTGTTCTATGGCGTGGTGTTTCTGGGTGAGACAGTGAACCTGGGCACCTTGCTTTGTGGCCTGGTGATCGTTTGCGGCGTGGCGCTGGCCACCGGGATCTGGAAACCTCGCCGCCTGCTGGCAACCACACAGCCCCGGCAATGAGCGAAAAGCGGAGCCGCGCGTCGTAGCATCCCCTTCCGCATCCATGAGCAGGAAACAAAAAAGCCTCTCGACACAATCGAGAGGCTTTGATGACTGGCGGAGTGGACGGGACTCGAACCCGCGACCCCCGGCGTGACAGGCCGGTATTCTAACCAACTGAACTACCACTCCGCAGTGGCGTAGCTTTTGCCTCCAGCCGTTCAGCTGATGACCAAGTGCCACAAAACTTGGCGACCCTACGGGGATTCGAACCCCGGTACCCACCGTGAAAGGGTGGTGTCCTAGGCCTCTAGACGATAGGGTCAAAACCTTGGAACTTACCGAATTCGGCAGTATAACATTTTTTACACTGCCTTTTCTGGTCCGACAAACTTTTTTCAAAGTCTGTCAGTGGTGGAGGTAAGCGGGATCGAACCGCTGACCTCTTGCATGCCATGCAAGCGCTCTCCCAGCTGAGCTATACCCCCACGTTCGCCTCATTTATTGCAGAGTCTGGTTGTCTCTGCAACATCAGGATCATCAGATTGTCTCTGAATCTCCGCCTGCGGCAAGCCTCAAATTATAGAACAGATTTCAGGCTTTTTGCAATCTTTCCAAAACTTTTTGTTTTTCCTGCAAAGCGAGCACGGCATCAACTGAAGGCGTCTGTGGTGTGCCCATCACCAGCACACGCACCGGCATGGCCAGATGCGGCATCTTCAGACTGTGATCGGCCAGCACTGACTTGAACACTGCCCCGATGGCGTCCTTGTTCCAGTCACAAGACTGGAGGCGCTCACGCAAATCGGCGATGGCCGGCCTGATGGCGTCGGTCAGGTGTTTGGCTCGGTCTTCCTCGCTGGCCTGGACATCTGCGTAAAACGCCTTGGCCCAATCTGCCAGCGCAACCGTGGTGTCGCACCGGTCCTTGAACAGCGCACAGATGTCGGAGAGCCGATCGTCAGCGTCGATGCCGTGCCTGGCCAGATGTGCGGCCACCAGGGGCGCCAAAGCAACATCTTCCATGGACTTGAGGTGCTGGGCGTTCACCCAGCGCAGCTTGGCCTCATCGAACTGCGCAGCGCTGCGTCCCAGGTGATCGAGGTCAAACCAGGAAAGGAACTGCTCGCGACTGAAGATTTCATCGTCGCCGTGGCTCCAGCCCAGCCGCGCCAGGTAGTTGACCATGGCATCGGCCAGATAGCCCTCGTCACGGTATTGGGTCACGGCCTTGGCACCGTTGCGCTTGCTCATCTTCTCGCCCTGCTCGTTGAGCACGGTCGGCAGATGGGCATACACCGGCGGCTCTTTGCCCAGCGCCTTGAAGATATTGATCTGGCGCGGCGTGTTGTTGACGTGGTCATCGCCACGAATCACGTGGGTGATGTTCATGTCCATGTCGTCCACGACCACGCAGAAGTTGTAGGTGGGGGTGCCGTCCGGGCGGGCAATGACCAGGTCGTCCAGCTCAGCATTGCTGATCTCGATACGGCCTTTGACCTTGTCATCCCAGGCCACGACGCCTTCCCTGGGGTTCTTGAAGCGCAGCACTGGCTTCACGCCTTCTGGTACGGGCGGGAGTGTCTTGCCCTCCTCCGGGCGCCAGGTACCGTCGTAGCGCGGCTTCTCCTTGTTGGCCATCTGGCGCTCACGCAAAGCGTCGAGCTCTTCGACACTCATGTAACAGGGGTAGACCCAGCCTCGCGCCTGCAACTCAGCGAGCACCGCTTTGTAGCGGTCCATGCGCTGCATTTGATAGAAAGGCCCTTCATCGTGATCGAGCCCCAGCCACTTCATGCCCTCGATGATGACGTCCACCGCTTCCTGTGAAGAGCGCTCCAGGTCGGTGTCTTCGATGCGGAGGATGAACTCACCCTGGTTGGCGCGGGCGAATGCCCATGGATAGAGGGCCGAGCGAATGTTGCCCAGGTGGATGAAACCAGTGGGTGAAGGTGCGAAGCGCGTGCGTACGGTCATGTCGAAAAAATCTCGGGGTCCGTCAAATTTCAAACGGGATCAGGCAATGGTCGAGAGACCTCGGTCAATGTCGGCCTGTACGTCTTGCGGGTGTTCCAGCCCCACGGCCACGCGCACGAGGCCTTGGGTCACGCCGGCGGTTTGACGCTGGTCTTCCGTGAGACGACCATGGGATGTGCTGGCCGGGTGGGTGCAAAGCGTCTTGGTGTCGCCCAGGTTGGTACACAGGGACAGCACCTTCAGCGAGTCAAGCACATGGAAAGCTCTTGCACGGGCCTGGTCTGCACCGCTGGCCTTGACCTCGAAAGACAGCACCGCACCGCCCAAGCCTGACTGCTGCGCCATGGCCAGTTCGTGTTGAGCGTGACTGGCAAGACCGGGGTAGAAGACCTTGTTCACCATGCCATGGCCCGACAGCCAACGCGCCAGCTCCAGCGCTTTGGCAGACTGTGCCTGCATGCGCAGTTCAAGCGTTTCCAGTCCCTTGAGCACCACCCAGGCATTGAAGGGAGCAAGCGTCATGCCGCTGCTCTTGAGCACCGGCAAAAAGGTCTTGGTCACCAGCTCTTCGCTGGCACACAGCGCACCCGCCATCACCCTGCCCTGCCCGTCCAGGTATTTGGTTCCCGAGTGCATGACAATGTCAGCGCCCATGGCCATCGGGCGTTGCAACACGGGCGTGGCGAAGCAGTTGTCCACGGCCAGCAAGGCGCCGGCGTTGTGAGCGATGTCCGCCAGGGCCTGGATGTCGCACACATCGGTCAATGGGTTGGTGGGCGTCTCGGCAAACAGCAGCCGGGTGTTGGGCTTGACGGCAGCCTTCCATGCAGCGGTGTCGGTTTGCGACACAAAGGTCGATTCCACACCAAACTTGGCCAGGTCGGTTCCGATCAGCTTGATGGTGGAGCCGAACATGGAATGCGAACAGATGACGTGGTCACCGGCCTTGAGCAGGCCCATGCACATCATGAGAATCGCCGACATGCCCGACGCAGTGGAAATACACGCAGGCGCGCCCTCCATGGCAGCGAGCCTTTGCTCAAACGACGCCACCGTGGGGTTGCCATAGCGGCCATAGGTAAAGCCGTCTTCATCACCGGCAAACCGGTCGGCACTGGATTGTGCGGAAGGCTGCACATACCCGCTGGTCAGGTACAGGGCTTCCGAGTTTTCTCCGTACTGACTGCGCTCCGCAGCGGCCCTGACGGCCAGGGTATCGCGGTGCAAGCCCTCAGGCAGGGACGATTGACTCATGGCTCTCAGTTTTCCTGCGCGTTGGGCAATGAAAGGCGCGACGTGTCTTCCGAGTCTTCTTCGCTGCCCTGGTCCCGGCCCTGATTCAGGTTCTCAATGTCTTCCGGCGTGATGTCGCCTGTGACGTAGATGCCGTCAAAGCAGGATGCATCGAATCCGGCCAGGCCTGGATTGAGGCTGCCGATGGTTTGCTTCATCGCGTCGACATCCTGGTAAATCAGGGCATCGCAGCCAATGATCTGACGAATCTCTTCGATGGTGCGACCATGGGCCACCAGCTCCTGCGGCGTGGGCATGTCGATGCCGTAGACGTTCGGGTAGCGCACCGGCGGCGCAGCGCTGGCAAGGTAGACCTTGCGGGCTCCAGCATCGCGCGCCATCTGGACGATCTCTCGACTGGTGGTGCCGCGAACGATGGAATCATCCACCAGCAATACACTCCGGCCCTGGAATTCGCTGGCCATGACATTGAGTTTCTGGCGCACCGACTTCTTGCGGACCGATTGGCCGGGCATGATAAAGGTACGCCCGACGTACCGGTTCTTGACGAAGCCCTCGCGGTACAGCAGCCCCAGACGATGGGCCAGTTCCATGGCGCTTGGACGAGATGACTCGGGGATCGGGATCACCACGTCGATGTCTTTCGGGTCGACGTGCTTGACCAGTTCCTGCGCCAGGGTCTGTCCCATGTTCAGGCGAGCCTGGTACACCGAAATGCCGTCGAGCACGGAATCAGGGCGAGCAAGGTACACATACTCGAACACGCAAGGGTAGTGGCGAATCTGCTCAGCGCATTGCTGCATGTGGACATTGCCTTCCAGATCCACAAAGATCGCCTCGCCTGGCGTCACGTCGCGCACGCAATCGAAGCCCGAGCCTTCCAGCGTCACGGACTCGCTCGCCACCATGAAGCCGCCAGCCCCTTGCCCGAAGCACAGAGGACGAATGCCGTGCGGATCGCGGAAAGCGAGCAAGCCATGCCCGGCAATCAGCATGATGACTGCGTAGGAACCCTTGACGCGCTTGTGGACGCCTTTGACGGCCTCGAAGACGTCGGCAGGTTTCAGGGACACGCCTCGGGTGACGCGCTCCAGCTCGTGGGCCAGCACGTTGAGCAAGACCTCGGAGTCACTCTCGGTATTGATGTGGCGGTGATCCGTCTGAAACAGCTCCTGCTTCAGCGCCTTGGCATTGGTCAGGTTGCCGTTGTGCACCATCACCAGGCCGAAAGGTGCGTTGACATAAAAAGGTTGTGCCTCTTCTTCGCTGTAGGCGTTACCAGCCGTTGGATAGCGGACCTGACCCAGTCCACAGGTGCCAGGCAGGGCGCGCATGTTGCGCGTACGGAAGACATCGCGCACCATGCCTTTGGCCTTGTGCATGAAGAACTTGCGTCCCTGCTGTGTGACGATACCGGCGGCATCCTGGCCCCGGTGCTGCAGGAGCAGCAACGCGTCGTAAATCAGCTGGTTGACCGGTGCATGGCTGACCACACCGACGATTCCACACATGTTTGAACCTCAAACGAAAAAGCAAAAAAAGCAAACGCAGCCGGCCAGTTGCCTCAAGGCAACTGAGCAGCCACAACGTCAGGCAGCAGGGGTTTGACCGAGTACAAGGTCAAGGTCAGCATTTTCGCGCCGACCGACTCTTGCCACCAAACTTCTGCCACCAGTGGGGTCATGTTGATCACCAGCGTCAGGGCCAGCAGAATCACGGCCCCCCGGGCAACTCCAAATCCAGCACCCAGCACCCGGTCAATGGGTCGCAAGCCAACCGACTCGACCATCTTCTTGACCAGCCAGGCAACAAAACCGCCGGCAAACGCTGTGCCGACAAATACCAGCAAAAACCCGGCTGCAGTTTTCAGACCAGCCGATGCGCCCCCCATGGGCAGCCAACTACCCACATCGCCTGCGAAAGCCTGTGCCACGATGAAAGCTGCCACCCAGGCCAGAACCGACATGACTTCGTACACCAGTCCTCGCCAAAGGCCAATGACCAGGGATATCAGCAAAATCAGAATCAGCGCCCAATCGACCCAGTTCATGTGCTTTGAGACGGTCTGGAACCCAGCCGGTCAGAGTGTAAGCACCCTGCCTGGAAGCCCCAGCGCTTTGGCCTTGGCCGCCGCTTTTTCCGCACTGGCACGTGAATCAAAGGGCCCGAGGCGAACACGGGTGCGCTTTCCCGCGGCCGTGTTGACTGCCTGGGTATAGGTTTTCATGCCAGCGCTTTCAAGCTTGCGGCGCACGCGTGTCACGCTGCTGGCGTCGGCAAATGCACCCACCTGCACCACGTAGCGCTCGCTGTTAGGGCTTGAAGCTTCTTCAGGCTTGGGCTCTGGCGCAGGTGCAGGCTTGGGCGTGGCAGGTGGCTGGACAGGGGTCTTGGGCTTGATCGGAGCGGGTGCAGGCGGCACAGGTGCCGGGGCAGGCTCTGGCGCCTTGACAGGCTCGGCCCGAGGCTCTGGGGCAGCTGCAGCGGGGGGACCATCCTCGACGGCCTCTTCGCCGTCATCCAGGGTGGCGCGCTGGTCGGTGATGGGTGCTGCGTCGCCCCCATTGCCGGCATCTCGCCCGACATCATCGCCTGTCGACTGGCCATCGACCGGGCTTGAAGCCACAGCCGCGGCAGCGGGCTCACCGCGATCGGGAATTTCGATGGGCACCAGACCCGCGACGGGACGTGGCTGGGAGTCAAACAGCAGTGAGAAACCCACCACACCGATCAGCACCAGAATGGTGGCACCGATAAGGCGATGGCGGGCTCGGCGCCTGACGTCGTCAATGCTCTGCGCCGCCTGGGACGAGGCACCAGCCTTCGAACCGGATCGGGACTTCAACATGCGTGGGGAATCGGACACCGCTTTTTTGGGTCAGGCAGTTCGCTGGGAACAATGATCGGAACTGGCCCGATTTTCAGCCAGCGGGCTTCAGGCACCCGGCGGGTGCGCCGAGAGCCGGGGAATGCCGTTTTCCAGCACGCCACCCACGGTGTAGAAAGAGCCAAACACCACGATTCTATCAGCCGGGTCTGCCTCGGCGAGGGCCTGTGCCAATGCCGCCGTTGGCGTATCGAAACACCCTTTGACGGCGCCTGCCTCGGCCACAGCCTTGCCACCCTCGCCCGGCTGCAAAAGCAAAGCCTTCAGGGCTTCGGCAGTGGCTGCGCGCGGCACCGGAAGGTTGCACAGGTACCACGCATCGACCAAGGGACCTACCCGCTCCAGCATGGCGACAAGGTCTTTGTCTGCCATGGCACCCAGCACCACCCGGGTACAGGGGTAGAAGCCCATGTTGTCCAGGTTTTCGGCCAGGGCGGCCACGGAATGAGGGTTGTGAGCCACGTCCAGTACCAGCGCTGGCGCACCAGGCACCATCTGAAAACGCCCCGGCAGTTCAACGAGTGCCAGACCATTGCGGATGGACTGGGCGGTGACAGGCAACTGCGGCCTCATGACCTCGACGACAGCCAGAACCCCTGCAGCATTGACCAGCTGATTGGCTCCACGCAAAGCGGGATAGGCCAGCCCACTGTACCGACGCCCACCATGGGAAGGGTGCATGGCCCAGCCCCATTGCTGACGGTCACCGGCAAAATGGAAATCCCGCCCGATCAACCACGTATTGGCGTCGATCTCTCGGGCGCGATCCAGCACACTTTGCGGGGGCTGCGGATCGCTGATCACCACCGGGCGACCCGTGCGCATGATGCCGGCCTTCTCATAGCCAATGGCTTCGCGGTCAGTGCCAAGAAACCCCACATGATCGAGCGCCACGCTGGTGATCACAGCGCAATCAGCATCCACGATGTTCACAGCGTCCAGACGCCCACCCAGCCCGACCTCGAGAATCAGTACATCTGCGCCGGCCTGCGACAAGACCCGCAAAATGGCCAAGGTGGTGAATTCGAAGTAGGTCAGACTGATCGCGTCGTCGCCTCCTCGACCAGCCCTGGCCGACTCCACCAGAGAAAAGGCCGCGCACAGGTCTTCCGCCCGCACCGACTCCCCCACGATGCGGCACCTTTCTTCAAAGTGCACCAGATGCGGGGAGGTGTACACACCGGTCGAGTAGCCAGCCTCAAGGTAGATGGCTTCCAGCATGGCGCAGGTGGAACCTTTTCCATTGGTTCCCGCCACGGTGATCACTGGCGTATCGAGCTTCAGGCCCATGCGAATCGCCACAGCCTGCACCCGCTCAAGCCCCATATCAATGGCACTGGGGTGAATGCGCTCACAGTAGTTGAGCCACTGCGCGAGGCTGGCACTGGCCTCTGGGGTGTTCGGGGTCGCTGAAGTCATGCGCCAATTGTCCCACTCTCGCAGCGGCCTTGCCTCAAATGCAGGACAATCCGGACATGATCACTGTTTACGGCATTCCCAATTGCGACACCGTCAAGAAGGCCCGGACATGGCTGACCAGACAGGGTGTCGACCACCAGTTTCACGACTTCAAGAAGTCAGACCTCACCCCGGAGGTGCTCAATGGCTGGATCAAGGCCCTGGGCTGGGAAGCGCTACTCAACAAGCGGGGAACCACCTGGCGCAAGCTGGATGCGACCGAGCAAGCCTCGGTAACGGACGCAGCCTCAGCCCAGGCCCTCATGCTGGCCAACCTTTCCCTGATCAAACGCCCAGTTGTGCAATGGAGCGACGGCATCACTGTCGGGTTTTCTGAAGCGCAGTGGACTGATCGGGTCTGATCGGCATCCTCCGGCGGCTTCGCCAACTCAGCGCGCGGGCGCTGACGAACGTGCACCGGCGGACTCAATCTCCACGGCGACGGCGGACCCCGGCGGACCATAGTATTCCCGGTACCCGCCCTTGCCGTCGAAGAAGACGGCATAGGGCTGCCCCTCTGCAAGCCCTTCCCAATGTTGAAGAGGGGTTTGTTCCAGCGACCCCCTGATCAGGTCCGGCGCACAGGCATCGGCTTCAGCGCCAACCAGAAGGTGCAACGTGCTCCCCTGGCCAGACGTGGCCTGCTCCAGCATTTCGACGGCAGCTTCTGCCCCACCTTTGTGCTCCAGGCAATCCGACAGCAGAAGCTGGCGGACGGGCGCTCCATGCGCATCCAGCTCTACGACGTGAACGCCCGGCTTGAGCACCTGACGCCAGGCAGTGTCAGGCGACATCAGCATGGACTTTCCGGCACCTCTGGCCGAGCTCCGGACCAGGAGTGTCGACGCACGCCTCCCGCCACCCTCCGGCCATGCCGTCGCGAAGACCTGATCCGTTCCAAACTGCTTCCACTTGTCAGCTGCCGACTGCCTGAGCGCATAGGCGACCAGGTCGGGCGAAGCGGACGACAGATGCGCACGCAAGGCTGACGGGGCCACTGATACGCCTTCATCAAGCGTCTGCAGGTGAATCCTGGTGTCCCCCATGCGGCCGGCGGCCAGGCACACTCGCCCTCGCGGTGACTGCTCCGGCTCCAGAATCCAAGTCTGCTCACAATCATCCACCCATACAAAGTGCCGCCCAGGCGGACTGGCCAGAACTTGATCCTGGAGATTCCATTGCGCCGAGTCTGCCGATCGCAGTGCCAGCAAGGTAGCGTCAGCGTCGACCATCATGAGCACCGGCAACCGGACAGACCGGTCCCCCAGCGCCAGGCCTTGCTCGCCTGGCAGAAGGCGGATGCCTTCATCGAGCTGCGGCCGATCCCACAACGACGCATGAAAACGGTCATGACGAGACAAAAAAGCGTCGGTGTCGGCTTCCAGCTCTTCCGTCAGCGTCGACGCCTCACCTTCCATGGAATGGCCATATCCCAGCCTAAATGTCACCCCTGGGCCGCCCTGCGCCACCAGCCGCGCCATGACACTGGCACCGGCATCCAGCATCGAACCACTGCGGCTCACCCTGGATTCGCGCAGATCGCCGCCGTCGATGACGAGAAACAGATTCTTGCGGTCTCCCTGTCGCAACTGGTCAATCGCGGCATTGTTCATGGCCAGGTGATCGGAAGCGATGACAAAGACCGTGTCTTTCGCAGCCTCCGACTCCAGCAGGCGGTCCATGAGGCGACCAACCATGCGGTCCGCACACGCAACCGCGTTGAGCATGGCATTCTGACCGTCCCGGTACTTCAAGTCCTTGCAACTGGGCGTTTCATGACCAACCGGATGGTGCGTATCGAGGGTCAGGGTGAAGATGCCAAAGGGCTTGTCCGCCTTGGCAAGCCGGTGATACTCGGCCTCGACCAGACCGAAGAGGTCGTCGTCATAAATGCCCCATGCCGATCGAGCCCGCTCGGCAGGCAGCCGGCCCTGCAACTCGTGCAACCCATGCACATGGGAGAAACCGTGTGTGCGATAGAAATTGCCTTTGCCCGCAAACCCGGCATCAGCGCCACCCATGTAGTGCAACTCATAGCCGGCGTCTTTCAGCACGTCGCCCATGCAGCGTGCTTCCGGCAGAAACTGGTCCAGCGTCGTAGCGACACTGCTGTCGCCGGGAAGGACAAGAGGCAGGCCACACTGAGAGGCCACCATGCCGGCAATCGTCCATCCGGTGCCGTGCACTTGTCGCACATCGGTGTGGCTGGCACCCAGCTTTTCAAGTCGACTCAGGTTCGGCGCCAGACCTGGGAACAAGCGGTCATCCAGGTAAGTTCGCTCAACGCTTTCAAGGTAGATGTACACCAGGTTGCGTTGGGGCTTCACCGCCCTGCCGTCGGTGAACCCGGCTTGAGCCTGAAACACCGAGGGAGCAGGCTCGCCCTGGGCGGATACGGAGGCAAGCACCATTCGGCCGCCGGCCAGTGCGGCAGGATTGGCACCCAGCGCAGCCGCCAGCAAGCCCAGCCCCCACCACTGGGAAGCCAGCGACGAGTGCACGTTGTCGGATTGAGACCGCATGCGCCGGAACACGGACCAGGCCACCAGCAGGATGAGCAAGGACATCAGTGCCGCTGACGCCACCGGGAGCCAGTATTCACGCCAGCCAGTACCAGCCAGCCCGACTCTGAGATGAAACACCACCGCTTCATCAAACCCCTGACCGGTGAAATGATCCGATATGAGGTGCAGCACCGCCGCCACACTCCAGACCACCCATGCCAGGGACACGAACGCCGCCACCAGACGCGAGCGCCGCCGTCGAAGCAGCAGCGCCAGCGCGATCACCATCACCACCAAAGAAGCCAACAATACGGTCATACGCTGATCCTGACGTCTCGCGCCCGGATACCTGCATCCTTGTGCAACAAGGCCATCGATCTGACAAGAACGCCAGCGGTGGCCTCACCGAATACAATGGTGGGTTTGTCCCCTATTCCCAACAAAGCAACCATGACCACCGAGCTCATTTCCGGCGTCACCGTTTCCACCCGGGCCAGCGTCTACTTCGACGGCAAATGCGTCAGCCATGGCCTCACCTTCGCCGACGGCACGCGAAAATCCGTCGGCGTCGTCTTGCCCGCTACGCTGCGATTCAACACTGAAGCGGCCGAGGTCATGGAATGCACGGCAGGCGATTGCGATTACCGGCTGGCAGGCAGCGACGACTGGATCGCTGTCAAGGCAGGGGAGCAATTCTCCATCCCTGAAAACTCGTATTTTGACATCCGTGTGACGAACGCCTTTCATTACATCTGTCACTACGCCTGATACAAATAAGCGCGGGCCTGCAGGTTTCCAACCACAGCCCCAAGTCATAAGCCAACGGACTGAACCATGAGCACCATCCTGCAAAACCTCCCCAAAGGCCAGAAAGTCGGTATCGCCTTCTCAGGCGGTCTGGACACCAGCGCAGCCCTGCTGTGGATGAAGCAAAAAGGCGCTTCGCCCTATGCCTATACCGCCAACCTGGGTCAGCCTGACGAGCCGGACTACGACGCCATTCCACGCAAGGCAACGGAGTACGGTGCCGAGAAGGCTCGCCTGATCGACTGCCGGCTGCAATTGGCGCACGAAGGCATTGCCGCGCTGCAGTGTGGCGCCTTCCACGTCACGACTGCGGGCCAGACCTACTTCAACACCACCCCGCTGGGTCGCGCTGTGACTGGCACCATGCTGGTGGCGGCCATGAAGGAAGACGACGTCAACATCTGGGGGGACGGCTCTACCTACAAGGGCAACGACATTGAGCGCTTCTATCGCTACGGCCTGCTGACCAACCCGAGCCTGAAGATCTACAAGCCCTGGCTGGACCAGACCTTCATCGATGAGCTGGGTGGCCGCAAAGAGATGAGCGAGTTCCTCATCGCCAACGGCTTCGACTACAAGATGAGTGTCGAGAAAGCCTACTCCACCGACAGCAACATGCTGGGTGCGACGCACGAGGCCAAAGACCTGGAAGAGCTCAACAGCGGCATGCACATCGTCAACCCCATCATGGGTGTCGCGTTCTGGAAGGACGACGTTGAGATCAAGCGCGAGACCGTGACGGTGCGCTTTGAAGAAGGCCAGCCAGTGGCCCTCAATGGCAAGACCTTCGACAACCCGGTCGAGCTGATTCTGGAAGCCAACCGCATTGGCGGCCGTCACGGTCTGGGCATGAGCGACCAAATTGAAAACCGCATCATTGAAGCGAAGAGCCGCGGCATCTACGAAGCCCCCGGCATGGCGCTGCTGTTCATTGCCTACGAGCGACTGGTGACCGGCATCCACAACGAGGACACCATCGAGCAATATCGCATCAATGGCTTGCGACTGGGCCGTTTGCTGTATCAGGGCCGCTGGTTCGATCCGCAAGCCATCATGTTGCGCGAAACGGCCCAGCGCTGGATTGCACGGGCCGTCACCGGCGAAGTGACGCTGGAACTGCGCCGTGGCAACGACTACAGCCTGCTCAACACCGAAAGCCCGAACCTGACCTACGCGCCTGAGCGCCTGTCGATGGAAAAGGTGGAAGACGCGCCATTTTCGCCAGCCGACCGCATCGGCCAGTTGACCATGCGCAACCTGGACATCACCGACACGCGCGGCAAGCTGGGCATCTATGCCAACACCGGTCTGTTGTCGCTGGGCGAAGGCGCCAGCATGTTGCGACTGGAAGGTACTGACAAACCCGCCAAATCCTGAGCGGCAAGTTGGCTCTGATCAAAGGCCATGCCCGTGTTTTGCGGGTGTGGCTTTTTTCTCGGCCGTGCCCGGGCGCGGCAGCTCAAACCGGGACTCCATCAGATAAGGGTCATCGAAATGACGGCGACCGACAAAGGCGGTGGCGTGGTGTCCCCACTGCCGCTGAGCACCCGCACTGGGAATGCCCATCGGCCAGAACAGGAAACGCTCCAGGCGTTCACTGCCCGGGACCAAACCATCCGGTGCATAGGCGCTGGCAGTACGACCACTCGATTCACCACTCGGCGCAGGCACCGGCAGCGCTCTCAGTCCGTTCTCATCGATCAAACCGTAGCGAACCCCTCCCACGTCACCTGCCTCCGAAATGTCAGCCACCGCCACACGGGTCAGGTAGTGCGAGCCTGAAGCAAGGTGCAAGGCCATGCGCTGCCCCTCCTGCAGCACAGGCGCTTCACCTGGCATGAACAGCCACTCATTGCCTCGCTCACCCTCTGGCACCGGGCGCGGAAGAACGCCGCGAACCGGAAAGAACTCGTGATAGCAGCCACAGGCGTGGATGGTGTCGTAGACAAGGGGGAGCCCGCTCTCGTCCAGAGTCACGCGCCAAATGAAACCGTCAAACCGGCCCGCAAGAAGGTCCAGGCTCGACGTAGCCGGCCTCGACGAAAACCAGAAGAGGTAGTTGAGCTGCAGCATCACCTGCCCGCCCCAGCGGGTAAACGAAGCGCGGATGTACGCGACGGGCTGCATCACATCAACGAGCAGCTCGCCCTCTGGTGAAACGCGCATCGTGCCCGGTCGGTCGTCGTCAGTCGACACGTCCATTCGGAGAACCGGCGCGTGCCGCGTGAACAAATCACTGAGATCACCTGCGTCAAGGATAGGTACGCCGAGCGCATTGCGCGGCCACGGTGACGACGCCCGGGCCTGCCTGCCTGACAGGCCTGCTCCCGCTGGCTGTCCGACCGGCACATAGCGGGTCAATCCCTCGGGCATGGAGTCGGTCCCATCTTGTGCCACATCAAACGTGCGTTGCGTCTCTTCCTGCCACCGCCTCACCCCCGCAGAAAACGGCACACGACTCAATGGATAGGCACCCAGCCAACGCTGCCAATCCACATAAGCGTCTTTTGCCGCGCTGTTTTCCAGCATCGCTTGACGGGCCTCAGGTCGCGCAAGATCGGCCGCCAGCAATTCTCTGGAGCATCGCTCGATTCTCTCGGCACCACGCTCGTCCGGCGCTTGAGCATCCCGGCCCAGGGAAAGCAGCTCGTGGCGGTCGGCCAGGCTGAGTCTCGACCATTCGGCCTCCAGGCCTTCGCGTCCACGATCCGCCAGCATGGCAGCCCAGACTCGGAAGCTTGGATCATCCGTATCGAGTTCTTCGCGCCATGATGAAAGAAAGCGCGACGTTCGGGCATAGACAAACCCATCAACAGGCTGATCCTGGGCATCTCCTGCCTGCCTGGCTTTGACCATTTCATCCAGTGCGTGCATCCAGCGGCGACACGCCATCACAGTCGATCCGCCATTGACCTGTTCACCTGAACGACGTTCGGTAGCGGCGTCGAGTCCGACTCCCTCTCGCGTACCTGTCGACCCGCACGCTTGCAGCAGCGATATCAGAAGCAATGCCACCCAGGCAGCGCATCGCCTGCTCCGCTGACGCCCCATCAGAATTCCCCTCCTCGGGGTATCCGGACAGGTTTGTCTTCCGGCAGGGGGGGCAAGCCACGCCGCGCTCGCTCCCTGCGATTGACCTCTGCCACCAGGCCTTCAAACTGCATCCGGACATTGCGTTCCACCACTGAAGACGAGACCACGCCCGGAACAGCAAACGCAGGTTTGAGCTGACCCGACCACTGCACATGGGTCACGCCTGGGTGTTTTGCATCAGGCCACAAAGCGTAGGCACCCTCCAGATGTTCAAAATCGCCTTCCACCAGATTGACTGTGATTTTGTCGGGAGGGAACTCGCGGACTTTCACCACGACGTGCATGTCCACGGTGAACACCACGACGTCGATGTATCCGTTCTGCTCGACCACGATCCCGTCTCTGTCACGGCGAAGAATTCGACTCGAGCGCATGCCCGGCACCCAGGCGGCGGACCCGGCGTAATCCGTCAGCACTGCCCACACCAGGGGCATGGGCGCTTCCACGGTGGTTCGCATGGTGACCTGAACCATCTCGTCGACGACCCTGGTCTTGACCCTGACTGCCTCCGCATGAGCAACATTGGCCGACAACGCCAAGACCATGCACACCGCGACTTGGACAAGCCCCGACGCTACGATTCCCTGCGAGGCCCTGGCTGCAATTTTCATCACGGCAATCATGGCCATGAGCGGGTCACACGACCACAGGCTCCGGCTCCAGCCGGATCCCAAACCGCTCGTAAACACTGGTCTGTATGGCTTTGGCCAGGGTCATGACCTCACCCCCTGTGCAAGGGTGTTCCGCCGTGCCCTTGTTGATCAGGACCAGCGCCTGTTTCTCGTAGACACCTGCATGCCCCATCGTCTTGCCCTTCCAGCCGCAGGCGTCGATCATCCAGCCCGCTGCCAGCTTCACACTGCCGTCAGGCAAGGGGTAATGCACCACTTTCGGATCACGGGCAATGATGTCCGCACATTGCTCAGGGGTGACCGTCGGGTTCTTGAAAAAACTGCCCGCATTGCCGATCACGGCCGGATCGGGCAGTTTGGACCGCCGGATCTCGCAGACCCAGTCGAAGACCTGCTGCGGCGAGGGCACGGCGCCCGCCAGCTCCGCCACCTTTCGCTCCAGCTCAAGATAGCCCAGCTCCGGCTTCCATGGGCGCGGCAACCAGAAGCGCACTCTCGTGATCACAGCCCTCCCCGCCATCCCGAGGGAACGACTGTCGTCGGGAGCGTGCTTGAACACCGAGTCCCGGTAGCCGAAGCCGCATTGAGCGGCATCCAGGCTGAATGACCGCCCTGTCTCGAGGTCGATCCCATCCAGCGAATGGAACCTGTCCTGCAGTTCTACCCCATACGCGCCAATGTTCTGCACTGGCGCAGCGCCGACCGTCCCCGGAATGAGCGCCATGTTTTCAAGACCAGGCCAGCCCTGGGCCAGCGTCCATGCCACAAAGTCATGCCAGACCTCGCCAGCACCTGCCTCGACAAGCCAGCCCTTCTCTTGCGCATCAAGCAAACGGCGACCCTTAATCTCCATCTTGAGCACCAGGGCCTTCACATCGCCAGTGAGGACCATGTTGCTGCCACCGCCCAGTATCAGCCGTGGCGTCACCGTCCAGTCCGGCTGTGCCATCAGCGCCAGAAGGTCATCCTCGCTCGTGATTCGGGCGAGCTTCTGGGCACGCGCACTGATCCCGAAGGAGTTGTATGGCTGGAGGGAGACCTGTTTCTCGACTAACATAGGTCTATTCTCGCATTGCCGTCGCAGGAAAGGGTTTCTAAATATGCCGTCATTCGACACCGTTCTGGAAGCAGATTTCGTCGAAGTCAAAAATGCCGTGGATCAAGCGGCACGAGAAATCGGAACACGATTCGATTTCAAAGGCACGAGTGCCGCCATTGAACTCAAGGACAAGGAAATCACAATCTTTGGCGATGCGGACTTCCAGCTGCAGCAAATCGAAGACATCCTGAGAAACAAGCTGACCAAACGCGGCGTTGATGTTCGGTTTCTGGATCTCTCCGACCCCGAGAAGATCGGCGGCGACAAGGTCAAGCAGCTGGTCAAGGTTCGCAATGGTGTGGCGACCGAAGACGGCAAGAAGATCCAGCAGCTCATCAAAGGCAGCAAGATCAAAGTGCAAGCCGCCATTCAAGGGGACTCGGTTCGGGTCTCGGGCGGAAAGCGTGATGACCTGCAGGCGGCCATTGCCCTGATTCGGGATCAGATGAAGGACTTGCCTCTGTCCTTCAACAACTTCCGCGACTGATTCGCGGCATGGACAGAAGCCCCATGAAACGATTCGTGGCAGGCGCGACCATTGGAATGCTGTTGGCAGGCGGCGCCTGCGCGGAGAACGTTTCGTTGGCAGGTGTGCTTGGTGGCAAGGCGCTGCTGGTGATCAACGGCGCCCAACCGGCCTTGGTCAAACCAGGTCAGAAGCGCGACGGCGTCCGCCTGATCTCCGTCTCGGGCGATACCGCCACCATCGAATCAGGTGGAGAGAGAAAGCGCCTGCGCGTCGGAGAAGCGCCACTCAACGTCGGCGACAAGGAAAGCAGCACGAGTGACAAAGAGATCGTTCTGACTGCCGGTACCAACGGGCACTACACCTCACTGGGTGGCATCAACGGGCGGAGTGTGAGGTTCATGGTCGACACAGGCGCCAGCGCAGTGGTTGTCAGCCAGGATCGGGCACGCCGCCTCGGGGTCAAGCTCGACCCCACCAAGCGCGTTCGGGTCAACACGGCCAACGGCGTGACACTGGGCTACAGCGTGGTGTTTGATGAAGTCAGCCTCGGCAGCATCAAGGTGCGCAACGTCGAAGGCTACATCATCCCTGCCAACATGCAGTTTGCCTTGCTGGGCAACTCGTTTCTCAAACGCTTTGACATCAAGCAGAGCGCTGGTCAGCTGACCTTGGAAAGGCGATATTGAAGCGCCCCAGAGCGCCTGGCATCACTGCTGTGCTGCGGTGACCACGATCTCAATACGCCAGTCGGCATCGGCGAGCCTGGACTCAACCGTCGCCCGCGGTGGCGCAGTCCCGGGGACAACCCAGGCGTCCCAAACTTCGTTCATCGCGCCAATGTCGGCGATGTCTGCCAGAAAGATCTGGGCGCGAAGGATTCTGGACTTGTCACTGCCCGCCTCCAGCAAACGGGCTTCGACCTGAGCCAGGACATCTTCGGTCTGACCACGAATGTCGTGGTCCCCGCGTTCAGGCACCATCCCGGCCAGGTAGACCACCCCATTGAAAACGGCCGCTTCACTGTACCGAGCGGCCATACCGATGCGTTGAATGTTGTTGTTCATGGTCAAACGTGGTGTCGGGCTGGCTTGTGAGGAATGGCCAGCTCACTTCCCCAATTTTTCCGCAGCCTTTTTTCCACCAATTTTGCTTTCCGTGCCCGCGAGCAGGCGGTTGATGTTCTCAGCGTGGCGCCAGACCAGCAGTACAGCCATCACAGCCAGCACCAGAACCTGTTCGTTGGGGGCCTGCCAGGCCACTTTGTCACCAAACAGATAGAAGACGGCCGCAAATACGGCTGTCACGATCGACGCCAAAGAAGAATAGCGGAAAAAGTACGCAATGATCACCCAGGTGAGCAAGGATGCAAGGCCCAGCCACGGGTTGAAGCCAACGATGACGCCCGCGGCCGTCGCCACACCTTTGCCGCCTTTGAACTCGAAGAAAACCGGATAGAGGTGGCCGAGAAATGCGGCCAGCCCAACGGCGGCCACGGTCGAGGCCCCGAGACCGAACGATTCACCCCAAATGCCCACGGCAAACACCGGCAGCCAGCCCTTGATGGCATCAAGCAACAGGGTGACGATGGCAGCTTTTTTGCTGCCGGACCGCAGCACATTGGTCGCCCCCGGATTCTTGCTGCCGTAGGTACGCGGGTCGTTCAAGCCCATGACCCGACTGACCAGAACAGCGAATGACAGCGAACCGATCAGGTAAGCGGCCACAGTAGCAATATAGGGAAGAAATGTCTGCATGTTTTGAAGCCATCAGCGGGCGCCCCTGAACAGTTCGCCCGGCCAGTTCTTGAGCCTCTATTCTGCCAGTGCGCAGTCGACAGGCCGAGCACCCAGTTTTTCGGTCAGAACCAGCGGTGACAGGCTGACCAGAAAACCGCGGCGCCCGCCATTGATCCAGATACAAGGCAACGCCAGCACGCTGCGCTCCACCCAGACGGGCATGCTTCGTTTCAGGCCAAACGGCGACGTGCCACCCACCAGGTAGCCTGAATGTCGATTGGCCACTTCCGGCAAACAGGGCTGCACAGATTTCACACCAATTTGACGCGCCAACGATTTGGTGGACACCTTTCGGTTCCCATGCATGAGCACCGCCAGCGGGCGAGCCGACTCGTCCTGCATGATCAGCGTCTTGACCACTGCAAACGGATCAACGCCCAACGTGGCGGCACTGTGCTGCGCTCCACCATGCTCGACGTAGTCGTACGGATGCTCTGTGAATTCGACTTTCTGCGCCTTCAGCCACTGCGTGGCCGGCGTGGCCGAAACATGCGTCTTCTTTGCCATCAGCCGATTGTGCGACAAGCCAAGTGCCACAGGGAACCCAGGCCTGGGAGCGCCAACCCCACAACCCCCAGGCACTCGAAGGTCCGGCTTCGCCGGCCCAACGAGTGTGTCCCCCCTCCGGGGGGAAGCCGCGAAGCGGCGCAGGGGGGCCACTCTCTCTCACACCCAACTGCAAACCGCTATCACGCATGAGCGCAGAACCCGCAACCCTAAGGCACTCGAAGGTCCGGCTTCGCCGGCCCAACGAGTGCGTCCCCCCTCCGGGGGGAAGCCGCGAAGCGGCGCAGGGGGGCCACACTCTCTCTCACCCAACTGCAAACCGCTATCACGCATGAGCGCAGAACCCGCAACCCTCAGGCACTCGAAGGTCCGGCTTCGCCGGCCCAACGAGTGCGTCCCCCCTCCGGGGGGAAGCCGCGAAGCGGCGCAGGGGGGAGCCCTTTACTGCGCCGGGTCGCGCATTTCCCAGCGGATCGCGTCAATCGCCTTGAGCAAGTCCTCTGACAGTTCCACGTTCCACGCGTCCAGGCACTCATCCAGTTGGGCCATGGATGTCACGCCAATGATGGTGCTGGCCACGCGCCAGTTCCGGTAGCAGAACGCCAACGCCAACTGGCTGGGCGTCAGGCCGTGCTCTTTGGCCAGAGCGTTGTAACGCCTGGACGCCTCCAGCGCCTCCGGTCGGCCCCAGCGCTGCTTGCGCATGGAATCGTACAAAGCCATGCGACCATGATCTCCGACCAGACCGGTTTCGTCGTATTTGCCGGTGAGCAATCCGAAGCCCAGCGGCGAATAGGCCAACAGCGAGACATCCAGGCGATCGCAGGTTTCGTCCAGGCCATTTTCGTAGCTGCGATTGATCAGGCAGTAGGGATTCTGAACCGTTGCCACTCTTGGAAGACCGTATTGCTCGGCCACGCGCACAAACTCATGCACACCATAGGGCGTTTCGTTGGACAGCCCCACTGCTCGGATCTTGCCTTGCTCTGCCAGGGTGGCCATGGCTTCGAGCTGCTCCTGCACAGAAGCACACGGCTTGTTGCGCGCCGGGTCGTAGTAGAGCGCGCCAAATGCTGGTACGTGCCGGGCTGGCCAGTGGATCTGGTAGACGTCGATGACGTCAGTCTGCAAGCGCTTCAAGCTGGCTTCACAGGCCTCGATGATGCCTTCTTTGGTGATGGCAGGGCGCAACCACGGCATGCCACGGGCGGGACCCGCCACCTTGCTGGCCAGAATCACCTTCTCACGCCTGCCGGGGCTGGCGGCAAACCACGTACCCAGTATGCGTTCGGTCGATCCGCAGGTCTCTTCTCTTGCCGGAACCGAGTACATCTCGGCCGCGTCGAAGAAATTCACGCCACGCTCGATGGACCGGTCCATGATGGCGTGGGCATCGGCTTCATTGACCTGCTCGCCAAATGTCATGGTACCCAGGCAGATGGGTGTGACGCGCAGATCACTCTGGCCGAGCTGGATATCCGATTTCATGCTTGCATTTCCTCCAAAGGGTGATGAACCTTGCCCCGCCCGCCATACCAGGCAGCAGACAGGCGAACCTCAGTTTAGGGCGTTAGCGTGAGGCTGGCAGCGCACGCGTGACATGCCCCTACACCCACCCTGAAGCAGACCATCATTGCCTTGCTGCACTGCCCGAGTGCGCGCGCGCCTCCTCCTGCAGGCGCAGAACGCGCCGTTGGACCTTGCCCGTGGTGGTCATGGGCAATGCGTCGACAAACTCGATCTCCTTGGGGTATTCGTATGGTGCCAACTGACCTTTGACGAAGGACTGCAGGTTGGTTGCCAGTGCAGCGCGCTCCACCATGTTGATCGACTCCTGGCCCGGCGCCAACACCACATAGGCTTTCACCACGGCCCCACGCTCAGGATCAGGCTTGGGCACCACGGCAGCATTGAGCACTGCATCGTGCCGGACCAGACAGTTCTCCACCTCGCTGGGGCCAATGCGGTAGCCTGCCGCCTTGAACACGTCGTCTGCCCGGCCCCGGTACCAGAGGTAGCCATCAGCGTCCTGCGAGGCCAGGTCTCCCGTTCGGCACCAGCTGTCAGCAGTGTCACCCGTGTACTTGGCCCGCGTGGCCTCCTCGCGCTTCCAGTAGCCCAGGAAGAACACGGGGTCGGCATGACCCTGGACATCGCGCCGGTGGACGGCGACTTCTCCCTCCACGCCCGGCGGGCACTCCTGCCCATGCTCGTCGATCACCGCCACGCGATGACCGGGGTATGCCCGGCCCATGCTGCCCGCACGGGCTGGCCAGAGCCGAGAACAGTTGCCAACGATGTAGTTGATCTCGGTCTGTCCGAACATCTCGTTGACCGTGACACCCAGTTGCGTCTGGCAATATCCGAACACAGCGTCGCCCACCGCCTCACCGGCGCTCATGACCGCTTCGAGTTTCAGCCTGAAGCGGCTTCCGGCATCGGGAAACGCCTTCATCATGGCTTTGAGCGCAGTTGGAAACAGGAATGTGTGCGTCACGCCATGGGTTTGCAGCAGGTCAAACGCCACTTCCGGCGAGAAACGCCCTCGCCACGCCACAATCGGGCGCCCGAAATACAAGGTGGGCAGCAAAGCATCCATCAGCCCTCCTGTCCACGCCCAGTCTGCCGGCGACCAGAACACGGCCCGGGACCGCTTGCGGGGATTGGAAGGGTCAAAACCAAACCAGTTCTGACTGCAGACAAAGCCAGTCAGGTTGCCGATCAAGGCCCTGTGGGGAATCAATGCACCCTTGGGGTTTCCTGTGGTTCCGCTCGTGTAGATCAGGACCGCGGGGTCATCTGCTGCGGTTTCCACAAGGTCAAAGTCAGGATTCTCCTGTGCCAGCGTGTTTGCCCAGTCCAGCGCCGTGCTGTCAGAAGCGTCCACCCCCAGAATGGTCTGTAGCTCGGGGCAGTCCCCGGCCACGGATTCCACGGCATCGACTGTCGAGGGATCGCAGATGGCCGCCACTGCCGCACTGTCCTGCAGGCGGTAGGTCAGCGCGTCGGGCCCAAACAGCTGAGACAAAGGCATGGCCACGGCGCCCATCTGCAGAACAGCCATATAGGCCACCGCGGTTTCGAACCTCTGGGGCATCACAATGGCCACCCTGTCCCCTGGTTCAACGCCCAGTGCCACCAATGCATTGCTCAGGCGGTTGGCCATGGCCTGCAGTTCGGCGTAGCTGTGGCGCCGCTCCCGAACACCCGGGGCACAGGCAATGACTGCTGTGGCCGCAGCTGTCGAAGGTCGCTCTGCCCAGCGGCGACTGCACGCCTGCGCCATATTGAATCGTGCGGGCACTTTCCAGCCAAAGCTGCCGTGGATGGCGCTGTATGGATCCCCTGAAGGGGGCGCAGACGGGCGCGCTCGCCTGTCGCGGTCTTGACGCGGCTTCATGGCTTGTCTCCTGTTGCTTCTTTATGATCGCCCGAATGTACCAAGCACTCAAGCCTTCGCGCAGCACATTTGTCCCCATTCGTCACCTGGATTACCACGTCCTTGAATGGGGAACGCGCCGCGAGGGCGAGTCCCCGCTGGTGCTGATGCACGGCTGGATGGATGTCTCGGCGTCCTGGCAGTTCATGGTAGACGCACTTCAGAGGGACCGCTGGATCATTGCTGCCGATTGGCGGGGGTTCGGTCTGACCCGAAATGCAGCGCAAGCACCCGACAACTACTGGTTTCCAGACTATTTCGCCGATCTGGACGGCTTGCTCGACCATTTCAGCCCTGGCGCTCCGGTGGACCTCGTGGGCCACAGCATGGGGGCCAATGTGGTCATGTTCTATGCCGGCATCCGGCCTGACCGGGTGCAAAAGCTGGTGAACCTGGAAGGGTTTGGCCTGCCTCAGACCCGCCCCGCCCAGGCGCCGGAGCGCTACGGAAAATGGCTGGACGAGATCAAGCTGCTGCACGAGGGCAAGATGTCGCTGCGCGCCTACGACAGCCTGGACGGCGTGGCCAGACGCCTGCAGAAGACCAACCCGAGGCTGGCAGAAGACAAGGCCCGGTGGCTGGCCCAGCATTGGGCCGCCCGAAATGACGAAGGGCAATGGGAAATCCTGGGCGATCCCGCCCACAAGGTGGTCAGCGCCCATCTGTACCAGGTCGAGGAATCCCTGGCCGTGTTTCGGCGCATCACCGCCCCAACCCTGGCGGTGACTGCCAGTGACGACAGTCTGTCCAGCTGGTGGCGAGGCAACTACCGGATGCCGGAGTTTCTGGAACGGATGAAAGCTGTCCCGGACCTCCGACACGGTCAGATCAGTGACGCGGGACACATGCTCCATCACGATCAACCAGGCGCTTTGGCATCCATGATCGAGGACTTTCTCTACTCGTGAGAAAATGGGGGTTTGGGCCGGGCCTCCAGGGCCCCGAAATGCCCGCGCACCCAACAGACTGAACGACGAGAGAAACAGCCATGGAAGCCGAACAAATCAATGCCATCCGGAACAAGCTCGAAGACCTGACCGAGCGGGTGGGCGAGCTACGGAGGTATCTTTGACTACGATGCCAAAGCATCGAAACTCAAGGAAGTAGAGGCCGCACTGGAAGATCCGACGGTCTGGAACGACCCGAAGCGGGCACAGGAACTGGGCAAGGAAAAGAAATCGCTCGACAACGTCGTGCTGGTTCTGGACCGTCTGAGCAGCGAGCTCTCCGACAATGCCGAACTTTTCGAGATGTCGGAGGCTGAAAACGACGACGACAGCCTGCTGACCATCGAAGGCGAGTCGAGCAAGCTCGAAAAAGACGTTGAGCTGCTGGAGTTCCGGCGCATGTTCAACAACCCGGCCGATCCGCTCAACTGCTTTCTGGACATCCAGGCTGGCGCCGGTGGCACCGAAGCCTGTGACTGGGCACAGATGCTGCTGCGTCAGTACGTGCGTTACGCCGAGCGCAAGGGTTTCAAGGCCATCATTGAAGAAGAAACGCCGGGCGATACTGCCGGCATCAAGAGTGCCACCATCAAGGTCGAAGGCGAGTACGCCTACGGGTTGCTGCGCACGGAAACAGGCGTTCACCGACTCGTGCGCAAGAGCCCGTTTGACAGCTCCGGAGGGCGCCATACATCGTTTGCCTCCGTGTTTACCTACCCGGAGATCGACGACTCCATCGAGATCACCATCAACCCCTCCGATGTGCGAACCGATACCTACCGCGCCAGTGGTGCAGGCGGGCAGCACATCAACAAGACCGACTCCGCGGTTCGCCTGACCCACATTCCGACCGGAATCGTGGTGCAATGCCAGGATGGACGAAGCCAGCACAGCAACCGCGATGTGGCGTGGCAGCGCCTGCGCTCCAAGCTGTATGACTTCGAGATGCGCAAGCGCATGGAAGAGCAGCAGAAGCTGGAAGACACCAAGACCGATGTGGGCTGGGGCCACCAGATTCGCAGCTACGTGCTGGACAACAGCCGCATCAAGGATTTGCGAACCAACGTCGAGGTGTCTGCCACCCAGAAAGTTCTGGATGGCGACCTCGATATGTTCATCGAAGCCTCCCTCAAGCAGGGAGTGTGAGGCCGACAGAGCAAGGAGCCAGAGCGAAGCCGCCTGGAAAGCACAGATGCTTCGCTCAGCGTCCCTTGCCTGCCAGCCATGTGCAAAAGACCAAATGACAGGACCCCGACATGAGTGCCATGCGTGAAGGCCCCGCCACCGTGATCCGTCGCGAAGACTATGCCCCACCGGCATACTGGATCGACACCGTCGACCTGACGTTCGACCTGGACCCCACCAAGACCCGCGTGCTCAACAAGATGCAGGTGCGCCGCAACCCGGACGTGCCGGCGGCAGCGCTTCGGCTGGACGGCGACGAGCTCAATCTGGCAAGAGTCATGGTCAATGGCGCCGGCTGTTCTTTCAAGATGGACGGAGAACAACTGGTGCTGGAGAACCTCCCGGAAGGCGATGAGCCTTTTGCGCTGGAGATATTCACCACCTGCTCTCCGGCGAAGAACAGCCAGCTGATGGGTCTGTACGTCAGCCAGGACACTTTCTTCACGCAGTGTGAAGCCGAAGGTTTCCGGCGCATCACCTATTTCCTGGACCGCCCGGACGTGATGGCGAGCTACACGGTCACGCTGCGGGCCGACAAGGACCAGTATCCTGTGCTCCTGTCCAATGGCAACCTGGTCGCCGAGGGCGACCTGGAAGACAACCGGCACTTCGCGAAATGGGTCGATCCGCACAAGAAGCCGAGCTATCTGTTCGCGCTGGTAGCGGGCAAGCTGGTGGCACGCCAGCAGCACATTCGCACCCGCAGTGGCCAGGACCATTTGCTTCAGGTCTATGTGCGCCCAGGCGACATGGACAAGACCGAGCACGCGATGAACTCCCTGATCCACAGCGTGATCTGGGACGAAGCCCGCTTTGGCCTGCCGCTGGACCTGGAGCGATTCATGATCGTCGCCACCAGCGACTTCAACATGGGCGCCATGGAAAACAAGGGCCTGAACATCTTCAACACGAAGTACGTTCTGGCCAACAGCGCTACCGCCACCGACACCGATTTCGCCAACATCGAGTCCGTTGTCGGCCATGAGTACTTCCACAACTGGACCGGCAACCGCGTCACCTGCCGCGACTGGTTCCAGCTGAGCCTCAAGGAGGGCCTGACGGTCTTCCGGGATCAGGAATTCAGCATGGACCTGTGTGCCGACCCGTCGGCCAGGGCCGTCAAGCGCATTGAGGATGTGCGTGTGCTGCGCACCGCACAGTTCCCTGAAGACGCCGGCCCGATGGCGCACCCGGTGCGCCCGGACAGCTACATCGAGATCAACAACTTCTACACCGTCACCGTCTACGAAAAGGGTGCAGAAGTGGTTCGCATGATGCAGACCCTGGTGGGGCGCGAAGGCTTTGCTGCCGGTATGAAGTTGTACTTCGAACGCCACGACGGTCAGGCCGTCACTTGCGACGACTTTGCGCAAGCAGTGGCGGACGCCAATCCCGAGAGCTCGCTGGCGCGCATGCTGCCCGAGTTCAAGCGCTGGTACAGCCAGTCGGGCACGCCGCGCCTGCATGCCAGAGGTGAATACGATGCGGCAGGCCGAAGCTATTCGCTGACACTGACCCAATCGTGCCCTTCAACGCCAGGCCAGGCCAGCAAGCAGCCATTCGTCATTCCGGTTGCCATGGGCCTGCTGGGCCCGGATGGCCAGGCCATGCCCATCCAGATGGCGGGTTGGCCAGAGGCTCGCGAAGGCACGCACACCTTTGTGCTGACGCAGGAGAGCAAGACATTTGTCTTTGAGAATCTGGATGCCGAGCCCGTGCCTTCGCTGCTGCGCGGCTTCTCCGCACCGGTCATTCTCGAGCTCGACTACAGCGACGAGCAGCTGCTTCTCATGCTGGCGCACGACAGCGATGCGTTCAACCGCTGGGAAGCCGGCCAGCGGCTGGGGCTGCGTCGCGCCATTGCCGCGATCAAGTCTGAAGGCCCGGTGCCTGATGACATCCTCGACACACCGGTACTGGAAGCCATGCGTCAGGTCCTGCGCCACGGCCAGCTGGACGCCGCGCTCAAGGAGCTGGTCCTCGCCCTGCCCTCGGAGAGCTACATTGCCGAGCAGCTGGAGGTGGTCGATCCCCAGCGTATCCACAGCGTGCGCGAGCGCATGCGAGAGCAAATGGCCCATGCGCTCCATGATGACTGGGTCTGGGCCTATGAAAGCCACCGTCACACCGGCGCGTACCGCCCTGACCCACTGAGCAGCGGGCGCCGGGCGCTGGCAGGTGCAGCGCTGTCGATGCTGTGCCTGGCAGCCCGGTCAAACGGAAACCCTGTGTGGCCTGGCAAGGCCTACCAGCGTTTCAAGGACGCCAGCAACATGACCGACCGGCTCAACGCCCTGTCCGCGCTGGTGAGCAGCGGCCATAGCCTCTCGGAAGAAGCGCTCCAGCGCTTCCATGCCATGTTCAAGAACGAAGCGCTGGTCATCGACAAGTGGTTTGCCCTGCAGGTAGGCGCACCCGACCGCAACGGCAACACCATGGAGACCGTGCGCCAACTGATGAATCACCCGGACTTCAACTTGCGCAACCCCAACCGGGCGCGCAGCCTGATCTCCACCTTCTGCCACGCCAATCCTGGTGGCTTTCACCGGGCGGACGCTGCAGGCTACGTGTTCTGGAGCGACCGCGTGATCGAGCTCGACAGCATCAATCCGCAAGTCGCAGCCCGCCTCGCGCGCGCCATGGACCGCTGGAAGAAGCTGGCCGAACCCTATCGCAGTGCTGCGCGGGAAGCCATTGCCCGCATCGCCGAAAAAGGCGATCTCAGCGGCGACGTGCGAGAAGTGATCGAGCGCGCACTGGCAGACGACTGAAGCCAGCCAACGCATTGCCGCCACCCGCCAACAACGACCCATTTCCCTTCCGAGAATCAGGCCAGACACCATGAGCAAACGTGTTTCCCTCACCCAGTATCTTGTCGAACAGCAACGTGTCGACGGCCACATCCCTTCCCAGCTGCGCTTGCTGCTCGAGGTGGTGGCACGCGCCTGCAAGAGCATTGCACTCGCCGTCAACAAAGGTGACCTGGGTGGCGTGCTCGGCACCGCATCGAGTGAAAACGTGCAAGGCGAAGTCCAGAAAAAGCTGGACATCATTGCCAACGAAGTGCTGATTGAAGCCAACGAATGGGGTGGACACCTGGCGGCCATGGCCAGTGAAGAGATGGAAGGCATTTACCTGGTGCCCAACCGCTACCCGCAGGGCGAATACCTGCTGCTGTTTGATCCCCTCGACGGATCGTCGAATATCGACGTGAACGTGAGCATTGGCACCATCTTCAGCGTCCTCAAGAAGCCCGACAACGCTCCGGGCGTGACGGAGCAGGACTTCATGCAGGCCGGGGCCAAGCAAGTGGCAGCGGGCTATTGCGTCTTTGGCCCGCAAAGCACCCTGGTGCTCACGGTGGGTGATGGTGTGGCCATGTTCACGCTCGACCGCGAGAAAGGCTCATTCGTTCTGACCCGCGAGCACGTGGAGATTCCACCCGACACCAAGGAATTTGCCATCAACATGAGCAACATGCGCCACTGGGACGAACCGGTCAAGCGCTATGTGAACGAATGCCTGGAAGGCAAGGAAGGCCCGCGCGGCAAGGATTTCAACATGCGCTGGGTAGCCTCCATGGTCGCCGATGTGCACCGCATCCTGACCCGTGGCGGCATCTTCATGTACCCCTGGGACAAGCGCGACCCGGACAAGCCAGGCAAGCTGCGGCTGATGTATGAGGCCAACCCCATGGGCTGGCTGATCGAGCAGGCCGGCGGCATGGCCACCGACGGACGCCAGCGCATTCTGGACATACAGCCCACCAAGCTGCACCAGCGCGTGAGCGTGGTGCTGGGCTCCAAGAACGAGGTGGAGCGCGTGACACAGTACCACCTGGAAGCCGACAAGCCCGCCCCCAGTGCATGAAATTTGCTAGAATGTAAGGCTAGGCCGGAATAGCTCAGTTGGTAGAGCAGCTCATTCGTAATGAGAAGGTCGGGGGTTCGATTCCTCTTTCCGGCACCAGAAACAGCAAAAAAGCCCCGCAAGCATTAGGTTTGCGGGGCTTTTTGCGTCTGAATGCGCACATTTGAGGCGGGTTTTGCTACTGTAGCGGAGCATTGGTGTGACAAATGGTCACCCAAACTGGGCATGGACCTTGCCGTGAGGCGTTGATTTGCACGCCTTGCTTCCGTCAAATGGTGGCCATATGAACGACTCGACCCCGCCTTGCTCCGCCACAACACCTGGCGTCCGAATTCTCCAGAACTGCATCGAGACAAGACAGATGCACAAGGTGGCGGATGGCATGGTTGCGCTCGATTTTCGTCACAACCCCCGTCCTGAGCTGCGCGAGTTCCAGATCTTCTCGCACATCGTCGAAGAAGGTCTTCATCTGCAGGCTGACATCATGGGCGCGGTGTCCAGCCGCTTCTACGCCAAGAGTCTGGTCACGGCCCCCGACGTCAAACGCTGGATCGCCGAGACGCCAGGCAAGGATGTCTACCTGGTCAACCCCTGGCCACAATGGCCATACAGCGTCTTCAACACACACGATCGCGCCACCATCATTCATGGGGACCTGGAGTTCAATGCGCGCTGCCAGGCGGTACTGGACAAGGCTGGCGTCGAGCTCGACTACCTTGGCGTCGGCCGGCAGCACAATGGCAATCACGGCATGAGCAGCTACTGGTTCGCTACTCCTGCTTTCTGGGAAGGCTTCATGCAAGACGTGGTCTGGCCGGTGACACGTCTGACCCGACGCGAGCTGGGTGAGGAACTGCACCAGTTCCTGTACGTGCCTGTTCAGTACTATGGTCATGCGACACACCGGCCCGGCGCGCTGCCCTTCATGCTCGAGCGCACCACCAATATCTATGTGGCGCAGGCCTTCAAGGCACGAGCGGCCTTCTACCCCCGCTCAAGGGAGGACATTCTTCGCGCCTGCATTTTTCCGTTTGAACGCGATCTGGTCCTGCATTTCGGTGACGCGGTCGACGGCTGGGATGCTGCCGGGTTCTACCCGCCCGAAGCCAAGGCGTTCTTTCGCGCCACCACACAACACGCGACGCACGGCTGGCTGACCTACATGAGCCAGTTCCCGCTGAGCTTTGACCATGGCGACCCTCGCCCCCGGCTGCCATGGTTCCAGCATGAGCAGGCCAGCTTCACGCCCGTGGAAGCCTAAGCGCGACCATGGCGCCCATGCCCAGCCATGCTGCTCTTTGAACCCCGGTGGTCCCCCAGACAGCGCCCGTCGCAGGCCCCGCTGACAACGCTCGACGTGGCACATGTGTCATGTCCGAACTGGCGTGAGTTCAGGCTGCTGGTCCACATCTATCGCGAGCGGCTGTTCGCACCGGCCGGCAAGACGGGTCTGCTTTCCCGAAAGTTCGAACTCAAGTCTCGCGTCACACCCGAGGCCTTTGCGGCATTCGCAGAGGCCCAAGAGGATGCCGACGTCTGCATGGTCAACGCCTTTCCGATGGTGCCCTATCTGGCACACGATGTGTGGATGCATGCCGAGGGCTATCACCCCGGCATCGTCGAACGCGCCCAGGATCTCCTTGATGCCGCGGAGCTGGACTTCCAGCTCGCCCATTCGCCCCGGCATACGCCGGCACTGACCTGCATGTGCAATTTCTGGGTTGGCACGCCAGAGGTGTGGGAAGCTTTTGTGGGCGGCGTTCTCGATCCGATGGCCAGGTATCTGGAGGCACATCCGAACTCAACCGTCAGCCAACGAGTTCTGGAAACGGCGGACTACCTCAACCCGGTGCCTTACCTGCCCTTCATCGCGGAGCGCATGTTCACCACCTTCCTGGCCACCACACCCGGACTGAAGCTGGCCACCTATCCGCTGGCACCTTTAGCGGCGGAAGACTACTGCATGACCGACTTCACCAGAACCGCTGTCAGGGGCCTGAGGCCTGCCGTGGATGCGGCGGACAATGAAGGCCACTACCCCGCATCGCTCAAAGACCAGCAGCGCCTGGTGTGCCAGCTGGCCGGCATTTTTCACCAAACCTACTACGCGACCCACCCACACCCGTTCATGGATGCCAGCGCGAATGCATGACGCATGCAGCTCCCTGCGATTCAAAACCAAGCTACTTTTCTGACGTGGACTCCAACACCCAAGAGGCCGAAAACCCAACTCTTCCGACGCCTTCTTGCGCGCTCCTAGCCACGCCTCTCAACTGCCACATTGAGCCAGGAACTTCATTGAAAACGTTGAGGATGTCGGTCAGGCTCGCCACGTCAGTGAGCTCCTCCACCTCAATTGCTATTGCGCCATTTTTCGTCTCTGCGTTGAACGTGTAAGAGGTTACTTTGCTGCCTTCGACTCTCGCCATCTCGAGCGCCAAAAGCGGTTGGTTCCAGTCCATTTCCAACGCAAGCCTGGCTTGGCGCTCAAACTCATTTTCCTCGCCATCCACCTGCGTGCTCAGACTTTGACTTTTCTCGAGGAGGCTACGCTCCAAGGCGGCAATATCGCGTTGTACTGAATCGATACGGTTTGAAAGCCAAAGGTGCACAACCATCACGGCCGTCAGAATCAAAGCGACAGCAATGAAGAAATGCTTCAGGCGCCGCCGATTGGAACGCTCAGAGTAAAAATCGATCGTTGGCGCCTTCAAGTTCCGCCCCTCACTCGCCACATCTGTCGAAAGGCAAGCGACCTTCCAGCGACAAGAGCATTCGAAAACCGTTCCAGAGGTCTGAAATCCACAGCCACCTGTACAGGCTCAGCCCCCATCGAATTCAGAGTTACCTCATCTCCCTCATCGACTGGATCAACCTCAGCACGAAAGCCTGCCGGCACTCCGTCACTTTGATATACACGAGTGCAACTCCCCGGCTCAGTCACTGAAACCAACCCCGCCTCAGAAGTCCCAGGAAGGCTCAACCCTAGCGCCCACAGCGGACGAACAGATTTCAAGCTCACTCCCTTTTTCGTCGTGCGTGTCTCTAGATCGTTCAGCAAGGATTGGTGCATGCAAGCCATCAAACCGCGGTTTCGAATGTCGGCCAAGCAAATCAACTCCCCGGCTTCAGCGGCATCCAGCCCCTGAGCCAAGGCATACTGAGTTCGCCCAAATGATTCGAGTTCGCTCCAGCGTCTGATGCCATCCGGCACCGCCACCCCTATCGCTGGGCACACATGGGCCCCAAGCAGAACATCCACCGCAACACGGTGCTTGCCGGCGTAGGCGAGAAATCCCTCGACCACCGTGTCCATCACGCTATCGAAACGCAGGGTTGTCGAAAAGGTCTGCGATTGAGGCTCCATGCCCACTACCTCGTAGCTGCAAACCCCCTCGCCAACATAAATAGAAGCGCGTTTACGCCAACCCAACCACACGGCGGACCTCCTCCAATGTAGTTTCCCCGAGCTCCACAGCATGCAATGCTTGATAAATCAGGCTGTCTTTCCGATCGGCGTAGAGCTCACGTCTGAGCTCCCCAAGACTTGCGTTTCCTGCAATGAGATCCTTCACAGTCTCGGAAATGGCGTGCACTTCCGCGACAACGAGGCGCCCTTTGTAGCCCGTGTGGCGGCAAGCTTCACATCCTACCGAAACCGGCATTCGACTCGGCTTTCGTCCCAACACATCGCTTATGACTTGTTCTTGATCCGAACCTGGTTCACGCCAGCTCAAGCAAGAGCCGCAAACTCTGCGAAGCAGGCGCTGCACCAGAATGCCATTGATCGCTGAGCCCATAGCAAAGCCATCGATACCAAAGTGCTGGAACCGCCCGAGGACATCGAACAAGTTGTTGGCGTGGACTGTTGTGAACACCAGGTGACCAGTCAGTGCAGATTGAATGGCAATTTGAGCGGTTTCGGAGTCCCTGATTTCGCCAACCAGAATCTTGTCCGGGTCATGTCGGAGGATGGAACGTAGGCCTGTGGCAAATGTCAGCCCCTTTTGCTCATTGACCGGGATTTGGAGCACGCCGGGGAGCTCGTACTCAACGGGGTCTTCGATCGTGATGATCTTCTCTAGTCCGTTGTTCACCTCAGACAATGCCGCATAGACCGTCGTGGTCTTTCCGCTGCCCGTCGGGCCTGTCACGAGAATCATGCCGAAAGGCTTGTGCACCAGCCCACGGACGCTCTCGCACAACTCATCTGAAAACCCGAGGCTATCCAAAGTGATCTGACTGGTTTCGTCCCTGAGTTGCGCTTTATCCAACAGCCGCAGGACTGCGTCCTCACCAAAAATGCTCGGCATCACAGAAACGCGAAGGTCAATGTGCATGTCACGCGCAGGATCTGCCCAATGGATGCGGCCGTCTTGAGGACGCCGCCTCTCCGTGATATCGAGGTGAGACATCACTTTTATCCGTGATATCACTTCTTCCAACCTGCTCGCTTGGGAAAATACCTCTCCCACGACCATCACGCCATCAAGGCGATATCTGACCCGAAGCTCAGCGCGTCCGGTCTCAAAATGGATGTCACTGGCACCTTCCATATAGGCACGCCGAATGACGTCATCCACAAACTGAACAACATCGCCCTGGGTCGACACGATCAAACCGGCCCCAGCTGTCGCACTTGAGGCAGAGTGAACCTCCAGTTGTGCGCCTTTTGGCGAGCTTGCGCTCGTTTGACCGACAGACTCCACAACGAGCCGTCGAACCGCGCTATCTGCAACGGCCAGGCAGGGATTTTTGCCAGCGAATCGCCTCATGGCCTTGCGCGCCTCGGGGTGCCAAGGGTTGTCGAACAGGAGAAGCGATTCTCCTCGCCGCTCGATGCGAAGACCATCCCCACTCAGCCCGGTCACCTGAAACTCTCCAGACGTCAGGTCCTCTTTGTGAAGCAGTCGAATGCCAAACTGATCGAACAACAGCTGCTCAACCTCACCCATGCACGCAGGAAACAATGTGAGCAGATAGTCGAACAGGGTGACTTGGCCAGGGTCCAGTCGCCAACGCTCAACTGCACCTTTGATGTTCAGGTCCAAACTCATGTTTTCTGTATGACGGGTGTTCATAGGCGTGGATTGTCAGCCAAGGCTGCTCGACATCTCCAGAATCGGCATGTACATCATGACCACAATCGTACCCACCATCAGCGCAACGAAAAGCAGCAGGACTGGCTCGACGATACGCGTAGCACGCTCGACGAACAACTCAAACCGTTCTCCGTGCAACTTTGAGACCAAGTCAGCGGCCATGTGGAAGTCACCGTTTCTTTCCGCTGCAGCCATGATGCGGCGCCCGACCTGATCACAAAGGCCCTTTGCTCCCAAGGCCTCAGAAATTGACCGCCCCTCTTCCACCGCCTTGCATACAGATTCGATGCGGCGACCCATATCACCATCCAAAGCAGATCTGGAAGCAACGCTCAAAGCTTCAGTCATCGAATAACCGCCCTTCAGCATCAGCGCGAGGGTCTGGTAAACCATGGCCAATTGAAAGTCCCATAACCTTTTTTCAATGGCAGGCAATCGTCGCAAACCCGACAAGAGTTTTCTCGCCAGCGCGCCGCTCCATATGGACCACGCCAACAAAGCCAGCACCAACGTCACCACAACAAAGCCGGCTGCTCGGTATTCAGCGAGCCACAGACTGAACGCGATCAACCAATTGCCAGAGCCATGCCCCCGATCCATCATCGATGTGTACATTTGTGAAAAGCTGGGCATCACAAACATCAGCAAGAAAAGAGAGATGGCTACCCCTAGCGTGGTGACCACCAGCGGATAAATGGATGCGCTGACGACCTTCTTTTGCAAACCTTCGACCATGGCATCGAACGCAAGGTAGTCGTCCATTGCCCTGACCAGGTCACTGGTCCTCTCTCCAGCTCGCACCGCAGCGATCAAAACGCTGGGTGCTCCGCCTATCTGTTCAATGGCATTCGCCAACGATATCCCGTCCTCCAGCTTGGAAAGAAGTTCTGCAGGCAGCCCTACAACCCTTCCATCCGCCTGCGATCGAGATGCAAGGGTATCCACCGCTTCCACAACGGTCATTCCAGCCACGATCAGCGTCCGCACCTCGCGACAGAACAAGGCGAAGTCTTGCTTGGCATACCCCGTGCGCTTTCGTCCCACCGTAGAACGCAACCACGCCAACATCGAGGCATCCGCATCGCAAGACAAAACCGTCCAGCCTTCGTCCTGCAGGCGGCTGGAGACCGAGTTGGCGTCCGAGCCCTGGGCAACAATGGTTTGAACGGCGTGTTCGTTGGCAGCGATCGCCCGGACTTTGAATTGGGTCATTGACGCCCTCCGCTTTCAACCAGCGTCCGTGCATCAAACATCCAGCCAGCGTACGCCGCGGCGGCGTCAAGGCGCAAGCGCTCAAGCTCGTACCCCCCAGACCTGATGGGCCGCTCTTGGCTCGTGCTTTGTACGCCCCAGATCCCACCGTCCTGCGCTCTCAAAAGCGTCCAGTCCAATGCACCCGTGATGGGGTCAACGTACAGCCTGCGAATATGCCGTTTCACGCCGACCTGCCTTCGGTCGTTGAGCAGCTCATCCAATGACTTGGGCCACCGTTTGGTGGTCCCTGGTGTCGAGACGTAGTAGCTTGCCAACGCTTCTCGGTAGGCGCCGCCAACATGCAGCAACATGGCCTCTCGTTCCCGGCGAGCCTCTTGAGCAAGATTTCTCATCACTCCATAGGAAGCCAATCCCAGTAGAAACACGGCAAAGATCAGCATCAGCAAGGTAATGCCCGATTGTGTTTTGGCTGGCCCAGCCTTGCATCTACGTTTCACCATTGCGAATACTGGCTTCCGTCACGTGCCTCGCCAGGCGCCCCGCTCCGAACATCGAACACGCTCTTGGTCGATGCAGACGCTCCGTCAGGCGGCACCACTTTCCAGGTGTCATTTCGCTCAGTAATGGGATCCGTCGGGAGCTTCCTGATGTACTTCGCCGCAACCAAATCGTCCAGCGTTTCGGGGTACCGGCCATGATCCCGGTAATACGCATCAATTGCATCCCGAAGGCCGACCAGATTCTGGCGCAAAACGGCCTCCCGCGCGTCGTCCACTCGATCAACGTATTTGGGCGCGATGATCGCTATGAGCACGCCCAACACTGCAAGGACCACCAGCAGCTCTATGAGCGTAAATCCCCGTGTAGAAGGTGGGCCTTCACCACTGCGCATAGGTTGTTCCATCTATCGCCAATGCGTCTGACGATGATCGAATGTCATAGACGTCCTGGCCTGGCGCTGGTTGAGACGCGGAACTTGCATAGCTTCTCAAGCGCCATGACTCAGGAGCCGGCACGGACGAATCGGCGAACGGGTCCTTGGGAATCCGGCGAAGAAAGTAGTGTTTGACGCCTTTGTGATCGTCGCGAATGTCGGGCACCCCTTCGACCAAAGCCTGCAGCGAATCCGGATAGCCATTGCCCGCCCTGCCCTTTGAGACGACACCTTCGTCTGCCATCCTTTTGTAGGCATCGATAGCAGTGCGAATCTCCCACAAGTTGTGCCGCAACGCACGCTCTTGTCGCGACCGCACCAAGGTTTCGCTCAGCGGGAGAATGGCAGCCGCCAAGATCCCCAAGACCGCCATGACAACCAGAAGCTCAATGAGCGTGAAACCGGCGCTTCGGACAAAAGGAGGTGGCTGGCAAGTCATCGGCGAACCACTCAAGGTTTGACGTCTATGCTGAGCACTGGCAGTACTTCAGGCGCGACCGCCCCTGCCGCGCTCAGTGGTTCAACCTTTTTGAACCGAATGGGCTCCGCCTTCCCTGGCTTCAGTGCCTTCAACCGCATGATGAGCAAGCGTCCCTCGCCTTTCACCCCCTTGTCTGCATTGCTCAGCAAGCCAATGCTGATTCGGCCATCCTTTTTATTGACGGCATGGGTAAAACTGGACGACGCTCCAGCCTCTTTGAAGTACCCGCCTTCTTGAACGGCAAGCACCTCGAAGGCGTCCGCAGTGAACAAAATGTCCATTGGAATGGCTACCACCGAAGCGCCCGACTTCATCTCAAGCGCCACATCAAACTCTTCGCCAACCTTGACTTCCTTTGGCCCCTCAAGCACCAAGTTCAGGGCCTGGCTTTCGTTGCCCTGGTCAGCCTCCGCTTGCTCGCCGCTCCGTGCATTCGCACCAGAGGCGGCGGTGGCGGCCACCGTGGCAGTGGGCAACTGCCCCATCTGGCTGCTCAACTTCAAGCCGCGCTGCATGGGTGGCTGCCGCAAGCGGGTGAACTTCTCAGTTCCCACCCACATCTCGGCCTGGGACGCATCGGGTCTTGGCGCGTTGCGAAGGATTCGCGGCGTAATGGCCAGCACCAACTCAGTGCGTTGGTTGTCATCCTTCTGGCTGGAGAACAAGCGACCAGCGATTGGCAAGTCACCCAAACCTGGCAAGCGGTTGGCCGCGCTGCGTTCCTCGTTGCTGATCAATCCTCCCAGCAACTGTGTCTCGCCATCGCGCAGTCTCAGGGTTGTGGTGGCGTTGCGCGTTCCAATTTGATAGGCCACTGTACCGGTGGCACTTTTGATCTCTCCCGCAACAGAGCTCACCTCCAGCGCCAACTTGATCGTCACCTCATCGTCTGGAGACACGACAGGCTCCACATCGAGCTTCAAGCCCACATCAAGGTAGTTCACGCTCTCAGAGACAAAACTGCCGCTGGAGGCCGCAGTGGTGGTGATGACTGGCACCTTGTCGCCAACCATGATGGTGGCCTTTTCCCGGCTGCGCGCCCGTATGCGAGGGTTTGCCAGCGTATTGAAATCGCCCACCTCACGCCGCAGGTTGATCAGCAAGCTACCCACCGACAAGCCAACACGGGAGTAATCCACGTTGTTCAGACCGCCTCGCACGTTCAAGGAATTGAATGCATCAACCGTGACGCCCGATTGGCCTGACAGCGGCAGCAAAGAGAACGAGAGGCTGTTGGGAAAATTGATGCCCAACTCGGTCAGGCGCGTGGTCTTGATCTCCATGATCTCAACATCCAGCATGACCTCTGCACCCGCCAGGTCGTGCAGGCCAATCAGGCGCTCCGCCAGGGCCACGATCTCCGGAGGCTCGCGCAGTGCCAGCATATTGGCCGCTTCATCCACGTAGGGTGGCTGGATTTTCAGCATGCTTTGCAGAAAACTGGCCGTGGCTTTGGCATCCGCATTGGCCAGGTGAAACACCCGAATCACCTGCTCCTGATGCTGTTTGCGCTTCTCCGGTGTATCGGGGTAGACAAGAACAGTTTTCTCATCAATGATGCGGCGCGACAGCTGAAAAGCACTCAGCACCAGATCGATCGCATCTTCAACCTGCGCTTCGCGAATGAACACGCTCGCCGATTGGTCAAGCTTGACGTCCCGGTCAACCACAAAGTTGACCCCTGTGCCATCGCGGATGACGTCCAGCAATGAGCCCAGAGGCGCGTTGCGCATGCTCAAAGAAATGGGCTTCGTATTGGCCAGTCGGTGCTGATTGGCGACGGCTTGACCCCACCGGATACCAGCCTCAATCTTGCGGCGCAAGGCCGACAGTTCGCCATCTCCCGGCACCAGCGCCAACGCACGGTCCACGACGCCCAGTGCTTCACGCTGCTTACCCAGCCGGTCAAGCTCGGTGGCTTGGGCCAATGCGTCACGCGTGAGGCGATCCCGCTGCAGATCCTGCTTCAGGGTTCGCATTCGGGCATTGTGAGGGTAAATGGCAAGTGAACGATTGACGATCTTTTCCACTTCCTCATGACGGCTGGCTGCTCTGGCTTGCGCCACTTCCGCTACCTGTCTTCCAACGATATCGGTTTCGGCACTCGCCAGCCCAGCCCTGAGCAGGGCGCTCTCTGGGTACTCTGCTACGCCTTCGCGCAGCAGAGCGACCGCCTTTTCGTACTCGCCAGACCTGATGCTTTCGCTAGCCTGGTCACGGATCCGTTGTTGGGCACACCCCGCCAGCACCATGGCAGCCAACGTGCACACGGCGACCACACCCTTTCGCCACCCGGATGTCGACGACAACGCTGATTCGGCCTCGACCGCCGAACGCCTCCACATATTGATTTTCATGGCCTCGATTATCTATCGGGTCTCGAATCGCGGCTTCTTGGGCAAAGAGAAGCGCAGCGCTGGTGCATCAGGCAACCCCGGCCTGCTGAAAACGAGCACCCCTTGCTCAATCGACTGAAGCTGATAACCATTCGCAGCCGTTTGCCCTTGTCGCATGACCTCGATAGGGCCATTGTTCCACCGGCCCATCACAATGGTATTGCCCTCCTGAGCTTCCAATTGCCCCAGTGTCTCCCAGGTGGGTAGCGGAAGTGGCGGTGTTGGGGCGGGTACAAACGCCACTGGCGGAGGCGACGGTTCGGCTGGCGGCTCCGTGGGTTCCTCAGCGCGTGGCGGTGTCACCACAAATGGGTTTTCTGCCATGGGAAACATGGCGGGTCGAATCTCCTGCATGGCTTGCTTGACCGGCTCATCGGTGTTCAACCGAACCCACAGCTGCCAGACATAGCTCGCTGTGAGTTGGCCCTCCTGCCGGTTTCCCTCGGGCTGAAAGTCTGGCCGCCTCGCAGCGCCAAAAGCGTCGCTCGCAACGAGACTCATTGACTTGAGTGACAGAGATGGAACCGCTTGTTGAATCGATGCCTGCCAGGCTTTGAGCTGGCCGTAGCTTCCATGGGCTGTCATGGCCACGCTCAAAACGCCATGGTTTGGAGCAGCACTGTCCACTTCGACGGCCGCGACGTTCAGCTGTTGAATCAGCACTCCCGCTGCGTCACTGGCAAACTGAGTTGCAGAACGCAGCATTTCTTCGGCACCGTCCAAGCCCAGCCAGTGCGGTGGGACCTCCTGCGAGGCTTGAAGCAAGGTCTCAGCTGCCCGAGCGCCGACGGGCTTCGATGTTGATACCTGTTCAACTTGCGAGCTCAACGCAGCTCGGCTCCGCACCGCCTCCCCCCATTGCAGTCTGCGAGCGTCGATGCTCTGCCATGCAATTGCGCATGTGCCGATCGCGAGGCAAATCGCCACCGTAAGCATCCAAGAAGTTGGCCAACGGGTTAATGGAGGCAGTTGACTTAACACCTCATTGATCCAGTTAGTAGGTCTGAGCAATTGACCAGTCAAATTTGGCACCAAGTTTGACCTCCCTAATGGTGACAACGATCTGGCTGTCAGTGAATCGTGACTTCTTCATTTAGAGACTCCATTTGTTAGGACTCTCTACCAACAACTGGATCAGGTTTTCGAGGAGGCTTCACGCCCTCTTCATGCTCATACTCCTTGGCCGGCCTCTCGGCCTTAAATGAGCACCCTACCTCTACTTACATGAGCTGTGTCGAAATCGCCGACCGACGTCATGGCACGTACAGAAGCTCTCGGCTGCATTCAGAGACCGGAAACTCAGGTTCAAAGGGAGACGTCGAAAACGGGGCAGCTATTGAAACTGAGCCAGGAGACACACCAGTAGCTACCACGATTTCCTCCTCATTTTCACCTCCAACTGCTATGCCACACTCTGAGCGGAAGCTATTGTCTTCGTAGACCAGTTTTACCAGTGTAGTAACTCGGAAAGGTGGCACCTCGACTCTGACCAAAACTGAATCGATATCCGACTTTGATTGATTGATCAATTGAATATTGAGGCTGCCCACCTCTTGCCAACCATCGACCATAGTGCAAGCAGATGAGAACTCAAGCGAAGAGCCATTGCTAAAAATCAACCGAAATATCCAGGCAGCTTGAAACGAATGGCCCACTGGCATTGAGTATGCAACAACACTCAAATCTTGCACATATTTCGGCATCTTTTCAGGCTCTATATTTTCGCATTGAAGCCGAAACACCTTCTGCCCGGTGGTCGAAATGTCAGGGATAATGAAGGGTTTCATGCGGTTTACTTCCATTTGCCGGTATGTCGATACTTGCTCCGCCAGAACTATTGGTAGGCCGGCCGAAAATGCCGTTCGCTCCAACAAGACTTCCTGGCGGCGCGCGATCACCAGGTTGCCATGGCCTTACTCCTCCGCTCAAATGGTCTAAGTCATCAGCGAAATCACCAGTACCACCACGTTCCGGTCTCAATGTCCCGCTTGTCCATCTCGTACCATCTTTATTAGGACCTGCGCGCTCATCTGATTGATCCCCAACGATATCTGTCGGGAGGCTTGGCGGGTTTGCATCCAGTGAATCCGACGCGTCTTCCCCTTCATCGGCAGATGGAGGCTGGCTAAAGACCGAACTTAGACCAGAGAAGAAGTCGTCCGCTGCCTCTTGAAACCCTGGCGTCTGCGTTGCTGCCGCTGCGAGACCCAGGACGAAAGTGATGGCCTGCCTAGCCGGAGCCGTGACACTCGCATTGGTGACTCTGACCCGCTCCTCTTGGGACGCTGCCCGCAACACCTCGAATGTCAGGGCGCTTGCATAGGGTTGTCGAGCGCCACCATTGACTGCACTGCCACCGGCTGCTGAAGCTACACTTCCAAAACCGGCCCCTGCACCACCACCATCACCATTGACAGGCGTCCGCGGATCTTCAGACCCGATGGAATAGTGGTCCATTGGGGACAATCCGTTGGGGTACCCGTAGGTCGTACCCGTGTACCCGCTAGTGTCACTCGAATGCACCGGGCCAGGTCCCCAGTGCAGGCCATTGCCAGCAGAACTGCCCCAAGTGTGCTGCCCGAAACCGCTAAAGCCCCCACCTATGGTATATCCGCCGCTCCCGGTACTCCCGCCACCGGAGACATTACTGGTGGAGTCGCTCTCTCCACTCATGAAGAACCCTGAAGGGTCCGTCTTGGTCAGCGGGTTGTTCCAAACGTAGGCGTATCGGTTGAAACTTTGCAGTTCAAACGGCGCCTGAACGTTAGGGTCAGCACTCACAAACCGGGCAACCAGCGGATCGTATATCCGGCCGTTCATGTTGATGGTGCCCACCTCATCCATGTGCTCATGCATGGTGAAGCCTCGATCAGTCAGGTCACCAAACAGCTGAGCATTCACATCGGGCAGGCCATTGGTATGACGTCGCTTGCCCCACGGGTCGTAAGCTGGGCGTTCGGTCACCGCACCAGAGGCGTCTGTCACTGCGATGAGACTGCCCAAACCGTCTTGGTGCAGGTAACCTACCGAGCTCTCGGGCTTGCCTCCAAGCACCCCTTCTCGTTTGGTATGAATGGCAAACGAGATTCCCTCGGCAACCAGATAGTGTTGGTGTTCAACCAGCCCGCTACCAAGCACTCGCTTTTCATAGTTCAGGAACTGTCCTCCCGTGCCATTGAGATACCAGGTCGTTCCTGCTTCCATGTGCGACGGTGCGTTTTGCCCCAAAGCGATGGTCTGGCGAATGCGCTGATGCTCAGGCCCATACACATAGCTCATCGTCCGCTCAGCGACCGCTGCCGTCGGGTCTTGAGGGTCGCTGACATTGCCAAACTGAATCTGGGCAATCTTATTGAACCCGGTGTAGGTCTCCCAACGAACCGTGTGTGCCCCACTTGCGTTGTCCTGACTGACGGTATAGGCCAGGTTGCCGTTGCCCATGGGCAGGCTGCCGCCAGAAGCCTGTTCGATGCTTCGCGCATTGCCACCAAAATCGTCAAAGGCATAGGCCAGCGCTTTGGTGCCAGTATTGGCCACCATCACCGATCCCATGGCACTCCAATTCGCCGATGGTGCAGTGGTAACGGCATTCAACCGCTGTGGCCTTTGTCCGTCGTAGTGAAAGTAACCTACGTCGCTTTTGAACTTGATGTTACCGATGGCGTCATAGAGAACCTGGATCGATGTCGCTCCCGAATCCAGCCCTCCTCCGACGGCGGTATACATGGACAGGCGATTGACCGAGTCGTAAGCAAAGCTCTCGCTCACACCTCCGTGGCCCTCCACCCGCGTCAACACGTTGCCCAGCTCGTCATAGGTGTACTGACGATCAAACAGACTTTCGCCGGCGACACCGGAACTACCCGCCACACCCTCGAGCCAACCCGTCTCAGCGTTGCGGCTCTTGGCCGTGACCACGCCGTTGCCTGTCACATACTCTTTGATGCGACCCGATTCGTCGCGCGCCAGGACTTGGAGACTTGCATTGACAGCGCCGCTTGTCTCAATCCCTTTGACCCTGTACAGGAAGCCGGGGGTGGCTCCACCCCCTTCGCTCGTGTATTCGAACGTGGCTTTGTACCCGGTAGGCCAGGTCTTGCTGCTCACGCGGCCCGTCACGCTGTCGTACGCCCAGGACATTGCGGCAGGCGCCGCAGCATTGTCAAGCGTTGTCGCTGTCGCGGTCAGGCGCCCCAAGGCATCATAAGAATGTGTACGTTGGTAGCCATTGTCTGCCGTCGCTTCGCAAAGCTTGCCAATACCCGATCCACAAGCTGTTCCATCCGACTTTTTATCGAAGTACCAGTTGGAGACCAAGTCGGCTTCGTTGCGCTGCACCCTCCGACCCAAGACGTCATAAGACACGCTCGTCTCTTGTCCGAGACTGTCCTTTTTCCAAACGAGCTCACCAAAGACGTTGTAAGCATAGTCATGCCGCCCCATCGACGGATCTTGGAGCATCGTCTTGTTGCCGTGAACGTCATAGGACATTCGACTCACAATGCCCGCTGCCTGTGTCTCGATCAAACGACCTTGTGCGTTATAGGCATAGTCCGTTTTGCTGCCCAGGGCATCGATCACAAACTCGACCTGCCCCATTGCGTTGCGCATGGTGGTTTTGCTTTGACCCTTGGCATTGACCTGAGTCACGCTCAGGCCATCGTAGCTCGTGGTCTCGTGCACTGTACCGCCATGACCATCAGGCATCGATTCTTGGATGACCCGGCCCACCAGATCGTACTCAAGCGTCGTCCAAAAGGGCTGCCCACTGTCTCGAAGGTAGGCCACGGAGCTGGCGTGGGTTCTGCCGAGCTCATCGAATACCAGGTCCTGCACCACTGCTTGGCCATCCAGAGATTGACTCTGGACTCTCACCTTGCGGCCAAGCGTGTCGAAGAAGGCCAATACTGTGACTGAAGAAGGCACACCGTTGGCATCCAAATCTGCCGTCGAACTGTACCAATCCACCGTGTGCTGAAATAGGTCTTTTCCTACTGTCTGCGGGCACACTGGATCGCGTGGTTGGCCTTCTACTGCGCACAGGTGGTAAGACTTGACCGTTTGCGTGCCGTCAGCGCGGTATTCGTGCGTGACCCGACCAAAACCATCATATGCCCAACGCGTCACGCCGGTATTGGGCCCAACAAGTTTGGTCATCCGGCCAGAGCGGGGGTCGTACTCGCGCTGCTCAGCGTGGCCCAACGCATTTGACCGCTCTGTCATGAACAGACCTGCAGGCGAGCTGTAGCTCTGCCCATCGATGCTCACTGTCTGTGCCTGGTACTGCGCACTGGCCGTGCGCGCCACCGCTGCACTGGCCACCGCGTGGCCCGTGGCACCGGCGCAAGCACTGCTGCTGCTGCTCACCCGGTTGCCATAGCCGTCGTAGGCGTACGTGGTTTGCAGGCAGTGCTGCGCACTGTCCGGCTCCACCACTTCCTTTTGCAGCAGGCCATCTGCATCGTACTCAAAGCTGCTCGTGCGCGTGATGGTGCTCACCTGCGCATGCGCCACTCCCGCCGTGGCCAGCATCAGCACGCCAGCCCCCACCCAGTTCAACGCTCGGTTCAGTTTCAACATCGGATTCTCTCCCTCCGGGGTGTTCTTGGTGATCAATACTGCGTGCTGGTCACGGTGGCTTTCTTCAGCCGGCCCAGCTTCCACTGTCCACCCGTGCTCTGCGACGGAAAGTACTCGTTGCTGGTACTCTTGCGACTCTTGAGCACACCACCTTGGTAGATCTCCACCACCGCACTGGTCGTGTCGCCAAACTGGCGTACCCCGCCGGCCTGATCCGGCGTGCCCGCCAATACACTGCTTGCTTTGACAACGGGCATGGCCGCACCGTTAAGGTCCCAACTCTCTATCACCACCTCGCTCGGGTAGATAAAGCCCGTCACCCCAGGCTCAGGCGAAGCAGGACATGGCTGATTCTGTTCAGCCCCTGTGGTCTGAACGCACGCCAGAGTCGTTGTTGCGCGCTTCAGCACGCCCGCATTACCCGCGCCTGCTTTTCGGGTCTCCTCTACAAGCACTCGCCCCACATACGGCCATTCTTGGCTTCGCTCTGAATACAACTCAATGCCGGTGCGCTCATTGAGCACTTTGGTCCAGCGAAAGCCCAACCCACCAAGCCCCTTACCCGCCCCGCTGGCGTGTTCGAAGCGAAGCCCGCCGTAGCTATACAGAGACTTACTCATTCCGCCGACTCCGTCACTGGACTTAACGTGTCTCACTACCTGCAGGGGTGTTTGCAAATCAGCCCGCGGATACACCTCACTGCTGCCTTTGTAGTAGAAGTTGTCTGCGTAGACGCCCGAGAGGCTCAGGTAGAGCAGCTCGGTGGTGTTCTGGCCTTGCACAAAGCGTTTGACGCGACGCAGGTGGTCTGTGTCCGAGACCGCCACGCGCCAGTTGGTGCCACTCGCAAACGAGGCCATGTCGTCAATGCCGTCGCCGTTGTAGTCGCCCACAAAGGCGTTATCGAAGTCGCCATTGGCCACCCAGGTGCTGCACCAGAAACGCGTGCCATCTGCCAGACAGATGTTCCAGCTGGTACCGCTGGTGTGCGTGGCCAGATCGGTCAGGCCATCGCCATTGAAGTCGCCCGTCTTGTTCTCGGCCACTGGCTTGTTGGTTGCACTCTGGAACTCGCAAGTGAAACCCTTACCGGTGGAGAAGCACACATTCCACTTGTCCTGGCCAGAGTTGTAGCCCGCAATGTCGCTGAGTCCGTCGCCATTGAAGTCGCCACTGGTGTTGTATTTGGCTTGTCCGTGCGTGGCGGCCATGAAGGAGCAACTGAAGTTGCTGCCGGTGGAGACGCACACGTTCCATTTGTCCTGTGTGCTGTTGTAGGCGGCAATGTCGGCCAAGCCGTCGCCGTTGAAGTCGCCGGAAATGTTGTATTTGGCGCCGCCCTTGTGGCCGGTCCATTGGCTGCAACTGAAGCTGCTGCCGCGGCTGAGACACACGTGCCACTTGCCGTCTCCCTTGTGCGACATCATGTCGGTGCGGCCGTCGCCGTCAAAGTCGCCTGAGACGGTCTTGTCATCCCACACGCTGTAGCCGACCGCCTTTGAGCCGCAGTTCCAACCAATGCCGTCCGAATAGCACACTTGCCAGTTGCTGCTGCCATCGCCCGAATAGTATGCCGCATCGGTCTTGCCGTCTCCGTTGATGTCGCCTATGACTTGGGGAGCGCCTGCGGGCCCGCTTTGGATCTGGCACCTCTTGAATGCACTGCCCGTCGAGAGGCAAACATCCCAATCATTGCCACCACGGTAGCCCACCAGGTCTGAGCGGCCGTCGCCGTTCATGTCCATCACCAGGTTGCTGTTGGCGCCACCGCCGTGCGCGTTCCAGTAACCGTTGCTGAACGACCGTGTGCCTCGGTCTGTCCATTCGAATTGAGTTGGAGTTAAACACACATTGGAGCTGTCACATTGCTGCAGCGAAGAAACCAGCGAGCCGCGCACGTTGGACTCGTCCGAGTAGCTCACCTTGAGTCTGTGCAGCACGTTCGCACCCACTTTGGTGACGATCTCTTTGAGCCGCAACGGGGTTTCAAATTTGTAACCCTGCCTGTAAAGCACCGGCGCGTCTGGGCGATCTTCATAGCTGAACTCAACGCTGTTGCCCGCATACGAGGCCGAAGCAATGCGCCAAGCCCCTTTGGCGTTGTCTTCGGAGTAGCTGTAGCTCAGCGCGTTGCCTTTGACGTCTTGCACCTGCTTGAGCGCCCAGGTGTGAACAACCGCGACACCTGGCAGCTCCATGCGGGAATCGCTGCTGCTGCCGTATTGAAGCGTCAGACCATTCTTGGTCTGTACCGTGAAGCTTTCGGGCCCGTTGGCCGCACTGCCTGCGGCCGCGCCGTTGGCCACGATCCGAGAGAAACTGTCGCTTTGCAGCCGGTACTCGCTGCCTGCTGCGCCGTAGGTGCCTGTGACGAGTTCCAGACGCTGGCCGTCCATGCACAACTTGTCCTGCTGGTCGTAGTGAACCGCGCGACGCACACCGTCATTCACCAGGTTTTGGGCGCAGCGCCGGATGCCCGACAGTCCGCCCATTTCCCACCCTTGCCCCAACACGCCAAGGCGACGCTGACTGCTATACGTCAACGCGAACTTCGGCGTCAACCCAAGGATTCCAGGAGGAACCGGGACAGGCACACTGAAGTTCGCGGCGCCGCTAGCCGAAACATCAAATGTACCCTCGAGATATCCCGGAGTGACCGTCTGCGAAAACGCAGGAGAAATACCTGTACTTGCTCCGATGGCAAGAACGACCACACAAACGTTGTGCCACCAACGCGCCTGCGACGCGCCGCCCTCCAACACGACTTCGCCCTCGTGCTTCTTCATCGACACTTTCATCTTCACCCTCTCTTCTCCTGCATTGTTCAAAGCCATCGGCCAGCGCTGCCCTAGCATCACCAGCAAAACACGGCAAAACCCACACAACCGCAGGCAAGCCAAGGCCACGCCTGCGCCGACACTCGTTTGACGCAAGTTCAGCCGATACAAAAAGGGAGAATGAGAAGTGAGATACCTGCTTGCTGAGCGAATCGATTCGCTGTTTGAGCCTGGGACGATGCGAGCCACAAAAATTGCTCGCCTTGGTCCGCCAGCCACAAAACTCGACCACCACACAGGTACTTAACCAACCCGGCAGCCACTTTCTCTGTGACTGTCTTCGTTCCCTCCCTCAAGGGCTTGCTTGTTACCAATTCATTTGTTCGCGTGAAATTTAACACGATCTCACGGGAGTGAAAAAACTCTTTCCTCTTAGCAAGGTGAAACCCGAACATTGAACACCCCCTACCTCTCACTCTAGAGGTAAAAACCACCCGTCCTCAATCTTCAACCTGACAGTCGGATCACTGGCCTCCGGCGGTAGACCACGAATGCGCCCCCCTCTTGCGCTGTTTGCCCCTATTCATCTCGAATGAATTGACCAAGGCTTTCCGCACAAAGTCGGATGCAAGATTGATCAACAACAAAAGCCCATCGCCCGAACATAGATGCACCACAGGCGTACGTCAGAATAAACGCTGGTTTGCCTGCTGTGTAGATCAAACCCTCATCCCGCCCAATCGATGCTGTTAGACGCTGATCGGTCACGGTTGTGTCGCAAAGGTCACATGTGAACTCAGCCGGATTGGTATGCCATTCCAAGAGGCGATGGCGCAGTGCTCTGAGCAAATCGACCTGGATAACGACTTGAGATAGCTCAACTCGAAAATCTGTCGTCAATGACGCTTCGGACAATGCAAGGCCTCGCTGCCATGCGATTCCCTCAACATCAACAGAACAAACCAAAGCGTCAACTGAACTCGCCCGCGAAGCAGCGCGGCACACAATTTGCCCTCTACCGCTAGACGCAGTGATCGACCAACTGCACTGGCCCATGCTTCCATCAACGTCTTGGTTTTCCATTTGGGTTCCCCTTTGGTCGCCGCGAATGCTCTTCGTTACTATTTACGTTTCGCTCGCCGGTTTCATGAGGTGTTCTCCCGCGTGCATCATGTCCACCCAAGTCTCTGCCTGGACCCCTATCAGGGATTATGGAGTCAGGATCCAAGCTGCGTGCTCCCTCCTGCTCTCGCGTACCACTCTGCCGACGCCCAACCTCTTCTGGTGAATAGGGGTCATTTGGAAGAAACGGGGCTGGAGTTCGGTCTCCTTGGCCGCTTTCACTGTCTGCCTCGTCACCGGAAGTCGAACCCACCGAGTCTGCAGGATTGCTATTAAGTGAATCCGACGCTTCGGCACTCTCTGCCATTGTGACTGGAGTAGCTTGACGTTCCGCGATAGCTCTTTGCGCTTCAGCGTGCATCCGTTCTTGGTTTGCATTCCTTGGGGTAGCCAACAAGAAGATACCAATTTGCACCGGGGGATACGTCAGCACAACCCTCAATACCCCCTGCAAAACGGCTGGAGGAATCCTCACAGTAGGCACCCTAGGAAGCGTCACAGGAGCTGGGCGTGTCAAGGTCATCGATCCGGCTACGGCGCCTACAACCGGTCCAGTAAACGTTCCTGCGTCAGCTGCTCCACCTGCTGAAGCTACACTTCCAAAACCGGCCCCTGCACCACCACCATCACCATTGACAGGCGTCCGCGGATCTTCAGACCCGATGGAATAGTGGTCCATTGGGGACAATCCGTTGGGGTACCCGTAGGTCGTACCCGTGTACCCGCTAGTGTCACTCGAATGCACCGGGCCAGGTCCCCAGTGCAGGCCATTGCCAGCAGAACTGCCCCAAGTGTGCTGCCCGAAACCGCTAAAGCCCCCACCTATGGTATATCCGCCGCTCCCGGTACTCCCGCCACCGGAGACATTACTGGTGGAGTCGCTCTCTCCACTCATGAAGAACCCTGAAGGGTCCGTCTTGGTCAGCGGGTTGTTCCAAACGTAGGCGTATCGGTTGAAACTTTGCAGTTCAAACGGCGCCTGAACGTTAGGGTCAGCACTCACAAACCGGGCAACCAGCGGATCGTATATCCGGCCGTTCATGTTGATGGTGCCCACCTCATCCATGTGCTCATGCATGGTGAAGCCTCGATCAGTCAGGTCACCAAACAGCTGAGCATTCACATCGGGCAGGCCATTGGTATGACGTCGCTTGCCCCACGGGTCGTAAGCTGGGCGTTCGGTCACCGCACCAGAGGCGTCTGTCACTGCGATGAGACTGCCCAAACCGTCTTGGTGCAGGTAACCTACCGAGCTCTCGGGCTTGCCTCCAAGCACCCCTTCTCGTTTGGTATGAATGGCAAACGAGATTCCCTCGGCAACCAGATAGTGTTGGTGTTCAACCAGCCCGCTACCAAGCACTCGCTTTTCATAGTTCAGGAACTGTCCTCCCGTGCCATTGAGATACCAGGTCGTTCCTGCTTCCATGTGCGACGGTGCGTTTTGCCCCAAAGCGATGGTCTGGCGAATGCGCTGATGCTCAGGCCCATACACATAGCTCATCGTCCGCTCAGCGACCGCTGCCGTCGGGTCTTGAGGGTCGCTGACATTGCCAAACTGAATCTGGGCAATCTTATTGAACCCGGTGTAGGTCTCCCAACGAACCGTGTGTGCCCCACTTGCGTTGTCCTGACTGACGGTATAGGCCAGGTTGCCGTTGCCCATGGGCAGGCTGCCGCCAGAAGCCTGTTCGATGCTTCGCGCATTGCCACCAAAATCGTCAAAGGCATAGGCCAGCGCTTTGGTGCCAGTATTGGCCACCATCACCGATCCCATGGCACTCCAATTCGCCGATGGTGCAGTGGTAACGGCATTCAACCGCTGTGGCCTTTGTCCGTCGTAGTGAAAGTAACCTACGTCGCTTTTGAACTTGATGTTACCGATGGCGTCATAGAGAACCTGGATCGATGTCGCTCCCGAATCCAGCCCTCCTCCGACGGCGGTATACATGGACAGGCGATTGACCGAGTCGTAAGCAAAGCTCTCGCTCACACCTCCGTGGCCCTCCACCCGCGTCAACACGTTGCCCAGCTCGTCATAGGTGTACTGACGATCAAACAGACTTTCGCCGGCGACACCGGAACTACCCGCCACACCCTCGAGCCAACCCGTCTCAGCGTTGCGGCTCTTGGCCGTGACCACGCCGTTGCCTGTCACATACTCTTTGATGCGACCCGATTCGTCGCGCGCCAGGACTTGGAGACTTGCATTGACAGCGCCGCTTGTCTCAATCCCTTTGACCCTGTACAGGAAGCCGGGGGTGGCTCCACCCCCTTCGCTCGTGTATTCGAACGTGGCTTTGTACCCGGTAGGCCAGGTCTTGCTGCTCACGCGGCCCGTCACGCTGTCGTACGCCCAGGACATTGCGGCAGGCGCCGCAGCATTGTCAAGCGTTGTCGCTGTCGCGGTCAGGCGCCCCAAGGCATCATAAGAATGTGTACGTTGGTAGCCATTGTCTGCCGTCGCTTCGCAAAGCTTGCCAATACCCGATCCACAAGCTGTTCCATCCGACTTTTTATCGAAGTACCAGTTGGAGACCAAGTCGGCTTCGTTGCGCTGCACCCTCCGACCCAAGACGTCATAAGACACGCTCGTCTCTTGTCCGAGACTGTCCTTTTTCCAAACGAGCTCACCAAAGACGTTGTAAGCATAGTCATGCCGCCCCATCGACGGATCTTGGAGCATCGTCTTGTTGCCGTGAACGTCATAGGACATTCGACTCACAATGCCCGCTGCCTGTGTCTCGATCAAACGACCTTGTGCGTTATAGGCATAGTCCGTTTTGCTGCCCAGGGCATCGATCACAAACTCGACCTGCCCCATTGCGTTGCGCATGGTGGTTTTGCTTTGACCCTTGGCATTGACCTGAGTCACGCTCAGGCCATCGTAGCTCGTGGTCTCGTGCACTGTACCGCCATGACCATCAGGCATCGATTCTTGGATGACCCGGCCCACCAGATCGTACTCAAGCGTCGTCCAAAAGGGCTGCCCACTGTCTCGAAGGTAGGCCACGGAGCTGGCGTGGGTTCTGCCGAGCTCATCGAATACCAGGTCCTGCACCACTGCTTGGCCATCCAGAGATTGACTCTGGACTCTCACCTTGCGGCCAAGCGTGTCGAAGAAGGCCAATACTGTGACTGAAGAAGGCACACCGTTGGCATCCAAATCTGCCGTCGAACTGTACCAATCCACCGTGTGCTGAAATAGGTCTTTTCCTACTGTCTGCGGGCACACTGGATCGCGTGGTTGGCCTTCTACTGCGCACAGGTGGTAAGACTTGACCGTTTGCGTGCCGTCAGCGCGGTATTCGTGCGTGACCCGACCAAAACCATCATATGCCCAACGCGTCACGCCGGTATTGGGCCCAACAAGTTTGGTCATCCGGCCAGAGCGGGGGTCGTACTCGCGCTGCTCAGCGTGGCCCAACGCATTTGACCGCTCTGTCATGAACAGACCTGCAGGCGAGCTGTAGCTCTGCCCATCGATGCTCACTGTCTGTGCCTGGTACTGCGCACTGGCCGTGCGCGCCACCGCTGCACTGGCCACCGCGTGGCCCGTGGCACCGGCGCAAGCACTGCTGCTGCTGCTCACCCGGTTGCCATAGCCGTCGTAGGCGTACGTGGTTTGCAGGCAGTGCTGCGCACTGTCCGGCTCCACCACTTCCTTTTGCAGCAGGCCATCTGCATCGTACTCAAAGCTGCTCGTGCGCGTGATGGTGCTCACCTGCGCATGCGCCACTCCCGCCGTGGCCAGCATCAGCACGCCAGCCCCCACCCAGTTCAACGCTCGGTTCAGTTTCAACATCGGATTCTCTCCCTCCGGGGTGTTCTTGGTGATCAATACTGCGTGCTGGTCACGGTGGCTTTCTTCAGCCGGCCCAGCTTCCACTGTCCACCCGTGCTCTGCGACGGAAAGTACTCGTTGCTGGTACTCTTGCGACTCTTGAGCACACCACCTTGGTAGATCTCCACCACCGCACTGGTCGTGTCGCCAAACTGGCGTACCCCGCCGGCCTGATCCGGCGTGCCCGCCAATACACTGCTTGCTTTGACAACGGGCATGGCCGCACCGTTAAGGTCCCAACTCTCTATCACCACCTCGCTCGGGTAGATAAAGCCCGTCACCCCAGGCTCAGGCGAAGCAGGACATGGCTGATTCTGTTCAGCCCCTGTGGTCTGAACGCACGCCAGAGTCGTTGTTGCGCGCTTCAGCACGCCCGCATTACCCGCGCCTGCTTTTCGGGTCTCCTCTACAAGCACTCGCCCCACATACGGCCATTCTTGGCTATAGGTTCGAGCACTCTGAATCCCGGTAGCGTCGTCTGTCTCCTGTGACCAGCGGAACCCCAAGGTTCCAAGCCCCTTTCCAGGGTCACTTTGGTGTTCCATTGCAAAACCACCGTACATATAGGAGCTTGAACTCGTTCCTCCGGCACCGTTGGGCGCACTTATTTTTTGGACGACAGACAGAGGAGCTTGAACTGCCATGCGCGGATAGGTCAGGCTCGCACCTTTGGCATAGACTGCCGAAGCATTGGCGCCAGATAAGCTGGCATATGCAATTGAAGCGACTTTGCCTTCTTGGGAGATGCTATTCAAACGACGCGCATGTCGAGCGTTTGAGAGAGACGCCTTCCAATTGGTCCCACTGTAGAAGGCCAACATGTCGTCAATGCCGTCACCGTTGTAGTCGCCGATGAATGCGTTATTGACATCCCCCGACCCGGTCACCCATAGATTGCAGGAAAATCCGTCTCCAGTGGACAGACACACCTCCCACGTGGTTCCACTGACAAGTGCAGCCAAGTCAGTTTTGCCATCTCCATTGAAGTCTCCTGTCTTGTTTGCAGACGCTGTCTTTGACGTTGCTGCCTGGTAAGCACAGTTGAACCCGACTCCGTTGGAGTGGCAAAGGTTCCATTTATCGAGACTAGAGTTATAGCTGGCAATATCACTCAAGCCATCGCCATTGAAGTCTCCAGATAGAGTCAGCTTGGAATCACCGTAATTCGCTTGCTGATAGGAGCAACTAAAGTTGCTTCCTGTAGACAAACAGACGTTCCACTTTGACAACCCACTGTTGTATGTGGCGATATCGTCTCGTCCGTCACCATTGAAATCCCCCGAAAGGTTGCCACTAGCACCGCCCCCATGACCCGACCACTGAGAGCAAGAGAACGAACTGCCCTTACTCAGACAAACATGCCAAAGAGAGCTCCCCTTGTAAGCCATCATATCGGTGCGACCGTCACCGTTAAAGTCGCCTGAAACTGTTTTTCCGTTCCAACTGCTCCACCCCATGGACATGAAGGCGCAATTCCAGTCCCAACCTACTGCGTAACATATGTGCCAGGTGGACTTTCCCTCGACGGGATAGTAAGCAGCGTCGGTGCGGCCATCGCCGTTGATGTCTCCCACCACCTGTGGGATACCTGACGGCCCACTGTGTCTCTGACAGCTGTAGAAAGTTGAACCCTGAGAGAGGCAAACGTGCCAATCATCCGAGGACATATACCCGATGAGGTCTTTGCGGCCATCACCATTCATGTCCACGACTTGACTGTAAGCAACACCGTCACCATGCCCTCCCCAGAATCCATTATTGAATGCTCGGGTTCCGGGATCAGTCCACTCATAGGTCGTTGGACGAAAGCAGACACCCGATGCGTCACACTGCTGCATACTTGACAGCATAGAACCGTTCGGAGTCGACTCACTTGAGTACCCGAGAGTCAATTTGTTGACAAGGTGTCCATCGACCTCGACCGAGACCTGCTTGAGGCGCACTGGGTTTGAGAATCGATAGCCTGCGTGATAGGCGACTGACTCGTCTGGTCGTGGCTCATATGAGAACAACACGCGACCACCTGCATACTCGGCACTCAACAAGCGCCACGCGCCTTCGGAATTGTCCTCCTCATAGGTATAGGCCAAACTGTTGCCCTTAACGTCTTGCACTTCTGTTGCTGCCCACACGCGCACGACTGACACACCCGGCATCTCAATACGGGAGTCATCGCTGCCGCCATATTGCAGAAGAAGCCCATTTTTGGTTTGAACGGTAAAGCTCTCTGGGCCGTTTGTCGGATCTCCTGCGGCTGCACCATTGGCTACAACTCGCGAAAAAACGTCGTGCTGCAAACGGTACTCCGCTCCATCCTCGCCATGAGAGCCTGAGACTAGCTCCAATCGAATGCCATCCAAACAAAACTCATCCTGCTGGTTGTACTGGATTTGCTCTCGAACTCCGTCGATAGCAAGAGACTTCGCGCAGCGCGAAATCGCCGAAACACCGGACATGTTCCACCCTTTCCCCAGCAGCCCTGTACGGCTGTGACTGTCGTAGTCCAATGAAATCCTCGGTGTAAGGCCCAAAACCCCCGGCGGAACCGAAATAGGCACACTGTACTTCGCGGCGCCAGTTGGGGAGACATCGAGCTTCGACATGATGCCCCCTGGTTTCAATGACACCGCAGGCGTCGTTCCAGGGTCTGTTGGATTTGGATCTGGATCAGGTGTTGGATCGGGCTCGGGCGGGGTGGGTGCCACCACTGTCACCGTGATGGACGCACTGCCCGCCGTCTTGTTTTGATTATCGGTCGCGGTCGCCTTCAGCGTGTAGGTCCCCGCTGCGACATTCTTCAGCGTGTACTTGTACGGTGCACCATAGTCCGAAGCACGTGCGCCCCCATTGACATAGAAGACCACCTTCTTGATGGATCCGTCCCGGTCGGAAGCAGAAGCACTCAAATAGATGGTGGCTGGCGCCGTGTATTTGGCGCCATTGGACGGTCCGGTCATGCTGACCGTAGGTGCGTAATTCCCCGCGTATGCCACTGGAGACAGCAAAGCCGCACAAATAACACCGGAAACCATTGCGCTGAGTCGTGCCCAAGCTACGCCACTGGTACGTTCTCTGACTAGATTCAACATTTATCCTTCCTCCCTCAAAGTCTCTTCAATGGCACCAGCTTGATCGTCACTCCCAAGAAGATGGACGGTTCATCCCCGCTGGTAACTCACAACAACTCAACAAAAAAACGAAATCACAATCTCAAAAGCAGCATGCGAAACATCAATGCCTGCGGCGCGCCACCCTCCATCTCGCCCTCGTGCTTCATGGTTGCCATCTTCACCCTCTTCTCCTGCTTTGATTCGCTTTGCTCTGCATTGCTTTGCTTTGAGCATCCAACCAGCGCCGCCACCGCTTCGCTGGCACAACAAGACAAAAACCGAACAAACAGCAGGCAACCTAGCGTCCTGTCTAAGCGCAACAAACGCAAGACAAAGGAACAGCCGCAGCTAAAAGGGGAGATTGAGAAGCTTGATACCTGCGTGGCCAGACTAGCAGTTCTGACTTGGCTAATCACGCATCCCAATGGGACGCACAGCGTCAACTGACCGAAACGGCCTAGAAAACAGGTATTTAACCAACCCGGCAGCCACCTTCTCTGTGACTGCCTTCGTTCCCTCCCTCAAGGGCTTGCTTGTTACCAATTCATTTGTTGCCGTGAAATTTAACACGATCTCACGCGAGGGAAAAAATTCTTTCTTCTTTGCAAGGAACTTATTCAGAACCTTGCGCTCTCCGAGAGCGAATACTGCGCTCTCAAGCCCCGAATTTCCTACTGATAGCTTTGGGTTTCGCTACCGTCATAGCCGCTGATGCTCTTGCGCAACAGGCCGTCCGTATCGCCCATCAGCACGATCAAGGTGGTGTGGCGATATGTATTTTTTTCGCGTTCCCAAACCCAAAGCGTTGTGCCAACAGTCCCTGTTGACTCGGTGCGATCTGGGGCGCTGCCAACGATGGCACGAACTTCGGCAGCGACATGCCCACCGGTGAGCACGTCAAAGGCTCGGTAGAGACCGTCTGCTCTGCCCTCAATGGGCTCGTCACTGCCACCGCAAGCCACCATCGCAGTTGCCATGGCGGTCAGCAAACCGCACAACAATATTCTCCGCTGCATTGCCTTCCTCCCCTTGTAAGAGCTGAGCGTTCTAGCTAACCACCATCCACCATGTTCCCCGGCGGACCCGTGCAGCGAAAGAGTATCACTGTTCTACAACAGGTGCTTCACCACGCGCCTTGAGCCAGGCGTTGTAGCCACCTTGCAAAATGCGAACGTTCTCATAACCGGCTACACGCAAGGCAAACCCTGCCTGCCCCGAGAGGCTGCCGGTGTTGCAATACACGAGCACAGGCTTGTCCGTGGGGATCTTCTCTCGCTCAGCCAGCACCCTCCTCCACTCGATGTTGATGGCACCGGGAATATGGCCTTTGCCGTACTGGCCTGCGTCGCGGGTATCGATCAGAACGAAGTTCTTCCACTCCTCATCTGGAATCTGCTGCACCAGCATGACGCCGCCCTGGTAGTCGACAAAGTCCAGGTAGCCCGCCATCTCCTCGACAGCGGGGTTTTCTGCCGCCACCGCAGGCGCCATGGCGAAAAATGTGCTGACCAGGACCAAGGCGATACTGGCCAACAAGCGAAAACGCAAAAGGGCTGGAGAGGTCATGTGAGGGTCCAAGGCGCAAAAAAAAGTCGGAACAAAAAAATACCCACCGCACAGCAAAGCACGCGGTGGGTTCAGCTGGAGACAACAGCCCTAAAACGATATCAAGGTCTCAAAGCATTGACGATCAATCCGCCATGCCAGGATTGCCGGCCATGCCGACAAGCTTGGGCGTGTTGATCTTGCGCGGAGCGATGGTCTTGTGGTTCTTGAAAAACGCCTCCATCACATCCCAGATTGGCTCACCCTTGGCATCCGGTGCCACCGGAGCCCAGCCAGCCACCTTGTAGGTCTTGTCGGCTTCGATCTGCTTGCCGGCCAACGACATGTTGCTGATGCGTTTGCCGGAATCGGCCAGGGGGTCACAGGTGTACTGCAAGCCGCCGACGCGGACCATGTCACCACCTTGCTGGTAGTACGGATCGGGGTTGAACAGGTTGTCGCACACGTCTTCCAGCACGGTCTTGATCATCGAGCCTTTCATTTCGGTGAGCGTGCTGGTGGGATAGGTGATGGCGATCTGGTCCATCATGAGTTCACGCGTGATGGCGTCGCCCGGTAGCAGCGTGGTTCCCCAGCGGAAGCCGGGCGAGAAGGCCAGATCGGCGCCCTTGACTTCCATGAGCGCGTCAACAATGAGCTGGTCCCATGACCCATTGAAGTTGCCGCGGCGATACAGCAGGCCTTCGCTGACGGCGAGCTTCTCGTCCAGTTTGGCCTTGTAAGGCTCGCGCACTTTCTCGATGTAGGCAGACATGTCCTTGTCGGCATCGAGCAGGTTGGCAAACACGGGCAGCAGCTTGTAGCGGAAGTCCTGCACCTTGCCGTCGCGCACGTCAAAGTCAAGCACACCGAGGAACTTGCCGTTGGAGCCGGCGTTGGTCACCAGTGTCTGACCATTGGCATTCTTGACCACCACGGGTGCAGGCATGCCGTCGTGGGTGTGGCCACCCATGATCGCATCGATACCGGTCACGCGAGACGCCATCTTGATGTCCACATCCATGCCGTTGTGCGAGAGCACGACGACGGCCTGGGCGCCCTTGCTGCGGGCTTCGTCCACCACAGCCTGCATATTCTCGTCCTGGATACCAAAGCTCCAGTTGGGCACCATGTGGCGCGGGTTGGCGATGGGGGTGTAGGGGAAGGCCTGACCGATGACGGCCACCGGTACCCCGTTCATCTCGCGGATGACGTATGGCTTGAACACCGGGTCACCGAAATCGTTGGTCTTGACGTTCTGAGCCAGGAATTCAAGCTTGCCGGCAAAGTCCTTCTTGATGATTTCCTGGACGCGCTCCTCGCCGAGGGTGAATTCCCAGTGAGGGCACATGGCATCCACACCCAGCAGTTTGCAGGCGTCGACCATGTCCTGGCCATTGGTCCACAGCGCAGTGGCCGAGCCTTGCCACGTATCGCCACCGTCGAGCAGCATGGCGTGTGGGCGGCTGGCCTTGAGCATTTTGACCAAAGTGGCCAGGTGCGCAAATCCACCGACCTTGCCATAGGTCTTGGCCGCCTGCTCGAAGTTCAGGTAAGTGAAGGCGTGTGCCTGGTGCGATCCTGGATCGATCTTGTAGTGCTTGAGCAGGGTCTCGCCCACGAGGTGCGGCGGGCGGCCAACTGCCTCTCCGATGCCCAGGTTCACGCTGGGCTCGCGGAAATAGATGGGAAGCAGCTGAGCATGGCAGTCGGTGAAATGAAGAAAACTGACATTGCCAAACTTGGGCAGGTCGTACATCTTCGCGGCTGCGCCTGGCTTGCCCGCCAGCACATCCTGGTGGGTCAGCGCCATGCCACCCGCGCTTGCGACGGCCAATACCTGCAGGAACTCACGACGACTGAAGCTCATATGCATTCCTCAACAATTGATTACTGATATTTGAACGATTTTTTTGGCATCCGGCCCGTGCCCTGATCGTGTGTCGAACAAGAGCCCGGGTGGATGCCAAGCGTCACCGGGCACCCAGGCCTGGCGACGGCGATCTCACATTTACTGGTTCACTGGCGACTTGGGATCGAGCAACAAGGCCATGATGTCCTTGAGCTGCTGTTCTTTCAGAATGCCATTGTGGCCAAATCGCGGCATGAGTGAACAGGCACTGTAGGCACGCGCGTTGTACAACTTGCCCCAGGTGTACTTGACCACTTCCTGGGCCGCAGCGCTGTTCGGGTCAGTGACGCCTCGCAGCTTGCCGTAGTTGTAGAGGCTTGGGCCGATCGTGCCGAAGGAAATCTCTTCCTTGGTCAACTGGTGGCAGTTGTAGCAGTTGCCACCATTGACATCACCGGCCTTGTCACGCCAGGTCTCGCCCTTGCCGCTTTGAGCCACTTCTTCACCGGCTTCCCAGTTGCCCAGGAACTTGCCGTCTGAAGGCCACTGAATGGTCTTCATCTGTGCCGCCTCCAGCATCTTGGCACTGCTTTCGTCGAGCGGCTTGCCGGCCACATCGGCCGCAGAGCAAAGGCGGTTGGCCTCGTCCTGCTTGAGGCGCTCAACCTTGGCGATGCCCTTGTCCTGGAACGATTCCTTGGCCACCTTGGCGGTCATGGCATCGTAGTCGGTGCCTGCAGCTGCAGAGCCCCCACCCACGGTACAGGCTGCCAGTGCTGCAGCGGCAACAGGCATGGCCAGCCAGCTTGCAATTTTTGTCTTGGTCATGTTGTTAGTCTCCTGCTGCGATCAGCGCTTGATGGCCGGAACGCCAGACTTGGCACCCTCGGCATTGACACCCATGTACACGCTCAGAGCGATCGTGGCATCACTGCCAAACTTGGGCTCCGGGAAGCGCTGCTGACGATAGCAGTCGTTCAGACGTTTTTGCATGGTCCACAACTGGGCATTGGAGACCCGGTAGGCAGGCCAGGCCGCGAAACCTGTGGCATCGCCTGGGTTGACCGTGAGATTGGGCAGATCCTGGAGGCGAATCCGCTTGCCATCCTGGCCATGGCAGGTGGCGCAGGAAAAATCGTGCGGGCCGCTGCGCTGGAAGAACAGGCGCTTGCCGACTTCGTACATGTCCTTTTCCTGCTGCACCTTTTGCGGCACGGCGAAAGGCATGTCCTTGGACTGCGTGGCGATATAGGTCACCAACGCAATCACGTTGTTGCTCTCGTTCTTGCGGTATGGCGTCTCGAGCAACTCCTGGGCATCAAATCCCTGCAACTGTTCCATGCAGTGGATCAGGCGGGTTTCCAGGTCCATGACCTTGCCTGTGTCCTCGAAATACCTGGGCATTTCCACAAACGCACCCTTGAGCACGCCGGGGCCTTTGCCAAAATCACACTGCTCGAGCGAAGCTTTCTTGGGGCCGCGTTTCTGCGTCCACAATTCCTCGCCCTGCATTTCGAACAATTCGGCCGGGTTGCCGTCTTGCAGCATTTCCCGGTACTGGGCGATGGCGTCGGCGGTCGATCCCTGGGCAGAAGCAGCCCCGGTATACGCGACCATCGCAGCCGCCAGCGCGAGCACTTTGCGTTTCATCTGGAAGTCTCCTCGTTTTCTGTGGAATGCAAAGCGGCCAGTGATATCGCTGGCCGCTCGGGGAACAGGTTTGTCAGGAAATGGTGGCTTCGTCGGTACGGGACTCGCCTTTGTTGTCGGTCCACTTCACAACCACCTTGTCTCCACCAGCACCGCCGTTGAACTTGAATGCCAGGAAGGGATTCTGGGAGACGGAGCCGCTGAAACGGCCTTTGAGCACAGCCTTGCCGTTGTGGGAGGCCTCAATGTCGGTGATGTGGTGAGCAGGGATGAGGTTGCCGTCAGAGCCTTTGCGGGTGCCTGGCTCCATGGGGTGTGCCATCAGCACGCGAACAGTGGTAACGCCGTCTTTGGCTGCGGCGCGGATGCGCATCGGACTTGCCATGATGAACTCCTAATGAATCGTTTGAATGTCGGTATGGGATCGGTGACTGGTGAGGTGTCTGTTGCGGGCGATCAGCCGCCGCAGCCACCCAGGGTCACTTTGGTTTCCTTGACGGCCGAGTACAGCTTGCCGTCTGCCTTGACGATGGCGTAGACGTTGGTGCTCTGGCCCATCTTCAGACGGGTCTGCACATCAGCCACGGAGCCTTCGGGGATCTCGAAAGCGCAAGACAGTGGAGACGGGTTCTTCTCGACGACGAAATAGATGTCCGTGGTCTTGGGCAGATTGCTCACTGCGCCAACAGGCACCACAGCACCGTTCTCGGCAATATCGGGAGAGACGATGGTGACCTGGTCATTGGTGGCAGGGGTGCCGCCCAGCGCCTTGAGAGCGTCATCGAGGTTCTTGGCCTGGAAGGCTGCATTGTCGACAGCGGCCTGTGCCTGGCTTTGGGTGATCACGCCCAGGGAAATGAGGGTGGCGAAGGCACCCGTGGTTTTGATTGCGTCGCGACGGTTTGGATTCATGTTTGACTCCTTGGAAAATTTGGATCGTTGAATCGGGCAACTACCGATTACTTGTCTGGTGCACCGGCGAGAATCCACTCGGCGAGCAGCTTGAGTTCGTCATCTTTCAGGTTGGGTTGCGGAGGCATGGGCACCGGACCATATTTGCCAGACCCACCAGCCTTGATGCTGGCAGTCAGCTTGGTCACGGCATCGGCCTCGCCCTTGTGCTTGGCAGCGACGTCCTGGTAGGACGGGCCCACCAGTTTCTTGTCCGCTGCATGGCAGGCCAGGCATGCGCTCTTGGAAGCAAGTGCCTTGGCAGCAGCGGCGTCAACCGCATATGCCTGCCCTGCTCCCAAGCCCGCCAGGGCCAGTCCAGCTACCGCAAAAATTTTCATCGACATAGCGTAGGTTCTCCTCATCAAAAGAACTATCGGGTTTACGAGTAATTGCTAATATTCTTGAACAAACAGGCAACAACTTTGCTGCGCCTGACTGCTCATTTCCTGACAACTCACTGAATCTACTTGGCGCCGGCGGCGATCCAGTCCGCAATGGCCTTCACGTCGTCATCCGAGATCTGGCTTTGAGGAGGCATCGGGACGTCACCGTACACGCCAGAACCACCTGCTCGGATCTTGCCCTTGAGGTATTCCACCGCGTCCTTGCGGTCCTTGTTCTTGGCGGCCACTTCATTGAAGCCGGGGCCGACAATCTTGGCACTGACACCATGACACGCCGTACAGCCATTGCTGTCAAGTAGCGCTTTCGGGTCCACTTCCGCCGCGCCGCCTTGCGGCACCACCGCCACGACAGGAGCAGGGCTTTGACCAGCTGGCGCCTTGGATGCCGGCTTGGTGGTGTCTGCTCCGCGCACCGGACCGATCACGCGGTTCTGGATCTGGATGTTGCCATGCGCGTCACGGGCAAAGTCAGGCAGGCTGGAGTGGATCTTGGTGTCCACCTCACAATCTTTCATGCATGCAACGTTCTTGACATCACCCTTGCCATTGGTCACCCACATCGGCTCATAGAACACCATACCGTTGCGGTTGGGCATGCGCTCCTGGACCTCTGCGATGTTCTTGTCGGACAGTTCGTAGTCCGCCGGCACGATGTTGGCCAGGTTGAGCAAGTAGGCGAGCACCGCATAGACTTCGTCGGTCTTCAGGGTTTTCGGCGCGTTCCATGGCATGGCACGGTTGATGTAGTCCCACAGCGTTGAGACGGTGGCCACCTTCATGATGGTCGTCTTCTGCGGGAAACGGTTGCCCTCTTCCAGGTTTTTCACACGCCCGCGCTTGATGTCGTCAGCGGTGGTTCCCCCGATCAAGGGTGTGAACACTTCGTTGGATTCGCCAAAGATGCCATGACAGGAGGCACACTTGCTTTCCCACACTGTGGCGCCATCGTCGACGGTGCCCTTGCCCGGAGGAAGGCCCTTGAAGTCCGGGCGTACATCGATGTCCCAGGCCTTGACTTCTGCAGGCGTGGCATCTCGGCCAATCTTGTCCCAGGGTTGACCTGCGGCCCATGCCCCGGCGGTGCTGAAGGCGATTGTGGCGGCGAGGATGCGAAGGGTATTGCGATTCATTTTTTTCATCAGTACACCTGCACGTTGGAGACTTCACCGTTTTCCGACACCAGCCAGCTCTGGATGGCGTTCTGGTGGTAGACGGACTTGGTGCCGCGCACGGCGCGCAGTTGGTTGATCTTGGGTTGAACGTATCCGGTGCTGTCGATGGCTCGCGCCTGCAGAACTGCGGGTTTGCCGTCCCACACCCAGTCGATGTTGAAACGTGTCAGCGCCTTCGGAAGAACCGGCCCCTCCAGACGCGCTGTGCGCCAGTTTCGGCCGCCATCGACGCTCACGTCGACGCGCTTGATGGTGCCGCGGCCGGACCATGCCAGGCCAGTGACGTTGTAGTAACCCTTGTCGAGCAGCAACTGACCAGCCGAAGGCGTGGTGATCACGCTCTTGCATTCCTGCACACCGGTGTACTGGCGATGGGTGCCGTCCGGCATGTGGTCGATGTAGTGCACAGCCTCGTCTTTGGCAGCGTACTTCTGATCGCCCACTTCGATGCGGCGCAGGTACTTGACCCAGCTCACACCCTGAACGCCGGGCACCACCAGTCGCAGCGGATAGCCGTTCTCCGGGCGCAGCATTTCGCCATTCATGCCCCAGGCCACGATGACATCGTCCATGGCCCGTTCGATGTCGATGGTGCGGGTCATGGAAGAGCCGTCAGCACCTTCGGCCAGCACGAACTTGGCCTTCTTCTTGTCAATGCCGCACATCTCGAGCAGCGTGGAGAGCAGCACACCCGTGAACTCGGAGCAGCTGAGCATGCCGTGGGTGTACTGCACAGAAGGCAGGGCCACATTGCCCCACTCGGGCGCAGAGTTGGCACCACACTCGATGAAGTGGATACGCGAGACGCTGGGCAGGCGCATCAGGTCGTCCATGGTGAAGACGCGTTCGCGCTTGACCAGGCCGTTGATCATGAGGCGATGCTTGGAAGGATCGATGTCCCACCAGCCCTGGTGGTGACGCTCGAAGTGCAAGCCGCTGGGCGTGATGATGCCGAACAGACCCTGCAGTGGCGTGAAGCTCACGGAGGCCTGGGTCACGCGGGTCAGACCCGGACTTTGACGGCGCTGGAGGTTGGCCTCCCATTTGCTGGGCTGGCCATATGCATCGGTGATCACCCCTTTGCCCAGCCCGGTGCTGTGCTCGGGAAGCTTGAGGATGGACTCTTCGCCTTCGGCGGCGGCCATCGCACGGGTGCTGGCAGCAGCAGACGCTGCCACGCCTGCGCCCATCGCGAGTGCCTTGCCCATGAAGCTGCGGCGCGCCTTGCGGGCCTCCTCCATTTTCTCGGCACTCAGGAAATTCTCGGGCGCATGCACGACACGCCCAATCACGTCTCTCAGGTCTTTGGCCACGGTCTTCGTCCTTGGTGTGGTTGATATCGGGTTAAGGTGAATCCGGAGCGGTGACGTCGCTCGGGAGTTTGTTGCTCATGGCCTGCGCAAACTCTTCAAAGCTCTCGCGCGTGGCGGCCACCGAGTCCACGCGACTGACGACCTGAACCGAGACGATTCGGCAAAGATCGGTGTACATGGGGTCGGCGACGGAATAGAACACCTGGGTACCTTCACGGCGGCGACTCAGCACGCCGGACTGGTACATCAGGCCAAGATGTCGGGATGCGTTGGCTTGCGCCAGACCCGTGAGCGCAATGAGTTCGCTCACGTTCTTCTCTTCGTGGCAAAGCGCGTGAAGAATGCGCAAGCGGGCAGGCTCGCCGAGCACGCTGAAATGGCGCGCAACGGATTCGAACACTTCCTGCATGTCTTCCACGGCTTGTCTCCACGGTCGTTCTGTTGATTTCGCCATCAACTATATGATTGATTGCGAATATTCCGATTAGTGTAAACCCGAAAGCCTGACTGTGTCAGGTACCGCTGTGCAGAAGCCCATTTCAGCCTGACCTCTTATACCCACCAGAGTAGGGTTTTCACGGTCCAGCCTTGGATTTGGCGCACGTTACGATCGGTCATCTAAACATTCGCAAGAACTGATGTTTGTTTGGCGTCAGCTTCCTTAGCTACGGTTTAGATAGTGAGTTTCGGCACGGCGACGCCAGGCGCGAAACCGGCCAAAACTCATACCAGCGTTGATTTCACACAAACACCGGAGATGACGATGAAAAAAAATGTGAAGTGGTTTGCCCTGGCAGGCTTGCTGACCGCTGCTTGTGCCGCACAAGCCGAGGTCAACCAGGTTCGCGTGTGGGCAGCCGCCTGTGCCAACTGTCATGGCACAGACGGACATGCTCTCAAGGGCATGGAGGCCTTGGCGGGCAAGGACAAGGATGAGTTGCTGGAGAAGCTGATGGACTTCAAGACCGGTCGCAAACCTGCCACCGTGATGCACCAGCTCTCCAAGGGCTACACCGATGAGCAGTTGGCCCAGCTCGCCGCCTACTTCGCAGCTCAGAAAAAATAAGGACAGGAGATCTGATCATGATTCAACGTCGACAATTCGTACAGACGCTGGCCGCTGGCTCCGCTGTTGCAGGACTGGGCACCATCACCGGGTGTGCTTCCGTGGGCGGCAGCCAGGGCAAGGTGGTCGTCATTGGTGGAGGCTACGCGGGCGCCACGGCTGCCAAATACGTGCGCATGTTCTCCGACTACGGCATCGAAGTCACATTGGTCGAACCCAACCCGACCTTCATCTCCTGCCCCATCTCCAACCTGGTCCTGGGCGGCTACAAGACCATTGCGGACATCACCACGCCTTATGACAACCTGACCAAACGCCACGGCGTCAAGATGGTGCACGACATGGTCGAGTCCATCGATGCCGACAAGCGCATGGTCAAGCTTGCCGGCGGCAGCACCCTGCCCTATGACCGCCTGATCGTCTCCCCCGGCATCGACTTCATGTGGGAGACCATGCCCGGCATGAACAAGCCGGGCGCACAGGACAAAGTGCTCCACGCATGGAAGGCCGGCGCGCAAACCGTGGCCCTGCGCAAGCAGCTGGAGTCCATGCAGGACGGCGGCGTCTACGCACTTTCGATCCCCAAGGCCCCGTACCGCTGCCCCCCCGGCCCTTACGAGCGTGCGTGCATGATCGCCAGCTACTTCAAGAAGGAAAAGCCCAAGAGCAAAGTCATCGTGTTCGATGCGAACGACGATATCCAGTCCAAGAAGGGCTTGTTCATGAAGGCCTGGGACGAGCACTACAAGGGCATCATCGAGTACCGCCCCAAGCACCAGGTCGTGGACGTCGATGCGGCGACCAACACACTCAAGTTCGAATTTGCGGACGACTTCAAGCCAGCCGTGGCCAACGTCATCCCGCAGATGCGCGCCGGCACCATTGCTCGCAAATCGGGCCTGGCCACTGCCAACGACCGCTGGTGCGAAGTCGACTTCCTCACCTTCGAGTCCACCGTCGCCAAGAATGTCCATGTCCTCGGTGACTCGGTTCAGGGTGCGCCCAAGATGCCGAAGTCGGGTCACATGGCCAACCAGCATGGCAAGACCTGCGCTGCAGCCGTGGTCGCATTGCTGATGGGCAAAGTGCCACCAGGCATGCCGATCTACGCCAACACCTGCTACAGCTTCGTTGCGCCTGACGAAGTGGTGCACGTGGCCAGCGTTCACAGCTACGACGCCGAGAAGAAGACCATGCTGCCCGTTGAAGGCGCAGGGGGCATCTCCAAGGCCGCCAGCGAACTGGAAAGCCGTTACGCGTGGGCATGGGCGCAGAACATCTGGGCTGACACCCTGGCCTGAGCGCGCTTTGCTTGCTTACCGAGGCCCCGCCGAGGCGGGGCCTTTTTCAACTCCGAATATCAGTAATGGGTGATGGAATGAAACACTCTCTGTCGCAACGTTGGGTCGCGATTGGCCTGGTGGCCACCGCAGCCTTGATGGCCACCGCAAACGCTCAGGCGCAGGACGAAACCATGGCCAGGGCAAAGAAGCTCGCGGGAGGCTCGTGCTTCCTGTGCCATGGGGAAAGCGGCGACTCCACCAGTGAGGTGTTTCCTCGTCTGGCCGGTCAGCACGCGGAATATGTGGCCAAACAGCTTGAGGCGTTCAAATCCGGGCAACGCAAAAGCACGACCATGGCCGAAATGGTAGCCAAGCTGACCTCCGACGACATGCTGGCCCTGGGCAAGTACTACGAAGCCATGCCGGTGACCAAACATGAGGTGAAGGAACCCGAGCTGGCAGCCATGGGCGCCTACATCTACAAGAACGGCAACAAATTCAGTGGCGTGCCCGCTTGCGCAAGCTGCCATGGACCACAAGGCGAAGGCGCTGCGAACCTGCCCCGCATTGCCACGCAGATCTCTGGCTACATTCATACCCAGTTGAAATCCTTCAACAAGCGTGAACGTACCAACGACAACGCGGTGATGCACGCGGTGGCCGAGAAAATGACGGAGCTGGAAATGGCTGCCGTTGCCGAATATTTGAGTGGCAAGTGACACGCATTGTCGGGCCCTGCCCGACGGACAGACTGCTGCGCTGTACCTTGCGCTGCTCGACCTTTCGGAGTGCATGACGGAAAGCGAGAGCAGCGCTGGGGAAGGCTGAGCCTTCCCCAGGTTTACCGAGTCCGTGGGTAATCGGCCCCTGCGATTGCCGTTATGCGTTGGCGAGTAGCGCAGGGCTGGGCGGATAAGGGCTGCGCATGTCTGAAGGCCGCGAAGCGGACAAGTTTGCGCAGACCCCGCACGGTCCGAGCAACGGAGTGTGCCCGCAGCGAAGCGCAGGGGCAACGCATCCGGCTCGCCTTTCTTTTGCTTACTTTTCTTTGGCGAAGCAAAGAAAAGTGAGTCGGCCGCCGGGTCGAAACCCGGCTCAGCGCGAAAGCCAACGACATACAGCAAAGGGGCGTCAGGCCACCCGAGCTGCCAGCTCTCCCTTGTCGTAGCGCTTTTGCATGGCCTCCAGGTTGTGGACCTTGCCGATCTTGCTGGCCATGCCGGCACTACCGAAAGCCTCGTAGCGATTGGCGCAGATCGCTTGCATCGCCTTGGTGGCTTCCTTGTAGAACTTGCGTGGATCGAAGTTCTTGCGGTCGTCGGCCAGGAACTTTCGAATGGCGCCGGTGCTGGCCATGCGCAGGTCGGTGTCGATGTTGACCTTGCGAACGCCATTCTTGATGCCTTCCACGATCTCCTCCACTGGCACGCCATAGGTCTGGCCCATGTCGCCGCCGTACTGGTTGATGATCGCGAGCCAGTCTTCCGGCACGCTGGAAGAACCGTGCATGACCAGGTGGACGTTGGGGATGCGCTGGTGGATCTCTTTGACGCGATCGATGCGCAACACCTTGCCCGTTGGCTTCTGGGTGAACTTGTAAGCGCCGTGGCTGGTACCGATGGCGATGGCCAGGGCGTCCACTTGCGTCTTGGCAACGAAGTCAGCAGCCTCGTCCGGGTCGGTCAACAGTTGGGAGTGATCCAGCTCACCTTCTGCACCGTGGCCGTCTTCCTCGCCGGCCTTGCCGGTTTCCAAGGATCCCAGGCAGCCAAGCTCACCTTCGACCGACACGCCGCAAGCGTGGGCGAGTTCGGCGACCTGACGGGTCACCTCGACGTTGTACTCGTAGGATGAAGGCGTCTTGCCGTCGGCCTGCAAGCTGCCGTCCATCATCACCGACGAGAAGCCGGACTGGATGGATCGAAAGCACACGCCTGGAGTGGCGCCGTGGTCCTGGTGCATACACACAGGGATGTGTGGGTACATTTCGATCGCAGCGGCGATGAGGTGACGCAGGAAGGGCTCGCCGGCATAGGAACGCGCACCGGCGGAACCCTGCAGGATCACCGGGCTGTTCACAGCATCGGCGGCCTGCATGATGGCCTGCACTTGTTCCATGTTGTTCACGTTGAACGCAGGCAGACCGTAGTTGTTTTCAGCTGCATGATCGAGCAGCTGACGAAGAGAGATCAGAGCCATGTTGATGTCCTTGATTCAATAATCAGAAATCAGATTGCAAAAAGAGCGGCGCTTCAGCGGCCCACAACGCGTGTCATTTCCAGGCACTTGTTGGAGTAGCCCCACTCGTTGTCGTACCAGCTCACGACCTTGATGAAGGTCTTGTCCAGGGCGATACCGGCTTCGGCGTCAAACACCGAGGTGCAGCTCTCGCCACGGAAGTCGGTGGCCACCACTTTGTCTTCGGTGTAGCCGAGCACGCCCTTCATGGCGCCTTCGCTCTGGGCCTTCATTTCGGCGCAGATCTCTTCGTAGCTCGCGTCTTTGCTCAGCTCCACGGTCAGGTCGACCACGGAGACGTCAGACGTTGGCACGCGGAAGGACATGCCGGTCAGCTTCTTGTTCAGCTCGGGAATCACCACGCCCACTGCCTTGGCTGCGCCAGTGCTCGAAGGAATGATGTTCTCCAGAATGCCGCGGCCGCCGCGCCAGTCTTTGTTGGACGGGCCGTCAACGGTCTTTTGCGTGGCGGTGGCAGCGTGCACCGTGGTCATCAGGCCGCGCTTGATGCCCCACTTGTCGTTCAGGACCTTGGCCACGGGGGCCAGACAGTTGGTGGTGCAAGAAGCGTTGGAGATGATGGCCTGGCCAGCGTAGGTACTGTCGTTCACGCCGTAGACGAACATGGGGGTGTCGTCCTTGGAAGGCGCGGACATGATGACCTTCTTGGCACCGGCCTCGATGTGCTTTTGCGCGCCTTCCTTGGTCAGGAAGATGCCGGTGGATTCGATCACGACGTCAGCACCAATCTCGCCCCACTTGAGGTTGGCCGGGTCACGCTCTGCCGTCAGGCGGATCTTCTTGCCATTGACGACCAGGTTGTTGCCGTCGACGCTGACTTCACCCTTGAAGCGGCCATGCACACTGTCGTACTTGAGCATGTAGGCCAGGTAGTCGGGCTCGAGCAAGTCGTTGATGCCGACAACTTCAATGTCTTCGAAGTTCGCGACAGCTGCGCGGAACACCATGCGGCCAATGCGGCCAAATCCGTTGATACCGACTTTGATGGTCATGTGGAAAGGTCTCCTCTCGATGATGGGGTTTCTGCAGAAACCAGGTTGGCCGGCAGCAACGCCGACACGTTTTCAATCACTCGGTCAGCCCCGGCCTCTTCAATGGGCTTGCCCATGTTGTAGCCATAAGGCAGTGCCCACACCGCAATGCCAGCTCGGCGCGCGGTCTCGATATCGATGGAAGAGTCACCAATGAAAATGGTGCGCTCCGCCGTGGTTCCAAAGCGCTCGATGCACTGCTCAATCGCCAGCGGGTTGGGCTTTTTCACGGGCAGAGAGTCGCCGCTGATGACCACATCCAGCACCGAGCGCAGGTTGTGGGCATCAATCACCACGCGGGTATAGCGCTCTTCCTTGTTGGTCACCACCCCAAGCTTCACGCCCTGCGCGCTCAAGGCTTCCAGGGTTTCGCGAACTTGTGGATACAGCGTGCTTCGGGTGCCGCAACGCTGCAGATAGTGGCGCCCAAAAGTCTGCTCCAGTGCAGGAAAGCCCTCAGAGTTGCGTATTGCATCTGTTGTGGTGCCCATGGCGTCCGCAAAGGCCTTGATCAGCAACTCGCGGGTACCATGCCCAATCCAGCTGGTGACCGTCTCCAGCGGGGCTGCAGGGAATCCGGACGCCTGCAAGGTGTCGTTGCATGCATCTGCAATCTCAGGTGCGGTTTCGATCAGGGTGCCGTCAAGGTCGAACAGCACCAGGTCATAGGGATAAGAAGACATCGATCAGGCCTCTGCCGTTGCTGCTGCACTCGCCACAATCGGGCGACCGAGGACGCGACGCGCTGCATTGGCCACTTCGCCTGCGGTGATGCCAAAGTGCTCGTACAGAACGCCGGCAGGTGCCGACTCGCCGTAGGTAGCAATACCGACCACCGCGCCACGGCGACCCACATACTTGCGCCAGCTGTCGGGATGAGCGGCCTCAACTGCCACGGCGGGCATATCCAGCGGCAACACTTCGTCCTGGTACTCGATCGGTTGGCGGTCGAACACGCTGGTGCTGGGCATGGACACCACACGGGCAGCGATACCGTCGGCCGCGAGCAGCTTCTGTGCATCCAATGCCAGCATGACTTCAGAGCCGGTGGCCAGAATGGCGATCTCCGCATCCGATGCAGGGCTGAGCACATAGCCGCCACGGCGAATGCCGTCGACCTGCTCAGCGCTTGACACCTTGGGCAAGCCCTGGCGGGACAAGCACAACGCCGAAGGGCCATTGCGACGCTCAATGGCCGTGGCCCAGGCCACTGCGGTTTCGAGGTTGTCCGCCGGACGCCAGACATCCAGGTGCGGAACCAGGCGCAGGCTGGGCACGTGTTCAACCGACTGGTGCGTCGGCCCATCTTCGCCCAGGCCGATGGAGTCGTGGGTGAACACATGCACCACGCGTTGCTTCATCAGACCGGCCATGCGCAGCGCATTGCGCGAGTAGTCGCTGAAGGTCAGGAAGGTGCCGCCATAAGGGATGTAGCCGCCGTGCAGCGCCATGCCGTTCATGATGGCGGCCATGCCGAATTCGCGCACACCATAGCTCAGGTGATTGCCCCAGGTGTCCTTGCCTGCCAGCGTGCAGCCCTTGAAATTGGTGAGGTTGGAGCCGGTCAGGTCGGCGCTGCCGCCAAACATCTCCGGGATGGATGGCGCCAGGCAGTCCAGTGCGTTCTGACTGGCCTTACGGGTGGCCACCGCGCCTGGCTGGTTGGCTGCAGACGCCAGCAGTGAGGAAACCGTTTGCTCAAACTGGTCAGGCAGTTCGCCCGCCACACGCCGCTCAAACTCGGCTGCTTTCTCTGGAAAGTCGCTGCGGTAGGCCTCAAAGCGGTGGCGCCATTCACGCTCGTTGGCAGCGCCGTCTTCACGCGCATCCCACGCCTTCTTCAGATTGTCTGGAATGACAAACGGCGCGTGAGGCCAGTTCAGAGCTTCGCGTGTCGCCTTGATTTCCTCGGCACCCAGAGCAGCGCCGTGCACGTCGTGCGTGCCCATCTTGTTGGGCGAACCCATGCCGATGACGGTCTTGCAGCAGATCAGCACTGGCTTGCCATCTGGCTTGTTGGCCTGACGCTTGGCTTCCTGCACGGCCGCTTCGATCGCCTCAGGGTCGTGGCCATCCACACGCGGGATCACATGCCAGCCATAGGCTTCGAACCGCTTGGGCGTGTCATCGGCAAACCAGCCTTCCACGTGTCCGTCAATGGAAATGCCATTGTCGTCATAGAACGCAATCAGCTTGGACAGGCGCAGGGTCCCTGCCAGAGAGCACACCTCGTGGCTGATGCCTTCCATCATGCAGCCATCACCCAGGAACACATAGGTAAAGTGGTCCACCACGTTGTGGCCATCTTCATTGAACTCTGCGGCCAGCAGCTTTTCGGTCAGTGCCATGCCAACCGCATTGGCAATGCCCTGCCCCAGTGGACCAGTCGTGGTCTCGACGCCGGGCGTGATGCCCACCTCGGGGTGACCCGCCGTCTTGCTGTGCAGCTGGCGAAAATTCTTGATCTCCTCCATTGGCAGGTCGTAGCCGGTAAGGTGCAGCAGCGAATAAATCAACATGGAACCGTGACCGTTGGACAGCACGAAGCGGTCGCGGTCGGGCCACTGAGGATTGGCGGGGTTGTGTTTGAGGTGGCGGTTCCAGAGGACTTCGGCAATGTCCGCCATGCCCATGGGTGCGCCCGGATGACCGGACTTGGCCTTTTCCACGGCGTCGACGGAGAGAATGCGGATGGCATTGGCCATCTCGCGAGCGAGTTCGGCAGATGGATTGTTCATACAGCGTCCAGGTCGGAAAGAGAATTCAGGCTCGGGAATGCAGCGGCGCCGACTGCACCGGTCTGCTCGCTGGCTTCCCTCGAGGAGGTGGGAAACGCGCCGTTTTCGTGCGGCGCAAACCCGATCACATCGCGCGCTTTTTGCGCTCCATCATTCGCCAGATGAAGGGCGTGAAGATCAGCTGCATGGCCAGCTCCATCTTTCCACCCGGCACAACGATGGTGTTGGCACGGCTCATGTAGGAGTCGTGCACCATGTTCAGCAGGTACTGGAAATCGATGCCCTTGGGGTTGGCAAAGCGGATCACCACCATGCTCTCGTCAGCGGTAGGCACATCGCGCGCGATGAACGGGTCAGACGTATCCACCATGGGCACGCGCTGGAAGTTGACATGCGTGTACTGGAACTGCGAACAGATGTAGTTCACATAGTCGGGCATGCGGCGCAGGATGGTGTCGGTGACCGCCTCCGCGGTATAGCCACGCATGTTCTTGTCGCGCCAGAGCTTCTGAATCCACTCCAGATTGATCACCGGCACCACCCCCACGAGCAGGTCGGGGTATTGGGCGATGTTCACGTCCGGCGTGACCACCGCACCGTGAAGGCCTTCGTAGAAGAGCATGTCCGTACCAGCCGGCAGCTCTTCCCAGGGTGTGAAGGTACCCGGCTCCTGCTTGTAGGGCTCAGCTTCCAGCGCGTTGTGCAGGTACTTCCGGCTCCTGCCCTCGCCCGTCTGGCTGTAGTTCTTGAACAGTGATTCAATTTCCTCGAACAGGTTCGCGTCGGCGCCAAAGTGGCTGAAATGCTGGTTGCCCGCTGCCTCCATCTCGGCGGCCTTGGCCTTCATTTCCTTGCGGTCGTATCGGTGATAGCTGTCGCCTTCGATGATGGCGGCCTTGATGCTCTCGCGACGGAAGATGTTCTGAAAGGTACGGGTCACTGTCGAAGTGCCCGCACCAGAGGAGCCGGTAATGGCAATGATGGGATGGCGTTCTGACATGTTTGTCTCCAGTCAATGCTTGGGATTTTTCGAATAGGGGGAGCAGTGTCGGCCGGCTCAATCGCGGAACAGCGAGCGCTCGGCAAACAACGGATTGATGTCGCGCTGCTCTTGCGGCTCGCGGTGGTAGCGTTCGATACGCTCCACTTCGTTCTTGGAGCCAAAGACCAGACCGATGCGCTGATGAAGTTTCTCTGGCTGCACATCGAGCATGGGTTCGCGGCCCGTGCTGGCGCGGCCTCCGGCTTGCTCAATGATGTAGCCGACCGGATTGGCTTCGTACAGCAGGCGCAGTCGACCTGGCTTGCTCGGGTCCTTGGTGTCACGCGGATACATGAAGACGCCACCGCGCATCAGGATGCGGTGGGCTTCAGCCACCATGGAGGCGATCCAGCGCATGTTGAAGTCCTTCTCACGCGGACCGGTCTTGCCTGCCAGGCACTCATCCACATAGCGTTTGATGGGCTGCTCCCAGAATCGGGCGTTGGACGCATTGATGGCGAACTCCTGGGTGTTCTCAGGCACCTTCAGGTCGGGGTGGGTGAGCATGAACTGGCCAAGGTTGGGGTCGAGGGTAAAGCCGTCCACGCCATTGCCCACCGTCAGCACCAGCATGGTGGTGGGCCCATAAAGCACATAGCCTGCGGCTACCTGCTCACGCCCCGGCTGCAGAAAATCTGCCTCCACCACATCGCGTCCACTGTCGATCACATCCTGCGGCGCGCGCAAGATACTGAAAATGCTGCCGACGGTCACGTTGACATCGATGTTGCTCGAGCCGTCCAGTGGGTCGAACACCAGCAGGTATTTGCCGCGCTGATAGGACTCCGGGATCTGGTAGGGGTCGTCCATTTCCTCGGAAGCCATCCCGGCAAGATGACCGCCCCACTCCGTGACACGCATGAAATACTCATTGCTGATCACGTCGAGCTTCTTCTGCTCTTCACCCTGCACATTGACAGTGGTGCTCACATCCTCCACCTCCGCCACTTCAGAGAACGGGTTGCCCAGCATGCCACCCAGCTCACCGAAAGAAACACTGCGTGCAATCGCCTTGGTGGCCAGCGCCACGTCCAGCATGAGCGCGTTGAAGTCGCCGCTGGCATCCGGAAACCGCCTGCGCTCCTGAATGAGGTATTGCGTCAGGGTAAAGCGTCGCTTGGTTGTCATGGTGTCCTGTCTCCGTGATCGGTTATCTCTGTGGTTTTGTTTGGTCTTCTCTGGCGATGGTCAACGCGCCGGCCATCAGCCAGCCTTGGCCGCACCTGCGCGCAGCGCCTGCATCACCGTGCGGTATCCACCGTCGCTGTCCGGCGCACCGAATACAGCACTTCCAGCGACCAGCGTGTCGGCACCGGCGGCAACCACTTCGCCGATGTTGTCCACCTTTACACCACCGTCCACTTCCAGCCATATCTCGCGGCCAGAGATGGTCTTGTACTGGTCCAGGCGTTGACGCACTTCACGCAGCTTGGGCAGCGTGGCGTCGATAAACCTCTGGCCGCCGAAGCCCGGGTTCACGCTCATGAGCAACACCATGTCCAGGCGGTCCATCACATGGTCGATCCAGTGCGCAGGCGTGGCCGGGTTGAGGACCAGACCAGCCTTGCAGCCATGGTCCCGAATGAGCTGAAGCGTCCGGTCCACATGTCGGCTGGCTTCCGGGTGAAAGGTAATCATGTTGGCGCCTGCCTTGGCAAACATGGGAATCAAGTCATCCACCGGCTCCACCATCAAGTGGACATCGATCGGGATGCTCACGTGCGGACGAATGGCCTCACAGACCAGTGGTCCGATGGTCAGGTTGGGCACATAGTGGTTGTCCATGACATCGAAATGCACCAGATCGGCTCCGGCGGCTTCGATGGCGCGGACTTCCTCGCCCAGACGGGCAAAGTCAGCAGACAGAATGGAGGGTGCAATGCGAATCATCTTGTGGCCTGGCTCGAGGAATGCTGTGTGATGGATGAACCGAACCGTCTCAACGATCCGCCTGGCTGCGCCATTGACGCAATTGCTCAATACCGACACCCGAAAGGTCTTTCAACACCTTCAAGGCACCAGTGAAATCGTTGTGCGAGGTGAATGACGTAGGGGTGATCACCGTTGCCAGACCTGCCGCAGTCGCTGCCTTGAGACCGTTGGAGGAGTCCTCAAACGCGATGCATACCTGGGCCGGCAGTCCGATGTCCTGAAGCACACGCTCGTACACCTGCGGATGCGGTTTCTTCAGGGGCGCATTGCTCGCATCGCGCACTGCCACAAAGTTATCCCGCCATGCATCACCGAGTGCAGAGCCCATCAGTGCGGCCACATTGATGGCCGAGGTCGTCGTGGCAATGGCCAGCTCTACACCATTGGCCCGTGCCTCATTCATCAGTGCCAGCACGCCCGGTCGCAGACTGATTTCACCGGCCTTTACCTTGGCCTCGTAGTAGGCCGTCTTGATTTCGTGGAGCTTGGCGATCAGACCATCCACCGCACCGCCGTCGACCTCTGTCACATCCGGGTGGGTTTCGCGCCAGTAATGCAGCATCCGCTCCTTGCCGCCCGAGATATCCAGCAAGCGCGTGTAGAGCGCCTCGTCCCAGTGCCAGTCCATGCCCTCTTCCCGAAAGGCGTAGTTGAACGCAGCACGGTGCAGGCTTTCGGTGTCCGCCAGGGTACCGTCAAGATCAAAAATCAGTGCGGCCAGTTTGCTCATATGTCTCCACCTTCGTTCTGTCGGGTCGGGCCTGGCAGTGCCGGAGTGGCATGCGGCCCGATATCGAGGCTTTCATGGACTTTAAAAACGATCAAAGATAAGGTAAATTCAAAATTTCTTGCATTCAAGTTAATCTATTGCTTAATGAAAAACGCAACCTTTCGCCAGCTAAGGGTTTTCAGCGAAGCTGCGCGCTACATGAGCTTTGCCCGCGCGGCGGAAGCGCTGCACCTCACGCCCCCCGCCGTGACCCAGCAGATCAAGGAGCTGGAGGGTCATGTGGGCCTGCCCCTGTTTGAACGCAGTGGCCGCAAGGTCTCATTGACCACGGCGGGCGAGTACATGCTGGTCTACGCGCGAAAGGTCTTGTCAACGCTCAAGGACGCTGAAGACACCGCTGCACGGCTACAGCACCTGGAGACCGGCACCCTGACCATTGGCATGGTCAGTACAGCCAAGTACTTCCTGCCTCGCCTGCTGGCCCAGTTCCAGCGCGAGCACGAGGGGGTGGAAATCCGCCTGGCTGTCGGCAACCGTGCACAGCTGGTCCAGATGCTGCACGGCAACGAAGTGGACATTGCCATCATGGGACGCCCCCCCACAGAGCTGGCTACCCGTGCCGAGCCCTTTGCAGCCCATCCGCATGTGTTCGTGGCCCCCACCGACCATCCGCTGCTCAAGGTGGGGCACCCGACCGTGGAGTCGCTCAAGCCCTACGGTTTCATCTTGCGTGAGCGGGGCTCTGGCACTCGCGCGGCGATGGAGAACTTTCTGGACAAATCGCGGCTGGAGCCGCGTACGGTCATGGAGATGACCAGCAATGAAACCATCAAGCAGGCCGTCATGGCGGGCATGGGCATCAGCTTTCTGTCGCTGCACACCATCGGGCTGGAGCTGGAACACCACCTGATCTCCATCCTGGACGTTGAGGGCACCCCCATCGTCAGGGCCTGGAACGTGGTTCACACGCTCTCCAAACTGCTCTCCCCAGCCGCTGAGGCCTTCCGCTACTTCATGCTGGAAAACGCGGAGGCCCATCTGGCAACAAAGTACGGCGGATTCATGCGCCTGCAGTCCACCGGCTGAGGCGCCCTCACGCCCCGGCCCCACAAAAAAGGGCCACCCTTGGGTGGCCCTGGCAACGTCTTGAGGAGTTGACGTCAGAAGCGGAATCCCACACCAACCGTGAACCCGTCGATGGTCACGTCGTCCTTGTCGTGATACGTCATGTAGTCACCGTTGATGGAAAGCTGTTCATTGATCTTGTAGCTGGCGCCCAGTCCCCAGGAGAGGGATGTCTCCGTTCCGGAGTCACCGGCCACACTCAGTTTCGTGCTGGCAAAGCCCAGTCGACCGAACAGGTCAAACTCGGGCGTGACGGGAAACTTCGGCTTGATGTAGGCACCGAACATGTTGTCGACCTCGCCTTTGAGGCCAGTGCTGATGCCATTGCCGCTGATATCGTCGTCGGCAACGCCAAAGCTGATCATGCCCTCCACGGCCACAAAGGGACCCAGCTCGTAGCCGACCAGCCCGCGCAGGCTGGATGGGTCGCTGGAAATATCAACACCTGCATAACGCGCATCCAGGCTCAATGGTGTGTAGCCAGCTTCGACATAAACGCCTTGTGCGCTGGCCATGCTGCCAAACCCCACCAACGCGCCAATGACCAGCGCCTGAGAAATCCGCTTCATTCCTGCTCCTTGACGGTTCGATCTGATGAACTGTTTTCAATGTAGCAGGCAGATGTGAACCACTGGTAACGCCAGCGCGCCAAAATGTAAAAGCTCCGCCTACAAAGGCTCTATCTGATGAAGATCAGGCTTTGACAACCATTGATCAAACTCATCGGCGAGTCGCCTAGCTTCCGAGACGGCGGCATTCCATACTTTCATGCGCGCCTCGACATCTTGCCCATAGCGCGTGAAGTCATTTCGATCGGGCAACTTGCCATTGGGCAGCCGGCTCACCCACTCGGGGTCCGGTGCAAGCACAACCATGTCCTGCAGTGCGGGGGAATAGGCGTGGCGACGCTTCCACATCTTGTCCAGCCAACCCGGCACCACCGCTTGCTGAAAGTGCGGGTACAGCACCAGCGGTGACGCAGGCGCAGTTCGGTAGTGAAGGTGGAGGTGATAGTCGGTCAGCCCGCCATCCCAATACGCCCCGTCGGGTGCACCAGCAATCTGGTCCACTGCGCGCAACATGAACGGAATGGAACAACTGGCCTGCAGTGCGGACATGAAGTTGCCTTCGTCCAGCTTCACATGGTGGGTGACAAAATCGCTGGCGTCGAACGGCAGCTTGGCAGGCTGGCCCTGATCCTCAGCACTGGAAAATACCACCCGCTCCATCCACCGTCCGAGATGACGCCGTCCGATGGCATTGGCTGCAAACGCCGCCAGATACCCGGCTGCAGTCCGCCATCGTCGATCATCTCGAGACAGAAGCCGCCTGCCGCGTGCGGCGACGATGTGCAGGCGGTAGCGAGGGTGACTGAGAAGGTGTTCGATGCGTTCGCTGTCGTAGAACTCACGCAGGTTCTGTGCGAAGCGGCCTGATATGTCGTCTGCCGTCAGACGTTTTTGCCCCGGTGGGAGCGGATGATGCTGGGCAATGTAGTCTCGCTCGAGTTGCGCCAGTGCCTGCCCCGGGTCGGCCAGGCATGCGGTCGCGATGCGCCACGCGCCAATCGAGGCGCCCACCAGGTCCACCGGGTGGGATGTGTCGCTGAGCCAGTGGCCAAAGATCAGCCGGTCCAGCGGCCCGAGAATCAGTCCCTTGGGGCCGCCGGCGGCGGCAGGCACCACACCGACATGCGATGGCTGCAACCCGTTGTGCTCAATGAAAAGGCGGGCCCGGGGGCCCGCATAGATGCGTAGCGCTTTCATCGACTGCGATTGTCTCGCAATCTGAATGCCCTATGGCTAAGCAGGTTCCGATTCAGCCCCTTGCCTCGTCAGGGCCGGGATTTCCTCGCCGATCACGGTGTCGGGGTCGATACCAAGCACCAGTCCGACAGGGTCCGGGTAGGTGGTGATCAGGCCCTGACTGCCCAGGTGCAGCTCTTCAGCACGGGCACGCCAGGAGGCGATGTGAATCACGCCGGCGATGGGTTCGTACACATCGTTGTCGAACGGCGCCACCTGGTGGGCAATGGCATCCACCATGCGCTTGGGGAATTTCCATTCCTTGGCCAGTGCCGCACCCACCTCTGCGTAGCTGTAGCCCAGGATCTCCCTCTGGGCCTTGGCGCGCTTGAGGTCCAGCATCGGCACATTCTGATCCAGGTCGACCATGCGCTCGGGCATGGCGACGTGCATGACCAGTTCGCCGATACCGTGCAAGAGGCCGGCCGTGAACGCGGCATTCTCATCGATACGGATGGGAAGCGCCAGGTAGCGAGAGAGGTTGGCCGAGTTCAGGCTGTACCGCCAGTACTGATTGAGATTCACACTGGCCACTGAATGGAAGCTGTCGTTCATGGCCGCAGCGATCACCAGTGCCCTGACCTTGATCAGACCGAGCACATTGAGTGCCTCACGTGCGCTGGTCACGTTTCGGTGCAAGCCGAAGAAGGCCGAATTGGCCGTCTTGAGGAGTTTTCCAGTCAGCACCGGGTCGGATTCGATGTAGCGCGCCACCTGGTTGAAGTCGACTTCCTCCTGGTCGAACGTCTCCATGAGCTTGCGGATGACCTTGGGAGCACTGGGCAGTGCATTGGGGTGCTTGAGAAGCTTTTCGAGTTGCATGGCTGTCTCTTTGAATCTGGTTAGTCGTGATTGCAAATCGCTTGCCCGGAGGTTCAATCCAGGAAAGCACCCAATGCCTGGCTGAAAGACCATTCCTCGGGATCTTTGCCCAGCACACTGTCAAGGCTCAGTCCTAGCGTGAGCCCGACCATGTCGGGGAACGTGGCCACCAGGCCATGCTCGTCCATTTCGATTTCTTCGGCTCGCGCCCTCCAGGACGCCAGGTGCAGCAGCCCCCCCAACGGATCGTAGTTCTCGCCTTCGAAGGGGAACACCTGGTTTCTCAGGGCGCTCACAGTCTCGGCGGGGAATTGCCATTTTTCGGCCATGCCCGCACCCACATCTGCGTAGCTGTAGTCAAAGACCCGCAACTCGGCAGCAGCACGATTGAGGTCAAGCGCCGGCGTGCCCATGTCGATAGGCATCATTTCGTCCGGCATGGCGATGTGCATGATCAGGATGCCGATGGCATGGATCAGGCCCGCCGTGAACGCATTGCTTTCGTTCTGGTGCAGCACGGTAGCCAGCGTCCGAGCCACTTCGGCCACGCGCAGGCAATACCGCCAGTACTGTTTGAGATCGATCCCGGGGACATTCTTGAAACTCGACCCCAGGGCTGCGGCCATGACCAGCGATCGCACGTGCGTCATGCCCAGCATGGCCACAGCCTCATCGGCATTGCCAATGCGGCGGCTGACGCGAAAGAAAGCGGAATTCGACAAGCGCAGGACGCGAGTGGTCAGCGCAGGGTCACGACTGATGAGGTCCCCCACCCTTTTCGGGCTGGGCTCATCCTTGTTCATCTCGGCCAGGAGGTCCGATACCGCGCGGGGCATCGCAGGCAAGGCACGAGGGTAATTGAGCAGGGCGTCGAGTTCCATGATGCGGCGAATGAAAGGTTGTCAGCAGAAAGTTCATTGACAACCTACATATCGACCGCCCCGGGGTCGACTTGAGGGCCCCGCAAAGCCGAGAAAAAGGCCGGAATGTCAGCCTTTTTTATTCCCCTGAAGCTTGGCAAAGGCAGAGGCCATAGCCCCCATCGGCGCGTCACGCCCGGCGCCACCTTTGTGACCGCTGTGCCGGCCCGCCAGATGCCCCCCGTCGGAGCGTCCACCCCGGCCCGCAGAAGCCTCACGCCGAGCCCCAGTCGGTGCGTCGAGCTTCATCGTCAGACTGATGCGCTTGCGGCCGCCATCGACCTCCAGCACCTTGACTTTGACGATGTCGCCCGTCTTGACGACCTCGCGGGCATCGTTGACAAACTTGTGGCTCAGCTGGCTCACATGGACAAGGCCGTCCTGATGAACCCCCAGGTCCACAAACGCCCCGAACTGCGCCACGTTGCTGACGGTGCCCTCCAGCACCATGCCTTCCCGGAGGTCGGCAATGTCTTCCACGCCTTCATTGAATCGGGCAACCTTGAAATCCGGACGCGGGTCACGGCCCGGCTTTTCCAGCTCACCCAGAATGTCCTTGACGGTGATGACGCCAAACTGGTCGTTGGCAAAAAGCTCCGGACGCAGCGTCTTGAGCATGTCGGCACGCCCCATCAGCGACTGGACCTTCTCGCCAGAGTGCTCGATGATCTTCTCCACCACCGGATAGGTCTCGGGGTGAACGCCGGTCATGTCCAGCGGATTGTCCCCATCACGGATACGCAGAAAGCCGGCCGCCTGCTCGAAAGTCTTGCCGCCCAGGCCCGTCACGTCGAGCAACTGCTGGCGATTGCGAAAGGCGCCATTGGCGTCACGCCAGCGCACCACGGCTCGCGCCACGCTACTGCTCAACCCGGACACCCGGGACAAGAGCGGCACACTGGCTGTGTTGAGGTCGACGCCCACGCCATTCACACAATCCTCCACCACAGCATCCAGCGTCCTCGCCAGCTCGCTCTGATTCACGTCGTGCTGGTACTGACCAACGCCGATGCTCTTGGGTTCGATCTTGACGAGTTCGGCCAGTGGGTCCTGCAACCGACGGGCGATACTGGCAGCACCGCGCAGACTGACATCCACATCCGGCATCTCCTGGCTGGCGAACTGGCTGGCGGAATACACCGAAGCGCCCGCCTCGCTCACGACCACCTTTTGCACGCCGTCCTGCCCAAGCCGTGCGAGCTGTTTGATCAGGTCGGCGGCCAGCTTGTCGGTTTCGCGGCTGGCCGTCCCGTTGCCGATGGCGATGAGGGCCACCTGGTGCTTCTGGCACAACTGCGCCAGAGTATGGAGTGAGCCATCCCAGTCGCGGCGTGGCTCGTGCGGGTAGACCGTTGCAGTGTCGACCAGCTTGCCCGTGGCATCCACCACCGCTACCTTCACGCCAGTGCGGATGCCGGGGTCCAGCCCCATCACGGGTTTTTGCCCGGCAGGCGCTGCCAGCAACAGGTCGCGCAGGTTGTCACCGAAAACCTTGATCGCCACGCCTTCAGCGCTTTCACGCAGGCGGGAGAACAGGTCGCGCTCGGTGGACAGGCTCAGCTTGACCCGCCATGTCCAGGCCACGCACTTTCGTATCAAGTCGTCGGCCGCACGGCCCTGGTGGCTCCATTCCAGATGAACGGCGATGCGCCCTTCGGCCAGACTGGGCTTTCCGGGTTCGGGCTCCTGGGGCTGCACCAGCTTCGCATCAAGAATCTCGAGTGAGCGGCCGCGAAACACGGCCAGCGCACGGTGCGACGGCACACGGGAGACCGGCTCGTCGTAATCGAAGTAGTCGCGAAACTTGGCAACATCCGGGTTGTTCTCGTCTTTGCCAGCCACCAGGGAGCTGCGCAACAAGCCTTCATTCCACAGCCACTCACGAAGATTCTGAACCAGTGCGGCATCCTCTGCCCAGCGCTCCGAGAGGATGTCCCTCACGCCGTCGAGCACTGCCGCAGGCGTAGAGAAGTCCGCTCCGGGCTTGCCGTCGTCGAGCACCTCCGGCTCGCGGGTAAACGCTGCCGCCTCGCTCAGTGGATCCAGCGTTGGATCGCCAAACAGCCTGTCGGCCAGCGGCTCGATGCCGAATTCCCGTGCAATCTGCCCCTTGGTGCGTCGCTTTTGCTTGAACGGAAGATAGATGTCTTCCAGTTCCTGTTTGGTGGCCGCTTTCGCGATGGACAGGCGCAACGCATCTGTCAGCTTGCCTTGCTCGTCGATCGCCTTGATAACGGTTTCTCTGCGGTCCTGCAGCTCTCGCAGGTAGCCAAGCCGATACTCCAGCTCACGCAGCTGCGTATCGTCCAGGCCACCGGTGACTTCTTTGCGATAACGGGCAATGAAAGGGACGGTGGCTCCGCCGTCGAGCAGTTCGACTGCGGCCTTGACTTGTTGGGGCTGGATGCGAATTTCTTGCGCCAGTTGCGCGACGATGTCTTGCATGAAGAGTGGTCTTTTCCGTGCGTCACAGCAGCCAGCTGGCCACCACAACACCGGGCAATATGAGTGGTTTTTTCAAGGAGCGATGGCGGGCAAGTTTGCCACAGCCACCATCGCCCCCTCGATTTACCCCCTACTGCAAGAGCTGGTGCGGTGAGGGCGGCAAGTGATCGCCCGAACGCCCGGGCAAGACGGGCATGGTGAATGTCACCTTGGTACCCTTGCCCGGATGGGAGCGCAACTCCAGAACCCCACCCGTACCCGCTGCACGACGACGCATGCCCGTCAGGCCCTTGCCCGTGGAAGGGCCGGCATGCAAGCGCTGATCAAACCCGACGCCGTCATCCCGGATTTCGAGAACCATCGCACGCCCGGTGTCGTCCATGTGGCAGGACAGCCAGACCATGCTGGCTTTCGAATGGCGCATCACATTCGACATCGATTCCTGGGCGATGCGAAGCACCTGACGCCCCAACTCGCCGCCAATCTGTTCAAGTGGTCCGTCAAAATCCACATCCCATACCAGTCGAATACCGAGTTGGTCCAGCGAGTGCTGCACCCTGTAGCGCAGCCTACCCAAGGCATCGATCACACTTTCGTCGCTGTCATCGATGGCATCGACCAAAATCTTGACATCCAGCAGACACTGCTCCAGTGAAGACGCCAGGACGCGGTGCCCGGGCTCAGTCCGATCCAGACCAGAAATGATGGAGACAAGCTGCGAGCCCACACCGTCATGAAGTTCCTGCGCAATTCTGCGCCGCTCCCGATTGGTGGCCATCAGGTAGGCCGGGGCATTGGCCGGGGTCGAGTAAGGCGTCAAGGCCGAATTGGCAAATTCGCGCCCGAGGCGGCTGTGGTCATCGCCCACGCCCTCCTCGTCTCCTCCGAGACTGATCCTGTTGGAGGTGACGAGCCACACAAGCAGCATGTAGCCGGCGAAAAGATGATGGTGAATGCCAATAAGGATCAGACCTTTCTGCGCGATGGCCAGATCAGCAGTCCCGATCACATAGGCCACACAGGCGCCAACCAGCACCAGCCAGCCAGCACCGTCATGACCCGCGAGCACGCCCCGTCCAAGCCGCAGATAGAAGGCAGATGTCACCACGACATTCACGACCTTCCATGCCAGATAGGCCAAGTCGGTGTGCTCGACACCCAGCAGCCCCCAGCTCACCAGTGAAATGCAGACAACCTGCTGCACTGCCCATATCGCCCTGCCGCCGAAAGAAAGCGTGGTCAGTGAGGAGACCAGTTGGTATGAAACAGCGCCAATGATGAGCTGGTAGCAGACATGGGTGATCCATATCCATGCCATGGAATCGGACAAAGACGCCCAGCGAGCCCAGGTGGTGGAGCCGGCCAGAGCGAGCCAGATGGCCAGCATTGAGAAGAAGGAAATGTCCAGGTTCCGGCGGTCTGCCCGGCCCGTCCTCATACCGAGCGCGAGCGACCCGAGTGCGATCACGCTGGTGGCAGCAAAGGCCAGGATCCAGCCGACATTTCTCCCCATGCTGAGGCCCAGCGTTCGCTCGACAACCGGGTCATCTCCACCGATGCGCCACAGGGCCAGAACGGCAAGACCGAACAACAAGATGCCCCAGCCCCACCGCAAGGGCTTTCCACTATCAAGCACGGATCTGTCCGCCTTCCTGCATGACCGTGACTCCCATCTTGCCTCCATTCCCCCTTGTTCAGACGTCGAGCGACGCCCTCAATCTGGTACACGTCATTTGGCGTGTGCGCCGCTACCTCGGCCTATCCCTCGATCCATGCTTCGCTTGCCGGACTCACAGCAGCCCTTGATCGGCTGCGCGCGTGACGGCCTGAGCACGCGTCTTCACCTGCAGCTTCCGATAGATGTTGCGCACGTGGGTGTTGACAGTCTGCGCGCTGATCGAGAGCCGCTCGGCAATCTCGACACTGGTGTAACCCGCTGCGACCATCTTGAGAATCTCCCGCTCCCGGTCAGACAGCCGCTCACGGTTGGTCGGTTGAGGGGCGGCCACGCCACGCATGTCCAGCCGCTGAAGAAGCCTTCGCGCAAGGTTGGGTGTGATGGATGCGCCACCGTTGACCACTTGAAGAACGGCTTGCGGAAAGCTGCCAAACCATGAGTTCTTGACGAGGTACCCGGTTGCGCCCAATGCAAATGCCTGAAGCGCGTGTGCTTCATCTTCGATGGCTGAGATCACCACCGACTCCGCATTTGGTTGCTTGCTCTTCAACAAGTAAATCAAATCAAAACCGGTGCCGTCACCGAGATTGAGATCCACCAGCATGACGTCCACCTCGTGCTGCGCGATCTTTCGCTTGGCTTCTTTCACACTGCCCGCCTGCGCCACGAGGTCGAGACGCAAGTCCGACAACAGCTCGCGAGAGATGACCTGGCGCATATGCGGATCGTCGTCGACCAGCAGCACACGCACCGGCGCGTCCGTCTGCCCGACCATGAATTCGGGCCAGACCGATGCAGAGAAATCCGTGTTGAAACGACTGTCTGGAAAGCCAAACGCGGCGGCGCTGTCAGTACCGGCCGACAAGATGTCGCTGTGTTCCGATTTTTTGTCCTTCATGCCTTGAACCTTGTTACGTCTCCGGCTGTTTTGTCTCATTCGCTCGCATGCAGGCCGGGAGCGTCTTTTTCAAAAGAATACTTAGGGCCTATTTTTCATAGGCTTTTGGGCACAATCTGCACGCCTTGTTGCCAAATTGGAAACCCAAACGAGGAAAAATCCGCATTTCATACGTTTTGTTTCATTTGAAACATCCAAGGACATTCAATTGCGAATGCATGTGCGTTTCTTCTTTTGCTAGCGCAAACCCTTGATTTTTAGGGCAATTCTTGGCTTCGAACTTGTACGCCTCCTCCGATGAATTCGTAAGAATGAAGTACGCACTTCCGGCCATTGGCAACAAAAAGGTACTACGAGACACTGAATCCCAGACGAGGCGTAACGAGCACGCTCACCTGCCAAGTCGAACACGCGGTGACCCAGGGACCACTCAGGGCGCCGAACCAACTGGACCAACTTCTTGAGGAAATTCATCATGAAAAAGCTTGCTTTCATTGCACTCGCAGCTGTTGCTTCTACTGCCTTCGCTGGCGGCGGCCACGGTCACGGCCACGGCGGCCCCAAGGCTGACGGCCCTGTGATCAACAACCCTCAACTGCAGGCCACCGTCCTGGTGAACACTGCCGTGATCAACGCCGCTGAAGGCAAGGGCGCTGTTGCTCAACAAAACCTGGCCACCAACGCCGGTGCCATCAAGGTTGACGGTGACCAGTACCAGATCGTTGGTGCCAAGGATTCCCTGATCATGAACGCCGCCCTGAACGCAGAAGCCAGCCAGAACATCGCTTCCAACGTTGGCGAAGTCGACATCAATGCCACCTCCATCCAGGTTGCCCTGATGAAGCACTCTGCTGTCGTGAACCTGGCCAAGCACGGCGCCAAGGCAGTGCAGAACGTGTCGACCAACACCAGCTGCGTCAGCTGCGACTAAGTCGACCGGCATGTGACAAGCAAGGCAGCCAACCGTTTCCATGGGGCGCTGCCTTGCTTTCCTTAAACAGAACACTTCCCTACCCTGACGAGGCCACATCATGAAAGCCACCAAGATCGCTTCTTTGCTGATGGCAGTGCTGATGTCCTGCAGCTCCCTGTCTTTTGCCCAGTATGCGCCGGGCGAGGATCCACTGGTATTGAGCAACCAGGTCACCTACAACATGATGCCCTTGAACAACCAGCGCCGCTCTGGTGACATGGACAAAAGTCCAGAGATGCCATCGTGGCTGCGCGCCAAGCTTTCCCGCTACCAGGCCAAGGCCTTTGCTGCCGAGAATCAGGATGTGGCAACCGATGCGGACGTGATCACCACCGAGAAAACCGACGGGGTCCGCAAAACCTGCATCCAGGAAGTTGGCAGCAACACACAGGCTGCCAACAACGCCGGCAATTCAGGCTTCAACCGCTACGGTCCCAAGCCCGAGGCCCAAGTCGTTGTCCTGCGCGGCGACCTGGTCAACATCTGCAACTAACCGGGGCACGCCCCACCACCCGACAAATCAGCGCCTGACCTGAAGATCAGGCGCAGAGGACAGGTACGCCATCATGAAACCGCACAACAAATCCACTACGCCAGCAGCCCGATGGTTCCAGAGCTGGCGCCTGCCTGCCCTGCTGGGCGCTTTGGTTTTGGCCGGCTGTACCACCCCGATGGATCCACGCAAGGACGCGGACTATCAAAGCTACGCATCCACGACGGACCGCCCGGTCGTTCGCCCGGTGCGGTCGATCTCCAGTTTTTCCGATTCACTGATGTGCATGGACCGGATGTTCCGGGACGCCAACATCACCACCACCCTGCTGACCAGCAAGCAAATCCCTGACTACTCTGCCAAGGTGCCCGTGGCCACCAAGGAGATGATCATCACGGCGATTTCACAGATGTCGCGGGTAAGCAATGCTTTCCGCTATGTCGACTACGAAGTCGACATCGCTCGTCAGGACACGGTGCAGAACCTGACCACCATTTTGCTCAACAACAACCAGGTTCAGTTGCAGCGCCCTTCGCTGTACATTTCCGGCGCTGTCTCTTTTGTTGACCAGAACGTCATCAACAACCGAAACGACTTCGGCACCTCCGCTTCTCGTCTGGAGACCGGTTTCAGTGCCAACAAGAACGCCACGCTGATCGGCCTTGAACTGCACCTGGGCGACTTCCGTACCCGCACCCTGATTCCAGGCATCGATTCTGCCAACGAGGTGACTGTCGGCAATGGCGGCCAGGGCATGGACCTGGCGGGCCGGATCGGCGACTATGGCTGGCAGTTGAGCGTGGGACGTGACTATGCCCAGGGTTCTGGTGCTGCCGTTCGCACGCTGGTCGAGCTGGCCATGATCGAGCTGCTGGGCAAATGGGCCAAGGTGCCTTACTGGCAATGCCTGACACTTGAGCAAAGCCACCCGAGCTTCCAGCGCCAGTTGCGTGACTGGTTCGACGAAGGAGACATCGGTGTTCGCCAGGGCCTGGTGCGCCGCTCGCTGATTGCAAAGGGCTATCTGCCTCAGGACGCGGCCAACATGCCTGCCAATACCCTGGCTTTCCGCCGCGCACTGGGTGAGTTTCAGGCGGACTCCGGCATGGTCGTCAACGGAGTGGTGGACTTCAGCACCTACGAACGCGCATTGAGGGATTTCGTGGCCCTGGACGCCACTGGCAACCTCACCCGATATGGCTGGATGAGCAAGAACCCGCAGCCCGTTCAGCCTGGCACGATGCCTGGTGACCCTGTGGCCAGCTCCGGCAAGGCCTACGGGACGATGGAGCCGCCGCGCAGTGTCGATCTGCAGGTCGAGAACGTCCTGCTCGGTCGCACGGAGTTCCAGGTTGGTGAGCAGGTCTTCCTTTCAGCAACAGTTTCGCGGACATCTCACCTGGCCTGCTACCTGTCTGACTCTTCAGGGAACGTGATGCGCTTGCTGCCAAACGCCGTTTCCACACAGACTGTCGCCATTGCCAACCATGCCGTCCGCATTCCGGACTGGATGAGCCCCAACCCTGGCTTCGTGTTGACCACGACTGCGCCCGGAACCGAAGCTGTCATGTGCATGGCCACCGACGACGATGTCAGTGCCAAGCTTCCAGATACCCTCCGGGGCCCGGGACTGAAGCCCATCGCAGCATTCAACAGCGTTGACGACGTGGCGACAGCGTATTCCATGGCACTGGGCGAGAACGGCTACTCCAGACAAAAGGTCGAGTGGACTGTGGCACCCAAGGGCAAAGGCGGTCGTTGACATTCACCTCACCGCTCGGCCAGGCGGTCTGGACATGAACAGGTGACGGCATGATCATGATGATGATGTTCGGACCGGCGGCCTGTTCACTGCCTGCTACACCCTAACGCTCAGTCACTGTCATGCGTCACTCAACCCTTTGCCCCAAAGGACTGCGAGCAGTCGTTCTTGCCATCGGCGCATCTGTGGCATCGGCAGGGGTGATTGCCGCACCGACGTTGACGCCACCTGAGCCCATTCAATCGGCTCCTGCAGGCGACAGCGAGGGCTTTGACCTGGCCCCTGTTCAGGAGCCCGATCTGGCCGAAGGTGGACTCGACGGCATTGGCGAAGACACGCGCAGCATCGACCGGCTTCGGGATGTCGCGCTCAAAGCGTCCAAGCGCTCGAGCAAGACAGTCCGGCGCCGCTCGGCAGTTGCCTCCCGCACGCTTGGCCTGATCTACCTGCATGGTGCAGGCGCGCCTCAGGATTCGGCAGAGGCTGAGCAATGGTTCGCACGGTCTGCCAGCCTGGGCGACTCGCGCGCAGCAGCAGGCATGGCATGGTGCGCCCTGGAGGGCTGCGCCGATCAACCCAAACCGGCGGAAGCCAAACCCTGGATCGACCGGCTGTCCCGGGTCGACAGTGCACGCGCACGATTTTTGCTGTGGGTGATGAAGGACAGGTTGCAACCCATTGAAGTCGCGACACCAGGCGCGCCTGCGCCGGTGACCATCCATGATCAGGAGCTCCTTGAGCGCTCGGCCAAAGGCGGCAACCTCCACGCCGGCATCGAGCTGGGCCTGGCATTGGTGGCCATCAACCAGCCGGAGGAGGCACTGAGCTGGTTCGAGAAGTTTGCACGCCGCTCCGAGGTGGCCGCCAGCAACGCACGCCAGCTCAGTGCCCGCCTGAAGCGGCCAGTGGCCGCGGCAGCGCAGGTCAAGCCCAGCAGCAAAACACCCAAAGTGGCGGCAGAAGGCAGTCGCGCAGCTGAGCTGTTCGAGCAAGCCCAGCGCTACCACCGCGGCGACGGCATTCCGGCCAACTATTCCGAAGCGCTGCGCCTGTATCAGCAGGCTGAGGCACAGGGGAGCAGCCAGGCGCGCAAGATGCTGGAGTTGATCTATGCTCGACAGTTGCCTACCGGCATGGTCGACCTGGCATGGATGCGACAGCTGGCATGGGCTGAGGTTTCCGGGCCGACCCCAGTGCCCGGAAATGCTTCAGGTGTTCACCAGCTCAAGCGCGAGCGAAGCCCGCTGGTGGACATGCTGCCCAAGTTCTGGCGAGAGCAGCTGCCCTGAGCCCGGGGTCCCTCAGTCGGCCTCGCGGAGCTTTTCCCGCAGTGCCACGCCGACCTCCGGCCTGCCCTCGAACGGATCAGCCGGATTGACACCCTGCACCATATTGTCGAAACGCGACTGGGCATTTCCGAGTGCCTTGGGGTGGCTATAGATATAGAACTGATTGGTCTTCATGGCATCGAACACCATCTGCGCCACCAGCTCTGCGGTCACCCGGCCAGATGACACGGCCTTCTCGCTCATGGCCTTGCCGATCAGTTGGCTCTTGGTTGGCTTCAGATCCGCCAGATCCGCTGGACGGTTGCGCTCGCTGGCGCTGATACCCGTGGGCACAAAGTAAGGGCACAGCACACTGGCACCAACCTGGTCGCTGACGAGATTGAGGTCGTGATAGAGGGTTTCAGTGAGCGCCACTACAGCATGCTTGCTCACGTTGTAGACACCCATGTTGGGCGGCGTGAGAATGCCTGCCATGCTCGCGGTGTTGACGATGTGGCCTTCGAAGGAAGGATCAGCCTTGGCCGCTTCCAGCATCATCGGGGTGAAGCAGTGCACGCCGTAGATCACGCCCCAGAGGTTGACACCCAGCACCCATTCCCAGTCACGGATTTCGTTTTCCCAGATCAGGCCGCCCGAGCCGACACCCGCGTTGTTGAACACAAAGTTCGGCGCACCGAAGCGTTCTTTTGTCGCCTTGGCCAGTGCTTCCACCTCCGCGGCTTTGGAGACATCCACACGCATGGCCAATACTTGTGCTCCAGCCGCCTTGAGCTCGGCTTCGGCCTTGTCCAGCGCGTCCTGCTGCACATCTGCCAGCACCAGATTCATGCCCAGCTTTGCACCGATGCGCCCGCACTCCAGTCCGAAACCCGAGCCCGCTCCGGTGAGAACTGCGGTCTTGCCTTTGAAATCCTTGATCATTGTTCCTCGTCTCCTCTTGGGTCAACGGCTGTCGCCGCGGCGAACCATTTCCACGTGGGGGATGCCGTCTTCGTCGTACTCATCGCTGTCACGAACAAAGCCGTGCCGGGCATAAAAACCCTGCAGGTGTGACTGTGCGCCGATCCGGATGTCCTGCACACCCCACTGCCGGAAAAGGCAGTCGATCGACTTTGCCATGAGTTCATGTCCCAGGCCCGTCCCGCGCGTGACCGGCGCTGTCACCACGCGCCCAATGCTGGCCTCGGCGAAGCTGGCCCCTGGTGGCAGCAGTCGCGTCGATGCGAGCAACGTCGGCGAGCCCGTGTCCGAGGCATGCCAGCCCATCACATGCAAAGCCTGCGGATCCTTTCCATCCACATCCTGATAGACGCAGTTCTGCTCGACCACAAAGACGGCCGAGCGCAGTGCGAGCAATGCATAGAGCGCCTGGGGCGACAGCTCACCGAACGACAGGCAAGACCACTGCAGGCCTGAACTGGCGGTCACGCTTGTGCGGCTCGCAGCACGTAGCCCACGCGCGGAAAATGCACATGGACCTTTCCCGCTCGCTCATCAGTGCGCTCAATGACCAGGCGGGTTCGGGTCGCAGCCACGAGTACGCCTTCCGAGGTCTCAGGGCCAAAGCTCTCGGCGGCCACCGTCACGCGCGATCCCAGCGGGATGCCATGATCATCCTGAAAAACCTCATCGCTTGGGATGGGGGTTGGCACATGATTGCGCGCCACCTCAATGGCTTCCGTTGACGACATGGGCGTGGCCTGCCCATGCCCCACCGCAGCAACCCGGTCCATCCAGGCCAGCACTTCCGGCGTGGCATCAAAGATGTCGGAAATGGCAGGGCCTCCCGTGCGGGTGAACCACAGGGGGTGATACACCGCCAGGTCCGCCAGACACGGTGTCTCGGTGAGCAGAAAATCTTGATCCAGCATCGATGCGATGCGGCGCAGATAGCTGCGATACGCGCTCGTCGCATCCGCTGGCCGAAGCTGCACCATGTTGGTCCGCATGGCCTTGCGATCGGCAGCGAAGGTCTGCAGTGCCTCTGGCGGCTGGTCAGCGAATTTCGCAGCCACACCCTTGGGCGAGAGCGTGTAGGCCGCCGACGCCCAGAACAAGGTGCTGTCGGCCCATTGCGCCAACACCCTTGCCATGCCTTTGTGCAGCACTGGGTACAGCGACGGCTCTGGCTGGAGGTGCTCCAGCACATCGGCGATCAGACCTGTGTCGCAATAGATGTCTGCCCCGATCTGAAGCAAAGGTGTACGGCGATAGCCGCCCGTCAAGGCCACCACATCGGGCTTGGGCATGACACGCGGTATTTCCACGCTGCGCCAGTTCAATTGCTTCAGCCCCATCATCAATCGCGCCTTCTCGGCAAACGGTGACAAGGGGTACTGGTGAAGAATCAGTTCAGACATGGCTGGACATCCTTGCTTTGCGACAGAGGAACCCTAACCGATTCCCGCTTGGGCGTCGATAAGGCGAAGGGCCAAAGCGCCTCGCCTCACCGATTGCCCCAACACGATCAGATCAGCTTGACCAGCTGCTTGCCGAAGTTTTTGCCTTTGAGCAGTCCCAGGAAGGCTTCCGGCGCGCTCTCGATGCCTTGCGAGACCGTCTCACGCGGCTTGAGTTTGCCCATGGCCACGAGCGTGCCCAGCTCCTTCATGGCCTCGCCCCACACTTCCATGTGCTCGCTGACGATGAAGCCTTCGAGCTTGACGCGGTTGATCAGCAACAAGGCCGGGTTGGCCATGGCCAGGGGCTCGCCATTGTAGCCAGCAATCATGCCGCACAAGGCAACGCGGGCGAACGCGTTCATGCGCAGCATCACAGCGTCCATGATCATGCCACCCACGTTCTCGAAGTAGCCGTCAATGCCCTTCGGGCAGGCTTCCTTGAGAGCTTTGGACAAGCTGTACATGTCCTTGTGTTCGCGGTAGTCGATGCAGGCGTCATAGCCGAGCTCAGCCACCGCATAGGCACATTTCTCAGGTCCACCGGCAATACCGACCACGCGGCAACCACGTGCCTTGGCCAGCGCAGCGAATGCGCTGCCGACAGCGCCTGTGGCCGCACTGACGACCATGGTCTCGCCCTCTTTGGGCTCGATGATCTTGACCAGGCCATACCAGGCGGTCACGCCGGGCATGCCGACAGCACCGAGGTAGTAGGACAGCGGCACATGTGTGGTGTCGGCCTTGCGCAGCGCGCCCGGTTCGTTGGCATTGACAACGCTGTACTCTTGCCAGCCGCCCATGCCAACGACCTGATCACCCACCTGGTACTTGGGGTGCTGCGACTCCACCACTTCACCGACGGTGCCACCGATCATGACTTCGCCCAGCGGCTGCGACGCAGCGTAGCTCTTGCTCTCGTTCATGCGTCCGCGCATGTACGGGTCCAGACTGAGGTAATGGTGACGCACCAGCACCTGACCTTCGGTCAAGGCGGGGGTGTCAACACTGACGACTTTGAAGTTGCTGGCGACGGCTTCGCCTTCGGGGCGGTTGTCGAGCAGGACTTGGCGATTGGTGGGCATGGGTTGTCTCCGGAAAAGTGAGGGGGATGAGAGGTTGGCCGATTTGGCCGAGCTACTGTCAGTCGCTGGGCACCGCGCCTTCGCGGCCGCTGCCTGGAACGATGCGTTTCATGTACTTGAAGGTGCCGGTGGCGTGGGCTACCAGGTCACCCGATTCGTCGTAAACCTTGGCCTCGGTAAAGGCCAGCGAGGCAGTGCGTTTGAGCACGCTGCCTTTGGCCAGCAGTGGGCCGACGCCGCCTTTGATGAAGCTGGTTTTCATCTCGATGGTGACGACACCACGTGGGTCGTCGTTGGCGCGGGCCGCATGGGCCATGACGACATCCATCAGCGTCATGGTGGCGCCGCCATGGACCACGCCAAAGGAATTGTCATGCTCTAGCCTGGGTGCAAAACGGATTTCTGCTTCGCTGTTCTCGAACTTGATCAGTTCGAAGCCCAGCAATTCCACAAAGGGAATGTGAACGGCAAATTTCATGCGTTGAATAAGTTGCTGTGGTGATACAGGCCTCAGTGTAGAGGTCTGATGATCAGCCGCCGGCCACCGCTGAAACACCCCCGTCGATGGCAATGAATTGGCCCGTCATGTGCTTGCCGGCATCGGAAGCAAACAACAAGGTGATGCCCTTGAGGTCTTCGTCATCGCCCAGGCGCTGCAGGGGGGCGTGTGCCTTGAGATTGTCTTCACCCAGGTACTCCAGAGTGCCCTTGGTCATCTTGCTGGGGAAGAAACCTGGCCCCACCGCGTTGACGCGAATACCGTAATGGCCCCACTCGCATGCCAGTGCGCGGGTGAAGTTGATCACCGCGCCCTTGGAGGTGTTGTAGGCGATGGTCTTCATGGCCGGCGGGTTGCCGCCCAGGCCCGCAATGGAAGCGGTATTGATGATGCTGCCGGTGCGGCGGGGGATCATGCTCGATTTCGCCACCAGCTGGCTGAGCACAAAGTAGCTGCGGACGTTGAGGTTCATCACCTTGTCCCAGGCTTCCAGCGGATGGTCTTCCGCCGGTGCCCCCCAGGAGGCACCTGCGTTGTTCACCAGAATGTCGATCTCACCAATCCGTCCGGTGGTCTCGCTCACCAGCCGTTGCATGTCTTCGGGGTTCTGACCATCGGCTGCGACCCAGCGCGCATCGATGTTGGCCCCTTGCAATTCGGTCGTGGCCTGCTCCAGGTCATCTGCCTTGCGAGAGCTGATCATGACTCGTGCGCCGGCTTCACCCAGTGCATGCGCCATTTGCAAGCCCAGGCCGCGAGAGCCACCCGTGATCAGGGCTGTTTTGCCTTTGAGGTCGAAGAGCTGGTGAACGGTACGGGTCATGCAGATGTCTCCTTGGATGGATATTCAGTCTTGTAGGTGAGCGCCTTTGCTCCGGCCTTGCAGTGTCACGCAGCCAGCTGCCATGGCCTGTCACCATGGCTACCGGACTGCGCTACCAGATGCGAATCAGAAGGCGTCTTCAGGAACGTCGGCGCAGGTCTGGTCTCGCGAGCTGACCACTTGCAGCCAGGCGCCGATCTTGGGCAGCTCGTAGTGGAAGAAGAACTGCGCGGCCGCCAGACGGCCTTTCTGCGCCATATCGTCTGCCTTGTCTTGCGATGACAGCGCCACGTCCAGCCAGATCCAGGCCAACACCGTGTGCCCGAAGGCCTGCATGTAGGGCACGGCATTGGCCAGTGCTTCGCCTGGCACGCCAGTGGCCCATGCGGCCTTGGTGGCCGCGCCCACGTCCTGCAAAGCCTTGCCCAAGGCATTGGCATGGGCCGCCAGCGACGGCACCTGAATGGCGCGCTCAATGGTGGCGTTGATGCGGCCGGCCAGCAGCGCCAGCCCTTTGCCCTGCTCCATCAAAACCTTGCGGCCCAGCAAGTCCATGGCCTGGATGCCGTGCGTTCCTTCGTGGATCATGTTCAGGCGGTTGTCGCGCCAGTACTGTTCCACCGGGAAGTCACGCGTGTAGCCGTAGCCGCCATGGATCTGGATGGCCAGGCTGTTCGCTTCCAGGCACCATTCGCTGGGCCAGCTCTTGACGATGGGCGTCAGCACTTCCAGCAGAAGCCGCGCTTCATTGGCCGCCTCTGCGTCCGCCGTGTGATGCTCGTCGACGAGGCGAGCGCAATACAAACCCAATGCCAGCGAACCTTCGCAATAGCTTTTCTGGGCCAGCAGCATGCGTTTCACATCGGCGTGCTCGATGATGCGCACTTGGGGTGCTGCGGAGTCTTTTCCGCCGTTGCTCATCGGCCGGCCTTGCGGACGGTTCTTGGCATAGTCCAGGCTGGCGTGATAGCCGGCCATGCCCAGCATGGTGGCCGCCAGGCCGACGCCAATGCGGGCCTCGTTCATCATGTGGAACATGCACTTGAGGCCTTCGCCCGGCTTGCCCACGAGGTAGCCCACGGCGCCGCTGTCGCCACGCACCGGGTACTTGCCTTCGCCGAAATTCAGCAAGGTGTTGGTGGTACCGCGCCAACCGCATTTGTGATTCAAACCGGCCAACGCCACGTCGTTACGCTCGCCGGTGAGATTGCCTTCAGCGTCGACCAGCTTCTTGGGAACGATGAAGAGCGAAATGCCGCGCACGCCAGGCACCAGCTTGCCGTTTTCGTCCGGAATTTTGGCCAGCACCAGGTGGATGATGTTTTCCGTCAGCTCATGTTCGCCAGCGGAGATCCACATCTTGTTGCCCTTGAGGCGGTAGCGCGGGCCCAGCGGGTCATCCGCATGATCGGCACCATCGGGCGTGGCGCGTGTGGCCACATCGCTCAGGGAGGAACCGGCTTGCGGCTCAGACAGGCACATGGTGCCCGACCACCGGCCGGAAAACTCGGTGAGCGCAAACACCTGCTTCTGCTTTTCAGTGCCGTGTGCCATGAGCAGGTTGGCATTGCCGACCGTGAGCATGCCGCCACCGATGCTCACCGACGCCATGGCAAAGAAGGCATTGGCTGCGGCCTCGACCGTGTAGGGCAGTTGCATGCCCTCGATGTCGTAGTCTTGAGCAGCGCTGAGCATCCCGGATTCGGCATACGCGTCCCAGGCATCCTGGGTGGCCTGCGGCAGGATGACTTTCTCGCCATCGAACTCGGGCTCTTCGATATCGACCAGACGGTTGAATGGCGCGTACTTTTCGCGCGCAATGCGCTCGCAAGTGTCCAGCACGGCATCGAAAGTTTCACGCGAATGATCGGCAAACCGCTCACGGCCAGACAAGCCTTCGGCCTTGAGCCAGTCGTACAACAGAAAATCAACAGTGGGTCGCAGGCTCATGAAAGTCATCCACCAAGAAAAAAGAAATTGAACAGAGCACGACGCCCTCGCCTCACCGGAGCGCGTGTCTGATTCGAGGATGCCGTGGATCCGGCTCCGCCGGTCCACAGGCATCGCCCCCCTCTGGGGGGTGACGCGAAGCGGCGCGGGGGGCGTGTTGTAACCCGCGCAGCGCGCGGGTTACAACACTTCGAAGACTCCGGCAGCACCCATACCGCCACCGATACACATGGTCACGCACACGCGCTTGGCGCCGCGGCGCTTGCCTTCGATGAGGGCGTGGCCGGTCAGGCGCTGGCCGGAGACACCGTAGGGGTGACCCAGCGCAATGGCGCCGCCGTTGACGTTGAGGCGATCAGCCGGGATGCCCAGCTTGTCGCGGCAGTACATGACCTGCACTGCAAAGGCTTCGTTGAGTTCCCACAGGTCGATGTCGTCGACCTTGAGGCCCAGCTTGCTGAGCACCTTGGGCACAGCAAACACCGGGCCAATGCCCATTTCGTCTGGCTCGCAACCGGCCACGGCGAAGCCGAGGAAACGGCCCAGTGGCTTGAGACCATGCTTGCTGGCGTACTCTTCACTCACGACCACGCAAGCGCCTGCGCCGTCGGAGAACTGGCTGGCGTTGCCGGCAGAAACCACACCGCCTGGCATCGCTGAACGAATGCCGGCTATGCCTTCCTTGGTAGTGCCTTCGCGCAGACCTTCGTCCTTGCTCACGGTCACTTCCTTGGTGATCAGGCCCAGGGTCTTGTCGGCAATGCCGGCCGTGACCGTGATCGGCGCAATCTCGTCATCGAACTTGCCGGCCGCTTGCGCCGCACAGGCCTTTTGCTGGCTGGCAGCGCCGTACTCGTCCATGGCGTCACGGCCGATGTTGTAGCGCTTGGCCACTTGCTCGGCGGTCTGCAGCATGGACCAGTAGATCTCTGGCTTCTTCTTCTGCAGCGCAGGGTCGAAGATCATGTGCATGTTCATTTCCTGCTGAACGCAGGAAATGCTCTCCACGCCACCGGCCACGTAGACATCGCCTTCGCCAGCGATCACACGCTGCGCTGCCAGGGCAATGGTCTGCAGACCGGAGGAGCAGAAACGGTTGACCGTCATGCCAGAGACGTTGACCGGGCAACCAGCGGCCAGCGCAATCTGACGTGCGATGTTCATGCCGGTAGCGCCCTCGGGGTTGGCACAACCCATGATGACGTCTTCGATGGCGCCGGCATCGATGCCGGCACGCTCGATGGCAGCACGAACGACGTGCCCACCCAGCGTTGCGCCATGGGTCATGTTGAAAGAACCCTTCCAGCTCTTGGCCAGCGGGGTGCGTGCGGTGGAAACAATAACTGCGTTGCTCATGATGAGTGTGTCCTGGTAAATCTGGGGTCAAGCACGGGTGCGCACGCCAGGCGCCCGCAGATCCGGCTTAGCCGGTCCAATGGGCGCGTCCCCCTCAGGGGGAAGACGCGAAGCGGCGCAGGGGGGTGCTCACGTTCAAAATGTCTTGCCTTCGTCGGCCAGACGCTTGAGCAAGGGAGCTGGCTCCCAGAATGCGGCGTCGTCGAGCGGGTTCTGCGCAAAGCGCTTCATGGCCTGGACCACGTTGAACAGGCCCACTTCGTTGGCGTAGTTCATTGGGCCGCCGCGGTGCACCGGGAAGCCGTAGCCGAAGATGTAGACCACATCGATATCGCTGGCCTTGTTCGCAATGCCCTCTTCCAGAATGTGCGCTGCCTCGTTGACCAATGCGAACACCAGGCGCTGCACGATTTCCTGGTCGGAAATCTTGCGCGGTGTGATGCCAAGCGTCTTGCGGTGCTCCTCGATCATCTGGATGACCTCGGCGTTCGGGATCGGCTTGCGCTGGCCGGGCTTGTAGTCGTACCAGCCACCGCCGGTCTTCTGACCGAAGCGACCTTTCTCGCACAGCAGGTCCGCTGTCTTGCTGTACTTCATGTCGGGATTTTCGACAGCGCGGCGCTTGCGAATGGCCCAACCGATGTCGTTGCCTGCCAAATCGCCCATGCGGAACGGGCCCATGGCAAAACCGAACTTCTCGATGGCTTTGTCGACCTGCTCTGGTGTGCAACCTTCGTCCAGCAGGAAGCCGCCCTGCCGGCCGTACTGCTCGACCATGCGGTTGCCGATGAACCCGTCGCACACGCCAGAGACCACCGCGACTTTGCGGATCTTCTTGGCCACGGTCATCACGGTGGCCATGACGTCCTTGCCGGTCTTGTCGCCACGCACCACTTCCAGCAGCTTCATGACGTTGGCCGGGCTGAAGAAGTGCAGGCCCACCACGTCTTGAGGACGCTTGGTGAACGCGGCGATCTTGTTCAGGTCCAGCGTAGAGGTGTTGGAGGCCAGGATGGCACCGGGCTTCATGACCTCGTCCAGCTTCTTGAATACGGTCTCCTTGACGCCCAGGTCTTCAAACACAGCCTCGATGACGAGGTCGGCGTCTTTCAGATCGTCGTAGCTCAGCGTGGGTGTCAGCAGGGACATGTAGCCCTCGTACTTCTCCTGCTTGAGCTTGCCTTTCTTCACGCGGGCTTCGTAGTTGCCTCGGATAATGGACAGACCACGGTCCAGCGCCTCTTGCTTGGTCTCCAGAATCGTGACGGGGATACCGGCCTGCAGGAAGTTCATCGAGATGCCACCGCCCATGGTGCCAGCGCCGATCACGGCGACGGACTTGATTTCGCGCTGGGGAGTGTCGGACGGCACGTCCGGAATCTTGGACGCGGCGCGCTCTGCCATGAACAGGTGACGCAAGGCGCGGCTTTCAGCCGTGAGCATCAGGTTCTTGAAGATCTCCAGTTCGTTGGCCATGCCGGCGTCGAACTTCATCTTGGTGCCGGCTTCCACCGCATCCACGCACTTGGCGGGCGCAGGGAAGTTCTTGGCCATGCCTTTAACCATGTTGCGGGCGAACTGGAAGTAGGCGTCGCCCTTGGGGTGCTTGTTGGGCAGGTTGCGCACCAGCGGCAGTGCCTCACCGCCAGCATGTTTGGCGCCCACTTCCTTGGCGAAGGCCAGGGCTTCCTCGGCCAGTGCTTCGGGTGAAGCGGCGAGCTTGTCGAACAGCTTCTGGCCAGGAATGGAAGCGAGCAGCTCGCTCTTGACCGGCTCACCAGAGACAATCATGTTCAGCGCTGGCTCCACGCCAATGACGCGCGGCAGGCGCTGCGTACCGCCGGCGCCCGGAATCAGGCCAATCTTGACTTCTGGCAACGCCACGCTGCAGCCAGGCGCGGCCACGCGGTAATGGCAACCCAGTGCGAGCTCCAGCCCGCCACCCATACACACCGAATGCACGGCAGCCACGGTGGGCTTGTCGAAAGCTTCCAACGCCAGGATGACGCTGAGCAGATTGGGCTCAGCTGTCGCTTGAGGCGTGTCGAACTCCTTGATGTCAGCACCACCGGAAAATGCCTTGCCTGCGCCTGTGATGACCACGGCCTTGACTTTGGCGTCTTTGCCTGCCTGCTCCAGGCCATCAACAATGCCTCGGCGGGTGGAATAACCCAGGCCGTTGACCGGCGGGTTTGTCATGGTGATCACTGCCACGTCACCGTGGACCTTGTACTCAGCGGTCATGAAGTCTCCTCGACTAGAAGGGTGAAAACGAAATGGGCACGGCGCCCTGGGCGTGTGCCGTGCCCAAAAAGAACGATCGTTCGATTTTAGGAATTTTGTGCGCCGCCGCAAGCGCTGTCTGTCACCTTCAGGTCAGACTTCCAGCCATTCCTTGCGAATCCCAGGGTTATCCCTGAGTTCATCGGGCGATCCTTCGAACACGATGCTGCCGTGCCCCATCACCAGCAGCCGGTCCGAGATGTTCAGGGCGATGGTGAGCTTCTGTTCGATCAATAGAACAGAGACACCTCTTGCCTTGAGCTTTTGCAGGTATTCCCCCACGAGCTCCACGATCTTGGGTGCCAGGCCCTCCGTCGGTTCATCGATGATGATGAGATCCGGGTCTCCCATGAGAGTCCGGCAAAGTGTCAGCATCTGCTGCTCGCCACCAGACAGAACACCTGCCTCTGTGTGCTCCCGCTCCTTCAGGCGCGGGAACATGGCGTACATGTCATCGAATGACCAGCGCGCGCCCTTGCCACTGCCCTTTTGTCCGAGCAGCAGGTTCTGGTGAACGGTGAGCTTGGGGAAGATGTCGCGATTCTCAGGCACGTAGCCCAATCCCAGGTGCGCCACTTCGAAGGGTTTTTTCCCGGTGATTTGCTGGCCTTGCCATTCCACCTGACCCCTGCATTCGACCAGTCCCATGATGGCCTTGGCGGTGGTAGACCGGCCCGAGCCGTTGCGCCCCAGCAGGGCAACAATCTCTCCCTTGCCGACTTCAAAGTCGACTCCATGAAGCACATGGCTCTTGCCGTAGTAGGCGTGAAGTTGCTTGACTGTCAACATGACTCAGTGCTCCCTGTTCAATGGCCCGAGGCCTGTTGCTCGGCCAACACCGACCCCAGATAGGCCTCCTGCACGCGTGGGTTGGCACGCACCTCATCAGGCGTGTCAAATGCCAGCACTTCGCCGTAAACCACCACCGCGATCTTGTCGGCCAGACCGAAGACCACGCCCATGTCGTGCTCCACCGTCAGGAGGGTTTTGCCCACCGTGACCTCACGGATCAACTCGATGAACCGCGACGTTTCGCTCTTGCTCATGCCCGCGGTGGGCTCGTCAAGCAACACCACTTCTGCGCCTCCGGCAATGGTGATGCCTATCTCAAGGGCGCGCTGTTCGGCGTAGGTCAGGTTCATGGCCAGCGTGTCGCGCTTCTTGTCCAGATGAATCATGTTGAGCAGCTCTTCAGCCCGCTCGTTCGCATCATCGAGGTCAGCCAGAAAACGGAACAAGGTGTACCGATAGCCCAGGCTCCACAACACGCTGCAGCGCAGGTTCTCGAACACGCTCAGCTTGGGAAAGATGTTGGTGATCTGGAAGCTGCGAGAGAGGCCCATGCGATTGATCTCATAGGGCTTCTTGCCGTTGATGCGCTGCCCCTTGAGCAGCACATCACCACTGGTGGGCTCAAAGCGGCCGGATATCAGGTTGAACAACGTGGACTTGCCCGCCCCGTTCGGTCCGATGATGGCCACCCGCTCGCCCGAGCGAACAGCCAGGTCCACGCCGCAAATGATCTCGGTCTTGCCAAAGCTCTTTCGCAGGTTGCGCAGTTCCAGCGCATAGCCGCCGGCGGCGACATGGCTCATGCTCTCTTCCAGAGGTCGATTGGTCACTGCTTGGGTTTCCATCGTGCTCATTGCGCCTCCCGCCGCTTGATTTCCATTTCGATGTCGGTCTGAATGGCCGACCAGTGCTTGAGGAACGCGCGTCGCGTCAGTTCGAAAATGGCCATACCGGTGACGAACACAAAACCGGCGCCAAACCAGCTGCCCACGCCCTCGACATTGAGGTCGATGCCCGCAAAGGTCACGACAGGCCCCAGGGCAGCGTTGAGCTTCTGGTGATACACCATCTCGACCATGGCGCCGGCACCCAAAAGTGCCACCAGTCCTGCGACTGCGAGCGCCAGATAGGCAACCCACAGCTCACGCAAGCGACCGAACTTGGCCACACGCAAATTCATCATGATCAGGCTGGCAACTCCCCCCGGGGCGTACATCACCATGAACAGGAAGGCCAGTCCCAGATAGAGCAGCCATGCCTTGGTGAGTTCAGACAGAAGGACCAGGGCAAGCACCATCAGGATGGCGCCGATGATCGGGCCGAAGAAGAAGGTGGCCCCGCCCAGGAATGTGAACAGCAGATAGCCCCCTGACTGCACGGCACCCACGACCTCGGAGGTCACGATTTCGAAGTTGAGTGCAGCCAGACCGCCACCAATGCCTGCAAAGAAGCCTGCCAGCACAAATGAAAGGTAGCGAACCATTTGCGTGTCGTAGCCGATGAAGGCCACCCGCTCCGGGTTGTCACGCACGGCATTGAGCATGCGGCCCAGAGGCGTGCGGGTGAACGCGTACATCAATGCGGTACAGACAAAGGTATAGATCGCAATCAGATAGTAGAGCTGGATCTGCGGGCCAAACGTGATGCCGAACGGCGTGGAGCCGGTCACACGGTCGCCCGAGATACCGCCTTCGCCACCGAAGAACTCCGGAAACATCAGCGACATGGCCCAGACCAGCTCACCAATGCCCATGGTGATCATCGCAAACGGCGTCGCCGCCTTCTTGGTGGTCACCCAGCCCAGCAATATCGCCACGCACATGGAGCCCAGACCGGCCACCAGGGGGATGAGGCTGACGGGCACTCCCCAGTCACCATCAGAGACCAGATTGAGCGTATGAATGGCGAAGAACGCGCCCATGCCCGAGTAGACGGCATGACCAAAACTGAGCATGCCGCCTTGCCCCAGCAACATGTTGTAGCTCAGGCAGATGATGGTGAGAATGCCCATTTGCGAGAGCATGGTGTGCGAGAGACTGCTGTCCCACAACACCGGACTGATGGCCAGCAACAGGGCAAACAAGCCCCAGATGATCCATCGCCCTACGTTGAGCGGCTTGAAGGAGTAGTAGGCACGCGTGGTGCTGTGGGCCGGCATGGCCTTGGAAACAGAGGTATTCATCGTCTCAGCCCTCACGGGTGCCCAGCAGACCGCGGGGACGGAAGATCAGGATCAGCACCAGAAACAGGTACGGCAGGATGGGCGCGACCTGACTGACTTTGAGCTTCAGAAGCGCATAGCCGAAGGTCTCTTCGGTGATGGCGACGTTGAACGTTTCCATCACTGTCACGGCTGACGAATCAATGGCCACGGCAAACGTCTGCACCAGTCCGATGAGCAAGGAAGCCAGGAAGGCGCCAGACAAGGAGCCCATGCCCCCAACGACCACCACCACGAAGATGATGGGCCCGACGGCGCTGGCCATGCCAGGCTCGGTCACGAATGCATTGCCGCCAATGACCCCTGCAAGTCCCGCCAGGGCGGAGCCGCCACCGAAGACCATCATGAAAACGCGCGGCACATTGTGGCCGAGTGTCTCGACCGTCTCCGGGTGCGTCAGTGCAGCCTGAATCACCAGTCCGATGCGGGTGCGGGTGAGCAGCAGCCAGATCGACACCAGCATGACCAGGGAAACCCCCATCATGAAGCCGCGATACATGGGGAACTGCGTTCCCCACAGCGTGAACAGCGGCCCGCTCAGTTCATCGGGGACGCGATAGTCCACCGAGCTCGTGCCCCAGACCAGCTGAACCATTTCCAGAATGATGTAGCTCAGGCCAAAGGTGATCAGCAGCTCAGGCACGTGGCCGAACTTGTGCACACGGCGCAAGGCATATTTTTCGAACAATGCACCCAGCACACCGACGATGATGGGTGAAATGAAAAGTGCGGGCCAGAAGCCGACGATCAGCATCAGGCTGTATGCCACATAGGCCCCCACCATGTAGAAACTGGCGTGGGCAAAATTGAGCACGCCCATCATGCTGAAAATCAGCGTCAGGCCGGAGCTCAGCATGAACAGCAACAGCCCGTAGCTGATGCCGTTGAGCAGCGATATGGTGAAGAATTCCATGTTCTTTTGCCGAAGGCAAATTCATTCGATCAAAAAACCGGGCCTGCCCCCCATCATTGCAGATGGAGTCATAGCAGGCCCAATCGAAGATCACCCTGGCGCCAGATGACCAGCACCAGGGGTATCCACCTTTAGGAGGGGCGCTTCATGTCGCAGCTGGTGGGCGTGCTGGCAACGTAGGGCTCCATTTGCTTGATTGGCACAAAGTTGAAGCCCGTGTTTTCCACGTCGTATGGCGTCTTGGGCGTCACTTTGGCCCACTTCGTCACGAACATGGACTGCTGAAGCTGGTGATCCTGCTTGCGCATGGTCACATTGCCAGCAAAGCTCTTGACCTCCAGGCCTTCCAGGGCGGCAGCCACCTTGACCGGATCGGTGGACTTGGCTTTCGCCATGGCGTTGCTCAGCAGGTTGATGCCGTTGTAGATGGCCAGGGTGTAGTAGTCGTCCTTGAACTTGTCCTTGAAGTCATAAGCCATCTTGGAGACTTCGCCCTCCATGTTGGAGTGCGCGTAGGCCACCACATACACTTCATCGGCGCCGCCGGCAGCCAGTGCGGTAGGTGTGCCGGTCGTGCCTGCATAGTAGGTGTACATCGGGATCTTCAGGCCGGCATCGCTGATGGCCTTGACCAGCAACACCAGGTCGGCACCCCAGTTGCCGGTCACGATGGCGTCGGCGCCCGACTGTTTGATCTTGGCAACGTAAGGCGCAAAGTCCTTGACCTGGCCGATCGGGTGCAGCTCATCGCCCACAATTTCGATGTCCGGACGCTTGCGCTTGATGCCGTCCTTGAAGTACTTGGAGACTTGCTGGCCATGCGAGTAGTTCTGACCGATCACATAGACCTTCTTGACGCCGGCCTGATCTTTCATGAACGTTGTCAGCGCTTCCATCTTCATGGACGTGTCAGCGTCCAGACGGAAGTGCCAGTAGCTGCACTTCTCGTTGGTCAGTGAGGGATCAACCGCCGCATAGTTCAGGAAGACCACTTCCTTGCCGGGGTTGCGGGAGTTGTGCTTTTCGACTGCGGCCGAGATGGCTGCTGCAGCGCCAGAGCCGTTGCCCTGAGCCACATAGCGGTAGCCCTGATCGATGGCGGCCTTCAGGGAGTTCAGGCTTTCCTGTGGGGACGCCTTGTTGTCGAAGCCCGTCACTTCAAAGTTCACACCGGCGGGGTTGTTCTTGCCGTTCTTGACTTCAGCCGTGTATTGCCAGCTTTTCAGCAGGTTTTGCCCCACAGCTGCAAAGGGACCGGACAGCGGGTCGATAAACGCGATCTTGACCGTCTCTCCCTGCTGAGCATAGGCGCCAGCCATTGACAAAGTAAGTGCGGCAACGGCAACAGATTTCAAAGCGAATTTCACGAAATGCCTCCGGTGGTGATGAAAGCCTCAGCGTAACCTTCCGACCGCAGCTGTTCACACAGGGATTGCCCTAGCTGCTATCGCCAATGCGACTTCGAAGCGCTCGCACTGCGCTGAGCGCCATCGCTTTTTGAGTGGAAACCCTGTGTGTTGTGCCGGTACATATGCAAGCTCAGCCCTGCTGCAAAGTCATGTCGCATTGCGCCGGTAGATTCATCTCGCCAGCGTTGAACTTTCGCACTGGCGCAAACGTGAACCCTGTGGATTCGCAGTCGTGCGGATAAGCCTTGCTCACCGGAACCCAGCGCGAGACGTATACCGGTCGAATCAGCTGATGGTCGGAGGCGCGCATGCTGACCACACCGTCGTGTCCGTCGAAACGAATGCCTTCCAGGTGTGGAACGAGCGCCGACACACGTGTACTGCCTGCGGCCCGGACAGCGCGAAGCAGCATCTGCATGCCATCCACGCAGGCAAAGGTGACGAAGTCCTCGTCGAACCGGCGTCGGAACTTCTCCTGGAAAGCGGGCCACGGACCGGGATGACTGGAGTGAAAGCCACTGACCTGGAACACATCCAGACGAGAATTGACTTGCTTGCTGGCAAGCGCGCCAGGCGTTCCCATGAGGCTGCCGTAGTAGGTGAATACTGCCAGCGGATAGTCCACCGCGTGCAACGAATCGACCAGACGCCGAAGGTCAGCCCCCCAGTTGGCAGTGATCAATGCCGTGGCCCCTGATTCACGGATCTTCTCCACCTGCTTGTCAAAGCTGCCCAGCACAAACGGCACATGCAGTTCGTCCCCTACCACCTGCATGCCTTGTCGCCTTGACAGGGCTTGCTGCGCATAGGCAGAAACCTGCTGGCCGTGTGCGTAGTTCTGGTTGAGCAAGTAGACCGAACGATGGACTGTGTCTTCCTCGAGGTACCGGGACAGGGCCTGGACCTTCATGGCGGTATCGGCGTCCACTCGATAGTGCCATGGACTGCACTGGCCGCGGGTCAGCGCCGGGTCCATCGAGGCATAGTTGATCAGGATCACCGGATCGGCCGGGTTCCGCAGGTTGTGCCGGTCGATGGCCGCTGCCAGCGCAGCCGTCACGCCCGAACCATTGCCCTGCAAGATGATCCGAAAGCCCTGATCGATCGCTACCTTGAGTGCCTTGAGGCTTTCCCGTGGGGATGCGCTGTTGTCAAACGGCGCCAAGTCGATCCTGAGCGCAGAGGCATGAGGCTCGACACGCCCCAGACCTTCGGCGATGTACTGCCAGCTGTGCAGGCAATGCCGACCGATATCGCCCGCCGGGCCGGTCAGCGGATCAATGAACGCCAGCTTCAGTCGCTGGCGCTGATCGTTCCACCAGGCCGCCTGTGCAGGCAGCGCCCGGGCCGCCATCCCCAAGCCTGCCAGGTACGACAGCCATTGGCGGCGACTCCAGGCGTTTGGCATCGTGCGGGTCAGGCAGTGGGCAGTTTGTAGTCCTTGAGCTGCTCGCGCAGGGCCATCTTCTGCATCTTGCCCGTGGCGCCCAAAGGAATGGCGTCCACAAATACCACGTCATCCGGGATCTGCCACTTGGCTGTACGTCCCTCATAGAACTTGAGCAACTCGTCCTTCTCCACCTGCGCGTCAGGCTTTTTCACCACCACCACAATCGGCCGCTCATCCCACTTGGGGTGTGGCATGCCCACACAGGCGGCCATCGCCACGGCCGGATGGGCCATGGCGATGTTCTCGATGTCAATGGAACTGATCCATTCGCCGCCGGACTTGATCACGTCCTTGCTGCGATCGGTGATCTGCATGAAGCCGTCCGCGTCAATGGTGGCCACGTCTCCCGTGGGGAACCAGCCCAGGCCGTCAGCGTCGTATTGCAACGGATCTCCGCCCTCACCCTTGAAGTAACTGGAAATGATCCAGGGTCCACGCACCAGCAAGTCACCATAGGTTTTGCCGTCCCATGGAAGCTCCTTGCCGGCCTCGTCGACGATCTTCATGTCGACGCCGTAGATGGCCCGGCCCTGCTTGAGGCGGATCTTGTTCTGCTCTTCCCGGGGCAGGCTGGTCTGCGCATTTTTCAAGGTGCAGACTGTGCCCAGTGGCGACATTTCGGTCATGCCCCAGGCGTGCAGCACATCCACGTTGTACTGGTCGTTGAACGCCGCAATCATGGCAGGCGGGCAGGCAGAGCCGCCAATGACCGTGCGGTTGAGCGTGCTGAACTTGAGGCCCTGCTGCTGCATGTGGCCCAGCAACATCTGCCAGACGGTGGGCACGCCGGCCGCCATGGTCACTTTTTCTGCCTCGATCAGTTCGTAGACCGACTTTCCGTCCATGGCCGGTCCGGGGAACACAAGCTTGGCTCCGGTGGCAGCTGCCGAGTAAGGCAGGCCCCAGGCATTGACGTGAAACATCGGCACCACCGGCAAGATGGCATCGCGTGCACTCAGACTCAGGGCATCCGGCAGGGCGCCTGCATAGGCATGAAGCAAGGTCGAACGGTGCGAGTACACCGCACCCTTGGGGTTGCCCGTGGTGCCACTGGTGTAGCACATGCTCGAGGCACTGTTCTCATCGAACTCGGGCCACACATAGGTATCGGACTGAGCCGCCAGCAAGGCTTCGTAGCTGTGGAGGTTGGGGAGTTTGCTCTCGGCTGGCAGGGCATCCGCGTCGCACAGGGCGATCCAGTGCTTGACGGTGGGGCAATTGGCCGCCACGGCCTGCACCAGTGGCAGGAAGGTCATGTCAAAGCAAATGACCGAATCACCTGCATGGTTGATGATCCAGGCGAGTTGCTCCGGGTGCAGGCGCGGGTTCAGCGTGTGCAGTACATGGCCTGAGCCACTCACGCCAAAGTACAGCTCCAGATGGCGATAGCCGTTCCAGGCAATGGTGCCGACGCGATCCCCGAAATTGAGCTTCAGCCCGCCCAAGGCATTGGCAAGCTGGCGGGAACGACGGGCCACTTCGGCCCAGGTCGTGCGGTGAATATCTCCCTCTACCCGCCGCGACACGATCTCACCTTCGCCATGGTGGCGATCAGCGTGAACGATGAGGCTGGAAATCAGCAGCGGCTGGCTTTGCATCTGCCCGAGCATTGGTGTCTCCTTATTTTCGGATGTGGCAGTTGATAAAAACGAACAGTCGTTCGCAATCATGCCCCAGATTTGTAGCAGAGTGCTAGCGGGTTCGCCCGAATGTCCGCGACGTCAGCATGTGGAAATGCGCTCGGTCACAATTGGACGTTTTGCGTTTGAAGGACTGCCCACCCATGTCACAGTTCCCGATCCAGAAGACCGACGACGAATGGCGCGCCCTGCTCGCCGAGAAAGGCGCAGAGCCCGGTGCCTTCGAGGTGACCCGACAGGCCTACACGGAGCGACCGTTCTCCGGCAAGTACGAGCAGGTCTGGGCCGATGGCAGCTACCACTGCATTTGCTGTGGCAACCATTTGTTCGACGCTGGCACCAAGTTCGATGCCGGCTGTGGCTGGCCCAGTTTCTGGAAAGCCATTCCCGGTGCCATCACGGAGATTTCGGATCGCAGCCATGGCATGGTGCGAACGGAAACCGTTTGCAGCCAGTGTGGCGCACACCTGGGCCATGTGTTTGAAGATGGCCCCTCGCCCACGCACCTGCGCTACTGCATGAATTCTGCCTCCATCGATCACAAAGCTTCAGAAGATTGAGCCGGGGACCCTGGGCGATGGCCCTAAACTTCACCACTGATCATTTTTGAGTGAACCATGCGCCGCGCATTCCAGTACGGCGACGAGAGGAGAAAAACACCCATGAAAGCCAGCAACATCCTGGAAACCATTGGCCAGACCCCCCACGTTCGCATCAACCGCCTGTTCGGTGATGCCAAGCAGGAGGTCTGGATCAAGAGCGAACGCAGCAACCCGGGCGGATCCATCAAGGACCGCATCGCCCTGGCCATGATTGAAGACGCCGAAGCCTCCGGCGCGCTCAAGCCGGGTGGCACCATCGTCGAACCTACCTCTGGCAACACGGGCGTGGGCCTGGCCATGGTCGCCGCCGTCAAAGGCTACAAGCTCGTGCTGGTCATGCCAGAGAGCATGTCCATCGAGCGCCGCCGCCTGATGCTGGCCTATGGCGCCAGCTTCGACCTGACGCCGCGCGAAAAGGGCATGAAGGGTGCCATTGCCCGCGCCGAAGAGCTGGTGGCGGCCACACCGGGCGCCTGGATGCCTCAGCAGTTCAACAACCCGGCCAACATGGATGTGCATGTACGCACGACGGCGAAGGAGATCATCGCCGACTTCCCCGATGGCCTGGATGTCCTGATCACCGGCGTGGGCACGGGCGGCCACCTCAGCGGCTGCGCCAAGGTACTCAAGGAAAAGTGGCCACAGCTCAAGGTGTTTGCTGTTGAGCCAGCTGCCTCCCCGGTCATCTCCGGTGGCGACCCAGCTCCACACCCCATCCAGGGCATTGGTGCCGGCTTCATCCCAGGCAACCTCAAAACCGATTTGCTCGACGGCGTGATCAAGGTCGATGCCGAGCCAGCCAAGGAAATGGCGCGGCGAAGCGCGGCAGAGGAAGGCATGCTCGTGGGCATTTCGTCTGGCGCCACGCTGGCCGCCATTGCGCAAAAGCTGCCGGAACTGCCTGAAGGCGCCAAGGTGCTGGGTTTCAACTACGACACTGGTGAGCGTTACCTGTCCGTAGACGGCTTCCTGCCCGCGTGATCATCCAGAGATAGACAGAGAGATAGAGAGACAGCAAAGGCCAGGTCTGCAAGTGAGCACCATGAACAACGATCGGGACGACCGTGTGACCCAGCTCGAGATCAAGCTGAGCTACGCCGAAGACCTGCTTGAAACACTGAACGACCTGGTGGCCAGGCAACAGGACCAGATCGACTGGCTGACCCGCGAGGTGCAAAGTCTGCGCCAGCGCAAGGACGACGAGGGCCAGGCTGTTTTTCGCAGCCTTCGCGACGACACTCCTCCGCACTACTGACCGACGGCCTGATCGGCAGAGCCGCACCGCCAGCAAGCCTCACCCCCGGATTCGGCGGTGAGGCTTTTTCTTGGGCATGTCAGGTGCCGACCCCGCCAAGCCCCGGGGTTTGCCGCATCCGCGGGACTCGCCATTTCCACAACAATGCAATGGTGGCAAACGCCCGCCCATTTCACCTGCGCGACATGGGCAGCTTGCCCATCGGTGTCAAAATCGTCATAATCTGCACTGCAGAACATTAGTCTGCATATAAAAACGTTGTCCATTTGCCTTTGCCAGTGCCCAGCACAAAGCAGATGGCCCGGAGACATGCCTTCCCTCAAGGAACCCACATGGATTTGAACTTCACCTCCGAAGAAGAAGCCTTTCGCACCGAAGTGCTGGGCTTTCTTCGGGAAAAACTGCCCGAGCGCCTCTCTTCCAAAGTCAAGCAAGGCTTGCGTCTGAGCAAGGCCGACATGGAGGAATGGCACGCCATCCTCAACGAACGCGGCTGGCTGGCCAACCACTGGCCAGAGCAATGGGGTGGCCCGGGCTGGAGTGCCGTTCAGAAGTTCATCTTTGAAAACGAATGCGCACTGGCTGGCGCACCCCGCATCGTGCCGTTCGGCCTGAGCATGCTGGGCCCGGTGCTGATCAAGTACGGCAACGAAGCACAGCAGAAATACTGGCTGCCCCGTATCCTCAATGGCGAGGACTGGTGGTGCCAGGGCTACTCCGAGCCAGGCGCCGGCTCCGATCTGGCCGCGGTGAAGACCACCGCTGTGCGCGAGGGCGATCACTACATCGTCAATGGCCAGAAGACCTGGACCACGCTGGGTCACCACGCCAACATGATCTTCTGCCTGGTGCGCACCAACACCGAGGTCAAGAAGCAACAGGGCATCAGCTTCCTGCTGATCGACATGAACACGCCGGGCGTGGAAGTGCGCCCCATCATCACGCTTGACGGCGAGCACGAGGTCAACGAGGTTTTCTTCACCGACGTCAAGGTACCTGTCGAGAACCTGGTGGGCGAAGAGGACAAGGGCTGGACCTGCGCCAAATACCTGCTCACCTACGAGCGCACCAACATCGCCGGCGTGGGTTTCTCCGTCGCCGGGCTGGAAAAGGTCAAAATCGCGGCAGACCGCGTCATGCACAAGGGCAAGCCACTGTCACAAGACCCGATGTTTGCTGCGCGCCTGGCGAAGGTGGAGATCGACCTGGAGAACATGAAGACCACCAACCTGCGCGTCATCGCTGCCGTGGCCGGTGGCGGTGTGCCGGGCGCAGAAAGCTCCATGCTCAAGATCCGTGGCACCGAGATTCGTCAGGAGCTGCTCGCGCTCATGCGAAAGGCCATGGGCGTCTACGCCCTCCCCTTCATTGAAGAGGCACTGCATGCCGGGTATGACGGCCCGCAGGTGGGTCCGGAAGAGGCAGCGTCTGCCGCTTCGGCCTACTTCAACTACCGCAAGCTGTCGATCTTTGGCGGCTCCAACGAAATCCAGAAGAACATCATTTCCAAGATGATTCTCGGCCTTTGAGCGGCGCAGCGAGGAACAGCCATGAACTTTGAACATACCGAAGACCGGCGCATGCTCGCCGACACGCTCGACCGCTTTTTGTCTGAGCAAAACCCGATCGAAGCGCGCCACGAAGCGGCAGCCTCCTCCCAAGGCTACAGCGAGAGAGTGTGGTCTGGCCTGGCCGAAGTCGGTGCCATCGGCGCCCTCTTCCCCGAAGATGCCGGCGGCTTTGGCGGCGACGGCTTTGACGTTTCTGTCGTGTTCGAAAGCCTGGGCAAGGGTTTGTCGATCGAGCCTTTCCTGGGCGCACTCGTCGTCGGCCGCGCTGTGCTCGCTGCCGGAACTGACGCCCAGAAAGAAGGCCTGGAAGGCATCATGGACGGCAGCGTCATCGCAACTCTCGCTCATGATGAGGCCGGCGGCCACTATGAGCTGGCGCATGTGGCCACCACAGCCAAGGCCGATGGTGATGGCTATGTGCTCAATGGTCGCAAAGCAGTGGTGTTGTTTGCCGAACAGGCAGGCCAGATGCTGGTCAGCGCCCGCACGAGTGGAGACGTGGACGACGAAGCAGGTATTTCCCTCTTTCTGGTTGCCACCGATGCCGCTGGTGTGAACGTCACAGGCTATGGCCGGGTCGATGGCGGCCGTGCCGCCGAAGTCGAGCTGAAAGGCGTGAAGGTCGGTGCCGGCGCTTTGCTCGGCCAGGCTGGCGAAGGTCATGGCGTGCTCGAACTCGCGGTCGGCTGGGGCATTCTGGCCCTCTGCGCAGAAGCCGTGGGCGCCATGGGCGTGGCCAAAGAGCACACGCTGGAATATCTGCGAACCCGCAAACAGTTTGGCGTGCCGATTGGAAGCTTCCAGGCCCTGCAACACCGCATGGCGGATGTGCTGCTGGAGATTGAGCAGGCGCGCTCTGCGGTGATCAATGCCGCGGCCGCCATGGGCGAGGACCGCACCTCCCGGGAACGCGCGTTGTCAGCGGCCAAGTTCTCCATCGGACGCATCGGTACGCTGGTGGCTGAAGAGTGCATTCAGTTGCACGGTGGCATTGGCATGACCTGGGAGCTACCCATGGCGCACTATGCCAAGCGGCTGGTCATGATTGATCACCAGCTCGGCGATGAAGACCATCACCTCGCGCGCTACATCGCCTTGGGTCAGGTCACCTGAGCAAGCAACCCTGCTGCGCGCCTCCATGCCAACCATCACGATCGATTCACCCTTTGACACCATCGCCGCATGTGTCGGTGCTCACGCCCGTGAGCAGCCGGAGGCAGTGGCGCTGCGCGACCATCAGGCCAGCCTGACCTGGCGCGAGCTGGACGCCTTGATGGACCGGGTGGCTGCTGCATTGCAGCGCGATGGCGCCACCAAAGGCGACGCCATCGCCATCTGCGCGGCGAACTCTGTGCGGTACGCTGCGCTCTACCTGGGTGCATTGCGCGCAGGTGTGGTCGTCGCGCCTATCGCACCCTCCGTCACACGAGAGCAATTGGCGCAAATGCGAGAGGACGCCGAAGCGCGTGCCTTCTTTGTCGATGCTTCGGCTGCCGACTTGCTCTCGCCCACCGAAGCGGGCGCCTGCGTCTGGCTCGATGATGCAGAGGATGGCCTGAACTTCAGCCAATGGCTGGCGCCCGAAGGACGCTCACCCACCCCAGTCGACGTCGACCCGGCAGACCCTTTCAACATCATCTACTCATCGGGCACCACCGGGGTACCGAAGGGCATCGTGCAATCGCACGGTATGCGCTGGCTCCATGTGTGCCGTGGCGCGGTCTATGGCTACAGCGAGCAGTCGCAAACCCTGTTGTCCACGCCGCTCTACTCCAACACCACACTGGTGGTGTTCTTCCCCACCATCGCATTTGGTGGCTGCGTGCACTTGATGCCCAGGTTCAACGCCCTGCGCTACCTGGAAATCGCCAGCAGCGAACACATCACCCACACCATGCTGGTGCCGGTGCAATACCAGCGCATCATGGCCGTGGAAGATTTCGACCGCTTTGACCTCAGCCATTTCCAGATGAAGTTCTGCACCAGCGCGCCGTTCAACGCCGCGCTGAAGTCCGACGTGCTCAAGCGCTGGCCTGGCGGACTGGTGGAGTTCTACGGCATGACCGAAGGCGGTGGCACTTGCATCCTCAATGCCCATGAGCACCCTGAGAAGCTCCACACAGTGGGGCCGCCAGCCTCCAACCACGACATTCGCCTCATCGATGAGGAAGGAGTGGAGGTTGCGCCCGGTGAGATCGGTGAAGTGGTGGGCCATTCCGGCGGCATGATGACGGGCTACCACAAGCAGCCAGAAAAAACCCGTGAGGCAGAGTGGCACGCGCCTGACGGCAAACGTTTCATCCGCACAGGCGACGTCGGTCGCTTCGATGAAGACGGGTTTCTGGTTCTGATGGATCGCCGCAAGGACATGATCATCTCGGGCGGATTCAACATTTACCCGAGCGATCTGGAAGCGCTGCTGCGCGGACATCCTGACGTGCAGGAAGCCGCAGTGGTTGGTGTACCCTCTGAGCAGTGGGGCGAGAGCCCGTTGGCCTTCGTGGTACTGAAACCCGGGCACAATATCAGCGCAGCAGCGCTCACCGAATGGCACAACCAGAGATGTGCCAAGACACAGCGCCTCATTGACACCGCGCTGGTGGCTGAATTGCCGCGCAGCGCCATTGGCAAAGTGCTCAAGCGAGAGCTGCGAGAGCAATACATGAATTCCGTCTGAGTAAAGGCGCTCAGGCAGCGGGTGTGCACCAGTGATGGTTCCGCGCCCTTTTCCTTTTTTCGATACCTGTTCAATCCCTTTCATGGCCTGCCTGGCAGGTCTGATCAAAGCAAGGAGACCCAGATGAAAGTTCTCGTCCCCGTCAAACGCGTGGTGGACTACAACGTGAAGGTGCGTGTCAAAAGCGACAACACCGACGTTGACATTGCCAACGTCAAGATGAGCATGAACCCGTTTGACGAGATTGCGGTGGAAGAAGCCGTGCGTCTGAAAGAAAAAGGCGTGGTCACTGAAGTGATCGCCGTCTCTTGCGGTGTTCAGCAGTGCCAGGAAACCCTGCGCACGGCCATGGCCATCGGTGCCGACCGTTCCATCCTGGTGCAGACCGACGCCGAGCTGCAACCCCTGGCCGTGGCCAAGCTGCTCAAGGCCCTGGTGGACAAAGAGCAGCCGCAGCTGGTGATCCTGGGCAAGCAGGCAATCGACGACGACGCCAACCAGACCGGCCAGATGCTCGCCGCCCTGGCCGACATGCCGCAAGCCACTTTTGCCTCCAAAGTGGAAGTCGAGGGCGACAAGGCCAAGGTCACCCGCGAGATCGACGGTGGTCTGGAAACGCTCTCCGTCGCCATGCCGGCGGTCATCACCACCGACTTGCGCCTGAATGAGCCGCGCTATGTGACGCTGCCCAACATCATGAAGGCCAAGAAGAAGCCAATGGAGACCGTCACGCCGGAAGATCTGGGTGTGGACGTGGCTCCGCGCTTGAAGACGCTCAAGGTCAGCGAGCCGCCACAGCGCAGCGCTGGTATCAAGGTGCCGGACGTGGCCACGCTGGTGGACAAGCTCAAGAACGAAGCAAAGGTGATCTGACCCCCCGCGCGGGCACAGCCCGCTCCCCCTGGAAGGGGGGCGAACCCTTTGGACCGGCGAAGCCGGATCTTCGGGTTCCTGGTGGTTCGAGTCACTGGTACTCGGTCTGTATCTGGTTTTAAAGCTATCAAGAATTTAAGGAAATCCTGTCATGACTTCTTTGGTTATTGCAGAACACGACAACGCTTCGATCAAGGGCGCCACGCTCAACACTGTCACGGCCGCCGCGGCTTGTGGGGGTGATGTTCATGTGCTGGTGGCCGGTCACAACGCTGGTGGCGCCGCTGCGGCTGCCGCACAAATCGCCGGTGTGGCCAAGGTGATCCATGTGGACGCCGACGCCCTGGCCCACGGCCTGGCTGAAGAGGTGGCCGCGCAAGTGCTGGCCATCGCAGGCGACTATGAGCACATCCTGTTCCCGGCCACGGCCAGCGGCAAGAACATTGCCCCGCGCGTGGCGGCCAAGCTCGATGTGGCCCAGATCAGCGACATCACCAAGGTGGTGAGCGCCGACACCTTCGAGCGCCCCATCTACGCCGGCAACGCCATCGCCACTGTGCAAAGCAGCGACGCCAAGAAGGTCATCACCGTGCGCACCACCGGCTTTGATGCCGCTGCGGCTTCCGGTGGCAGTGCTGCAGTGGACACCCCTGCAGCCACCGCTGGCCTGGGCAAGAGCAGCTTTGTGGGCAGCGAGCTGGCCAAGAGCGACCGCCCTGAGCTGACGGCCGCCAAGATCATCGTCTCCGGTGGTCGTGCGCTGGGCAGCAGCGAAAAGTTCAACGAAGTGATGACGCCGCTGGCCGACAAGCTCGGCGCCGCCATCGGTGCCAGCCGCGCAGCGGTGGACGCCGGCTACGCGCCCAACGACCTGCAGGTGGGCCAGACGGGCAAGATCGTCGCGCCTCAGCTGTACGTGGCCGCGGGCATCTCCGGCGCCATCCAGCACCTGGCCGGCATGAAGGATTCCAAGGTGATCGTGGCGATCAACAAGGACCCCGAAGCCCCGATCTTCAGCGTGGCCGACTACGGCCTGGAAGCCGACCTGTTCGAGGCCGTGCCTGAGCTGGTCAAGGCGCTGTGAGCACACGCCGCGAACAGTGTTGCAAATAGAAGAATCGGGGCTCAGGCCCCGATTTTTTTGGGTAATCCCTAGTCGTTATGGGACAAAACCACGAGAGGTTCGCGGTAAAGTCAGGACTCCACTGCAGAACGGAGTTCCATTTTGACTGCAAAACTTGCCGAATCGGGTGAGGAGCAGCATCTGGGAGACGACAGCCAAAAGCCGTCTTTGGGCGCCAAAAAGCCCTCCAGAGCCCCCAAACCCAAAGAAGATCGCCATTTCGTGACCGCACTGGCACGAGGGCTGGAAGTTCTGGCCTGCTTCCGCACGGGCGAGGTGACGCTGAGCAATCAGGAGCTTGCGCAACGATGCAGTCTGCCCAAGTCAACTGTCTCGCGCCTGACGATGACGCTGACCAAGCTCGGCTACCTGATTCATGTGCCCGAGAGCGGCCGCTACCGCCTTGGAACAGCCTGCCTGGCACTGGGAAGCGCCCTGCTCACCCGCCTGGACGTGCGCAAGATTGCGCGCCCCATGATGCAGGACTTGGCCAACATGTCGGGTGCTGCCGTCTCACTCGGCGTACGCGACAAGATGTCCATGATCTACGTGGAGAACTGCCGCAGTTCCGCAGCACTCACTTTGACCCTGGACGTCGGTTCGCGCATGCCGCTGGCCACTTCGGCCATTGGCCGCGCATGGCTCGCTGCGGTGAACGACGAAGAGCGCAACGCGGTCATGCAGGAAATCCGCGAGAAGGACCCCGAGGCCTGGCCCAAGATCCAGAACGGCATCAATGCCTCGATGAAAGACTATGCGCGCTATGGCGTGACCTGCTCTTTTGGCGACTGGCATGCCGACGTCAACGGCATTGCCCGGGCATTCGACCCAGGCAATGGTTTGCCGATGATGGCGGTCAACGTGGGCGGCCCGTCATACAACCTGTCGCCAGAGTTCTTGCTCGATGAGGTGCGGCCGCGCTTGATCGAGGTGGTCAACGCGATTGAAGACGCCATGCCGCATTGACCTCCCCCGAGTGGTGGGCACAGCAAAAAGGGCTGCACGAACTGCAGCCCTTTTCTATTTGGTGCGGAAGATCAGATGGGTCTCAGCCCATCATCCATCGCTGAGGTCGACACCCTTGCGATTGGCCACCGCCGAGAACACGCCGGTGGCGCGAAGAACCGCTCGCTCGCCCACCATCAGCACGCAATCGCCAAAGGCCAGTTGCTTGCCCAGTTTGCGTGGCGTCACGTGGGCTTCCAGCCAGTCCCCTACCTTGGCCGACGACAGGTAGTCCAGGCTCAGGTTCACGGTCACGATGGGTATCTCCGGCCCGCGCAGCCGGTTGAGGTTGATGCCCAGCGCACCATCGGCAAAGGTCGCCAACATGCCGCCGTGGGGAATACCCAGCCGGTTGGCGTGTTGCGGCAGGATGCGCATGGCCAGCAGCAAGGTGCCATCGGCCTGATCCCGTCCGTAGAGATCGCCCAGCACCTGGAAGAAAGATTCTCCTTTGGCAGGGAGCTTTCGGAAACCATCGGGCACGGTGGGCGAGTCGGACATGGCAAAGCGTTAGAGGAGAAGCGTGAGACAGAGAGACACTCAGAACCAGTCGTCCTGCATCGCAGCTGTTGTGTCGTCCAGCGTGCGCAGCAAAGCCAACTGTTCTTGAGTCTTGGGCAGTTCCCAGCGGAAGAACCACTGGCATGCCTGTAGCTTACCTCGGTAAAACGCGTCGTTATCTGAAGAAGGGTTTGCCGCCAGGCCGCGTGTGGCCACCACCGCTTGACGCAACCATGTCCAGGCCAGCACCGCATGGCCAAAGGCCTCCAGGAACAGGTTGGCATTGGCCAGCGCGCCATTGCGGTCCGCCTGGATCAGCGGGCGCATGTGCGTCACAGTGTCCATCACGTCTTGCCAAGCCTTGGCCAACTGGTCGGCCATGCCTTCAAGCGACGGCAGGCTTTGCGCCTCGGCCAGCGTCTGCTGCACCTGTTTGTCGAAAGCTGTGAGCGCCGCACCGTCTTTCATGAGGACTTTTCGGCCCAGCAGGTCCAGCGCCTGGATACCGTGCGTGCCTTCGTGGATCATGTTGAGGCGGTTGTCACGCCAGTATTGCTCCACCGGAAACTCCCGCGTGAAGCCGTAGCCGCCCAGAATCTGGATCGCCAACGAGTTCGCTTCCAGGCACCATTGCGACGGCCAGGACTTCACCACTGGCGTGAGGAGCTCCAGCAGCAATGAAGCTTCGACACGTTCAGCCTCGTCAGGCGCCGTACGCGATTCATCCACCAGACGCGCTGCATAGAACGCCAAACCATAAGAACCCTCGACATAGGCCTTTTGCGCCAGCAGCATCCGCTTGACGTCGGCATGTTCGATCAGTGCCAGCGGCGGAGACAACGGATTTTTGTCTGCAGGATGCCGGCCTTGCAAACGCTCGCGCGCGTACTTCAGCGAAGCCAGGTAGCCGCGATAGCCCAGCATGATGGCGCCCATGCCAACGCCGATGCGTGCCTCGTTCATCATGTGGAACATGCAGGCCAGGCCTTCGTGCGGCTTGCCCACGATCTCGCCCACGCAGGCATCCTTTTCGCCGAACGACAGCATGGTGGAGGTGGTGCCGCGCCAGCCGCATTTGTGGATCAGGCCGGCCAGTGCCACATCGTTTCGCTCGCCGACTTCGCCTTGTTCGCTGGTGTGAAACTTGGGCACGGTGAAAAGCGAAATGCCTTTGACGCCCGGGGGCGCATCCGGCAAGCGGGCCAGCACCAGGTGCACGATGTTGTCGCTCAACTCGTGGTCGCCACCCGAGATGAAGATCTTCTGCCCTTTGATCAGGTAGGTGCCGTCGGATTGCGGCGTGGCTGAGGTTTTGAGGTCACTCAGGCCGGAGCCCGCCTGGGGTTCAGTCAGCGCCATGGTGCCGAAGAATCGCCCTTCCCTGAGCGCTTGCAAATAGCGCGCCTTCTGCTTTTCGCCGCCGAACTTCTCAATGACGTTGGCATTCGACGAGGTCAGGCCCACGTAGGACGTGGTGGCGATGTTCGCGCTGCGGAAATAGGACAGGCAAGCTTGCGAAACCAACACCGGCAGTTGCATGCCACCGGATTCAAAGTCTGCGCTGGCCGACAGAAAGCCGGCATCACAGTACGCCTTGACGGCTTCCTTCACGCCGTCGACCATGACCACCTTGCCGTCGACGAATTGTGGCTCCTGTTCATCAGAGGCGCGGCAATGCGGTGCGAACAGCTCGACAGCCATGCGTGCAGCGGTTTCCAGCGTGGCGTCGAAAGTTTCGCGGTTGTGCTCGCTGTAGCGCTCCCGACCCAGCAGGCCTTCGGCATCGTGCATCTCATAAAGCTGGAAATCGATATCGCGGCGGGAAATGAGTTCTTCGTCGTGCATAGGTTCTTTACGCTGATCTGGTTTACCGCTATTATCGTTCGTCTTTGGAACCATGTTCTGCACAGCAGACCATGGTTTACCCTTAGCATAAGATGCGATTTGGTTTCCTTTCATAACTTTCTACCCCATAAGCAAACGGAGACATATTGATGAACCCGGTGGATTACGCGTTGCGCGGCCAAGTGGCTGTGCTGACCCTGAACAACCCGCCCGTCAACGGCCTGGGCCATGCGCTGCGCACCGGCATCCTCGCCGGCCTGGACAAGGCGATGGCTGATGATGCTGTCAAGGCCATCGTGGTCACGGGTGGCGAGCAGGTGTTCTCCGGCGGCGCTGACGTGAAAGAGTTCGGCACCCCCAAATCCGGCATGGCGCCCAACCTGCCCGATGTCATCCGTGCGCTGGAAGGCGCGGAGAAGCCCGTCGTCGCAGCCATGGCAGGACACGCACTGGGTGGCGGTCTGGAACTGGCCATGGGTTGCCACTTCCGTGTCGCCAAGACCGACGCCACTTTTGGTCTGCCCGAAGTCAAACTCGGCTTGCTGCCCGGCGCCACCGGCACCCAGCGCCTGCCCCGCGCCATTGGCCTGGAGCCCGCGCTGAACATGATCGTCTCAGGCAACCCGCAAAAGGCCGCCACCTTCGTGGGCACCGCATTGGTCGATGAACTGGTGGACGACAAGGTCGTGGACGCTGCGGTGGCGTTCGCCGAGAACCTGGTGGCCGAGCAGCGCCCCATCCGCCGCATCCGCGACTTGAAGGTGAATGCACCGGATGCCGACGCTTTCCTGCAGTTCGCCCGCAACTCGGTCAAGGTGGCCTCCAAGGGCATGCCCGGCCCGATGGCTTGCGTCGAGTCGGTGGCCGACTCGGTCAAACTGCCGTTCGACGAAGGCTGCAAGCGCGAGCGCACCGCGTTCCTCTCGCTGATGCAAACGCCCGAGTCGCGCGCCCTGCGTCACATCTTTGCTGCCGAGCGTGCCGCCGGCAAGCTGCCCGACATTCCGGCCGACACACCCATTCGCGACATCCAAAAGGTGGGCGTGGTGGGTGCCGGCACCATGGGTGGCGGCATCACCATGAACTTCCTGAACATCGGCATTCCGGTCGTGCTGCTGGAAACCGCACAGGAAGCGCTGGATCGTGGCCTGGGCACCATCCGCAAGAACTACGAGAACAGCGCAAAGAAGGGCAAGCTCACCCAAGAGCAAGTGGAAGAGCGCATGGGCTTGATCACGCCCACCCTGAGCTATGACGCCTTCAAGGAAGTGGATCTGGTCATCGAAGCTGTGTTCGAGAAGATGGAAGTCAAGGAAGCGGTCTTCACCAAGCTGGACGAAGTCTGCAAGCCTGGTTGCATCCTGGCTTCCAACACTTCTTATCTGGACGTCAACAAGATTGCCAGCTTCACCAAGCGCCCTGAAGACGTCATTGGCCTGCACTTCTTCAGCCCGGCCAATGTGATGCGCCTGCTGGAGATCGTTCGCGGCGAGAAAACCGCCAAGGACGTGCTGGCCACTGCCATGAAACTGGGCAAGAAGATCAAGAAGGTGGCTGTTGTCTCGGGTGTTTGCGACGGCTTCATCGGCAACCGCATGCTGGCGCTCTATGGTGCTGCCGCCTACGGCCTGGTGCTGGCTGGCGCATCGCCCCAGCAGATCGACAAAGCCCTGGAAACCTTTGGCTTTGCCATGGGCCCCTACCGCGTCGGCGACCTGGCCGGTCTGGACATTGGCTGGGCCACGCGAAAGCGCAAGGCCGAAGAAGCGGGCAAGCCTTTCGAACCCATCATCGCCGACAAGCTGTGCGAGATGGGCCGCTTCGGCCAGAAGACGGGCGCAGGCTGGTACCGCTACGAAGCCGGTGTGCGCAAGCCGATTGTCGACCCTGTCACCACCGAACTCATCGATGCGTTCCGCAAGGAAAAAGGCATCACACCACGCAAGATCAGCGACGAAGAAGTCATCGAGCGCTGTGCATACGCGCTGGTGAACGAAGGCGCCAAGATTCTCGAAGAGGGCATTGCCGCCCGCGCTTCCGACATCGACCTGGTCTACCTCAACGGCTACGGCTTCCCGGCACGCCGCGGTGGCCCGATGCGCTATGCCGAAGAGGTGGGTTTGCCCAACGTCGTGCGCGCCCTGCGCCGCTTTGCCGCCGAGCCCGGTGCCGCCCCCACCTGGGAGCCTGCACCATTGCTGGTGAAGCTGGCTGAGGAAGGCAAGGGTTTCTAACCCCCCCTGCGGCGCTGCGCGCCTTCCCCCCGGTGGGGGGACGCTCCCTTGGACCGGCGGACCCGGATCTTCGGGAGCCTGGCGTGGGCGGGTTTGCACATCAAAGAATTCTTTGGAGAAATTTCATGACTGAAGCTGTCATTGTTTCCACCGCGCGCACGGGTCTGGCCAAGAGCTGGAAGGGCGCATTCAACATGACCTATGGCGCGACCTTGGGTGGCCATGCTGTCGAGCACGCCGTCAAGCGTTCGGGCATTGACCCAGCCGAGATCGAGGACTGCATCATGGGAGGCACCTTTGGTGAAGGCACCACGGGCGGCAACATTGCCCGGGCCATCGCCATCCGCGCTGGCCTGCCCGTGACCACCGCAGGCCTGACCATCAACCGTTTTTGCTCGTCCGGCCTGCAGTCGATTGCGCTGGCCGCGCAGCGCGTGATGACCGAAGGCTGCCCTGCCATCGTCGCCGGTGGAGTCGAAAGCATTTCCTGCGTGCAGAACGAGTCCAACGCGCACATGCGCCGCGACCCCTGGATCAATGAGCACAAGCCTGAGCTCTACTGGAGCATGCTGCAAACGGCTGAGACCGTGGCCAAGCGCTACAACATCAGCAAGCAAGCGCAGGACGAGTACGGTGTGCGCAGCCAGTTGCGCGCCGCCGCCGCACGCGATGCCGGCAAGTTCGACGACGAGATCGTGCCCATGACCACCCGCATGGGCGTGGTGGACAAGGCCACCGGTCGCATCACGACCAAGGAAGTCACCATTTCCAGCGATGAAGGCATTCGCCCCGACACCACCATTGAAGGCGTGAGCAAGATTCGCGCTGCCCTGCCCGGTGGCGTGGTCACCGCGGGCAATGCCAGCCAGTTCTCCGACGGCGCATCCGCGTGCGTCGTCATGAACGGCAAACGCGCTGAGCAACTGGGCATTCAACCTCTGGGCATCTTCCGCGGCTTTGCCGTGGCCGGGTGCGAACCTGATGAGATGGGCATTGGCCCGGTGTTCGCCGTGCCCCGCCTGCTGGAGCGCGCGGGCCTCAAAGTCAGCGACATCGGCCTGTGGGAGCTCAACGAAGCCTTTGCCTGCCAGGTGATTTACAGCCGCGACAAGCTGGGCATCCCGGACGAGCTGCTCAACGTCAACGGCGGAGCCATTGCCGTGGGTCACCCCTACGGCGTGTCGGGCGCACGCCTGACCGGCCACGCACTGATCGAGGGCAAGCGCCGCGGCGCCAAGTACGTGGTGGTGACCATGTGCATTGGCGGCGGCCAGGGTGCTGCCGGCCTGTTCGAAGTCTGCTGATCGCGCGACGCTTCACACCCCGGAACAGAAGCGACACACCCATAAAGGAGACAACGTGAGCGACGCGCAATCCCTGTTCACCGGCACCCGCCCGGTGGCGCCGCAGCATGCATTTGACGAAACGGCCCTCGCCCGCTGGATGGCAGAGAACGTCGAAGGCTTTACCGGTCCCATGACGGTAGAGCAGTTCAAAGGTGGGCAATCCAACCCCACCTTCCTCATTCATGCGGGCGGCAAACGATATGTCATGCGCCGAAAGCCGCCAGGCGATTTGCTGCCGTCGGCCCACGCAGTGGACCGGGAGTATCGCGTCATCAGTGCGCTGGCCAAGACCGATGTGCCTGTGGCCAAAGCCCATGCCTTGTGCTCCGATACGTCGGTCATTGGCTCCATGTTCTATGTGATGGACCATGTGGAAGGCCGCATTCTGTGGGACCCCAAGCTGCCGGGCATGACGCCTGCCGAGCGCGCCGACATCTTCAAGGAGATGAACCGCGTCATGGCCACACTGCACAGTGTGGACCCCGCCGCGATTGGCCTGGGCGACTATGGCCGGCCCGGCGCCTATATCGAGCGACAAGTGGCGCGATGGTCCAAGCAGTACAAGGCTGCAGAGACCGAAACCATCGATGCCGCAGACCAGCTCATCGAATGGTTGCCCAAACACATGCCGGCCGAGAACGACACTCGCATCGTGCACGGTGACTACCGGCTCGACAACGTGATCTTTCACCCCACGGAGCCGCGCATTCTGGCGGTGCTGGACTGGGAATTGTCGACCTTGGGCGACCCGATGGTGGACTTTGCCTACCACTGCATGACCTGGCGCATGCCAGCCGAAGGCAACTCGCGCGGTCTCGCCGGCGCCGACCTGGCCGGCCTGGGGATTCCTGCAGAAGCCGACTATGTGCGCATGTACATGAAACGCACTGGCAGGCCTGCGGTATCCGACGCCGACTGGACCTACTACCTGATCTTCAACATGTTCCGCCTGGTGGGCATCTTGCAAGGCATTGCCAAGCGCGCACAACTGGGCAATGCATCCAACGCCACGGCGGTGGAGACCGGCAAACGGGCGCGTCCTCTGGCCGAGCAGGCCTGGGCCCTGGCGCAAAGCCTGACCTGATTTGCCTCTGCAGGCGGAGGCAACACCCCTCCTTGCAGCCCTGCCCCTATCGCCTGAACAACTCCACTGCCGCACATCAACATGTCAGAACTCCACTGGCCCTCCTGGCCGACGGACCTACCCCGCCACCTGACGCTTCCCGAGACCAACCTGGTCTACAACGCGGAAGTCTCGGCCAGGCGCTTCCCGGACAAGCCTTACCTCATCTACTACGACACGCCGCTGAGCTTTTCGGCGTTTCTCCGCCAGGTGGAGCAGCTCGCTGGCTACCTGGAGAAGGACTGCGGTGTGCAGGCTGGCGATCGCGTTTTGCTCTACATGCAAAACAGCCCGCAATGGGTCGTTGGCTACTACGCCATCTTGCGCGCCAACGCGGTGGTGATTCCGGTCAACCCAATGAACCGCAAGGACGAACTCGGCCACTACATCGAAGACACCGATGCCACCGTGGCGCTGCTGGCACAAGACCTGTTGCCGGAAGTCCAGCCCTGGTTGCGGGCCAGCGAAGGCCCTGCCTTGCAACACGCCATCGTGGCGACTTACAGCGACTACATCACCCAACCCACCGATCTGCGTTTGCCAGACTTTGTGGCCGCCGCTCGAGCGCCGCTCAATGGTGGTGGAGAGCACGCCTGGATGGATGCTCTGGCCGCCGACCGCGTGCCTTCACCCTGCCACACCGGTCCGGACGACCTTTGCGTCATGCCCTACACGTCCGGCACCACGGGCAAACCCAAGGGCTGCATGCACACCCACCGCAGTGCCATGTCCACCGGGCTGGGCGGCATGGTGTGGTTTGGCCGCACACAGGATGCCACCATGTTGTCGGTCCTGCCCTTCTTTCATGTGACGGGCATGGCCGGCGGCATGAACGGCCCCCTCATGATTGGCGCGACCATCGTCATCATGTCCCGCTGGGACAGGGAAGTGGCGGCCGAGCTGATGCAGCGCTACCGCATCACCAGCTGGCAAGCCATCTCCACCATGGTGGTGGACTTCCTGGCCAATCCCCGCATTGCCGAATACGACCTTTCCGCGCTCAACGGTATCCGGGGCGGTGGTGCAGCCATGCCCAAGGCGGTGGCCCAGAAGCTGCTGGACCTCACCGGCCTGCACTACGTGGAAGGCTACGGCATGTCCGAGACGCTGGCAGCCACGCACATCAATCCGCCCCATCGCCCCAAGCCGCAATGCCTGGGCATTCCGGTGTTCGATGTGGACGCCCGAATCATCGACCCGCAAACGCTGGCACCTGTGCCCACGGGCGAGAGCGGCGAGATCGTGGTGCATGCACCGCAAGTCATGCAAGGCTATTGGCGCAACGACGAAGCCAACGAAAAGGCCTTCATCACCATCGACGGCAAACGCTTCTTGCGCACAGGTGACTTGGCGAAGATCGATGAGGAGGGATACTTCTTCATGACGGACCGGCTCAAGCGCATGATCAATGCCTCGGGCTACAAGGTCTGGCCGGCAGAAGTCGAGTCCATGATGTACCAGCACCCCGCCATTCACGAGGTTTGCGTGATCGGTGCGAAAGACCCCAAACGGGGCGAAACGGTCAAGGCCGTGATCGTGCTGCAGGCCGCTCAAAAGGATCAGGTCACCGAGCAAGCCATCACGGACTGGGCACACGAACACATGGCCGCCTACAAAGTGCCGCGCCTGGTCAGTTTTGTGGACGCGCTGCCCAAGTCCGGTTCAGGAAAAATCATGTGGCGTGAGTTGCAGGAGCAGCAAAACGCCGCCGACGCAAAGGAGAGTTGAAGATGAGCCCACAAAAGGCAAAAGCTGTCATCGCACGTGAGCACGGCGCACCCGTGGTGGTGGAAGAGATCACGGTTGACGCGCCCAAGGCGGGTGAGATCATGATGAAGGTCGAGGCCTGTGGCGTCTGCCACAGCGACCTGTCTGCCGCCAAGGGCGTCATCCCCCTGCCCCCTCCCGTGGTCCTGGGCCACGAAGCCGCCGGCACCGTGGTTGCCGTGGGCGAAGGCGTGAAAGGCTACGCCGTCGGCGACCGCGTGATGTCGTCCTTTGTGAGCATGTGCGGCAAGTGCCGCTACTGCATGACTGGCCGCCCGCAACTTTGCGATCAGGCTGCGAAGGCCACGTTCACCTTGCCCGATGGCACCGTTCGCACGCACGATGCCGCCGGCAAGGCGCTGAACATCTTCTCCGGCTGCGGTGTCATGGCCGAATACGCCACCCTGCACACCGACAACATCGTCAAGATCGAAGAAGACCTGTCCATGGAGTGCTGCGCACTCATCAGCTGCGGCGTGATGACGGGCGTGGGTGCGGTGACCAATACCGCCAAGCTCACCGCAGGCTCTGTGGCGGTGGTGTTTGGTGCAGGTGGCGTGGGACTGAACGCCATCCAGGGTTGCGCCATTGCGGGCGCTGCCATGATCGTGGCGGTGGACCGGTCTGACAGCAAGCTGGAAATGGCCAAGCTCTTTGGCGCCACCCACACCGTCAATGCGGCCAACGAAGAGAACATCGTCAAGACCATCAAGAAGCTCACCAGCGGTGGAGCCGACTACGCCTTCGAATGCGTGGGCCTGGGCGCCGTGGTGGAGCAGGCCTACGGTGTGTTGCGCAAGGGCGGCACTGCCGTGGCCGTGGGCGTGGCCAGCGTCAAGGACACCACCAGCCTGCGCACACTCACGCTGTCCTTCGAAGAAAAGACCCTGACCGGCAGCTATTACGGGTCGGCGCGTCCCCGAGAAGACTTCCCGCGCTTGATGAAACTCTATAAAAATGGTCGACTCAAGCTCGACGAGTTGATCACGCATCGCTACAGCATCGACGAAGCACCTCAAGCTTTTGCCGATCTCGCGGAAGGCCGCAACGCGCGCGGCATGATCGTGTTCGATTGAGCCCGGACAGATTCACTCGTCAACGCTGCAACCTTTTGAGAGATCCACGGAGACAAGCACCATGAAAGCCCTGCGCTGCAACGCCTTTGGCCCCATTCAGACCCTCAGCGTCGAAGATATCGATGCACCCTCACCTGCGGCAGGCGAGGTGCTGGTGGATGTGCACGCTGCATCCATCAATTTCCCGGATGCCTTGATGGTCCAGGGTCTGTACCAGGTCAAACCTGAGCTGCCCTTCACGCCAGGCGCAGAGTTGGCTGGTGTGGTCAGCGCCGTGGGCGAAGGCGTCAAGCACGTCAAGACCGGCGACCGCGTGGTGTGCTCCACTGGCACCGGAGCTTTCGCCGAGCAGGCAGTGGCCGATGCCAAGCGCGTCATCCCACTGCCTGATGGCATGGACTACGACGCTGGTGCTTCTTTCGTTCTGGTGTACGGCACCTCGCTTCATGCGCTGCAAACCATTGGCAAACTGCAAGCGGGTGAAAACCTGCTGGTGCTCGGCGCCGCTGGCGGCGTCGGCATTGCCGCTATCGAGATTGCCAAAGCCATGGGAGCCCGAGTGATCGCCGCTGCTTCTTCGGAAGAGAAGCGCGAGCTGGCTCGCCAGGCTGGCGCTGATGAAACCGTGGACTACACCCAGCCCGAGTGGCGCCGTGAAGTTGAACGCCTCACCGACGGCAAGGGTGCCGACGTGGTGTATGACGCCGTGGGCGGCCCCTATGCCGAACCAGCACTGCGCGCCACCGCCTGGCGCGGCCGCTACCTCGTGGTCGGCTTTGCCGCCGGCGACATTCCGAAGCTTCCGCTCAACCTTTGCCTGCTCAAGGAACGCGCCATCCTGGGCGTGTTCTGGGGTGCAGCCATGGCCAGAGAACCCAAGCAGCTCATGGCCGATCTGCAGCAACTCGCTGGCTGGTTCAAGGAAGGCAAGGTCAAGCCGCCGGTGACCGAACGCGTCACCCTGGATCAGGCGGCCGACGCTATCGAGCGACTGGCCAGCCGCAAAGCCATGGGCAAGATCGTGGTGCTGCCGCGCGGCTAAGACAAGTCAGGCCAACAACGCCTTCGTTCAAGCACCAGAAAAAAAGGGTCGCCACCGAGAGGGGCGACCCTTTTTGCATGTAGCGTCGTTCAACGAACAGGCGAAATTTTCAGCACCGAGTTGTTGCGATCAGCGGTGACATACACCACGCCATCCGCATCCACATCAACACCCGTGGGCGCGAACACCGGTGGCATGCCCGGCAGGGCAGGCAAACCGATGGGCAGGCCTTGGGCAACCGTTCTTGAAGTCTTCGCTTTCAGGTCAATCTCGGTGATGCGCTGAGCAGCCGCTTCCACCACCAGCAGAGAGCCCCATGGTGTGATCGCCAGCCCTTCGGGCATGGCCAGCTTTTCTGCCACCACTTCCGGCGCACCTCCAGCCAGCGCAACGCGCAACACCCGCCCGGCGGCCTCACTGACAAACACAGACTTTCCGTCCGCGCTCAAGACCATCTGCACCGGTCCCTGCAGATCCTTGGCCAACACTTGCCGGTCCTTGAGGTGGTCGCCACTGGCACGCAGCACCTGCCCGGTCGCAATCTCGGTGACCAGCACGCTGCCATCGTCCAGCGGAATGGCATCCATCGGCGCCTTGAAACCATGGGCCATCGAAACGTGTTTCTTCGTGCTTCGGTCGAGCAACTGCACCGTCCCGGTGAACCAGCTCGCCAGGGCCACCTGACTGGACGACACGCCCACCGAAAACGGGTACTCCATCTCGGAGGCCTGCATGCGGTAGATGTCTTTTACCTCGCCTGACTGAGTATCGACCGAGCGGAAGCCGAACACGTCGGCCACCAGCAGTTGCTGTCCATCCAGGCGTGACCCCGACGGAACCGCCAGTTCACCCGATGTCAGCGTCGTGGCCTTGCCCGTCTTGGGGTTCACGGCGATGACCGCGTTGTCGGCCATGTTGGAGACGTAGATGGTGCCTTCGCGGGCAATGGCCAGATTGTCCAGTGCGGTATCCAGTTGAGCCACCACCGTCTTCTTGCGTGACTTGAGGTGAACCTTGACCAATGTGCCTGCTTTGGTGTCCACCACCCACAGGTTGCCTCGACGATCCAGGTTGGCCGCTGCCGGCGTCTGGAAGCCATCGGCAATGACGGTGATCTTGCCGGTGCGTGGGTGAATTTTGACCACTTGCTGCTTGAACCAGAGCGGCCCATAGAGCATGCCATCGCGTCCGACCTCGAAGCCATTGAAGCCTCCCATGTCCTTGGCGATGAGTCGAGGCTTCTTCCTGCCGCGCACATCAATTTCCCACAACGCATCTCCAAGAAAGACCTGGCTCGCATAGAGCTTTCCGCTGCGCGGGTGAAATGCCAGAGAGTTGATGCCGGGCAAGCCCGTGGCCAACTCTTGAATCGGGGCTTTGTCGTTTCGGCGATACCGGATGATGCCTTGCAGGTAGGACGTCCAGGCCATTTCGCCACGAGGGCCGATGGCAATATCGTCCGACTCGCCTTCCGGCCCGGCGATGAACACTTCACTGGCGCCTGTCTTGCGGTCGACCACCCACATCTCGCCACCCGTGACGGTGCCTGCCAGCAAGCGACCTTTTCTGTCCACCGCCAGTCCGTGCACGCCATGGAAGTTCGACGGTGGTACCAGCACCTGAGGCGCGGCCCAACTGGCCGGGGCTGTTGCCTTGGATGCCGCAGCAGGTGCTTCGCCAGCGGGGGAATTGATGGCCGTGCATGCGCCGAGCAATACGGCGCACGACAGCGCTGCGAAGAATCGCAGTCGTTCTTTCATGTTGTCTCCTCTCGTGTCAGATGGAACGTCAGGGAAGAACCGACTTTGCCGGGGCCATGCCGTGATCAGTCACCCATGGTCGTCAACAGGCAATGCAGCGCCACCCCATGTCAATCTAAAGGCCTCATGGCGAGGCCCTGGTCCCATCGGCGACACGGCGACACCCAGCCGACGAACGCCGCCATCAATCAGCGGTTTGGAGGTGTCTCTGGCAATTGAGAAGCTGTACAGTGTGCGGCGTCTGCGAATCCAGTACGGTCACGGCCGTATTGCCAATCGAAGGCGCTCCGCCATCCGGCCGTGAGGATTGGGGCAAGTTGTCGAGCAGGGTTCGAATCCACAACCCGTGGGTGACCACGATCATGTCTCCCTCCATGGCTTCTTTCAGCGCCAGCAGTTCCCTGAACGACACCAGGACACGTTGTTCGAACTCAGACTGCGACTCACCTCCGGGTGGCGCATCCGCAATGCTCAACGCGTTTTCACCCACCATGGCATGTGGCTGCCCCCGCCAGTCGCCAAAGTTGCGCTCATGCAGCGAGGCCAGCGCCTGAGCTCGCAAGCCCGAGTGCTCTGCCACGGCCGCAGCCGTTTCCCAGGCGCGGGTCAAATCGCTGGCAATGAGGCCCACGGCGCCCGAGCGAGCGAGGCGTCGCCCCACCGCCTGGGCTTGCTGGCGCCCCAGATCAGACAAGGGTGTCTCAGGTGGTTGAAAGACCCGCGCGGCGTTCAATGCCGTTTCGCCGTGCCGGACAAGCACGATGCTCATGAGAAAAGACCTTTCCCTGCTGCCAGTCACACAGCACGGACGGCTGTCTCTGGAGTGAAATTCAGGGCCGGCCGGCGTGCGGCACGTCTACCCGAATGGTTTCGATGCGTCCCTGACGTTTGGCACCGTGGCCAGGGCCAATACCAGGCGCCGTGCACACATGCAGGGTACGCCCATCGTCACCGCCCAGCATACACGCATAGCTGTGCAAGTCGCCGCTGCGCACCGTCTGGAGCACTTTGCCGCCATCGGCTACGCGTAAAACCTGGCGCCCTCGGGCATCGGCCACCCAGACAGCATTCTCCGCATCCAGACAAAGCCCGTCTGGATACACACCAGGCAAATCCGCCCACAACCGCCGATTGCTCAGGCTGCCATCGGCCGCCACGTCAAACGCAGAGATGCGCTGAGCATGCGTTTCGGCCACGACCAGGGATCGACCGTCGGGCGTGATGGCCATTCCGTTGGGGAAAGTCACTCCCTCGGCTGCCGTGTAGACAGATCCATCCGGGTCGACGCGCATCAGTCGCGTGGGTCGAGGCTCTTCCTTGGCATAAAGGTCAAAGCCGAAGTTGCCCACATAGGCACGACCCTGGGCATCGACCACCAGATCGTTGCAGTTGCCCCGGACATGGACCGAGAGGTCGGCCACTTCCTGCAGATGCACACCGTCCCAGCGCATGAGGCGACGGTCGAGCATGGAGACGACCAATAGCTGGCCGTCAGGGCGCCAGCCGAGCCCGCTCGGGCTCTCTGGCACCTCGAATTCAGTGCGAAGGTCTCCCTGTGCATCCACAGAAAAGACCTTGCAATGGAAAAAGTCGGAGAACCACAACCGCCCCTCATGCCAGCGTGGCGCCTCTGCAAAGCAAAGGCCATCCACCAGCACGGTCAGGTCGGAAGCGGGTGTGGTCTCGCTCATGACGGTTTCCGTTCAGCAGTGATTTGATTACTGCTTCATGTAGTCGCGGATGTTCAGTTCCTTGACTTTGCCGCCCTCGATCACAGCCACACGGGTGTTGGCTTCCGAGCCGCCCTTGGCGTCAACGCCGTCCAGGCCGTTCGGGTTGTTCTTGGGGTCCAGCTTCTTCATGGCTTCATCCAGCTTGGCACGGATGGCGGCGCCGTCGGTGGTCGTACCGGCCAGTTGCATCGCGATAGCGGTGGCATGCATGGCCGTGTAGTTCAACGACATTTCAGACGAAGGATCCTTGCCCTCGTGCGCATCGCGCCAGCGCTTGGTGAATTCCACGGCGGAAGGCTGTGCGTCGTCGATCATGGGCAGCACGCCGATCGCGCCTTCCAGCATCTTGTAGTCGCCGCCGAGGATCGGACGCATCTGGTCCATCTTGGCCTGATCGATGATCACGAAGCCGCCTTTGAAGCCCAGTTCGCGTGCCTGCTTGACCACCAGTGCGGTTGGCTCGGAAGCACCGCCGATGAACAGCACGTCAGGCTTGGAAGCCAGCACCTTGCTCACGCCGCTGTAGAAGTCGGTCGCGCGGTTGTAGCTCATGGGGTTGGACGCAACGGTCTCGCCACCTGCTGCTTCCCAGGCCGTCTGGAATTCCTTCGTCCAGATCTTGGCGTAGTCGTGGTCGGCGTTGGCCACAGCCATTTTCTTGCCGAACTTGGTCTGTGCGTGCTTGACGAATGCCGGGATGTAGCTGGTGAACTCAGGCGGGATGCGCAGGGTCAGCTTGTTGCCACGGGCCGTGATTTGCGGAACGCTGGTGTAGGACAGCAGCAGCGTGTTGGAGCGCTCGTTGGTGGTCTGGATCGCATAGCCGCCACCAGAGTGCGGGCACAGCACGACTGGCGTCTGGTTCTGCTGGACCAGACGCTGGAAGTTGATGGCAGTCTCGCTGGGGTTGTACTTGTCGTCCAGCGCCACCACTTCAAACTTCACGGTCTTGCCAGCTACCTTGAAGTCGCTCTTGTTGAGCTCTTCGACGGCAAAGTTCAACCCGTCGAGGGTGTTCTTTCCGTACTGCGCTGCACCACCGCTCAGGGGACCGGAAAAGCCGATCTTGACGGTGTCTTCTGCGAACGCAGGGGCCGAGAGGGCAACGCCTGCGAGCAGCATGGCGCCAGTGAGTTTGTTGAAGTGCCTTCTGAGCATCATTCCAGTCTCCTGTGGGTTGGTTGGTCTAGTGAAGAAGAAAAAAGAAAGTCAAAAATGGAATCAGGCGCCGATATAGGCCCGACGCACCGCTTCGTTGTTCATCAAACTCTCGCGATCGCCTTCGAGAACGATTCGTCCGCGCTCAATGACATAGGCGCGCGTGGCGATCTTCAGCGCCGCGTACGCGTTCTGCTCGGCCAGCACCACCGTGGTCCCGGCCTGGTTGATGCTCTGCACCACTTCCAGCACCTGCTTGACCACCAAAGGAGCCAGGCCAAGTGAGGGTTCATCCAGACACAGCACTTTGGGACGCCCCATGAGCGCGCGCCCGATGGCCACCATCTGTTGCTGACCGCCGCTGAGAGAACCCGCCGGGTCGTGTGCCTTTTCCTGAAGGATCGGGAACAGGGCCATCACCTCATCAAGGCGACGGCTGTTCTCCACCTTGTCGCCGCGGTGCACATAGGCACCGAGCATCAGGTTCTTGAGCACTGTCATCTGTGGAAAGAGCTTGCGCCCTTCCGGACACTGCACCAGGCCATGCCGCACCACGTTGGAGGGCTTCATGCCACTGACCGTGTTACCGCCGAGGTGAATGCTGCCGCCTGAGAGCTTCTCCAGTCCGCTGGCGGCGCGGAAGATCGAACTCTTGCCAGCACCGTTGGCCCCGAGCAAGACAACGAGCTCGCCCTTCTCTACGTGCAGGTTGATGTTCTCCAGTGCACGGAAGGCACCGTAATTGAGGGAGACGTCCTTAAATGTCAGCATGGTCGCTCCCCAGGTATGCGTCGATCACGGCCGGATTGGCCTTGACTTCTGCGGGCGTGCCTTCGGCGATCTTTTCGCCGTAGCTGAGCACCATGATCTTGTCTGCCAGGCTCATGATCATGTCCATCTTGTGTTCGATCAGGCAGACCGTCAGGCCGCTCTTGATCATCTTGCGAATCAGGTCGGCCAGGCCCACCGTTTCTTCAGGGTTCACGCCGCCGGCCGGCTCATCGAGCAGCAGCAGCTTCGGGTCGGTGGCCAGCGCCAGGGCAAAGGCCACACGCTTGCGTTCCTCTTGCGAAATGTCGCCCGCCAAGCGGTTCTCCAGGTGCGACAGCCCCACAAAGTCCAGCGCGCCACGCGCCTTCTCCCGGCACACGCGCTCCTCTTCTTTCAGGCGACTGGTGCCCACCAGCACGTCAAACAGGTTCGAGCGCGTTCGAAGGCGGTGCCCCACGATCAGGTTGTCGAGCACCGTGGCGTTGTCGAACAATGTGGTCGACTGGAAGGTTCGCGCCACGCCCAGCTTGGCCACCAGGTCGGTGCGCAGCGGTGTGATGTCGCGCCCTTCAAAGCTGATGATTCCCGAAGTCGGCTTGTAGACGCCACTGATCAGGTTGAAGAACGTGGTCTTGCCGGCACCGTTGGGGCCGATAATCGCGTTGATCTTGCCTTCTTCGATGCGGGTGGAGACGTTGTTGACGGCGACGTTGCCGCCGAATTTGATGGTCAGATGTTCAATGTTCAGCACGGTCTCACTCCTTGGTCGCGGCGGCTTCTTGGGCAGCGGCTGCCTTTCGGGCGCGCCAGCCAAGCCAGGTCCCCACGATGCCGTGCGGCAGGAAGATCACCAGCAAAATCAGCAACGGGCCAAAGATGACGAAACGGTATTCCTGCACGGCCTGCAGCCACTGCGTGATCCATGGCACCGAGATGCCGCCGAGCAGCGGACCCACCAGCGTCCCCAGACCGCCGACGAGCATGTACATGGTCATGTCAAAGGTGTGCTGCACGCCAGCCACGTCAGGACTGATGAAGCGCACAAACCCGGCATACAGTGCACCAGACCAGCCTGCGTACAGCACCGAGATCAGGAAGGCGATGAGCTTGTTGCGCATCAGGTTGATGCCCAGTGCCTCGGCCAGGTTGTCGCCGTTGCGGATGGCCACAAAGGTGCGGCCCAGCAGTGAGTTGACGATCCGGCGCATGGCCCACACACCCACAGCCAGGAAGGCAAACACCAGGTAGTACAGCTTGGTCGGCGTGTCGAACGCAAAATCGCCAATCGCGCCAGGCTCTGGAATGCCGATCAGGCCGACCACGCCATGGGTCAGGTCGTCCCACTTCTCGATCACCAGGAAGATGATGTAGCCCACGCACAGCGTGAAGATGGAGAAGTAGTGGCCCTTGAGGCGCAGTGATATCCAGCCCAGCGGCAGCCCCACCAGCACCGTCACCAGCCCAGCCACGGCAAACGCTGGCCAGTAGCTCCAGCCATGGTCCACCGTGAGAATTCCCAGGGTATAGGCGCCAATGGCCATGAAGCCCGCATGTGCCAGATTGAACTGGCCGGTGTACCCCACGATGAGGTTGAGTCCCAGCGTGGCGATGGTGAAAATGTACGCCGTGGACATCACCGTGAGGTGGTAGTCATTGCCGGCCATGAACGGGAACGCCAGGCCGAGGGCGAAAAGAAGCGCCCACCCCAGTGGGCCATGCAGTTTCTGCAACATATCAGTGGCCTCCCTTGAAGATGCCTTCAGGACGGAACGACAAGATCACCACCAGCGCCACGAAAGCGATGATGTCCTTGTAGTGGTCCGAGACATAGAAGCCACCAAGCGACTCGGCAAAGCCAATGATGATGCCGCCCAGAATGGCGCCAGGCACACTGCCCATGCCACCCAGGATGATGATGACAAAAGCCTTGGTGATCACCAGGTGTCCCATCGCCGGGTAGACCAGGTTGATCGGCGCGTACAGCGTCGCTGCAAAAGCCGCCAGCACCCCCGAGACGGCAAAGGTCAGCATGGCCACGCGGTTGGCGTCGATACCGACCAGCGAGGCACCTTCGCGGTTCTGCGCCATGGCGATGATGGTTGAACCCATGACCGTTCGCGTCAGGAACAGGTGCAAGGCCAGCATCAGGGCAAACGCCGCCACGATGATCAGCAGGCGCTGCACCGGCGCCGTCAAGCCTGCGAACTCCACGATGCCGGTGTAGGGCGTCGGCATGCGCAGGAAGTCGGCACCCCAGATGGCTTGGGCACCCGCTTCCAGAAACAGCAGCAGGCCGATGGCCGCAATCATCGGATGCAGGCCCGACTCATTGCGCAGCGGATGGAACACCAGCCGTTCGGCCAGCGCTGCCAGCACCGCGACCACCGCGGCCGAGCCGAGCATGGCCAGCCAGTAGTTGAGACCAAGCTTGGTCATGAAGGTGTAGGACATGAATGCCCCCACCATGTACAACGCCCCGTGGGCGAAATTCGGCACATGAAGAATGCCGTAGACGAGCGTCAAGCCCAAGGCCACTAGGCTGTATACACCGCCAAGTGTCAGGCCATTGAGCACCTGCTGCAGGAAGGTTTCCACTGTGAACTGCTTTCTCTCTCAAAGGTTGAGGCAGTCAAAAAGCCGCCTCTTCTGAACCATTTTTCGAGACTATATGCTGCACAGTGGAACTGACAAGGCGGGGTAAACCCCGAGAGAGAGTCGCATAAGGCTCAGCAACGCTCGCCTGCGAAAGGACGGTCGAACTGGCGGCGAGCGCGGCTCAGAAAGCTTGTTGCTGCTTGTCTGGCCGGGCTTCCGGTGTGGATTTGGCCAAGGCCATCCAGGTGGAAAAAGGCAGCGCCTCCACCCCTCTGCGCGGGGCCTCGCGCAGCACCTGAATCCGCCCGTCGGCGAACAGTTTGACCCCACACTCGGAGGGGATTTCGTCCACGGTGGCGATGGGCTTGCCCTTGGCATTGCAGCCGATCACATACCAGCATGCCCCGGCCATGGCGAGGTACGCGGCCCGCTTGGCTGGCTTCTTCAGGTCGCCCATCAGGTCCGCCCGACTGACCTTGATCTCGTGCACCACCGGCTCCAGGTAGGCCTCCACCGAGGTTCTCCTCACTGAAAAAACGTCAGGCGCGGCCATCACCCACACCTGGCCTGGCAACTTGGGCGGCGGCTCCAGCATGGCGTCTTCGCTGTGCGCCAGCGGCATGGACTGAGCCATGCTTGTTGCCGCTTGTGCCGCATCGGCTTCATCTTCAAACAGACTCAGCGGCAAGGGCACGCGCAACATCAGGCCCCGCCACGCCAGCCGACCTTCGGCCATCATGGCATGGGCCACTTGCTCGACCAGGGTTTCGTGCGCGCTGCGGGCAGCACGGTTGCCAGCAAACACCTTCGCCAGCAATGCAATACCGGCATCTGTCACTCGCAAATGCTCTCTGCCCAGCTCATCGAAATGGCGTGACAGCATGCCCGAGGCCAGCAACTCCACCTCCAGCACATCATGGCAAGGCCAGCCTGAAGAGCGGTACATTTCGCGCAGGCGCTGGTGGTGACGGCGGTTGAGCACGGGAAGCGAATCATCGGACATACCTGACTATATATCCAGTACCATCGGAACTCCAGAGATCCATCCACAGTGACCGACCAGCCCGCGCCTACCGGAACCACGCAGCCCTCCAGCCTGTTGCCCGCTCTTGCTGACGAAGAGGCGGCACTGCTGGATGTGCCCGTTCGAAAGCTGTGCGACTTTGCAGCCCGTACCGGTGATCTGGACCTGCGTTTCACACCTTCTCCTACAGGCGTGGAAGGCATCGCCGGGCACGGGCAGGTCACCGGTTCAAGAGGTGACGGTTATCAGCGCGAACTGGTACTGGCCTCACGCTGGCAGCAGCTTCGGGTACACGGCCGGGCCGACGGCTTTGACACCAAGGCCATGCGGCTGGAGGAAATCAAGACCCACCGCGGTGATGCCGCCGACATTTCTCACAACAAGACGGCGCTGCACTGGGCGCAAGCCAAGGTCTATGGCTGGATGCTGTGTGAACAGCTCGGCCTCTCGCACCTGGACGTGGCCATCATCTACTTCAACGTCGACACGGGCGTGGAAACCCCCTTGGTCCAGACCTGTGACGCCGAGGACCTGCGAAGCCTTTTTGAAACGCTGTGCTGGCGCTACCTGCATTGGGCGGAACAAGAGCAGGCTCACCGAACCCGACGAGATCTCTGGCTGAAGGACCTCCCCTTCCCGTTTCCAGCCTTCCGACCTGGTCAGCGCGATCTGGCCGAAGCCATCTACAAGGCTCACGGCGCAGGGCGCATTCTGATGGCCCAGGCACCCACCGGCATCGGCAAAACGGCGGCCACGCTGTTTGCTGCCTTGCGCCAGATGCCGCGCCAGTCGCTGGACCGGGTTTTCTATCTGACGGCCCGCACCACTGGCCGGCAGTTGGCTCTGGACGCGCTGAGCCGCCTCACTGCCGACGCGCATGCCGACCAGGCACCCCGACTTCGGGTGGTGGAACGCATCGCCCGCGAGAAGGCATGCGAGCACCCCGACAAGCAATGCCATGGTGACTCCTGCCCACTGGCCAAAGGCTTTTACGACCGCTTGCCGGCAGCACGATCCGAAGCCGTGGCGCACCCACTGTGCGACCAGAGCGGATTGCGCGAAGTGGCTCTCGCACACGACATTTGTCCGTACTACCTCGGGCAGGAGATGCTGCACTGGAGCGACGTAGCCGTTGGTGACTACAACCATTTTTTCGACCTCGGCGCGTATTGGCTGGCCGCGACGCAGGGCGAAGAATGGCGTGTGAGCCTGCTCGTCGATGAAGCCCACAACCTGACGGACAGGGCCCGCAGCATGTACAGCGCCCAACTCCACCCGGGCGCGCTGCAGGCGGCCCGCCATGAAGCGCCTCCAGCGCTTGAGAAGGCATTGGCGCGCACCCAGAAAGGCTGGAATGCCTTTGCCAAGGCCTGGCGAGGTACCGGGGGGCAACCCATATCCGAGCCGCCCGGAGAGCTGGTGCACGCCCTCGGATTGCAGGTGCAGGACTTTGCCGACTGGATGGGCCATCACAGTGCTGAAGCGATACCTGCCGCCTTGCAGGACTGGCACTTCGCCACTCTGCACTTTCTGGATTTGTGCGAACGCTTCGACACGCACTCCCTGGTCGAGGTCGAACGCCCACCCGCCTTCTTGGGGTCAGGATCAGGGCCCGGGTCCGCCCGGCGCCGTGGCATTGATCGCCCCATTGTCGGCATTCGCAACGTGGTGCCTGGCCCTCATCTGGAAGCCGCATGGAAGGCGGTGCACAGTGCCACGCTGTTCTCCGCCACGTTGACGCCCATGGACTATGGCGCGGCGATGTGGTCGCTGCCTGACCCACACGCCCGCATCAGCGTGCCCTCGCCTTTCACGTCCGATCAGCTGAAAGTCTTTTGCACCACCGACATTTCCACCCGGTGGGCAGACCGCCAACAATCCCTGCCATCACTGGTGTCCACCATTGCAGCCCAGTACGCCGAACAACCGGGCAACTACCTGGCGTTTTTCAGCAGCTTTGACTACCTGGAGCAGGCCCACGATGCCCTTTCCAGGTGTCACCCATCTGTGCCCGTGTGGCACCAGACACGGGGCATGACCGAGCCGGAGCGCCAGGCGTTTCTGGATCGCTTCACCGACCACAGCCAAGGCGTTGGCATGGTCGTCCTCGGTGGTGCGTTTGCAGAAGGAATCGACTTGCCCGGCAAGCGCCTGATCGGCGCCTTCATCGCCACCCTGGGAATGCCACAGGTCAATGCCGGGAATGAGCGGGTGAAACATCAACTCGACCAACTGTTTGGCCCTGGGCAGGGCTACGCCTATGCCTACCTCTATCCGGGCCTGCAGAAAGTGGTGCAGGCGGCAGGGAGGGTGATCAGAGATGAGTCGGATACTGGCTGTGTCTGGTTGCTCGATGACCGGTATGGCAAGTCGCCCGCTGCTGCGCTGCTGCCTCACTGGTGGCAAGTAGAGCGCAGGCGGGCGCCACGACCAAACTGATCATCGCGCCATGGACGCCTTGAGGTCAGCGGCTGTTGCCACGGCCATTGCCGCCTGCGTTGCTGTTGCCCGAGTTGCCGTTGCCGTTTCCATTGCCGCCAGCGTTGCTGTTGCCCGAGTTGCCGTTGCCGTTTCCATTGCCACCGGCGTTGCTGTTGCCCGAGTTGCCGTTGCCGTTTCCATTGCCACCGGCGTTGCTGTTGCCCGAATTGCCGTTGCCGTTTCCATTGCCACCGGCGTTGCTGTTGCCCGAATTGCCGTTGCCGTTTCCATTGCCACCGGCGTTGCTGTTGCCCGAATTGCCACGGCCGTCACCGCCTGCACTGTTGCTGCCCGCGCCTCCCGATTTGCCGGCGCCGTTCGCATTCACTGCGCTGCTGGCAGGTGACTCGCTCTGGCTTGCCGAAGACGTTGTCGTGCTGGCCGCGGCCCTCACTGCAGCCGAGCGACTCAACTGGGGCCGGGACTCAACCCGCTGTGCGGCGAAGGTCCGCTCCTTGGTCAAGCGAGCACGCACCAGCACCCGTTCACCCAAGGCAGGCGCCGCAGCAGACTTGGGCAAGCCGGAGGCGTCCACGTCCGCATAGCCCAGGTGCAGGACCCCACCATCATTGCCCCCGACAAAGCCCTCGAAGATGACTTCTTCTGCGTCGCCCAGCGCAGCCACCGTCGGATCCAGCCTGTGGCCAGCCACATGGATCGTTCCATCTTCAGCCCAGTTGCCGCTGACCCAGATCTCACGGCCGTTGGCTGGCCATGCAGCCTCAAGCGAACGGTCAGGCTTCACGACGGTGCCGCCAATCAGGTAGTGACCCAACGCATCACGGAACGCCTGACCCTTGACCTGCGCCTGAGCCGCTTCCGTTCGCTGGACTCTGGTTGCCACGACCACGCCATCGCCTCGGCGGTGACCACTGACACGAACCCAGCTGCCAACGCTCACATCTTCAAGGTCTACCTGTTCGAGCACCTGGACGGTCTCGCCCATGACCCCAAGCTGCCGGCCATCTTCCGAGACGAAAGTCACCGGCCCGACCATGGCATCCTGAACGTCGATATGGACAGCATGCAGCACACCCTTGTCATCAGGGCGTGCATTGAGCACCACCACCTGACCTACCTGCAGCGCAGCCATGCCGGCGTCGCGGCCTGAGCGGGTGACCGGCGTTTGAGCGGCGTACTCCACTTCCACACCATTGACACAGATACTGGCAAAACCGGTGACCACACCGACCACGCCAGTGCCGCCGACACCGGAAGCGTCAGCCACCTGGCCGGTTCCACCGACACCTCCCGGCATGGCCGGAGCGCCTGTGCCGCCAATGCCCGAAGAAGCACTTGCCACCTGACCTGTACCGCCCACACCCACGGGAGAAGCTGGTGCGCCTGTGCCGCCAATGCCCGAGGCACTCGCCACCTGGCCTGTGCCGCCCACACCCACGGGAGAAGCTGGTGCACCTGTGCCACCAATGCCCGAAGCACTCGCCACCTGACCTGTACCGCCCACACCCACGGGAGAAGCTGGTGCGCCTGTGCCACCAATGCCCGAAGCACTCGCCACCTGACCTGTACCGCCCACACCCACGGGAGAAGCTGGTGCGCCTGTGCCGCCAATGCCCGAAGCACTTGCCACCTGACCGGTGCCGCCCACACCTACGGGGGCATTGGGATTGACCAGGGACGCTTGCGCGCAAGCGTTCACTGGCACTGCTTGCGCAGCGTCATCTGGCAGGACAGCGCAACTTGCCAGCCAGGCGGCTGCAGCGATGGCCAGCAGGCCGTGAATGAGACGACGGGGACGATGCAGATTCATGTTCAGGCCCGATCCTCATCGCCACTGGCAGATGCGTCGGCGTCTTCCGCACGTTCGCTGTAGAAATAGATGCCCATGGTCATGCGATGCACGGGCTGTTCGCTTGGATCGTTTCGGTCACAGGCTTCGGCCTCCATGGCCGTCTGATTCACCGACAGCAAGGCCTTCATGCCCATGTGTTCTGCCATCTGTCCCAGCTGGCGAATCGACATGGCGGACAAACCGCTGTAGTGCACGCTGCGCTCCATGAAGGGCGCTTCCTGGCCCATGACGTTGCGTACCGCCGCACAGGCATGGTCACCCAGGTTGTGCCCCAGGTAGAAGGCCTTCTCGTCTGCGCCCTTTGACGGCACAAATGCATGAGTGTTGAGCTTGACCCGACCCTGCTCGGTCAGCGACACCACCCCCAGTCGCAGCAGCTCGTCGAGCACAACGCGCGAACGGATATCACTGTTGATGCCCGAGACCAATGCCTCAAAGGAAACCTCTCCGCCCTCGCTGGCCATGCGCGGCAATGCCTTGGGCGAACCGTCATCATTGAGATACCGGGGCTGTGCTGTCCACCGGGACACCACCTGCGTTCCCAGCGGCACAATGCTGGGGCCGTCGTCCTGCTCCGATGAAGACAGAGACCGTATACGGCTGACATCTTTGCGGTGAACGCCGGTGAGCAGACTCACGCGGCTGTCGGTCGAGGGCTTTTCGTCCAGGCGGAAGTCCTTGTCCGCCACTTCCACAAAAAGCCGCTTGAGCAGTTCATTGAGGTATTGAATCGTCACCCCGTTCTGCAGCATCAGCTTGACAAGTGGTCGAAGCACACGCCGCAAGGCTTGAACCACGGCAGGGGAAGGCGCCATCGCTCCGCCAGTTGCGTCGATGGGGGCATCAGTCGCGATGGACCGATCGGCAGGCGCCGACAAGGGATTTTCTGCTGAAGAGTCCATGATCGAATGTGTCTACTCCTGAAACGAACTTTAACATTCACCGTGGGAAATCTGCCGAATCTCGCCATTTAGCCGTGGATTAAGTCACATTTTGGTCCGAACGACGTACGTAGAGCCCTGCATTTTTGTCGCATTGCAACACAAAAGTTCAAGTGGTATACATTCCCGCGCATTCAGATTCCCGCAACTTTTGGGCGGTGCAAGCCGGATTGGCGCCGGTATAGTCTTGTCATGCCTGAGCCCACCTCTTCGCCCCATTCAGACCCCATGGACCTGCTCCATGAGCCAGGCCACCTGATTCGGCGCGCACACCAGCGAGCGGTATCCGTGTTCCACGACACCCACGGGCGAGACGTCACGCCAGTGCAATACGCACTGCTGCGCGCTTTGGACAAAGATCCAGGCATCGACCAGGTCACACTGGCTGAACGTGTTGCACTCGATACCTCCACCACGGCGGACATTGCCGCCCGTATGGAAAAAAAAGGGTGGATCCGTCGTGAGCTTCTGGCACGTCGGCAGCGTTCCTTGCACTTGACCAGCGAGGGCCAGGCACTGCTGGCCGCCATGCTGCCCCGCGTGGACCCTATGTACGAGCAACTGCTGAGCAGCTTGACCCCGTCAGAACGCCAGCAACTGCTCGGGCTGCTTCAGAAGCTGGTTGGCCTGGCCTCGCCAGAAGACGCCGGGTAAGCCCCAGTCACAAACACTCTTGTGTGACGTAGAATTCCTTCATTCCGTATACTGAATGACTTTCACGGTCGATCCGTGCCCAAGAAGGAGAATCCCCCATGTTTCCCGTCAATACCTGGTATGTCGCCGCCAGCAGCGACGAGCTCAAAGACAAGCCATTGGGTCGCACCATCTGCAATCAGCGCATGGCCTTCTACCGCGGCAAAGATCAACAGGTGCATGCCGTGGAAGACTTTTGCCCCCACCGTGGCGCCCCGCTCTCCCTGGGCTTCGTCTCTGACGGCAAGCTGGTGTGCGGCTATCACGGCCTGGAGATGGGCTGTGATGGAAAGACCATCGCCATGCCTGGACAACGCGTCAAGGGATTTCCAGCCATTGGCACCTATGCAGCCGTCGAACGCTATGGCTTCATCTGGGTGTGGCCTGGCGATCAGGACAAGGCAGACCCGGCGCTCATTCCTGAGATGGAGTGGCACGACAACCCCGAATGGGCCTACGGCGGTGGCCTTTACCACGTGAAAGCGGACTACCGGCTCATGGTCGACAACCTCATGGACCTCACCCATGAGACCTATGTGCACGCCACCAGCATCGGACAACCCGAGATCGATGAGACGCCGTGCAGGACCACGGTCGAGGGCGACGCCGTCGTGACCAGCCGGTTCATGAGCGACATTCCGGCGCCACCTTTCTGGAAGGCGGCGTTGCGGGCCAAAGGCCTGGCCGACGACGTGCCGGTGGACCGCTGGCAGATTTGCCGCTTCACGCCGCCCAGCCATGTGATGATCGAAGCGGGCGTCGCCCATGCCGGTCACGGCGGCTATGAAGCCCCCGCAGAACACAAGGTTTACAGCGTTGTGGTCGACTTCATCACACCGGAGACGGACACCAGCATGTGGTATTTCTGGGGCATGGCGCGCAAGTTCAAGCCAGAGGACGCAACATTGACGGACCAGATCCGGGAAGGTCAGGGCAAGATCTTTGCCGAAGACCTTGAAATGCTAGAACGCCAGCAAGCGAACCTGAGCGCACACCCCACCCGTGCCTTGCTCAAGCTCAACATCGATGCCGGCGGCGTGCAGTCCAGAAGAATCATTGACCGCCTGGTCTCGCAAGAACAGGCGGCCTCACAACAACAGGAGACCACAGCATGAGCCAACCTGACTTGCCCTTGCAAGTAAAGGTCGCACACAAGCAGGCAGAAGCCCAGGACATTTGTACGCTGGAGCTGGTCCGTGCCGACGGCAGCGCCCTGCCCGCCTTCGAGGCAGGTGCACACATTGACATTGCCGTGCCAGGCACCGCCGCTGGCAGCACCATCGTGCGCCAGTACTCGCTGTGCAACACACCCGGCGAGACGCACCGCTACGTGCTGGGCGTGTTGCGCGACGCGGCATCTCGTGGTGGCTCAGCCGGGGTTCACGAACGACTGAACGTCGGCGATGTCGTTTCCATCAGTGAGCCACGCAACCACTTCCCCATTGACAGCAGCGCTGGCCATCACCTGCTGCTCGCTGGCGGCATCGGCATCACGCCGCTGCTGGCCATGGCGCTCACGCTGCAGGCTCAAGGCAAGTCCTTTACCCTTCACCACGCCACGCGCAGTGCCAGTCGTACGCCATTCGTGGAAATGCTCAGGCAATCGGCCTTCGCCGATCGCGTGCACCATCACTTCGATGACGGCGCTGCCGAACAAAAACTCGACATTGCGCAAGTGCTCGCCGCTGCCTCACCTGAGACCCACCTTTACGTGTGCGGCCCGCAGGGATTCATGGATGCCGTGCTCGACCAGGCCAAATCCGCTGGCTGGGCGAGCGAAAGGGTGCACTACGAGTTCTTCGGCGCGGCCCCTACAGCGCGAGCCGATGACGGCAGCTTCGAAATCGAGATCGCCAGCACAGGACAGATCATCCCCGTGGCACCTGACGTCTCCGCCCTGCAAGCCATGCTCGATGCCGGCTTTGACATCCCCATGTCCTGCGAACAAGGCGTCTGCGGAACATGTCTTACCGGCGTCAAAGGGGGTGAAGTTGACCACCGCGACCACTACCTCACCGACGAAGAGCAGGCGGAGCATGACCAGTTCATGCCCTGCTGTTCCCGGGCCAGATCGGCACGCCTGATCGTGGACTTGTAGCAGCCCAGATTCGCCGACGACAAAGCCCCCTGATGGGGGCTTTTTCATGCGCCAATGAGCTTGCTCAGGCACAAATAACCCAGCAGTTTGCCGGCCAGCTGCCGATAAGGCCATGGGGAGACATGCAATATCCCAGGCAAGCTCATGGCAGACAGAGAACCTCAGTCCTCCTTCTACTCCGAAAGCGAACTGTTCAGTAGTACTTTCGAAGATGCACCGGTGGAGCGCAAGCGCCCCTGGTACAAATCGCTGCGCACCCGCTTGACGCTGCTGAGTCTGGCGCCCATTCTGGTCGTTCTGCCGCTGGTCCTGATCGTGCTGCACCATGTGGCCGAAGCGCGCATTGACGACATGCGCGAATCCAGCCTTCGTTCGGACCTTGCGTCAGCCCACACCTTCGTCGCCCGCATGAAGTGGGAAGCCACCTCCGAACTCAGCCAGGCGGCAAACAACGAAGAACTGACCGCACTCATTGATTCGGGTGCCACGAAGGGCCGCCTCCACCCCCTGCTGCGACGCCTGGCCAATGAACGCAACCTGGACGCCTTGCTGGTCATCGATGACGATGGCCACATCATGGCTTCGGACAGCCTTCTGGCATCCGATGCGCTCGCACCCCGCGTGCTGTTCACGCACAAGGATCCCAGCCAGATATCGGAAGCGGGTCTGGCGCGGCTGGACGAGTCCACCCTGCTGACCCTGGGCAACCGCACGGCCGCACGCTGGCAAGCGGCCCTGAACACGGGCCCGCGGACCCGCTATCACCCCCCAGCTCTGGTGCTTCATACCAGCGTCCAGTTGCCAACAGAGAAAGACGGGCGCAAGCTGTCTCTGGTCGGCGTGACCTTCATCAATGGCCACAGCCCCATGTTGCAAAGGTTGCGAAGAGCACTCTATGCCGACACCTCCGACACTCAGGCAAGTGGCGGAATCGCCGTCGTCCTCGTGGAAGACAAAGTGATCGCCAGCAGTCGTCCACGAGGCGAGGACATTGAGCGTATTGGCAGTGACATCACCGGAGCAGAAGCGGCCAGCCATCAGGATGGCCAGTGGCACGAGCCCATCATGCACGGTGGGCAGGAATATGCCATTGGCTTCGAACCACTGATCACGTCCGACGGACAAAACGTCGGCACCCTGGGTCTGGGGTTCCCCATTGAGCCCTACACACAGACAAAAGCCATGCTGATGGCATCCGTCGGCACGGCCATGGCCGTCGGCATGGTCTTGCTCAGCGTCCTGTTCGGCTTGATGGGCCGAGATCTCAGCAAGCGACTGCAGGACATCGGCAACACCATGGTCGCCGTGAGACAGGGCAGGCGAAACAAGCGCGTCAAGGCCACCAACCGGGTTGACGAACTGGGCACCGTGGCTCGCGGCTTCAACCGCATGCTGGACACCATTGAAGAGCAATACCTGACGCAACAGGCGGCACAGGAAGCGGCAGCAGCAGAAGTCTCCCGGCGGCGCGCCCTCTTCGAGGCCGAACGCGACGGCGTCGTCATCGTCAATCCGGACGGAACGGTGTTCGAGGCCAATCCGGCGATCGCCAAACTGCTGGGATACACCTACGAGGAAATGCAGTGCCTGCACGTTACCGATTGGGAAAGCGCCAAGGACCCCGAGCAAGTCAAGGAGATCATCTCCTCCCTCACTGGAGAGGGCCACGTCTTCGAGACCGAACTCAAACGCAAGGACGGCTGGCGCTTCCCCGCCGAGGTGTCGCTGAGCAAGGCCGCATGGGGAAACAGCACCTTTGTCTTCGCACTCATACGCGACATCTCTGCCCGAAAAGCGGTCGAGGAAGAACTCGACCGCTACCAGCAAACACTGGAAGAACTGGTCGAACACCGGACAAGGGAACTCAATGATCGCAACGAAGAACTCGACACGGTCTTCGCCATCAGCCCGGACGGCCTTGTGTCATTCGATCGCAACGGCAAGGTGATTTCGGTCAACCAGGCATTTCTGCGCATGACCGACCTCAACCGGGCACAGGTGGAAGGCCTGCGCGAGGATACGTTTGATGCCCTCATCCGCGCGCGTTGCGAATCGCCTCAGACATATCCAGGCATACGGGTCATGCGCGAACAGCTCGAGGCGCGCAAACTGGGCGATGCCAAACCAGGGGCGGTGGGCCGTACCCGCCTCTCCCTCAACGGTCCTCCACCAAGGGTCCTGGACATTGCGATCCAGCTATCGGAAGGTGGCGAAGTGGCGCAAGTACTTTATGTGCGCGACGTCACGCGCGAGACCGAGATCGACCGGATGAAAAGCGAGTTTCTCTCGACAGCGGCGCACGAGTTGCGCACACCCATGGCCAGTATCTTCGGCTTTTCCGAACTGCTGCTCATGCGCAAGTTTGGCGAGGACAAGCGCAGAGATCTTCTGGAAACCATTTCGAGGCAAGCCTCTCGCATGTCCACCATCATCGACGAGCTGCTTGATCTGGCACGCATCGAAGCCCGCCAGGGCAAGGACTTTGTGCTGGAGTCCATCGAGCTCAAAGAGTTGATTTCACAGGTGGCCGGTGACTACAGTCCGCCACCCGGCCGCAACTCGCCCAGGCTATCTCTGCCAGAGTCGCCACTGCCGATTCGCGTAGACAAGGGCAAATTGCAGCAGGCCTTGCTCAACATCATCTCCAACGCCTACAAATACTCCCCCGATGGAGGCGACGTCGACATCGCTTGCATGCTCGGTGATGAGGAGACACGCGTCGGCATCCAGATACGGGACCACGGCATGGGCATGACGCCCGAGCAGCTGGCCCGCGTCTTCGAACGCTTCTTCCGTGCCGACGATTCCGGACACATTCCCGGCACTGGTCTGGGCATGAGCATCGTCAAGGAAATCATCGAAATCCACGGCGGCGAGGTCTTGGTCGACAGTGATTTTGGCAAAGGAACTACCGTCACGTTCTGGCTTCCTGCCCATCAAGACGCAGAAGCTGAAGCCGCCTTGCCTGAAGCGTCTCAATAGGAGAGCAGACCTGCCAACGGAGGGGTCAGCGCGTCAGGCTGGCGTACAGCAAGGGCAGCTTCTCCGGCAGGCGTTGCACCCGGTCAACCACCATGTAGTTGCGCGCGCCGAAAATGCGGCTGACGTACGCGTCTGCACGGGGGTCCAGCGTCATGCAAAAGCTGTTCACGCCGCTGCGCGTCGCGTTCTCCACCGCCTTTTTGGCATCCTGCCGCAAGTACTGCGGATCGCGCACGTCCACGTCGGCCGGCTCACCGTCAGTGATGACGATCAACAGCTTCTTTGAGCTCTTTTGCTGCTCCAGCAACGCCGTGGCGTGACGAATCGCTGCCCCCATGCGGGTCGACAGCTTGCCCTCCATGCCCGCCATGCGCGCCTTAGCGAGGTCACTGTACGGCTGATTGAAATCCTTGAAACGCCAGTAGTTCACTTCCTGCCGCCCATCCGAGCAGAAGCCGTGGATGGCGAACGGATCGCCCACCTTGTGCATGGCGTCGGCCAGCAGCGCGCAAGCTGAACGCGTCAAATCCAGGACCGTCTGCCGAGGCACAGGTTCGACTCGGTCGCCGGGCCGCCCCAAGACCGAGTCAGCCCCCTCGGGGGGCAGCGACCCGCGAAGCGGCGGAGCGTGGGGGCCAGTGACCTCGTCGTTGGTGGATTCAGACAGGTCCAGCAGCACGAGCACGGATATGTCCCGGGTCTTGCGCACGCTGCGCATCATGATGCGAGGGTCGGGCTGTCGCTTCATGCGCACATCCACCATGGCCTGCAAGGCAGCGTTGAGATCGACCTCGTCACCGTCTTCCAGCTTGCGAATGCGCTGCACGCCTTGTGGTTGCATGGCGTCCAGCAAGAACTTGATGCGACTGACCAAGGGGCGGTGCTCATCAATGACGGCATCAATCGTCTCTGGCTCGCCCAGCGTTGGTCGGCGTTCCTGCACCGTGGCCCAGGCGGGGCGCTCGAGCTGGATCTGGTGATCCCACTCGGGGTAATGCACCGGCTCGGCCATGGGCGCCTTGCCTTCGCTGTCGTTGAAGGAGACACCCATGTCTTCGTACGGAAACAGCTCTGTGCCCAGCACCCAGATTTCCTGCGCGTCGTCACCAGCGGTCTCCACATCGATCTCGTTGGCGAACTCCATCAGGTTCACATGCTTGCGCACCTGGCGCTGCGGTTCGTAACCTGCCGAGGCGGCGCGCTCGGCATCAAAGCCGTCAAAAGCCCAGATGTAGCGGTTGTCATCCCGGTAGGGCGCTGCCAACACATCGGTTCGTGGGTGGAAGTCAGGCCCCTTCACGGCGTCCCGGTACCTGTGTGCCAGCGCCACACCCACATCCCAGGAGGCTGTGTTGTCCTCGGGGTTGGCCAAAACCGTGGGCAAGACTTCTGCCCAACGCATGCGGGCTTCAGCAATCCAGGGGTGATCGTCCTGATATGCCTCATCCACCAGCGCACGAGCGAGCCGGTTGAGCCAGTCGCCGGCCGATGCCGACGCGTCTGGCGTGGTCAGGTGCATGTCGCCCCAGAGCTTGCGCAGGCCGGGAAACTTGTCCATGGCCAACGCTTCCACCCGAGCGTCTTCGATCACACCAATCACCGCCATCTGCCAGGGTGTCATGCCCTCGGCAGACATAGGCTGATGGGTGTGGACCATGTGGGCTGCGGCGTGAGCAGCGCTGGCCCGGTACAGGGTCAAACCATCGACCAGGCCCTCGTGGCCCTGAACCGCATCCACGGCGTCGGGGAGGTGGATCAGCCAGTCTTCAATGAAAGGCCGCAGACCCTCGCGGTTTTCGAAATCACCTGCCGTGGGGCGCATGAAGAAGTCGCGTCCCCAGAGCGCGCGCAAGTACATGTTGATGCGCCGCTGAACGTCCACCAGCAGCGTCCCCTTGCGTTCCTTCTGGAGCATGGCCAGCGACTCTTTCGAGGCCAGGCCGAAGTACTCGATTTGCGCTTCGTAGTTGGTGCGGTGCGCATGGGCACCCCAGTTCGCCCAACGGCGCAATCCACCCAGCGTGAGTTGCCCGAACAAGGTGTCGAGTTGCCCGAGCATGGGGCGCAAGCCACGAGGCGCCTGCGCCAGCAGTCCATTGAGGAACTGCAGGTATTGCAAAAGCAGCTCACCATCGGCCAACCGGCGTGCTGCGGTCGGCGCAGTGGCCAACACCAGCTCGATCACAGCGCCCGACGTCCGGGATGCAAAGCCCAGGGTAGCCGTGGCCAGGTCGCCCACCACATCTTCACCGACCTCACGCGCCACCTGAGGAACCGCATCGATCCACGCGAGCACAACCGCGTCGCCCTTGCCCAGCCCTTGCAAGGCCGAAGCACCTTTCGCGTAGTTGTCCAACCCCCGCGCCGACAACACCCGTGCGGCCTCGGACCAATTGGTCGTCAGGTGCTCACGCGGTCGCTCGGCCAGCGACTCTGTCCATTGCTCAAGGTCCTGAAGGTTCACCGGCGCTGCCCTTTCTGCGTCAACCGGTCACTCAGAAGAAGGTGCCGACAGCAGCATCGAGCGCGTCGCGCATGTCAGGGTCATCCGTGATCGGGCGCACCAGCGCCACTCGGCTGGCCGCTGTGGCTTCGACGCCCTGGGCGATGAGCTTGCCCGCGTGGATCAGCATGCGGGTGGAGATGCCTTCATCCAGGCCATGGCCTTTGAGGTTGCGGGACCGCTCTGCAATGCCGACCAGCTTCTTGGCCACATCGGATCCGATGCCGCTCTCGTGCGCCACGATTTCCGTCTCGATGCCCTCTTCCGGGTAATCGAAATCCAGCGCGCCAAAACGCTGTTTGGTCGACTGCTTCAAGTCCTTCATCAGGCTTTGGTAGCCAGGGTTGTAGGAAATGACAATCTGGAAATCCGGGTGTGCCTGCACCAGCTCGCCCTTCTTCTCCAGCGGCAGCTGGCGACGGGTGTCGGTCAACGGGTGAATCACCACCGTCGTGTCCTGACGGGCTTCCACCACTTCGTCCAGGTAGCAAATGGCGCCATAACGCGCGGCCATGGCCAGCGGGCCATCCTGCCAGCGCGTGCCATCGGCATCGAGCAAAAACCGACCCACCAGATCCGAAGCCGTCATGTCTTCGTTACAAGCCACGGTGATGAGCGGGCGCTGAAGCTTCCAGGCCATGTACTCGACAAAGCGCGTCTTGCCGCAGCCGGTGGGGCCCTTGAGCATCATGGGCATCCGAACCGAGTAAGCCGCTTCAAACAAAGCCACCTCGTCCGACACCGAACGGTAATAAGGCTCATCAGTCACACGGAATTCGGTCAGGTCTTTACTCATCACACATCTCACTGAAAGCCGGTGTCGCCCGGCAACTGCCAAACGCACACCTCTTCAAACAACAAAGGCTGGCAAGCACCACAAACGGCTCCATGCCAGCCAATCAAATCCAAGGGCACCGCAGGTCCGGGTCTCCCGGCCTGCAGGTGCCGCCCCCCTTCCAGGGGGGTGACGCGCCACCACCGGTGGCGCGGCGCGGGGGGTTAAACAGTCTTTCCGCGATAAATCACCATCGACGCACCTTGCGACTGGGCAAAGTTGTCGTAGCCGACCAGACGAACGTGGTTGTCCGGGTTGGCCTTGTGGCACGCCTCGGCTTCACCCAGGATCAGGTCGATATCGGTCTCGCCGAACATCGGCAACTTCCACATGTACCAGTAGGAGTCCATCAGGTACTGGGGTTCGGTGTGCTCGATGGCCGGGTTCCAGCCCTTGCTCACGATGTACTCGACCTGCTTGCGGATTTCCTCCGGCGTCATGGCTGGCAGGTAGGAGAAGGTCTCGAATTTGCGACTGGCCGGGTCAGAAAGGCGGCTGTGATAGTCCTGCATGTTGTGTCCTCTAATCTGTTGGGATCTGTGTTGGGATCTGGGTGAGATCGGTACCGGTGGCCCGGCCGCTCAGCGGTGCGCCACGTCAAGCTTGTCAACGGTGTCGAACTCGAACTTGATCTCTTTCCAGGTTTCCATGGCGATGGACAGTTCAGGCGAGTGCTTGGCCGCTTCGGTCAGAACCGCCTTGCCTTCCTTCTCCACGGCCACGCCTTCATTGCGCGCCTTGACGCAGGCTTCCAGTGCCACACGGTTGGCGGCTGCACCGGCAGCGTTGCCCCATGGGTGGCCCAGCGTACCGCCGCCGAACTGAAGCACGGAGTCGTCACCGAAGATGTTGACCAGCGCGGGCATGTGCCACACATGAATGCCGCCGGAAGCAACCGGCATCACACCCGGCATGGAGCCCCAGTCCTGGTCAAAGAAGATGCCACGGCTGCGGTCTTCCTTGATGTAGGAGTCGCGCATGATGTCGATCCAGCCCAGCGTGGAGGCACGGTCACCCTCGAGCTTGCCCACCACAGTGCCGGAGTGCAGATGGTCGCCACCAGAGAGGCGCAGCACTTTGGTCAGCACACGGAAGTGAATGCCGTGGTGCGGGTTGCGGTCCAGCACGGCGTGCATGGCGCGGTGAATGTGCAGCAACATGCCATTGTCACGACACCAGTTGGCCAGGCCCGTGTTGGCACACAGGCCACCGGTCAGGTAGTCGTGCATGATGATCGGCGCACCCAGCTCCTTGGCGTATTCAGCGCGCTTGTACATCTCTTCCGGCGTCGGGGCCGTCACGTTCAGGTAGTGACCTTTGCGCTCGCCGGTTTCGCGCTCAGCCTTTTCAATGGCCTCCATCACGAAGTCGAAACGCTGGCGCCACCGCATGAAAGGCTGCGAGTTGACGTTCTCGTCGTCCTTGGTGAAGTCCAGGCCACCGCGGAGGCACTCGTACACGGCGCGACCGTAGTTCTTGCCGGACAGGCCCAGCTTGGGCTTGATCGTGCAACCGAGCAGCGGACGGCCGTACTTGTTCATGATGTCGCGTTCAACCTGGATGCCATGAGGAGGGCCACCGCAGGTCTTGACGTAAGCGATCGGGAAACGAACGTCTTCCAGGCGCAGTGCACGCAGCGCCTTGAAGCCGAACACGTTGCCCACCAACGAGGTCAGCACGTTGACGACCGAGCCTTCTTCGAACAGGTCGATCGGGTAGGCCACGAAGGCGTAGAAGCAGGTGTCGTCGCCAGGCACGTCCTCGATCTTGTAGGCGCGACCCTTGTAGTAGTCGAGATCGGTCAGCAGGTCGGTCCAGACCGTCGTCCAGGTGCCTGTTGAAGACTCGGCTGCCACAGCGGCTGCCACTTCTTCGCGGTCAACGCCGGGCTGCGGGGTAATCTTAAACACTGCCAGGATGTCGGTATCCTTGACTTGGTAGTCGGGTTCCCAGTAAGTGCTGCGGTATTCCTTGACGCCCGCGTTGTAGGTCTTGGTGGCCATGGCCTGTTGCTCCTGTTGGTTGAACGTTGTCCGGCTGATGCCGACTCCTTGCGAGTGCGGCCTGTCATCCTTGGTGCAAATTGTTGGCCCGATGATGAATAAATAAAAGTAAAATGTTCTGAATGTTATGTTTTACTTTTATAAATGATTAGAGTTATCGCATGAACTTGCGTCACGCCACCTTGCATCAGCTGCGCATTTTTCTGGCCGTTGCACGGCACAACAGCTTTGCGCGGGCGGCGGAAGAGCTGCACCTGTCACCGCCAACCCTGTCGCTGCAGGTCAAACAGCTGTCGGAAACAGTGGGGCAACCGCTGTTCGAACAGCTGGGCAAGAAGATCTTTCTGACTGCCGCTGGCGAGACACTGGCCGAGGCCTGCCAGGACATCGAGGACCGAATGGAGCGCCTTTCGCAGGATCTGGCGGCGCTGCAAGGCGTAGAGCGCGGCAGCATGAAGCTGGCGATTCTGACCACGGTGAAATACACCGTTCCCAAATTGCTGGGCGGCTTCTGTGCGGCACACCCCGGCATCGATGTGGCCATGGTGGTGGGCAACCGTGAGAAGCTGCTGCAACGCATTACGCACAATCAGGACGACCTCACCATCATGGGGCAGCCGCCCGAGCAGATGGACCTGGTGTGCGAAGACTTTGCCGACAATCCACTGGTTCTCGTAGCACCCCCTGACCATCCACTCGTGGGACAGAAGAGCATCTCGGCGCAACGCTTGCGCAACGAGCCCTTCATCCAGCGCGAGCCGGGCTCAGGCACACGCCTGACCACCGAGAAGTTCTTTGCCGAGCAAGGTTTTTCGCCCAAAACCCGCCTGGAGGTGGGGTCCAATGAGGCCATCAAACAGACCGTGGCCGGCGGTCTGGGCCTGGCTGTGCTGTCTGCCCACACCGTGGGGCCGGAACTGGCGCTGGGAGAGCTGGTACAACTGGACGTGAAAGGGTTCCCGCTCATTCGCCGCTGGCACTTGGTCTATCCCCGGGGCAAGCGGCTTTCGGCTGCGGCACAGGCTTTCAAGGAATGGCTGTTGTCCCACCCCCAGCCAGAGCCTCATCCGGTCATTCAGGCCAAGCCCCTGCAGGCTGGCAAGCGTGCCAGACAAGGCCAGTCCACCCTGGGCAAGAAGACGACAGCCTCGCGTGCAGCGCGACGCAAGAAGCCATCAGACGACTGAATCTGAGCGGACTGCCAGTCCAATTCGCACTGAACCAGCGTCAGGCGTTGCCCGAAACCTCGCCGGCCGGCTCAGGTGCCAGCGGAAACGCAATGACTTCTTCGATGCGCCGGCCCTCGAGTGCCTTGACTTCAAAGCGCCAGCCAACGCACTCGACAGACTCGCCTTGCTCCAGCAAGCGACCCGCCTCAGAGAGCATCATCCCGCCAACCGTGTTGTAGCGCCGCTTGGCTTCTTCGGGCAGCTCCACGATGGCCAGCCTGGACTTGAGCTCCGCCACCGGCATACCGCCGTCAATCAGCCAGCTGCCATCGGCCTGCAGGGTGGCCCAGGCGTCCACCGCCTGCTCCGGGTACAGCTCGCCGGTGATGGCCTCAAGCAGGTCCATTGCTGTCAGCAGCCCCTGAACCTCACCATATTCGTCCACCACGCACACCAGAGGTGTCGATCGCACGCGAAGCTGCTCCAGCAGCTCCATGCCAGACAGTGTCTCCGGAACAAAAACGGCAGGGACAACATGGTCCAGCACGTTGCCACTGACGCCGTCGGCCTGCAGGGACATCAGTGTGGGCAGATGGATCAGACCCACCACATGGTCCAGTCCGCCGCGGCATACCGGATACCAGGAGTGTCCTTTCCTCCATCCTTCTGCAGCTGCCGTGTCCAGCGAATCGGTGCCCTCGAGCCACTCGATATCCGAGCGGGGCACCATGATTGACGACAGCTGGCGAGTGTCGAGCTGAAACACGTTGCGCACCATCTGGTGCTCATGCTGCTCGATGATGCCGGCATCGACACCCTCTTCCAGGCTGGCACGGATTTCTTCTTCCGTGACCAGCTGCACGGCATTGGAATCAATGCGCAACAACTTGAGTACCAGCTGGGTGGTATGGGTCAGGAGCCACACGAACGGGGCGGCGCCCTTGGCCACCAGTGCCATGGGGCGCGACACCCAGCGCGAAACAGCCTCCGGATACAGCTGCCCGATGCGCTTGGGCACCAGCTCGCCGAACACAATGGTCACAAAGGTGATGATCACCACCACGATGCCCGTGGCCATGGCTTCAGCCGTTGTGCCATACACGCCCACGTTCTGCAGCCAGTCGGCCAGTTCGTCGCTGAATGCGGCCTCACCCACAATGCCGTTGAGCATGCCGATGGATGTGATGCCCACCTGCACCGAGGAAAGAAACCTTGTCGGGTGCTCAAGCAGCTCCAGCGCGGTACGAGCGCCGTTGTCGCCAGATTCGGCCAATGCCATCAGGCGGGCCTTTCGACTGGAAGCCAATGCCAGCTCGGACATGGCGAAGGCGCCATTGAGCAAGGTCAGAAAAACAATCAGGATGATGTCCATAGATAGTGAGCATTGTCCCCGACTTTTCGATCCGGGCCTGCGTCGAGCCCGCAAGGCTATCCCGAACCATGGACAATTGCGTCATGGCGACATATTTGATTGGTGATGTTCAGGGATGCGACGAGCCACTGGGCAGGCTGCTGGCGGCGGTGGATTTCTCTCCCAGCAGGGACAACGTCTACCTACTGGGAGACCTGATCAACCGCGGACCCGACTCTCTGGCTGTTCTGCGGCGTCTCATGGCGATGCAAGGCTCAGCACACTGCCTGCTGGGCAACCACGACTTGCATTTGCTGGCCGTGATGCACGGGGTGCGCAAGCCGCATCGGCGTGACACGCTTGACGACATTCTGCAGGCCCCGGACGCCATTGCTTTGCAGGACTGGCTGCGAGGGCGCTCCATGGCCATTCATGCCCATGGCTGGCTGATGGTCCACGCGGGCGTCTTGCCCCAGTGGGACACCGCACAAACCTTGCGACTGGCCAGGGAGGTGGAGGCAGTGCTGCGAGGCCCCGACTGGGGAGATTTCCTGCATGAGATGTATGGCAATCATCCGGCGCGCTGGCAAGACACGCTCACCGGCACGAACAGGCTCAGGGTGATCGTCAATGCACTGACGCGATTGCGCTTCTGCTCGGCCAACGGCGTCATGGAGTTCGAGACCAAGGATGACGCCGCGTCTGCTCCACACGGTTTCATGCCATGGTTTGAAGTACCCAGCCGCCGCACCCAGGACACCCCGGTGGCATTTGGGCATTGGTCCACCCTCCGGGAAGCCCGCGCACCAGGGGTATTGCCTCTGGACACAGGCTGCGTCTGGGGCGGATGTCTGACTGCCGCCCGCTTGCAGGAGCCGGCAGGGTCTGTGCAGCTTGTCAGAGTGGAGTGCCCTCAGTCGCAGAAACCCGGCCGCCTCAAAGCGAGTGAGAGAAAGGTCAGATAACCCCCCGGGACAGCAGCGAAGCGGCCCGGTTGGCCGCAGCGCTCAGTCCTGCCCGTCTTCGCCTGAGGCAGGCACTGGCGCCTTGAACAGGGCCGGCACTTTCTTGCGCTGCTTGATGTTGGGCGATGCCCGACCAGCGGCAGACTTCTTCTCAGGCGCCTCCCACGAAGGCTTTTCCCCTTCGCTGACGGAAGGCTCCACATAGGGCTTGTCGAACAAGGGGTCGGACGGTGCCTTGGGCACTTTCGCCATGTGCCGACTCTCACGGCCACCCTGCTTTTCGTCGTGGCGCCATGCCCGCTGGCCGTCGTTGAAATGGCCTGCAGGGCGCCGGTCTGAGGCCAGCTCCACGGGCTCCTGCTCGAACTTCTTGCCCACGAGCTTCTCAATGTCGGCCATGAGCCGGCTGTCGCGACCACCCACAAAGGAGATGGCCAGACCAGAAGCGCCTGCCCTGCCCGTGCGGCCGATGCGGTGCACGTAGTCTTCGGCGTTGAACGGAATGTCAAAGTTGAACACGGCCGGAACATCCTTGATGTCCAGACCGCGGGCAGCCACATCAGTGCAGACCAGCAACTCCACTTCGCCCTTCTTGAAGGCGTCAAGCGATTTCAGACGCTCGTCCTGGCTCTTGTCACCGTGAAGTGCTGCCGTCTTGAACCCGTCGCGTTCGAGCGAACGGGCCAGACGCGCGCACCCCAGCTTGCTGTTGCAGAAGACGAATGCCTGCGTCACACCGCGGTCGCGCACCAGTCGGCGCAGCACATGGCGCTTGTCATCATCGTCGACGCGATAGAAGTGCTGCTCTACCGTCGACGCGGTCGCGTTGGAGCGGGCCACCTCGATCGTGACCGGGTCCTGCAGATAGCTGTTGGCCAGGCGCTTGATCTCAGGCGAGAAGGTGGCCGAGAACAGCAACGTTGTGCGTTGCTTGGGCAGGTGGCTGAGAATGCGCTGCAGGTCGGGCAAGAAACCGATATCCAGCATGCGATCGGCTTCATCGAGGACGACATACTCGACCTGATTGAGCACACAGCTCTTGGCCTCAATGTGGTCCAGCAGTCGTCCGGGTGTGGCCACCAGCACTTCCACCCCGGCGCGCAGCTCTGCTGTCTGGGGTTTCATGTCCATGCCACCGAAAACGACGGCCGTTCGCAGCTGGGTGTGTTTGGCGTACTGTTTGACCTGCTGTGCGACCTGATCGGCGAGTTCGCGCGTTGGCAGCAGCACCAGTGCCCGCACCGGATGCCGTGCGGGCGACATGGACGCGTTCTCGTGGCGCAACAGGCGCTGGAGCAGCGGCAGGGAAAAAGCCGCTGTCTTGCCGGTACCCGTCTGGGCGGCACCCATCACGTCCCGGCCTTGCAGCACCACGGGAATGGCCTGCGCCTGGATGGGGGTCATCTGCTCGTAACCCATCTCCTGGACGGCACGGGCAATGGTAGGGGCGAGTGAGAGTTCTGAAAAAGCTTGAGTCATTGTTTGGTGGGCACGAACCGGGCGCGCCAACCCGTTATTGTCGCACCGATCAGGGTTAAACCCTAGGGATGCCCCAGCTGGCCTGTGCGAGATGCCTCAGAGTTCCCGCGCATTGAAGGTATCGCAGGCCTGAACGCTCCCGGTCTCAAGGCCACGATGGAACCAGCGCTGCCTCTGTTCGCTCGTTCCGTGAGTGAAACTGTCAGGGACCACTGTTCCCTGGCTGCGACGCTGCAGGGCATCGTCTCCGATGGCCGCTGCGGCATTGAGGGCCTCTTCCACGTCACCGGGCTCCAGGACATCATTGGCCTTGTGATTGTGGTGCGCCCAGATGCCGGCAAAACAGTCGGCTTGCAACTCGAGGCGGACGCTCAGGGCATTGTGTTCGCGCTCGCTCACACGGCCACGCATCTCGTCGACCTTGCCTGTCAGGCCCATCAGGTTCTGCACATGATGGCCAACTTCGTGGGCAATGACGTAGGCCTGGGCAAAGTCTCCGGGCGCGCCCAGCTGGCGACGCAAGGTGTCGTAGAAGCTCAGGTCAATGTAGACCTTGCGATCCGCAGGACAGTAAAACGGCCCCATGGCCGCCTGACCGAAACCGCATGCGGTCGGGGTGGAATCACGGTAGAGCACCAGCACAGGTGCCTCATAGCGGCCACCACCTTGCTGGAAAATCCGCGTCCAGGCGTCTTCCGTGCCGCCAAGGACTGCCGCCACAAACTGGCCCATCTCGTCAGAGGGCTGCTCGCCGCTGCCCGCCGGGGCTGAGCGTGGTGCCGGGGACGAGGCAACAGGCACATCTGCGCCGCCCAGCACCCCCAGCAATGACATGGGATTGATGCCGAAGATCCAGGCAGCAATGACAATGATGACGATAGTGCCGAGGCCCATGCCCTTGCCACGGCGGCGAGGAGTACCACCACGACGGCCGAACATGCCGCCCAGCCCTCCACCGAGGCCTCCCGACGAAGCACGTCGGTCCTCGATATTGCTGGATTGGCGATTGTTCTCCCACTTCATGGCCTGCTCTCCTGGTCAGAAGCACCGGCCGGATTCTCGCGGCGGGCCGTGTACTTGCGCGGTAAATGTCACATTATGCGCACTGTCCGGGCTTTTGCCCCCTTTCCGGGGTCAATTTTCTGCTGCCGCGCACAAAAAAAGAGACACCCTCAGGTGCCTCTTTCTTGACGTCTTCAGTGCCTGATCAGGCCAGCGCAGGCTTGCACTCGCTGGTCGGTCGGCCCTGGAAATCGGTCCAGCAACGGCGTGTGAAGTCGTAGAGCTTGCACTTACGCGCTGTCTCGAAATACCAGCGCCACGAGAACCGCTGGATGATGATCCGTCCCGGCAAAGTGTCTTCCAGCATCTTCTGGGCGCTCTTGAGTTTGTAGAGCGGGATGCTCATGTCCACGTGATGCGCCGTGTGCTCCATGATGTGGTGCATCAGACCGCCAATCTTGAAAGGGAATGTCAGGTGCACGGTCGTGGACACGAAGGGCGCTGCCTTGGCCCAGAGAGCTTTGTCGTCATGCCACTGAACAGCCGTGTGGGTGTGGTGCACATACACCACGAAGCCAATCATGGCGTTCCAGAACAGGAAGGGAATCACAAACCCGTAGCCGACCAGCGCCCAGGCCGATTGCTCGGTGGCATAGGCAGCACCGATCAGTGCAGCGATCCAGGCAACCGCACAGGCAGTCACAAAGACACCATCCCAGGTGAATTCGGCACGGCGGGTGCCCATGTAGCTCTTGCGCGGGAAATACATGCGCAGCCACCACATTTCCACAAGGTAATACAACGCCGGGCCCCATCCGCTGCGATAGATTTTCTCCATCATGCGGCGACCGGGGGAGAGTTGGTCAAACTCTTCCTTGGTCATGGGCGCCCACACAAAATCCACGCCCTTGAGGTTGGTATAGCCGTGGTGCACCACGTTATGGCCCACTTCCCACAGGCTGTAAGGCGTCAGCGAAGGCACCATCGCAATACGGCCGAGGATCTTGTTGAGCTTGCGGTGAGGCGTGTAGCTCTGATGGCAGGCGTCGTGCCCGATGATGAACAGACGGCCGATGACAAAGCCGGCGGCCAGGCCACAGAGCAGCTTGGCCCACCAGGCTTGCAACGTCACGGTGCCCACGATCAGGGCGACAAAGACGGCCCAGTCGAGTGCCAGCAGAAAGATGCCCATGGCCGTGCGACGCTCGGCGATGGGTGTCAACCAGCCGCGAATGACCTTGCGATGCGGCAGTGGCTGACCTTCAGGAATGGGTTGAGGTCGCTCGATCTGAGGAGGATTTTGAGACATTGGCAATCACGCAGACAGGGTTGAGGGCCGGGAAAGGGACCAGGCGCTCGCATGGAAAAAGAAAGCCCTGGCAGGCCCTTTCGGGGTTTCGACCCCCCGGCGGGTCAGCAAAACAATTTGACAACTTCGCTGACAAACAGCGAAACAGGCCAATGGTACCTGCTTAAGCTGACACCAGGTTTGCCTTTCGTCAATGTCGGCAAATAAGGTCCGGTTGTTTAGACCTTGTTGAAAACACTCAGGTTTTTGGTAGCGTGACGCCCACCTGACCCTGGTATTTGCCACCTCGGTCTTTGTAACTCGTTTCGCAAACTTCGTCACTTTCGAAGAACAGCACCTGGGCACAGCCCTCGCCTGCATAGATCTTGGCGGGCAATGGCGTCGTGTTGGAGAACTCCAGTGTGACGTAGCCTTCCCATTCGGGCTCAAACGGCGTCACGTTCACGATGATGCCGCAGCGGGCGTAAGTGCTCTTGCCCAGACAGACCGTCAGGACATTGCGAGGAATACGGAAGTACTCCACCGTTCGCGCGAGCGCAAAGCTGTTGGGCGGGATGATGCAGACATCCGAGCTGATGTCCACAAAACTCTTCTCGTCGAAGTTCTTCGGGTCCACCACCGTGCTATGGATATTGGTGAAGACCTTGAATTCCGGCGCACAGCGAATGTCATAGCCGTAGCTGCTGGTGCCATAGCTGACGATCTTCTGGCCGTCGGCCGACTGGCGGATCTGCCCGGGTTCAAACGGCTCGATCATGCCGTGCTGTTCGGCCATGCGGCGGATCCACTTGTCACTCTTGATACTCATGCTTGTCTTTCCGGCCGTGGGCCAGCGCTGCGCTGACCGTGACGACGCTTGTTGTCCCGTCTCGCCAGCGAGAAGGGCTTTGCTACGGCTCTTGATGATTCAGCCTCCCATTTTAGGCCGCCACAAACCGTGCCACCAAAGCCGGATTCGCACTGACCGGCCGTATCGACCATTACCCCTACATTTTCAAGGTCTTCAGAAATTTCTGAAATTTCTGAAATATGTGAAAATAACGCCCATCGATTGATATGGGTCAAACCACCAATGAACACTGAAGTCAAAATGCCCGCGCTGAACCGGGAGTTCGTCTGGCACTTCGGGGAAATGGGCAGTCGCTGGGGGATCAACCGGACAGTGGGGCAGATCTACGCCCTGCTGTACGTCACACCCCGCCCCTTGCACGCCGAGGAGATTGCCGAGACTCTGGAGATCTCGCGGTCCAACGTGAGCATGGGACTCAAAGAGCTGCAGGCCTGGCGCCTGACGCGCTCGCGCCGCTTGCCCGGCGATCGCCGCGATTACTTTGAGGCCCCGGAAGACGTCTGGGAGATCTTCCGCGTGCTGGCCGAAGAGCGCCGTCGACGCGAGATCGAACCCACACTTTCCATGCTCAGGGGCGCGCTGCTCGAAACCCCCAACAGCGATGAAGAGCTGTATGCCCAGGCCCGCATGAGGGAAATGCACGACCTGATCGACCGGCTCATGACCTGGTTTGACGATGTGCAGAAGCTCGCGCCGGAAACCGCTCTGCAGCTCATGGGCATGGGCACCAAGGTGACGCGCGTGCTTGAGCTCAAGGACCGAATCACGGGCAAGGCTTCGGCCAAGAAGAGCCAGACACGCTCGCGGCCCGAGATAGCCGAAGACGACAACGCCACCTGAAAATTCAAGGCACCCGGAGAAGTCCAGACACCACACCGGACCCGAGCGCCCCACTCTGAACCACAACCTACGAATGGATGACCGGCACGCCTGGCGCGTGCCGTGACCTTCCTGCGCCTGAACATGGACACCTTGCTGCTTTCACGCCTTCAATTTGCGGCCAATGTGAGTTTTCACATCTTGTTTCCCACCATCACCATTGCCTTGTGCTGGTTCCTGCTGTTTTTCCGGATCGCGCAGAACCGCACGCAAAGTCTTGCCTGGGAAGAGGCGTATTACTTCTGGACCAAAGTGTTTGCGCTGACCTTCGCTCTGGGCGTGGTCTCGGGCATCGTGATGAGCTTCCAGTTCGGCACCAACTGGCCTGGCTTCATGGAAAAGACCGGCAACATCTCCGGTCCGCTACTGGGCTACGAGGTGCTGACCGCCTTTTTCCTGGAGGCCAGCTTCCTGGGCATCATGTTGTTCGGCCGCGGGCGCGTCTCGCCCAGGATGCACTTGTTCGCCACTTCGATGGTGGCGTTCGGCACCACCATGTCGGCCTTCTGGATCCTGAGTCTGAACTCGTGGATGCAGACCCCGGTGGGCTATGAAGTCGTCAATGGCGAATACCTGCCAGTGGACTGGCTGGCCATCGTCTTCAACCCATCCTTCCCCTACCGGTTCACACACAAGCTGCTCGCCTCTACCCTCACGGTTTCCTTCCTGATTGCCGGCGTGAGCGCCTGGCAGATCCTCAAGGGCAGTGACAACGCCGGCACGTACAAGGCCATGCGCGCCGCACTCATCGCTGGCGCCATCGCAATCCCGACGCAAATCTGGGTCGGCGACCTGCACGGCCTCAATACCCTGGAGCACCAGCCGGCCAAGATTGCAGCAGTGGAAGGCATCTGGGAAACGGAAAGCGGTGCGCCGCTGACCTTGTTCGGCATTCCTGACGAAGAAGCCAAGACCACCCATTTCGCCATCAAGATTCCCCAACTGGCCAGTCTGATCTTGCGCCACGACGCACAGGGTGAACTCAAAGGCATTGCCGACTTCGAAGGTGAAGCACCGCCCGTGGCGCCACTGTTCTACGCCTTCCGTGTGATGGTGGGTGTGGGCATGCTGATGCTGGCCGTGGCCTGGTTTGGCGCCTTCCAGGTGTGGCGTCAGCGCGGCAGGCCCAAGCTGAGTTTCCCCAAGCTGTTCCTGTGGGTGCTGGTGGGCATGAGCTTCTCGGGCTGGGCCGCCACCATTGCAGGCTGGTATGTCACCGAAATCGGGCGCCAACCCTTCATCGTCTACGGCGTGCTGCGCACCAGCGAGGTGGCCACGGCGATCGCACCACCTTATGTGGCCGCGACGCTGGCTGCCTACGTCATCGTCTACGCGTTGCTGCTGGTGACCTATGTCGGCGTGGTCAAGCACCTCGCAGAGCAACGCACTGGCGACCACGTGCCTGCCCATGACGACCCGACGCTGGGCAAGGCTGGCGTTTGATCGCCCGTTGCCACCCAAGCGTCCACGACCCGAATGTTTGAGTCTTTGAGTACTGAACTGGAGTATTGACATGCCACAGACCTGGGGCGAATGGCTGCCCTTGATTTTCCTGGCCGTGATGGGGCTGGCCTTGCTGGCCTACGTGATCCTCGACGGCTACGACCTCGGCGTCGGCCTGCTGCTGCCAGCGGCCAAGGCAGAGAAGCACAAAGACACCATGATCGCCAGTATCGGCCCCTTCTGGGACGCCAACGAAACCTGGCTGGTGCTGGGGGTGGGCGTGCTGCTCGTCGCTTTCCCGAAAGCCCATGGCCTGGTGCTCCAGGCTTTGTACCTGCCGGTGGCGATCATGCTGATCGGCCTGATCCTGCGCGGCGTGGCTTTCGACTTCCGGGTGAAGGCCCCTGCTCAGTACAAGCGCTTCTGGAACAACGCCTTCTTCACTGGATCGCTGGTGGCCAGCATGGCGCAGGGATGGATGCTGGGCAGCTATGTCACCGGTTTTGACAACGGCCTGATGGGTCTGGCTTTCAGCGCTGGCATTGCCATCACCTTGCCCGCGGCCTACCTGCTGTTGGGCAGTGGCTGGCTGATCATGAAGACCGATGGCTTGCTGCGTGAGTTGGCCATCGAATGGGCGCGCCGCGCCATGTGGCCAATGGGGCTTTCCCTGCTCGCCATTTCCATCGCCACGCCACTGGTCTCCAGCGCGGTGTTTGAGAAATGGTTCAGCGGCCCTTCTTCCATTGCCTTGATGCCGGTGCCGTTGACCTGCCTGTTGGCCTTTGCGGTGATTCGCTGGACCCTGGTCAACCGATCCATCGTCAACGGTGGTCATGGCTGGCTGGTGTTTGCTTCCACTGTGCTGATTTTTGTGCTCGCCTTCTTTGGCCTTTCGTTCAGCATCTTCCCGAACATCGTGATCGGCAAAATGACCGCATGGGAAGCGGCCATCCAGACCGGACCGCTCACGGTGGTGTTCATTGGTGTGGCCATTACCTTGCCGGTGATCGTGATCTACACCACCTACATGTACCGCGTGTTCTGGGGCAAGGCCACCGACCTGAGCTACAGCTGATCGACTTGCCCGGTAGAGCGCCGCTGGCCATTGACGACGACGTGCCGAATGGCGCGGTCGTCGCCCAGCACGATGAGTGCAAACAGCAACTCATCCAGACTGCTGGCCAGCGCGTGCTTTCGTGCCAGCAAGGGTGTGGCCTCGGGATCGATGGCGATGAAATCGGCCTCGCAGCCAGGTTGCAGATTGCCCACCACACCGTCCAGCCCAAGGGCTTGCGCCGCCCCCGCCGTGTGTTGCCACCACAAATGGCCGGGCGAGAGCGTCATGCCGCGCTTGGTCTGCCCCTCCCTCGCCACTTTGTAAGCGGCCAGCATGGTGGCAAAGGGCGAGAAGCTCGTGCCGCCACCCACATCGCTGGCTAGGCCGTACCGCATGCCCGCTTCATCGGCTGAGAGGTAGTCGAAGAATCCACTGCCCAGGAACGCATTGCTGGTGGGGCAAACGGCCGCCACCGCGCCGGTGCGCGCCATGTCCTGCCTGTCTTGCATGGTGAGGTGAAGGCAGTGCGCATACACGGCACGCTCCCTGAGCAAGCCATGGTCTTCGTAGACACCCAGATAACTGCGTGAGTCGGGAAACAGTTCCGCTGCCCATCGCACTTCATCCAGGTTTTCGGCCACGTGCGACTGAATCCAGACGTCCGGGTACTTGGCCGCCAGCTCTCCGGCACCGCTCAGTTGTTTGTGCGTGCTGGTGGGTGCGAAGCGGGGCGTGATGGCGTAACCCAGGCGGTCTTTTCCGTGCCATTGCCGGATCAAGGCCTCGGTGTCCAGCAAGCTTTGCTCGGTCTCGTCCCGTACGCCATCGGGGCTGTGGCGGTCTTGCAGCACCTTGCCGGTCATGAAGCGCAAATCACGCCGCTGCGCCTCCTCAAAAGCAGCATGAACTGAAGCTGGGTGAGAGGTCGCAAAGGTCAAAGCCGTGGTCACGCCATGGCGTTGCAATTCATCAAAGAAAAAACTCGCCACCGTCGTTGCGTAAGCCCCATCGGCAAAACGTGACTCGTAGGGAAAGGTGTATTTTTCCAGCCAGGGCAACAAGCCTTCGGCCGGTGCGCCAATGATGTCGGTCTGCGGGTAGTGGATGTGCATGTCCACAAACCCGGGCGCCAGGATGAGGCCACGCCAGTCTTCAACGACCACCCCAGGGTATCGCTCTGCCAGGGATGAGAAGCTGCCCGCCGCGCGCACCACCTTTTTGCCCTCGGCATCGGGGCCAATGACCAGCAGCCCGTCTTCCTCGTAGACAGGGCTGTGGCCATCTTCACTGAATCGCAGCAAGGCTGCCCGGTAAGCTCTCATGGGGAAGAGCTTACTCCGAAAGCAGGCAGCCCACCGGTGAAACGGTGGGCCGGGGTCGGGTCAGCGGGCGACCTGCCCCACCACACCCTGGACAAAGCGGTTCATGGTGAGGATGGCTTTATCGTCCAGGCTTTGTCCAGCAGGGATCAGCTCTCCGCCTTCATTGTCTTTGACGGCTTGCGCACCCGCGGTGAACACCTTGAGCTTGCCGGCCGCAATGTCGGCCTGTCGGGCTTCCACTTCGGCGCGCACCTTGGCAGGCACCTTGGGGCCAAATGCATCGACCTTGATCATGCCTTCGGCCACACCACCCCAGACCTGGCCAGACTTCCAGGAACCGTCCATCACAGCCTTGACGCGCTGGGTATAGTAACTGCCCCAGAGGTGGGTGACGGCCACCACCTGGGCATCAGGTGCGACTTTGCGCATATCGGAGTGATAGGCCACCGCCAGCTTGCCACGCTCTTGCGCAGCCGACATCACAGCGGTCGAGCCTGTGTGGAAGGCGAGCACTTCAGCGCCCTGGTCCATCAGGCTCATCGCGGCTTCACGCTCGCGGGCAGGGTTGAACCATTCGTTGAGGAAGACCACGCGCACCTGCGCCTTGGGGTTGACCGAACGCATGCCCAGCGCGAAGGCGTTGATGCCTTGCACCACCTCCGGAATCGGAAAGCCCGCCACGTAACCGGCTTCGGTTGCCAGGCGGCCAGCTGCAATGCCGGCAAGGTACCGGCCCTGGTAGTAGCGAGCGTTCGACGCGGCCACGTTCTCTGCCGTCTTGTAGCCCGTGACGGATTCGAACTTCACATTCGGAAATTCTTTTGCCACTTTGAGCGTGGGCTCCATGTAGCCAAAGCTGGGGGTGAAGATGATCTGGCTGCCCTGGCGCGCGAGGTCGCGGATCACGCGCTCGGCGTCGGCGCCTTCAGCGACCTGCTCGACAAAGCTGGTCTGAACCTGTTCGCCCAGTGCTTTCTCTACTGCCAGACGGCCCTGGTCGTGCTGGCGAACCCATCCGGCATCCGTCAGCGGCGCCACATACACGAACGCAGCTTTCAAGGGCCCCTTGGCAGATTTGCCTGTGGCGGCTTGTGCGCCGGCGCTCAGAGGCAGAAGGGAGGAGATGGTCAGGGTCAGAGCGGCTGCGACCCGAAAAGCAGATGTCCGGGCATGAGCGCGCCCGGCCGCGAGGTTTTTGTACATGGTGTTCCTCTACATGACTTCCCGAAATGGACAAAAAGAAACGAGCCGGGGAAGCACCGGCTCGCTCTGGTGAGATTGTATCGCAGGGCGGCAAATGTCGCCAGCGGCTCAGGCGTCAGACAACCCGCCAAGGACAGGGTAGATCAACGGCGGCTGCCGCCCAGCACCATGATCAGGCCGCCCAGGACGATAGCGCCCACACCTGCCCACATAGGCACGTTCACGGTTTCCTTTTCCTGCACGGTCAGTTCCAGCGGCCCCAGCTTCGCAGCTGTCTCTTCCTTGGTGTAGGTGAAGCCCCCATACACCAGGCCCAGAGCGCCCAGGACCAGCAAGATGGCGCCAATGGTCTTGCTTGCATTCATGATGTTCTCCTGTTTGAGGGCCGTCGCGTCCGGCCCGGTCTTCACATGACCCCATCACACCATGCAGGCGAACGCCAGTTTGTAGGACGGCGCCGCAACAGCAGGCAGGCCAATCTCGCAAGTGCAGTCCGCCGGGCGCACAATGGAGGCAGTTTCATTCAATGTCGCCTCGATTCACCATGCCAAGCTCACTGCCATTGATCCTGTATGTCCTGTTCATTGCTGCCATGCTGCCCATCGGGTTGGCGATGATTGGCGGCACGCTGCGCACCCGTGCCATGGGCAAACTGGACAACAACCACCCGCGCGCGCAACAGGCGCAGCTCACCGGAATGCCTGCACGGGTTTACGCGGCGCAAGCCAACGCCTGGGAATCGCTGGCTGTTTTTTCGGCCTGCATTCTTATCGCCCACGCGTCAGGCCTGGACCTGCACCTGCTGAACACGGCGGCCATTGGCTACCTGGTGATGCGGCTGCTTCACGCTGCCTTCTACACCTTCGATCAGGCTTCCTTGCGCTCACTTGCCTACGCGGGCAGCAAAGTGTTCTGCGTCCAGATCTTCTATCTCGCGTTCAAGAACGCAGGCTGAGCGCTGCGCTCCTTCGATGCTGAACAAGGAAGAACGAGACCAATTCGAAGCGTCCGTTCAACGGGTGAGGCAAGCCGTGCTCCGGCGTGTGGCCCCCTTGCCGCGAGCCGAAGCGCGGCGCATCTCGCGCGAGCAGCTCTACCAGGGTTTGGCCCTTGTCTTCGATCAGGCCTTGCAAGCCGACACGCTGCCCCCAGCCTGCGAAAGCGGCTGTTCAGCCTGCTGCCATCAGGCGGTCAGCGTGACGCCGATGGAAGCCGAGGCCTTGGTTGGGTTCATACGGATGCATTGGTCCGCTGAGGCTGCACAACAAATGCGCCAAGCTGCCGAAGCCCGAGCCAGCAACGACTCACCTTCTCTCTCCTGGGCCGAGCGCCCGCCATGCGTATTGCTTGGTGAGGACCACCGCTGCAGGGCATACGAAGCCCGCCCAGCCGCCTGCCGAAAATGCCATTCGCTCTCGCGCGTGGCCTGCGATGCCCGTGAGGATGAATTGCCTCAGAACCTCAAGCTGCTCATGGACGCAGAAGCCTTGATGGGCGGTGTCCGGCTGGCCCTGGAAGACTGTGGTGACGAGCAGCCCGTCCAGACCCTGCCCAAGGCCTTGTTAAAGGCCTGGCGCGCTGCTGAAGCCTGAACCCCTTTCCCTGCAGCTATAGTGTCTTAGCGCGCCGTCGACCTGGTGTGACGTCGCCCCGTTCAAGGAGGATGGTCATGACCCAACAATACCAATTGGCCCAGCTCAACATCGCAGAGCTCAAGGCCCCGCTGGACTCCCCGGAGTTGGCCGACTTTGTGGCCAACCTGGACCGCATCAATGCCCTGGCTGAATCGTCCGAAGGCTACGTGTGGCGACTCAAAACTGATGATGGCGATGCCACCGCGATCCGGGATTTTGGCGATTCGACGCTGGTGAACATGTCGGTATGGAAGGACGTCGATGCCTTGAACACCTACGTGTACCGGTCGGGTCACGTGGACATCATGCGTCGCCGACGCGAATGGTTTGAACGCATGGCGAACATCCACATGGTGTTGTGGTGGATTCCAGAAGGGCATTTGCCGACCGTAGAGGAAGCGGCAGAGAGACTGGCATTGCTCCGGCTGCAAGGGTCATCCCCTGCTGCGTTCACCTTCCGGCAAGCCTACCCACCACCGGGCGCCGCGCAAGGCGTGGAACCGCACGACCATGGCGACGCCTGCACCGCCTGATTCCGCTCACGCCTTGCCCAGCATGTCCGAGGTGCAAACTGGCGTACCTGGTTTGACGCTGCGATGCTGGCGCGACGGCGACCAGGCCGATTTGCTCGCCCATGCCAACGACCGAAGCGTCTGGCGCAACTTGGCCGACATTTTTCCGCACCCCTACAGGCGCACCGATGCAGACAACTGGGTTGCCTACGCAGGGTCTGCCGATCACCCGCACCTGCTCTACGCGATTGCGCTGGATGACAGGGTCATTGGCGGCGCGGGCGTGATGGCTGGCGAAGGCAACTTTCGCTTCACTGGCCAGTTTGGCTACTGGCTTGGCCGCGCTCACTGGGGCAAGGGTTTTGCCACCACTTGCGCCATGGCCCTCAAGTCGGCGGCTTTCCTGCGCACGCCATTTGTTCGCCTTGAAGCGCCTGTGTTCGAGTGGAACCCTGCTTCCATGCGTGTGCTGGAGAAAGCCGGTTTCGCTGCAGAGAGTGTGCGGCCAAAAAGCATGTTCAAAGATGGCGAAATCATCGACACACACTTGTACGTTGCACTGAGGCCTTGAACCATTAAAGCTTGATCTGGCATGTCGAAGTCTCCCCATACCACTCCATTTGAACTGGTGCGATCGGCACTGGGTGATCAACCACAAGCCCTCCCCGTCTGGGTGGAGGTTCATCGCGACGTCAATCACTTCTCGGGGCTGACCACCGTGGTGGAGGGGTTTCAATCCCTCGACGCCTTGATGCGCACCGAGTTCGATTTGAACAAAGGGCAGGCCAGCCTGAAGGCCGATCTCCTGGACGAGCGCGCCTCACTGCAGCGGTTCAGGGTCAACTCCGACCCTGTGGCCGAAGTACTGGCGCACTACCCTTGGCTGTCTGTTCTGGTGCTGGCTCTGGTGGTGGTGCGCGACTACCAGCGTTTCAAGGACAGTGCGGGCGCCATGCTGGCCGATGCCAAACGATTGATCGCCGGCATTGGCGGCATCAGCAAAGCCCAGCGTGAAAAGCTGGAAGCAGGTGTGAAGATCCTGATGGAACGCTTGCTCGCGGGTGGTGAGGACAGCTTGCGCCACTGGGCCGACAAGTTGCACCGTGCCCGGCGCGCTCTTTCGGGGCCGGAGGGCACCCTGCCCACCATCAGCCTGCGCCAGCCTTCGGATGGCAAGAGCGATCAGCACAAAGGCTGACCCGGATCTCCTGAGCGCTCAGCTTGACGCCAGCATGGCATCGACGCTGGCCATCAATGCCGCCCGGCGGCCTTCCTCAACGAAGCTGGCCTCAAAGCTGTTGCGCACCAGTTGAACGACTTCCGCCCGGTTCAACCCCAACGCATTGACGCAGGCTTCGAAGTTGGCGTTCATGTAGCCACCAAAGTAGGCAGGATCATCCGAGTTGACAGTGGCGCACAGGCCCGCATGGAGCAGGCGCTTGAGTGGGTGGTCTTTCATGTCATCCACCACGCACAGCTTCAGGTTGGACAGCGGGCACACCGTCAGCGGAAGGCGTGTCCTGGCAAGCTGCATGACGAGTTTGTCGTCCTCCAGGCAGCGCACACCGTGATCGATACGCTCCACTTTCAGATCGTCGAGGGCTTCCCAGATGTAGGCCGGCGGCCCTTCCTCTCCCGCATGAGCGACGATGTGCAGCCCCAACTCCCGGCATCGCGCAAACACGCGTGAAAACTTGGACGGCGGGTGGCCCACTTCGCTGGAGTCCAGCCCGACGCCAATGAAGGCATCGCGGTAGGGCATCGCGGCTTCCAAGGTGGCAAATGCCTCGTCTTCGCTCAGGTGACGCAGGAAACAGAGGATGAGCGCCGAGCTGATGCCCAGGTCTTGCTCCGCCTTTTCACAAGCCCGCTTGAGCCCGCCGATGACGACGCCCATGTCCACGCCCCGCTCGGTATGCGTTTGCGGGTCGAAGAACAGCTCGGCATGCACCACGTTGTCGGCCTTGGCTTTCTCGAAGTAGGCCCAGGCCATGTCAAAGAAATCGTCCTCCTTGAGGAGCACGCTGGCCCCAGCGTAGTAGATGTCCAGAAAGCTCTGGAGGTCGGTGAAGGCGTAGGCCTCGCGCAGCGCGTCTACGCTTGCGTAGGCCAGGCTCACACCATTGCGCTGCGCCAACGCAAAGATCAGCTCTGGCTCCAGAGAGCCTTCAATGTGGATGTGCAGTTCTGCTTTGGGAAGGGCCTTGGCCAGTGCCAGCGTGTCCATGTCGTTTCTCCGTCTTGGCCACCCCGGGTGCGAATGGAGCGGCTTGGCTTGGATGGTTTCTACCGATGATAGTCAGCAGACATGACGCAAAGTCTGCGCCAGAAATGGGGCGATCTGCATCAGAGCTTGTTTGGTCACAATGCAGCACTTGAAACATACCATACCGTATGGTACGGTTCGATGCATTGCAACGGCACCCCATGGGGTGCCCTCTGAAGGAAAGCACCATGCTCATTCATCGACACGCCGGCCGCCTCCTCATGGCCATCGGACTCATCCACTGCGCCCTGGGTGTCTTCTTCAGTTTCGACATCCTGGCGGCCTGGGCAAACGCTGGTTGGTGGCACAGCATCGAGAAGCCCGAAGGGCTGCTGATGGACCGCTTCGCCGCACTGTGGTTTCAGGTGGCAGGTGTCTCCTGGGTGTTGTTGGGTTGGCTGATGCAGCAGTGGATTGCCCGGATAGGCCACTTGCCGCCCACCGTCGGCTGGGGCCTGGCATTCATGGCTGCTGTCGTGGCCTGGGTACTGCCCGTCTCGGGCGCATGGCTCATTCTTGGCCTGGGCTTGGGCATCGCTCTGGCGACGCCCGCCCTGACCGCCAAGCCTGTGTGAAGGAGACACAAGATGCAAGTCACCACCATCGACTGGCTGGACGCAGGCCTCAAGGCACTGGGCGAGCAAGGCCCGCAAGCCTTGCGCATTGAGCCGCTGTGCAAGGCGCTCGGCGTCACCAAAGGATCGTTCTACCACCATTTCCCTCACCTCAAGGCTTACGTCGATGCATTGCTCGAGCATTGGGTGGCACAGCACACTGCTCGCCTGATTGATGCCGTGGCCGAGATGGATGACCCGTTGGAGCGCATGCAGAAGCTGGGCGAAATGGCCTATGGCGCAGACATGAACGTGGAGGTGGCCATCCGGGCCTGGGGGCGAAGTGAGGTCAGGGCGGCACAAACCGTTCACCGCGTGGACGAACGACGGCTCGATTACCTCACAGAACAAGGGACGCAGATGGGTTTGCCGCCTGCGCAAGCCGGGCTGATGGCCAAGATGGGCTACGCGCAACTGATTGGCGTCCAGCATTTGCAAGACCACATTTCCACCGACGACGCCCTGGCCATGGACGCGTTGATGGCGACACTCGCCCAGCAGAACACGAGGGCATCATGACCGAACTGGTGATCACGCACGCCTGGTGGATGGCAGCCGCTTCGGACTGGGCCGCCGCCTTGCTGCACCTGGCCATCATCGTCGGCGGCCCGGCCTGGTACCGCGCATTCGGCGCAGGAGATGCACTGGCCGAAATGGCAGAACGAGGCCATCCATGGCCAGCGATTGTGACGGGCATCATCGCCCTGACGCTCAGCGTCTTCGGCATGTACGCTGCCAGTACAGGTGGCTGGTTTCCCTGGCTGCCCCACTCACAGACCGGCGTTTTGGCCGTCGCGGCGGTCTACCTGCTCCGCGGGCTCGCTCCCTGGCCCTTGATGCCTTGGTTGGCGTCTCTGCGCACCCGCTTCTTTGTCTGGACCTCGCTCTTGAGCACCGTCATGGGCGCTCTGCACCTGGCCGCCTGGTGGGCGAAAGGGAGTGGCTGATCAGCAAACGCCAACAGACACGCCAACCCGCGCAAGATACCGCCGGTAAGCGCTGGACATGCGGTCGCTCGGGCCGTGTACTTCCTTGATGCTGCCATCCTTGCCGATCGGCAGCGCCTTCGGTTGCTGCGATTCGATGATGGGCAAGTCCTGCAAAAAAATCGTGTCCTGAAACTCGCGCAACTCAAGGTCCGACGACACGTCGCCATGCGTCGCCATGGAGAACCAGGCCGTGCAGGCCTCGTCGCCGTCGGGCCGCACGGCGATGGTGATGACGTTGCTGACTTGGTCATCGTCACCGGAGGCCATCTTGCGCAGCGTTGCAACGAAGGGGTGTTTGACCTCATAAGCGTAGTCCACCCACCGACCCTGGACCGCGGCGCCATGCACCTCGCCCGCGTAGCCTTGAGGTTGCCAGGCTTTGCACTGCGTCGCCTCTACCCCATCGTCGCTCTCGGCCACACTACCGGTGTCCACTTGCGCGTGATTGCGCGAACCCAGATAGCCCTCGTGCACAAAACCGAAATGGCTGAGGTCCAGAAAATTCTCCATCAGCCGAGCGGCACTGGTCTGCACTTCGTACTGGCCGCAGACCAGGTGACGCCAGGTCACATCGGCCCATTCGGCTTGTTCGGGAACATCCGTCAGCGCTACCGGCAGCGAAGTTTCCGGCCGCTGTAGCCGCACCCAGATCAGACCACCTCGCTCCACGGCGTCGTGTACCGTTGTGCAATGTGAATCAGGCGCTTCAAATGCAGGTACCGAGGGCACCAGCGCACACTGCCCTACCGCCACAGGCCGCAATTGGCCCGCCCCGTTTCCGTTGGCTGCGGACACTGGCAGCGAGGCCGTGGTGCCAGCAAACTGCCACCCGTGGTAGGGGCACTCCAGTCGTGCACCACGCAGGTGACGCAAGACACGCCCCAGCGACAGCCGGGCACCACGATGGGGACACCGGTCCTGCCAGGCGTGGACCACCGGCGCCATGGCTGCCATGCCATGACCCGCCTCATGGCCGGCTTCGCGCCACAGCACCAGCGGCTCACCGAGCAGCTCAACGGCCACCGGCTCCTCTCGCAACTCTGTGCTGGTCAGCACGGGGTGCCAGATCTGACGTTCAATGGAATGGCTCATACGCCCATCCTAAAAGCAAAAAGGCTGCCCGAAGACAGCCTTTTGACAAAGCGACACAAAGTCAGACCTGGATCAAACCCCGAGCGCTTTCAACGCCGAGCCCCTTAGTTGGGCAACTGGCCTTCCACGCCTTTGACGTAAAACTTGATGCCGCCCAGGAAAGCGTCATCGGCCACGGCATCGGCGGCCAGCACTTCCTTGCCGCTCTGGTCCATGATCGGGCCCTTCCAGATGGAGAAGCTGCCGTCCTTCAGACCAGCCTTGATGGTGTCGATCTTGGCCTTGACGTCTGCAGGCACGTCCTCGGCGATGGAGACCATGTCGATGGCGCCCTCTTTGTGGCCCCACCAGACGCCGCCGGTGCTCCAGGTGCCGTCCATCGCATCTTTGGTGGCCTTGATGTAGTAAGGCGCCCAGTTGATGATGGCCGAACCCAGGTGTGCTTTAGGACCGTAGCTGCTCATGTCGCTGTCCCAGCCGAATGCGCGCTTCTCCATCTTTTCGGCCGTTTGCAGCACCGCAGAAGAGTCGGTGTTTTGCATCAGCACGTCAGCGCCGCCGTTGATCAGCGAGGTAGCCGCTTCGGTTTCCTTTGGTGGATCGAACCATGCATTGACCCACACCACTTTGGTCGTGACCTTGGGGTTGACCGACTGGGCGCCCAGCGTGAAGCTGTTGATGTTGCGAATGACTTCCGGAATGGGAATGGACGCGACCACACCCAGGGTGTTGGTCTTGGTCATGGAACCGGCGATCACGCCAGCCATGTACGCGCCTTCGTAGGTGCGGCTGTCGTAGGTGCGCATGTTGGCAGCCGTCTTGTAGCCCGTGGCGTGCTCGAACTTCACATCCGGGAAGTCGGCGGCCACTTTGAGCATGGGCTCCATGTAGCCAAAGGTGGTGCCGAAAATCAGCGTGTTGCCGTTGCTGGCCAGATCGCGCAGCACGCGCTCGGCATCGGCGCTCTCAGGCACGCTTTCCACGTAGGTGGTGATGACCTTGTCGCCAAACTCGGCTTCCACCGCCTTGCGGCCGTTGTCGTGTGCAAAAGTCCAGCCGCCGTCACCGACGGGGCCCACGTAGGTAAACGCAATCTTCAGTGGCTCGGTCTTGGGCGCTTCGGCAGCCGCCGGTGCCGGCGTCGGCTCAGGCGCCGCGGCGGGCGCAGCCTCTTCTTTCTTGCCGCAGCCCACCAGGGCAGCACCAGCGATGGCCGTGATGGCGGCCACCTTCATCAGGGAACGTTTACTCAGGTCGGTCATGTGAACCTCTTTCGGTCGACTACAAAAAAATGGTTGGCAAAGGGATCAGGCCCCAGCCCATCCCACACATCTTAAGAACATTGCACGCGGCGTGCCACCCCGACGAAACTATGCATTACTGCCCCCCCGGGTAGAAAGGCTTGCCCAGCGAGCCGGGAATGTTGATGCGGATCCAGGTCGGGTTGCGGGAAATCAGCACCAGCACGACGATGGTGGCGATGTAGGGCAGCATGGTCAGGAACTGGCTGGGCACTTGTACGCCCATGCCTTGCAGATACAACTGCAACATCGTCACACCGCCAAACAGGAAGGCGCCCAGCAACACACGGGCGGGCCGCCAGGTGGCAAAGGTCGTCAGCGCCAAAGCAATCCACCCCTTGCCGGCGATCATGCCTTCGACCCAAAGCGGCGTGTACACCGTGGACACGTAAGCCCCCGCCAAGCCGCACAAGGCCCCACCCGCCATGACCGCCATGAGTCGGATGCGGCGCACCGGGTAGCCCAGGGCATGGGCTGATTCCGGGCTTTCGCCCACACTGCGCAGCACCAGTCCGGCACGCGTGCGGAACAGGAACCACACCAGCGCCACGGCCAGCGCCACGCACAGATAGACCATGGGGTGTTGCCGGAACAGCGCCGGGCCAACGAACGGGATGTCGGCCAGGAAAGGAATGGCGTATTGGGTCTGGTCGGGCAGTTTTTCCTGCACGTAGCTGGTGCCGGCAAAAGCGGAGAAGCCACCACCAAACAGGGACAAGGCCAGACCGGTGGCGTACTGGTTGGTGTTCAGCCAGATCGTCAGGCCACCGAATACCGCGGCCATGGCGGCGCCTGCGGCCATGCCGGCAGCAAAGCCTGCGGTGGTGCTGCCGGTGTGCACCACCGTCGCGAAGCCGGCCAGAGCCGCGCACAACATCATGCCTTCGGCGCCCAGGTTCACGATGCCGGCCTTCTCGTTGATGAGCAGACCGAGCGATGCGATGGCGAGCGCGGTTCCAGCGTTGAGCGAGGCCGCAATCAGGAGCGCAGTGGAAGCGAAATCCATGGTCTGTTTCCGTCCTTGCTCAGCTGGCCGCACCCACACGGCGCTTGCGCACCACGCGATACTGGATGAGGGTGTCGCAGGCCAGCAGCGCAAACAGCAGCAAGCCCTGGAACACACCGGTGATGGATTTGGGCAGGCCCATGCGCGACTGCGCCAGCTCGCCCCCGATGTAGAACATGCTCATGAGGATGGCCGAGAACACCATGCCCACCGGATGCAGTCGCCCCACAAAGGCAACGATGATGGCCGCAAAACCATAACCTGCCGGCACGTAGGGCGTGAGCTGACCGATGGGCCCGGCCACTTCCAGCGCGCCAGCCAGCCCAGCCGTGCCACCGGAGAGGAGCAAGGCCACCCACAAGGCTTTGCGCGAAGAAAAGCCTGCGTAGCGCGCGGCGGCTGGCGCCAGCCCACCGACCTGCTGGGCGAAACCACCCAGCGTCCGGAACAGATACAGCCAGAGCAAACCACTGCCCAGCAGGGCGAGAATCAGGCCCATGTTCATGCGCGAGCCGCGCATGAGGCGCGGCACCTGCGTGGCCGCTTCAAAGGTCTTGGTCTGCGGAAAGTTGAAGCCCATCGGGTCTTTCCATGGGCCGTAAACCAGATAGTTGAGGATCTGTACAGCCACATAGACCAGCATCAGGCTCACCAGAATTTCGTTGGCGTTGAAGCGGTCGCGCAGCAAGGCGGTGATGCCCGCCCAGACCATGCCACCCAGCACCCCTGCCAGCAGCACGGCCGCCATGATCCACGGGCCGGTGTTGGCGTCTGCCGTCAGCGCCACACCGCCGGCAAACACGGCACCGATGATGTACTGCCCTTCGGCGCCGATGTTCCAGATGTTCGACCGAAAACAAACGGCCAGTCCGAGTGCGATGAGGAGCAGCGGCGTGGCCTTGACCATGAGCTCACCCCAGGCGTAACTGCTCTTGATCGGCTCGTAGAAGAACATTTGCAGCCCGCGCCATGGGTCCTTGTCCAGGATGGCGAACAAGGCAATGCCGATCAGCACCGTGACCAGCAAGGCCAGAACGGGCGATGCCAGGCTCCACCAGCGCGAAGCTTGCGGGCGCGGCTCAAGCTGAAACATGTGCGGCCTCCTCATCCCACAGGCCAGACATCCATTCGCCCAGGCGCTCCACTGTGGCCTCCGTTCTCGGCAAGCTGGGCGACAAGCGCCCCTTGGCCATCACGTAAAGCCGGTCGCAAATCTCGAACAACTCGTCCAACTCCTCACTGACCACCAGCACCGCGCAGCCAGCATCTCGCAGCGCCAGAATCTCGCCGCGGATTTGTGCGGCTGCCCCCACATCCACTCCCCAAGTGGGCTGGCTGAGCAGAAGCACCGCGGGGGCCGCATCGATCTCGCGCCCCACGATGAATTTTTGCAGGTTGCCGCCCGAGAGCGAGCGCGCCGGCGCATCCGGCCCGCCAGCTTTCACCTGGAACCGCTGAATGATGTCCGCCGCCTGTGCCTTGAGCGCACCCAGGCGCAACCATCCCGCCGTGCCCACCTTGTCCCGCCGCGAGAGCAACAGGTTGTGCGCCAGAGAGAGTGAGGGCACTGCTCCTCTGCCCAGGCGCTCCTCTGGTACGAAGGCCAGGCCTTTGCGGCGACGACCGGGCGGTGGCAGACGAGACACATCGGCTCCAGCCAACATGACCTGCCCCTGCTGGGCGCTCAGGCTGAGTTCACCCGACAACACCTGCATCAGCTCGCGCTGGCCATTACCAGACACACCGGCGATGCCCACCACCTCGCCCTTGGCCACGGAAAGGTTCACACCCTCCAGGCTGACACCAAACGGGTCATCGCTGGGCAAGTGGAGCTTCTGCGCGCTGAGTATGACATCGCCAGGGTGGTGCGGGCGCGCCTCCAGCGTTGGAGGCTCTGCGCCGATCATCATGCGCGAGAGCGAGGCATTGCTCTCTTCACGCGGGTCGCAATTGCCGGTAACTTTGCCACCGCGCAGCACGGTGCACGCCGTGCAAAGAGAACGGATTTCGTGCAGCTTGTGACTGATGTAAAGAATGCTGCAGCCTTCACTGGCGAGCTGGCGCAAGACCACAAAGAGCTTCTCCACCGCTTGCGGCGTGAGCACCGACGTCGGTTCATCCAGGATGAGGAGTTGGGGCTGCGTGAGCAGCGCCCGGATGATTTCCACACGCTGCATTTCCCCCACCGACAGGCTGTGCACCATGCGCGAAGGGTCCACGTCCAGGCCGTACTCCTGCGCTTTTTCCCGGATGCGGTCAGTGACTTCCATCAGCGAAAAACGCTTGTCCAGGCCCAGCCAGACGTTCTCGGCCACGGTGAGCGTATCGAACAGGCTGAAGTGCTGGAACACCATGCTGATGCCCAGTGCCCGGGCTTCCTGCGGATTGCGCACCGCCACGGGCTCGCCATTGAACAGCACCTGACCTTCATCGGGCTTGACGGCGCCGTAGATGATCTTCATGAGCGTGGACTTGCCGGCACCGTTCTCGCCCAGCACCGCGTGAATTTCGCCGGCCTGTACGGCAAGAGAGACGCCGTCATTCGCCACCACGGACGGGTAGCGCTTCGTGATGCCTTGCAAGGAGAGGCGCATCGCTACATCCGCTGGCGCGCGATGGGACGAAGAAACGGCGTCGTTGCTCATGTTCTCGTTGTTTGCTTCAAAATCTGCAGTGCCTTGGCGCCGGTTGGCACGAAGAGTGCATGTTGACGGCAAGCCCTTGAGGCACCGTCTAGGACCTGCCCATGATTGCAGCATATGTCATGCCAGGTCTCTGGCGCTATGCTGACAACATGAATCCTTCGCTTCACCCGATGCCGACCGTTCCGATCACCATTGTCCGCCAGGGGCAGTGCATCTCGCTGGACAATGTACCACCCCACCGAACGCTGCTGCAGGTGCTGCGGGAAGACTTGGGTGTGACCTCGGTGAAAGAGGGTTGTGCAGAGGGCGACTGCGGCGCATGCACCGTTGTGGTGACCGATCTTGACGACCAAGGGCAGCCCAGGCGCAAGGCCATCAACAGCTGTATCTCACTGGCCCACGCTGCGCACGGCAAAGCCGTCTCCACTGCCAGCGACATTGCACCCAGTGGTGAACTCCACCCGGCCCAACAAGCCATGCTCGACCACCATGGCAGCCAGTGCGGTTTTTGCACGCCAGGCTTCGTGATGAGCATGTATGCGCTTTACCACGACACAGACGGGGGCCAGGGCGTCACGCGAGAGCAAGCGCAAACCACCTTGTCTGGCAACCTGTGCCGCTGCACGGGCTACCGCCCGATTCTGGACGCGGCGGTGGATATGCACCGCCACGCGCCTGCCGAAATCATCACTCAAGCCGAAGCGGCCGACGTGGCAGCGATTCGCCGCCTGAAGACCCGAAAAGCACCGCAAAAGAAGTCCTCAGGCCTGTCCACGCCGTCGTACCAGCGCCCCGCTCGGCTGGAGGCTTTGCTCAAAGCGCGCCAGGCCCAACCCAAGGCGCAGCTGGTGGCCGGTTGCACCGACGTGGGCTTGTGGATCACCAAGCAGCACCAGCACTTTGAACAGATCATCGACGTCACTGGCGCCAAAGAACTCCAAGGCATCGAGACCTACCCGCATCACATCGCCGTGGGCGCCGGCGTGTCGCTGGAGAACGCTTTCCAGACCATGGCAGTGGAACGCCCCGAGCTGCGCACGTTCTTCGAACGCTTTGCCGGCCTGCCGGTTCGGCAAGCAGGCACCTTGTGCGGCAACGTGGCCAATGGCTCACCCATTGGCGACAGCATGCCGCTGCTGATCGCTTTGCGTGCCAGCGTGGTGCTGATGCGTTGGAACGCACGCCAACAACGTGTCGAGCATCGTGAGATGGCCATTGAAGACCTTTACACCGGCTATCGCCAGAACGTGCTTCGTGCCGACGAGATCATTGCCTGGGTGAAAGTGCCGCGCCCCACCCAGGATGGGACGCAGGTGCGCGCCTACAAAGTGAGCAAACGTTTCGACGACGACATCTCCGCCGTGTGCCTGGCGGTTCAGTGGCGGGTGCAAGATGGTGTTGTGGTCGACGCATCCATCGGTGCAGGCGGCGTCGCCGCCACACCATCTCGGGCTCGGCAAACCGAGGCAGCGCTCAAGGGGCAGCGCTGGAGTGAAGCCACCATCGAACAGGCCCAGAAGGTGATTCGCGCTGAATTCGACCCCATCTCCGACATGCGCGCCACAGCAAACTATCGGTCAAAGTTGCTGGGGAACCTGGTCAAGCGCCTGTGGCTCGAAACGCGGCACCCGAACACCGTCATTGGTCTCGGCAGCGTCGGCGCTGCCGTCATCCAGGAGGAATCGCAGCAATGACCCAAGCCTCACCCGCCGCCGGACAGCCACACCCGCACGAAAGCGTACAAGCCCAGTTGATGGGTCTGGCGCCTTATGTGGACGACATTCCCGAGGTGGCCGGCACGCTCTACGCGGCACCGGTTTGCTCTCCCATGGCGCATGGTCATTTGACTGAGATCGAGGCCAGAGAGGCATTGGCCATGCCTGGCGTGGTGGGTCTGGTGTCTGCAGCGGACGTTCCAGGCAATCCTCTGCTGGCATCCTTTGGACAGGACGAGCCCATTTTCCCCGCCGACACCGTTCAATTCATGGGGCAAGTGGTGGCTTTGGTGGTGGCATCTGACATCCACACTGCTCGCAAAGCGGCTGCCAAAGTCGGCGTGGCCATCTCCCCATTGCCCCCGGTGTTGAGTGTGCAGGAAGCGCACGCCAAACAGCACTATGTGCTGCCGCCGGTGCACGTTCGCCGCGGCGATGCCGAGGCTGCATTGGCCAAAGCGGCTCACAAACTTAAGGGCAGCTTCGAAGCCGGCGGCCAGGAACATTTCTACCTGGAAGGGCAAGTGGCCTATGCCCTGCCGCAAGAACAAAACCAATGGTTGATTCACAGCAGCACGCAGCACCCTGGTGAGGTGCAGCACTGGGTCGCCAGTGCTTTGGATGTGGCCAATCACGCGGTCAGGGTGGAATGCCGCCGCATGGGCGGCGGCTTTGGCGGCAAGGAGACCCAGGGCGGGCACCTCGCGGTGTGGGCCGCACTGGCGGCACGCAAATTCAACGCGCCTGTGAAGTTGAGGCTCGATCGGGACGAAGATTTCATCATCACCGGCAAGCGGCACCCTTTTGCGTACGACTATGAGGTCGGCTTTGATGGCAGCGGGCGACTGTGTGGCCTGCGCCTGGACATGCTGGTCAATTGCGGCTTCAGCGCCGACTTGTCTGCCCCCGTGGCGGACCGCGCCATTTTCCATGCCGACAACGCCTATTTTCTGGAAGACGTGGTCATCAGCTCTTACCGCTGCAAGACCCATCTGCAAAGCCAAACAGCGTTCCGCGGCTTCGGCGGGCCGCAAGGCATGCTCGTCATCGAGCGCATCATGAGCGACATTGCGCGCGCCTTGGGCAAGGATCCGATTGCGGTTCGCATGGCCAACCTTTACGGCCTTGCACCGCGCGACACCACGCACTACCAGATGGTGGTGGAAGACAATATTCTTGAGCCTTTGATGACGCGCCTTGCGCACGACTGCCACTACAGCAGCCGGCGCGAGAGCATTGCGCAATGGAACCGGCAGCACCCCACGCTGCGCCGCGGCATGGCACTCACGCCCGTCAAGTTCGGCATCAGCTTCACAGCCACGCTGTTCAATCAGGCCGGCGCCTTGGTGCACGTCTACACCGACGGCAGTGTGCAGGTTCACCATGGCGGCACCGAGATGGGCCAAGGCCTCAACACCAAGGTGGCGCAACTGGTGGCGGACGAGCTGGGTGTCTCGCTTGCGCGCGTGGCTTGCAGCGCGGCCGACACCGCCAAGATTCCCAACGCGAGCGCCACGGCCGCGTCTGCTGGCACCGACCTGAACGGTCGCGCTGCGCAATTTGCTGCTCGCAACGTGCGAGACAACCTGGCCGCGTTTGTGGCAGGCCTGGACGGCTGCGGCGCCGGCGCTGTGCGTTTCGAAGGTGGACAGATCACCACCCCGACCTGCTCCCGATCGTTTGAAGAGGTCGTGGGTCAAGCCTATGCCAACCGCATCCAGCTGTGGAGCGACGGCTTCTATCGCACACCCAAAATTCACTACGACAAGACCACCCTGACCGGCCGGCCGTTCTACTACTTCGCCTACGGTGCAGCCTGCAGCGAGGTCATCATCGACACACTGACGGGTGAAAGCCGTGTGCTCAGGGTCGACGTGCTGCATGACGTGGGCAACAGCATCAACCCGGCGATTGACGTGGGGCAGATCGAAGGCGGCTTCACCCAAGGCATGGGCTGGCTCACCACAGAAGAACTGGTGTGGGCAGGGGCTGACGCCAAATCAGCCGGCAAGCTTCTGACCCATGCGCCCAGCACCTACAAGATTCCTGCCACCGGGGACCTGCCTGCGGTGTTCAACATCGCTTTCTGGCCCGAGCCCAACCGGGAAGACAACGTGCACGGCAGCAAGGCGGTTGGTGAGCCACCGTTCATGTTGGCCATCAGCGTGTTCGAAGCCATGCGCGACGCGGTGGCGCAAGCGGGCGGCGAGCCAACGCGCATGAATGCGCCGGCCACACCCGAGCAGATACTTCACTGCCTTTCGTGACGACACGTCGCCGGTGTCGGCTCGAACCTCAGGTCAAGCGATGATTGCGCAATGAACTCGCAGGCAGCTCGTTGAAACGCTGCCGGTAGATCTTGGCGAAATAGCCCATATTGGCAAAACCCCAGTCGGCGGCAATGGACTGGACGGTGGCACCTGGCCCCGCCATCAGGAGCTCGGCCCGGACGCCCTGCAGTCGCTGCTCTCGCAAAGCGTCCATGGGCGTGCATCGACGGTACTCGCGGAACCCTTGGCTCAGGCAACGCACACTCACGCCCGCCACTGTGGCCAGCTCGCTCAGCGTGGGTGCCAGGCGAGCGTTCTCGCGGATGTGCCTTTCAGCGGCCAGCACGTGACGAGGCGCCAGCCTATATTCGAGCTGATCAGACGGCTGCGCCAACTGTGCCCGCCACTGCGTGAGCAAGTGCACGCCGATCACCTCTTCCAGGTGGCGCCCCAGCGGGCCGTCGCTGACGGCCTCAGGCATATGCGTGATGCACTGACACACATAGGCCAGCAAGCTGATCCAGGGCGAACCAGCACCGCCCATGCGGAAGGTTCGAAGCCACAGGCGTTCGTCAGCCGGCTCACCAAACCAGCGCTCGTGCAGCGAAGCCAACTCGTCGTGTTCAAACGTGAGGTTGACCTGCAAATGATCGGGATCAAAGTCGACCCAGTAGTGTGTGCGAGTGTTGTCCACCACAAAGGTCTCGCCTACGCCGGTGTCGCTGAAGGCGCGGGCACCACTCCAATGGCGTGCCGAGCCGCGCAAGGTGGTCAGTACCATACCGGTGCCAGTCTCAGGAGAGAAGTCTTTGATGTTGACCGGTATGCCGTACTTGAACCGGCTCAGCGTGAAGTGCCCGATCTGCGTGGCGTCCAGTACCGAATCGGGCCGCCGTGCTTTGCCAATCGGCGTGACGGTGTACGGCATGTAAACCTTGTCGGACCAGAGGCGAATGTCGTCCCATTCGCTGGACGCCACCAGCCGGTGCGCCGTACTGGGCTTGCCCCGCGCGTCTTGCACGAGAACGTCGCGAATCACATCCATGGGTGAGTCTCCATCGCCAATGGTCGCCTCACGCCGGGCTACCAGGCCCGGCGCCGTTTTTTAACGGTGATTGTAGACAGCGCTCTCGAACTCCACGAAACCGGGATAGGAGGCGGTGTCATGGAACGGCAGGATCTGCGTGCCCCAGTAGCCACCAACCCCGTTCTGGCGGTCGATCCAGTAGTAGCAATTGGCCAGGCCCGCCCACATCAACGAACCAGCGGGCCGGCCGCTTGGGGTCGCCTGCCGGTTGGTCATGAAGGTGTAGCCCCAACCCTTGTCCGTGCCAGCAAAGAATTCGCCGGTATTGGTCAGGGAAGGAATGGAGCTTGTCCAGCCGCCAGACGAAAGGCCCATTTCCGCCAGACCGTCCGTGCACATGGCCTCCACCGTCTCTGGCTTGAGCACACGACCATTCGGGCCATCGCCATTGTTGAGGAACATGCGGATGAACTTCATGTACTCACCCACCGTGCCATACAGGCCATGACCGCCACAGTCCATCACCGCAGGCTGCGGCAAAGCCAGGTCGGGCAATGGCGTGAGCTTGCCGTCCGCTGCGCGGTCGTGGATGGTGGCGCGGCGCTTGGCCATGTCGTCGGTCATGGTGAACCCGATGTCCTTCATGCCCAGCGGATCAAAAACGCGCTCGCGCATCACCTCACCCAGCCGCTTGCCACGCAGTTTCTCCACGATCAGGCCTGCCCAGTCCATGTTGACACCGTAGGTCCACTCTTCGCCCGGGTCGTGCAGCAACACGGTGCGGATGGATGAGTAGTCGCTGGCAACGATGGTGGGAATATTCCTTGCCTTGCGGAACTGCAGATCCTTCTCACTGAAGAACTCGTAGCAAAGACCAGAGGTGTGCAGCATCAGGTCATTGACGGTGATGCGGCGCTTGGGCACGCGGGTCCTGGGTTGCCCTGCGTAGTCAAAGCTTTCCAGCACTTGCAGCTCGTCAATGTCGGGCACATAGTCCCCAGCGGGATCAGACAATTTCAACTGCCCTTCTTCGACCAGCTGCATCAGGCATACACCGGCGATAGCCTTGGTCGTGGAAAAGAGTGCCAGCACGGAATCCGTGCTCATCGGAGCATCCTTGCCCAGTTGGCGAACGCCAGCTGCGCCCTCGAAGAAGTTGCCGTTGCGATCGGTGGCCATGGCCACCACACCAGGGCTGCCGCCGTGCCGGTTCGCGTTTTGCTGGAGCACAGCATTGAGAGCCGTGCTCATTTTGTCCATTGACATTCTTGTCTCCTGCGTGCGACTGTTGTTGGCACCAACAGTGGGTCGCATCTGTCCTGACTGTTGGTACCGGTCAGGATAGAGAGGAAGAACGGATTTCAATGGTCGAATCCGGCACGCGAATGGCCGGATCCGGCAAACCTTGCGCGCCCCGCCAACGAACGAAGACTAACGGGACAAAACCAGGCGCAAACCCAGACCCACAAACACCACGCCCGCCAGCCGATCCAGCCACAAGGAGGCGCGAGGGCGGCGGCCCAACCATGCCCCCACCGTGCCGGAAAACCAGCCCAAGGTGCCAAACAGCACCGCGGCCTGCACGGTAAACAGGACACCGAGAAGCGCCAGCTGCAGACCGACTTCGCCGCGGTCCGCTGCCACGAACTGCGGCAGAAAGGAGAGAAAGAACAGCACGACCTTGGGGTTGATGGCGTTGGCCACCATGCCTTTGAAGAAGAAACGCCAGGAGGAGGCATTGGACTCCGTGTCCTTCTGCGTCGCAGCGGATGAACCACCCTTGCTGCGAAGGGCGCCGATGCCCAACCACACCAAATAGAGCCCGCCCACCACTTTCAAGGCGGTAAACGCCATCGGCGATGCAGCGACCAGCGCACTCACGCCCAGCACTGCCAACAAAGTATGGCTCAGGCACCCAGCGGCGCACCCCAGACCGAAGGCAACGCCCTTGCCGCGCCCCTTGGACATGCCCACGCCCAACACCATCAGGTTGTCAGGACCAGGTGTGGCTGTGAGCAGCACTGCGGCAACGAGAAAGGCAATGATTTGATCTGGAGAGAGCATGAAACGAATCATAGCCCCGACATCCAGTGCGCCGGTTAGGATGGAGGCCATGCCCATCCTCACTCCAAAGCAGGCGTGCTCTGTCTGAGCCGAGACTTCCATGGGAAAAATTGTTGTCTACTGCCAGCCTGGCGCCAAACAGACCCAGCTCGCGGGCATGCACGACGGAAAGCCCAAGATCCAGCTCAAAGTCCCGCCTGTCGATGGCGCCGCCAACAAGGCCCTGGTCTCTTTCCTGGCCGAGAGGTTGCGCACACCCAAGTCTTCCATCCGCATCATGCAAGGTGCCTCAGGCCGCATCAAGCGGCTGGAGGTGGACGACCTGACAGACGAAATCCTGCACGCCAGACTTCAACCGGAGAACCAGTCATGAGCCCTTTGTCATCCCCTGAGGCAGGCGTGGCTCCCCTCAATGTCGCCGTCTTTGGCGCAGGTGCTGTCGGCTGCTTCTATGGGGGCATGCTCGCCCGAGCGGGACACAACGTGACCTTGATCGCCAGGCCATCACACGTCGCGGCCATAGAGGCCAATGACGGGCTGAGAATGCAGACCTTGCAGTTCGATGAACGCATTCACCTGGCTGCCAGCACCGATGCTTCCGCGGTGGCAACATCCGACATGGTGCTGGTGGCAGTGAAGTCCGGTGGGACGCCCGAAGCCGGCCATCAGATGAAGCCGTTCCTGCGAAAGGACACGCAGGTTTTCTGCCTTCAGAACGGTGTCGACAACGCAGAGCGCCTGCGCGCTGTCTTGCACAACACATCGGTGAGCGCCACGGTGGTCTATGTGGCCACCGAAATGGCCGGGCCTGGACACCTGAGACACCACGGCCGAGGAGAGCTGATCATCGAACCCGGCCCGGCGAGCGAGCAGCTGGCAAGCGCCCTCACAGCTGCCGGCGTGCCGTCACAGGTATCCACCAACGTCAAAGGTGCTCTCTGGGCCAAGCTGGTGGTCAATTGCGCCTACAACGCCCTGTCCGCCGTCGGGCAGATTCCCTACGGACAGCTGGTCAAGCAACCGGGCATTCGCGCCATCATGGAGGATGCTGTGTCCGAATGCCTGGCCGTGGCGGCAGCAGAGGGAATCGAGATCCCAGGCGACCCCCGGGCTGCCGTCAGCGCCATTGCAGAATCAATGGCCGGGCAAAGGTCTTCGACGGCACAGGACCTGGCCATGCAACGCCCCAGCGAGATCGACCATCTCAACGGCTATGTGGTGCGTATGGGCGAGGCGCTCCATCTGGCAACACCTGTGAACCGCGCATTGTGGGCTGCGGTCAAACTGATCGAATGGCAGCAACAACAGAGTCACCAGCCCCAGGATTCAAATCACCCCAGTACACGTTGACGCCATGACACAGCATTCCTTGCGGCCAACCGCAGCCGTTCGCACCGCCCTCCTCCTGACCAGATCCCTTGTCGCCGGCATCACACTGTGCCTCGCTGCGGTCCTGGCTGCGGCAGAGCCCGTTGCGCCGCCCGAGCATGGTGAGATCGTCGATGGGCACTACCACTTCGCAGAGATCGGATGGTCCATGCCCTTGCCAAGGCACTGGGAGATGCTGCCACAAGCCACGTCCAAGCGCGCGCAGGACGCCGGCAACAAGGCCATCGAAGGCGCACTGGGGCAAGCAGTCGACACCTCTGGGCTGCGTCACCTCCTCGCCCTCACCAGGGACCGTGGTCATGTCTTCCAGTCCTCCATCGAGACCGTCTCAGCCGACTTTGCCGCACAATGGCCGGCAGGTGCCGAGTTCGTCCGTGCGGTGATGCTCCAGACTTACGGCAGCAAAGGCATCAAGGTCGAGGCAACGCCGCTACGGAATGAAGAGATCGGAGGCGTCACTTTCTCCGTGTTTGACCTCACCATCTTCAAGCCAGATGGCAGCCCCATGCTCTATCAGCGCATGTATGGCACGCTCTTTGGGGAGCAGGACTTCGGCATCGCATTGACATACCAGAACCCTGCTTTCCGAGACGAAATGCTGGCTGCCATCAGGGCTTCGACTTTTCAGCGCCCCGGCCGATAAAGCAAGGGGTCATGTCCGCAGCGTTAAAATTTTGCGCCTCAGACTGACGTCATCCACCGCAATCAATCACTACTCCCGACATGCACTATTCCGTTTCACACCACAAGCTTCAACTCATTTTGTCCGGCCAGGGAATCAAGTCTGGCGACGTGGGCGCCATTGATGCACTGTTCGGCGGGATGGACGGCTACTACTGGTATGGCACCTTGCGCGATATGTGCCCCGAGGGCAAGACGCTGTCATGGGAGGACCAGTACGGCCTGGTCAATGCCATTCAGGCACACGAAAACACCACGGCAGAGGAAGACGGCATGAAACCGCAGAAGCCTAGCGCGGCCAACATCGCAGCCATTTGCAAGCTGCTCGGTAATCCGGGCTGAGCCTGCGGCCGCGGCCGCTGAAGTGGCCACCTTGATTCACCGCTGCAACCACATGATTTCAACCATCCGATAGCCGCCGGGGTCGTACTCGCCAAGGCCCTGGCGATCGTAGGGCGCGTAGTTGATGCCAACGAAGTACGCCGCTGACAGCTCGGCAAAGTACTCCAGTTGATTCACCGTGGCATAGGCTTTGTCCAGCCTTGCACCCTTGACATCCTGCACGCCCCGGTAGAGGCCACGCTTCTCAGACGCCTTCCAGGCGTTCAGGATGACGGCGTGTTTCTCAGGCCAGTGCGAGATATGCCACGCATGGGCCATCTCGTGCATGACCGCCTTGCGGCTCCACAGCTGGCTCAGGTAGAGCAGGTTGTCTGCACTGTAGATGACGATACCGTTGGCCCAGCGCGGATCGTGGCCATTTCCGCGGCTGGGCTCGCCGCTGCGCACAAAACGCATTCCACTGCGCAACCCGCCGCTCGACGACTGCTCTCCGAGCATGATGAAGAACGGGTAGTCCTTGAAAAAAACCTGAGCGCGCACGGGTAGGGCCGCCTTGACTTCATCCAGTACGGCAGCGAGTTTGTCGCAGGCTTGCTTCGACAGGTGCTGCTTGGCAGGGTCGGCCTCTGACTCGTAGCGCGCTTGCGGAAGGCCCGTGCAGGTCTCGTAAACACGATTCCCACGCGCGAAATCGACAGTAGGGCTGGCACCAGCTGGCGTGAGCAATGGGCCAGCCAGCATCCCATACCACGCCAGGCGAACCAGGCAACCGAAGCGCCCTTTCTGCCATCTCATGTTGCCTGTCCTTTGAAATGGGTCAGCACAGCACCTCCCCAAGTGCATGTCCCAGAAAGTCGTACACGGCCCTGAATCGGGCCGTGGTGCGTATCTCACGATGCACAGCCAGCCAGACAGGAAACTCCGGCAGACGCATCTCGGGTAGCACAGGCACAACATCCGGATCCTGCGTCATCACCGGCTCCGCCACAAACCCTATGCCCAGTCCCGCGCGCACCGCCTTCCACTGCGCGACCAGATCGTCACTGCGCAGGCCAAAGCGCACACGGTCCATGGGCATCTGGAGCTGCGCAGCACCTTTCTCCACCTCGCCGGACCGGTCACCCGTGACCAAATCGTGTTGCCAGAGGTCGGCAGGCGATGCTGGCACTCCACGCTCCTGCAAGTAGCTCCGATGGGCACAGGCACGAATGGCCATGCGCCCGATGCGCCTGGCAATGAGTGCGTCCTGCTGAGGCCGGACCATTCGGATGGCAATGTCGGCATCACGTCGCAGCAGGTTGTCCACCGAGTTGCTCACCACCAGTTCCACGACGATATCGGGCAACGCATTCTTCATCTCGCGCAGAACCGCCGGAAGCACGAAACACCCGACAGACTGGGTTGCGGTGATGCGCACCCGCCCGGTGTCCGCCGTGTCTTGCGACTGGGCCAGCCGCCAAAGCCGGTCCGCGCCTTCCCGCATCGCGCCAGCGGCGTCGGCCAGCTTGTGCGCGGCAGGCGTAGGCGTCAAGCCGCGCCCCGTGCGCTCGAACAGCGCCACCTTGAGCTGCGCCTCCAGCGCTGCGATGTGACGACCCAGCGTCGGCTGACTCACGCCAGTGGCTTTGGCAGCCCCAAGCAGGGAGCCGTGCTCCAGCGCGGCATGAAAGGACTGAATCAGCTCCCAATCGAGTTCATTGCTATTCATTATCGAATATCTCAATTGATCATTTATGGAATTGTGCACTGCCTGGCGCAGGCTGACAATTCACTCATCGATCCACGAGATCCTCAAAGACCACAAGGAGCCACACATGAACCGTCGTCAGATTCTTCGCGTCCTCGGAGGAGGAACCATCGTCGCCGCCGTTGCGCCCATGGCTGCCTGCAGCAGTGACATGCCGGCTGAAGCGGTGGCTGCCTGGGTGCCAGCCCCTTTCAATGGAGACTTGCGCCGCTACGTGCTGTCGCATGCCATCCTGGCGCCCCACTCACACAATCTGCAGTCGTGGATTGTGGACCTGAGTGAACCCGACACCATCGTTCTCCACCTCGATCTGACACGCCTGCTGCCCCAGACCGACCCGTTTGGCCGTCAGATGGTGATGAGCCAGGGCACCTTTGTTGAACTGCTGGACATGGCGGCCCGCGAACAAGGTCATCGTGCTGATGTGGAGGTCTTTCCCGCCGGCGAGTTTGACGCATCCGGGCCGGACTCTCGCCCGACCGCCCGCATTCGGCTCGTCCAGGATGACACGGTCAGGCCAGACCCTCTGTTTGCCCACATCTTCAACCGACGCACCAACCGGGAAGCTTACGAGGCCACGCCGCCAAGCGCAACTGCCATGGAGCGCATTCGGGGTGCGACGGCTGGCTTGCCGATTGCGACAGGCTTCACCGATCCTGCCAACAGCGCCCAACTTCAGGCGCACCGGCAAATTGCCAAGGATGCCTGGAAAATCGAAGTCACCACACCGCGCACCTTGCTGGAGTCCTATCGCCTCATGCGCGTCGGCCCCACGGAAATTGCAGAGCACCGTGACGGGATCAGCAACAACGAACCCATGCTGCGCGCCCTCTCCGGCCTGGGCCTGTTTGACCGCTCGCAGGCGCCGGACCCCGACAGTTACGCTGTCAAGTCCCAGCTTGACGACTTCAACAGCAAGATGGACGCCACACCCGGCTTCTACTGGATGGTCACAAAGGACAACACCCGGTCAACCCAGTTCATGGCCGGCCGCGCTTATGTGCGCGCCCAACTGGCCGCCACTGCGACAGGGTTGAGCATGCAGCCGCTTCAGCAGGCATTGCAGGAATACCCGGAACAAAAAGGGCCGTTCAATGCCATGCGAGACCTGCTCGGCCTGCGCCAGCCCTCGCACACGATTCAGATGTGGACGCGCCTGGGCAAGGGCCCGATCATCGGGCCAGCCCCACGCCGTGGTGTTGACGCACATGTTCAGCGCACCTGATCCGGCCAATGGCATACCTGTCACAACGCAAGGTCTGCCAACCCGGGTCACAATCATGGGAACGAAAGCAAGTCCAGAAAGACCACCCTCCCTCCCATGATTCGTTTGAAAGATCATCTCCCTCTGTGGGCGCACGCCTGGATCGACGTCATCAGCATCGGCCTGCAGGCACTGCTCATCATCTTGCTGACCTTGTTCGTGCGATGGCTCATCCATCGGACCATCAACAAGATTGGCCGTGAAAAGGATTTGCCGCCCGAACTGACCGTGGGCACCCGAAGACTGGTGACAATCCTGCTGTTCGGCGCCGCCATTCTCTGGATTCTGGAAAGGGCGGGCGTCTCGGGCACCGTCATCTGGACCGCGTTCACCGGCTTCGCTGCAGTGGCCACGGTAGCCTTCTTTGCCGCATGGAGCGTCTTGTCCAACATCTTCTGCGCCGTCCTGATCTACACCACAAGACCTTTCGGCCTGAATGACAAGGTGGAAATACTCGAAGGCGGGGAGCATGAAGGCGTGGGCGGACGGGTGCTGGATATCACCCTGATCTACACCACCTTGCAGGAAGATCTGCCAGACGGAGCGCCGGAAGGGACCGAGCCGACTTTCCTGCGCATCCCCAACAGCCTGTTCTTTCAGCGAACAGTCAGGCTGCGGACACGCCGGCGTGTGACAGGCTCCGTCTTCGACTGAAGCACGCCTCCGCGCCACCTTGCTACCCCCCAACTGGCGGGTAGACCCTCTGCTGCGTCGCACCCACAATCCGCATTGAGCGAGCGCTCAGCCCGCAGCCTCATCTGGCCAGGGCGGGTCCGCGACACGCAACTCAATGCAACGCAATGCAGCAAAGGAGCCCCGCATGACAGACCGATGGTTGGCCGGCTTGACGGCTTTGACCGCATGTCTCTTGCTCTCTGCCTGCGAAATCCCCGAGCTCTATGTCGATGCAGGCCATACCGGACCGGAAGCGGGGACCATGGACCGACCCTTTCGCAGCATCGACAAGGCCATGCGCTGGTCGGTCAGCGGCACCACCATCCATGTGGCGCCCGGTCGTTACAGGGAAAATGTGGTCTTGAAGGAGGGAGTACATCTTCTCTCTCGCCAGACGGGGGCCGCCATCATCGACGGAGGTGCGAACCGCGCTGCCCGGGCACCCGCCGTGGAAATGGCTGTGGACTCGATACTCGAAGGCTTTACCGTCACCGGTGGGGAAACTGGCGTGCTGTGCAAGGGGCCGGTCTCTGCAGATATCCGCCGCAACATCATTCGGGGCAACCGTGGCGACGGCGGCATTGCAGCTTTGGCAGGCTGCACTGCGCGCATTCACAACAACACCATTCTGGGCAACCTGGGCAAGACTGACCGCCACCACAGTCAAGGTATCCATGTCGAACTGTCGACGCCAGACATCCGCAACAACATCATTGTGGACAACAGCATGGGGCTGTCTACCGATCGGTCAAGACCCACAGGGGGCTACAACCTGTTCTGGGGCAACCGCCTCAACTACGGTTTCTCCAGCACTCTCCTGCCCTTCTCGCTGGAGCATGCCCCTGGCTTCGTTGATACCGCGATGGATGACTACCGGCTCGAGGCCACATCCGCAGCCAGGGACGCTGGCGACCCCTCTTCCCGGTTTGCCGACCTTGACGGAAGCCGGAACGATATCGGCGCCATGCACGGCGATGGTGGCTACGACTTCCCGTTGCCGATGCAGGAGACCTTCGTGGAGTCAGCGCTTGGGGCACATGACAGGGAGGATGGGCTCTACCTCCGGGGAACAAGTCGACTGATGCGCTCCCCTACGTTCTGGTTCGAGACCAGTGCGCGCGGCACACAAGGCGAGGCAGATGCCATGGCCTTGCTCCGCGAGATGGTGCCACGTCTTTTGCCAGGCTTCAGAGCCAACTTTCGAACAACAGTACCCACCGCAGACGAGCGGTGCCAGCTCATTGTTGTGAGCTTCACCTCGCCGAGAGGCATCCCCTACCGCGCATTGCCCGATGGCAGCTGCTCCGGCAACGCCCAAGACGCTGAGAAGCAGGGGGCACGCATCTCCGGAGGTTTGCTGGACCTCAGCAGCCAATGGCTGGGAGGCTTCGCCGATAACCGCTCAGCGATCACCACCATGGAGCATGAGTTAGGGCACGTCCTGGGACTGGCGCACAGTTTCGCGGGGGACAGGCTGATGGGCCAGCCTTTCCCTGATGATGGTGGCATGACAGAGCAGGAGCGCCTGGCATTGCGCTGGACGCACAGCGGCCCGCCTGGCCAGACCTTTGAGGATTTCATACGCTATGGCAGGGTCACGCGCAACGTGCTGCATCCATTTCCCCGCATAGAAGAGGTTTGGCGCTGGGTACCACAGGAAGGTTTCTGGCGTTCGGCCAGGCGTGACGAACAAGGCCTGCCTCCACGCAGCGAGTACTGGGCCAGGCCGGGCGACTGGATCCTGGTCGTCGGCTCAAGGCTGAGTCTGCGCTGGATGACCGAGCCGCGCCTTGTCTTTCGCCCTGCCGACCACGCCCTGCCCAAAGTGCAGTTCTCAGGACAGGTAGTGACAGTTCGCACCGATGACCAGGCGTGCCGCAACCCTGGCAGTTGTGCGCCAGACGAGCCAGCCAACACCTGGGCAGGACAGCCGGCCCGGTTCATGAAGGTACAGGTGCCGGAAGGGGCACGCAGCGGCTGGTTTTTTGTCGAATCGAGGGGCCTGGCCAGCAACCCGGTCTGGATCGACATCGAGAGCGGCTGAGAACAGAGGAAAGGAAAGGAAAGGAAAGAAAAGAGAGAGGGAGAGAGACGAAAAAGACCCGCCCCGGGGCGTTCAGTTGCCGGGGCTTTCAAATGGGCGAAAATAGGGCCCCTTTTTTTCGCTGTCTCCTTCTTCTTCCTAGCTCTTCCAGCCGCATGAACATCGTTGTCAACGAAGATCTCAAAGCCTATATCGACCCTCTCACGGCAGACGAATACGACGCCCTGGAGCGCAGCATTCTGGCTGAAGGCTGCCGTGATTCGCTGATCCTGTGGGGAGACGTACTGGTCGATGGACACAATCGGTACGCCATCTGCCAGAAGCATGGCCTGCCGTTCAACACCATCCAGAACTCGCACTTTCAATCCATGGAGGACGTGCATCTCTGGATGATCAACCAGCACCTGGGCAGACGCAGCGTCTCGGACTACCAACGCGGTGTCCTGGCATTGCGCAAGCGTGAGATCGAAGCCGAGCGCCGCGCTCGCGCCAAGGTGGACCGTCAGCCGGCAGAAGACGGCAGCTCCACGCCTGAAGACGGAGCTCAGGCTGGCGACAAGCCCAATGAAAAGGCTCTGCAAACCAGAGAGGACATCGCCCGCGCCGCACGCATTTCTGCCAATCAGGTCGGCCTGATCGAGAAAATCCGCAAGCAGGCCACGCCCGAGGTGGAAGCTGCAGTGAAGTCGGGAGACATCTCCATCAACGCGGCCGCCGTCGTGGCCAGCCTGCCGGAGCAGGAACAGAAGGCGGCCGCCCAAGCCGGGGTGGAAGAGCTCAAGCAAGTGGTCAAGCGCGTACGAGAGTCCCGGCGCAAACCTCCGAAAGAGGCTGTCAACGAAGCCGACACCACGTCAGGTGCAGATGACACGGCAGAGATCACCGCCTTGCGCCAACGCATCGTCGAACTCGAAGCGGAGAACGCATCGCTGAGAGAAGAAGTGAAGATGCTCAGCGCACAACTGGTCGGCTGACGGCGCGTCAGCGCAACTCCAGGCTTTCCGCTGACACGGCCTCGCCCTCCCAGATCACGGGGTCTGCGCCATCCGCATAGCCAAGGCGCAGCCACTGGCCGCCAGGCCCTTCCAGCAGCACCCAGGCCTCCGTCGCATCCGTCCCGGAGGAACTGCCAGCGCCGGCAGCCTGGTCGAGAGGAACAGGCAAGGGGCTGCGCCAACATTGGGTGACGCGATAGGCAGCGCCCCGATGCCTGACCTCATGGCCTGTTGCCCATGCCTCGAAGCGGCACAACCCCTGCTTGCGCCCCAGGGGTCGATACCAGACATATCGGCCACCAGACTCAGAGAAGAACGCTCTTGCACCATTGGAGAGTGAGACCACCCAATCCACTGGTGCGGAGCCCGACAGATGAGTGCCAGCATTCGTGCCGATCAGCCTGTAACTGACCACGTCAAACCTGACTGACCGATGGCGGCCAGCCTGCCATCGACGCCTGGCGACGCCGACGTGTCTGTCTTGAGCATCTGCCCTGTCCCCGCGACCTGGCGCACCTTCCGCCGGGAGAGGCTCCTCAGCGGCAGACGAAAGGCCAATCCGGTGGCGGGCAACAAAGCACCGCAACACAGCTCGCAGCCCCAGCAAGCACAACAGATAGGGCAGGATGGCCCAAACCGCATCCACGACAGCCACCAGGGCAGCGCCTCCAGTCCCATCACCGTCGCTGGGCATCAGAGCCGGGCGTCGCATGTCTCCTGCTGGTCCATTCGGATACACCAGCCACCACACAACCGCGGCAAGCAACACCCAGCACGCTGCCACCATCCACCCACGGGCACTTGACGCTCGCCGCAGTGCACTGTCGGTTTGCAAGCCGAGCATCCGCTGAACCATCTCAGTGCTGTTGCCCATGTGATCGTGAAAGTCAGGATTCCTGCCCTGCATCAGCGTACAAACTGCCCAAAGAACAGGCACCCCAGCGCAGGCCAGTGGTCATGCCGCTTTCAGGGCTTGTTCACGCACTTGTCCACAGGCTTGGACACAGCCTGTGTGGGCAAACCCCGGTTTTTCGCCCCTGCCCCGCCTCTGCACGGGCAACAAAAAAACCACCAAACGGGGGGCAACGCTGCTTCAGTGCTGCCTGGAAAGCTTGACGGTTCCACCCACATACAGGGCAATGAACACTGCCAGCATCACCAGGAACATTTCCTTGAATGACCAGCCGCCGTAGACGCCCTGATACGCATTGAACATGGCCACCAGCGTGAACACCAGCACGCCGATCAGGGTCATGATGGCGCCCGACGCTGCGCCGGTCTGCTTGCTCTGCGGTGCTACCAACTTCTGCTTTGCCTTCGACATCACACGCCTCCTCGATGAAATGAAGTCACCAACGCCACAGACCCGCCAACTCGACATCAACCGTCCATGACGCTGCAATAGCCGCAAAGGGCTATTGCAGGCTCAAAATCCAGAATATCCAATGGCTACATTCAATCAAAGCACAGCAGGAAGGAATCCGGCAGAACCCGCAATGCTGCCTTCTTATAGGCAAAATAGTCACAAAAGAGACAGCCTCCCGTGACGTCTTCGCCTGCGTTTCATCCTCCCCGGTGCGACGAGCATCTCCACCATGTCTGACACTGACACTGCCTCAAACGCAGCTCGCCAACTGATCACCAGCTACAACCGCGCTTTCATGGCGCGAGACCTGGCCACGCTCAGAAGCATCTACGTGGAGGATGCCGGTGGGCAGTTCAGCTACTTCGACAACCATGCCGGATGCGACGCCAGCAGCCTGGACGAACACCTGCAGCAGCTCGAAACCTTCTTTGCATCTGGTGAGCCCATCGGCGGGCTGGATATCGAACATCTCCATCCACACCTGGCTGGCAGCCCGCCTGAGCAAACATTGGTGATCACCGCGCGGGTGCGTTACCGCCAACACACTGAGAGGCCAACAGTGCGCATGACTGTCGTTGCCACGCAGGTCCATGCCCGCTGGCGCATCTGCCACATGCATTTCTCCGATATGCCCGCCACTCTGTGAGCGATATGCTCTGGACGACCACCGAAGCTGCAGTTAAGCTGTCTTCGGCTTTCAGACTGCCCAGGGACTTCACTTGGGCGACCTGCCAGACCAGGGAGGGTGTCGGGCAGGCCGGGGTCGATGGCTACCGATAATCAATACAACAAACCAACAAGGGTGTAGCGTCCAGATGATCGCGTTCAATCAGTTCCGGCATCCCTCGGCAGGGAGCTTCACGACAGATGTCACTGATGCGGTGACAGCACCTTTGCCAGCGAGCGCACATGCACGGGCCTTCTGACCAGCACTACGTCCTGATCACCGTTGGCACCTTCGGTGACGTCTTTCCGTTCATGCGCATCGCCAAGATGCTCACACGAATGGGGCGCCGAGCCACGCTGATCACCAACGCCTACCATTCGCGGCTGCTCGAAGGCTCCGGAATCGAGTACATCGGCATTGGCACCGACGAAGACTACCGGCGCTTTATCACCGACCCTGATCTTTGGCACCCCAGCAGAGGGTTCGAGTCCGTCATGCGTGACTACAAGGAGCAGTTGCTGCAAATGGTCGAGGCGATCCGTCAGGCCACTGAAGACGGTCCGGCCATGGCCCTGGCCTACCCCTTCGCCGTGCCCGCCGCCATGATGGCCGAAGAGCTGGGTCACATTGAGAAGGTGGCATCGGTCTACCTCTCGCCCTCCACACTGCGCACCTGTCACCACCCCATGCGGATTGGAGATCACATCGTTCCAAAGTGGGTCCCTGTCGTCTGGCGCAAAGCGCTGTGGCGCCTGATCGAGACCAGAAAAGTCGACCCCACCGGGGTCCAACGGGTGGACGCTGTGCGAAAGATCCTGCAACTCCCCCCCATGGCCTCGTCGTTTCTGACGCACATCGAGAGCGCCCCGGACTTCACCGTCACCCTGTTTCCGCAGTGGTTTGCCCCCACCATGCCAGACTGGCCAAAGCCACTGGTTTCCGGCGACTTTCAGCTGCGCCCGCCGGATGAGGACATCGCGCTACCCGACCGGCTTCGCAGCTTCCTCTCCAGCGGCTCAGAACCACTGGTGTTCTGTTCTGGCTCAGGTGTTGTACACCCCAAGGCCAAGCATATGTTCAAGTGTGCTGTCCAGGCCACCAAGACACTGGGAGCGCGCGCCATCTTTCTCACGCAAGAGCGTGCCCAGGTGCCGGACGACCTGCCTGCCAATATTCACTGGGAGTCCTACGCCTCGCTATCGGCCCTGCTGCCGCGGTGCAAAGCGATCATCCACCATGGCGGGGTGGGCACCACAGCGGAGGCCCTGCGCGCTGCGACACCTCAACTGGTCACGGCCTTCGGGTGGGACCAATACGACAATGGTTCACGCGCTGCCGAGCAAGGTGCCGGCCTGGTCATGTCGGCACACAAACTCACACCGCGCAACCTGACCCAGGCGATCGGAAAGCTGCTCTCTTCCCAGGACATGCCGACCAACTGCGTGATCGCCTCGCGCCACTTCGACAAGCAGCAACCGACCGAGGCGTTGTGCGTGAACATTGAGCGAATGTTCAACACAAGCTAAGCCAGGGAAGTCGGCCCGCATCAGAAGCGGGTCGACGCATTCATCAGACCCGGACTCGCCCATCCCCGGTCAGCATGGAGACCTCGACAAAGTTGGTGGCCACATGGTCCGAGCTGTCGAACGACATGTTGAAGCCGCCCAGCGAGAAGGTCTGCAATGCCTCCAGTCCGGCAATCAGGGACTCTCGCGTCGGACGTCCCCCTGCTTTCTTCAGGCCCTCCACAAACAGCCGTGCGGCCATGAACCCTTCCATGCTGGAGTAGTTGGCCTGCACCTTTCCGCCAGACTTTGCAATGGCGGCGTGGAAATCTCGGCTGATGGCCTTCGAGGCACTGAAGGGCGATGGCACGACCTGCGTCACGACAATGCCGGCCGCCTCTTTGCCAAGCTCATCCGAGAGTGCCTGCGCACCCACAAAAGACACGTTGTAGAACGTGCCACCGTAGCCAGCCTTTCTCGCTTCGCGAATGAAAGCTGCACAGGATTTGTATGCACTGATCTGCACCACCGCATTGGGCTTGGATGCAACGATGTCCTTCACGGCGGCCGCCACATCCACCGAGTTGCGCTCGACGGTTCCTGTTGCAACAGGCTTGAGCTTTCGGTCAGCCAGGGCCTTGGTCACGCCGTCCAGGCCTGCCTTGCCATACGAGTCGTTCTGGTGAAACACGGCCACCTTGTTCAGGCCCAGATGGGTCAACTGTCGAACGATGAGCTCGGTCTCGTCGTTGTATGAAGCTCTCATGTGGAATGCCAGGCGGTTGAACGGGTCGCGCAACCCCATGGCCCCTGTGAACGGCGCAATAAACGGCACCTGGGCCTTGGTGAGAATGGGCATGGCGGCCAGGCTGGTCGGCGTACCAATGTAGCCAAACAATGCAAACACGTCGTCCTTGATCAGGCGCTCGGTGTTGGCGGCGCACCGGTCAGGCTCGTAGCCATCATCGAGCCGGGCGATGCTGATCTTCTGCCCGTTGACGCCACCTTGCGCATTGACCTGATCAAAAAACAGCGTGGCGCCAGCATTGAACTGAATGCCCAGCTGAGCGGCCGGACCCGTGAACGCTGCCGACTGACCCAGAACGATGCGATTGGAGGACTGTGCACTGACGATGGCGGGCGCACCCAGCGCTGAGGCGGCCATCCAGCCGGCGAAAGAGCGCCTGCTAAGGGCTGAAGGGACTTTGGACTTTTTCATTGGATTACCCTGACTTGGAAATGGTGGATTTCGCTGAATCGAGGCCGGCACTTTTGGCGCGAGCCATATGAAAGAGCGTAGCGGTCATTGCGCTTTGCGCGGCTGACACTGCGCCATTCAGGTTGCGTTTTTCACAGTAGGAATTCACGCTGATCAAGGGTTTGTTGCGACGGGTCAACCCGAGCCAAACAGGTCCCATGCCATACCCCGGAGTTCACATCCATGACGAATGCCGCTACACTGGCGGCTTGCTCCGGGGTGCAAGGGCCCGCTTCTTCCAGGAAAAAACCTGCGAGAGTCTGGTCTGGCGCTGAGATGGTGATCACACCGAACCCGTGAACTTGATCCGGCTAATACCGGCGAAAGAAGAGCGCATGCCTTGATGAGGCGGGAGGTTTGGCCCCGAACTCTGATGGCGGACAAAGACCGGTGATTGCACCTTGCTTCGCATCTGCGAACCTCACTGTCCGTCCGCACCAGAGCCTGGACCCAAGACACTCTCCACCCATCACGGCGGTCCTCCGGAGCTGTTCGATTGGTTTATCGCAACAGCTTTTTTTACGCCCGTTGTTTGCACGGCGGGCACAGCACGGAACAGGAGACCGCCGACATGAACGCCCCCGACGACAAGCTGCAGCAACTGCTCTCGCTCACCCGCGAGCCCTTCCCTCAGTCCCGCAAGGTCCATGTGCAGGGCGCGCAAGCCGGTGTACAGGTGCCCATGCGCGAGATCTCGCTCACCAATGGCGAAGCCGTCACGGTGTACGACACCTCCGGCCCCTACACGGACCCGACGGTCCACATCAATGTGCGCCAGGGCCTGGCCAGCGTTCGCGGCGCGTGGATTGAAGCGCGTGGCGACACCGAGACCTACACCGGCCGCGAACGCGTGGCCCTGGACGACGGCGGCAAACACGGTCCGAACGGTGAAGATGTGGCAGACGCCCGCATCGAAGCCCTTCGCGCCGAAGCCGCCAACCTGCAGCGGACGCCGCGCCGTGCCAAGAGCGGCCAGAACGTCTCGCAGATGCACTATGCGCGCCAAGGCATCATCACGCCCGAGATGGAATACATCGCCATCCGCGAGAACGGCAAACGCGAGTGGATGCAGGAATACCTGGGCGACGCCGAGCGCGAGGCGCGCCTGAAGGGCAACGCCATGGGAGCCCGCATTCCGGACATCATCACCCCCGAGTTCGTGCGCGACGAAGTGGCACGCGGCCGTGCGGTGATTCCGGCCAACATCAACCACCCCGAAGTGGAGCCAATGATCATCGGCCGCAACTTTCTGGTGAAGATCAACGCAAACATCGGCAACTCGGCTGTCACCTCGTCGATTGAAGAGGAAGTGGAGAAGCTGGTGTGGTCCATCCGCTGGGGTGGCGACACCGTGATGGATCTGTCCACCGGCAAGAACATCCACACCACTCGCGACTGGATTATCCGCAACTCTCCCGTGCCCATCGGCACCGTGCCGATTTACCAGGCGCTGGAAAAGGTGGGCGGCGTGGCCGAAGACCTCTCATGGGAAATCATCCGCGACACGCTCATCGAGCAGGCCGAGCAAGGGGTGGACTATTTCACCATCCACGCTGGCGTGCGCTTGCCTTTCATCCCGATGACGACCAAGCGCCGCACTGGCATCGTCTCGCGCGGCGGCTCCATCCTGGCCAAGTGGATGATCACGCACCACAAGGAAAACTTCCTGTACACGCACTTCGACGAGATTTGCGAGATCATGAAGGCCTACGACGTGACCTTTTCGCTGGGCGATGGCCTGCGCCCGGGCAGCGGCGCCGACGCGAATGACGAAGCGCAGTTCGCTGAACTGCGCACGCTGGGCGAGCTCACGCAGATCGCCTGGAAGCACGACGTGCAGACCATGATCGAAGGCCCTGGCCATGTGCCCATGCACATGATTCAGGCCAACATGGACGAGCAGCTCAAGCATTGCCAGGAAGCGCCCTTCTACACACTCGGCCCACTGACCATCGACATTGCACCGGGCTACGACCACATTGCATCAGCCATTGGTGCGGCCATGATCGGCTGGATGGGCACGGCCATGTTGTGCTACGTCACGCCCAAGGAACACCTCGGCCTGCCCGACCGAGACGACGTGAAGCAAGGGATCATTGCGTACAAGATCGCCGCCCACGCCGCCGACGTGGCGAAAGGTCACCCGGGCCAGCGCGCGCGCGACGATGCCATGAGCAAGGCCCGCTTCGAATTCCGCTGGCGCGACCAGTTTTCCCTGGGCCTGGACCCGCAAACCGCCGAGGAATACCACGACGAAACCTTGCCCAAAGACTCCAGCAAGGAGGCGCATTTCTGCTCCATGTGTGGCCCCAAGTTCTGCTCGATGAAGATCACGCAAGACGTGCGCGACTATGCAGAACAGCAAGGGGTGAGCGAGAGCGATGCCCTCGCCCGTGGCATGGCCGAAAAGTCGGCGGAGTTCAAGGCCGCCGGCGGGGAGTTTTACGTGCCGCTGGAATCGGTTGGCAACCAGAAGGCCTGAGGCGATGGCACAAGCTGGCCCCCTGAGCATTGGCATTGCCGGCGCAGGCGTGCTCGGCCGCTTGCTGGCCTGGCAGTTGTCGCGCGCCGGTCACCAGGTGACGGTGTTTGACCCGGCCAGTGGGCCTGAAGCCCCTCGTACAGGCGCAATCAATGGCCGCGCTGAGCATGCCGCCGGTTTCACCGCCGCCGGCATGCTCAGCCCGCTGGCCGAGCTGGACAATGCCGGGCCTGCCATCGCGCGGCTGGGCTGGCGGTCCATCGCGCTCTGGAAAGAGGTGGCCGACACCCTCCACGCAGGAGGGTTTGAGCCGCGCCTGTTTGTTCAGGAAGGGAGCCTCATGGTGGCGCACGGCGCCGACCTGGGCGCCGCGCGACGCGTGTTGGCGCGACTGGAAGCAGCCCCTGAAGAAACAGCAAGCTTCCCCTCGCCAGAGCCACTCAACCGCGAGGCATTGCACAAGCTCGAACCCGCCGTGGCGCCCGGTCTGCACGCCTGGCATCTCCCGGGCGAAGCACAAGTGATGAGCCGGGACATGCTGGTGACTTTGGCACAGACAGCCCACAACGTGAACTGGCAATGGCAGCATTCGGCGGCAGCAGTCGGGCCGCGCACTGTGCGCATGGTTACAGGCGAAGAACATTCGTTTGACGTGGCGATCGACGTGCGCGGCCTGGGCGCCAGGCCAGAACTGGCCCTGCGCGGCGTGCGCGGCGAGGTGATCTGGCTGCACGCGCCGGGTGTGCGGCTGCAGCGACCCATCCGGCTGCTTCACCCACGCCATCGCGTTTACATCGTGCCCAGACCTGGTGACCTCATCGTGGTCGGGGCCAGCGAGATTGAAAGCGAAGACCGCTCGCCTGTCAGCTTGCGCACGGCCGTGGAACTGATGGCCGCGGCACACAGTGTTCTGCCAGAACTGGCCGAGTCGCGCATTGTCCACATGGAGTCCAACTTGCGCCCCGCCCTGCCAGACAACGAGCCACGCATTCAATGCGAAGACGGCTTGCTGCGAATCAATGGTCTTTTCCGCCACGGCTGGTTGCTGGCGCCCGCCCTGGCAGAACGCGCCTTACAGCAAGCACTGCCCTCACTCGACACCCACGCTCGTCAGGAACCCACCCATGCCTGAAATGCCCACCGCGCCGACCTTCCAACTCAACGGCTCATCCCTGCCATGGACGCCCGAGATCAGCCTGGCCACCGTGCTGGCGAAGCAAGGGTTTCTTCCCGAACGGGTGGCCACTGCGATCAACGGCGCCTTTGTTCAGCGTGAAGCCCGCGAAAGCACCTGGGTGCAACCAGGCGACCAGGTCATGACCTTTGAGGCCATCGTCGGCGGCTAGCCCCCTGTTCACAACATTGACGAGATGAACACCACTTCCTTCGCATCCCAAAGACCGTCCTGCTGGGCGCCCTATGGCATTGAACTGCAATCGCGCTTCTTGCTGGGGACCGCGGGCTACCCTTCACCCCAATCCTTGGCCGACAGCATCGCTGCCTGCCAGACACAGGTCGTGACCGTGGGGCTCAAGCGTTCCCTCGCAGGCAGCGAAGGCGGTGACAACGGTTTCATCCACATCATTCAGCAAGCGATGAAGTCGCAAGGGGCACGCCTTCTGCCCAACACCGCCGGCTGTCGCACCGCCCGCGAGGCGATCACACTGGCCCACATGTCGCGTGAGCTGTACGGCACCCATTGGCTCAAGCTCGAAGTCGTGGGGGACGAACACACCTTGCAGCCAGACCCTTGGGGCACGGTGGAAGCGGCGGAGCAGCTGATCAAGGACGGCTTTGCTGTTTTTCCCTACTGCACCGACGACCTGATCACCTGCCAGCGGCTGCTCGATGTCGGCTGTGAAGTCCTCATGCCGTGGGGGGCGCCCATCGGCTCGGGCCAGGGCCTGATCAACCCGTTTGCCCTTCGCACCTTGCGAGCCCGTTTACCTGATGTGCCGCTGGTGGTGGATGCCGGCATTGGCGCACCCAGCCACGCTGCCCAGGCCATGGAATTGGGCTTTGATGCGGTGTTGCTCAACTCGGCCGTCAGCCAGGCCGTTGATCCGGTTCGCATGGCAAGTGCGTTTGACCTGGCCATTCGAGCAGGCCGCGCCGCATTCGAGGCGGGGGTCATGGCCGCACAAGACATGGCTGTGGCGAGCACACCCGTCGGTGGACAGCCGTTCCTGATCGATTGACCAAATGGCTGGTTGAATGAACGCCGGAGAGGACGCACAAGCCGTCAGCATCTGGCTGTACCATTCACTGCCATGACGAAGCCCTCCTCCATCCCGACGCCTGTGATCTGGTGCATTGCCGGCATTGACAGTGGCGGCGGCGCAGGCCTGGCGGCCGATCAGCGTGCAGCCGACGCCTTTGGCGTGCACGCTTGCACAGTGGTCGCGGCTGTCACCGCACAAAGCACCAAAGCCGTCCAGCGGATTGAAGCCACCGAGCCAGCCATGCTGGATGCGCAATTGCGGGCATTGGCCGAGGACATGCTTCCTGTTGTCATCAAGACAGGCATGCTCGGCAGCGCCGAGAATGCGCGCCGGGTGGCCCACTGGGTACAAAAGTTCAGACATTCAAATCACCCGGTCAAGCTGGTGGTGGACCCTGTTCTGCGTGCAAGCACGGGGGCATCACTGGCCGACGATGCACTCGTTCGTGCCTACCGGGAGGCACTCGTGCCTCTGTGCGACGTGATCACGCCAACCCGCCGCGAAGCCCAGATACTCACTGGACTGGCGGAAGACGCCTGTGCGCGGGAGCTGGCGGCGCATTTGTGCGCGTTAGGCGCGCAGTCTGCCGTCGTGACGGGGGGAGACGACGAAAAGCTGTCACCCGACCTGGCCTGCGACTGGCTCGAAACACCGCACGCAAAAGGCTGGCTGTACCTCAGACGCCGCGCCATCGCGCACAACCACGGAACAGGCTGCACGTTTGCCTCGTCCGTGGCCGCTGCCATGGCCATGGGGTTTGTGGCTGCCGATGCCGCCGTGCTGGCCAAGATGGCGACCATGCACGCCATCCGCCATGCTCGACCCGTCGGCATGGGTGCGGGCCCGGTGATTGCCAGGGGCGGCTTCGGTACCGACAGCGGCCTGCTGCCCCGGCTGTCGATCGGGCAGGATATGCCCCAGTCATGGCGTCCGCCGGCACCTTCGCCACGATCGCCCGGCCTGTACGCTATCGTTGGCACGGCAGAGCAGGCCCAAGCCGTCATGCAGGTCAGAAACGGCGCCCATACGGTTCAGCTGCGCATGAAGCGCCCGGCAGACATGGCAGCGGACGACCCCTCCTGGCAGGAGCAGCTCAAGAATGAGATTGAGTCCGCCATTGCTGCGGCCAGCACAAGCAGCGCTTGTCTGGTCATCAACGACCACTGGCGAACTGCGCTGGCGTGCGGCGCCAAGGCCCTCCACCTGGGGCAGGAAGACCTGCTTGCACTCACCCGCGACGACTGGCAGGCGCTGGAGTCCGCCCGGGCCTCGCACGGCGTTCAGATAGGTGTCAGCTCTCACAGCCTGTGGGAACTGTGCCGTGCAGCCAGCATCAGTCCTGAGCTGATCGCCTGTGGCCCTGTATGGCCCACCACCACCAAAGACATGCCCTGGGTGCCACAAGGATTGAGAAACCTGGCCTGGTGGGCCTACATGGCCCCGGCACCTGTGGTAGGCATAGGCGGCGTGCTCGAGCCCGACCAGATGCGCGCTATCGCTGCATCGGGTGCTCAGGGGGGATGCGTTGTCAGGGGACTTGGCGAGGACCCTTCACGGTCGCTGCCCGCCTGGCGACATGCATGGGACCAGGGCTGCACGAGCTCATCTCCGGGTGCTGCGCCCCCTCTGCCACACCCCACCCTGTCACCTCATTCCGCGGAAATCCACTAGCGCACGCATGCCCACCTCACGTCCTCCTTCAGACAGTGACCTCCCCCAGCTGACCGGAATTCAGACCGGGCTGTATCGCCATTACAAGGGTGGCTGGTACGAGGTGATCGACACCGTGCGGTGCAGCGAAACCTTGCGGGCCATGGTGCTCTACCGCGCGCTGTATGGCGAGTTCGGGCTATGGGTCAGGCCGGCAGGCATGTTTGCCGAGACTGCTGATTTCGAAGGCAAGGTCCAGCCCAGATTTCAGCGCTATTCAGTCATGCAGGTGCCGCTTGCCGACCTCGCCACCGCACACGCCCTGATAGCCCACCTGCGAGGCAGAGCGCAACGCGAGAAGGGCATCGTGGACCTGGACGCCACCTTGCGCCCACCGCCGCCAGAGCCCACCACCTGCTGCGAGCGCGGCTGCAATGGCTGCGTGTGGGAAGGCTTTTACGAGGCCTTGCATCACTGGCGGGAGGAGGCAGAGCGCCTCCTCACCGAACGCGCTGACCGATCCGGCTGAATAGAAGCTACCGTGTTCGCCCAACGACGGCGCGAAGCGCAACAAACGATCCGATGATCAGCATCAGGATGAGTACCGGCTTGTAGCGCTTGTACCAAGGGTCGGTTTCATGCGCCCGGTGGCTGTAAGACCCATCTTCAGCTCTGTCGAAAAGGCGGTCAAGATCTTCCTTGTTGGTCGTCACGTCGACTTTGACGGTGAGTGGAACAAAGTTGTCGGGCTTGTGAAAGTTGATCAGGAACTCAAGCCGTCCATCGACAGGCTTTCCGGTCTCCGGATCGACATGCAATTCGTACTCGCGCACAAACAGCGCGCGCACATTCGCGCCAGGCTCTATCAACCGGTCATAAAACGTTTTGTAGCCAGCCTCGCCCAGCATATCCCTGGCTTTCAGATAGAGCCATTGATTGTGGTGGTGTGACAAGAAGTTCTGAAACTCCATGGCACCGCCTAGCCTCACAGGATTGGGTTTCATTTCAAAGACCAGAAACCGGAGGATTTCTTTTTTCGCGATCGACACCTCATCGTGGGAAACGGAGACAGTGAGATCCACATTGCCGATGGAGCTGTCGTCCATCGTCACCCCTGTGACCTCATAGATCACCCAGGCTTTCGTGGCATCCCCTGTGCCGCGCTTCGTGTAGTAATAATTCTTCGGCCCCAGGTCGTCGATATACAACCGATACGGAGGCACGACCTCCATCAGTGAAGTGGGCCCACCGTCCTTGGCGACATAAGCAGAGGTAAAAGGAATCTGCATCTCGATGCCTGCCGAACGGGCAATGCGGTCAGCCACCCCCAGGTTGACCACAAGCGAAACGCAAGCAACAGTCAGGCTCGCGCGAAAAAAATGCAAGAAGCGTTGCATCCTGGATTCCTCCCAAATTTTATTTTGATTGACTGCACTGTTGCCAGCGCTCGATCATTCTAATTTCCCGAGAAAACACCGATTGACGCAGATTCAGAACAGTTGCGCTTGACGCCCCAGGTTCTTCGGATTGAAAAGCGCGGTATTGAGTTCGCTCCGCGTCTGGCTCTGCCGGGCACTCATGCCCAGTCGCGCACACGCCTTGTGAAAGCGTTGCCGCAACAAATCTGACCAGACACCGGAACCCTTCATGCGAGTGGAAAAATCGGCATCGTAGTCCTGCCCTCCCCGCATGTCCTGTATGCGCGACATCACACGTTCTGCACGATCGGGGTAATGCTGCTCCAGCCACTGCCTGAAAATGGGCGCCAGTTCCCATGGCAGGCGCAGAACCTGATAGAACGCACGGGATGCGCCGGCCTCGGCAGCGGCCTGCAAGACTTGCTCCATGTCGTCGTTGATGAAGGGGATCTGGGGCGAAACACTCACGCCCACCGGTACACCGGCTTCGGCCAGCGCGCGGATGGTTCGCAGGCGCCGGTGAGGTGCGGCAGCACGAGGCTCCAGAATGCGAGCCAGGCGTGCATCGAGCGTGGTGATGGTGACATACACCGCGCAAAGACCTTGCTCGGCCATGGGCGCCAGCAGGTCCAGGTCACGTTCGACACCGCTGCCTTTTGTCACGATACCCACTGGGTGGGAACTCCGGTGCATCACTTCCATGACGCCGCGCGTCAACCTCAATTCGCGCTCCACCGGCTGATAGGCATCCGTCACCGTGCCCAGAGCGATCATGTCGGGCCTGTAAGCCGAACGCTGCAACTCCGCTGCCAGCACTTCCGCGATGTTCTGCTTGGCCACCAAGCGCGTCTCAAAGTCCAGGCCGGGCGACATGCCCAGGTAGCTGTGGCTGGGACGGGCGTAGCAATAGCTGCAGCCGTGCTCACAGCCCCTATAGGGATTGAGACCAAGGTTGAATCCAATGTCAGGAGACTGGTTGCGTGTGATGGCAGACCTGGCGGTCTCCCAGGTAACCACCGTGTCGACCCGTGGGCGATCGTCGCCTGCCAGGCATGTCTCATCGAGGCTGCCCCATCCGTCGTCGAAGGCCGACCTGGCGTCAAGCTCGAAGCGATGGGCATGCCGGTGCGAGACGCCTCGCCCCTTCAACGCAGGCAAGGGAATGGCCACTTCCACCGACGAAGAAGACCCGTTCAACGCGTGCTTTGCATAAGCTCTGGCCATGGTTTGCTGAATACTGTATATTGGTACAGTATTGTGCAAAACGTCGTGCCAGTTGGCAAGTCCCGCCCTTCGCGTCAGCGACTGCCACAGGCGCAATAACCTTTTGGTCCTCAGCATTGCCAGCACGGGCCCACAATAGGCCAGCACCGCCAGCGCCATGTTTCCAGGCGCTACCCTTGACAGCCGACCTCACAAGGGCTGGCTGGCAGCGAACCCTCATTCACTCAGTCATGTCTTCACCATACGCAAATCCCGCGTCAGGCCAGTCCATGCCGCCGGGCAACGATGTCATTCTCCGCCTGCGAGGTCTGACCAAGACCTACAGCAACGGATTCCAGGCACTCAAGGGCGTCGATCTCGACATTCAACGTGGCGAGATATTTGCCCTTCTCGGCCCCAACGGCGCAGGGAAAACCACACTGATCAGCATTGTCTGCGGCATGGTCAACGCAAGCGGCGGAACTGTCATTGCCGACGGGCACGACACGGTCAAGGACTATCGCAAGGCGCGTTCGGCGATCGGTCTGGTGCCACAGGAACTGAGCACAGACGCTTTCGAGACTGTCTGGGCCACTGTGAGTTTCAGCCGTGGCCTCTTTGGAAAGCCGGCCAACCCTGCCCACATCGAGAAAGTTCTCAAGAGCCTCTCACTCTGGGACAAGAAGGACAGCAAGATCATGCAGCTCTCGGGCGGCATGAAACGCAGGGTCCTGATTGCCAAGGCGCTCTCCCATGAGCCCAGCATCCTGTTTCTGGACGAGCCCACCGCGGGGGTCGACGTCGAGTTGCGCCATGACATGTGGCGCCTGGTGCGAGAGCTGCGAGAACAAGGCACCACCATCATCCTCACCACCCACTACATCGAAGAGGCCGAGGACATGGCGGACCGCATCGGGGTCATCCGTCAGGGTGAGCTGATCGTGGTCGAGGAAAAGGAAAAACTCATGCGGCAGCTGGGCAAGAAGCAGCTGGCCATGAGCCTGGGCCAGCCACTGGAAGCGATTCCCGAGGCTCTGGCCCCCTGGCAGCTGGACCGATCGGACGATGGCCTGACCCTGACCTACACATTCGACGGCCAGAAGGAAGACACAGGCATTGCCGAGCTGCTCGCTGCAATGTCTGCCCAGGGCATTGCATTCAAGGACCTGCACTCCAGCGAAAGTTCGCTCGAGGAGATTTTTGTGAATCTGGTGCACAAACCGCAACGCGCTCCTGGAGACCAGGCAACAACCGGGAGATCGGCATCATGACAGGACTCAATCTTTTTGGCGTGCGAGCCATCTACAAGTTCGAAATGGCGCGCACCTTTCGCACGCTGGCGCAGAGCATTCTCTCGCCCGTGCTCTCAACATCGCTGTATTTCATCGTCTTCGGCACCGCCATCGGCTCACGCATGGGCGACATCGATGGCGTCGACTATGGTGCTTTCATCATTCCCGGACTGATCATGCTCTCGCTGCTCTCCGAGAGCATCTCCAACGCAGCTTTCGGCATCTACATGCCGAAGTGGTCAGGCACCATCTACGAGCTGCTGTCGGCACCAGTGAGCTGGATTGAAGTGGTACTGGGCTATGTGGGTGCGGCAGCCACCAAATCCATGATGATCGGCTTGCTCATTCTGATCACTGCCCGTTTTTTCGTGCCGTATCACATTGCGCATCCGGTCTGGATGGTTGGCTATCTGATGCTCACCGCAGCCACCTTCAGTCTTTTCGGATTCATCATCGGGCTGTGGGCCGACAACTTCCAGAAACTGCAGATCATTCCGCTGCTGGTGGTCACACCACTGACATTCCTCGGCGGCGCGTTCTACAGCATCAACATGCTGCCACCCTTCTGGCAGAAGGTCTCCCTCATCAACCCTGTGGTCTACCTGATCAGCGGGTTCCGCTGGAGCTTCTTTGGCACAGCGGATGTGCACATTGGCGTCAGTACCGGCATGACCGTTGTCTTCATGCTCATCTGCCTGACCGTGGTCTGGTGGGTCTTCAAGACAGGGCGTCGGATTCGCCAGTAGCCTGCATGTCCAGCGGCTCGCTGCCATCCCTGCCGGGCAGGCAGTCAGGTGCATCGTCCATCGACGCAATGGTCGTCAAGACCAGAAGTCCCTTCGGGTCTTCGACGATCTCGCTGTAAACCATCAATTCGACTTCGGCACCGTCAGCATGGCGCCAGCGCTCCTTGCGCCAGCCCGAACGCCCTTTGTCAAACAGGACTTCGCTGTGCGCCAGCCAGTTGGCGGGGTCAACCCACAGGGCTTTGACCGGGTTGCCGACGAGGCTGTTTTCTGCGAAGCCAAGAAACCGCTCAAAGGCCGAGTTGACGTCGAGAATGTTCAGCGTACTGGCAGACTGAATCAGGGACGGCGCCGGATTCATGTGAAAGATGTGGCGAAAACGCCTGAGCGAGCGGTCGCGCTCATGTTCGAGGCGCAGCCTGTCTTCCATCTGGCTCAGCCGCCTGTAATGCGCTTCCTCGGTGGCTCGTCGCGAATGCCACAGAATGACCGCGGTCAGCATCAGAATCACAGCCACCATGGCGAAATAGCGCGTATCCGGCAACAGATCCGCCGGTGGCAGCCTGCCCTCATTCTCAGCCCAGGTGAGAACGCCCAGCATCAGTGCGCTGGCCAGGGTCGTCGCGATCAGGGCACGCTGACTGAGGTAAGTTCCCGCCAGCACGATCACACCAAAGGCGCCCATGGTCGATGCTGCCCTGACGGAGCCATAGCTGCCAACGGCCCAACCCGTGACCCCCATGACACTCACCAACATGACCGGGATGACCCATCGCAGCCTCCCGGTGCGAAACAACACATAGGCGGCGAAGGCCGCCAAAGCCATGGTCAGGGATATCGGTGCCCGGGACATGCCTTCCGGCGCCGACACATGATCCACAGTGGCCATGCAGAACATGCCGACCATCATCATCAGCAACAGCCATCCCAGGCTACGCTGATGACGCAGGCTGTGTTCTCGCCGGATGTCTCCGGGCTCGTCGAGTGGGTGTGTCTCGGACATGGCGCTATTGTGCGGCGGCTGCCACTCCCTTGAGCGCCTGTGCCAAGCCCTCTTCACAGGTTCGCAGGGCGCCAATCACCACGCCCTCATCCCTGTCTTCGTCGCGTTCGCTGCTGACCATCAGGGGAATGCGGCGGCCATCCCTTGTCACAAGCGTCACTGGCATCCAGCCTGTCCGCTTCCGGCTTCGCCGGGCCGCTGTATAGGCCGCATGTTGCTCGTCATGCAACCAGAGGTGTCCATCGCGCTTGTCAATCAGATGGTCGCGCCGATAGCCCGTCACCGCCTCGAAAGCCGGGTTCACATCGACGATGGCCCCAGACGACTTGGCCTGAATGAAGAACGGCGTGGAGTTCTTCTGGAAGAAGCGCTGAAACCGCTCTAGCCCAAGGTCTCTATCGATCTGGGTCTGCAGTCTTTGCTCCGCTTCCTTGATTTGCATGGCCTGGGCAGTGGCCACCTGGGTGCGATTGAGTTGCATCATGACGGCCGTGCCGGCCAGACTGACCAGATGAGTCAACCAGGTGCGCCATCCCACTTCGAACCCGGGCCGAGCACCCAGCATTCCCTGCGCCTCTGCCCAGGTCAGCAAACCCACCGCCATGATGGCCACTGCAGTGCTGAGCGCCAGTGTTCTGGTGCCGAAAAATATGCCGACGCCGACCTGCGCCACTACGACAAGCACGATGTTGACGGTTCGGACAGAGCCGTAGAAGACAGCGGAGACAAGGCCAGCAGCGCACAGGCTGGCCACCAGCAACCACGCCACGATCGAGTAATGCCGGCGCTTGAGCAAGACCCAGCTCGAAACGCCCATGACCGCCACACCGATGCTCAGATAGCTGTCCACATCAAAGGCGTAGCCGGCCAGACGTTCGTACATGAACAGGCCCACCGCAAACATGGCGGCAAGCAAGGCCAGCTGGCTGGCCATATGGCTTCTCGCCGCAACCAGCAGTGGTGGCTCGGGAAAGGCCGGGTAAGAAGGACGTCTCAGAACTCTCATGTAGATACTGAGAAATCTTACCCCCCAGGGGCCCAAAGCACTACATGCAAAGGACCGGATGAAAGCGTACAAATGCACGACTTGGCCGCATGATGCGACGCGAATCGACCAATGGAAGAATTTCCCGCCACGCTCAACGTGCCTGCACGCCCGTGTTTCATCGGAAACGCCAGGCAAACTCTTCTTTCGCCGGACTGGAGCAAGGTTGCCTGTTGCGCTGCAATGGGCACCAGTGTGTGCCGCCGCTGTTGTTCTGCCACCTCATACTTGAGGTCAACACCCGTCAACCTTGCTGGGTTTTTCTTGACGACGGACGCGGCTTGCCTCTGGTGGTCGCGGGGCGCTTTTCCTGCCTGGCTTCTGTCAGCCACAGCAAACCTTCGGCCTGGGTCATGAACCGCTGCAGGTACGCCGGGGAGAGCGACTGCATTTGCCGCAAGGTCTTGAGAACCAGCATGTGCGGGTTGAGCGGCCCGGCGTTCTCCGGCGCTCGACCAAAAGCTTCCTCAAGATCCTGCTCTGCCCCCATGCGCGCCCACATATCGTGGAAACGTACGGCACTGCGCAGGAGAGGTCTCTGATCGGATGCCGAACCGGCTGGCATGGCGGCCGCCCGGGCATGGCGAGCCAGGACTCCCAGTGCCGATGTCGCATCGCGCGCATCGTGCCCACCCGCGGTGAGCGATCCATGCGAAACGCGCGCGCGCCGCTCTTCTCGGGACTTGCGGGTGCGCTCCAGGCTCAGCCCGACCGCAGCTGTCCAACGAGGCTGAAGCCCTGCCCTCACTGCAGGAGAGGCCACTTGCCAGCGTGCAGCCAAGGCTTGCAGATAAGCCCAGCCCATGGGGTCATGTACCGCTACCGATTCACGGCGCAATTGCGCCAGGTCATCCGCCAGCGCATTGTCTGCCATGACAGAACTCTCCGACCCGACCGGCTCCATCGGTTGCATTGGCTCACTCATCCGGCCCACTGCGCTTCGCAGTGGGCACAGGCGCCATCTCGACCCGCCGGTTCAATGCCCGCCCTTCGGCAGATTCGTTCGATGCCACCGGCTGCTCGGCACCAAACGCGGCGCTGAACACTTGTGACCGCGGCATGCCCTCCTCCATCAGTGCTCGCGTCACGTTCAGCGCTCGCTGTGCCGAGAGCTCAAGGTTGTCCACAAAATGCAGGTTGCCCTTCTGGATGGGCCGGTCGTCGGTGAATCCACTGACCATCAGCATCTCATCCCGATTGGCCAGATACACCTGCAACGCAGGCACCAGCGATTTGAGCAACTGCCGCCCTTCCGGCCGCAACTCATCCGAGTTGAGATCAAAGAGGACGTTGCCGCTGATGCCGATGCGCCCGTTCTCCAGCGTCACCCTGCCACTCTGCAAAGGGCCGGCCAGGGCCTTCTCCAGCGCAACGCGCCGCGCTTGCTCCTGCTCGCGCTTCTCGATTTCCGCCTGCAGGTTGGCCACCAGATCCATTTGAACCGCAAGCACCGCAATGAAGATGAGCACGAACGCACCGACAACGCCCGACATCAGATCCCCGAAGACAGCCCAAGCAGGCGCTGTCTGTTCGATGCCATCATCATCGAACGCGTCGACCATGGCCTGCCCTTCGCCCGTCATGCAGCGCTCCCCGCCGCTTCATGACTCGACTGCCGCAGAGACCGCAGATCTTCCACAATGCCCTGCTGCGCGCTGATGCTCAGATCGATCACCTCGCGTGCCTGCTCCACGTAGTACGCCAGTTGCTCGTCGCTGCGCGCCATCGATTGCCCGATGGCCTGCTCCACTCGCTGCAACTTGTCGGCCAGCATCTCGTTCGTCCCGCTGAAGAGCTCGATGCCCCGGTTGAACGCCTCGCCCAGGCTGCTCAGCTCGGTCGCACTGACTGCCACCTCTGATGCCAATGCCTCTGATCGCTCTGCCTGTGCGCCGAGGGTTTGCGAGAACTGCTGACTGATTCGGTCCAGGACTCCGGACGCCGATCCAACCAGTGACTCGATGGCATCACGCTGCTCTCCCGTCGCCTGCTGGACGCCCTCGAGCAATTGACCGATCTGACCCATCAGCTCCGCACGCTCTTTCAGTGCCTGGTTGTCGCGCTCAGTGAGGTGACTCATCTCCTCACGGAGCCTTCCGATCACCTCTGCTGCAGCCTTCGGCGCTTCAGATGCCGTCTCCAGCAAACGCGTCATGGGTGCTTCCAGCGCGGCGCCAAGCCTGGACAAGTGCTCCGCCACGGCAGTCTGCAGCTCGCCCAGTCGCGCAGCGGCGGCGTCCCCTCGTGCCTGCTCATCCGCCCGCAAGGCTTGCAACTGCTCGCCCAGCATTTCCTGCGCCTTGAGCTGGCGGTCGGCCGCAGCCAGGCTACGCTCAGCTTCCTCGCTTCTCAGCGCAGACATCTCGGTGCGCCAGAGTGTCGCCATGGCCTCGAGTCGCTGGCTGTGCTCTTGACGCCAGCCGGCTTCCGCCTCGGCGCGCGCCCGTACCAGAGCCTCTGACTCGGACAGAAGGCGTCCGACCTCATCTCCCACTTGAGCCGATTGCGCACGGGACGACTCGGAAATGGCCTCTACCGCAGCCTGCAGCTTCTGCCCCAGTGCCTCTTGCATGCGGGTTTGCTGCTCAGCCAAGCCACTGCTGCGCTCAGCCTCCTGCTCGTGCAGTGCGGACAGTTCCGTTCGCCACAGTTGCACCATCTCTTCCAGGTGCCTGGCATGCTCATCTCGCCAACGGGTTTCCGAGTCGAGGCGTACCTTGACCAGCGCATCCGCACCCTGATCAAACTTCTGTCCAAAGGCTGCGAGCGATTGCTTCAGTGCTTCCTGTGTCGAAGTGTTGGCGCTCACCTGCTGGTCAACAGCCTCTCGCCACAGGTCTGCCACCCGGGATGTCGATTGTTCGAAGCGCTGTGACAGTTCCGCGAGCTGCGAGCGAACGGAATGGCCCACCTGTTCCTGCATCTCCTTCGACTGTGCGGCCACCGACTGCATCGCCGAGCTCACCACGGGCTGCAAGCTTTCGCCAGCGACACGCGCGCTCCCCTCCAGCGCATGCTTGAGAGAGGACTCCACCGATTTCGCCAGTTGCTCGAATGCGCTCGAGGTTTCCGAGTGCAGCTGGCTCTGCTGCTCCACCAGCCGGGCTTCCAGTGCCTGGCTGCGCTCATCGATCTTCTCCATCAGTGCCTGAAGCCGCTCTGCCACCGCTGGCATGGCATCGGCCTGCTGCTTCATGGCCTGCAAGGTCGCCTTGCGTTGCGCGGCCGCTGAATGCCCCCTGAACTCGTTGGCAATGCGTTCATCGAGCGATCGCACTGCCAATTGGCGATCGCGGCGAGCCATCGCCGACATCAGGCCAAGTGCCGCGGAGGCAGCCACCCCAGCCACTGATGTGCCAAATGACAGACCCAGGCCCTTGATGGGCTCAGCCAGAGCTGCGCGCATGGACGCGAGATCCGCAGACCCCTCCAGCGCGAACACAGCGCCCTTGAAAGTCAGCACCATGCCCACGAAAGTGCCCAGCATGCCCAGCATGACCAGCAGCCCGACCAGATAGGGCGTCAGGGTGAGTCCAGGCAATGCCACCCGCTCCCCTTCAATACGCGCGCGCACGGGGTTTTGAAGTTTGGCGGGCAAGCCCACCACCCATGCACGCAGATCCTCCACCTCCCCGGCGACCCCACTCAAGGCCTGGCTCAGTGCCTGCGTATCGCGGCGATACCGGCTCACCTCCCATGCGCCGTAGCCGTACGCCACGGCAATGGCCAGGCTCAGCACCAGTGCCAGAGCGTTGTGACCGACAAACCCGGCGGCAATCCACAGAATGCAGAACAGGCCGATGCCAAACGCAGCCACAGTGAGAAAACGGTTCAGGGTTGAGGAATGCATGTTCAATTGCATGTCAAAAAAATCAGGATGACGTTTGCCCCAGCGCTTCAACCATGCCAATCACGGGTTGAAGGCGGTGCTCAAGCTCGGCCAGCAAGACCGATTGCAGGGACAACGAATACTGTGGAAGCCAGTGACCCGCATCTCGCGAGAAATGAGGTGAAGCACTGCTTTCGGGCGTGGAGGCCAACGGCAACTCCACCTGCGCGGCGGCTTCACGTTCCGCGTGTTGCCTTCGAAGCTGCTCAAAGCGCTGGCGCAGCAACGCAGGAACCCGCGTCGACAACGCCTCCTGCTCTCTCCCGGCCAACATCTGGTCTAGGGCTGCGTCCATGGTCGCCAGGCGCGCCATGCTCTCGCCATGGCGACTGAGGCACTGCCGGACATGGATGCGCAGCGCATCCACGCTCATCTCCATTCGACGCTGCATGTCGTCGAAGACCTGTTGGTGCAAGGCCAGCTCAACGTCAGGATCGGGGTCAACGCCGGTCTCGCGGCTCTCTCGAAGCAGCCGCTGCAGCTCATCGTTCACAGCGGACGCCAAGGTGGAACGCAGCTGATCGACGGACCGGTTGAGCTCCGAAGCGCTCGTCATTGTGGTGTCGACGGCGGTGCATTTCGCCTGCGCCACCCGCTGCTGCATGGTCCGCAAGGTGATGGCATCCGAAACATGCAGCCACTGTGCCAGGCGCTCAGGAAAGTCCTTTCGTGCAGGCTCATTCGCTGACGGACGCCACGTGCCGAGCACGCGCGCTAGACTGGAGCGTTGGTGTTTGCGACTGCTGTACAAAGTTCGTCCCTGCCTTGCAGACCTGAGGCCTGAAGACACTGCTGTTGATGTCTGAGCTGAGAGGGAAGGCAGAGCTGGCCCGCCTCTCCCGTGCGAGCCATGTCTCCACGGCATTCCCACATGTCCGGCGGCGGGCGTTCAATCGCCGATCGCCAGTGCAATGGTCTTTGGCTCACCGGCCAAACACGACATTATCGACGATCACGAAACGGCCAGTGCAGCCGACCGGTGACAAAAGGCCAACGGCTCAATCCACCGGGTCAGGGCTTTCCATGATGGCCTGTTGCCTGTGTTGACGCCTCTGAACGGCTTCGAAGGCCTGGCGAATGCGGTCTACCAGGCCATAGACGTCGCTGCGCTTGGCGAGGGCTTCAATGACCCCCGCTCCTCGAAGATGTGCCGTCGATTCGTCGCTGAGGTCCTGACTCACCACCATGACAGGTGGCACTTCCACCTCTGCGGGTTGCGCTCGAAGCATCTGGAGAACATTGCTCAGCTCACCGTCGGCCAGCTTGTTGTCGGTGACGATCAGGTCATAGGCCGGCCCATGACTTTGGGCATAGCGCATCGCTTTGCCGGCTTCACGGACTGACTCTGCCAGATCAGCGCCGATGCCAGAGGCGGCAAACGCCCGTTTGAGCAACAAACCGTAAACAGGTGAGCTGTCGATGACCAGCACCTGCTCCAGGCCATGCCCCTCCTGAGGCAGCGAGCTCGACTCCATGACCCGCGCTGCATCGAAGTACAAAGCGAACTCGGTCCCTTCATCGTTGCTGGCATTCAGTGTCAGCCGCCCTCCCATGGCTTCGGCAAGATCTTTGCACAAGGACAGCCCCAGGCCCGTCCCTGGCCGGTCTCCGCCATGGCTGTGGAAGCGCTCGAACAAATGCTCTTTCTGCGCATCTGTCATGCCTTTGCCCGTATCGCGAACGGTAATGGTCACACGCCGGGCGGCTGTGCTGAGTCCACCCGAGGCAGCCACAGCCGCAGACTCGGGCGGCAGAATGGAAGACGAGAGCCTGATGTCGATGTGGCCCTTGGGCGTGAACTTGATGCTGTTGACGATGAGGTTGCGCAGGATTTGCTCAAGTCGCAGAGGGTCAGCGCGCCATTCACCGGCCACATCATCACCCGCCTCGAAGTTCAGTGTCAGATGCTTCGCCTCTGCTGCTGCAGAGATGTCCTGGACCAGATCCCTGACCAGCGCCACCAGGTCCACGTTTTCCAGGCGAATCTGACCCTGGCCCGACCGGAAGCGGTGCCTGTCCATCAGGGAGTCCATGAGCGCCATGGTGGATCTGGAAGAGCGCCTCATCAACTGCAACACATGTCTGCGCTCAGCCTTGGAGGCCCCTTCCTCATCCAGCTCCTGCAGCAAGACAGAAGCGCCAGCGACGGACTGCAATGCGTTGCGCACTTCGTGTGTCATGAACGCCAGAAAAGCTTCTGCCCGCTCCTGAGCAGCCTGCCTGGCACCGGCTTCGTTTCTCAACTGCCGCAGATGCCACCACACCGCCATGAAAATCAGCGTCATCACGGCCAACGCCACTGCCACCCAGGGCAACCAGGGCCGCCAGTCAAACGTCGGGTTCAGCAGTCGCTCTGCATCTTGCTGGCGCAAGGCCGCCTCATCGGTTGCGCGCACGAAGTCCAGGGCATCACGCATGGCCGGCACCATGCCCGCCAGTTCAGGCGACAGCACAAAATGGCTCTCAGCCACCAGCCTGTCGAGAAACCCCGAAATCATGAGCTCGCCGTTTCTGGCTGGCAAACGCTCCTCCAGGCGTGTCAATGGCGCGAGGGTCACGTCGGCGACCTGCTGCCCCACCATGAGAAAGCAGTCATCTTCGTTCGCGCAATCCACCAGATGAAGATCGGGATAGCTGTAGCTGAGGTAGTCTCGGGCGAAATGCCCAGGCGGCAACGCCAGGCGCAAACCCAGCGAGTCCCCCAACTGCTCCACCGGCTTGTCCCGACGACTGACCAATGCCACATAGTCCACCAGATAGGGGCCGACAAACAGTGCACCCACAGACTCCCTCATGGCTTTGGTCTGAGGCACACCCATCATCACATCAATGCGCCCGGCTCGAAGGGCGTCCAGCCCTTCTGCACGGCCCAGGGGAATGAACCGCTCTATTTCCATGCCAAGGTGATCGGCCATGCGTTTCATGATGTCGACAGGCAAGCCCGCAGGGCGAGTACCAAACGCCATGCGCAACTTGTTGTCGCTGGGGGAGTACCCCACCCTCAGACGCTTGCCGGCCATTTGGTTCATTGGCTTTCTGGGCTGCGGCCGCAAGTCGCTCAACCATTTTTGCACCAGCACTTCATTGGCGTGCGGCTCGCGCGCGGCCAGAAGGTCGTCGAGCCTTGCCACCCAGTTGCCGGGGTTTCCGGGCAGGCCAGCGAGTCGCAGCTGCCCCGTCGCGAAGGCGTAGCTGCGCATCACCCGCAGGTCAGGGTTGTCACGCAAGCGCTCTGCCACGCCGGGGAGGCCCGTCAGACCCACATCTGCCTTGCCCTCGGCCACCGCGTCCAGGACAGCGCTCTCGGACTGGCGCAGCACCACGCTCGCCTGGGGAAAATGCTCTCTGCCCGAGGTCGCGCTGGCATAGCCGTCGACCAGCGCGAGTGTCAGGCCGGCGAGGTCGGGCAGATCGGCCACTGCACCCAGTTCGCGGCGCCCCACAAGGACTTGCCGCTGAACCACGTAGGGTCGCGTGAATGCAAATACTTTGGAGCGCTGCGCCGTTCGTCCCATGGAGGTTGCGATGTCCACCTCACCGCGCAGAACTGCCGCACGAAGACTGGCGAATCGCGTGAACCGCACAAGCTGGAGCTCAAACCCTCCCTGATCGGCCAGTTCGCCAAGCAGGTCGATGTCATAGCCGCTCGGATCGCCTCCTTCCGGCCAGCGCTGAAATGGGGGATAGTCGTCCAGCAGGCCTACCCGGAGAACCAGATGATGACGGTCGCCATGGTTCTCTTCGGTACCAGTCGACGTATCAGCCGCTGGCCCTGCAAGCGACTGTGCGAGGCACAGAGCACTGAAACAGAGCATGGACCATACAGCCAGCACCTTCGCCAAGTGCTGTGCAATGGTCAGGACCCGGCTTGGCCGAGACATGTCGCCATTCCCTTTGGCTCCCTTGTTATGCCGGCGTGATCTAACGCTTGCTCATTCTGATGGTGATGTTGCCGGTCTTGGAAAGTATCGTTTGCAAATGCGGCCCGCCTTTGGACCCGGCTCACAACGGTCACACATTGTGACCAGTGATTCGCCATGTTGCAGCGTAGGCCTGTCAACTTCAACAGGTAACTTCACTTATCGGGTCATCCCGGCTGGACGCTGCGGGGCAGCATCAGTCCTGCCTGGCAGAGGGCAAGACCAGAATGGCGCGGAAATCGTTGACATTGGTGTGGGTAGGGCCCGTGACCAGCAGGTCACCCGTGGCCCCGAAAAAGCCATGGGCATCATGCCTGACGAGGCTGTCATCGAGCGACACCCCAGCCTTGCTTGCATCGCCCATCACCGACGGCCGAACAAACGCACCGGCGTTGTCTTCCACACCGTCGATCCCATCCGTGTCGGCCGCCAGCGCCCAAATGCCACTTTCCCCTTGCAGCTCTTGCACCAGGCCCATGCAGAACTCACCTGCACGCCCTCCTCGGCCGCCCGACCCGTCCTTGGGCAAAGTCACGGTCGTTTCGCCTCCACTGAGAAGCACACAGGGCAGCGAAAAGCTGCTGTTGCCCCGCTTTGCCGAACGGGCCAGCATGCCATGCCAGGCACCCACATGCTGCGATTCGCCCTCAATCTCGTCACCGAGAATGTAGGCCGACAACCCGTGTGAGAGCGCCAGCGCGTGTGCCGCCTCCAGGCTCTGGATCGGAGCAGCAATGACGCGGTGCTCATGCCCTGCAAAGCATGCGTCGCCTGGTTTGGGTGTCTCGAGATCTCCGTCGACCAGGCGTGCGCGCAAGGAAGGAGGAACGTCGATGGCATAGCGATCGAGAATTGCCAGCACCTCCTCGCAAGTACTGCTGTCTGGCACGGTAGGGCCACTGCCGATCACACTGACGTCATCACCCGGCACATCGCTGATGGCCAGTGTCAGCACCCTGGCCGGCGCGCAAGCCGCAGCCAGCCGTCCACCCTTGATGGCCGACAAGTGCTTGCGCACCGTGTTCATCTCAAGAATGTTGGCGCCACTGCGGAGCAGCTCAGCGTTCAGGGTTTGCTTGTCCTTGAGTGACAAGCCCTGACAAGGCATTGTCATCAAGGCAGAAGCTCCGCCGGACATCAGGCAAACCACCAGGTCGTCCTCACCCAGCCCGCTCACTGACTCCAAGATGCGTTTTGACGCGTCCCAGCCGGCCTCATCGGGTACAGGGTGGGCAGCTTCCACCACTTCGATGCGTGCGGGCAGATTGGACTCTCGCGGCGGCACGTGACCATAGCGGGTGATCACCAGTCCGCTCAACGGTGCGTGATCGGGCCAGGCAGCCTCGAAGGCATGGGCCATTGCGCCTGCCGCCTTGCCGGCACCGATGACAACGGTGCGCCCCTTGGGCGGGGAAGGCAGGTGAGCCGGCAGTACCCGCTCGGGCTGCGCACGCGACACCGCTGCTTCAAACAGCAGACGCAACATCTTGCAAGGGTCCTGTTCGAACAGCGGCATATGACTCCGGCCTCTTGTGTTCACTTCAGCACGTCACCCGTGGCCCGGCGGCCGTGCACCGCCAGCCAGCGCAGACCGCGCTCTGTCCCCTGGGGCGAGCCATCGGCCGGAAAATACTCACATCCCACGAAGCCCGCATAGCCCGACCTGTCCAGCCAGTCAAACAGGTACGAGTAGCGCAACTCCCCGGTACCCGGTTCGCCACGCCCAGGGTTGTCTGCTATTTGCATGTGTCCGATACGGGCCATGTGGCGCGACATGGTATGGATCAGATCGCCTTCCATGCGCTGCGCGTGGTAGAGGTCATACTGCAAATACACATTGTCGGCAGCGAGCTCGTCCATCAATGCGAAGGCCTGCTGCGACGTGTTGAGGTAGAAGCCCGGCACGTCCTTGTTGTTGATCGGCTCCACGAGCAAGCGCACGCCGCTGGCTGCCAGCTTTGCAGCCGCATGACGCATGTTCTCCAGCAGGATCTGGCGCGTCTGTTCAGGGCCTGCACCGGCTTCCGGAATGCCCGCCAGACAGTTGAGCTGGCTCACGCCCAGCTCCCGTGCATACGCCAAAGCCTGTTCCACTGAATCCCGAAAGGCTTGCTGCTTCGACGGTTGGCAGGCCTGGCCCCGCTCTCCTCTGGTCCAGTCACCTGCAGGCAGGTTGTGAAGCACCATGGCCACACCTGCATCCTTCATCGCCCGCGAGACTTCTGCCGCCGGATGCTCATAGGGAAACTGACACTCCACATGCGTGAACCCGGCCCGGGCAGCAGCGGCAAAACGGTCCAGAAACGGACGGTCAGTGAACAGGGTGCTGATGTTGGCGCTGAATCGAAGCATCGCCGGATATTAACGGCATTGGCGCCGTTTGCACCTTCGGCTCAGGTTGAGACAAGACGTGAATGTGAGGGCACATGTGCAACAGCTTGCCCTGCAAAGGCTACAAATCCTTGCCGGCCATCCAGAGCAAAAGCTATGCTCAGTCACCCACATCGCCAAACAAAGATTGACTTCCATGTCCCCAAGCCTTGTTCCCAACGAAACAACGCCATCGAGTCTTTTGCGTCGTACCCATATGGCTCAGACCATCCGGCATCTGGCTGCTGTGTCACTGGTGACCGCAGCAGCCCTGCTGTCCGCCTGCGGGGGCAGCTCCAGCGACGAGGCGGATGCCCAGGAAACGACTCCCAACGATACACAGGCTGGCAGCGAAGGCAACAGCGACCCAGGCGCCTCCCCCGATGGCACTGGAGAGGCGGCGGCCGAAGAGGCCACTGCTGCGCCGTCCAATCCAAATGCCATTCTCCGCACGACGACGTCTGGCAAATGGAGTCCGAACGTCAATGAAACGTGGCAATGGCAACTGACTGGCAGCGTCGATACCGCCTACAACGTAGCTGTCTACGATATCGACCTGTTTGACACGCCGGCGAGCAAGATTGCCGCCATCCGGTCGGCTGGAAGCCGTGTGGTGTGTTACTTCTCGGCAGGCAGCGCAGAGAACTGGCGCAGCGACTATGGCAAGTTCACCAGTGCCGACAAGGGCAATCCGCTCGATGGCTGGGCTGGCGAGCGCTGGGTAGACACGCGGTCAGCCAGTGTCCGCAGCATCATGCGCTCACGGCTGGACCTGGCCAAGGCAAAAGGTTGCGACGGGGTCGAGCCCGACAACGTGGACGCCTGGGACAACAATCCGGGCTTCAACGGCGCACTGACGAAGGCCACCCAGCTGGACTACAACACCTTTCTGGCCAATGAAGCCCATGCCCGCGGACTTCTGATCGGATTGAAGAACGACATCGATCAGGTCGCTGCGCTGGCAGGCATCTTTGACTTTGCCGTCAACGAGCAATGCCACCAGTACAACGAGTGCGGCGCCTACTCGGCCTTCACCTCGCGCGGCAAGCCGGTTTTCAACGCTGAGTACCGGAGTGCCTGGGTATCGGACGCTACCGCCAGAGCGCAGCTTTGCGCCAGAGCAAGAGCGGCCAACATCCGCACCTTGGTGCTGCCGCTCAGTCTGAACAACTCTTTCCGCTACAGCTGCGACTGAGGCAGGCCTGCATCCCTCGGGGGACGGGAAGCCATTCCACCCCACTCCACTCTGCGCAATTGGGCTGATTCATAGGCTTGCGTCACGCGATCGATCAGACTGTAGACATCGCTGGTCTTGGCGACCACATCCAGCACGCCATCGCGTGACCCGACGGCCTGGTCAGGCTTTTCATCACCCTGGTTCATCACCACCACATAGGGCATGTCACCGAGACGCTTCTGCAGCAAGCTGATCACATCCGCATAGCTGCCGTCGACCAGGGTTGCCTCCACCAGAACAAGGTCGTAGCCAGCCACATCGGGCCGGTTCAGTTCCTCTTCCACGGCCTTGACGGACTCCACCAGCACTGAAGCCACCCCGTCGTTGATCAGCGCCCGCTTGAGCAACAGCCCGTAGACGGGCGAGCCGTCCACGACCAGCGCACTGTGGAGTGTCGTTTCAAGCTCAGGCGGCGCCGTCAGGTGCTCCGGACGGAAGGCCTCAAACGCCAGGGTAAAGGTACTCCCCTTGCCTGGAGCCGTCTCCAGCTCGAGCTGTCCGCCCATGGCCTTGGCGAGATCTCGGCACAAGGCCAGACCCAGCCCTGTGCCAGGCCGGTCTCCACCGCTGGAATGGAAGCCTTCGAATACCTGTGCCTGCATACCAGCGTCCATGCCTTCACCTGTGTCGCTCACGGCAATGCGCAGCATGCTGGCGTGCATGAAGTCCTCACCCGGTTCGACACCCAGCCTGACCGCGATACCGCCCTCTCGCGTGAACTTGACAGCGTTGATGATCAGGTTGCGCAACACCTGCTGAACCCTCACTGGGTCGATACGCCATTGCCCGCATGCTGCCGGATCCATGCTGAGCGACAGCTTCAGTCTCTTGGCATGCGCCGCGGGCTGGATGTCATCTACCAGTTGCTGCAAGAGCTCTACCAGGTCCACATCGTCGGGCCTGAGCTCCACCTTGCCCTGAACATAGCGGTAGCGATCCATCAGTGCGTCCATCAAGGTCATGGTGGAACGGGATGACCGCGTCATCAGTTGAAGAACTTTCTGGCGCTCCCTGGGCGTCGCATCAGCTTCATCTTCCATTTCGTTGAGCAGCACGCTGGCGCCAGCCACCGACTGCAGCGCATTGCGCACCTCATGCGTCATGAATCCCAGGTAGGCTTCGGCCTGTTCACTGGCCTGCTGCTTGGCCGCCACCTGCCTGCGCAACACCATCAGGTGCCACCACATTGCCAGGGCCGCCAGACCCGCCAGCAGCAACGCGCCCAGCGCCCAGGGCCACAGCGCACTCCAATCAAGGCCCTGCGATGATTTGGGCGTCAGGTGTCGGCGTTCGATATCTGCCAGATCCTGGGCCATGGCCATGTCGAGGCCCTCGCGCAGCCTTTGTGCCAAATGGGCGCTTTGCGGACCCAGAACCAGGTTGCTTTCCAGTTGCCAAAGTGGCACCACACCGCTGATTTGCAGACCAGCCCCTCTGTCACCCAGTCGCTCCTGCAAGCCATCCATGGGAGCAACGGTCGCATCGGCCTCCCCCTGCTCCACCATGTCCATACAGTCGCTCATGGATTCGCAAACGACCACCTGAGCACCTGGATAGCTCTGGGCGACAAACCCCTCGGCCACAAAGTGGTCGACCATGGCCAACTTGCGGTTGGCCAGTCGGTCAAGACCGGGCGAGCCATGGCCTGACCGGCCGACTATCGCCAGCAGGCTCGAGCGATAAGGTCCGACGAAAGGCAGTGCGCCGCGCCCGGGCCCGGTCTCGGCAGGTCCGACCAGCACGTCCAGCTCACCCGCTTGCAGCGCCTCCATGCCTTCGCCGGACGACTCTACGCCAATGACTTCGCCAACGGGCAGCCCGGCATGTCCCGCCGCTGCGCGCATCAAATCGACACCCAATCCGCCTGCCGCCTCGCCTCCTGGCCAGCCGCTGGCGTCATCCCGGACCAGATAGCCCACCCGAAGAGCTGCCTGATGCTGCGCCAGTGGCGCCACACTGGAAACAGGTATGTTGAGGTGGTCAAGCCATTTGTCCGCCAGCTCACGGTCCATCTCATCGGGTCTGGCGGCCAGCCACTTGTCCAGCCACTGCGCCAGGATGGCGGCGTCGGCCCTGGCAGCCAACCTCAGCTGCCCCTCAGGCAGCGCATACGATTTCAGTACGCGCAAGCCCATTCGACCACTCATCGCGGCCAGTGCCGTGGACCGGCTGATCAGCAGCATGTCGACCTGCCCGCCATCGAGCGCTTGCAAGGCGTCATGCTGTGAGGCGAACGCCGTGGTGCTCGCCAATGGGAAGTACTGGCCGGCCGCGACCGTCCCGGCGGTTCCTGCCACGACCCCCAGCCGGTATCCGGCAAGATCCGGGTTGCCGGGCGCTGAGGTCTGCTCCTGCCGAGCCACCATGAGCTGGGTTTCGGCCAGGTAGGGTTTGCTGAAAGTCAACCCGGAAAACCGGGATGGCGCCACCGTCGCAGAGGCAACGAGGTCCACCTCTGCGGCATCAAGAGCTGCCATCAGCTGAGTCCGGCTCGCAAACCGCTTCCATCGCAGGGTCACGTCGGCCTGTGCGAAAAGTTGCTGAATCAAGTCGATGTCGTAGCCTGACGGGCCGGAAGCCTCGCCAGGCCAGATTTGCATCGGCGCCTCCGTTGCCACTACCCCTACTGTGACCAGTCCTTCAAGGGCAGGCACACGTTCAGCAGCCGACTGATGCGTGGCGGTGCCCGACTCCATGGCCATCACGGACGCCAGCGCGCACGCACTGGCGAGCACACATGCCAACAGCATGCGACCAAATGCGCCTACTTTTGTCCATCGGCCTGTGGCGTTCATGGAAAAACAGCTCCGAAACGTCGCCAGCACAAAGGATGGCAACTGCCCGATACAACTGCACAAACGGGGGGTCATGATTTGGCAGACAAGCGAGTCGGCAAAGTCTCACGCTGGCGCCTGCCAGCGATATGAAACTCAGCCGAATGTATTGCTTATCGACCACGGACAGACCAACCTTAATGCCAAATAGAGCAGTATGGTCAGCAACGACGAACCATAGGCCTAAGAAATATCCGCATGTGTTGTCGAATGGTTACGGGCGGTACCACTCAAGCGGTAAGTGGGGCCTCACCTGCCTGTGGCAATGGCCGGGTGGAGATTTCGTCCCGGCAGTGGTCTCAGCGCTGGGCCGCCAACGCCCAGGCGCCCAACAACGCGCGCTCTTCCTCGCTCATGCCGGTGGCATTGTTCAAGGGCATGGCGCGCTGAATCACCACCTGTTGATAAACCAGCGCAGCGTGCTGCCGCGCCTGCGTGACGCTGTCCAGCCGTATGCCCTTGGAGGCCAGCGCTTCCCCGTGGCAGCTCACACAACGCGCGTTGAGCACGGATTGCACAGCTGCGTCATCCGTTGCAGCTCGGGACGCAACCGGAGGATCAACTGCGATGCCTGCAGGTCGCAGCCATGCGATCAGACACACCAGCAAGACACATGCCCCCGCAGCCCAGCGCCATGGGTGAGCATGACGCCCCAGCTTGTACCCGTGGCGAAGCACAAAGAACTGCCGGATACCGGCGCCTGCTGCCATCAAAGCCAGCAGTACCTCCCACTTGTGCTCGTGACTGTAGAGAAAGCTGTAGTGGTTGCTGAGCATCGCAAACACCACCGGCAAGGTGAAGTAGGTGTTGTGCACACTTCGCTGCTTGCCGCGCTGACCATGGATGGGGTCCGGCGCCTCGCCCTGCTTGAGCGACTGCACCACCCGGCGCTGGCCGGGAATGATCCACACCAACACGTTGGCTGTCATGGCCGTCGCGAGCATGGCACCGGCGAGAAGAAATGCGGCCCGGGCGGCGAACCACTCGGTCGCCAACCAGGCAAACCCCGCTACCAGCAAGGCCACCACCAGGCCCAGACGCCGATCGCTCCCGGCGCCACTCCCCATGAAACGGCAGGCCATGTCGTAGGCCACCCAGAAGGCCAGCAACAGACCCACCGCCAGCGTGCCCGCCTGCCAGCCGGGCATCGCCAGCTGCTGCGGGTCCACGAGATAGATGTCCGCACGCCAAAGATAGCTGACGGCAAACAGGCCGAAACCAGTCAGCCAGGTGGAGTAGCTCTCCCAGTAGAACCAGTGCAAGTGACCTGGCAGCCTGGGTGGGGCCACCGCATACTTGACCGGGTGATAGAAGCCACCGCCATGGACCGCCCACAGCTCACCGGTGGCGCCTTGCGCCCGCAACCGGGCGTCCTCGGGTTCGGTAAGACTGCTGTCCAGAAACACGAAGTAGAAAGAAGACCCAATCCAGGCGATGGCCACAATGATGTGCGCCCAACGAAGCAACAGGTTGGCCCAATCAAGCAGATAGCTTTCCATGCAATCACCCCAAACACGGTGCATGGCACCGCCAGGCAGCCCACCACAGCGGGCGCTGTAGGCTGCCAAAGGGTCGCGCATGGTTCAAGGCGGTGCGCCTCGAACGCCGCTCCGCGGCGACCTCGACATCTGGATCGAGTGTAGCGACTTGCATGCCAGGCTTTCAGGTTGACTCCTGCGGCAACACCGACAAGAGCTGGGCAACCACTGCTGCGGCCACCACCCCTGGCGATTTGCCCCGCACACCGGGCAGGCCGATGGGGCAATGCACCTGATCGAGCACTGCCTCGTCCACACCACGCTCGCTCAAACGCCGCCGAAACCCCTGCCACTTGCTCCGGCTTCCGATGAGGCCAATGAAAGGCAGATCGCCCTTCGAGGCTTGCCGTGTCAGCAGCGCGAGCATGATGTCGAAATCTTCCGCATGCGAATGCGTCATGACCAGCACAGCGCCTCCGGCCGGCAAGTCCGGCACGGCGTCTTCGGGCCAGTCGATGTCATCAAGAGAGACCAGACCCGCCTTTGCCTCGGCATCTACTCCGGTTTGCGCTGGCTGCCATTGGCACTCAGGGCGGCTGTCCAGCAGGGTCACCGCCAGCGGAAGGTCTTGCGCAGCCCGATGAATCGCCATGCCCACGTGTCCGGCACCAAACACATGCACAAAGGCAGCCTGTTCCGACAGCCGCGCCTCCCACGCCTGCGACTCGCTGCCTTCCGTCCGCTCAAACGCCACACGGACACGGCCGCCACAACACTGCCCCAGCACTGGCCCCAGACCCCACTCACGCCGCTCCGTGCCCGCGCCGTCCCGGTCCGACCTGTCCAGCATCTCGACCGCATGCGCCATGGCGAGCCATTCAAGCCGCCCCCCGCCGATGCTGCCAACAGCGTCTCCCGCTCCGAACACCAGCATCCATGCACCAGGCTCCCGGGGTGCTGAACCTTTGGCACTCTCGATGCTCACACAGACGGCGGCTTCGCCAGCGTGTAAACGCTCGCATCCCAGTCGCGCCACACGGCTCAAATGTGGCTTTCGCGTCAATAAACGTGGTTCAACAATGACGGATGGCACGCCTTGCTCCTCTAACGGTCATCAGGCCATGTTCAAGCCTGTCGATAATCAATAGACTGTAGATCAGTCAAAGAAATTCCGTTTCGATGCCCCAGATGGGTGCATTGTGGCCGCTTGCGTAGGCCCCAAACCAGGACACAGTCATGAATTCCCTGCCTTCTGCACCTGCCTTGAAGCAATCGCTGCGCCACGCAATGGTCCTGGGCGCCGCCTTGATCATGGCCGCTTGCGCGACCCGAGCCCCCGAGCCGGTTCCTGAGCCGCCTGTTGAAGTCGCGCCAGCCGAGCCGTTGCCAGACCTTATTTCAGACGCCTCCACTCCTCGCGACTATCGCAGGGACGGTGCGAAACACCTCTACGCCAAAAACGATCACCGCATCTTCAAAGGCAAGATGCCCCCGCTGCTCTACGCGGTCGGCGTGCTGCAAGTGGATGTGGACAAGCGCGGCAAGGTTCAACGCCTGAACTGGATGCGTGCTCCCAATCATGTGCCCGAAGTGATGGCTGAAATCGAGCGTACCGTGCGCGCCGCAGAGCCATTTCCCGCGCCTGTCCGCATGGGCAGCGTCACCTATACCGATGTCTGGCTGTGGGATCGCAGTGGGAACTTCCAGCTCGACACACTGACAGAAGGCCAGCGCAACCGCTGATATCCGAGGCGTCCCTGGCCACAGAAAAAGCCCGCGAACAGCGGGCTTTTGACTTTGGGCAGGTCCATTCGACTTCGGCCAGCCTCTTCCGTCAGCTGCCCCGGTAGGTTGAGTAGCTCCACGGACTGACCAGCAACGGCACGTGATAGTGGTCGTCAGGATCTGCCACGCCGAAATCCAGGCTGACCTTGTCCAGGAAGGCGGGCTCAGGAAGCTGCACCCCCTTTCGCTCGAAGTAGGCCTTGACCTCGAACACCAGTCGGTAGGTGCCCTTGGTCAGCGCTCCATCGCCGATCAAGGGACCTTCCGGACTGCGACCATCTTCATTGAGCACGATCTCACGTATCAGCCGGCTCGTGCCATCGGACGAAGTCGCCCACAAGGCCACGGACATGCCGGCGGCGGGGCAGCCATTGGCCGTATCCAGTACATGCGTGCTCAGTCCCATCAGTGGCCTCCTGCGAGTGTCGTTCCGTCAAGAAACGTGAATTGGCATTGTCGCGTCCCAGTGTACCCACACCCGAAGCCCCTTCTGGGTGACCGGTGTGCACAGAACTTGCTCAGGCATGACTATCATGAGCTTGTCTTCTTCGATGGAGCCCGCCATTTCCATGTACGACGCCACCACCCCCTACCCTCGCGACCTTGCCGGTCATGGCCGCAACCCGCCACACGCGCAGTGGCCGGGTGGCGCCCGCATTGCCGTGCAATTTGTCCTCAACTATGAAGAAGGTGGCGAGAACTGCGTGCTCCACGGTGACCCGTCGTCCGAACAGTTTCTCTCCGAGATGTTCAACCCGGCCGCATACCCCGCCAGACACATGAGCATGGAAGGCATCTACGAGTACGGCTCGCGCGCAGGTGTCTGGCGAATTCTGCGAGAGTTCGAAGGGCGGCGCCTGCCCCTCACGGTGTTCGGCGTGGCCACTGCCTTGCAGCGTTCGCCAGAGGTATGTGCCGCCTTCATGGAGATGGGCCATGAAATTGCCTGCCACGGACTCAAGTGGATTCACTACCAGGACGTGGACGAAGCCACGGAGCGAGCTCACATGGCAGAGGCACTGGCCATGATCGAGTCCCAGACCGGCGTGCGCCCTCAGGGCTGGTACACCGGGCGCGACAGCCCCAACACCCACCGTCTGGTGGCTGACGATGACCAACTGCTCTACGACAGCGACTACTATGGCGACGACCTGCCCTTCTGGATGAAAGTGCGTCGAACCGACGGCACCGACGCCACGCAACTGATCGTGCCTTACACGCTCGATTGCAACGACATGCGATTTGCGCTGCCACAAGGCTACTCACACGCCGATCCCTTCTTTCAGTACATGAAGGACACTTTCGATGCCTTGTACGCAGAAGGCGATCCGGGAGGACTCGACCGGCCCAAGATGATGAGCATTGGGATGCATTGCCGCCTGCTCGGCCGCCCCGGACGGATCACGGCCTTGCAGCGGTTCCTGGACCATATCCAGCAGCATGCACACGTGTGGGTGGCCACTCGCCTGGACATCGCTCGCCACTGGCAAGCCACACACCCTCGCCCTGCGCCATGACAGCTCCATTGACCCTCGAGGCACTGAACAAGGCCTCACACGACACGGCCCTGCGCTGGCTCGGCGACATCTACGAGCATTCCCCTTGGGTGGCCGAACAAGCGCTGAAGCATCGGCCGTTTGCGACGCTTGCCGCCCTCAAGTACTGCATGGCCAAGGCCGTCGAGGATGCTGGTACTGAAGCGCAGGAAACCTTGCTCAAGGCCCACCCCGAACTGGCTGGGAAGGCCATGGTGGCCAGGACACTGACCGCAGCGTCCACCAGTGAGCAGCAGCGCGCCGGACTCACCCAATGCACAGAGGAAGAGTTCGAAACGCTGCAACGCCTGAACCTGGCCTACCGGGCACAGTTCGGGTTCCCGTTCATTCTGGCCGTGCGCGGCCCAAGGGGCACAGGCCTCACGCCAGGGCAGATCATCGGCCATTTCTCCCGCCGACTGCACGGCACCCTTCAGGCTGAGCGCACCGAATGCCTGCGGCAAGTGCACCGGATCGCAGAACTTCGGCTCAATGAGCGATTCGCCCAGGCACCTGCCATTGGCGATTCACTGTGGGATGAGCATGCGCACCTCGCCCGCCACACACAGTCACCAGATCCGAGCGTTCTCAGTGTGGACTACCTCAGCCCGGCGCACCGGGCATGTGCGACAGACCTGATGGAACGTATGCAGGCAGCCGGATTCGACGAGGTCCGGCAAGATGCTGTGGGCAACGTGGTGGCGCGATATCACCCTCCGCAGGACACGCCGGATGCACGCTACCTGCTGACAGGCAGCCACTACGACACCGTCCGTGATGCCGGACGCTACGATGGGCGCCTGGGCATTCTGGTGCCACTGGCTGTGGTGGCGGCTCTCCATGCAGAGAAACGACGACTGCCTTTCGGCATTGAGGTCGTGGCATTTGCCGAAGAAGAAGGTCAGCGGTTCTCGGCCACCTTTCTTGGGTCCGCTGCGCTCACCGGCCGCTTCCAGCGAGGGTGGCTGAGCATGGCTGACAAGGATGGCCATACGGTCGCGCAGGCGATGCGTGCCGTGGGTCTGCCGGGCGAGATGGATGCCATCGCTGCCGAATGCCGAAACCCCAGGGATTACCTGGCGTTCGTGGAGTTGCACATCGAGCAAGGTCCGGTGCTGCCGAGCCTGAACCTGCCGCTGGGTGTGGTCACGTCCATCAACGCCAGCGTCCGTTACCGGTGCGAGGTCATCGGTACGGCGAGCCACGCGGGCACCACGCCGATGCAACTGAGGCAGGATGCCGCCGCCGCTGCCGCAGAGTTCATGGTATTTGCGGAACGCAGGGCCACAAGAGATGGTGATTCGGTGGCCACCGTGGGTATGTTGCACGTGCCGTCTGGTTCGACCAACGTGGTGCCCGGTCGCTGCAGTTTCTCCATCGACATGCGCGCACCGTCAGACGAACAACGCGATGCACTGTCCCATGATCTCATCGCCGAACTGCAAGGCATTTGTATCCGGCGCGGCGTGATGCTCAAGCTCGAGGAGGTCATGCGCGCTTCGGCCGCTCCATCAGCGCCGGCCTGGCAAGCCCACTGGGAGGCCGTGGTGAGCGAGATGGGCTTACCCGTTCATCGCATGCCGTCTGGTGCAGGCCACGACGCCATGGAGCTGCACCACATGCTTCCCCAGGCCATGCTGTTCGTGCGCGGCGAGAACAACGGTATCAGCCACAACCCCCTGGAGTCATGCACCGCAGACGACCTGGACCTGGCGGCAGACGCTTTCCGGCGGCTGCTCCACCGTCTGGCTCTTGAACACTCAACGACATGGCCGAATACATGAGCACTGCATCCGACAACGCCATCCATGCGCGCCTTGACGCCTGGGTCGAAGAACATTTTGGCGACCAGACGCGCTTTCTTCAGGCGCTGGTGCGCGTGCCCACCGATACGCCGCCTGGCAACAATGCACCGCACGCGTTGCGCACGGCTGAACTGCTGGCCGCAATGGGCCTGGACGCGGAGCAGCATGCCGTCCCGGAAGACGTCGTGAAGTCAGCCGGCCTCAAGAGCATCACCAACCTGGTGGTGCGCCAGAGGTTCGCCGACACGGGCCCTGTGATCGCACTCAATGCCCACGGCGACGTCGTGCCCCCTGGCGAGGGGTGGACGCACGACCCCTATGGCGGCGAGATCGAGGACGGGATGCTGTTCGGGCGCGCAGCTGCCGTCAGCAAATCCGACTTTGCCAGCTTCACTTTTGCATTGCGCGCACTCCTGTCCCTGGCGCTTCCACTTCGGGGCGGCGTGGAACTGCACTTCACTTACGACGAAGAGTTTGGTGGTGAGCTTGGTCCTGGCTGGCTGCTGGAAAAGGGCATCGTCAAACCTGACTTCCTGGTGGCCGCCGGCTTCAGTCATCAGGTTGTGGTGGCGCACAACGGCTGCCTGCAGCTGGAGGTGACCGTCGAAGGGGAAATGGCACATGCCGCCATTCCGGACACCGGAACCGATGCGCTGCAAGGCGCCAACCACATCCTCAATGCGCTCTACCCGCTCAACGCGGGGTATCTCGATATCCGGTCCGGGGTCGACGGCATTGATCATCCCTACCTGAACATCGGGCTGATCCAGGGGGGCACCAATACCAATGTTGTGCCGGGAAAGGTGGTCATCAAACTCGATCGCCGCATGTTGCCGGAAGAGGACCCGGAGACGGTGGAGGCATCACTGCGCCAGACGATTGCTGATGCTGCTGCGAGCTTTTCACCACCCCGTGGCGGCAAGTCGCTCAAGGTGACGGTGCGTCGCATGCTGCTGGCCAAAGCCATGAAGCCACTGCCCGGCCATGAACGGCTTTCCACCGTCATCCAGCGGCATGCCTCTGCGCTTTTCGGAGAAGACGTCCCCGCCGTGGGTACGCCGCTCTACACCGATGCGCGCCTCTATGCGGCCAGAGGCATTCCCGCCGTCATCTACGGTGCAGGCCCTCATACGGTGCTGGAGTCTCACGCCAAACGGGCAGACGAGCGACTGGCGCTGAGCGACCTCAAAGCGGCCACGCAAGTGTTGGCCCGATCTTTGTACGACTGGCTCAAGGCCGATTGAGGGACCTCTGCTCCAAGGCCACAATCCACCCGGTTTCCACTTCGCGAAATAGGGAATCATGCGTTGAAACCCGCGTCAATCCTTGCTGTGCAGCGCAGCAAAGCATCTGTCAGCGTGTCAGAATAGAGGGCCAGGGCCGGGATGGCCACGACCGAAAAAACACCACAAAATGCGCCAGCATCGCCACTGGACGCCGGAGATTCCATGACCCCTCAAGAAATCGCGCTGCGCGACGCTGCGCTTGACTACCATCGCACCCCCAACAAAGGCAAGATCGCAGTCGTCCCGACCAAGCCGCTGTCCAATCAGCGCGATTTGTCCCTGGCGTACTCGCCCGGCGTGGCCTATCCGTGCCTGGCCATCCAGCAAGACCCCTCTCTGGCCGCCGAGTACACCAGCCGCAGTAATCTGGTGGGCGTGATCACCAACGGAACCGCCGTCTTGGGTCTGGGCGATATCGGCCCTCTGGCGGGCAAGCCGGTGATGGAAGGCAAAGGCTGCCTGTTCAAGAAATTTGCCGGCATCGACGTGTTCGACATCGAGCTGGCTGAACGCGACCCCGACAAGCTCGTCGAGATCATCGCGGCGCTCGAGCCCACCCTGGGTGGTGTCAACCTCGAAGACATCAAGGCGCCCGAGTGCTTCACGATCGAGCGCAAGCTGCGCGACCGCATGAAGATTCCAGTCTTCCACGACGACCAGCACGGTACCGCCATCATCTCTGGCGCAGCATTGCTCAACGGCCTGGAGCTGGTTGGCAAGGACATTGCCCGCGTGAAGGTTGCGGTCTCCGGCGCAGGTGCAGCGGCCATCGCCTGCCTGGACCTGATGGTCGGTCTGGGCGTGGACCCGAAAAACATTCTGGTGTGCGACTCCAAAGGCGTGATCCAGAACGAGCGTGAAGACGCCAAAGCCGGCAAGCTCGACGAGTCCAAGCAACGCTACTGCCAGACCACCGATGCCCGCACGCTGGCCGACGCCTGCCGCGAGGCCGACGTGTTCCTCGGCTGCTCCGCTGCCGGCTTACTCACCCAGGACATGGTCAAGACCATGGGCACGCAGCCCATCATCCTGGCATTGGCCAACCCCGAGCCGGAGATTCGCCCGGAACTGGCCAAGGAAGTGCGCCCCGACTGCATCATCGCCACCGGCCGCTCGGACTACCCGAACCAGGTCAACAACGTTCTCTGCTTTCCCTACATCTTCCGCGGCGCACTCGACTGTGGCGCGACCAAGATCACCGAGGAAATGAAGCTGGCCTGCGTGCGCGAAATCGCCGACATGGCCAAGTCCGAGACCAGCGATGAAGTGGCTGCAGCCTACGCCGGGCAGGATCTGAACTTCGGCCCTGACTACATCATCCCCAAGCCGTTCGACTCGCGCCTGATTCTCAAAATCGCGCCGGCTGTTGCCAAGGCTGCGGAGGCTTCCGGTGTGGCCACACGTCCTATTCAGGACATGGAAGCCTATGTCGACAGCCTGGGGCAGTTTGTGAGCCGAACCGGCATCATGATGAGGCCCATCTTCAACGCGGCCAAAGCCATTGCACCTGAAAGCAAACGCGTCGCGTTCGCCGATGGCGAAGACGAACGTGCCTTGCGCGCCGCCCAGATGGCCATCGACGAGCGACTGGCCACGCCCATCCTGATCGGCCGCCCGGCGGTGATCGAGGCACGCATCAAGAAAGCTGGCCTGCGCATGAAGCTGGGCGTAGACGTGGAGAACGTGAACCCCGAAATGGACGAGCGTTTCCGCCAGTACTGGGAGCATTACCACAAGCTCATGGGCCGCAATGGTGCCACGCCTCAGGTCGCCAAGGCGGCGGTGCGCCGCTCGAACACCATCATCGGTTCGCTCATGGTTTCGCTCGGCGACGCTGACGCGGTGATCTGTGGCCTGGTGGGCAACTTCGTGACCCACCTCGAACGCATCGACAGCATCCTGGGCAAAAAGCCGGGCGTGACCAACTACGCCTGCCTCAATGCCCTGATGACCGACCTTGGCCCCATCTTCATTGCCGACACCTACGTCAACGAAGATCCCAGCGCGGAGCAGCTGGCAGAGATCGCCTGGATGGCGGCCCAGGAAGTGCAGCGCTTTGGCCTGCCACCCAAGGTCGCTTTCCTCTCGCACTCCAGCTTTGGCACCTCCAAGCGCGCATCAGCCAAGAAGATGCGCCAGGCACGCGACATCTTCGTGGCGCAGCACCCCGATATCGAATGCGATGGCGAACTGCACGGCGACGCTGCCCTGCAACCGGAAATTCGCACCGCATACCTGGCAGACACCACGCTCAGTGGCTCGGCCAACATCCTGATCTGCCCTAACCTGGACTCGGCCAACATCCTCTACAACGTGCTCAAGACCACGTCCAGTGGCGGCGTGACCGTGGGGCCAGTCCTGATGGGCGTGGCGGCGTCGGCCTACATCCTCACACCGGCTGCCTCCATGCGCCGTGTGCTGAACATGACGGCCCACGCGGCCGCATGCCAGCGACGCTGAGCCAAGATCACCGTCATCCAGGCAAGGAAGGGGACGCAGCAGCGTCCCCTTTTTCATTGGCCCACGGAAATCCACTGTGGCGGCAGTTCGCACCTCGATGGTGCACCAACCACTGCACCAGCGCCCGGATCAGGCGTATGCCCATTCCACGGACTGGCACCGAATTTGCTGAAGACCAGGGATTGTCCACTTACCCCCTCTGGAGGCACTTCCCCATGTTTCCCATGCTCAGGCGCCAAGTCATCTCGTCCGCTATCGCTGTCACCGCCACGCTGGCATTTGCCAAGGCCCACGCCGAAACGCCCATCAAGTTTCAGCTCGACTGGCGGTTTGAAGGTCCCTCCGCCCTCTTCCTGCTCCCTGAAGCCAACGGCTACTTCAAAGCGGCCGGCCTCGACGTGACCGTGGACTCGGGCAACGGATCAGGCGGCGCCGTGACGCGCGTGGCATCGGGCACCTATGACATGGGCTTTGCCGACCTCGCAGCCTTGATGGAGTTTCACGCCAACAACCCTGACGCACCGAACAAGCCGGTGGCCGTCATGATGGTCTACAACAATACGCCAGCAGCGGTGTTTGCGCTCAAGAAAAGCGGCATCAAGGCACCCGCAGATCTGGAAGGCAAGAAGCTGGGCGCACCAGTGTTTGATGCCGGCCGCAAAGCCTTCCCGATCTTCCAGAAAGCCAACAAGGTCACCAAGGTCACCTGGACATCCATGGACCCGCCATTGCGCGAGACCATGCTGGTGCGAGGAGACGTGGATGCCATCACCGGCTTTTCCTTCACGTCCCTGCTCAACCTGGAAGCCCGCGGCGTGAAGCCTGACGACATTGTCGTCATGCCCTATGCCGACAACGGCGTGAAGCTCTACGGCAATGCCATCATCGCCAGCCCCAAGCTGATTGCCGAGAACCCTGACGCCATCAAAGCATTTCTGGCTGCGTTCAGCAAAGGCGCCAGGGAGGTGATCGCCAACCCGGGTGAAGGCGTCAAGGCCATCAAGGCCAGAGACGGCATCATCAACACCACGCTGGAAACACGCCGGCTTCAACTGGCCATCGATTCGGTGGTGGCCAGCCCTGATGCGCGCAAGGAAGGGTTTGGGCATGTGGATGCCGCTCGCCTCGCACTGATGGCCTCGCAGGTGTCGGACGCCTACGGCACCAAGACGCGCATCGATCCCAAGGCTGTCTGGAACGGCTCATTCCTGCCCGAGAAATCGGTGCTGGACATTCTGCCCAAGGCGAAATGACGCGATGACCCAGCCCACCGCCCAGGCGCCCTTTATCGACTTCGACGGCGTCTGGCTGGCCTACAGCGACGCGTTGACAGCACAGGGGCAATTCGCTGTTGAAGACATCCACTTGAAAGTGGATCAGGGAGCCTTTGTTGCCATCGTCGGTCCTTCGGGCTGCGGCAAGTCCACCTTCATGAAACTGACCACAGGCCTGCGCAAGCCCACCAAGGGGCGCATCCTGATCGATGGGCAGCCGGTCGACGGCCCGCTGAAGATTTCCGGCATGGCGTTTCAGGCGCCTTCGCTTTTGCCGTGGCGCACCACGCTCGACAACGTCTTGCTGCCACTGGAGATCGTTGAGCCGTATCGGCGCCAGTTCAAAGACCGGCGCAAGGAGTTCGAGCAACGCGCACTGGCCCTGCTCGAACGGGTGGGCCTCGGCGGCATGGGTGGCAAGTACCCCTGGGAATTGTCTGGCGGCATGCAACAGCGCGCCAGCATTTGCCGCGCCCTCATCCACGAGCCCAAGATGCTACTGCTCGATGAACCCTTCGGCGCGCTGGACGCCTTCACCCGAGAAGAGCTCTGGTGCACCCTGCGCGACCTGTGGGAGGCGCAACGTTTCAACGTTGTGCTGGTCACGCACGACCTGCGCGAATCGGTCTTTCTGGCCGACACGGTCTACTGCATGAGCAAGAGCCCTGGCCGATTCGTGGTGCAACGGGACATCCCCATTGCCCGCACACGCGAACTGGAGGTGACCTACACACCCGAGTTCGCAGACATCGTTCACGAACTGCGCGGACACATCGGCGCGCTGCGATCACCTCAGGTGCAAACACAGCCATGACATCCAGAACACTTGAGCGTTGGTCGCCCTTCTTGCTGCTGGCCTTGGTGATCCTGATCTGGGAGGCCATCACCCGAGGCTTTGGCGTCTCCGAGTTCATCTTCCCCAGTCCTTCCCGCATCTGGGAGCAGACACTGGAATTCAAGGAAGTGATCCTCGGTCACGCCTGGCGCACCTTCTGGGTCACCATGGCCGGATTTGGTCTGGCCATCGTCGTCGGTGTGTTGCTGGGTTTCCTGATCGGCAGCTCACGCCTGGCCTATGCTGCCATCTACCCGCTCATGACAGCCTTCAACGCGTTGCCCAAAGCTGCCTTTGTCCCGATTCTGGTGGTGTGGTTCGGCATCGGCATCGGGCCGGCCATCCTCACCGCCTTTCTCATCAGCTTCTTCCCCATCATGGTGAACATAGCCACCGGCCTTGCGACCCTGGAGCCGGAACTGGAAGACGTACTGCGGGTCCTGGGGGCCAAGCGCTGGGATGTGCTCATCAAGATCGGGCTGCCGCGTTCCATGCCCTACTTCTTTGCGTCGCTCAAGGTTGCCATCACATTGGCTTTTGTGGGCACCACGGTCTCCGAAATGACCGCCTCCAACGAAGGCATCGGCTACCTGCTCATCTCCGCTGGATCGTCCATGCAAATGGGCCTGGCCTTCTCTGGCCTGATTGTGGTGGGTGTGATGGCCATGCTCATGTACGAGTTGTTCAGCCTGCTTGAGAAGCGCATGACCGGCTGGGCCCACCGAGGTGCGCACGCGCATTGACCCCCAGATCGAGGCTACACTCATCAGATGCCCTGGCAAGCCAAGCTGGAACTGAACTATTTGCGCCAAGACGGCGGCAAGACTTACGTACAAGCATCGCACGATGGACCGCTGCGGGTGCTCAAAAGCCACTTCCCCGAAGGCCCCGCTGTCTGCCACAACGTGATCGTGCACCCACCTGGCGGGATAGTCGAAGGTGACACGCTCGACGTTGCTGTGCGCGTTGCCGAGGGGGCGCACGCCTTCATCAGCACGCCAGGTGCCACTCGCTTTTATGCCTCGGACAATGTTCCCGGCCAACAGCTGGTCAGGCTGAAAGTCGAGAACAGGGCCCGCCTCGAATGGCTGCCGCTGGAGACGATCGCGTACTCAGGCTGTTTCGGCCACAACCATCTCGAGATCGAACTGGCCGAAGGCGCCGAGATCATGGCCTGGGATGTGACAGCGCTCGGTCTGCCGGCAGCGGGTCAGGCTTATGAACGAGGTCGTTTCCACCAGCGGATGTCGCTCGGCAAGCTGTGGCTGGAAGAGGGCTGGCTGGATGCCACCGATTCGAGGTTGCTCAACTCTCCGGTCGGCCTCAACGGTCAGCGCAGCCTGGGGACCATGGTGCTGGCCAGCGGCAGTACCTTGGGCCGGGACCGCATGGAGCACTTGCTCGAGGCTGCCCGAAGCGTCCAGGCGAGCGCCGACATCGTGGTCGGCTGTACCAGCCCCAACGGACAGATGATCGTCATCCGGGCACTGGCTCCTGTGGTTGAGCCCCTGATGGCCTACTTCCAGGCGGTGTGGGCACAGCTTCGCCCTGCAGCCTGGGATATGCCTGCCTCCTCGGCACGTATCTGGCACGTTTGACCCCGCTGGGGTGGCAAATCGCACCCCTTGTCCAGCCATTGATCAAAGCTGCTGAACTGACGGCCATTTCTGCCGTTGTTCAGGGTTTGAACTGCGTGCATGCATCTTCACAATGTGCATCTAAGGTTTTCATCGGGCTGTGTTCGCTGAGTGGACCAGCCGTTACCAAAAGATCAAAAAGATGCCAGGAAGTAACCCGTCGATTCGTGAAGCCAGTGCCCTAGTCTGTGATGGAAACGCACAGTCACGGGGGTTGATCGTGAGTCATTTGCGCGAGTTCGGTGTCGGCAGGATCGTGCAGTGCTCCAGGCCGTCGGATGCGCGACTCAAACTGGAGCTCGGCACCTACGACCTGGTGGTGTGCGAACAGCACTTTGACGCCGAGGACACGACGGGTCAGGAGCTGCTGGACGACTTGCGCCAGAACTGCATGCTTCCGTTCTTCACCATCTTTGTGATTGTCACGTCGCAGGCCACCTACAGCAAGGTCGCAGAGGCAGCCGAATCGGCACTGGACGCATACCTCATCAAGCCCCATACCTCGACCGCACTGACCGACCGCATCGCCCTGGCCAGGGATCGCAAGATCGCACTGCATGACATCTTCGATGCCATCGACCGTGAGAATTACCGCGAGGCAGCCAGGCTGTGCAAGCAACGCTTTGACGCACGCGGGCCCTACTGGCTCCACGCGGCAAGAATCGGTGCTGAACTGATGCTGCGCATCGGTGAGTTTGCACAGGCGCAAAGCCTGTACGAAGCCGTCGCCAATGCCAAGACTTTGCCATGGGCGCGACTGGGTATCGCGCGGGTTCAGATGGCCAATGCCGAGCCTGAGAAGGCGGTCTCTACACTGCAAAAGCTGGTGGACGCCCAGCCGGGCTATAGCGACGCCTACGACATCATGGCGCGGGCCCAGTTCGAGATGGGCGATTTTCGCCAGGCCATGGAGACGTTCAAGCTGTCGACTCGGCTGACCCCATCATCCGTCAGCCGCCTGCTCAAGCACGGATTGATGGCTTACTACGTGGGTGAGCGAGAGGAAGGCATCGAACTGCTGGAACGCGCCATCCAGATCGGTCAGGAGTCAAAACTGTTCGACCCACAGGCCTGGGTGCTGGCCGCATTCTCCAAGCTGGATGCATACGAACCGAAGGGACTCAACCGGTGCCGCGATGGGTTGCGTGACTATTGCGAACGCCATCCTGAGAAGGACCGGGCCAAACGTCTGCTCGAAACCGTCCAGACGATGGTGGCCATTCAGGACCACCAGATTGCGAGAGCGCTTGACGACATTCGCTTCCTGCACAAACAGGTCCTGGATCCCGCTTTTGACTTCGAAGCAGCCTGCAACCTGCTTTCCCTGATGACGCGTCTGGCCATCCGGTCCATCCAGCTGTACGAAGTCGAGGCAGCCGTCGACACCATGGGATTGCGCTTCGCTTCGAGCAAGGCACTGACCCAACTCCTGTGCTGCGCCGTCGCCGAACGACAGGACTTTGCCAAGCGTATTCAGCAAGGCTTTGATGCCGTCTCTAAGTGGTCTGAAGAAGCCATGACGCTCTGCCTCGACGGCAAGCCACAGGCAGCCGTCGAAAAACTCCTCACCCAGGGCAAAGGGAGCTGCAACGCCAAGCTGATCGAGTCCGCCCAGTCAGTCCTGGACCGATACAGGGACGACATCGAAAACTACGACGCGCTCAAGGCAAAGGCCGACGACATGCGCGAAAAATACCGAACCAACGAACTGCACGCTGGCCTGGGCGACCTGCCCATCACCGGTCGATCCGCCGGGGGCATCTCCCTGCCCACCTCCTACAAGCCGTCAAACAGGAAAGGGCTGCTGGCCACGCGTGATGAAGCGGACTCGCAAAACGGCGGCCTGTGGCCAGCCACAACGGGCGCCTCGCAGGGTTGAGTCTCGCCTTCGCCAGAGATCAGATGGCCACCAGCTGCCGGATCCCCTTCTCGGCCATCTCGGTACCAGGGCCTGCAGCGATGACTTCACCTCTCTCCATCACCACATACTCGTCGGCCAGCTCCTCGGCGAAGTCGTAGTACTGCTCCACCAGCAAGATGCCCATGTTGCCGCGATCGGCCAACATGCGAATCACCTTGCCAATATCCTTGATGATGTTGGGCTGAATGCCTTCGGTGGGTTCGTCCAGAACCAACAGCTTGGGCCCCGCGGCCAGGGCTCGCGCAATGGCCAGTTGCTGTTGCTGACCACCTGAAAGATCGCCCCCTCGGCGATGCAGCATCTGTTTGAGCACAGGAAACAACTCAAACAGTTCCGATGGGATCGGCGTGCCACCCTTTTTGTAGGCCAGCCCCATTTCCAGGTTTTCCTCTACGGTCAGGCGCGCGAAGATCTCACGGCCTTGCGGCACAAAGCCAATGCCACTGCGCGCCCGCTCGTAGGGGTTCTTCTTTTCGATGGATTGGCCTTCTAGCTCGATGGAACCGCTCTTGATGGGCACCAGGCCCATGAGCGACTTGAGCAAGGTGGTTTTGCCCACGCCGTTGCGGCCCAGCACCACCGTGACCTTGCCCATTTCGGCCTTGAGGTTCACGTTGCGGAGGATGTGGCTGCCGCCGTAGTATTGGTTGATGTTTTTGAGTTCGAGGAGGCTCATACTGTCTTCTCCAGCCTAGAGGCTTGGCCAACGTGGAATACCGGGTTTCGCCTTAAGGGCGACTCACTTTCTTTTGCTTCGCCAAATTCACATGCCGGGTCTCGCCCCGGCGGGCGAGGTACTTTTCTTTGCTTCGCCAAAGAAAAGTACCCAAAAGAAAGGCGAGCCGACGACCGGGCCGCTTCACGGTACCTTGCGCTGCTCGGTTCGCCCGGGGTGCGCGCAAACTCGGCTATCGCCTCAAACATGCACGCCCCTTGTCCGGGCGCCCCTGCGCTGCTCAGCCCGGCCAAACGGCAAGAACGCAGGCATCCACCTCTCACGCCCAATGAGGCCACACAGGAAAAAGGTCGCCCATCGCCGTGATGCGCTGGCGAGTAGCGCAGGACTGGGCGGAAAAGGGCTGTGCATGTTTGAGGCGTCAGCCGAGTTTGCGCAGCCCCCGCCCTGGCCGAGCAACGGAGTGTGCCCGTAGCGCAGCGCAGGGACAGCGCATTCGGCTCGCCTTTCTTTTGCCTTCTTTTCTTTGGCGACGCAAAGAAAAGAAGGTCGGCCAGCAGGCCGAAAAAGCCGCCTCTCGCCCGAGAGGAAAAGCCGATGTCAGCGACCAAGATACACCTCAATCACTCTCTCATCCGCCTGTACCTCATCAATCGTGCCTTCGGCCAGAACCGAGCCATCGCACAACACGGTCACCTTCTCGCTGATGGTGCGGATAAAGCTCATGTCGTGCTCCACCACCATGAGGGAGTGCTTGCCTTTGAGCGACAGGAACAACTGCGCCGTGCGCTCTGTTTCTTCGTCGGTCATGCCCGCCACCGGCTCGTCGAGCAACAACAGCTTCGGGTCTTGCATCAGCAGCATGCCGATTTCCAGCCACTGCTTTTGACCATGGCTGAGGTAGCCAGCCATGCGAGAAGCGCTTCCCGAGAGGTGAATGGTCGTCAGCACCTCCAGCAAGCGGTCTTGCTGGGTGCTGTCGAGCTTGAAGTTCATCGAACGACGCACACCCTTGTCCGTGGCCAGTGCCAGCTCCAGGTTCTCGAACACCGATAGCTGCTCGAACACCGTCGGCTTCTGGAACTTGCGGCCGATGCCCATGGCGGCGATCTCGGCTTCGCGATAGCGCAGCAAATCGATCGTGGAGCCGAAGAACACCTGTCCACTGTCCGGTTTGGTCTTGCCAGTGATGATGTCCATCATCGTGGTCTTACCCGCACCGTTGGGACCGATGATGCACCTGAGCTCACCTGGTGCGATATCGAGCGAAAGGTGGTTGATGGCCTTGAAACCATCGAAGGCCACATTCACATCTTCCAGGTACAAAATCCGGCCGTGTGTCGTGTCGACCTCTCCCGGTGTCAACACTCGGCCATAGCCAGCGTTGCGTCCGCCAGATTCCGTCAAACCCGGACTGCTTCCCACCTTGGATTTTTCGAGGCGCTCGGCACCCGCTTCCATCAGGTCTGGTGTCATGCCTGCACTCCTTGTTGCTCTTCTGCCGAAGACGATGCGGGAGGCACCGACTCCAGATCGCCCACGGGCTCGTCCTTCTTCCTTCCACGCAACAAACCCACCACACCGTTGGGCAGGAACAGCGTCACCACGATGAACAAACCGCCCAGGAAGTACAGCCAGAACTCGGGAAAGGCCACCGTGAGCCAGCTCTTGGCACCGTTGACGATGAAGGCGCCAACGATGGGGCCGATCAGCGTGGCGCGGCCACCCACCGCCGCCCAGATGGCGATCTCGATGCTGTTGGCAGGCGTCATTTCACTTGGGTTGATGATGCCCACCTGCGGCACGTACAAAGCGCCAGCCACACCGCACATCACCGCCGAGATGGTCCAGATGGTCAGCTTGTACGGCAATGGGTTGTAGCCACAAAACATGACGCGGCTCTCAGCATCACGCACGGCCTGCAACACGCGACCGAACTTGCTCGTCACCAGCCAGCGCGCCCACAGGAAGAAACCCAGCAGCGTCAGGCCCGTCAGCACGAACAGTGTCATTCGCATGGTGGGCGTGGCCAGTGGAATGTCCAGAATGCGCTTGAAATCGGTGAATCCGTTGTTGCCGCCAAAGCCGGTTTCATTGCGGAAGAACAGCAGCAGCGCAGCGTAAGTCAGCGCCTGGGTGATGATGGAGAAATACACGCCCTTGATGCGCGAGCGGAACGCGAAGTAGCCAAAGATGAAGGCCACAATGCCGGGCACCAGAACAATGAGGAACAGCGTCGCGATGAAGCTGTCGGACAGTGCCCAGTGCCAGGGCAGCTCTTTCCAGTCGAGAAACACCATGAAGTCAGGCAAGTCGCTCTGGTATTGACCATCGCGGCCGATCTGGCGCATCAGGTACATGCCCATGGCATAGCCGCCGAGCGCAAAGAACAGGCCATGACCAAGGCTCAGAATGCCGGTGTAGCCCCAGATCAGGTCCATGGCCAATGCACAGATGGCGTAGCACATGATCTTGCCCAGCAAGCCGACCATGTACTCGCTGAGGTGTAGAGAGCTCTCTGGCGGCACCATCAGATTGAGCACGGGTGCTACAGCACACACCACCAGCAAAGCAATGATGAAGGCGCTCCAGCCTTTGCGCGTGAGCAATGGCCCTTGTGCAGGCAGTGAAGGCATGGACACAGCAGTGGATGAAGGGTTCATGGAAGAAGGACTAGAGGACGTCGTCATGCTTCGGCGCTCCTTCCCTTGAGTGCGAAGATGCCTTGAGGACGCTTCTGGATGAACACGATGATGAAGACCAGAACAGCAATCTTGGCGAGCACTGCACCCGACCACCCCTCCAGGAACTTGGACAGCAAGCCCAGCCCCAGTGCGGCGTACACGGTGCCGGCGAGCTGCCCCACACCGCCGAGCACCACCACCATGAACGAATCCACGATGTAGCCCTGGCCCAGGTCAGGCCCCACGTTGCCCACCTGGCTCAAAGCGCAGCCCGCCAGGCCTGCAATACCGGAGCCCAGTGCGAATGCGTAGGTATCGATGCGCGCCGTGTTCACGCCCATGCAGGCAGCGATCGGGCGGTTTTGCGTCACACCGCGAACAAACAGGCCCAGGCGTGTGCGGCTGATCAGCAGCGTCACGCCTACCAGCACCATGAGGGCAAACGCAATGATGAGAATGCGGTTCCAGGGCAGCGTCAGGTTGCCCAGCAGCGTGATGTTGCCGCTCATCCACGAGGGGTTCTCCACGCCCACGTTTTGCGCCCCAAACAAGCTGCGCACCAGTTGCATCAGCACCAGGCTGATACCCCAGGTGGCCAGCAAGGTCTCCAGCGGCCGGCCATACAGAAAGCGGATCACGCTGCGCTCCATGATGGCGCCAACCATTGCCGAAGCCATGAAAGCCGCCGGGATAGCGGCCACCAGGTACCAATCGAAATACTCGGGCAGGCTCGCACGGAAGAAGCTCTGCACCAGCCAGGTGGCATAGGCGCCGATCATGATGAGCTCGCCGTGGGCCATGTTGATCACGCCCATCAATCCATAGGTGATGGCCAGCCCCAGAGCGGCCAGCAGCAGGATCGAGCCCAGGCTCACCCCGCTGAAGACTTGGGCCAGCGCGCTGGACAACGCCAACGAACGTTCAACGGACGCGATGGAAGACTTCAATGCCGCCTTCACCCCGTCGTCCGATTCCTGCTCCAGGCGCCGCTCCAGCAGTGGTTTGACCACTGGCTGGCGCGCATCACCCAGCTTTTCTGCAGCGGCCAGGCGTTTGGCCACATCTTCATCGCCCAGCAGGATGGCAGCTTGCGCAAGCACCAACAGATCACGCACCTCGCCTTGAAGGTCATTCCTGGCCAACGCTGCTTCGATCAAGGGCAATTGCTCCGGATCGGGGTCATCAAAGGCGCTGCTGCGAATGCGGGAAGCCGCCTCCACGCGCCGGGCCGGGTCGGCAGCGCTCAGGTCCAGGCCTGCCAGCGCTGTCTGCAAGGCGCCGCGCATGCGGTTGTTGATCATGATGCTCGACATGTCATCGGCCGGCGGCATGGTTTCACCCGTCACCGCGTCCTGCGCGTCTTCCCCCTGCCAGATGAGCACGCGCTCGCCCTGAGTGAACACAGCCTCCTCGGCCATGGCGCGAATCAGCTTCTCGGCGCGTTCATCACCGCTGGTAGCCAGCCGATTGAGCACCGGGATGCGTTCATCGTTGGTGCCGTTGGCCAGCACCTGAGCATCAGCCTGCTCCAGCGCATGGGCGCTGGTACTGAACAACAGGGCAGCTGCCAGCAGCAGCGTCAGCCGGCGCCATCCGTGCGCCAAAGGTCCGAGCAATCGCATGTCGAATTCGTTTCGTCATTCAAACCAAAAAAGCGGAGTGGCACATTGCGCCACCCCGCCAGGGCTTCTTGATCAGAGGTGTCTGCTGCGCAGCGACAAACACCTCTTCCCTGTCAGAAGCTTTCGATGCGTCTGCGATTACTTCGCAGGCACGTTCTTCTTGCCCTTGTTCTCAGCGATGTAGTCGCTCCATGGATCCGCCACCACAGGGCCTGGGGTCTTCCACACCACGTTGAACTGGCCGTCAGCCTTGACTTCGCCAATGAACACTGGCTTGTGCAGGTGGTGGTTTTCCTTGTCCATGGTGGACATGAAGCCGCCTGGGGCCTTGAAGGTCTGGCCAGCCATGGCTTCAATCACCTTGTCGGTCTCGGTGCTCTTGGCCTTCTCGACCGCTTGCGCCCACATGTTGATGCCGATGTAGGTGGCTTCCATCGGGTCGTTGGTCAGTGGCTTGTCCTTGTGGCCGGGGATACCCTTGGCCTTGGCGTAGTCGCTCCACTTCTTCACGAACGCCGCGTTGGTCGGGTTCTTGACGGACATGAAGTAGTTCCATGCAGCCAGGTGACCAACCAGAGGCTTGGTGTCCACACCGCGCAGCTCTTCCTCACCCACTGAGAAGGCGACCACTGGCACGTCAGTAGCCTTCAGGCCCTGGTTGCCCAGTTCTTTATAGAAAGGCACGTTGGAGTCACCGTTGATGGTGGACACCACGGCTGTCTTCTTGCCTTCGGACGCAAACTTCTTGATCTTGCCGATGATGGACTGGTAGTCGCTGTGACCGAAGGGGGTGTACTCCTCCATGATGTCCTCGTCCTTGATGCCCTTGCTGTGCAGGAAGGCGCGGAGGATCTTGTTGGTCGTGCGAGGGTAGACATAGTCGGTGCCCAGCAGCACGAAGCGCTTGGCAGAACCGCCGTCCTTGCTCATCAGGTACTCAACCGCAGGAATGGCCTGCTGGTTGGGTGCGGCACCGGTGTAGAACACGTTCTTGGACAGCTCTTCACCCTCGTACTGCACGGGGTAGAACAACAGGGAGTTCTTCTCTTCAAAGACGGGCAGGACCGACTTGCGCGAAACAGAGGTCCAGCAGCCGAACACCACGGCCACCTTGTCCTGGTCGATCAACTGCTTGGCCTTCTCGGCAAACAGCGGCCAGTTGGAAGCGGGGTCCACCACCACAGGCTCGAGCTTCTTGCCCATCACGCCGCCCTTGGCATTGATCTCGTCGATGGTCATCAGGGCCACGTCCTTGAGGACGGTCTCCGAAATGGCCATGGTGCCCGAGAGCGAGTGCAGGACGCCAACCTTGATGGTATCGGCAGCCAATGCTGGGTTCAGGCCAAGGGCGGCCACGCCCAGTGCGACAGCGGAAAGGGACTGTGCCATGCGGCGACGGGTCAGATTCATGGGTAAGTACTCCGGTAGATCAGTGAGTGGAAGTGGAGGAAATTGAGAAGAGAGAAACCTGTTGAGAACGACTGACGGATCAGTTGCTACGTAGGTTAAGGATCAGGACTCGATCCGGAAATACGCCATGTGGGGTATGCCCGGGGTATGGAGTTCGGCTTGGGGTCGAATCGGCAACGCCGGTCACCAATGCGCCATCGCGGGACGAGCAAGCGAACTAGGATGCTCAGGACCAAACAGAGGCAGAGGCGGGTGGTCGCCACCCTTTGGCCTCCCGCCGCTCGAAACCACCAGAGGAGACAACATGAGCCTGCACATCACCAAAAGCGCCATTGATCTGGGCATCGTGACCACCAACGGCGACCCGATGCTCGCCTTCTACCGGGACACCCTCGGACTTTCCTATGCCGGCCACAACCCCATGCCCGGTGGCAACGGCACGATGCACCGAATGATGTGCGGTGACACCATGATCAAGCTGGTGGTTCTGCCTGAAACCAAAGCTCAAGCGGCACCCGGCGGCATCGGTGGCGCGACGGGCTACCGATACTGGACGATCACGGTCGGCAACCTCAGCGAAGCCCTGACCGCTTGCGAAGCGGCGGGAGCCAGGATCGTGGTGAAGGAGCGCGAAATTGCGCCAGGCGTTCGCATCGGCATTGTGGCCGACCCGGATGGCAACTGGGTGGAACTGCTGGGTCTCAGCGCTGGTTGAGCACGCCGACCCGACTCATGGCCATGCGCGCCGCCGAGGTGCGCGTGTCCGCCCCCATCTTGGCGAACACCTTTTCCAGCTGTTTCTTCACTGTGCCGGCGCTGGAGCCAAGGATGTCGCCAATGTCCCGGTTGGTCTTGCCCTTGACCACCCAGTAAAGCACCTCGGCTTCGCGCGCAGTCAGGCCGAAGGTCTCGGCCAGCGCGTCGGTGGCGCCCTGTTCGGAGCTTTCCTGCATCACCACCAGCCAGTCACGGGCGTCCTCTTCGTCGCCTATCTGACGGTGAACCGTCAAACTGAGTTCGCCCGAGCCATGCCGAAGAACAAGACGCGGCAAATCGACCGTTTCTTCTTGGGCCTGGCGCTCACAGCGCTGCAACCAGGCCAGCACCTCTTCCGGCACAAACGCCTGCGGCACATCCGGCCCACCGTATCGGACCAGCAACTCACGCGCCAGAGAGGTTTGCCACAACAGCCGGCCATCGCTGACGCGGACCGTGATACTGGCGTACCCGAATGCATCGAGCGCATTGCGGGTCTGGCTTTGCTCAGCCTCGACCGCCTGCGCCTGGCGCGCCGTGCGCAAGTGAACACCCATGCGCGCCATCACTTCACGCGGCTTGACAGGCTTGGTCACATAGTCTGATCCGCCCGCATCCAGCGCCGTCACCAGGTGCTCGGTCTCGGTCAACCCTGTCATGAAAATGATGGGCACATGCCGGGTGCGCTCATCGGCCTTGAGCCGACGCGCCACCTCAAAACCGTCCATCCCCGGCATCATGGCGTCGAGCAGCACCACATCGGGCAATGCCTGCTGGGCACGTTTGATGGCTGACGCGCCATCCAGCGCCACCAGCACCGTGTAACCGGCCTCGTCCAGTGCATCGTGAAGCGGCGCAATGTTGTCCGGCATGTCGTCCACCAACAGCACAACAAGGCCGTCGTCCCGGTGCAATGGCAACGGAACGATGCTCTCAGGGAGGTCAGAAAAAGCAGATGAGGAAGCGTCTGTGGCGGACATGGTGGCCCCGACTTTACTCTGACTCTGCCAAGTCACTTGACGCGGCAGCGTCGCCATTGGCCCCCAGCTGAATCAAGCGTCGCTCCATGGCTTCGAAGCGAAACTCCCGTGCCAGCGCCTTCATCTCTTTGGCAAAAGCGTCTTGCCCGGGGTGGGCCGGCAACCAGGCATCGAACCACTGCACGATGCCCTTGTAGTAGCCCAGGCGCACCAATTCCAGAAGCGGCGTCAGTTCCGTGCCAACCAACTCTGGCCTTGACACAGAGAGCGGCCCCTTTTGGGCCTCAGACTGAACCCGATCCCGATGCGGGGGCAAGTCTGCTTTGTCCACCCACTTCAACGCCAAGCGTTGCCCCAGCCACTGCAGAAGATCATGCCGGCGCACCGGTTTGACCAGAAAATCCTCCGCCGGCAAGTCCAGTTCGTTGTCCAACCCCTTGTCAAAAGCATTGGCAGAGACAATCGCTTGCGGCACTTTGCCCCAGCCCGATTGACGCAGGCGCTTGAGTGTCTCCCACCCGTCGATGCCAGGCATGGCCAGGTCCATGAAGATGGCGTGGGGCCCCGCAGCCCCGCCTGGCACTTCGCCCTGCAGCAGGGCCAGCGCGTCCAAACCGCTGTGAGCACGCAAGACTCTGAAGCCCAGGGGTTCAAGCCATTGGGCCAGCAGCTCCCGGTCCGTGGCCTCGTTGTCCACCACCAGCACAGTGCGCCGCGCACCTTCGTAGCCCACGTGATCCGGTTCCTTTTTGCGCATCGTTGGTTCAACGCCGTGAACTTCGGGCATGAACAGCCGCACAGTGAAGACGGTGCCTTCTCCCAGCTCGCTGCTCACCTTCATCTCGCCACCCATGAGATCCGTCAGCATTCGAGCAATGGTCAGCCCCAGGCCGCTTCCACTGGTGCCGCCGGCCACGTCCACAGTGCCGTGCGATGCCGCTGTCTCGCCGCGAGAGAATGGCTCAAAGACGCGCTCCAGTTCCTGATCAGACATGCCGGGGCCCGTATCGCGCACCTCGAATACCGCCATTTCACGGGCATGGCTCACCGTCAGACGCACTTCACCTTCACGGGTGAACTTCACCGCATTGCCCAGCAAGTTGATCAGGATCTGGCGCAAGCGCTTTTCATCCGCCCGCACCACCTCAGGCAAGCGGTCGCTGCGCTCAAACACAAAGCGCAAGCCCTTGGCAGCCGCCTGCAACTCAAACATGCTGGCCATTTCCTGCACCAGCTCCGCAAAGGCCACCGGCTTGGATTCCAACGCCAGCTTGCCCGACTCGATCCGGGCCACGTCAAGCGTTCCTTCAATCAGAGACAGCAAATGCTCGCCACCCCGGTTGATCACACGAATGGCTTGCGCACGGTGCGGTGGCAAGGAAGCATCCTCCTGCAATAGCTGCGCATAGCCCAGGATGCTGTTGAGTGGCGTGCGCAATTCATGACTGATGGTGCTGATGTAACGCGTCTTGGCCTGGTTGGCCTGCTCAGCCGCCCGGCGCGCATGCTGCAAGGCTTCGTCAGTGCGTTGGTGAGACTCGATCTCCTGCATGAGCAAATGCGTTTGCCGATTTGACTCCTCTTGCGCCACCTGCCGGCTGCGATGCGCCAGCACCAGCCACCAGGCCACAATGCCCGTGATCAGCAACAGCACCAGGTACACCCGCACAAAACCCGTTCGCAGCGCAGCGTCCAGCAGGTTGCTGTCGGCGGCAAAGGCCACAGACTGATCCAGCCTGTGCGCTTGCTGCTTGTAGAGCAAGCCCAGAACAGCGGCCAGTACCGGCGCCATGACCAGCATGATCAACAGGTAGTGCGCAAGCCCTGCCTCCAGGTGCCGCCACAGGCGTTGCGGGGAGATGGCCCTGAGTACACTCAGCCACTGCACCGAAAGCTGCGCATGTGGCTTGCACATGTCGCCGCAGCGCGCATCCAGCGTACAGCAAAGAGAGCAGATGCTGCCCTTGTATGCGGGGCAATGCGCCATATCCGGCGCCTCGTACTCGCGCTCGCAAATCACGCATTTCTGCAGCTTCAGGCGCTGGTACGCGCCTTCGCCCGTCGAAGATGAACTCTCCTTGTCCAGTCGGCGCGCCAGGTAGTAGCGACCACCCGTGAGCCAGGCCAGCAGTGGCGACACCACCAGCGCCGTCACCATGGCGATCACAGCCGAGAAGGCCTCGCTGGCGGGGCCCAGAATGCCGAGGTAAGCCAGAATGGACAGCGTTGACGCCAGAGCCATTGCGCCCACACCGACCGGGTTGATGTCGTAGAGGTAAGCGCGTTTGAATTCGATGCCCTGAGGCGACCAGCCAAGCGGCTTGTTGATGACCAGATCGGCGACCACCGCCATGATCCACGCGATGGCGATGTTGGAGTACAGGCCGAGCACCTCGCCCAACGCATGGAACACGTTCATCTCCATCAGCATGAACGCGATGGCCGTGTTGAACACCACCCACACCACCCGGCCAGGGTGGCTGTGCGTCAGGCGCGAGAAAAAGTTGCTCCATGCCAGCGACCCTGCGTAGGCATTGGTTACATTGATCTTCAGCTGCGACAACACGACAAATGCCGCCGTCACCGCCACCGCCCAACCGTAATGCGGGAACACATACTCGTAGGCGGCCAAGTACATCTGGTTGGGGTCCACCGCGCGGTCCACCGGCACCATGTGGCTGATGGCCAGATAGGCCAGCAGCGCGCCACCCAGCATTTTCATCACCCCCAACACCACCCAGCCCGGCCCCCCGGCCAGCACCGCCGCCCACCAGCGCCACCGCTTGCCCGGTTCGGGCTGCGGAGTGAATCGCAAGTAGTCCGCCTGTTCGCCCATCTGCGTGATCAAGGCTATGCCCACCGTCAGAGCCGCACCAAACAGGTGCCATTGAAATGCACCACCTTGGCCATCCGCACCGGCGTAGTGCACGACCTGTTCAAAAGCCTCGGGCTCCATGGCCAGCACGGCCACGAATGGCACCACCATCAAGGTCAGCCACAAAGGCTGGGACCACATCTGAAAACGACTGATCGCAGACACGCCATGGGTCACCAACGGAATCACGACGAGAGCGCAAATCAGATACCCCCACACAGGCGGGATATCCAGCGCCAGCTCCAGCGCATAGGCCATCACGGCGGCCTCCAGCGCGAAGAAGATAAATGTGAAGGTGGCGTAGATCAGCGAGGTGATGGTCGAGCCGATGTAGCCGAACCCTGCCCCGCGGGTGAGCAAGTCCATGTCCACGCCATAGCGGGCCGCGTAGATGCTGATGGGCAGGCCGGCCATGAAGATGATCAGGCCGGTGGCGAGAATGGCCCAGAACGCGTTGATGAAGCCGTATTGCACCAGTAAGGTGGCCCCCACCGCCTCCAGAATCAGGAACGATGCAGCGCCAAACGCCGTGTTGGCCACCCGCCATTCGCTCCATTGGCGAAATCGCTGGGGCGTGTAGCGCAGCGCGTAGTCCTCCATGGTTTCGCTCGCGACCCAAGAGTTGTAGTCGCGACGAACCTTGATGATGCGCTGAGGGGCCGTCGATGTAGTATTTGCTGCCACCCCGGAAGTACCGGCGTCTACGGCAGATGGCGTATTGGTCTCCACGCAGGACTGATCGCAGAATCTGTGCCAGGCAAACCGCTGCAATGGTGAGAGGGCACGCAACTTGCAAAACGGCAACTGCGCCCGATCATCGCCCGGTAACGGTCCATGCCTGCTGCAATCTGCTGCCTAGATCGCGTTGGCTACCGGCCCCAAGAGACTCAAACACACGTGCCAGGACATCTATTTGACCAGTTGAAGAGACAGCCTGCGCCACAACACCAGAAGCGAAGCAAACCATGGAACTGACTCCGCGTGAAAAAGACAAGCTGCTGATCTTCACTGCAGCGCTGCTGGCCGAACGCCGCAAGGCCCGCGGGCTCAAACTCAACTACCCCGAAGCCGTTGCCCTGATCACCGCCGCCGTGATGGAAGGTGCGCGCGACGGCAAGAGCGTGGCCGAGCTCATGAGCGAAGGGCAAAAAGTCCTGACGCGCGCGGATGTGATGGACGGCATCGCGGAAATGATCCCTGACATTCAGGTCGAAGCCACCTTCCCCGACGGCACCAAGCTGGTGACCGTGCACCAACCGATTCCCTGACCCTTGAGGACACCCACCATGACAACCACAAAGACACTGTTGACCTGCGCCGCTTCCGCTGCTCTCGCGACGCCATCCTTTGCCCACGACGGCCACGGCCTGATGGGCACGCATTGGCATGCCACAGACGTCATTGGTTTTGTGATCGCCATTGCCATCGGCGCCATCGCCATCTGGACATCGCGCAAGTAAGGCGCTTCGCTCCCCTACACCGCTTACCGCTCACACCTCACCGCAGGAGGCCAGCACCATGATTCCAGGAGAGATCCTGCCCGCAGAAGGCGACCACCCGCTCAACCCTGGTCGACGCACCGTGTCGATGGTGGTGAAGAACACGGCCGACCGCCCTGTTCAGGTTGGCTCGCACTATCACTTTGCCGAAACGAATGGCGCCCTCGATTTCGACCGTGACGCGGCCAAAGGCATGCGTCTGAACATCGCCTCCGGTACGGCCGTGCGATTCGAGCCCGGCCAGCAACGCACCGTTGAACTCGTCGACTACGCCGGCGACCGCCAGATTTTTGGATTTCAGGGGAAAGTTCAAGGCAGCCTCTGAACTGAGCCGCGCCCTCCCCCCACCGCACACAACGCCAGCGCAAGGAAGCAACGCCCATGGCACACATCAGCAAGAGCGCCTATACCGACATGTTCGGCCCCACCGTCGGTGACCGCATTCGCCTGGCCGACACCAGCCTGCTCATCGAAGTCGAAAAGGACTACACCCTGGCCGCGGGCGGCTACGGAGAGGAGGTCAAGTTCGGCGGCGGCAAGACCATTCGCGACGGCATGGCGCAAAGCCAGCGCACCCGCGCCGAAGGCGCCATGGACACGGTGCTCACCAACGCCCTGATCGTCGACCACACCGGCATCGTCAAGGCCGACATCGGCATCAAGAACGGCCTCATTGCTGCCATCGGCAAAGCGGGCAACCCCGACACCATGCCCGGTGTCGACATCATCATCGGCCCCGGCACCGAAATCATCGCTTGCGAAGGCGCCATCGTCACCGCTGGCGGCATCGACTCCCACATTCACTTCATCTGCCCCCAGCAGGTGGACGAAGCACTGACCTCGGGCGTCACCACCATGCTCGGCGGCGGCACCGGTCCGGCCACCGGCACCTTCGCCACCACCTGCACTCCCGGCCCCTGGCACATTGAACGCATGTTGCAAGCTTCCGACGGCTTGCCCATGAACCTGGGCTACCTGGGCAAAGGCAACGCCAGCCGCCCAGACCCTTTGCGCGAGCAAATCGATGCCGGCGCCATTGGCCTGAAGCTGCACGAAGACTGGGGCACCACGCCCTCCGCGATCGACAACTGCTTGTCCGTCGCCGAGGAAACCGACACGCAGGTCGCCATCCACTCGGACACGCTCAACGAGTCCGGCTTTGTGGAAAACACCATCGCCGCGACCAAGGGCCGCACACTCTGCGCCTTCCACACCGAAGGTGCCGGCGGCGGCCACGCACCCGACATCATGCGCGTCGTTGGCGAGGCCAACTTCCTGCCCTCGTCCACCAACCCCACCATGCCCTACACCGTCAACACGCTGGACGAGCACGTGGACATGCTCATGGTCTGCCACCACCTGGACGCCGGTATTCCGGAAGACTTGGCCTTTGCCGAGAGCCGCATCCGCCGCGAGACGATTGCCGCTGAAGACATCCTGCACGACCTGGGCGCCATCAGCATCATGAGCAGCGACTCACAAGCCATGGGCCGTGTGGGTGAAGTCATCATTCGCACCTGGCAAACCGCCGACAAAATGAAGAAACAGCGCGGCGCGCTGGCAGGCGACTCCGACCGCAACGACAACGAACGCGTTAAGCGTTACGTGGCCAAGTACACCATCAACCCCGCCATCGCCCACGGCATCTCACACGTGGTGGGTTCGCTGGAAGTGGGCAAGCTGGCCGACATCGTCATCTGGAAGCCGGCCTTCTTTGGCGTCAAGCCCTTCCAGGTGGTCAAAGGTGGCACCATTGCCCTCGCTGCCATGGGCGACCCGAACGCCTCCATCCCCACGCCGCAACCGGTGCACTACCGACCCATGTTCGGCAGCTATGGCCGCTCGCTCACCGCGGGCAGCGTCACCTTTGTCTCCCAGGCGGCGCAGGCTGCCAATGTGGGCCAGCGCTACGGCCTGCAAAAGGCCACGGTCGCCGTGCAGAACTGCCGCAAAGTCACCAAGGCCGACATGGTGCACAACAGCTACCTGCCCACCATGGAGATCGACCACCAGCGCTACACCGTGCGCGCCGATGGCGAACTGCTCACCTGCGAGCCGGCCAAAGAACTCAGCATGGCCCAACGCTACTTCCTGTTCTGACCCCCTTCAGCTCTCCTTTCAGGTTTTCATGCTCAAAGTCCCCCGACTCGTTCCCCAGGGCAAAGGGCTGGCGCCGGTGCTGCTAAAGCGCGCCGCCACCGTTGAGCTCGACTGGGACATCCGCCAGAAGAGCCGCTTCGACGCCCGCAGCTCGGCGGGCGACCATCTCGGCGTGTTCCTGCCCCGCGGCACCCTGGTTCGCGGTGGCGATGTGCTCGTGGCGGAAGACGGCTCGCTCCTGCGCGTGGTCGCCGCCCCTCAGGCCGTCCTGCGCATCACCGCCTGCACGGATCACCACCACGGTCACGACCATGACCCTGCGTTCGACCTCATGCGTGCGGCCTACCACCTCGGCAACCGCCACGTCCCCATCGAACTCAAGCCCGACCACCTCAAGATCGAGCCCGACCATGTGCTCGCCGACATGCTGCGCGCCATGCACCTGAATGTTGCGGAGGTCAGCGAATCCTTCGAACCCGAAGGCGGTGCCTATGGTGGCCATGGACATGGTCACAGCCACGGGCATGGGCATTCGCACGGGCACGATCACGATCACAGCCACGGGGGCCACGACCACAATCACGATCACCACCATGGCTGACATGGCTCAGCCTCCCGCCACAAGCCTGGGCTCGGCCGCGCTGCTGCGGCTGCTGTGCCTGTCGTCCCCCACATTGCCCGTGGGCGGTTTCTCTTACTCCGAAGGCCTGGAAGCCGCCATCGACAAAGGCTTTGTTGAAGACGAAGCCTCCGCCGCCACCTGGCTGATCGACCAGCTTCACCTGTCCCTCGCACGCGCTGATCTGGCCGTGGTCGCCCAGGCCATCACGGCGTGGCAGGCTGACGATCACGAACGGATTCAAGACCTCAACCAATGGGTGCTCCGCACACGCGAGACCCAGGAATTCCGCCTGCAAAGCGAACAAATGGGCCGATCCCTGCAAGAGTGGGCCCGCAGCCTTGGAGCGCTCGGTGCCGGTCTGCACGATCGCCTCACCGTGGCACAGCTCGCCCTGCCCACCTACCCCGTGGTCTTCGCTTGCGCCGTCACCGTCAACCCCATGCCATTGGCCGACGCGCTCACCGCTTACGCTTTCGCCTGGTCAGAAAACCTGGTGCAGGCCGCCATCAAAGGCATCCCGCTCGGGCAAAGCGCCGGACAACGCATCCTCGCGCGGCTCATGCAGGAGATCCCGTCAGCGGTCGACCATGCCGCGAGCTGCACGGACGCGACCCGTCAATCCTTCACCCCCATGCTGGCCCTGTTGTCCGCCCAGCACGAAACCCAATACTCGCGGCTGTTCCGGTCCTGATCGCCTGGAACCGCCTCACACTTTCAAAGAAGACCAATTGAAACCCCTGCCATGACAACTGCCCTGCACCACATCCCCAACCGCACCAAAACCCTGCCCCCACTGCGCGTCGGCATCGGTGGCCCGGTGGGTTCCGGCAAAACCACCTTGCTCGAGATGCTGTGCAAGGCGATGCGCGAGCAATACGACCTGATCGCCATCACCAACGACATTTACACCAAGGAAGACCAGCGCCTGCTCACCGTCAGCGGTGCGCTGCCCGCCGAACGCATCATGGGTGTGGAAACCGGTGGCTGCCCGCACACGGCCATCCGCGAAGACGCCTCCATCAACCTCGAAGCCATCGACCGCATGTTGGGAGACTTCCCGGATGCCGACGTCATCTTCATCGAAAGCGGTGGCGACAACCTGGCCGCCACCTTCAGCCCCGAACTCTCCGACCTCACCATCTACGTGATCGACGTGGCCGCTGGCGAAAAGATCCCCCGAAAAGGCGGCCCCGGCATCACCAAAAGCGACATGTTCGTCATCAACAAGACCGACCTCGCCCCCCACGTCGGCGCTGACCTGGACATCATGCGCCAGGACACCGACCGCATGCGCCCGGACCCCGAGCGCCGCCCCTGGGTGATGACCAACCTCAAAACCCTGGAGGGCCTTCAGGAAGTGGTGAAATTCATCGAGAAGCGCGGGATGCTGACTGCCGATTCGGCGTCTGCCAGCGCGGCGGCCTAAGGCCATCGTCTCCGCCGGGTGGAATCGAGTCCCCGACTCAGGCTAGAATAGAGGACTACGGAGAGCTGGCAGAGTGGTCGATTGCACCGGTCTTGAAAACCGGCAGCCCGCGAGGGCTCCAGGGTTCGAATCCCTGGCTCTCCGCCAAATGACGAAAGAGAAGCGGCCTTCTGGGCCGCTTTTTCTTTTTTGGGGCCACGAGGGAGAGACTGGCCCTCCACACTGCCCCAACGCTCTTTCACCCGGCGTCCGATCAGCCAGCAGCGCCCACGGACCAGACTTCCCATCGATTTAAGAGAGAAGGCACAGCGCTGCCGCTTCCTTCCGGCCAATGGTACGCATTTCAGACGTCACGCTCGGCGCAAACCAATACGATCCGGCTACTGAATTCAGGTTTTCAGCGATGAAGTGGCAGATCCACTCCGGTCGATCCACCGCCATGCACGGCCATAACTCAAGTCGGTGACAGCAATGTCGATAAATGGTGCAGAAAGCGTTAGCCGGGTAAAACCCGCCCTCTGACGGAATGACCACCATGACGACCAACCCTCAACAAGCCAGCTCAAACCCGCTGCTGAACCTGCTGGACCTGGTTCCAAGTCCATTGCTGCTGTTCAGTCCGGATGGCCGCGTCGCCTTCTCCAACAAGGCGGCCAAGACCATGGCTTGTCGTCCCGCGCTATCCCTGCCAGGAGATCCCAACGTCAGACAGATGGTCCAGACCATTGCCAAGGGCAATGTGCTGATGCAGCGTGAAATCACCGTCGAAGTCAACAGCGACACGGGCATCGAGAAGCTGAACTGCGAATGCGCTCCGAAGCCCATCGCCGGCCTTGTCGCCATGTCTGTTCTGCCCGCCCCACAAGATGGCGACGCAGACAGCCATGGAACGGAAGAAAGCGCCTCCACGGCCGCCAACGGCCAGGGCGTCCCAGAGCGTCTGTCACTTCAACAGATCATGCATCTGCTCCGCGACGACCTCATGGAGCCCATCACCGAAGTGGTGACAGCAGTGGGCGGCGAAGGCTCAGACATCGACCCAGGCAAGTTGCCTGCCATTCAGGCGTCCATCCAGAGTCTGGTCGACCGTCTGAGTCGCACGGCAGACATGATCGATGTCTTCGGCGAGGACGTCCTGATCGGCGATGAACGACTGGTCGTACCAGACCTGGCCAGGCAGACTTGTCAGGCACTGTCCCGGCAGGCCGGCGAGCAAAACGTGCGATTCATGTTCGAAGGCGAATCGCCCGACCTGCCGCCCGTCTACGGAAGCAAAAAGCTCATGCTTCGCGCCTTGCGCGAATCGCTGCAAAACGCTCTGGATCACGCTCATACTGCCGTCACCAATCGGCAAGAAGCCTCTGCAGTGCGCATCGCCTTCTCCTCCTCCGGCCAGCACCTGCAAATCAACATCCGCAACCTGGGTTCGCTCTCTTCAGCCGCCATCGAGCGGCACGCCTCTACCCTCTTTCGGCCGGAGCGTCCCGCTGCGGGGACAAAAGAAGGTGACAAAGAGCAAGAGGTCTCCGAGAAAGGCCGTATGCGAATCGGTCTCCCGTTGACCCAACGCATCCTCCAGCTTCACGGCGGGAGGCTCAGGGCCAAGGAGGTGGGTGGAGAGATCGACGTCGCGCTTGAACTGCCAACCGGTGCGCCATGGCGCAACAACCAACACCTTGATCTCCTGCAGGCCCAGATCTATGCAGAAGACCTCTCACGACTGATGGCGAGAAGCCGCAAAAGGAGTGCAGCATGACCGCACGCATATTGATTGTCGACGACCAACCCGACATTCGAAAACTGATCAGCCTCACACTTCAGCATCTGGAAGATGCCGAACTGCACGAGGCTGACAACGGTGGCGACGGCTGGCGAATGGCCAAAGACCTCAAGCCCGACCTCATGCTGCTTGACGTGATGATGCCAGGCGAGCTGGACGGCTACCAGGTTTGTACAAAGATCAAGCAAGACCCGGAGCTGGCTGCACACACCAAGGTCATCCTGCTGACAGCACGAGCGCAACAGGAAGACCTCGATGCTGGCGCTCGCGCCGGATCAGACGCATACCTCACCAAGGCTTTCAGCCCGCTCAAACTGCTCGATACCGTGGATGAAATGCTTGGACGCATGGAATAGCCGCAGGACCAGCACCATTCACGCCGACCTGAAATAGCAGCGCCCAAGGAAATCCAACCCATGCAGGGCAACCCTGTCATGGCCATCGCCAAACGCCTGGCCAAACGATCCCTCAAGACCCAGATGACCTTTCTGGTCATGCTGACGGCCTTTTTCTGTGCAGTGGTGGTGGGACTGTTCACCTATCAACGCAGCATGGCAGAGGCGCGCACCGAAGCTACCCACTGGGCACGTTCGCTGGCCCAGGTCGCGGCCCAGGAAGGAGCGGCTCATGGTCCAGCGCAACACGGACAATTGGCCAACGCCATCCAGGCCATCGTGCAACTGGAACACGTTCAAAGCGTCACACTGGTATCTCCCGATCAGGCAGAGTTCCTGCATGTCGGCAAAGATGCACAAGGCTCACCCCAACTGATGCCTTCAGCAGATGAAGCTGTCGGCATACCATCCGAATCTGTGGTGTTCTCTGGCAGCAGTGCCCAGGTCTTTGTGCCCATGGCCGCCAAGACAGCAGCGAGCAACTCCAGCAGCCTTTACGCCACTGCAGAAGCGAACGGATGGGTACAGCTACGCTACAACGCCACACCGCACATTGAGGATGCGCGAAAGCAATGGGCGATGGCCATGGGGCTGTCTCTGGTCCTGGTGGCAGTCACTGTCTGGCTTCTTCTGAAGTTCCTGCAGCGGACGCTCGACCCCATTGCATCGCTCATCCAGTTCTCCTCCAACCTCGTTCACAAGCCCGGGGAGCAGGTACGAATGCACTGGGGCAGCGCCGACGTCCGAGCGCTGGGTTACGCGCTCAACTCCACTTCTTCCGAGCTGGCCAGCCAGGCTGCCGACCTGCAGCAGAAGCTCGCGCGCCTGCGAAACATCCTCGCAACGGCAGCTGACGCCATCATTGGCGTCGATGCCGATGGCCATATCCGGAGCGCCAACCCGGCAGCCGAGCGCATGTTCGGCCACCCGGCCAACGAAATGAAGGGGACGAAACTGGATTGCTACCTCCCTGGCCTTGACGCCAACCAACTCAAAGTCGTCATGGAGCAAGGCATGTTCATCCAGTCGACGCAGAGTCACCTGGGAAGCACTGAGCAAAATGCCATCCGCCATGGCGGCACCGAGTTTCCAGTGGAAGTGTCATTGGGAGAGATCACCGACGACCCGGAAGTGCGCTACACCTGTATCGTGCGCGACCTCAGCGAATCCAAACTCACCGAGGAATACATGGCCTTGTATGGCCGTGCGGTCGACTGCACACTCAATGGCATCGTCATCACTGATGCACGCCGCTATCCGCAGCCCATCGTCTACGTCAACCCGGGATTCAGCCGCATCACCGAGTTCGCCCCCCATGAAGTTCTCGGCAGGGATCTGAGCCAGCTCAACGGATCGGAAACCGACACGGGCGACCTCGGACTTCTCGAGCGCACTGTCAAGGAAGGTGGTGAACTGACTGTCACCCTCAAGCAATACCGCAAGTCCGGCACAGTCTTTCACAACAAACTCTCGGTCTCACCGGTCCGAGGGGCAGATGACCAGATCACTCACTACATTCATGTCCTGGAAGACGTCAGCAGCCAGATCGAAGTCAAACGCCGCCTGATCGAACGCACGGCAAGGCTTAACGCCACGTTCGATCTCAGTCCGGACGGTTTTGCCGTGTTCGATGCACACGGAGACCTCATTTCCAGCAACCCGGCCCTTCGCTCCATGCTGGGAGAGCTGCCACCCAATTGCTCAATCGGCGCATTCGATGGATGGGTCCTGGGCTTGTGCGAGGATGAGGCCAAATATCGAACCACTGCAGAAGCACTGAAGGACCCTCACAAGGATCTCATCGAAGTGGGTCGTCCGTCGCCCAAGGTGCTGGAGCGCGAGATCCGGAAGAACCTTGGCGGCAGCGGCGAGACCATTCTCTACTTCCGTGATGTCACGCATCAGATGGAGGTCGACAGGATCAAGAGTGAATTCCTGGCCACAGCGGCACACGAGCTGCGCACCCCACTGGCCAGCATTCTCGGCTTCACCGAGCTGATGATCCATCGCAAATACTCCGACGAGAAGCGCATTGATCTGCTCCAGACCGTTCACCGGCAAGGCACACTTCTGTCCAATCTGATTCAGGAGCTACTGGACCTTTCCCGAATTGAAGCACGACAGGGCAAAGACTTCCATATTGCTCCGACACCTCTGAGCGAGCTGGTGGCGCATGCAGTGGAAAGCGTCAAGGATGCCAAGCACGGGCGCAAGGTCCACATAGCCAGCTTCCCGGACGACATCGGCGTGATGGCAGATCCCAGCAAGATAGAGCAGTGCCTTATCAACTTGCTGAGCAATGCCTTCAAGTATTCGCCCGACGGTGGTGAAGTCCACCTCACGGTTCAGACCGAGCAAAGCAAAGACGAAGAGATGGTGGTCGTCCGAATCTCGGATCAGGGCATTGGCCTGACACCAACACAACTGTCTCGGGTCTTTGAGCGTTTCTACCGGGCTGACGCCTCAGGCAACATCCCGGGCACCGGTCTTGGCCTGAACCTGGTCAAGGAAATTGCAGAGATCCACGGCGGCTCTGTGGTACTGGAGAGCGAGCCCGGCGTAGGCACCACGGCCATCCTGCGCTTGCGCAGGGCCGAACTCCCGATATTGATTGCCTGATCGCAGCGCCAATCCGAGCGGCAAGTTACTCGGGCAGGAATGCCGCCTGCAAGTCGCTCAGAAAGTCAAAGCCGGAAGCTGTTGGCTTCACCCATCCAGCATCCAACTCCAGCCAGCCCTTCTCCTGCCCCAGGGCCAACCCGGCATCCAGCGCAGACAAGGGCAAGCCCGTTCGCTCGACAAACCACTGCATTGCAAATCCGTCCCGCAAGCGCAAGGCGTTGAGCATGAATTCAAACGGCAAGTCACGCCGGCTCACAGGCTCCACCATCGTCACCGGCGAACCTGTCAGGGCCTTGTCCATGTACAGCGTCGGCTCACGCCAGCGCACCTGGCGCACCACCTTGTGCGCAAAACTCAGCTTGCTGTGCGCGCCCGCGCCAATGCCCAGATAGTCGCCAAACTGCCAATAGTTCAGGTTGTGGCGGCAGCGATGCCCGGCGCGCGCCAAGGCCGAAACCTCGTAACGATCCATGCCTGCCACTGCAGTCTCCGCCTCAATCATGTCGAGCATGGCGTAGGCGTCATCGTCATCTGGCAAACCGCCCGGTTGGTGCTTGGCAAAGAACGTGTTGGGCTCGATGGTCAGGTGGTAGAGCGACAGATGCGGCGGCTTGAATGACAATGCCCTGCGGACATCTTCTGCGCACTGCGCGAGGCTCTGCCCTGGCAAGGCATACATGAGATCCAGGTTGAAGGTCTGAAAATTCTGCGCAGCCTCTTCCACCGCTGCTTCCGCTTGTGCCCCGTCGTGTACCCGGCCGATCGCACTGAGCATGACATCATCAAAGCTCTGTACGCCCACCGACAGCCGCGTCACCCCTGCTTCGGCAAACGCCTTGAAGCGGCTCGTCTCGAAGGTCCCGGGGTTCGCTTCCAGCGTGATTTCCGCGTCCGGCTCCAACGGGAGCAACGCGCGAATGTCGCTGATCAAGCGACCGATGGCATCCGGAGCGAACAGGCTCGGGGTTCCACCGCCGAAAAACACAGTGTGAACGGTTCTGCCCCACACAAGCGGCAAGGATGCCTGCAAGTCCGCCCTCAATGCATCGAGGTAGCGATCCTGAACAACAACATCCAGTTGCCCACCATTGCTCACCGCATGCGAGTTGAAATCGCAGTATGGGCATTTGCGCATGCACCAGGGCAAATGCACATAGAGTGACAAAGGTGGTGAGGCCGGCAACTGCAAGGTACCCGGCCGCTGCCAGTAGACAGCATCTGCCCAGCGCTGCAAGTTCTCATCCGCCGGAGACGTCATCCCGGCAACAGAGATCTTCTGCTCAGGCGTCATCGCCTGGAAGCACCATCTCTGATGGCGCCGGCGCAAACCAGCGCTCGCGCATGAGTTCAAGCATCTGATGCGCTGCCTTTCCACGGTGACTATTGGCGTTTTTGACTTCCACAGGCAACTGCGCAAACGTCTTGCCAAACTCGGTCAGGTACATCACCGGGTCAAAGCCAAAGCCGTTGTCCCCCACAGGCGAGCGCGTGATCAGACCAGGCGCCCGCCCAGTGGCCACCAGAGGCTCCGGATCATCCGCACTGCGAACGGCCACCAGGGTACTCACCAGCGCCGCGCGCCGGTCGGCCACGTCGGCCATTTGCTCCAGCAAGGCGCGCACATTGTTGGCGTCGCTCTTCTCGTAGCCGAACTGGGTGGCGTAGTACGCCGTGTCCACGCCTGGCAGCCCGCCAAACGCCTCCACACACAAGCCCGCGTCGTCAGCCAGGGCAGGCAAACCGCTTTCCCTGGCCGCGTGGCGTGCCTTGGCCAGCGCATTTTCGATGAACGTGCGGTGCGGTTCAGGCGCTTCCGGGATCGACAAATCAGCCTGCCGAACCAGTTCCACGCCCAGCGGTGCAAACAGCGCTCGCAGCTCAGCCAGTTTGCCCTTGTTGTTCGATGCCAGCACCAGCTTCACGACGACACACCCCCGCGCTCAGTTCCAACGAAATTCAGGCAGCGCCCAGCGCCTGTTTCTGCATCTGCACCAGCTCGCCAATGCCTTTCTCGGCCAAATCGAGCAGCGCGTTCATCTCCCCGCGAGAGAATGCGTCGCCTTCCGCTGTGCCCTGGACTTCCACAAAGTGGCCACTGCCAGTCATGACAACGTTCATGTCCGTATCACAGGCGGAGTCCTCCACATACTCCAGGTCAAGCAATGGTGTGCCCTCGAGAATGCCCACGGAGATGGCTGCCACATGGTCCTTGATGGGAGACGTCTCCAGCACGCCGTCTGCGATCAGTTTGTTGACCGCATCCTGCGCTGCGACAAAAGCCCCCGTGATGCTCGCAGTGCGCGTGCCACCATCGGCCTGCAATACGTCACAGTCCAGCGAAATGGTTCGCTCCCCCAGTGCAGCCAGATCAAACACGGCTCGCATGGATCGGCCGATCAGGCGTTGGATTTCCTGGGTGCGACCACTTTGCTTGCCCTTGGCCGCTTCACGGCTGCCCCGGGTGTGGGTGGCCCGCGGCAACATGCCGTACTCGGCCGTGACCCATCCCTCACCACTGCCGCGCTTGTGCGGCGGAACGCGCTCCTCGACCGAAGCCGTGCACAGAACACGGGTCTGGCCAAACTCGATCAGCACGGAGCCTTCGGCGTGGATGGTGAAGCCGCGGGTGATGCGCACAGGACGCAAAGCATCGGCCGCCCGCTGCTGCGGCCTGACAAACTGACTCATATTTTCAAAAGGGAAAGGAAGCTTGGTTTCAAGACTTGCGTTCCGCCGTGCGGCGAATCGCTTCGTTGATCTCGGCAATCGAGCGTTCGATCGCTTCATCATCGAGATCTTCCATGCCGGGGTCCAGCACCCCTGACTGTATCGTGGACGCAAAAACGCCTTCGTCAATGGCCTCGGTTGACACATGGGTACTGACGAACTCTTCAGGCGTCTCCCACTCCACCGCCAGCACGGTCACGTTGTCGCAACGCTGTCCACCGCGCTCCAGGGCCTTGTCCACCAGATTCGGCACTGCCACGTCGAGCGAATCACGCGAGAGTTCGTAGGCGATTTCGTGGTCCTTGACCGTGCCCCACAGTCCATCGGAACACAGCAGGACGCGATCACCTTGCATCAGCTGAATCGGCCCCGAGAGGTCGTACACCGGCTTGGCCGGAGAGCCCAGGCAGGTAAAGAGAATGTTGCGGTTGATGTGGTCAGTCGTGCGACCCAGATGGGCTTGCTGTTCGATATAGGAGTGATCGCGCGTCCGCGTCAGCATCTCACCATTGCGCACCACATACAGACGCGAGTCACCACAATGCACCCAGTGCATCTGATTGCGCTCCATCACCGCCGCAACCAGGGTGGTGCGCGGTGTATCGAGCATGCCTTTCTCGGCGGCATACCGGATGATCTGGTGGTGAGCCGCCATCAAGGCGCTGGAGAGAAACTCGGGCACTTCCCGCACCGTGGGAGCAGCTGCTTTCTGGAAGTATGCGGAGAATGTCTGCAAGGCCAGCTGGGCGGCCATGGCACCTTCAGGGTGGCCGCCCATACCATCGGCCAACACCAGCAACCCGGACTCACGCGTATACGCGTAGCCCATGCGGTCCTCATTGCGCTCACGTCCCCCTTGACGGCTGATCTGGTAGACGGAGAACTTCATCGAAACTTGGTCCCCGCATTGGTCGTCTTGCGTGCCGATTTCTTCGTGTCCGAGACGATGTTGTCAAATTGCAGACGCATCTTTTCAGCCACGGTCAGCTTGGTATAACTGCGCTCGGTCTCGCGACTGAGCTCCTTCTGAAGCGCAAACACGGACTGCGGGCGCGAAAGCGGGTCAAGAGACATGCACCATTCCACCACCTCGATCAGGTTGTCGGAATAGACGCCGCGCAAGCGGGAGAGCGCGAGCGACAGGCGGTCCTTCTCAAGGCGTTGGGGTGCATCGTTGGGCGGGTAGCCCTGCATGCTGGCGTAGATACAGGCGCCAATGGCATAGATGTCGGTCCAGGGCCCCATGGATGAGTCTCGGCGATACATCTCCGGCGCAGCGAAACCTGGCGTGTACATCGGCCGGATAAAGTTGCCTTCCTTGCTCAGCACTTCTCGGGCGGCACCAAAATCGATCAGCACGGCCCGGTTGTCGTCGGTGACGAAAATGTTCGCAGGCTTGATGTCCAGGTGCAGCATCTTGTGCTGATGAACGATCCGCAAGCCGCGCAGCACTTCGTCATACAGCGAACGAATGGTCGACTCACGAAATACCTTCTGCTTCTTGAGCTCACGCGCCGTGATGATGAACTCCTGCAGGGATGATCCTTCCAGGTAGTTCATGACCATGTAGACGGTCTCGTTCTCACGGAAGAAGTTGAGCACGCTCACCACCGACTGGTGGGAAATCTGTGCCAGCGCCCGCCCCTCTTCAAAGAAACTCTTGAGGCCGAGGCGGTAAAGCGACAGCTTCTCCGGCTGAACCTGCGGCAACAACTCGCCAGGCGCACGGGACGCCAGCGAAGAAGGCAGGTATTCCTTGATGGCAACCTGCTGGCCTTCCGTGTCCACGGCCAGATACACCACCCCGAAACCGCCAGCGGCCAGTTTACGGACAACACGGTAGCCACCGATCACCGTATCCGGCGGCAAGGGAGCGGGTTTGACCTTTGACATAATTCGGAACGATTCCGGGGCGTGACGTTATTCTTTCTACGTTCTGGACCAACCAGCCCAAAAGGCCTAATTCATGGCAGTTTACAGCATGACTGGCTACGCGACCGCACACCGTGGCGCGCAAGCCGCACGGGGCGAAAGCCCTGCAACCAGCGGCCTCGGGGTCGAAATCCGGTCGGTCAACAGCCGATTTCTGGACCTGACCTTCAAACTGGCCGACGACCTCCGCCCAGCAGAACCGGCGCTTCGTGAAAAATTGAACGAAAAGCTCAAACGCGGCAAGGTGGAAATCCGCGCCTGGGTCGAAGCCAGAACCGATGGTGGGCTGGCCATGCCCTCGCCGGCAGACCTGCAAAAGCTACTGGCCATCCAGGATGGTATTCAGGGCTGGAGTGGCAAAGCCCAGGCCTTGAGCGTCGGTGAAGTGCTGCAATTGTGCGGCAAGCCGCAAACGGGAAAAGGCGGCCGCGAGCTCATCGAAGCCTTGCTGGCACAGGCGGACGAAGCCATCGACGGACTGATTGAGGCCAGAGAGCGTGAAGGCCAGCGGCTCACGGCCATGCTTCTCGATCGCATCAATCAACTCAAGACGCTCGCCAAGGAGGCAGGCCCGCTGATTCCGGCGCTGGTCGAACAGCAACGCCAGCGTTTCCTCGATCGCTGGCAGGAAGCCATGGGCGCCACAGCCACCAGCCAGGTCAACAGCGAGCAAGCCCAGGACAGGGCCATGACTGAAGCCACCGCCTACGCCATCCGCATCGACGTGGCAGAAGAGCTGACACGTCTTGACGCACACCTGAGCGAGATCGAACGGCTGCTCAAGAAGGGGGGCAACCTGGGCAAACGCCTGGACTTCCTGATTCAGGAGCTGCACCGGGAAGCGAACACTCTGGGCTCCAAATCATCCAGCCTGGAACTCACCCGCATTTCGGTCGACATGAAGGTCCTGATCGAACAGATGCGCGAGCAGGTGCAGAACATCGAGTGACTATGACGCCCCCTGCGGCGCTGCGCGCCGTCCCCCACTGGGGGACGTTGCGTACGGGCCGGGGGACCCGGACCCGTCGCAACCTGGGATTTTCTGCGCCACCTCACTTGAGGTGGCTTTTTGTTTGCCTGCGAGGCTGCATCAAACCAGTCGCCTTGGATGGGCACCGCCACGACCTAAGCCCCTTTCCCGCTGCTCGCAGCCTCCCCACCGGGGGACGTTGCGTACGGGCCGGGGGACCCGGACCCGTCGCAACTTGGGGGTTTCTGCGCCACCTCACTTGAGGTGGCTTTTTGTTTGCCTGGGGTTTTGCGGCAACCTAACGGTCTTGAGCGAACCTGTCCGTGACTTGAAACCGCGAACCTTTGGGTGCCCAAAGCCGCCTCAAGTGAGGCGGCGCAGCCAAGCCAAGGGCGCGGCGGATCCGGGCCCCCCGGTCCGCAACGCGCCGCCCCCTTGAGGGGGACGCGCGCAGCGCGGCGGGGGTGATCTAAAATCCTCAGATGGACTACCTCGGAAATCTCTTTGTGGTGGCGGCCCCTAGCGGCGCCGGCAAATCGAGCCTGGTCAGGGCTTTGCTGGAGCTGGACAAGCAAGTCGCCCCTTCTGTCTCCCACACCACCCGACCGCCCCGCGGACAAGAAGTGCACGGCAGGGAGTACTACTTTGTCAGTAATGAAACCTTTGACCAGATGGTTGAGCAGGGTTCATTCCTGGAATGGGCCATGGTCCATGGCAATCGGTACGGCACGTCCAAGGCCACCATCGAACAGCGCATCGCACAAGGCGGTGATGTCGTGCTGGAAATCGATTTCCAAGGCGCCATGCAGGTGAAAACCATCTTCCCCAATGCCATCCTCATTTTCATCCTGCCCCCCAGCTGGGAGGAGCTTCGTTCTCGCCTGGAGCGGCGCGACGAAGACAGCGCCGAGGTCATTGAGCTCCGCCTGAAAAACGCAGCGGACGAAATGGCCCACGCACAGCAGTTCGATTTCGTTATAATCAATGAGTTGTTCGAGCGCGCCTTGTTTGACCTCAAGGCCATCGTCCATGCGCAGCGACTGAAGTTCGTCGCTCAGCGCAACGCCCGAAGCGACACCTTCGCCGCGCTGAACATCCCCTGATTCCCTTCATATTTCTACCTGACCGAAAGCCCGATCGATCATGGCCCGCATTACCGTCGAAGACTGCCTGGAACAAATCCCCAACCGCTTTCAGCTGGTGCTGGCCGCTACGTATCGTGCCCGCATGCTCAGCCAGGGTCACGCACCCAAGATCGAAAGCAAGAACAAGCCTGCAGTCACCGCGCTGCGCGAGATCGCTGACGGCAAGGTTGGCCTGGAAATGCTCAAGAAGGTTCCAACCTGAGCAATCCCTGGTAGCACCAGCAGCCAATACAAAAAAGAACCCGCCTCATAGGCGGGTTCTTTTTTTGCACGGGTGGCAACCGCGAGACGTCAGGCGTCAGGCCGCCCCGATATTCGGCACCAGAGCACCGGCATCCTGCCCCGACTTGTGCGCAGCCGTGAATGCCAACATGCGGTCGATCGGCAAGCGTGCGCGATCAATCAGGGCAGCATCCACTTCGATGCGGTTGCTGCCCTCTGCCAGCACCTTGGCCACGCCAGCCAGGCCGTTCATGGCCATCCAGGGGCAATGCGCACAGCTCTTGCAGGTAGCACTGTTGCCAGCGGTCGGCGCTTCAATGAACACCTTGCCCGGGTTCTGCTGACGCAGCACGTGCATCATGCCGTTGTCCGTGGCCACGATGAACTCCTTGGCGTCCATGGTCTTGGCGGCATTGAGAATGGCAGACGTGGAACCGACCGCATCGGCCAGCTTGACCACTTCAGCAGGGCTCTCCGGGTGCACCAGGATCTTGGCCTTGGGGTGTTCTTTCTTCAGGGCTTCGAGTTCAAAGGCCTTGAACTCGTCGTGAACGATACACGACCCTGCCCACATGACCATGTCAGCACCGGTTTCACGCTGGATATAACCGCCCAGGTGCTTGTCGGGGCCCCACAGAATCTTGTGGCCTTTGTTCTTGAGGGCACTGACGATATCCAGTGCACAGCTTGAGGTCACCAGCCAGTCCGAGCGAGCCTTCACGGCCGCACTGGTGTTGGCGTAGACGACCACGGTGCGATCCGGGTGCTGGTCGCAAAATGCGCTGAAATCATCGATCGGGCAACCCAGATCCAGAGAGCAGGTCGCATCCAGATCCGGCATCAGAATGGTCTTTTCCGGGCTCAGGATTTTGGCCGTCTCACCCATGAAACGGACGCCGGACACCACCAGCGTCTGCGCGGCATGATCACGGCCAAAGCGGGCCATCTCGAGCGAGTCGCTGACGATCCCGCCTGTTTCCACCGCCAGGTCCTGCAAGTCCGGGTGGACATAGTAGTGCGACACCATGACGGCGTTGCGCTCCTTGAGCAAGTGGCGGATACGGGCCTTGAGGGCTTCGCGCTCAGCAGGCCCCGGCTCCACCGGCACGCGGGCCCACGCATGGCGTGTCGGGCACGCAGGCTGCTCGTATTCCACATCAATGACACTGGTCTCCAGGGTCGTCGTATTCATCGCGTTCAATCCGTAAGTGTGTTTTCTTGTCGCCGGGCGCCAGCGGGCATCACAGGCCGTCAAAGCGCATCGAATAGTCCGTGGCCTTGACGTCCTTGGTCAGCGCGCCAATGGAAATCCGGTCTACCCCGGTTTCGGCCAGAGCGCGAACACTCTCAAGGTTCACTCCGCCTGATATTTCCAGAATGGCCTTGCCGGCATTGCGCCGCACGGCCTCGTTGAGCGTAGGAATGTCCATGTTGTCGAGCAACACCATCTCAGCGCCGCACGCCAGGGCTTCGTCCAGCTGCTCCAGCGTTTCGACCTCAATCTCGATAAAACGCGCATCGGGCACGGTGGCTCGCACCTGATCCAGCACGGCGGAGACGCCCCCGGCCGCAGCAATGTGGTTTTCCTTGATCAGCACAGCGTCATACAGGCCGATACGGTGATTGACACCTCCACCAGTCTTGACCGCGTATTTTTGCGCCAACCGCAAGCCCGGCAGGGTCTTGCGCGTATCCACGATCGCAGCCTTGGTGCCATCGACAGCAGCGACAAAGGTCGCCGTCTTGGTCGCAACCGCCGAGAGGGTCTGCAGGTAATTCAGTGCTGTACGTTCCGCGGTCAGCAGACCCCGGGCGTTGCCTTCGAGCTCCAGCACCACCTGATCAGGCTCACAGCGCTGGCCTTCGGCCACGTGCCAGTGCAGTTCCGCCGAAGGATCGCAGGCCGCCACAGCACCCAACACCCATGGCCTGCCGCAGACCACTGCCGCCTCCCGCGCCACGATACGCGCCTTGACCCGCTTGTTCGCCGGTACAAGGGCAGCCGTCAGGTCACCGGGACCGACGTCCTCTGCCAGGGCCCGCTGCACATCAGCGCGAGCCACATCCGCCAGATCCGCCGGTGAAAAGTCAGAGAAGTGTTTCATGGTGCTCAAGCATACCGGGATTCAAAACCGCCATGGACTATAGTGCGCCGAAGGAATACCAGCCCAGAGGGACATGACATGACAACACCGACCACCGGCACGCCATACGGCACGCTGCCATCAGCTTCACCGCTTCCTCAGCGCAAACCGGTCAGCCTGCCCCGCCTGGCAGAAATGCGGGCACGTGGGGAGAAGATCACCATGCTGACCTCCTACGATGCCACCTTCGCTGCCGTGGCAGACGCAGCTGGCGTGGAGTGCATTCTGGTCGGTGACTCGCTGGGCATGGTCTGCCAGGGCTTGTCCAGCACCAGCGGAGTCACGCTCGAGACCATGGTGTATCACACTGAAAGCGTGGTGCGAGGCCTTTTGCGCGTACAGGGAACGGCCTGGGTGGTAGGCGACCTCCCCTTCGGCAGCTATCACGAGTCCAAAGAGCAAGCCATGCGAAGCGCAGCACAGCTGCTGCACGCTGGCGCCCACATGGTCAAACTCGAAGGTGGCGGCTGGACAGCAGAGACCGTGCGTTTCCTGGTCGAACGCGGCATTCCCGTCTGCGCCCACCTCGGCCTGACACCGCAAACCGTCCATTCCCTTGGCGGCTACCGGGTACAGGGCCGAGAGGACGCCTCCGCCCGAGTCTTGCGCCAGCAGGCCAAAGAACTGGAAGACGCTGGCGCCGCCATGCTGGTGCTGGAGATGGTGCCTGCCGGACTGTCCACCGAGATCACCGAGTCACTGAAGACTTGCCACACCATCGGCATTGGAGCGGGCAATGGCACCGCCGGCCAGGTTCTGGTCATGCACGACATGCTGGGCATCAACCTCGGCAAGAACCCCAAATTTGTTCGCAACTTCATGGAAGGCCAGACGAGCGTGCGCGACGCCATGGCCGCCTATGTGAAGGCCGTCAAGGACGGGAGCTTCCCGGACAACGAAAAGCACGCCTGGTAACCGGGCAGTGGACAGGGTTCATGGACACCAGGCGAACCACCGGTACTGTCGCGCATTGAAACTGCATTGACTGCCCTTCGTGGATAATTCCGGGTTCACGCTGAACTGGTGAACCGAAAAGTCATGAAAGTCGTCCACACGATCGCCGATTTGCGCGCCGCGCTGGCACCCTTCTCCTCTCCGTCCTTCGTGCCCACCATGGGCAACCTCCATGAAGGACACCTGCACCTGATGAGCACCGCCCGAGGCCTGGGCGATGTTCGTGTAGCGAGCATCTTCGTCAACCGCCTTCAGTTTGCCCCTCACGAGGATTTCGATACCTACCCCCGCACGCTTGAAGCCGATTGCGCCAAACTCGAGGCCGAGGGTTGTGACGTCGTTTTTGCCCCTTCCGAGAAGGAACTGTATCCTCAGAAGCAGGGGTTTCTCGTGCAGCCTCCGGAGTCTCTTGCCAATATTCTGGAAGGCCACTTTCGTCCTGGGTTCTTTACCGGCGTCTGCAGCGTGGTCAGCAAATTGTTCAACTGTGTGTTTGCCGAGGCCAAGGGCGAGCGGTTCGCCGTGTTTGGCAAGAAGGACTATCAGCAGCAAATGGTCTTGCGCCAGATGGTGCATCAGCTGAACATGGGCATCACCATCGTCGGCGGCGAGACGCAACGAACCGTGGACGGACTCGCACTGAGCTCTCGCAACAGCTACCTGAGCGACGACGAGCGCAAAGAGGCACTGCACCTCTCCCTCACACTGAGAGACCTGGCGCGCGACGCCCTGTCAGCGGGCGGAGCATTGCCCGGGACTCTCGCTGGCCTGGAGGAGCGCGCCATGGCGGCCTTGACAGCGCGAGGGTGGGCGCCCGACTACCTCACTGTTCGACGCAGATCCGACCTGCAATTGCCAGACGCGAACGACGCAATCAAACCTGCCAGCCTGGTCGTTCTGGGGGCAGCCCGCCTGGGCACTACCCGACTGATCGACAACATGGAGATCTGAGTTCGCAAAGCTGGAGCAGGCGCCGTGGCCACACTGCACCAGACAGCCGGCATCAACTGCTTTCGTCTTTCGGGTCTCGCCCCATCAGGGCCGCCACGGCATCCTGGGGTGCAACCTGCCCTTCGAGAAGCGCCACGACGCCCTCGCTGATGGGCATCTCGACGCCTACTGCACGGGCACGCTGTACAACGGTGCGGGCGCTGTAGACGCCTTCGGCCACATGTCCGAGTGATTTGACAGCGTCGCTCAGGGTCAGCCCTTGGGCGAGCAACTGACCGACCCGCCGGTTGCGGGACAGGTCACCGGTAGCAGTCAGTACCAGATCTCCCAGGCCGGACAGGCCCATGAAGGTCTCTGCCCGAGCCCCAAGCGCCATCCCCAAACGGGACATTTCGGCCAGCCCACGTGTGACAAGCGCGGCTCGGGCGTTGAGCCCCAGTGACAGCCCATCGCAGAGGCCAGTGGCAATGGCCAGAACATTCTTGACCGCACCGCCAACCTCTACACCAGCCAGGTCGTCGTTGGCATAGACCCGCAAAGCAGGTCCGTGAAAGGCGCTGACAAGCGCTTCCCGAACATGCGCATGAGCACTGGCAGCCACCAGGGCCGTGGGCTTCCCGGCGGCCACTTCCTGCGCGAAACTGGGGCCACTGAGGACGCCAGCCGGCACATTTGGCGCTACCCGGGCATGAACCTCATGCCCTAACAGGCCCGTTTGTCCTTCTGCCTGAGGAGCCTCAAACCCTTTGCACAGCCAGGCCACCGGCACCCGCACATGCTGCAAACGCTCCAGCATGGAGCGTAGTGCCGCCATGGGGGTCCCCACGATGATGAGGTGAGCGTCCGCGATCAGCTCGTCGCTCAATCCCCCACCCACTGCATGCAAAGCGGCAGGAAACTGGCCGGAGGGAAGGTAGCGCTGATTGGCACGCGCCTGCTCCATTTGCGTCGCCTGTGCCTGGTCGCGCGCCCACAAGACGACAGACGCCCCGTCTCGCCGGGCGGCATTGATCGCCATGGCGGTGCCCCAGGCACCGGCACCAAGCACAAGAATCTTCATGAAACAAGCCACCCACGTGCACCCCTGGGCGCCCGTGGGTCAGGCAGACTTACTGCTGGGTTTCCTGGGCAGCGGCTGCCTGAGCCTGCTGCTGCTCGTACATGGCCTGGAAGTTCACCTCGGTCAGGTGCACAGGCGGGAAGCCTGCACGCTGGACCAGGTCGGCAACGTTGCCGCGCAGGTAAGGGTAGACGATTTGAGGGCAGGCGATGCCCATGATGGGACCCATCTGATCGTCAGGCAGGTTGCGGATCTCGAAGATGCCGGCCTGCTTCGCTTCCACCAGAAACACCGTGCGATCATTGATCTTGGTGTGAACAGTTGCAGTGACGCAAACCTCGTAGACGCCGTCTGCTGCCGGCTTGCCCTCGACACCCAGCTGAATGTCCACCGATGGTTGTTCGGCTTCGAGCAGGATTTCTGGCGAATTGGGTTGCTCCAGCGAAGCTTCCTTGAGGTAAATGCGCTGGATCTGGAAGGTAGGGTCCTGTTGGTCGGCCATCTTGGTCTTTCGGTTTCAGTGATTGCTGCCCCGCCCTGCTGGCGGAGACAGTCAGAAGTCAATCCCGCATTATGTCAGGCTGGATCAACCGGCCTTGAGCAGTGGCTCCAGCTCACCACGCCCGTCAAGCGCGTAGAGGTCGTCACAGCCGCCGACATGCCGGTCGCCAATGAAGATCTGAGGCACACTGGTTCGCCCGGTCATATCTGTCATCTTCGCCCGGACATCGGGCTTGCCGTCAACCACGATTTCCTCGTAGTCGTCCACGCCACGGGCTTTGAGCAAGGCCTTGGCCCGGGTGCAAAACGGGCAGTAGTCACTCGAATAGATTGTCACGTGAGGCATGGCAGGAACCCTCCTTGAGCCAATGGCGCCAAGGTGGCGCCATGAATGCGATGTCGCGCCACTTCAGTGCCGAAGTGACAACGCTTGAACGGGATGATCAGGCCTTCTCGACCGGCAAGTTTTCCTTGCGCCAGGCGCCCATGCCTCCGGCGAGGGAATACACCTTCTCGTAGCCCAGCTTCTTGGCCACAGCGACTGCACGATTCGATCGCGCGCCCGAAGCACAGACCATCACCAGCGGCGTCGCCTTGTTCTTGACCACCGAAGGCAGCTTGCTCTCGAGGTCGTTCAGAGGGGCATGCCTGGCTCCGGAAATATGGCCCTGCGCGAACTCATCTGCCTCGCACACGTCCACCACCACCGCCTTGTCGCGGTTCATCAGCATGACTGTTTCAGTCGCATTGACGGACGAGCCACCTCCATTGCCAGAGATGACAGGCCACATTAGAAGGCCGCCAGAAACAACAGCCAGAAGAATCAAATACCAGTTTTCAACAATGAAACTCACGGGGGTCACCTTAGTCGTCGAACCTGAGATTTTAGAATGGAGGCTGAAACAAAGCCAAAGTGCACCGCAAAACCGTACGGTCGAGCCCGCCATCGCACCCCCAATTAACCCCATAAAACCAGTATTTATCACATGTACAAGCTTGTTCTGATTCGCCATGGTGAGTCCACCTGGAACCTCGAGAACCGTTTCACTGGCTGGACCGACGTTGACCTGACCCCCACCGGTGTCAGCCAGGCCATGTCGGCCGGCAAGCTGCTCAAGGCTGAAGGATGGGACTTCGACGTGGCCTACACCAGCGTCCTCAAGCGCGCCATTCACACGCTGTGGCATGTGCTCGATGAAATGGATCGCACCTGGCTGCCCGTGGTCAAGGACTGGCGTCTCAACGAAAGGCACTATGGAGCACTCCAGGGCCTGAACAAGGCAGAAACGGCCAAGGAGTATGGAGACGAGCAAGTGCTGGTCTGGCGCCGCAGCTACGACACGCCTCCACCGGCGCTGGAGGCGAGCGACGAGCGCTGCGAGCGCGGTGACCGCCGCTACAGTGAACTCGACCCTCAGAACGTTCCCCTGACCGAATGCCTCAAGGACACCGTGGCGCGGGTCATGCCTTTCTGGAACGATTCCCTGGCCCCTGCCATCAAGAGCGGCAAACGGGTGGTGGTCTCGGCCCACGGGAACTCGATTCGCGCACTGGTCAAGTACCTCGACGGTATTTCAGACAAGGACATCGTCGGCCTGAACATTCCCAATGGCATTCCACTCGTGTACGAGCTGGATGCCGAGCTCAAGCCAATCAAGCACTACTACCTGGGCGACGCAGAAGCCGCTGCCAAGGCGGCGGCTGCCGTCGCGTCTCAAGGCAAAGCTTGACTGGCCCTGCGAACGGGCATCGGGCGATCTGGGCGCCTTTTGGCGCACAGACTGTTGAGTCTGTCTGGAACTGAACGCCGACAAGATGCTCCAAGGTGTATATTGGCCGTTTACTGCGGCCTGTTCCGCTACAAATTTTGAACTCTGGGATTGATCAATGGGTAAGCAAGTGGGTCACAAGCTGAAAATTGCCGGATGGCTGGCCATTGGCGCCTTCACAGGTGCGATGACGACAGTTCAGCTTCAGGCCATGGCACGCGGTTCGCTCGAGCCTCTTCCGCTGGAAGAATTGCAACAGCTCGCTGCTGTCTTCGGCATGGTCAAGAGTGACTACGTCGAGCCCGTTGATGAGAAAAAGCTGATCTCTGAAGCCATCTCCGGCATGGTGGCCAGCCTTGACCCCCACTCCCAGTACTTCGACAAGAAGTCGTACAAGGAATTTCGCGAGGGCACCTCGGGTCGATTCGTTGGTGTGGGTATTGAAATCACCATGGAAGACGGCCTCGTCAAGGTCGTCTCTCCCATTGAGGACTCCCCTGCCTTCCGTGCCGGCCTGCAGTCTGGTGACCTGATCACCAAGATCGACGACACCGCGGTCAAGGGACTGACCATCAACGACGCCGTCAAGCGCATGCGTGGCGAACCCGATACCAAGGTCTTGCTGACCATCTTCCGTCGCGCAGAAAACCGCACCTTCCCGGTCACCATCATTCGTGAAGAGATCAAGACCCAGAGCGTGAAAGCCAAGGTCGTCGAACCTGGCTATGCCTGGGTTCGTGTCTCCCAGTTCCAGGAACGGACGGTGGCCGACTTCGTCCGCAAGGTGTCGGCCGTGTACCAGCAGGACCCGAACATCAAAGGCCTGGTGCTGGATCTGCGCAACGACCCGGGCGGTTTGCTCGATGCTGCTGTGGCACTGTCTGCCGCTTTCCTGCCTGAAGGCGTAACGGTCGTGTCCACCAATGGCCAGATCCGAGAAAGCAAGGCGATCTTCAAGGCCGAGCCTGAGTACTACCTCCGCCGCGGTGGTCAGGACCCGATCGCCGCATTGACCGAAGCCACCGGTGGTGCGCTCAAGAAAGTACCCCTGGTCATTCTGGTCAATGAAGGCTCTGCCTCTGCCAGCGAGATTGTGGCGGGCGCATTGCAGGATCACGACCGAGCCACCATCATGGGCAGCCGCACCTTCGGCAAGGGCTCCGTGCAGACCGTCCGCCCACTGGGCCCGGACACTGCCCTCAAGCTCACCACGGCCCGCTACTACACGCCTTCTGGCCGCTCCATTCAGGCCAAAGGCATCGTGCCGGACGTGAGGGTGGACGAAACAGCCGAGGGCAACGTGTTCTCGCTGCTGCGCACACGTGAAGCAGACCTGGTCAAACACCTTGACGATGGAAACAACACCGAGAATGCCAACCTGAGCGAGGCAGAAAAGGCCGCCGAACAGGAGCGCGAACGGGCACGCGAAGCGGCACGCAAGCGCCTGGAAGAGCAAGCCAAGAACAACCCCGGACAGCGTCTGGTCCCCGAGTTCGGCAGTGACAAGGATTTCCAGCTGCAGCAAGCCATCAACCAGCTCAAGGGTGTGCCGGTGATCGTCAGCAAATCCCCTGAAGAACCAGAAGGCGAGCGCGAGGGTGAGGGCGAACCAGCAGCCAGGGAATAATTGAGTCAGGGCGTGACTGCCACTGGATGGAGCGCCCGTCGCAGGCGCCTAGAGACAACGTGAACGATCAACAGCTGCTGCGCTACTCGCGCCACATTCTCCTCGATGAACTCGGCGTGGAAGGACAGGAACGGCTCCTCTCTGCCCATGCCTTGGTCATCGGAGCAGGTGGTCTGGGCTCTCCCGTGAGCCTGTACCTCGGCAGTGCTGGCGTTGGGCGCATCACCGTGGTTGACCACGACGCGGTGGATGAAACCAATCTGCAGCGCCAGGTGGCACATACCCTGGCCAGGGTGGGCGAACCCAAAGCCGAATCGGTCAAGCAGGCCATTGCCCAGATCAACCCCGACCCTCAGGTTGTGCCAGTCATCAAACGCGCGGATGAGAGCCTGCTGGAAAGCCTGGTTCCGACGGCCGACGTCGTCATCGACTGCACTGACAACTTCCAGATCCGGCAGGCCATCAACGCTGCCTGTGTCAGACATGCAAAGCCACTGGTATCAGGCGCAGGCATCCGGTTCGACGGTCAGCTCAGCGTCTATGACGTGCGGGACACTTCATCGCCTTGCTATGCCTGCGTATTTCCGGCCACGGAGAATGTCGAGGAAGTGCGGTGCGCCACGATGGGGGTTTTCGCCCCGCTGGTTGGCGTGGTCGGCACCATGCAGGCGGCCGAGGCCCTCAAAATCCTCTCTGGCCTTGGCTCCCGACTGGTGGGCCAGCTCATGATGATCGACGGCCGGGATATGGCGATCAACACCATTGCCCTGCCCCGACAGCCTGGCTGCCCTGTCTGTGGCCCCTTGAGGGCGATCTGAAAAGGCCTTTGCTCAGAGTTCCGTCCAGCCGGGTTCAGCGACAAGGGCCATGGGTCTTCCGAAATTGCCGCGGCTCCATCGCATCGGCATTGGCAAAGATACCCAAACCGGCTTCGCGGGCCATCGATTCTTCGAGCGCATAGGGCCCTTCGTCGCCCTGGTATCGATAAGACCACGCATAGCCGGACGAGACCAGCCACGCGGCCACGTCCTCGTCGCCCAGGAACAGACGCACCAGCGGCCGGCCATAACGGTCCTTCCGACCCTCATCGACCACCACCGTGCGGTTCAGAATTCGCCTGGCCAGCACGTCACGAGACTGCATGCCTCCATCCTGGCAAATCTCCGGGGCATCCATACCGACGATACGCAGTTTGCGCCTGGTACCTCCCGCATCCGGCCTGACCCACACCGTGTCGCCATCCACTACCTTGACGACGCGCGCGTCATAGCCGCCATGAAATGCGGCAGTTTGAGGGGCGCCGCCCGTGTTTTCCGGCACACACCCGGTCAGCCATGAGGCACACAGCAGTGATCCGGTCAACACTGCCAGTCTTGCTCTTTTGTCCATACGCAGAGTCTGCCATGCCTGAGCTCGGCCATCCGCTGGCTGATGCCACAATTGGGGAACGGCTTGTCCTTTTCTCTTTCTCCGTTCTCGCTTGTCACTTCTGACGCTTTGCCGGACCCAGCCTGACTCAGCCGCCCTGCAGCATGCCCGATATTGACGACCGCCCCCCATCCATGGCACTCACCGACCGGGTTGCCCAGGTGGGACGTTGGGTGGGACCGTTGGGTGCCATCACTGTCTGGTGGCTCACCAGCGATACTGACGCGCTCTCCCAAGGGGGCCGGCTCACGGCAGCCATCGCAGTCTGGGTTGCCCTGTGGTGGATGACAGAGGCCATTCCGCTGCCCGTCACAGCCTTGCTGCCCGCCATAGCGCTCCCCTTGTCCGGTGCGACGGACGCCCGGTCCGCATTGTCACCCTACGCATCGGAAATCATCTTTCTGTTCATGGGCGGCTTCATCATCGGCTTGTCCATTCAACGGTGGAATCTGCACACCCGCATTGGCCTTCGCATCGTCAGAGCTGTCGGGACGGCACCGACCCGACTGGTAGCAGGCTTCATGCTGGCCTCCGCTTTGCTGAGCATGTGGATTTCCAATACGGCGTCAGCCATGATGATGCTGCCAGTGGGCCTGAGCGTGTCGCAATTGGTCGGGAGTCGCCTTCCCTCGGACGCGCCCGAATCCCTGACAGGCTTGCGCCACTTGCGACTGAACCTGATGCTAGGCATTGCGTACGGCGCATCCATCGGCGGGCTGGGCACTTTGATCGGCTCTCCACCCAACCTGGTGCTCGCCAATTTCGCGCGCGACCAGTGGGGTCTGGACATCAGCATGACAGACTGGATGGCAGTGGGCATCCCTGCGATGCTCGTCCTGCTGCCCGTCGCCTGGCTCTGGCTGGTTCGCTTTGCGTACCCCATGCACCTCAACCTCGATGCGCAGCTCAAGGCTGCCATCGACGAAGACCTGAGCCACCCGCACCCCATGGGCCGGGGCGAGAGGATTGCGCTCGCCGTGTTCATCGGCACGGCACTGGCCTGGGTAGCCCGTCCCTGGCTGAGTCAATGGCTGGGTTTGCCGGGTCTGACGGATTCGGTCATTGCCATGACAGGCGCCCTGCTTCTGTTCGTGGTCCCGGTGGACACATCTCGCCGACTGTTCGCCATGGATTGGGACAGCGCCAAAGCACTTCCCTGGGGCATCCTGCTTCTGTTTGGCGGCGGCCTCAGCCTGGCTCACGCCATTCAGCTCAACGGCGTCGACGCCTGGCTGGCCAGTACATTCCATCAGCTGCGCGGCGTCAACGACCTCTGGGTCCTGCTCGGTGCCACGCTCTTCATCATCGTCCTGACCGAACTCACCAGCAACACCGCCGTCACCAATACGTTCATCCCTGTCCTCGCGGCGGTGGCAGCAGGCTTGGGGCTGGCTCCCTTGCCTCTGCTGTTCTCGGCCACCCTGGCGGCCAGCTGCGCGTTCATGCTTCCGGTCGCAACGCCACCCAATGCGATTGTCTATGGGTCAGGCCATGTGCAGATCGGCGAAATGGTTCGGGCTGGCGCAATGCTCAACCTGCTCGCCACCCTGGTCATCGTTGCGCTGGTTTCAGCTCTCGGTGGAATGCTCCCCGGCTGAGACAATCCACCCTTCCAGAGGATCGAACGGTGGCAATCCCCAGCATGCATGGCCAGCTTCATGCTGTTTGAGGGCCCATGCCGCTTCCATCATGCACAGCACAGCATCGAGCGTGTCTCCCGTCGGGTCTTCAACCAGCTCGTCACGCTGGGCATGACTCATGCGCAGTCGCAGCCCTGATTTCCTCAACAACGGCGCACTCCCCATGTTCAGAGCTTCCACCAGATCACGGCGTGCCAGCAGCCTCTGCGGAGTCTGCCTGGACTTGTCGTCCGACTTGTAGCTGGTGCTGCCCAGTACGCTGCGCGCCAGCATTCCCGGGTAAGCCTCCAGGGCCACGCGACAATCATCGCCAGGATGGAGTCCGGGCAGACACACGCCTGCTTTGAGCAATGCCGGCAGCCCTGCATGCATCATGAAGGCGACTGGCGGATTGACCCACTTCATGCTGGGGCTCGAACCGGCAGGGCGGTCGGTCAGGCGATGCGCGAACTTTGCGCCAGCCGGCCGCTGATCGCAAAAGGCTTTGAAGCTGGATCGGACCTCTGATCGGTCCATGGCACAAAAATGACTCACACATGCCATCCAGTCGGCAGGCCACCCAAGCGTCTCCGTCAGCTCCCTGGGCAAGCCAAAGGGAAGGTCAAAGCCGCCCACCCAGTTCGAGTTTTCAGACAGGCTCGTCGTCCAATCATCCAGCGATGCATAGCGTTCGATGACACCCAGCAGCACAGCCGTGCCCTGCATGCGGCCAATGGCTGTCACAACCGGCTTCCGACGCGACGGCGCACTGGTGAAATCACAGCCGATCAAAGACCAGCCAACGCTATCGAGGCTGCCCTCTCCTGAGTTGACGCCACGACTCATCCAAGCCCCAGGGCCACGACGCCCAGCGCAATGGCACACGCACCCACAATGCGTACCCCGCGGTCGCTTTCGCCCAGCAAGTGGCCGCCTATCACGGCCGCAAACAACATGGAGACTTCGCGCGCTGGCGCCACATGCGACAGTGGTGCCATTTGCATGGCATACATCACGAGTACATAGGCCACTGGCCCAAAAACACCGACGATGGCCGCTGACCGCCATTGCGTGCGCCACAACTGCACAGTCTCCGCCCGGTCACGCAGAACTGTAGGCGCCAGCACAGCCAGACGCACGAAATTGCCCATGTAGTCGACCAGTATGGGGGAGAGCAACAGCACTTTCACAGCATAACCATCGACAAAGGTATAGCTCGCGATAAAGACACCGGTCAGCAAGCCATACATGACGCCAGCCCTCAGCCGGTTGCGCGACGCTTCATCCCTGCCTTGCCGCCAGAGTGCAGGCCCTCCGGCGACAAAGAACACCCCCAGAACAATGCCGACAATCCCCGACGCTGCCACCAGCGAGATGCGCTCTCCCAGCAATGTGATGGCCAGCAAGGAAGTCAACAATGGCCCTGAGCCTCGCGCCAGAGGATAGACCACCGTCAGGTCACCCTTGCGGTAGCCCCGAAGCAAGGTCACGAAGTAGATGACATGGACCACCCCACTGACCGTGACTGCCGTCCAGGCCCGCCAGTCCCAATGGGGAACCGATTCGTGCCCGACCCAGAGGGCCAGCGGCGCCCACACCACGCCCATGACGACCGATGTGAAGAAGGCAAACCGCGCGTCACCCGATGTCCGCTTGGCCACGATATTCCAGCCAGCATGAATAAGCCCGGCCAGAACAACAAGGGCGAACGCTTGCCAGGGCATATCCTGCCCTCAGCCAAAGAAACAGTGGGCCGCCGCTTTCAGCGCAACTGCAAGCTGCGCGGGCATTCAGGCACGGCCGATGATGCTGGCTGTCGCCATCAGCTCTTCCAGCAAAGCCAGCGACACTTTGCCAGAGACGCTGTAAGGATCGAACTCGGGGCGCTCCGAGTATTTCAGCACAATGGATGTGTTGAGTTTGGAGAGATTCACTTGCCCCATGGTCCAGCCACCGAACCGTCGTTCACTGATTTCTTCGTAATGCAGCAATACCACGTCCTGGTGGCGCTCATCTGCCGCAATGTGGTTGTACAGGTTGTTGACTGCAGAGCGGCCACCTTCAATGGCCTGAAGGAATATCCCGCCGCCATAGCAAAGCACACCCGTGATGCCGTTGTGCAAGTTGTGTGCGCGCGAAACCTCAAGAATGCCGTCAATGGCATTTGAACTGTGTGCTTCCGCTGCACGGCTGACATAGAGCAATCGAACCAGCATGGTGAAGATAATGGGCTAGGTCAGATGGATTTCAGGACCGGCGAGGTATCAGCGAGAGAAACTCGCGGCGCAAGTTGGGGTCCTTGAGGAACACGCCGCGCATCACGGAATTGATCATGCGGCTGTCCATGTCTTTCACCCCACGCCAGGCCATGCAATAGTGGCTGGCCTCCATCACGATAGCCAGGCCGTCGGGCTGCGTCTTCTCCTGGATCAGGTCGGCCAGCTGAACAACCGCCTCTTCCTGGATCTGCGGACGCCCCATGATCCACTCTGCCATTCGAGCGTACTTGGACAGCCCAATGACGTTGGTGTGCTCGTTGGGCATGACACCGATCCAGATCTTTCCGATCACTGGACACAGGTGGTGGCTGCACGCACTTCGCACGGTAATGGGCCCCACAATCATCAACTCATTGAGGTGCTCCGCATTCGGAAACTCGGTGACTTCAGGGCCGGTGACATATCGCCCACGAAACACCTCGTTGAGATACATCTTGGCCACTCGCCTTGCCGTATCGCCCGTGTTGTGGTCGTTTTCCGTGTCGATGACCATGGCGTCGAGAACGCCCTGCATCTTGTCCGTGACTTCCTCGAGCAGCTTCTCCAGCTCGCCTGGTTCGATGAACTCGGCAATGTTGTCGTTCGAGTGAAAGCGCTTGCGCGCCTGTTGGATGCGCTCGCGGATCTTGACGGAGACGGGCACACCCACGTCTGCGTCGGAGCTATCGGCTTTCGTCATGTCGGCGTCGGATTTCATGAGCATGGAGCATGCTACCACTTTGAGCGAGCAAGCGTGCAAAAAGCTCTAAAAATCAAGCACTTGCAACGGGGTCAATGGTCTCTGGCGTCGCCTTGGAGACCCCGCACCTCAATAGCGATGCCCCGTCAGAAACAGCAGGGTCCGCATCAAGGCAAATGCAATGCGGTCAAACGCCCTTTGCCGCCACGGACGTGCCGCCAGGACCTTGGCATCGAGTTTCCGGCTGGCATGCTCGATTTCATTCTCAAGACTGGCAAAAAGCAGCTGCGCGAAACGCGGGTCGGTTGTCATGACATTCGCCTCTCTGGCCAGCAGCAGTGAAAGCGGATCGAGGTTGGTGGACCCCACAGTGGCCCAGCGCTGATCCACCACAGCCACCTTGGCATGCAAAGCGCTTGGCTCGTATTCGAACAGCTCGATACCAGCAAGTGTCAGTGAGTTGTAGACGGGCCGTGCTGCATGGTACTGGAAGAAGTTTTCGTACTTGCCCTGCAGCAGCAAGCGAACAGAGACACCTCTTTGCCGCGCCATGATCAAGGCTTTTCGGAGACGTCGTCCGGGAACGAAATACGCGTTCGCGATCAATATGGATTGCCTCGCCTCGCCGATGGCTTTCAGGTAAGCCTTCTCAATGTCTGCCCGGTGACCGACGTTGTCTCGCAGAACCAGCGCTGCACTGGCATCATCCACCGCGCGTAGCTCGGCTGCCGAACTGTTGACCCAGGACCCGCCTTCGCCCGCGGCGGGAATGCCCGAGGACTTCTTCTCGCTGTCCTTTCGCGAAAAGAGTTTCTTGAGATCTGGCGACGATCCATCGCCCTGGACCACACCCCATGCTGCCCTGAACTCTCGCCGACGAATACGGCGAACCACCTGCATGCGCCACCACAGCTGCTCCATCCCTGCCGCCATGTCAGTCACCAAAGGTCCGGTCACCCTAAGCGAGTAGTCCAGCCGCGGCTCTTTCAAATGGCCAAGGGCCACATCATCGCGGTCATCGATGATGTTGATCCCGCCGCAAAAGCCCACTTCGCCGTCGACCACGCACAACTTGCGGTGCAGGCGTCGCCAGCGGCTGGGAATCAGGAGGCCAAGCCGGCCCAGCGGTGCGTAATGCGTCCAAAGAACGCCTGCCGCATTCAGTCTTGCACGCCACTCGGGCGGCACGGAGGGAGAGCCGACCCCGTCGATGACCAGCCGCACTTCCACTCCTCGGCGGGCGGCCCTGATCATGGCTTCGGCCACACCGATCGCACCACCGGCAAACTCGAAGATATAGGTCTCGAGATGCACCAGTTCTCGCGCCGCATCCATGGCTTCAACAAGTGCGGGAAAGAACTCGCCACCGCCCTGCAGCAACGTCAGATGGTGCCCAGGCTGCATCTGACCGAGCGCGCTGGGCATCCCTGGATGCATCTCGAGAGAGTGCGGGGAAGACGCGCCCAACATCGACAGCCTCTCAATCGAGTTCGAGGTCCGCGATCAGCGGCAAATGGTCAGACATGCGGGACCACGCACGGCCATGCGGCACATGCGCCGTTCTCAGTGAAAGTCCTCGGCAGTAGATGCGATCCAGGTGCAAGAGAGGAAGCCTGGCCGGATAGGTGGGAAGCCGAAGACCCTCAAACGTCTTCAGGCCCAGCGCGTCCATGGGCCGAATCAACTGAGCGCCCCAGTCGTTGAAGTCACCCGCCACGATCAGGGGCGCATCATCCTGCACTTCTCGCGCGATGAACTCCCCCAGACGGCGAACCTGACGCTCCCGGCTGGCATGGATCAGCCCGAGATGAACCACGACCACATGGACCAGTTTCTGCTCTACCAGCAACTGCACGTGAAGCAGGCCGCGCTGCTCGAACCGGTGATCCGACACATCGGCATGCCCACTGCCCAGGACCGGCCACCGTGACAGCAGCGCATTACCGTGTTCACCATGGCGTGTATAGGCGTTGGTCTTGTATACCGCCTCATAGCCTTCAGGCGACAGGTAATCTGCCTGACCCAGGCTTGGCCATTGGGTGAAGACACGCTCGAACTTGCGATTGTTCAGGCGGACTTCCTGCAAGCAGACGATATCGGCATCGATCTGCTCGACGGCATGAACCAGGTTGTGAATCTCAAGCCGGCGCGCCAGACCGAGGCCTTGCACACCTTTGTGAATGTTGTAGGTAGCGACACGAACAATGCCCATAGGCACCGATCATCTCACGACACAAGAGTCGCACATACGGGTTTTTGAAGCACACACACCGCCGGGTGTGTGACAACATGTCAAAAACCGCTCTCCCTGACGAAAACCGACACCACGCGTCGCGTAGCCCGTGCCAACAAGGAGTGCGCGTCACCTTCGATCACGACCCTAGCGGCCATGGCGGCATGCGTCACCGGGGGCTCGTCGATCTTCACGCGGACCCTGAACAGGGCATCCTTGGGGACCCGACCAATGTCCTGCCCATTGATCTGGCCATCCGGCGGCTCAACGGTGACGATGGGGCCACCATGCTGAGCATCCAGAGCTTCGGAAGGCAGTGAGTTGATCCGCGAGACGTCGATGGCCTCGACCACGCCAGACAGCCATTGGTCAGGACTGGTCATGACGCGTACCCGCGCCGTATCGCCCACCTCGATCAAGGCCAGGTCGGCCTCTTCTACCAGCGCATCGACCACCCAGCTTGACCGGTCGATCAGCATGGCCAGCGGCTGCCGGCTCTTCACCCAGCCGCCCTCCGACAGAAGCGGGTCGATGTCGACCAGTTCGCCAGCAAAAGGCGCCCTGAGAGTGAGCCGCGCGCGTTCGTCAGAGCTGAGCTTCGCTTCCGCCTCGAACATGGCCTTTTGTGACTGAAGCGTTCGCCTTTGCGCCTCTCCATCAGGCAATCCGAGCAGGCCAGCAATCTGTTCCTCTCGCGCACGAGCAAGTGCGCTGGCCCTATCCTGTGCGATCGACAACGAACGGGAATCGAGCGTCAACAAGGTGGCACCAGCAGTCACCGGCCCTGCCACAGGCAGCTTGACCAGCTGCGCAGGAAATGGCGCATGGATGAGGTGCTGGTTTCGGGCGTGCAGCCAGCCCTCGCCTCGAATGCTGCTCTGAAACGGCATCACCAGAACCACCAGGCCTGCCAGGCCCGTGAGCCACATCGCAGCTTTCCTTGAAGGCAAGATCTCATCCTTTCTGCTTTTCCACACAGCCAGCTCCTTCACAACAGGTTTGCCGATGAACCAGAACAGCTCAAAGGCCATCATGACGATGCCAAGCACCTTGAAAAAGAAGTAGTACACCAGCGCTGCGATGCCGAGAAACACCACCAGACGGTAAATCCAGGTCGTCAATGCAAAGGTGATCAGCGCCTTGCGCTTGGCATCCGGCACCGTCTCAGGCCAGTCATCGCCAAAGCCCAGCAGCGCCCGCCGCAGCCATGTCTGCGCCATGGCAGACGAGCGCTGGTGCAGGTTGGGCATATCCAGTATGTCACTGGCAATGAAATACCCGTCAAACCGCATGAATGGACTGGCATTGATCAGGAGCGTCATGACCCAGCTTGTCGTCGCCAGGAAAAAGAGTCCGTTTCGCAGAGGCCCGTCACTGGTGATACTCCAGAGAAAGGTTGACAGCCCTGCCAAAGCCAGTTCAACCGCCATGCCTGCAGAGGCGATTCGCAACCGTTGCCGATTGTCCTTGAGGCGCCAGCTTTCACCGGTATCGGTGTACAGCATGGGAAACATCACCAGGAACGCCACTCCCATGTGAGCGACACGCACGCCATATCGCGTGGCGGCAAGCGCATGTCCAAGCTCATGACAGGTCTTGGCAAACACCAGGGCCACCCCATAGCCCAGCACCCCCGAGAGGCTCAGGTTGTCGACAAACGTGTGTGCAAAGACATCCCATTGGCGCGACACCAGATACAGGCCGACAAAGGTCAGCCCCATGATCAACCATGCCACAAGGCCCCAAGGCATTGATTGCAACCATGGGCGCAAGGCTTCAAGCTTCTGCTGAGGCCGAACCAGCGGGATTCTGAAGAACAGGTAGTTGTGAAACAGCCAGTCGAATGTCGACTTCTTCTGTCGATTGAGCCTGCTGACCAGACGCCCCACATCCGACGGCTGTGCAGCTTTGAGTAACTGGTTGTCAGACAGAAACTCGACCATTTCCTTCACGTCCGCCAGGGTAGCGTTCAAAGGGGTGGCTTGATTGATCTGACTCAATGCTGCTCGAGCCTCACCCATGTCCCAGTGCAGCAAAAGCTCAAATTCAAGCCAGCCAATGCGGAAAAACCGGTTGTTTACCGGGTCCTGGATCATCCAGGCAGGCGTTCCGTCATGGTTGGCGGCTGCTTCAAACAGCTTGAGCTCGTCCCGGATGGCGGGCAGCGGTATCGGCTTCGGCGCCTGCCGGGGCTTGACGACATTGACCTTGGTCGACAAGGTCTCGGAGGCGTTTACAGTCCGGTCCATTCGCGCACCGTTGCCAATGGGCGTCTGAAGAGGTAGTAGCCAAGAAACACCCATTCGCCAGACAGGCGTGCCGTTCCTCGCAAGCCAATGCGGGGCAGCGGCTCACCATCGTTGAAGCGAGCTCGAAGGCGGTACGATGCCACGCCATCCTGGCTAAGTGACGATTGGTAGCTGGACTCGAACACCCTGGCATCACGAGGTCCCAACGGGTCGGTGTGCAGGAACATGCGCACGGGGGCATCTTCTTCAAGCTCGATGGCATCGGACGTTCCCAGCCAGATCAGCATGCCTGCGTCTTCCGGCTGTGCCAGTTGCATGACTCGCTCACCTGTCTGCACTGGACGCCCGATCCAGTCGTTGGGATCACTGAAGATGGCCACCCCATCGCGATCTGCCCGAACTTCCACACGCTTGGCTTGCTCCTCAACAGCGGCCAGCTCAGCCTCTTTTTCCCGCACCTTGCCCAGCGCTACCGCCACTTCGGCTTTGCTTTGAACGTCGTCAAAAGCTCTTTGCTGAGCAATGTGTGCATCGGCACGCGCCACCTCCAGAGCCTTCTGGGCCACTTGTCGCTTGTTGGTCAACACCGTGTCATCAAGCGAGAACAGAAGATCTCCTGTTGCGACCCGCCCGTTGGGTGCCACAGCAAAGGCGCCGATCACGCCATCTTGTGGCGCAGCCACCGCCAATGCATTCAGAGCAATCACTTCCGCAGGGGCTAGAACCGACAGTCGAACCGGCACAAACATGGCTCCGAGCAGCAGCAGAAGCCACCATTTGGCCCGTCCGCGACCGAACCAGTTTCCGAGCCTTGCCCATACGGACGGTCTTCTGTTCTTCAGCGCAAGGTAGCAGTTTGCATAGGTCAGGTGCAGGCGCCCAAGAAGCTGGACTTCCTGCTCCGACCAAGGTGTTTCCCTTGCATAAAGGGCGATCGCCAGTTCTTTGCCATCGGCGGACTTGACGGGCACCACCAGCAGATGATCCGGCAGCCACTCTTCCCAGCCGTCCTTGTCGTCTGGAGCCGCATTCTCGAAGTCAAGGCAATGCACATTGCCGTCGCGCGGCAATCGTTGCGCGAACCTGGTCAGCCATACCGCGAATGGAGAATCGTTGGCGACGCTGACAAGGCCCGAGGCAGCCTGTAGCGACAATCGGCCCATCTGCTGCTCGAACAACGCCGCCTGACGGTACGACGCCAGGGCGTGTGTCTCATTGACAATGGTAAAGCGCAAAGATGGCAGCCCGGTGGCTGCCATCGCTCGCGCCTCGATCTGAAGCAAGACGCCCAGATCAGGCGTGTCGGACATTGCTATCGGTCAGTTCGCTGATGAGAAAGTTGCCTGCCCACTCATGCCTGGCAAAAGGTCTTCGTGGAGCTCCAGCATCGTACCTTCAACCTCGATGGTCTGACTGACAGGGTCGATACGGCTGTTGATCAGCCGCAAGCGAGCCTCGTAGGTTTTGCCAGTCTCATCCACCTTCACGGAAAAACGATTTCCCGGCGCCAGCTGCTTGAGCCACTTCGATGGCACGTTGGCTTTGACTCTCATGTGTCCCGACCGGACCAGGTCCAGCAGAGGCTGTCCAGCCGTCACGCTCATGTAGTTCTTGACATGCAGATTGGCCGTATTGCCCGCCCAGGGTGCACGGATCGAGCACTGTGAGATCTGGAACTGCTGCAAGTCAACCTGAGCCTTGTTCTTGGCGACTTCGCTGGCAGCCAGGGAGACTTCCACGTCGCTGGCCTGCTCCAGGCCCTGCATCCGCAGCTTGGCTTCGTACTGATCGTTGGCCGCGGCCAGTTCTGCCTTGGCCATGGCCAGCTTGGCCTGATGTTCGTCACAGTCAAGCTTGACCAGCACGCGCCCCTTGCTGAATGGCTGACCCAAGGCAGCATAGACCATGACGATTCGACCAGCCACAGGGCTGGCCAAAGTGGTCTCACCTGCAGCGATAACCAGTGCACGCACCGGCTCGGACATCGACACAGTCGCTGCCGGAGCAGCAGGCTGAGCACCCGCCGGGCCGGCAGCCCACGACAGGCCGGAGGCAGACAGGGCTCCGACCAGGGCGAACGGCGCCGACAGCTGCCGAATGCGGCGAAGGGTCAACTTGGAGAAATAGGAGGTCATTCAGCGTTCAGCCAGGTTTTGATATCGCCGAGCTTGGCGTTCATGGCCGCCATCAGGCTCGACTCATACATCGAACGGCGTGCATCTGCAGGCAAAGTGGTTGCAAAGCGGGCTTCCTGCTTCACCTGACCATCTTCGCCCACCAGACCCAAGGTCCACGATGCGCGCTCGACACCATTGGTCGGGGTGGACGCGAACGACAAGCGCAGCGACTGGCCCTGACCACCTTCAGTTTCGATGTCATGTCGGTTCAGGAGTTCCGCCACCATGGCCTTCATCCGAACTTGCTGAATCGGATCTTCAATGCCGGCGAGGTCGAGTCGCACGGAAGGGGCACGTCCAAACAGGTTGGATGACATGGAGAAGGCATCCTGCTGGACAGCATTGAGGTGCTGCCCGACACGGGTGGTCAGCTCTTGCAGGTTGTTGTCTTCAAAATCATCAGCGATCGGATCGAATCCAACCGAGTTGTACAGTCGTCCGAAGGCAATGTGAGCGTTGGCATAGGCGTTGGCACGCTGGTACGCGCCCAACACTGCCTTGGCTTCCGTGCGGATGGCTTCAAGCTCGCTATCGAGCTTGGAGGAAACCGACGCACGTGTGTAGCCTGCCAGACGTTCGTCCACCTGAGCAGCCTGATCGGCCAGCTTGTAGTCCTGTAGAGCCATGCGATAACGCTCTGCAGCCACACGCGTTTGCGTCAGAATGGCCATGGAAAGCGCCATGCGGCGAGCCTTGTCCGTCTCTTCCTGATACTTCTGGGCGCGATTCATGGCCGGAATGGACACCAGACGCATCAGGTTCCATGCCACGTTGACACCACCTTCGCTCCAGCCGCTGTTGTAGAGGAAGCGATTGGAGTCATGGTATTTGCCAAAGCTGATCGACAGACCGGGGAGAAGGCCAAGAATCTGCTTGCGCGCCTCATCAGCCGTGATGCGCTTGCGGAAATCCTCTTCGCGCAGTTCCGGCCGCTGCAGCAGAGCGGTCTCCTCGAGCTTGTCCATGTCGCGAGGCGCTGCGGGCAGCTCCAGCTCTTTGGCTTCGGCCACCGAGAACGTCACGCCGCTTGGCACGTTCATCAAAGCCGCCAGTTCACGCTTGGCGAACTCCAGGTCCTGGCGACGCTGGTTCAGAAGCGTCGTGGCATCGAGCAGCGCACGTTGATACTTGAGCGCAACGCCAGGAGGAATGATCTTCTGTTTCTCAGCTTCCTGTGAGCGGTTCAAGGCCACATTGGCCTTCTTCATGATCTCGTCTGCCTTGGCTTCCAGGCGCTGGGCACCCAGAGCACGCCAATAGGCGGCGCGAACGTCCTGCATCAGGTTTTGCACCACTTTGCGGCGGCGCTCTTCGGCGATCAGGAACTGGTCGCTCTGCTGGCGAGCGCGGTAGTAGGAAACGCCAAAATCCAGAACATTCCAGGAGAACTCGATGCTGCTCAGGTTGTGGCGGCGCTCGTCCGAGCTGGTGGGACGATCAGAGACCTCTCCATCGAGAATGCCAATGCTGGTGCCACCACTGAAGTTGTTGCGGTCGCGATAGCCAGCCGACGCTACCAACTGCGGCAGCATGTCCATGCTGGCATAGTCCGTCAGGCCCAGTGCCAGCGCCGACTCCATGCGCTTGAGTCGATAGTCCAGGTTGTACTTCAGTGCACGGGCGATCGCTTCTTCCATCGACACAGGAGCTTGAATTTTCTCCTGGTTTTCGTACATGAGTGCCGTGTCTTCCTTGACACGGTCGCGCACCTCATCTGCCGTCAGAGCCTTGGGTGCGACGCTACAGCCAGCCATGACGGCAGCACACGCCAATACCACCGCGCTGCGCGCGAGCAGCGAGTTGCGCTGAGCGGTGATTGCTTGGTTCTTTTTCATTGTCATTTCCTCTTCAGAATGATTTGATCAGCTTTTAACGGCAGTGCGGGTAACAGGTCGGGTGCTTGCACCCCAGTCGGATGCCATGCGAGACAGTTGGGCACGGAAACCCACAGCGGCTTTCGGCTTATCTACTGCTATTTCGGTCGTATGGTCAGTCACTTGAGCCTGTCCCTCTACATTGGTTTCAATCTGCTCCGCTTTCAGCGAGTCACTGCTCTCTGCAGCAACCACACTTCGGGCGGCTTCTGGCCTTTCAGGAGCCGCTTCAGCCACAGCAGATTCGCTACCCTCCGGCGCGGCTGCGCCCAAGGCAAACGGATCCAGCAAGCTGTCGAAGACCGGATTGGCCGAGTTGAGCGAATTGATCGCAGCATCCCGGACTTCCGCCTCCACTTGCGATGAGCGAACCGCCAACTGAACATGCAGCGTGTGCGACATATCCAGCGGCTCGTGACGCACAGCGTGCTGCACAAACAGCGAAGGCTGCATGGAGAGCTCGTCCGGAGAGCGGAAGAGCAAGCCATCCGGCCGCATCGCCATTGCCTCACCCATCAGCGGAGCGCCCGCCTGAATTCCTCCTGTGATCGAACCACGAATCGCGGCTTCTGTCTGAGAATTACCTACAGCGTACAGAACGTGCAATGAGTTGGTAGCAGGATAAGGGATATATTGCACCGGCAAATTCGGTGTTTCAGACTCATCTCCCCAGCCAGGCTGGCGAATGTCCTCAGGCGCGGGTGCCGGCGGAACCACTGCCACAGGGGCAGGTGCTGGTGCAGGCGTGGGCGCTGGTGCCGGCGAAGGTGCTGGTGGCAACGAAGTTGGTGGCTGCGCCACGTCTTCAAAGCTCAGCGTCGCTGTGCTGGTCAGAGCGCCATCGGAAAGCGTGTACGTGACCGGCGGCACTGGGCCAAGGTAGCCTGCATCCGGATCGAACGTGAATCCGCCATCCGGATTGATCACCAGCGTACCCACTCCCGGAATGACCGTCAGCGTACCAGCTGCAATCGGGCCCGGCAGACCGGCAATAGTGAAGTCGACGACTTGCAGCGGATCACCCTCGGGATCCGAATCGTTGTCGATCACGTTACCGCTGACGGGCTCGTCAGGGACAGTTGGCACCGGCCCGTCGTCCACGGCCACTGGAGGATCATTCACCGGGTTGATGGTGATGTTGATCGTCGCGGTGGCAGGATTGCCTTGCGGGTCGACCACCGTGTATTGCACCGGCACCGGCGTGGTGTTGAAGTAGTCTGGCACCGGATCGAACGTCAGGCGTCCGTCTGGCTCCAGGCTCATTTCACCGATGGGGGTCACTCCGTCTGCCGGATCGTAGATCGTGATCGGGCTGCCCACACTGATGGGTTGGCCGTTGATCTCGGTGATCGAAAGCGGCTCGCCTTCGGGATCAATGTCATTGGTCCGCGGATCAAAGGTGACAGGCTCATCTTCCTGTCCGACCACCGTGTCATTCACAGCAATCGGTGGATCGTCAACGCCATCGACCAGAAGCGTCAGATCTGCCGTGGCTGTGTCTGCGCCATCCGTCACCGTGTAGGTGACCGGCGGCACAGAACCTTCAAAGCCCGGTTCCGGTGTAAACGTGTAGCTGCCGTCGGGATTGACGATGAGCTCGCCCACTGATGGCAGTGTGACAGTCGTCCCAGCTGGATACGTCGTGCCTCCAACCGTGAACTCCGTCACCGTCAGCGTATCCCCATCAGGATCGCTGTCGTTGCCCAGAACATTTCCGCTGACCGGTGTATCCGGCGGCGTCACTTCCGAGTCATCCACCGCGACAGGGGCGTCATTGGCTCCGTTGACCACGATCGTCAACGTTGTTGTCGCGGTCTCGCCGGACGGGTCGGTCACCGTATAGGTAAAGGTCTCCGACACCGACTCACCCGCACCCAGAGCCTGAGTGGCCGGGTTGGGCTGGTACACATAGGAACCATCCGGGTTGAGCGTCAATGTACCGTTGGTACCGGTCACAGGCTCGCCCACCAGGGCAGGGTCACCGTTGACTTCTGCCACGGACAGCGTATCGCCATTCGGGTCGACATCCTGACCTGCAGGGCTCTGGATCACGCCATTGGCGGCATCTACCGTCAAGGTGTCATCTTCGCCAACAGAGTTGGTGTCCGGGTTGGCCACAGGCGGAAGATTGTCTTCGCCCACGTTGACGGTAACCGTCGCAGTGCTGGTCTCTCCATCAGGATCGGCCACCGTGTAGTCAAAGGTGGCAGGTCCCATGAATCCCGGGTCGGGCAGGAACACCAGACGATCATCGCTTGGGTCATCCGGCGTGCCACCGTTGTCGAGGGCCACAATGCCTTCGCCAGGGATCACCACCGGAGTGCCCGGAGTGATCGGGGTACCGTTGACTTCGGTGATGGTCAGCGGATCACCATCAGGGTCCGAGTCGTTGCCCATCACGTCGATGGTCACTGGCGTGCCCACCGGCGTGTTGGTCACGTCGTCCGTGGCCACTGGCGGATCATTCTGCGGAAGCACGTCCACATGCACAGGGGCTTCCAGTGCCGTGCCAACCTGGTCTTCGGCGGTATACGTGAAGTCCACCGGCCCGTTGTAGCCAGGTGCAGGCGTGAACAGCAGTGTGTCATCCGTCGGGTCGCCCGGGGTACCACCATCGAGGATCTCGACCGTGCCAATCGGAGTGCCCGTGACGGGGTCCTGCAGCGCGACTGGCGTGCCCGGAGCAACCGGCTGACCATTGATTTCGGTGATCGTCAATGGGCCATCACTGCCAGGCGCATCGTTGGCCAGCACGTCGATTTCCACCGGTGTGTCTTCGTTCGTGGTTTCGTTGTCACCAACAATCGATGGCGTGTCTGTTCCGCCGATCACGGTGATCCTCAGATCTGCCGTGTCAGTGTCTGTTCCATCGGACAACGTATAGGTGATCACCGGTACGTCACCCGAGAAGCCAGCCTCTGGCGTAAACGTATAGCTGCCATCGCCGTTGATCACGATGTCACCCACGCCAGGCATGTTGAACGGCGTCCCCATGACAGGTGTTCCGGCGACACCGGCGACCACGAATCCGTCGACTGTCAGAGTATCTCCCTCTGGGTCGCTGTCCACACCGTTGCCGGTGTTGTTCGTGATCACGTTTCCACTGACCGCAACACCTTCCGGTGTGAGCCTGGTGTTGTCAGTCGCCACCGGCGCA